>NZ_JZUE01000003.1 GCF_000969605.1 Aquincola tertiaricarbonis | reverse complement strand
GCTGCTGGGCGTGGGCACGCCCTTCTCGGACCCCGACTGGCTGTACGAGATCAAGTACGACGGGTACCGCATGCTGGCCGAGTGGGACGGCGGCACGGTGCGGCTGCAGTCGCGCAACGGCACGGACGCAACCAGGTGGTTCCCGGAGGTCGTGGCCTCTTTGGCGTGCCTGCGCGGCGGCCGGTGCATCGTCGACGGCGAGGTCTGCGTGCTAGATGACCTGGGCCGGAGCGACTTCAACAAGCTGCATGCGCGCGCCAAGCGACGCGGCTACCGCGCCGGCGACGATGTGACGGTGTTCTGCGTGTTCGACCTGCTGGTGCAGGACGGCAAGAGCATGATGCAGCTGCCGCTGGTCGAGCGGAAGAAGCGCCTGGCCAAGGTGCTGGCCGGCGAGATGCCCTGCGTGCTCCCGGTGGGCCACTTCGATGAGGTGGGCCAGGACCTGTACCGCCAGGCGGTGCAGCTGAAGCTCGAGGGGATCGTGGCGAAGCGCATGGCCTCGCCCTACGTGCCAGGCGCTCGCTCTTCCGACTGGCTCAAAATCAAAAGGCCAGGTGGCACGCCAGCCGAACGATTTAAACGCAGCGTTCTGGAATGAGCTTATGTCTGGAAAACATCAACGTCGCAACCGCCGCAAGCGGGTCGCAACTTGCATCTACTGCGGTTTCGTTGGACCCGGACTCAGCAAAGAGCACGTCGTTGCTCATGCACTTGGGGGCACCGAGGAATTGCTTTATGCAAGTTGCCACAGTTGTCGCGACGTCACGTCGAACTTCGAAGCGGATGTCGCACGACACGCGTACGGCGCGTACCGGTCGCGGCACCTCTTTCCAACGCGCCGCCCTAACGAGCGCCAAAGCGACTTTGAAGTAAGGTACGTTTTCCCGGACGATAGCTTCATCGACGAGCGCCTGCCGATCGAACAGTACCCGTCAGTCCTGCTCGCACTACGCTTGCCTCCACCAGGCATCATGACTGGACAGTCGCCGACCTCCGCAAGACCTGCAATCGAGGTTGACGTCATTGGAGACGGCGAGGAGATCAGAAAGGTTCAGCAGCGACACCCTGCCGCCGTTGGCTGGTATCTGACAGACGCATGGGCTCAGAATCCTGAGCTAATGGCATGGCCGTTCGTTCGAATGCTGGCGAAGATTGCACATGTATGGCTGCATAAAATCGTCCGGCTCGAAGTACATGAACCGCTGCTGAACGGAATAATTTTAGGCACGGATCAGAACATCAGCTATTTGGTCGGCGGGATTGATGGGACAAAACTCAGCCCACCGAATGCCAACGAAGTGGTGGTGCCGTTCATAACCGCAGATAGTGAAATGGGCTTCGTCTTGAATCTGCTGCCTGGCAGACTGCCTCCGTATGTTGTCATCGCAGCAAGACCACGCCCACCAGCACAGGCTTGACGGTAGCCCTTGTCCCAAAGCGCGAGCCCGTGCGAAGAGAGCGGCTCTATCGCCGGGAGCGCAAACGGCCTGCAGCTAGCAGCACCAGGCCGCCGCTGAGCAGCATGTACGCTTGCGCGGGCTCCGGAATGGCACTAACGTGCGCGACGATGCGTACGCTGTCCAGGCTGGCGAACGCCGTACCGTAGTCGGCGGCAGTCCCATCCTCGCCCTCCTGGTAGGAGGCGCTCACGCTGATCGAGCCGCCGAAGGTCGTCTGGTTCGGTGTCCACAGCGCCGTCGCGACGAATGAGTCGCCAGTGAACTCAGGCACACCCGGCACACCGATTGCGGCGTAGCCGTTGCCCACCTGGCTCCGGCTGCCGGTGATCGTGAACTCGATCGCGTCGACCTTGAAGCCGCTCTTCGCGATGAACTCCATGCGCTCGAAGAGAAACGAGGCGCTCCCTTCGTGGTATCCGTTGATGCCGCTACCGCCGACCTGCCCAACCATGTTTGGCAAGAACGAGAAGCCGGCCCGGGTGCCGCCAGCAGTGTCAACGGCCGTGAGGTTCGGAAAGTCAGCAGAGCTGCCGTAGCCGTTGACGTAGCCGTCCGAGCCGTTGAACTGGGTGTCGACTATGAAGTTGTCGATGCCTTTGTCCCACCGCACCGTGACGGTGCTGAGCTCAAGACGGCAGTCTTCCGTCTCGGTAGGGGCGCACGAGAACGCGTTCGCGCCGGCGGCGCAACACGTCAGAACGATGCTCGAAGCAAGGAGCTTAAACATGGGACCTCCCAACACATTGCAGGCAACCGATTGGTAGGAACAAGTGCCCTTCAAGGGTCCATTCTGGCAATGGCGTTGAGGCTACCGTTCAGATGCGACTGTGCTCTCTTCTTGTGACGCCGAGGTGGCACACCCCTTGTGTGAGGGGGCGTCAACATTCAACGGCATCAGGCCCCTCGCTTGGAGGTTCGCCAACGCCGGGTAGCATTGCCAGTGACCTGTGCTTGTGCAGTGCAACATTGGGGTGCACGCATCTTGCATAGAGCAAAGGCAGGCCGAAGAGCCTGCTGCCAGGGAGGGAAAGTGAACGAGTTGATTGGCGTCCAGTACCTGCGGGGCATTGCGGCGCTCGCAGTGGTGTACTTTCACGTGCTGCCAAGAGTGCTTGGCAAGGCCAGCGAAGACACTTTTGCAGTCGGCATTCTGTCGGCTGGAGTCGACGTCTTCTTTGTGCTCAGCGGCTTCATCATCTGGCTGACGACGCAACGGCCTGGCGTCACGCCCGGCGCTTGGTGGCGTGCACGGCTGATCCGCGTGGTGCCGCTCTATTGGTTCGCGCTGCTGGCAACCCTCGCCTTCAGACTGGCTACCGGTACAGGGCACATCCCGGGCTTCGTTGAGGGCCTGAAGGCCTTCCTCTTCATCCCCGTCGCGCACAGCAAGGACGGGCAGTTCTATCCCTTCCTGATCCCGGGCTGGACGCTGAACTATGAGTTCTTCTTCTACGTCGTGGTCGCTTGCACCCTGTTCCTCCGCACCAGCGCACAGCGGCTGATCGCGTTGGTGCTCGTCTTCGGCACGCTCATCGCCTTTCGGAAGTTTGCTGATACCACCAGTGCGATCCAGTTCCGGATGACAAGCCCACTGTTCCTCGAATTCCTGGCAGGCATCGCCGTAGCAATCGTGCACAAGCGGTTCTCGACCAATGCGCGTGTTCGCTTTGTCATCGGCCTTGGCAGCTTGGCGGCTGCGATCGCTTTTGCCTCCATGATCTCGCCCAGACTGTTCGACGCTGGACCGCGCACCGTGTACTTTGGGGTGCCGGCCGCATTGCTCGTCCTCGGTGTGATTTGCCTTGAGGAGCAGATTCGGCGCCTTCCGGTGCGGCCATTGAAGCTGCTCGGCGACGCCTCGTACTCGCTCTACCTCATTCACCCGCTCGTCATTTGGCCCGCCGAGGTACTGGTGCAGAGGACGGTCGGCCAATCCGCGATTGCTGAGCTCGTCGTTGTACCGGCCGCCTGCATTGCAGTCGCCATCCTGACCTTCAAATTCGTGGAGCAACCGATGCTTGCCTCGATGCGAGCTCGCATAGTCGCACGCCCGGCTCTGGCCGCAGCCTGACAAATCGATCCACCATGTCGAGGGCGGTGGCGGGCTAAAGGAGGAGCGGCTGCTCCGGGTCCTGCCGGCCCGGCTTGTCCGCGGCTAGAAGCGACGGCTGATCTGGCCCGGCGTTATAGGCCTCGACATCGGGCAGCTGCAGCGCAGCGGTCGCCTCTTCGATCGTCCCTCGCAGCCACACCTCGAACGCCGACGGCACCAGCGGCACAACAGCCCGCTTGTCCTGCATCGTGTCCGGTCTGGTTGGATCAGGGCGGTGCATGCGGTTCAGCAGCGGGTGGTGGTCCGCGTTGAGCGTCACCATCGTGTAGCTCTCGACCACCTCGCCGGTTTCTTTGTCGGTCCAGGTGTTCCAAAGGCCTGCCATGCCCCAGGGCTGGCCGTCGGCACGGCGGAACCGCCACCACTGGTTCTTCCCGCTCTCCCAGTTCGGCTCAACGTAGGACCATGCGGGGATGATGCAGCGCTGGCCACGCTTCCAGGGGTCACGGAAGGTCGGCTTCTCCGCAATCGTCTCCATCCGCGCGTTGTTCGTCAGGATGGGTCCGCCGCGGCCGGGCTTGCGCGGCGGCACTGCGGACTTGGCGAACCATCCGATCAGGCCCCACTGGCCCATCACCTGCTCAAGCGCGCCGCCGTCGCGCGCCGCGCGGATAAAGGCGCCCTGGCCGAACGGCCCGATGTCACGGGGGAACAGCGGGTCGCCGATGTGCCCACGCGGCGGCTCGTCGATGCCGTACGACGCACGGTAGAAGTCCAACTCCTCCGCGCGGGCGGGGTGGTAGCGATTGCACACCGTCCGATCTTAAACAACAGAACAGGCGACGAGGACGGGAGCTGTGGTGAGACTTGGCTTGGCAGACATGCGAGTCAGCGCACATATTCACTAAGTCCACGTCCGTACGGGGCACGGTACGCTCGGGTCCCACTTTAGAACGTTTGCGAAATGACTTCACCCGATAGCAACCAAGACAACGGTGTAGATGTCCAGCTCACCGACTTTGAACGCGGCGAATTGGCAAGAAAGGATTGGTTGCTGCTCGAGCTCATAGAGATTGTGGAGGTCGCCCGGGGTAGCTTGGTGCTGCCGGTGACACTCACGGTCGGTGGGCTTCAGATTTCCGGTGGTCTGACTACAGGTCGCCGGTACTTCGACGCTCTAGCTGCGCAGATTCAGGGTGCCGGTGGCAACGCAGGTGCATCACTACTAGCTACGCTCGCCACGCAGGTAGACAACCTGGGCAAGGAGGCGTACGGACGGGTTGACGGTGCTCCCGAGGCCGATGAGGTGAAGCCGCGTCCAAACGTTCTGCAACGCACCTTTGTGCACCTTCAAGACGCACGAGTCTTCGTGTCGGGCTCCACGGTTCAAGGCGGCACCGGCACCATGTGGCGAGGCAAAATCGCTTCGGTTGACGGCCTATTCTTTGGGCAAACGATGTAGGTGCCGCGTCACCCGCGCAGCCCGATTAATCGCTCCAGAACTATCGCGGCGCGGCTGCGCGCCCACTCGTCGATGACGCAAAACGGCCTGCCCTCCCGGGCGGCCTCCTCGGTGGCGCGCCGAACCGCCTCCCGATCGGCATCGGAAGGCTGGAACATGGCGGCTTCCGGTCAGCGTGCGGCGACGCGTGCGGCCAGCTCGGCCACGTTGATCTCGGTGTGGCCGTCGGCGTGCACCACGCCCAGCGGCAGCACCCGGGCCGAGTCGCGATGCGACTTCACAACCAGGATGTGGTTGTCCACCAGCCAGGCCAGCAGCTCCCGCAGCAGGCGCCGGCTCAGCGTTCCGTGCAGGCCGCGGATCCACACCACCCGCGGCGACTCCCAGACCACCGTGCAGATCGCGTCGTACTGGGCGAACGGGTCGTCACTCTCGCGCCAGTAGAACCGCAGGGTGGAAGTGACGGTCTCGTGGCGGATCATGGTGGCCTCCGGTCGCTACGGCGCGATCAGCGAGTCGGCGGCTCGCTCGCAGGCGAGGCCGGCGGTTCGGCGCCGGTCAGCTTCGTCTGCAACCGCTCGACCAGCAGCTTCCAACTCGACAAGCACGTCGGCGAGCAGATCGGCGGCACCGTGGGCTGGCGCGCTTCCCGCGGCAGCTGGGGCACTGCCGGCGGCGGCACCACAACGGGAGGCGACGGCTGCAGCGGTGGCGGCGCGGCGCAGGCCGCCAGAAGCAGCGTCAGCAGCAGCAAGCTCACGACGAGCGCGAGCAGCTTCTTGTTCGGCGGCATTGATGTTCTCCAGTAGGGCGGCGTTGCGCCGCTGTTCCTCCGCCCGGTATGCGGCGATGGCTGAGGCGGCGCCGCTGGCGGCCGCGGCGCGATCGGCCTCACGGCCGCGCTGCTCGGTGGCGAGCTTCGTCTTCGCGTTGGCCAGGTCGAGCTGGGCCTTGTTCAAGCGGGAGGTCTGTGCCAGCGCGCCGGCGGCGCACACGATGGCCGCGGCCGCCGCGACGGCGGCGAGCGCTCGGTCGCCGATCATTGGTCCACCTCATGCCACGGCGCGATCGGCACGGTCTGCCCTGCCAACGCGTGCGTGCAGTCGGCCAGCATCTGCATCTGACCGTCGACGACGAAGCTATGGCACCGCTTCGAGACCATCGGGATCTTCGCCGCGTTGCCCATGGCGCCCGCCTCCTTCCTTTCACGCGCCTGCGCGATGTCTCGCAGCAGGGCATCGGGGTTACCGATGTTGGCCGGCTCATCCCACCAGATAAGCACGCTGGGCGAGAACGTGGGCCGCTCGATATCGCCGCTCCAGGCCCAACGCGGCCCAGGGCCCTCGCCGGTCTGAATGCTGTGGGCGCCATCGCATCCAGGGCACCACCACGTGAGCCTGCCGTCCTCGCCACTGCGCAGGACTTTAGACAGCATGCCCATCAGCCTCTCCCTGCGCAGGTCGCGCTCTCGGCGGCCCGGCGGTTGGCCAGGCCCTGCACGAAGGTGTAGACCCGCTTGCCGTTGCGATCGATGTGGCTGGTGAAGCTCCACACCAGGGTGCCGTCGTCGCCGCGGGCGATGCGCCGGCAGCCCAGCTCCCACTCGCCACGGTTCCACGCTGCCATCGCGCCGCTGCTGCACGTGCCCGCCGGCCCGAGGTTCCAGGCGTGGCTGCTGGCCATGTCGAACACGGCCTGGCTGGGCGGCAGCTTGAAGCACCTGGCCAGCTGCAGCTGCATGCGCGTCACCGCGGCCTGCTCTTCCGCCTCGCACTTCTCGTCGGTCCAGCGCTCGCCGACGACGATGGGGGTGCTGGTCACGTGCTTGGTCAGGCCGTTGCACACCGTGGGCAGCCCTCCGGCCAGCTTGTCGGGATACACCACGAGGACGCGCCGGCTGCCGCTCTCCCACGACTCGAGGAACGTCATCAGCGCCGGGCTCGCGGCCAGCAGCGCGACGCCCGCCACCATGATGGTGGGCAGCCGGCGGCCGGCGGCCGGGTTATTCCTGCTCTGCAGCTGCGGCACGGGCCACCTCCAGCTTCGGTTGGGCCACGATGCGCGCCAGCGCTGCAGCGATGTTGATGGCCACGCTGAGGGCGATGAAGGCGCCGTCGGGACGCTCAGGCGCCAGGAACTGCAGCAGCAGCTCCAGCCCGCCCAGCACGGCGGCCAGCAGCGCCAGGCGCACGCTGTAGGCCCGGCGCAGCACGAGGCGCCAGTCAGGGATCAATGCCATAGGTATCTCCGGCGGTGGGAGTCGGCAGCCCGCTCGGCTGCCTCGAGCGCGTCGGCGTAGACGCGGCGGAAGGTCTGGGCGGTGATGCCCAAGATGGCGGCAGCCTCTACGGTGGTGCAGCGCTCCACGAGCACCAAGTGCAGCGCGACTGCCAGCACGTCGGGCAGCCCGCGGATAGCGGCAACCAGCCGCTCCCGCGGCGGGTCGCCGGTGGTCATGGGTTCAACGCGGCCGCGAGGCCTGCGGCACGGTCTCGAGGGTCAGCACGCGGCGGCTCAGCTCGTTCAGGCGCAGGTCCTGCTCGATGTCTTTGCTGTCCTTCGTGGCCAGCTGCGCGCCGAGCCGCTCGACCTGCAGCGCCAGCTTGCTGATCTGGTCGGACTGGTGCCTCACCTCGACGGCCTGCTCGCGCTGGCCGCTCCAGACGATGCCCCCCTGCGCCAGGATGGCGCCTACCAGGGTCAGGATGCCCCACAGCGGGATCTTGCGGTCGATGGTGATGCCGGCCCGGCGATCGCCCTCGAGCGGCATGCGGTCGGTTTCGCGGTATGAAGGCATGTCGGCTCCAAGTCTGGGCATAGCGTGCGGGTCCGGTCGGTGTCGATGAAGCGGCGGTGCGGCAGGTTCCATGTCGGCCGCCGCCGCGTGTTTGTTCTAGGCCTGCTGAGGCCAGGTGATGGTCTCGGGCTCGGTGCTGGTGGCCAAGGCCTCGCGCAGGGCCACGCCCTGGTCGAAGAGCTCGCCGACATAGGCGCCCAGCGCGATGCCGACGGCGATCATGTCGTTGCCGTCGAGCACCCGCGTGCTGTTGTCGGCCAGCACCCAGGTGCGCTCGAACGGCTGGTCGTTGGCCGCGGCCAGCACGGCCAGCTGCACGGCGCCCATGATCCTGTTGCGGCTCTCGGGGTCGCTGTCGAAAGCCGAGCCGTCCCACGTGAAGCCGCCGTATTCGCGGGACTCGCGCTGCTGCTTCAGCACCGTCCACTGCCGGGCGCGGCGGGCCTCCAGGCTCGCCGACATGTCCGGCACCAGCGAGCCGCCGGAGAACTGGCCGCTCACCAGCATGGCCGCCTCAACATCGGCCGCATCGCTCAGCGGCAGGCTGACCGGCCAGCTCCACACCTGGCCGGCGCCGGCGTCGTGCGCACCCTGGTCCACCCAGCTGAGCACACGCACGACGACGACGCCCTCGCTGAAGTTGATCTCGCCGGTGCCCGGCTTGTGGAACGTTACGGTGGCGCCGTGGGGCGTCACCATGGTCTTGAGGATCGGCATTGGGTGGTCTCCGGTCAAAGACCGCTGGCGTCGATCAGGAATGCATCCAGCGGCTGGGCTGTACTGATGTTGGTGGCGTCGCCTTCGTCGCGCCACTTGCGGCTGAAGTAGTCCTCTTGCCGCACGACGGTCGGCGACAGCTGCAGGAAGCCGAACGACAGCTGGCGGTTGTCGAAGAGCGAGCCGAAGGGCAGGCTGTTCTGGCGACGGCTGGACGGCGTGCCCAGCACCGCCGGGATGCCGAGCGAAGGAATCACCGAGTCGCCGTTCAGCTCACCCGGCGTGCCTGACAGCGAGAAGCCGCCCTTCAGGAACAGCGGCCGGCCCGCCGTGTCGGTGATCGACCAGCGCAGATTGCCGGCGTCGTCGTTGATCCGCAGGCCGACACCGGAGTGCGACCACGGCACAGCGAAGCAGTAGATCTGCGTGTAGGCCTGCGCTTCGAAGCCGTCGCTGTCAATGCTGCCGGTGTTGCCGCAGAAGACGTTGATTTCCCAGGTGCTGCCGCCGATGTTCGTCACGCTGTTGATGCGCACGATGTAGCCCGGCTGCAGGCGGTAGAACGGCACCGGGCGGTTCGGGCTGTCGATGCGGTAGATGCCGTTACCCGCCCGGCGGCCGAGCGATGTGGTGGCCGTGCCGAAGGGCTGCGTGAGGCTGAAGGGCGTGGCCTGACCGATGTAGTTCAGGCCGAACGAGTCGCGCCCCGACAGCACCAGGCCGCCGGCAGGGTTCACCACGCGCAGGATGGCGGTCATTGCATGAACAGCACGAAAGTGCGCGCCGCCGCTGAGTCCACGGTGAGCCGGGGATAGCCCAGCGCATAGTCAACGGCCGCGCCCCAGGCCAGCGTGCCCCACATGCCCGCCACCTTGAGCGTGCGGCCCACGTAATTCGGGAAGGTATAGGTTTGCGGCGTGCCGCCTGGCACGTCGATGATGCCGACGCACACCCCGGCAAAGGCGTCGCGGCTGTCGAACACCACCGCGCCGGCGCTGTTGCGCACGATGAAGACCGCCTCGGCCATCAGCCGAACAGGCCGAGGCTGATCACCTCGACGCCTGCCCCGTTGTACATGCGGATGCCGAGATTCGTCTGGTTGACGCGCGGCGCGCCGCCGCCGCCAGCGCTGATGTCCAGGGTGCCGCGGAACGTCACCCCTTGATTGAACTCCGCCGTGCCGTCGCTCCACAGCGCAAAGCCGACGGCGCCGCTGCTGAAGCCATCGTTGTAGAGGGCGAACGGGTTGATGCGGATGCCGCCGATGGTGCCGGCGCCAGCGATGATCGTGCCGGTGGTGGTCGAGTTGCGCACCACGATGTTGTTGAACTCGGCCGAACCATCCGGCCAGACGATCCAGCCGGCGGCACCCGGGTTGTAGTTCGCGCTGCGCAGCCGTCCGCCGATGGTGCCGTCGCCAGCGGTCAGCTTGACGGCCGACAGCTCCAGAATCTTCGCGTCGTCGATCGCCGCGTTGCCCAGCAGCGCGTTGACGATCGCGCCGTTCTGGATCACCCCGTCGTAGGCCACGATCGCGCCCGCGGAGATCTTCCCCGCCACCACCGCGCCGGCGGCCAGCTTGCCGGCCACGATCGACTCGGCCGCCAGCTTGGGGGTGGTGATGGCGTCGTTGGCGATCTCGGTCGCCCCGATCGAGCCCGGCAGGATCTCATCGGGCCGAGGCGCATAGGCGGTGACGAAGACGCCCTCCTCCAGCTGCACGTCGTCCCAGTAGACGGTGCCGATCGGCGCATAAGTGCGCAGCTCCAATGCGGTGGTGGACGGCCCGGTCGTCAGGGTGATCACTTTCCGCACCCACGTGCCAAGCACGTGGCCGGGCACCAGCGAGGTGTCCTGCGCCACCAGGCCGCCGGCCACGGGTTCGAAGAGAACAAGCGAACGACCGAGCGCCGGTGCGGCGGCGATGGACTCGACGTACACCCAGGCGCTGGCCGTGTAGGTGGTGTTCGGCCGACAGGGCAGCACCTGGTAGCAGAACATGTCGATGCCGGCTGGGCTGTCACCGGTGCCGATCATCTGGTGGCCGTACCGCCCAGACTTCTTCACCGTCTCCACGATGGCGCCGATGTAGCTGCCCACGCCCCCCGGCCCGTACTGCTGCCATGGCGCGCCCAAGCCGGTCTCGAAGCCGCTGTTGCTCAGCAGGTTGCCGCCGCCGATCGAGCCCTTGAGGTGCTTGGCCTCGATGAGCAGCGGCTGCAGGTCACTGCCGCCCACCAGCGCAGTCTGCGCGACCAGCCCATTGGTGCCACCGGCAGCCACCAGCGACTCAACGCCGTCGACCGTCTCGTGCTTGGCCCAGATGTGCCACACCGCGCCCGGGTCGGTGGCGAAGCCACCTGGTGAGCCCGACGGCTCCGCTACGCGCGCAGCGTCGGCGAAGACCGGCACCGGGTCGCCAGGCATGCGCCGCTTGCCGTAGATGTTCACCTTGCCCGGGCCATGGCCGACGGTGTAGGTGGGCGCGTCCCAGGTCACGAAGATCGACGACAGGCCGGCGCTCACGGCCAGGTTTTCGACCATCGGTGGCGGCGTCAGGTCCTTGACGTTCTCCGGCGCATCGGCGCCGTCGTACAGCTTCACGATGGTCAGCGTGTCGATGTACAGCTTGCCGTCCTGCTCCAGCGTGACGTTGACCTGCAGCACGTCGCCCGGCATGTCGAGGTAGGCCAGCGTGCGCTCGTCGCCTGAGCCGCCGAGCGTCGCGGCCGGCAGCGTGGTCCAGTTGGCCGCGGCGTCCAAGCCGGCGCCGCCGCGGTCGAGGTTGAGCGTGATCGACGACGGCGACACCACGCCGGATCCAGATTGCGGCACCCGGAAAATGAGGCTCGTGGCGCGCAGCTTGATGAAGCGCGCGCCGCTGGTCAGCGGGTCCAGCGACACCGCATAGACGACGCTGGCCACCTGGCCCTGGCGGCCCAGCGCATCGAAGGGCCGCACCTCCACATCAAAGTTGCCCACCGAGTCCACCGACCACGGGCCGAAGCGCCGCGTGCGCGTCTCGCCCAGCATGGCCAGCGGCTGGCCGGACAGCGCGGCCCACACCTGCGCGTGGTCGTACGGGCCGCTGATGTCGAAGGTGGCCACCAGCTGCGTGCGCTGGTCGTAGTTCAGGCCCAGGCGCTCCTGCGTGATCTCCAGGTTGCTGGCCACCAGCGGCGCGGCCGCAGGCGGCAGCGGCGGCGCCTCATACACGCCGGTCTCGACATAGTTCCAGAACTCGGGACCCTCCGGTACCGCCGAGATCCGCGCACCCGACAGGTTGTTGCCTGGCTCGATCGAGATCACGCGCAGGCGCTGGCCAGGCTGCGCCTTGAAGTCGAAGATCCACAGCGTGTCGTGCACCGGCGTGCCGTCGGCGCCTGGCAGCGCCACGCCGGCCGGCCAGGCCTCGGCCAGCACCAGGGTGTGCGTGTCCTCGCTGAACGGCTGCACAGCCAGCACCAGGTAGCCCTGCGCGCCCGGCAGCCGCAGGCCGACATACCAGCTCGACACGCCCGAGGTGTAGGCGGTGATCTCGGCGTCCAGCACCAGCGTCACCACGCCGCCGACGCTGCTCACCGACTTCAGTCGGCCGCCCGAGCCCCACTGCGTCATGTCGTGGCTGAGCGCCACCAGGCTCCAGCGGCGGAAGGTGAGGTGTTCGAAATCCATCTCCCAGCTCACCGACTTGCGCTGGAAGATGTTCTGAGCCATTGAGAAGCGGCCGGCCAGCAGCGCGCCCTCCTCCGTCGTCACGCCCAGCGGCGCCAGCCGGGCGGTGTCGCGCGGCATCACGACGTCAGGCGCCTTGATGCGCACCGTGTGATCCCGCCAGCCGTCGTCGCGGTCCACCCAGGCCACCTCGATCTCCTGCGCCGACTCGCGGGTGGCGTAGTCGACGCGGAAGCTGCCCTTCTTGATGTTGGCCATGTTGATGACGGCCTCGACTGGCTGGTCATCGCGGGCCCATACCACCGACAGCCGGCCCGGGTGGTAGCTGATGCTGCCCAGGCCGGCCGTGGCCATGGCCTCGAGCATGTCCTGGCAGCTGACCATCGAGGTGAAGACGTTGTCGAAGGTGTAGCCTTTCTCGGCGCAGTGCAACATGAAGCCCTTGAGGCCCTCGATGTCGATCTGCCCGTCGGGCAGGCCCATGCCGGCCATCAGCCGACCGGTGGTGTCGAAGATGCCGCGGGCCATCTGCAGGATGTGGGCGCCAGGGTTGCGCGTGCCGGCGACGTTCACCCACCCGCCCGTGGTCCACACCGGTGTCTCGGCCTGGGTGGCCAACCAGCTCACCTCGTCGAGCGAGCCGTTCAGCTGGCCGGTGGCCTTGATGCGGATGCCGACGTGCGGATGGCTGCTGTAGTCGTTGTTGTCGAGCTGGTAGGACTTCAGCGTCAGCCAGTCGATGGTGTTCGCCGCGTTCGTCGCGGTGATGCTCTTGGTCACCTTGCGCGCCCGCACCTCGTAGGTGCCAGCGTTGAGCATGGGCGACTCGAAGGTGCGCCGCAGCTGCTTGGTTGAGTTGGACTTCAGCGTGATGCGGCCCGGCCCGGTCAGGCCGACCCAGGCGCCGGCCGGCAGCGCCCGGTACTCGACGTCGATGTCGAGGGTGGCCTCGCGCATGCTGCCGCTGCTGGACATCTGGTACAGGCTCGCGGCCAGGTCCACGCCCAGCTTGACGGTACCGGCCGAGGAGGTGCGCACTACGTAGTCGCCCGGACCCGAGTCGTCGGACGGCGACTCGAGCGTGCCGCCGGCGATGGTGTCGACATTGCTCCAGTCGAGCAGCTTGCCAGGCGCGCCAGGGAAGCCTGCCTTCGACACCGTCACCTCCTCGTAGGAGCTCAGCGGCGTGGTGCCCACCTTCAGCTCGTCGACGGCGCCGCAGTTGATGCCGGCGTGGAAGCGCACGAACTGGAACTGGTCGTCGCCCTCGAACGAGGAATAGGGCTGCGAGGCGTAGTCCGGCACGACGCGGACCTGGCCGAACACCAGGCCCAGCGGCTCGTAGGGCCGGGCCCGGTTGCGGCCGCCCGACAGCGAGTACTGCGGTGCCACCGACTCGTACTGGGGCCCCCGGGCCTTCGCCGGCGGCAGCAACTTGTTGATCAGCAGCGTGCCGACCATCATGGCGCCGGCGTTGATGAACGCCGCCCCGAGGCCGCTGAAGCCGAGGAAGCCGCCGAGGCCGCCCGCGGCCAGGCCGGTGCCCATGGTGAAGTAGGCCAGCGCGACGAAGGCGATGAACTTCAGCGCGGACTTGCCGGCCACGCGCCGGCACTCGATCAGCTGCCCGTGCTGCGGCCGCGTGCGGTCCCACATCATCCGCGTGACCTGCGCGCCACCAATGGTGATGACCCAGTCGCCCATCGACAGGTCAACGCCGTGGCGAGTCAGGAAGGTGGCCAGCGTCTCGCCCGGCAACAGCTCCGCCCCCCGCGTGATCGACTGCTCCAGCAGCACCAGCGGGTGAGGCGTGACGACAAGATCCATCAGGTGCTTTCGTGCGGCTGAACGTCGGTCCAGCGGTAGTAGCCTTCGACGCGCAGGCCCATGCGCAGCGCGTCGCGCTCGCGCTGCAGCACGCTGGCGCCGGTGGTGGCGTGTGCATGCAGCACCCAGCGCTCGCCAGCCTGCAGGAAGACGGTGCCCAGGTGGAAGCGCTCGCGCCCGTCGTCCTCGGTCTCAAAGTACAGGGCCACGTCGCCGGTGGCCGGCTCGGCGACCTTCTCTGCCAGCTGCGCCGCCAGCCGGCTGATCACTGCAGCCTGGCCACGTCGGCCGCGCGGGTGGTACAGCGGCAGCGCGACGGTGCGCCCGAACAGCTGCTGCTGCGTCAGGCTCACCAGGTGCGCGCAGTCGAAGTGGTCTTCGACGTAGGGGATGCCGACCAGCGCCTCGGCGTCCCGTAGGGTCACGGCGCACGTCATCCCGCGAACAGCCCCGGTGCGGTGGTCGGGTCGAAGCGCATCTTCACCGCCGGCGCCCGCAGTGCGTCGTCGTTGCCCACGACACCGGTGACCGTGGCCACCGTGGCGCTGACGCCCGACAGCGGCGCCGTGAACATGTAGTCGACGACGGTCGGGGACGCCCGGCTCACCACGTAGACGGTGGCCTGCAGCGCGCCGCCGGGCGGCAGCCGCTCCAGGTCCTGGATCAACGCGCGCCCGACGTTGTCGATCTCCAGCTGCGCGCGCGGCGCCTCGCCCTGCACGCTGTTGGGCAGCTTGAAGCGGAACGGCAGGCCGATCCACGACGTGCCGTCGATGACCCAGTCCCTGGTGTCGTTGACGACGCGTGCAGTCTCCATGGACGGGTGCTCGAGCATCAGCAGCACCAGCAGGCCGTCGGGGTCGTTGACCCGCTGCAGCTGCTCACGCGTCGCGGCCGTCACCATGCCGACCTCCAGTACTCGATCCGCAGCACGCGCTTGCTCAGCCCCAGCATCGGCTCCATGAAGGTCAGCTGGCCGATGTCGCCCTCGACGATCCGTGCCTGCACGATGGTGCCGAGCCGCGGGTGCTTCCAGTCGAAGAAGTCGGCGCCGGCGTCAATCTCGTTGAAGAACCAGTCTTCGAAAGCAGCGGCGCGCGCCTTGGTCTCGAAGTAGACAGTCAGCTGCACCTCGACGCGGGCGTCGCTGGCGATCCGGCGCTGCTTGGGAATGCTGCGCTCCATCTCGGACCGCTCGACCACAGGGTCGGTGGTCTCGGTCAGGTCGCGCCAGTCGCAGCGCACGTAAGGGGGGAAGGCGGCCATGGTGGTGCTCAGGCGGAGAACGTGGGCCGCAGGCCGTAGCGGCCCTCGATGGCCTTGCCGACCGGTCCGGAGCCGCCGGCGATGCCATCGGCCACCTGGTTCTGCAGCGCTTCCAGGATCACGTCGATGCCGCCGTCAGTACGCTGCTGCGCGGTGGCCGTGGCTGCGGTACCGGTGTTGTTGATCAGGTTGATCGCCGGCAGGCTGACCTTCACGACCTGCGCCGCCATGGCATGCGACATGCCGCCGCGCAGCTGCTGCATGCTCTGGTCGTGCGGCGTGATGTTGCCGCTCTGGTTGCCCATCATCAGGTACTGCTTGCCGGCCAGGTTCAGCAGCTCGGGGCCCAGCTCGTTCACACGGTACAGGCGGCCGCGCTCCACTGGGCCTCCGCCGGCCTTGGGGCCGCCGAACTTCACGCCAGACGTCGGCAGCGAGTAGTCGGTGCCCATGCTGCCGGCGCCGCTGCTGCCGCCGAACAGGCCCGAGGCCAGGTTGCCGAGGAAGTCGGTCACCCCGCTGCCGCCGAAGATCTTCGACGCTGCGGCGCGGATCTGGATGCGCACGATCTCCGTGATGATCGAATCGGCCAGGCTCTTGAAGCTGAGCTTGCCGGTGGTGACGAACGTGACCAGCGTGTCTTCCAGGCTCTGGAACGTGCGGCTGTACAGGTCCTCGGTCTGGCGCATCACGTTGGCGGCGCTGTCGCGGTAGTTTTCCCAGGCCCGCTGGGCGCCGATTGAGGCGTTCGCTTCCAGAGCGATGCGCTGGTCGAACGTGCGCTCGAAGCTGCGCAGGGCCTTGTCGTTGAACTCGTCGATGATGGCCAGCCGCGCGTTGTATTGAGTGCGGGCCTCCTCCGTGAATTTGCCTTCCAGTTCCAGCGCCGTGCGAGTGGCCTGCAGCTCCTGCCGCTGCTGCGTGTAGCGGTCATCGATCTGCTGGCGGCCTGCAGCGCGCTCGCGCGCACGGTCGCTCAGCCGAATGTTCTCCAGCTCGCGCTGGCCCTGTAGCGTCAGGGTGTCGAGATACTGCTGGGCGGCGATGCGGGCGTCGATCAGGGCTCGGGTCTCGCTGGCCCGCGCAGCTGCGCTTTGCGTCGAAAGCACGATGCCCTTGGTCGTTGCCTCGGCGCGGATCCGCACGATCTCGCTTTCGTTCTTCTTGATCTCGCTCTGGTTGCGGATGCCCTCCGCGCCGCGGGTCTTGTCGGCGGCCAGTGCGCGGTTCTGCTCTTCCATCGCTCTGACCTGCGCCTCTGCATCGAGCCGCACGAATGCCTGCTTGGCGTCGTAGTACTCCTGAAGGCCGGCCAGGCCGGCTGACCTGGTCGCCTCGAGGATCGACTCTGCGTTCTTGTAGGCGTCGGTCTCCGCGCGCAGCGCCTCCTGGATCTCATTGACGCGCGCGGTAAGCGATGCCTTCCGCTCTTGATTCGCCGCGCTGGCGGCGCCTTCGTCCTCGTACTTGGCACGAATCGACGCCAGCACCTTCTCGCGGTCGGCCGCCGAGGCGCCGGAGCGATCGGCGAGCGCATTCGCGGCCGCCAGTTCCTTTGCCAGGCGCGCCTGTTTGGACAGCGAGCCCTCCTTGAGCTTGTCGAAGTCGATCGCGGCCTGGTTGCGAGCGGCCTGGGCGGCCTGCGCCGTCACCACCTGCTCGCCCAGCGACTTCGACTCCTTCAACCGCGCGATCAGTGCATCTTCCTGCTCCAGCTGCTTCTGGAAGCCGGCCGTGGTGCGGAACTCGCCGAAGCTGGGTAGCGCCTTGCCGGCCAGTACGTCGCGGATGCGCTGCGCACGTTGCTCGGCTGCCTCCAGCTCGTCGTCGACGGTCTTCGTGCGACCGATGCTCTTGGCAGCCTCGAGGTACCGGTCCACCGCGGACTTGGCCGCATTCCATGCGCCTTCCAGGAAGCCGACGTTCTTGGCGGCGGTGTCGACGTGGCCGTTGAGCGCTGCCATGGTGATGGCAACGGCCTTCTGCCGCTCGCCCTGATCCTCCAGCGTCTTCACGTAGCGCAGCTGCTCGGCGGTGAGGAAGTTGTACTTGCGATTCAGGTCCTCGGCGCCCTTGCCCACGTTGTCGGCCAGGCTGAGGAAGTCCTTCAGCACCTCGCTGGTCGCCTGGCCCGTGGCCTTGGCCACTAGTTGCACGGAGGCGGCCGTCGCGGTCAGCGCCTCACCCGACAGGCGGCCGCTTGCCACCAGCTGCGCCAGCGTCTCGCGCGCCGAGCCGACGGTGGTGTTCGTCGACTGCGCGATGCCGCGTGCCAGTCGCTCGAACTGCCCCTGCGTGATTCCGGCGGCGTTGCCCGTCAGGGAGAGCGACCGTTCCAATGCGCGGGTCTGCTCAGCGCCCTGATATGCCGACAGCCCCAGCGTGGCCAGGACCGCGGCGGCGCCACCGACGGCGACGCGCAGGGGCGTGAAGACGGTGAGCACAGCGGAGATCGCGCCCTTCACGCCACCGAACGTGCCGGACAGCTGCGAGCCCTGCTGGATCAGCGCTGTCAGCGGGCTCTGGCCGGCCTGGACCTGCACGAAGAAGTCCTGCAGCTGGAAGCCGAGCTGCTGTGTCTGGAAGGCGGTGAGCTTCGTCTGGCTGGCAAGCGCGGCAGAGGACCGCGCGCGCGCTGATTCAGCGGCCGCGGCGGCTGCAGTTGCCGCAGCGGTGCGGCGTGCTTCGGCAGCTTGCTGCTTCGCCGCCTCGATCGTCTTGAACGCTGCGGCCGCCCGAGCCAGCTCCGACTCCGTGGCGCCGCGCTGTGCCAGGTCGAGCAACTTGATCTCGCTCGCGGTCTTGCCGGCGTTCCGAGCTGTCTGCTCTAGCTTGGCCAGGTACGCCTCGACCGAGGCCTTGGCCTTGGCCGCGCCCGCCTGCGTGCTATTTCCCAGCTCGGTGCCGAGCGACTGCGCGGCCTTCTTCGCCTCGGCGATGCTGGCCGTGAAGCCGGTAGCGTCGCCGGTCAGCTTGATGGACCCCGTACCGACTTCTTCCGTCATGGCTTTCCTTTGCCCGCCGCCCTCTTGGCAGCGGCGTGCATGGTTTGGAGCGCGGCGTCTTCAATGACGCCGATCTCCTCCTCGAGCTCTTCATAGCGCTCGGGCGTGAGCTTCATGCGGTCCATCTTGTGGAACAGCACGTTGAAGTCGAGGCCGTAGGGGCCGGCCGGGCCGACGCGCCAGTTGTTCCCCATCCGTAAGAACAGCACCGCGGCCTGCCAGTTGTCGGGGAAGACCTCGACGGTCTTCTCCAGTGCGCGCTGGGCCCGCGCTTCCTCGGCGGTGATGCCGATGTCGAGCGACTCGGCGAGGTCTTGCTCGGTCAGCCCCGGCAGCGCGAGCGCGTGGCCGACCGCTCTCAGTTTCCCAGCTTGGCGCCCATCTGGTTCCTTACGAATGCCTCCACGATGTGCGCAGGAGCCAGCTGGTAGTGCTGCACGAGCAACGCGACTGACTCTGCGTTGAAGGGAGCGTCAATTCCCTCCCAGCCGACCACGATGCTCATCACATTCGCGATCTCGTTGCCGCTGGCCTTCCATGCATCGCTCTCGATCAGCCGGTCCATCTCATCCCTGGTGTGATGCTTGAACTCGATCGTGACCTGGTGCTCGAGCCCGCCAGGCTCAGGAATCTGCACCTTCGCCTTGAAGGTGGGGTTCGGGATCAACTTCAGCATGGCGATCAGGCGGCGTAGCGCTTGAGCTGAGCGATCTGCGAGAAGGTCGCGACCACGCTCATGATCTGGTTGACGTTCAGCGAGGGCTCGCCGTCGAAGCTGACGAAGGTGTTGTAGTAGATCGAGCCGCCGCTGGCCAGCTTGAGCCACAGCGCCCGGGCCAGGCCGTCCTCGTCGGCCGCCGCCAGCACGGCGTTCCACGGCAACGACGGGTCGTCGGCCATGGTGAGTTGCAGGCCCTTGGCGTTCTTGAAGGTCGGGCGCCGGCGCTGGCGGCCGTCCTCGAGGTATACCCACTCGACGAAGTTTTGGTCGCCGCCCGAGCTCTCGCTGCCGGTGACCTGGCCAATCTGCGTCCAGGTCAGGATCTTGCGCACCGAGCCGACGCCGGTGCCGATCGGGTACTTGCCCAGGTTCGTGGTGTCGTAGCCCTCGAGCTGGAAGGTGTTTGCGGCCACGCCGGCGACGCGCGCGATGCGCTCATTGATGCCGAGCCAGCCCGAGGTGATCTCGATGATGTCGCCGTTGGCCAAGCCGTGGCCGGTCGACGTGAGCACGGCCGGGTTGGCGTTGCTGGCGATCGTCACCGGGAGCACCGGGCCGTACGTGGTGGCCAGCGAGAAGACGCTGCCGTTGGGG
Source organism: Aquincola tertiaricarbonis (assembly GCF_000969605.1). GTDB lineage: Bacteria > Pseudomonadota > Gammaproteobacteria > Burkholderiales > Burkholderiaceae_C > Aquincola > Aquincola tertiaricarbonis. The sequence goes on along the minus strand of NZ_JZUE01000003.1, from coordinate 327,448 downwards.
ATCGAAGCGGACATGGTCGCCCTTTCAGGTGGAAGTCGGGCAGCGCCCGGAGAAGAACGAAAAAACCCGCCGAAGCGGGCTGGGGGGAAGCGGTGCCGGCTCTATGCCGGCGGGAACCAGATGCTGAAGTCCTGCCGCGTGCCGAACAGCCCCGTGCCGTCGAGCCATGTGGCCACCATGCCGCTGGCGGTTGTGGCGCGCATGGCGGTGCTGCCGACCAGCGCGGCCCGGGCGGCGCGGCCGATCGCGGCCGCGGTGTCGCGGTCGTCGGCCCACACGTTGATCTGGAAGCGGCCGTTGTCGAGATCCGGTACGGCGCCAGCCATGTAGTCGATCGGCTCGCCGCCCACCTGCTGGAAGGTGATGTACGGCCGCGGCGTGCTGAAGCGCGCGTTGTCCCGGTAGACGCGCTGGTCGACCAGCGGATCAAGCGCCTGGCTGATGGTGTCCTCGATGCTCACCGGCCCGCCTCCGCGGCGAAGCGCCGGCGCATGGCCTCCATGCCAGCCTGGATCGCGCGCGGCAGCGCGGCCAGGGCCGGCCGCATGAACGGCTGGGCCGGCACGAACTCCGGCTCGGGGAGGCGCTCCCGCGTGGCCACCAGGTGGCCATCCTCGTCGCGGTAGACCCGGTTGACCCGCCAGTGGCCGAACTCGATCAGGTGGCCGTGCGGTGCCTTGGCCTTGTTCCAGCTCACGCCATACGTCTTCCGCAGCTCGCTGGACGCGCGCTCGTCGAATGCCCAGTAGATGGCGCCCTGCAGCGTGCCCGGCTCGTGCGTCTCGCCGTTGACGACGACCGGCGCGCCGTCGGCGAGCTTGGCCACGTTGGCCTCCACCTCGGCGGCGATCGCGCTGGCCATGCCGGCGGCGCCGCTGCGCACCACCTTCTCGGCCACCACCGCCTCGAGGCGATCCAGGCTGGCCAACAGGTCGCCCTCGAGCTCGAAGTTGAAGTCGATCATGGTCAGGGCCCCGTCACCAGGTGGGTGGTCAGCTGCAGCCACTCACGCCGGCCCAGCTCGGCAATGTGCTTCACGTCGTGCTGCTGGCCGCGGTACAGCACGCGGTCGGCCACCACGATGTCCTCGCGGAAGCGGACCACCCAGCGAGTGATCGCTTCGGGCACCACCTGGCCGGCCTGGGCCTGCTCGCGGCCGCTGACGTCGCGCCGGGCGGCCCGAACGGTGCAGCGCTCCGGCCATGTGACCGTCTCGCGACCGCCGGCCGTGCGCACCACCTCACGGCGCTGGAGCACGATCTGGCGGTCCAGATCGCGGGCGGTGTAAAGCGGCTTCACGCAGGCGACGCGATGCGGCGGAAGGACGTGCGGCCGATGGTCAGGCAGGCGCGCGAGTTCGCGGCGCCGGCCGTCGGCAGGAACTGCCATGCGCAGCTGCTGACCGTGTAGACCCACAGCACGCCGCCATCCGACACCGTACCGGTCGCATGCGTGGGCGGCGTCGCTCCGCACGTGCCGCCAGCCGCCGTGGAATACGCGCGGCCGCCGTTGCGGCGCACCGCGCCGGCAGCGACCACTTCACCGGCGGTCCACACCGGCTCCGATGCGAGGGAGGGCAGAGTGACCTCCGGCGTCTTCAGCCGCAGCTTGGCGTTTTTGGCAATGCCGTCGTGCAGCGTGGTGGAAGCACTGAAGTCGCGCGATTGGATCTGCTCGCCGTTGGTGGTGGTCAGCACACGCAGCGTTGGGGCGTTCAAGCCCGAGCAGTTGATCAGCTCCACCTCGCCCTCGGCCTGCAAGGTCTGACCGTTCAGCACGCGGCCGGCAACCGAGTTCGTCGCGCCGAGCTGCCAAACGTCTGTCGAGCTGCCCCCTGTCCACGCCAGCACCTGCTTGCGACCAACACCGTCCGACCGATCGGCCGTGCAGACGTAGCCCGTGCCCGTCCCCTGGTTGCGTTGCACAGTCAGCAGGTCTGCGACCCCAGACAGCGCGCCGCTGCCAACGAACGTCCACACGACCGTGCCGTCGGAAGCGTCGCCCGAGGTGTGCGATGGCGCCGTGGCGCCCGTCACACCGCCGAGCGCGGTGGCGTAGGCGTTGCCGTTGGCGATGATGAGCGAACCCGCAGCGAAGGTCGTGCCGGCGACGTGCGCCTTCACGCGGATCGTGCCGGCCCCGAGAAACAGCCAGGTGACGGTGCCGTCCGAGGCGGAGCCGCTGCCGTGCACGGGGGCGGTCGCGCCGGTGGTGCCGGAGGTGGTGGCCTGGTAGGTGTTGCCACCGTTGGTCCGCATGTCGCCAGCGACCACTGCAACACCGGTCGCCCAGGCGGCAGGAGCGATCACGCCCGCGCCAGCGGTCCCGCCTTGGCCGAGGAACAGCGGGTTGTCCCACAGGTTCGGTCGCGCCGTGGTGGAAGAAACCGCATAGGTGTCCGCCGCTGACGAGATGAGCGTGGGGATCGCCGGCACGTAGCGCATCCAGATGTTGGCGATCTCCTCGCCGATGAGCTGCGAGCCACCACCGCCCTGGTGGAAGCCGCTGCCGCCGCTGCCCGAGTCCATGATCCACTTCTGGAAGCTGATCGGCGGGTTGGACGTCGGATCGCCGATCAGGCTCATTGCATCGACGGTGTGAACGTGCGACAGCCGCTGGGGCACGCGCAGGATGTAGTCGCGGACCTGGAGCAGGTTCTGCGAACGGGTGGCATTGAGCGCCACGTAGGGGGCGTACGGCGCAATGTGAATGACCTGTGCGCCGCGCTCGCGCGCATAGGCATAGACTTTCTCGTAGTCGGCGCAGATGGCCGAAGCTGACCGGTCGTCGGCCAGGTCGTTGAGATCGCACATGAAAACAAGCCACGAGAACTTCAGCGGGTCGAGGTCCGTTCGCATGCGTGCCAGGATCTCCGGCATGGTCTGGCCGGCGATGCCCTTGTTGTGCTCCGCGGGAAACACCATCCGCTGCCCAGCAAGGGCATTGGCCCAGGTCAGCATCCCCTGGATGTTGTTGTAGGCGCCGCCGGTGCCGCCGCCGGCAATCGAGGTGTTCTGGAAGATGCGCGAGTCCCCAAGCGCAGCCACCACACGCCCGGCGCGAGCCATCACAGAGTCGGCCTGGTCTGTCGTGAGTCCAGCGAGCGAACCGGCATAGCCCCAGGCCCCTGCTGCCTTCAAGTAGTAGACGCCGGCGGACCAGTCCACCGAGACGTCGCCGTTGGCTCCGGTGCCGCTGGCTGGGATGCCGGAGGCAAAGAGCACTGCATTCGTGCCCGCGGCCAGCGTCACCACGCGGCCCGGCGCGAGCGTCACGGTGCGCGCATGCGTGCCGTTCCACGTGCGGGCCACACCCGGCTCCGAGCCCAGCGTGAACGTCTGGCCGGTGGCCCAGCCGATCGGATCCGCGGCCTCAGCCGCGATCGCGGCGTTGAGCGCGGTCAGGTTCGCCAGGTGGATAGGGATTCCGGTGAGCTTTCCCAGCTGCGAAGACGCAACCAGCGGCATGCCCGCGGGAGTGGCGAGCGGCGAAGTAAGTTGAGGCATGGTCGCTCCAGACGATCAGGAAGTGGTGAACGAGCCGCCGGCCGCGGCGTAGCTTTGGCGGAAGAAGCGCCAGGTGACGCCACCGATGACCGCCGTGACGGTGGAGGTGTTGGGGCTGCTCAAGTCGTCGGCAGAGTTGTTGCCGGACGACGACGCCCCGGCCCAGCCGCCGGTACCGAGGCTGTCGGCGAAGGTGACACCGGCGCTGGACGCGCCAGCCTCGAACGCAGCCCACCCGTACTGTCCAGCGCCTGGCGCCACCGTGAACGAGCCGACTTTGGAGCCGTTCGAGCTGCCGGTCATGGCCGTCATGCCGGCCAAAAGCGCAGCCGGGTCCGTGACGCCTGCCGTGGCGGAGCCCACGCCGAAGCGCGCTCGGCTGTCGGGCGCCGGTGCTACCACCGCGCTCGTCGCGGAGCTGGTGGCCGAAGCGGAACCCGTGGCATTGCTGGCCGTCACCGTGACGGTGAGTGCCGCGCCGAGGTCGGCGTTGACGACCGTGTAGCCCGAGCTCGTGGCGCCGGCGATGTTGGCGCCGTCGCGCTTCCACTGGTACGCATAGCCCGTGGGCGAGTTGTTCCAGCTGCCGTTGGTGGTGGTCAGGGCATCGCCAACCGTGGGCGTGGTGTCGCTGATGACGGGCAGCCCGGTATTCACCGGCACCGCCGCGGCAGCCGTCACGTTGATTGAGAACGTCGCGGCGGTTGCCGTGGCGCCGACGTTGTCGGTGACGCGCACCTGCAGACCTGAGGCAGTACCGGCCGTTGTCGGCGTGCCGCTGATGGTGCCGGTCGAGGCGTTGAGCGTCAGGCCGGCCGGCAACGTCCCGGCCACGAGGCTGAAGCTGTACGGGGCGGTGCCCCCGCTTGCGTTGAAGTCGCTGCTGTACGCGGTGCCGACGGTGGCCGAGGTGGCCGGCGTGCCGCTGATGGCCAGCGCTGCGCCCGCGGCTGCGACGGCGATCGAGAAGGCGCCGGTGGAGGCAGTTGCACCAGCAGCGTCTGCAACCTGCAGCACGATGCCGGTGAGCGTCTGCGCCGTGGTCGGCGTGCCGCTGATCAGGCCGGTGCTAGCGTTGAGCGTCAGGCCGGCTGGCAGCGAGCCGGCCGCCACCGTGTAGACGTAGGGCGCCGTGCCGCCGGACGCCGTGAACTGAGCGCTGTAGGCGGTGCCCACCGTCGCGGCACCGGCCGAGCCGCTGATGGCCAGCTGCGTCGGCGTCACGACACCGTCTGCCACCAGGCCGGCCGGCGCGTACGACAGGCCGGAGGCGCGCGGCGTGATGATCACGCCCGGCACCACGTCGGCGGCTTGCTGGGTGTAGCTGGCGCTGGTGGCGCCGGCGATGGCCGTGGTGGTCCCGTTGACCGTCCGGTACCACTGCCAGCCGGTGGCGGTCCAGCCGGCGGCCAGGTTGGCGGTGGCAACATTTCCGAGTCCGGACACGCCAGTGATGAACACTAGGCCCGAGGCCGCGCCGGCCGGGCTGTTGGAGATGACGTCGTAGGTCAGCCCCGGCGCGCGGCCCACTAGGCCGAAGCGCACGTCGGCGGTGAACGGCCCGAAGGACTGTGCGCCGCTGGTCAGCACGAACTCGCGCTCGCCCTTCCCTTCGCCCGGTTCCTTGAAGTGGGCCAGGCCGGTTCCCGTGAGGTTCAGCGTGGCGCCGGTCGGCAGCAGCAAGCTGACCGACGCGCCGGCGGTGAGAAGTTGTGGCATGTCGGCCCTCAGATGGTGGTGATGCGGAAGGGCGAGAGCAGCGCGGTCTGGGCCCGCTCGAGCGAAGCGCGTTCGTCAGGCGCGTGCTTGTCGTAGAGCAGCTCGGCGCCCAGGAGCACCGCCGACTTGATGCTTTGCGGCACGTTGGCGCGCAGGTCGGGCGCCTGCGGATCCGACAGACCCGGCGGGTAGCCAGCGACATACGTCACCGCGATGGCGTCGTCGCGCGGGTAGACAGTCGGCGCCGCGAAGCCGGTGGTGAACACCAGTCGCGGCACCAGGTCCTCCGTGACGAAGTACTCGGCCGGCTGGACGGTCTGCTGTACGTTGGCCAGGTCGCGGTAGGTGACCGAAACCACCGACAGGAACGGCGGCCGGCGCAGCTCGAAGCCCGCCGAATAGGGCCGCCAGCTGCAGGCGTCCCTGCCCCAGCCGCTCAGCGTCATGCGCAGCGTCTGCTGGACGATGGCACGGCGCAGGTACTTCTCGCACTGCTCGCGCGCCGTGGCCACGTAGCCCTGAATCGTGGCGTAGTCGACGTGCTGCTCAATCGCGTCGGGGTCGGCGTCGACGCGCAGGTGCGTGAACGCCTCCTGCGTCGTCACCGGCTCAACCGCCGGCGGCGTGACGACGACGATGTTCACGACTTACTTCTGCTCGGTGGGCTTGCCCGCCGTGGCTCCACCGTCGGCCGGCGTCTGGACGGCGGCCTTCGACTTGTCGGCCGCGGCGGCGGTGTTCGCCGCCCGGGCCTTGTCGGCGTCGGCCTGCTTCTTCGCCGCCTTGGCATCGGCTTCAGCCTTCGCCTTCGCTTCGGCTTCCGCGGCGGCCGCGGCCTTGGCGTCCACCTTCTCGGCACGCGGCGGCGCCACGCGCTTCGAGGTGGGGTTCTTGGTGTCGTCGGACACCAGCGTGGCCTTGTCTCGCTTCAGCCAGTGGTCGGCTGAACCGGCGGCCATCGAGTAGGTCTCGCCGGCCAGGAGCTCTTCGCCCTCCGCACCGGTCTCGTCGGACTTCATGGTGATCGTCTTCGTGGTCATCGCGGTTCCTTGTGCGGGATGAAGAACGGGGCCCGCAGGCCCCGTGGATCAGGTCGTGGCGCGCTCGCCGTTCAGACGATCTGCACGACCGACGCGAGGTCGAAGTCGGTGGCCGGCTGGTGGCGCGGCACGCCGAGGATCGTGGCCGAGGCCGCCGAGGCCGCGCCGCCCACGGTCAGCACCAGGCGCGCGAAGCGCTTCGTGAAGGGCTTGCTGCGGCCGATGTCGAAGTTCATCAGCGCCTGCTTGTTGTCGCCGCTGGCCTTCAGGATCTGCGTCAGCGTGTTCTGGGTCGAGTCGACCGTGTTGGCGCCGGCCGCGTCGTCGGCGAGCTGCCACTTCGCATCGACGGTGGCGCCGGTGCCGAGCACACCGGTGGCGATGACGCCCAGCAGCTGCGTATACAGCGCCAGGTCGATCCAGTTGCTGTTGTTGGCGCCCACGTTGAGCGAGCCGGGCGAGATGACGCCCGCGATCGCCATGCGCTCGCTGGGCAGGGAGGTGGTGCTGGACATGGTGGTGATTCCTTGCGTTACCGGAGAGGGGACGCAGGGGCCGCCGGCCCCTGCAGGTAGCCGTCAGCGATCAGGCACGCGGGCCGAGGGTGGCGAAGAAGCCGCGGGCGCTGGAACCCGGCTGCGCGCCTTCGATCGGCGCGTTCCACCACGGCTGGCCGCCGACACGCAGTACGAAGCGGAAGGCGGTCAAGTCGTAGTCGAACCACAGGTGGATCGACACGTCGTTCTTGATGCCGCCCGTCTTCACGCCGGCCAAGTAGTTCGTCAGGTCACCGAACACGATGTCGCCCTGGTCTCCCAGCGCCGGCATGGCCTCGCTGTAGAAGATCGGCCGGCCCAGCAGCGTGCCGTACGGTGCAGCCGACAGGCCGCCCGGCGGCATGTACGCCGGCACGGCGGTGCCGGTGCCCGGGAACTGCATGTTCATCAGCTGCTGCTCGACGTCCGCGTTCATCAGCCAACGCGCGTTGCGGCGGGCCGAAGGGGTCAGCGAGCTCCAGAGCTTGGTGATGTTCTGGTAGACCACGCTGTCGGCGGCCTGGCCGGATTCCTTCGCCACCACCACGGTGCCCGGCGACTTCAGGATGCCCAGGGGCATGCCCACGCCGGTGCCGTTGATGATGGCGTCGTTGATCTTGAAGTTGATCTTCTCCGGCGCCTTGCGGTTGACGTAGCTGGCCATGGCCGGCGCGTCTTCGAGCAGCTCGTCGGTCATCGGCACGAGCGCGATGATCTTGTTCAGCTTCACGGTCTTTTCGACCAGCGCAGGCTTCGACTGCTGCTTCAGGCCGCCCTCGGATTCCCAGTAGGCCTGGATGCCACCGGAGGTCTGCCACGGCGTGGTCTCGTCGGCCGGGAAGGTGATGCTGTTGCCCGAGCTGACCTGCTGGTCGGCCAGGGTCAGCAGCGAGTCCTCGCCCATCACCTTCGTCATGATGGTGGTGCGGAAGTCGGGCGGCACCGCGAAGCCGCCGTCGGCACCGACGCCCTCCGAGCCGTAGCTGGTGGGCGCGGCGTTGGCCACCAGCCGCGGGTCCAGCTGCGCGCCCTTGCCAGAGCTCTTGAGCACGGCGTTGGTGAACTCGGCGAAGCTGCGGAAGCCCCACTTGCCGGTATCGGTCTGCCGCGGCGTGGCAAACACGCGCGCCGGCGTGCTGGCCTGGCGCTGGCGCGCGGCCGGCTGGTTGCCGGCGCCCTCGCCTTCGTCGGTGGCCAGCGGTTCGGGCGTCGTGCGCCGCGGCTGCGGGGTCGCCATCTTGTTGTTGATCTGGTCCAGGCGCTGGCGGCGCTCGATGTCGGCTTCGGTCGCCTCGAACTGGGCGAAGATGCCTTCGACCTCGCGCTGCTCGTCCTCGGTGAGGTCGCGCGCCTCCGCGTCGGCCCGGGACTGGATGTTGTTGGCCTGGTCCTTCAGTTCGAGCAGGCGGTCCTGCAGCGATTCGATGGTGACGGTGTCGGCGCACACGATGGCGGCGGCCGACGAAAAGCCGAAGGCCAGCGCGACAGCGATGGCGGAGACGGCCAGTTGGTTCTTGCGAGTCATGGTGGTCCTTTCGACTGACTCAGAAACGAAAAAGCCGCCCGAAGGCGGCTGGGGAATCGCGCGTCCGGCTGGCCGTTACGCGGTGGCGCCGGCGGGCCGGCGTGTCAGGTGCTTGGTGCGCATGTCCATGCGTGCGCACATCGTGGCGGGCAGTCGTGCCTGGCGCTTCAGCTGCTCGGGCACGTTGGTGAACTTGGCCAGCATGGCGAACTCGGCCTTCACGGCCTTGCTGCCGGTCTTCACGTCGGCGAAGCCGCGCTCGACGGCCTCGTCTGCGTTCATCCAGGTCTCGGCCGCCATCCAGCCTTCGATCTTCTTGGCGTCGCCCTTGGTGCGGCTGACGTAGGTGGTCGCGATGGTGTCGCTCACCTTCTTCAGCGAGGCGGCGTACTTCAGCATGTCGTCGTCGTTGCCGGCGCAGATGCCCCAGGCCTTGTGGATCATCATCAGGCCGTTCTCAGCGATGCGGATCTCGTCGCCGGCCATGGCGATGACGCTGGCGATGCTGGCGGCCAGGCCATCGATGTGCACCGTCTTCTTGCCACCCCAGCGCACCAGCTGGTTGTAGATGGCCACGCCGTCGAACACGTTGCCGCCCGGGCTGTTGACGAACACGTCGAGCGCCACGCCAGGCTTGAATTCCTTCAGCGCGTCGTTGACCGACTTGGCGCTGATGCCGTCGCCGAAGTAGTCCTGGCCGATGGCGTCGTAGATGTACAGCTCGGCCTTCTGGCTGGCCGCTTTTGCCCAGAACTTCATGTCGTCGTCTCCACGGCCGCAGCCATTGCCATTGATGCAGCGAACGCCGGGTCGGCGCCGCCCAGGACCTCGGCCGCCCAGGTACGCGCCGCGGCCTCGTGATCGCCCAGGAAGCGCGCCAGCATGTCGATCTGCTTGGCGGCGAAGGCCTCGGCTTCTTCTGCTTCGCCCTCGCGGCGGGCCTGGATGCGCTCGTAGGCTTCGATCAGCGCCTTCGTGCGGTGCAGGTCGCCCGGCCGCGCCGGCGCACGCTTGGCCGCTGCAGGCGCGGGTGCCGGCTCAGGGGCTGGCGCTGGTACAGGTGACGGTGCGGGCGCCGCGGCCGCTGCTTGCTTGGCGGAGTACGCATCGCCCACGCGGTCCAGCGGGATCATGGCGCCCTGCACCATGCGGATGTCGCCGGCCGGCCCGATGGTGTTCTCGCCGAGCTTGCGCAGCACCACGTTCACCGAGTAGATGCCCGAGGCGATGCCGGCGGCGAAGCCTTCGATGCGGCTCTTGAAGTCGCCTTCGCTGGCCCAGTCCAGATCGATCTCGACGAACTTGCGCGGGCCGCGGGGGCTGATCAGCTTGAAGTCGGCCTCCTGCTCGATCTCCTTCACCCACGGCCGCAGCGTGTCGCGGCTGAACTCCAGGCCCTGGTGCTCGATGTTGTTGTTCGTCGCGCGCAGCAGGTGCGCCACCTTGTGCGGCGGCACGCGGAACCAGCGGCAGATCTCCTCGACCTGCTGGTTGCGCGCGTCGACGAGCTGCGCGTCCTCGGCGTCGGTGGTCAGCTGCTGGAAGTCCATGTCGCCTTCCAGGATGCCGACCTTGAAGGCATTGCGTGAGCCGGCGTGCTTGGCGTTGAACTGCTTCTGCAGCCGATCGAACTCGGCGTCGTCGAGGTTGCTCTTCGTCTTGATCAGGCCGCCCAGCTGGGCGCCGTTGCCGAAGTAGGCGGCGCCGAACTGGTCCAGCGCCACCGACATGGCGATGCTCTGGATCGCCCGGCCGATCGGGTCGTCGCCCACCAAGCCCGTAAGCCCGGCGCCGCGGATGTGAAACACGTCAACCGGGTCCAGGTCGACGCTGGCACCGGCGCTGTCCTGCAACACCCGGTAGAACATGCCGCGTTCGTCGCGCATCGGCGTCACGCGGTCAGGCGAGATCGGCCACAGCCCGACGCACCGGCCCGCCAGGTCCCACTGGATCTCGGCGTAGCCGTTGCCGAAGCCGACGGCCGCGATCGCCAGCGCGCGCTTGGCCGACTGGGCCGTCATGTCGCCGTTGGCGCGCGAGTTGAGGATGCGGTGCAGTGCGTCCTCGGGCAGCGCCTCCTTGTTCTTCTCGGATCCGCGCACGCCGGCGTACACGTTCCAGTCGCTGGAGGCCAGCGCCGAGGCGATGGCGTCGATGCAGGCCCATACCGCCGACACCATGAAGGCGGTCTCGTGAGTGACGTGCACGCCAGCGTTGGCCACGCGCACGTGGCGGAAGGTGCTGCCTGGCGACGGCCGCGCGGGGCCGACCAGCAGGGCTGACATGGCCGCGCGGGCCCGGGCGAAGATGCTCATAGCCACCTGACGTTCGGTTTGGTCCGGCGCGCGGCCGGGTTCAGCGACAGCAGCGCCACTGCGGTGAACAGCGCCATCAGCGGATCGATCTTGGCCGTGCCGGCCGTCTGCTTCGTCACCAGGATCGCGTTGCCGCGCGGCTCGGGCTTTGCGTTGCCCACGCACCAGGCCATCAGCGGCCGGCCGGCGTGGCGCAGCGTGTTGGCGGCCAGGCGCCGCTCGGTGGTCTTGATCGGGCCCATCAGCTTCCAGCCCTGCGACACCGCCACGATGCGGCCCTGCTCGACCTTGCGATCGACGATCGCGTCGACCACAGCGCCGATGCCCTCGGGGTCCACGCCCACCTGGTGCAGCACGCCGGCCTTCTCGCACTCCTCGACCACGTCGGCCACCTGCTCGACGTCGTCGCCCACGTTCTCCACGAAGACCAGGTCGCCGTCCTTCGCGAACTGCTCGAAGCGCGAGGCCTCGCTCTTGCGCCGCTCCAGCACCACCTTGTGCGCCCAGGCCTTGCACCAAGCCAGCCACCGGCCGCTGCCGGTCTCCCGGCCCAGCACGCACACGCCCAGCAAGTCGTCCAGGCCGCCGCCGTCGATGCCCACCGTCACCACCTCGCAGCGCCGCAGCACCTCGGCCAGCGGCACGAGAGCAGCGTCTGCGCATTGCTCCCAGAACAGCGCACCGGCCCAGCCCGAGGCGGCCATGGCCATGCCGATCTCGATGTTCAGGTGCTGCGACGCCCAGGTGCGCAGTGCGCCCTCGCCCTTCGGCTCCTCATCGGCGCAGTCGGCGATCAGCCGGTCGATCGAGATGGAACGGCCGACGTTCGGCGTAACGAGCGGCCAGTTCACCGGATCGCGCCACGGCTTCTCAGGGTCCCGCTGCATCTCCTCGGGGAACTCGTACAGGACCGGAAGCACCGCGCTCTGGCGCTTGCCGTCGCGCACCTCGCGCGCCTTGATCAGGTCGTCGCGGAACACTCCCACGGGCGCCTCGTCGCTCTGCGTGGTGATGATGGTCAGGAACGCCTCGGGAAACGGCTGCATACCGCCGCGCAGCTGCAGCATCGCCTTGTCGGCCCGGGCCATGCGACCCAGCACATGCAGCTCGTCGATCAGCGCGCCGACCACCTTCTTGCCGGTGACCACCGCGGGGTCGAACGTCAGGATCTCCAGCTTCGCCTTCGTCTCCCGGTGCACGATGGTCTTCAGGTGATCGCGCACGTGCAGCTTCGCTTCCAGCACCGGGTCCAGCGCGATCGCGCCGGCGATGGCCGAGAAGGCCTCGTCGGCCGTCTTCTGGAACGGCGCCGTCAGCAGGAACGGCGCCCTCGGGCGCTCGTTCATCAGCAGCGCCGTCAGCATCAGCAGCGCGCCGTTCGTCGTCTTGCTGTTCTTCTTCGGCACCAGCAGGAACAGCTCCCGGATCATCCGGGCCTTGGTCACCGGGTCGAGCGAACCGAACAGCGCCCGCACGATGTCGCGGAACCAGTCGCCACCGGCCTCGGCCATCGCCGGCGTGCCGGGCACGTCGGCCAGGCGCAGCCGGTTGAAGATGGCCACCGCGCGGTTGCCCTCGACCAGGTCCAGTGGCAGGTCAGGCACGAGCGATCGCCCGGCCCGCAGCCGGTCTGCCCAGTCCGGGCAGGAGAGGTCCCAGGTCACTGGACGGACGGCGGTGCGGGCGTGCGCCGCAGCAGGTCATCCCAGCCGGTCCCTTGCCCAGCCGTCACCGCGTCGGCCTGCTGCTGCTCCTTCTTGCCCAGCTTCTTCCCCGGCGCCGCCTCGCTGGTGCCCGCCTCGGCCGGCGGCGCCGGCGGCACGGCCACCTGCGGCTCGACCGCCAGATAGGCCTTCGCCGCGGCAGTTGAACCGCGCTTTGCCGCCTGGTACAGGCCCTGTAGCACCTCCATGCGGCGCAGGTTGGCGCCCACCGACAGCTCGGGCTCGAAGTACTTGCGCAGCGTGTCGGTGCCGATGCCCAGCGCCAGCGCGATCTCCTCGTGCTTCATCCCGCCGCCCGCGGCCACGGACACCGTGCGGCGAGCTGCGGCCGTCGGCTTGTAGGCCGGCCTGCCGCGGGGTTTGGACGACTTAATCGGCATGAAACGGTTCCTGGCCCGAAATTCCTGACGGCACGAAAAAACCTACGCGTGAGGGACAGCGTGGTTACCGCCCCCAACCCCCTGAGGATCTGACCCACCCCCAGGAGCCGCAGGCTGGGCGGCGCGGGTCCAGAGCGCGGCGCGGAGGCCCCTACTAGGCCGCAGGCGCCTAGGTCAGAACCGCGCTATCGGTCGAAAGGCGCACGGCCTTCCAACGCGCAAAAGCGCTCGCCGCTCAAGCGCGGCGTCGAGCCGCCGCGCAGATGGCAGGAAGTCCGAGCAACGCAAGCAAGAAGGCGGCAGGCTCAGGCACCGGTGTGATGGCCACATCGCCGTAGAACGTTTGACCATAGCTGCCTCCGAAGAAGCCGCCTTGCCCATCAAAGTCGATCGTGACCGTGCTGCCACCAATGACGTAGATACCGCCAATCAAGTCCACGATCTCTTGATCTTTCGCCTCATAGCGCAAGCAGTACGACATCATTGAAGGCAGGCAGGGGGAGCGAACTCCAACGGGAAAGTGGAAGTAGTCCGTGTTCGGCGGCGAGCCGCCAAGAATCAGCCGCCCAAAATTGATCCGTAGATCCTTGGTCGAAGGCAGGACGCCGATGCCGTCGGTCTGCAGGGCGTCGCTATCGATGCTGAAGCTGCCCGTGTACGTGTCCCCTTCGTTGATGCAGCCCCAATGCGGGTAGAACGTCGTGCGCAGGCCGGGGAACGTGAAGCTCTCGAACCTACCGCAGTCGATTTGAGGTGAGCGTGAGACGCTTGTGACGTCGAACGTGATGCTGTACTGCTTCGCTTCTCCAGCGAAAGCATGAGCGATGAACATCCAGCCTATGGCTAGACAGGCGATTTGCTTCCAGAAGTGCATGAGGTCCCCATGAAAAGAGCGGGCGCCGACGCAAACTTCGTACCGCACGACGCGACAGGCACTTACGAGCGCTTACGACGTCCGGTGTAAAGGAAACCGACGGCTATGGGACTGCGTGCCCGAACCGCCGGCGCTGCTCGCCCGCCGTCTTCTCTACGTGGCAAGCCTTGCAGATGCCCTGCAGGTTGGCGTCGTCGTCGGTGCCGCCCTGCTCTAGCGGGATGCGGTGGTCCACCTGCTCGGAGGCCTGCACCACGCCCTTCGCCTGGCAGGGCACGCACAGCGGGTCACGCCGCAGGATGCGCTCCCGGATCTCGGTCCACCTGCGACCGCGGGTGCGCTGCTGCTCTACTGGCTGGGCGAGTTGCAGCCGTGGCTGCAGCTTGGCCAGCCTCGGCGCCAGCGTCTGAAGTCGGCCTTTCGTCATCGTGCTGTCCAGGTTGCCGACGCCCGCCGCGTTCGCCCACGGAGGCAGGCGCGGTCGTCACCACGTCATCGGCTGCAGCTGTTGATCCCACCTGCTGCGGGGTATCCCCTTAGGCCGGCGACCTGGCGGTCTGAGGTGGCCGAAGCGAGGAAGAGGCCCCGAATCAACAAAGCCCGCACAGGGCGGGCTTGCTCGTGATGCGGGGACGGCTCCGCTGACAGGGGTCAGCGTTGGTCCGCATCCGCGGATGGGCGCGGAGTGTACACGGGCGGGCAGGAACACCGCTGTGCGGGACACACGTTCATCGTCCGATCTATCAACGCAGACTGACAGCGGTGACGTCCAGACGCTGGACCTCTTCCATCAGCTTCCCTATGCTGTTGCGAATGGCTCCTTCGTTCGCCAACTTCAGCCGTTCCGCACCAAGGAACGCATCCGTTGCGCCAGCTGTGTAGGGCGTGCTGAGCGACTGTTCATACACGGCTTTGCCAGTTGCACGCTCATGCAGAACATAGCGGACTGTGGCAGTCACAGTCATGCTGAACCCCATCAACGGCTGCTCGAGCTTCTCCATGTGTGCTGTCAGCAGATAGCGACCAGACTGCCGATTTGCAGCAAGCAGGCCACCATTCCGCAGAGACGTCTCCAGCGCCCGCTCGAAATCACTACTGCTGACGTTGGAGACCCACATGGGATTGGTTTCTTTCCCGCCGGTGACGTCCCGAACTGCGATGTTCGTCTTGAGAGCTTCAGGCATCGGTCGTGACTGTCCTGCCGGGCCGCCAACGGCCATCTGGTCGACGCGTGCGGGGGTAGCGCAGCCAGCTAAGACTGACACGGACAAAGCAATGACGAAGAATTTCATGGCAGTAGTTCGTTGCTCTAAAGCACGGCCGAAGCCGGCGCGGCCGGCGCGGGAGTTGCGATAGGCAAGGCTGCGGGAATCGCTTGCGGAGCCGACGCCGTACCAGCAGGTGCATTGACCTGTTGAACTCCGGCCGTTCCCTCACACTTCTTGACGATCGCGGTCTGCGCGATTGCTTCGTGCTCACCCTTCAGCCGGGCGTACTCGGCTTCCTGTTCCTTTGTTCCTCCAAGTGCGAACAGGGCAGGCCAGAACAAGATGGCGCCGACACCCACTATTGCTTTGTCATTCTGCGCAGCCTGATCGAGCCGTCCGCCCAGCTGCGTCACCCGTTGGTGGACTCGGACGGACTCGGCCGTCAGTTGGCTGCAGTCGTACCCTTGGAACTGCAGGGGCGACACGTACGCTGTAGCGATGTCCTTGGAAGCCGTAGCACAGCCTCCAAGGAGAACTGTTGCGGCTATGAGGGCCGCCGCGCTACGCAGTGCGGCCGGGTTGAAGCGATTCATGAGTACTCCGGTGTGTAGTCTTTTGCCTACAGGCGTTCCAAGGCGGCCGGAGAGTAACTGAAAGTCACCGCATGTTTCTGAAAATTTCGTGGTGAATACTGCGTTTGCGGGGTCCCATGGCGTCTGATAGGAGCCAAGGACGCCCGCCCAAGCCGCGGCCTGCGGATCGCTATGCAATGTCGAGCTTTGGCCTCAGAGCGGCCATGGCCGCCGGACCGGCCACGTTCATCTCGCGCTCCATCTCGGCCACCAGCCAGCGCGCAAGGTGCAGCCGCTCCATGCTGAAGAAGCGGTCGAACAGCAGTCGACCGGTACCGCGGCAGGCAGTGCAGCGCTGATCTCCCAGCGTCGGCGTGCCCCGCATCACCAGCACGCCGTGGCCGCCGCAGGGCTTGCACACGCCATCGCGGTGCCAGGCCAGCACCGCGCGCGCCATGTCGGCGGCCTCGGTGCGCGGCAACTCGATGCGGTCGCCATGCCAGGCCTTGCCCACCAGCATGCCGGCCAGGATGTTCACGATCTCGCCAGCGGCGGCGTTGTCGCCGACGAACAGCCGCTCCAGCGCCATGCCCAGCGGCGTGCGCTTCGCAGCCAGCCCCGCGGCGCCGAGCACGTCCACGGCGCCCTGCACGTCGGACTTGCCGCGGAGGTTGCTGCTGCGGACGGCTGAGGCGTAGCGGTCTTCAAACGTCATGAGGTAATCCTGCAAACACGCCACACCACGCCGCCGAGCTGCACGCGCTCGCCGACCTTCCAGAGCAACGGCGCGGTGTGGCGCCCGTCGTAGCTCAACGTCATCGAGGTCCAGTTGCCCGGGCCGACAGGCTTCATCAGCACCGTCACGTGGCCGGGCCCTTCGGCGCCATGCCCGCTTTCAGCGCCTGGATGCGGTCGAACTCCGCCCTCACCTCGCGGCGCAGCGCCCGGGCGGCCTCCAGGTCCTGCACGGCGGCGGCATCGAGCGCTTCGTCGCGGCGTTTTTTCGGCATCGTGGCCAGGTCGCGGATCTCGCAGCCGCGACAGCCGAGGCGCGTGCCGCCCCAGTGCCAGGTCGCTGCCGCCTTGGTGCAGTCGTGGCATGCGCTCATGCGACTGCCTCGACTGCTGCAGGCGCTGCGACCAGCTCGCCCTGCTCCACCGGCTCCACTGCGGTCTGCACCCAGATCTGCACGCGCGGCGCGGCCGTGTAGCGCTTGCGCACCGCCACGTCGATCACCTGCACGTCGTCCTTCCACACCACGCCGTTGCAGCCGTCGAAGATCGCCTTCACGACGTTGTCAATGTCGGGCTTCGTGGTGGGATGCAGCTCGCCGGCCAGGGCCATGCGTTGCTTCTTCCCGCTCCAGCTCGCCGGCACCTGGCAGTCGATCGCCATCACCACCTCGAGCGGGCCTTCGAGCAACTGCTGCCTGGCCGCGGCCATCGCCTTGCCGGCGGCGTGCGCCACCAGGTTTTCGTAGAAGACAGTCTTTTGCGGCGTGGCCATGCGGCTGAAGCCGCCGATCTTGACGATCTTCGGGCGGCCCTTGCCCTGCGGCTGGCCTGGGACGATGAACACGATCACGCCGGCAACTCCGCCTTCCGCCGCGACGGGTTCGGCGCTGTGGCGAGGGCGAACACGCTCGCCTGCTGCAGTGGCGTCTCGCGCCACAGGGTGTTGTTGCGGATGTCGTAGATCACGCGGTGGTGCACGCCGTACTGGGCGGCCAGTACGCGCGCCGGCGTGTCGCATGCGCGGATGCTCCGGGCGATCTCCATCGACAGCTTGCCTGCGGCGCGGGCGCCGGCGATGCGCTTGGCGTTGTTCTCGGGACGGTTAAACACGCCCTTGACGCGCAGCTGGTCGATCAGCTGCCGGCGCGTTAGCGGCGACAGGTGCTTCGGCTCCAGGCAGGCCGGGTTGCTGCAGGTCACAGCCACCACGCGGCCGGGGGCGATTCGCTTGCCGCTGAGCGCGTAGGCCAAACGCCGCACGTTGACGGTCTTGCCCTCGTGCCAAGCGTAGGGGGAGCCGGTGCCGCCGTTGACCGCCTGCGTCCACAGCAGGCAGTCGCCATCCTGCTGGCAGCGGTCGTGGATGGCTTTCAGCGTCAGGCTGCGGCCGGTGCGAGGTGTCGCGCTCACGCCGGACGCTCCATCGCCTCGAGGTCGGCCTGCATCTGCGGCGGCAGCGCATGGCGCGGGATGATGCTGGCCACGCTGACCGCCTCCTGCACCGCAGTGCGCTCCTGCAGCGCCTCGCGCCAGGCGCTGCGCTGGGCTTCCGTCAACGGCCTGCCGGCCTTTTCCTGGGCCTGCAGGTCGATCGCCCACTGCAGCGGGTTGGCCGGGCCGCGGCCGATGCGACGCAGCTGCTGTGCGGCGTTGCGGGCCTGGTCGGGCTTGGGCTTGGGCATCGGCAGCGCCTGCTGCCGCTCTTCCCGCAGCGCCGTGTTGCACAGGGCGCGGAACTGGCCGGCGGTGGGCGCCTCGCGCTCCGGCAGGTGCTCGAGGCCGTACAGCAGGGCGTCCGGGTTGGCGTCGAGGCCGCCCAGCGTGCGGGCCCAGTCGGCCTTTACGGCCGCCATGTTCATGCCCTCCCACCGGCGCAGAAAGTCGTGGCCATAGCGCAGCGTGAGCTGCTCGAAAATTTGGTCAACCCAGACGGCGGGCAGAGACATCGAAGACCTCCGTGAGTGGTGCTGAGGCTGCGGGCGCAGCCGGTTGAGCGGCCAGGCCTGGCACGGCTGCAGCGATGCGATCGGCTGCAGCCTGCTGGCCGGCGGTAAGGCGTTGCGGCAAGGCGCCGCGGTGGAGCTGCCCGGCGAGCTGCTTGGCGTCGGCCCGGCGGCCCGCGACGACCTTCAGCACGTAGGCAAACGGGTCGTTCTTGTCCCGGGCGCTGGGCACCGCATCGACGAACTCCTCGACGGTGGCGCCAGCAGCCAGAAGCGTCGCGAGCGTCGGGTGGCTCGGGTTCGTCGACGCGACGCCTGCTGCACGGAGGGCTCTGCACACGGCGCCGGCCGGGGTCGGGGTGTGCCCAACGGTCTCAGGGTCGTCGCCCGGGGCCCGCGCAGCAGCCTGTGCAGGAGAGCGGGCCTTTGTCTTTACTGTCTCTGTCCCTGTCTCTGTCCCTGTCAAAGCCATCTCAGCAGCGTCTCGTGTAGACGTCTCTGCACCGTCTCGTCGAGACGCTTGGGCGTCTCGCAGCATCGTCTCCAGCGTGTGCAGGTTGGCGTTGCGCGGCGGCGTGCAGCCGAGGTCGCGCAGCTGCTGCGACAGGTCCTTTACCCGCTGACGCCAGCGGTCCTGGCGCGTCTGCTGGTTTTCCTTCACCTCGCGAAACTCCTCACGCCGCGCCCAGGCATCGATGGCAAGTGGCGCCAGTACCGGGTGGTAAAGCCGGCCGTCCGAGCAGAGCAGCCAGCCGTGCATCGCGCGCACCCGCACCTTCTTCCAGGCTTTGGCGCGGGACAGGTACTCCAGCATCTCTTCGTCGTTGGGCAGACTGCCGGCCGGCTTCTCAGCCCAGCTGGCGCACCACAGCGCGAACGCCGCCTTGAACTCGTCGCCGGTGGACTTCGCGAACAACGTGGACTGCATCACGCGCTGGTGCTGCAGCGGCAGGAACCCGTAGCCGGTTAGATCGACCTCAGCGGGCACCAGCGGATCAGGGAGCGCGTCTTTCATCTCGGTAGCTTTCAGGGTCACGCTGCCTCGGGAAACAGGCCACCGCGGCCGCTGGCCAGCGCGGCGCTACAGACCGGGTTGAGCCAGACGACTTCGGTCCGCTTGCGGGCGCCGTCGGCCAGGGCGACGCGCTCGTGTCGCTCCCAGCCGGCGAAGAGCTCGCGGTCGTAGAGGTCGCAGGGGTAGCCCGACAGGACGACCATCCCCTCCAGGTCCTGCAGCACATCGGCGAGGCGGCGGTGGTCGTCGTCGGTCAGCTCTTGGGCGTACTTTTGGCGCACGCCGCTGGCGCTGCCGCGGGTGCTGTGCGGATACGGCGGATCCACATAGAACAGCGCGTCAGGCCGGTCCGTCCTGGCCATGAGGTACAGGGCATCGCGCGACTCGATGGTCACGCCGCGCAGCCGCTCAACGAACGCCGGCACCTCGGCTGGCCAGGAGAGCAGGTCTGCTGCGGCGGATTGGTTTCGCTCGCCACGCACACCGGTGCGGAAGCCGGTCGCATGCTTCGAGAAGGCCGCGCCGCTGCCGAACCCCATGAAGGCCCGGCAGATGGTGCGGCGGGCCTGCTCGATGGGGTCGTCGCTGGGCTCGTCGGCCAGTTCGAACTCGGCTCGCGCGAAAGGCGTGAGCTCGACGGCGCGCGCGAGTCGGGCAGCCTGCGCTGGGTCGCGCAGCACACGGAAGACGTTGACGATCTCGTCGTTCACGTCGTTGTAGACCTCGCAGCGAACGCGCTGCTTGTGCAGCAGCACCGACGCGGCGCCGCCGAACGGCTCCACGTAGATCGCGTGCCGAGGGAAGAACGAGGCGATCCACGGCGCCAGCCTGAACTTGCCGCCGTGGTACCGCATCACCGGCCTGGCGATCGTCATGCGTCGGCCTCGCTGAAGAGCAGCGGCTGCACAGCGCCGTTCTGGTAGACGGTGGCCATCACGGTGTCGGCCGTCGGCTCGTCGCCGTCCCAACCCTCGGGCCAAGTCTCGGCAGCGATCAGCTCGCGGATGCGGGCCTCCTCCTCGACATTGATCAGCGAGATCTGCGGCCTTCCCTGCGCGATTGCAGCGGCGTTGCAGGCGCCCTGGATGCCGAGCACGCGGTCCAGCGCCATGGAACGCGCCTCCAGCGTAAGCGGGCCCATGCGCTGGGGGTTCTTGGCGATCGACCCGTCCTTCAGCCGCTCCAGGCCAGCCTTCTTCAGGCGGTGCTGCGGCTCGCGCAGCTCCCGCCACAGCGGCTTCAGCCCGCGCAGCGGCGCCAGGTACGTCCAGTGCGGCAGGGCCAGCACCGTCTCCAGCGCCTTCTCTTCCTGAGCCAGCGGGCAGCCGATGCAGCCGGTGCGCGCGTTGATCTCTTCCGCCTCGTCGCCGCCGTAGGCGTCGGCGATCATGGCCGTGGACCAGTCGCCGAAGTCGGCCTGCGGCGCCCAGTGCTTCAGCCACTCCCACACGTGGCACACCCGCCAGTGCAGCAGCGGCGCCAGCGTAGCCAGTCGGCCGCGCAGGCCCTTGGCGCTCGGCAGGACCTGCTGGTACCAGCCCTGGCCGCACTCGGCGCCGTCCTTGCTGCACGACATCTCGATGCGGCGGTCGCGGATGGCGCTCTCGCCCTGCCGCACGCCGGTGATCATCAGCACCTGGCCGTCGAGCTGCTCGAGGCGCTCGCGCAGCGCCTGCTCCATCGGGTCGATCTTGATCTGGCGCGTGCACCAGCGCAGCGTGTTGTTGTTCGGCGGCGGCACGCCGCGGCCGAGGATGTAGACCATGAAGCGCTTGTCCATCGGCGCGGTGACCACCTCGACCTGGATGCCGCGCTCCCGCAGCTCGTCCATGATTTGGGCGGCCGCGATGGCCAGCGGCGGCAGCTCTTGCCGGGTGTCGGCGTAGAAGACGGTCAGCGTCTGCGGCGCCTTGATGCGGCCGGTGTCGATCAGCCAGCAGATCATGGTCAGCGTGGCCGAGCTGTCCTTGCCGCCCGACCAGGCGATGCCCCAGTGCGGGTGGTCTGGGCCGTAGGCCTGCAGCGACTCCATGGTGAGCTCGATGCTCTCGGTCATCTGCAGGCGCTGGCCGCCGTCGAAGAAGGTGGACTGCTTCATACGGCCACCTGCCCCAGCGCCGCTGCCAGCGCGATCGGCCGCACCCAGATCGGCTGCGCGCTGAGGACAAAGGTCTCGCCGCTCCAGGCGAGCAGCAGCGTGGTGCCCATGACGTGCGCGATCGCCTCGGCTGCATGCGGCGGCACCGCGTTGCCGATGCGTTCGCGCCAGGCGCTGTCGCTGAGGCCATCGAGCTCGAGCTGCTCCTCGGGGTCGACCAGCGACTGCAGCGCGCCCAGCTCGAAGGTGGTGAACGGTCGGTGCCAGGTGCCGTCCTCAGCGCGGATCACCACCACCAGCTTCTCGTCGGCGCGCGGCATGCGGGGATCGGCCACCGACCAGCGGCCGTTGTCGTGGCCGGCGGCCGCGCTGACGGCGCCGCTCGGCTGGTCCCACGGCACCACGCCGTAGTGCCCGCCGGTCAGGTAGGCGTCCCCGGCGTCGCGCTGCAGGCCTGGCCGCGGGTCGGCCACCGCGAAGGCGCCATTGCCGGTCGTGCTGGCTGCGATCACCGTGTTGGCCGGTTCATCGAAAGGCGTCACGATGTACTTGCCCTTGCCGGCGAAGGTCGACGTGCTGCGCGGATCGGCCACGCACTGGCCGGTGCCGTGCGCGCCGGTGACGGCGCAGGCCTCGCGCTCCCAGCGCACGACACGGAACTCGTTGGAGTGCTTGGCCGGGCCGTTGTGCCGAGGGTCGGCCACCTGCTGCGCGCTCGATCCCGGCGCGTTGGCGCCACCGGTGACGGTGCCGGCGGTCTGATCCCACTGCAGCACCCGGAAGCCGGCATGCGAGAACCGCGGGTGCTCAGCGATGCGCGGATCCGCGACCGAGAACGCGCCGTTGCTGGGCCGGCTCTCGCTGGCCACCACGCCAGTCGGCTCGTCCCACGCCCGCACGCCGTAGCCGCCGCGGTGCATCTCGGGCACCAGCAGGTAGTCGCGCAGCTGGCCGCCCTCCACTGCCAGCCGGTTGAGGCTGCGCCAGTCGGTGCCGGCCTCGACGAAGGCGAGCCGGACCCACGTCTTCCACTGCAGCTGGGGCACGCGGTGCATAGGACCGGCGCGCAGGTCACCCGGCAGCGGCATGCGGCCCAGCACCGAGCCGACAGCCTGCAGCGGCCGGCGCTCGGGCTCGTACAGGAACGGCGCCACCTTCTCTATGTGGCGGGCCACCAGCAGGAAGCGCTTGCGGCTCTGGGCCAGGCCGCCCAGCTCGCCGCAGTCGTGCGTGGTTTCGGCCACCGCGTAGCCGTAGGCGCGCAGCAGGTCGACGATCTGGTCCAACAGGTGCCGCCCACGGGTGGCGATGCGCGGCACGTTCTCGAAGACGATCAGCTCGGGCGCATCGTCCTTCCAGGCCTCGAGCATGAGCCACACACCGCGCAGCGTGAGGCGGTTCAGCGCCTGGTACTTGTCGGTGCGCGAGCGCGTCTCGCTGAGCAGGCCGGAGAAGCCCTTGCACGGTGCCGACAGGAACACGATGTGCGGCCGCTCGTGGCCGGCCGCGCGGTGGATGTCGGCGGTGGTGGCTTCCTGCCAGTCGACCGGCGGCTCAGCGTCGTGGAAGGCCCGGTACTGATCGCGGTCGAACAGGTCCAGCACGGTGCCGGGCACGCCGGCCAGGCGGTGGAAGTCGCGCATCGCCGCCGGGTCGACATCGATGCCACCGATGCAGCGAAAGCGCGCCTGCAGGTTGCCGACGCGTGGCTGTGCGCGGTTGAAGCCCTTCGCACCGCCGCCCAGGCCGGCGAAGAGGTGGAAGTGGCGGATCTCGACGGGGGTCATTGATCGCACCCCCTGCCCACGGCGCCAAAGTCGTTGGGGTCGGTGAACTTCTCCCAGTGCACCCAGCCCTTCTGCGGGCAGTGGAAGCCCCAAGCCCGGTACCGCGGCCCGGTGATGAACAGTGTCCAGCACGGCCCATCGGCGAGCTCGACGCGGTGCGCCAGGCGGCCGGTCAAGCGCAACCGAATGGCGCCGGCGTGCAGCTGCTGCCGGTGCTCGATGCCGCCCGCGGCGATGGTGTGCTCGACGTAGCTGCCGCGCAGCAGCACGCTGCAGTTGGCCCACGGGTGGTCGTGCAGCGCCCGGTCGTCATCGCTGCGCAGGAACTCGTGCAGGTATACGTTGACGAAGCGGTTGCGCGGGATCACCCACCAGCGGCGCAGGTACGGCCGGTCGTGGCCGCCGATGACGACGTCGGGTGTACGGCGCGTGATGCGCGCAATGAGGCGGTCGGCGAGCTTCATGCGGCGGCCCGCCGAGTGGCCTGCATCTCTTCAAGCACAGTGAGCTGCGCGCGGCCGGCGTGCCACTGCGAGATCGCCGTGTTGCCCAGCACCGCCTCGATCGCCTGCACTGCATCACCGGGCAGGTCGCGGCGCATCGGCCTGTCGTCTTCGTTGAAGTAGTCGCCAACGTGCTGGTAGACCAGTCCGGCCTCGGCGGCCAGTTGGCGGAAAGTCAGGTTGCGCACGCGGCGCAGCTGCCACGCCAGACGGCAGGCCTGGCGATACGTCTTCACGGTGCGCATGAGTTCCACCGGCACGACGGCCGGCGCCTCCATGCGAGCGAGCAGCGGGAATTCGCGCTGCAGCGGGTGCTCTTGCAAGGGGGCCTCCTTGAAGAAATTCAATGGGGTAACCGGTTGAGTAACCGGTCGCGGGAGGGCGAAAGTGAAGGCATGCGATGCCTTCAACACATCACCTTTTGGGTGCACCCCAGCCACTCCACCGCGCAACGCGGAGGCCCCCGAATCACGGGCTTCGTGGTGAGGTGCACTCAAAAAGACCTGGGCGCGCACGCCCAGGGAAGGCCATGCGCCGTGAGGGAGGAGACGGAACGGGGAGCGCATGGCGGCCAAACGGATGGCTCAGGCCTGGATCTGGTCGCGGACCTGCACCCAGCCCTCGGCCTTCGGCAGGTAGCGGATGCGGCCGGCGTCGTTGAGGCGCAGCAGGTGCTGCGCGAGGACATCGGAAGGACGGGCACCGGCCGCGCGGGCGACCTGCTGAATGGGCGCGGCCAGGTGGCTGGCCAGCTGCTTGGCGTTCACCGGTGCGTGGCGCACGGCGGCCAGGATCTGGGCGTCGAGGGTGGTGGTGGACATGTAGTTCGAGGTCAGCGGTTGCGCCGGCGCTGGATGGCAGACAGCACGATCAGCGGTGCGACGTACACCGTGCAGATGAAGAGGAAGAAGCCGAAGGCCTGCATGGCGGCGGTCTTTCAGCGCGACGCCGGCGGCGTGCGGGCCTGGCAGGCCACGCAGTACCGGGCCAGCTCGCGGCCGCCGAGCCAGGCCACGGCCACCATCGGGCGGCTGCAGGTGGTGCAGGGCTTCGTGGCCGGCTGCGCGGGCTGCACCGGGGTGGAAGCGCGCGGGTGCATGTCAAGCACCCTGCTCAGCGGCCGGTTCGGGGATGGCGGGCGCGCCATCGGCGCCGATCAGCTCCGGCCAGATGCGGTGCCAGTCTTTCGGCCGCAGATCCCATCGCCGGACCTTGTTGTCCGTCTCACGTTCGAGATCAACGCACAAGGCTGCGCTGGGCTCGCGTCCGTCTTGGCGCGCGGCAAGCTGGGACAGGTAGATCGGCTTGATTCCCAGACGGGATGCGAGCTCGGACATACCGCCTCGCGGCAGGTCGGATGTGTATGTGCGGAGGTCCATTGTTATGCGCTTTGCGTAACTCAGGCGTGCAGCATAGTGCGTAACGCCTTGGTATGCAATGCGCCTAACCTCGCGCCGTGAAGATTTCCAGCACACGGCACCTGCGGCGCCGCGACAACCTGCTCAAGCTCATTGCCGAAGCCGGGAGCGCGTCTGCGCTGGCTCAGGCCATCGGAACACCCAAGTCACATGTCAGCGCGCTGGTAAGCGGCACGCGCGGGCTCGGCGACGATCTGGCTGCCAAGATTGAGAGGCGGTACGACCGCCCTGCAGGGTGGCTGGACCAAGACGGCGGCAACCGTCAAGACGTCACGGCCTCAGCGGCGAATAGTGACCAGCCGTTTCCTCAGGCTCATGGCGTGAGCCAGCCAGCACCGATAGTTGAGGTTCCACACCTCACCTGGGAAGCGCTGATGGCCGGGCCCCTGCCTGCGACGTTCGAGATCACGATCACAGACGACTCCATGGCGCCGGAATTTCCCGCCGGCACGCTAGTTCGGTTCTCCACCGATGTTGGAGACGCCCGAGCACGGGATGCGGTGCTTGTGGGGGACCGCGACGGCAACGTGTTCTTCCGTGAGTACCGGTTCAAGAAGCCGGGCCATTGGCAGGCGGTGGCGCTCGCGGACGGATATGAGCCGCTCGACTCGATCGCGGATCACCTCGAGGTGCGAGCGATCATGACCAGCTACGTGAAGGTCGGGCGTCGTTCGCGTTGACGCCAGAAGAGGAGACCGGATGGACTTTGGACTATGGCTGTTCGTGTGGCTGCTGCTCTCGGCGGGCGTCGGCTTCATTGCGGAGGGCCGCGGCCGCAGCGGGCCGGGCTTCTTTCTCCTGGCCGTTGTCACGTCCCCACTGATCGGCATCATCGTGGTGCTCGTCACCAAGGACCTGAAGCTGGAGCGGGCGGAGGAGGAGCGCAGGAAGCTGGATCACGAGCGCGAGATCGAGTCCATACGGGCCATCGCGGCCGCTGCTGCGGCGCCGGCCGCTCCGCCGGCGCCTGAACGTCGAGACGGAGTGCCGCCAACGAACGTGGGGGTGGCAGACGAGCTCACCAAGCTCGCGGCGCTCAGAGAGACTGGGGTCCTCACGCAGGATGAGTTCGACACTCAGAAGCGACGTTTGCTTGGCTTGTAGATTCCTCGACCCCTAGATTGAAGCCGCCACGGGGCGGCTTTTTCTTTGCCGGCGCCGGGCGCAAGTGCAGAAGTTATGCAGACCGCTTGCGCATAAGTTATGCGTTGTGCATACTGCCCCTCCATACACACGGAGGTGCAGATGGGACAGCAACAGGCGACGGCGACGCCCCTCGTCGACGCACGGTGGCAGAGCCACCTCAAGTTCAAGGGCCGAGAGCCGCGCACGCTCGAAGAGGTGACGATCGCCCGGGCGGACTACGAGCACCGCGCACGACTTGGCACGATCAAGAAGCTGAGCGCCAAGCTGGCGCTGCTGCACACCTTCCTAGATCCCCTTCGCGCGGCCGGCGTCGATCTGGCCAAGCGCGAGTTCGACACGCTCGACAGCGGCAAGTCCCTGCGCATCCGGTCCGTCCTGTTCTCGGCCGAAGACCAGCTGCACGTCGAGTTGCTCAAGCTGGGCTTCCGTGAGCTCGAGCGAAAGGACTGGGGCAGCAGTGACCTGGTGCGACTGAAATACGGCCGTTCGCTCGTCGTCGAGATCAACGTCACCAAGGCCCAGCCGGTTGCCGCGGCGACCGAAGCTCAGCAGGTGCCGGCGTGACTGCCCGCTTGTGTGACCTGCCTGCCATCACTCCGGCGCGCGTGCTGGAACTGAAGCTGGAAGCCAAGGCGCTGAAGGTCGAACGCGGCCTGAAGCAGGCGGCTGCCCTCGCCCAGCTGGCCCAGCGAGAAGGCTTTGCCAGCTGGGAACGTCTCGTCGCCCGCGCCGGCGGCGCCGATGCCCTGCGCGACGCGAAGTACGAGCACCCGACCGAAGCACTGGTGCGTCAAGGTGAGCGCAAAGCCTCCCGTGCGCTGCGCTACAGAGGGCAGTCATGACCGCCCTGCGCCAGGCTGTGGCCGCCAAGCGCCACGACCCCGACTGCAGCGCCGAGCTGCGGCCCGAGGCCTTCACCCACATCCCGCACCCTGTCGACGCGCGCCGCGTGCCGGCGCTGCTGACGGGCACCGACCTGCTGCTGGACCAGCGCTTCAAGTCCGCGGTGCACAGCTTCGCCGAGTGGCTGCACTTCGAGTGTGAGGGCCACGACGACGTGACGGGCACCGACTGGATTGCCAGCATGCCGCTGCGCATGCCCGAGCGGCTGGCCGCGGCGACCGTCGCGCAAGTGGTGCACCTGCAGCGCACGACGCGTGACCCGCGTGTGTTCGCCGCCTGCCGGGCTGAGCTCGAGCAGCGCTGGGCCGCGAGCGAAGACGGCCAGGCGTTGCGCGAATCGCTGGCCGACCCACGGCAAGAGGACGGTGCCGCATGAAGGCCGTGCTGCAAACCGCCCTCGGCGTGCTGCTGGGCCTGCTGGCCACGGCCGGCCTCGTGGGCATCGTCTTCGTCGGCATCGACGCCCTGCTCGAACAGCACGTCGAGCGCGCCCTGCAACGCACCGCGGCGCCGGCCGCATCGGGAGCACTGCTGTGACCCATCACGACGATCTGCAGTGGATGGCCTTCCACCGCCGCGTGCGCGACCTCGTCATCACCGCGGCCCAGGCCCTTGGCGCCGTTGGCCTTGCCCTCTTGGGGCTGTGGTGGTCGATGTGAAGGCGCAGCTGCTGCTCCACGCGGTGCTGATCGCAGCGCTGGCCTCGCTGCATTGGCTGTGGCAACGCCGCGGCCAGGCGGTGCTGGGCCTGCTGGTCTTCGGCATCGGCATCGGCGGCTCGGCCCTGCAGCCTGGCCACTGGTGGGCGCACTGACATGGCGAAGGTCATCCCCCTCCACCGCGGGTTCGTGGCCAACGGCTGCGACGACGACTGCCAGCACGGCGCCCGCCCCTGCGAGTGCGGCATCGGTGCGCTGACCGAGGCCGACGTCGATCGTCACATCGCAGAGCGCTACGAGTTCGAGCGCCTCCCTCGCACGCTGGCCGAGGCGTTCCCGCAAGAGCACGCCAACCCCATAACGCATTACCGCCGGCCGTCGTTCCTTCGGCAAGCCGCCAATGCGATCCGCGCCGCGTGGCGCACCACGCTGGAGGGCACACGCTGATGGCGGCTCCTAGCCTCACCGTGCGCGCCAGCTCCTGGGGCGGCCTGTTCGACTGCGCCTACAAGTGGGAGGGCGAGCACCTGCTGGGCATGCGCAAGCCCAGCGGCATGCGCGCCCACCTCGGCACGTCGATCCACGCCAGCACGGCCGCCTTCGACAAACGGCCGGCTGCCGGGCGCATCGCCGCTCTCGGTCGATGACGCCGCCGGCGTGTTCATCGAGACGCTGCACACGCCGCGCTACGAGCTGGACCGCAGCCAGGACGACCTGAGCATGTGCGACGCCGAGCGCATCGGCCTGCAGCTGCACACCGCCTACTGCTTCGATCTGTCGCCGCGCTTCACCTTCCGCAGCGTGGAGGCGCAGCTGCAGCCGCTCGACATTGACTGCGGCGGCGGCATCGTGGTGCGGCTCACCGGCACGATGGACCGGGCCCGCGTCGCCGAGACCGACGCCGGCGTGGTGATCCCTGACATCAAGACCGGCTCGCGCGTCATCGAGCATGGCCAGGCGAAGACGAAAGGTCGCAGCGCGCAGCTGGGCACCTACCAGCTGATGTTCGAAGCCGACACCGGCGAGCAGACCGCCGGCGCGCAGGTCCTGGCGCTGCAGACCAGCAGCAAGCCGCAGGTCGCGGCCTCCGAGGTCTTCGACGCCAAGCGCGTGATGGTCGGCACCGAGACCAGCCGCGGGCTGATCTCCCACGCCGCCGAGATGTTCCGAACCGGGCTCTTCGCGCCCAACCCCCAGTCGATGCTGTGCTCGCCGAAGTACTGCGCGCGCTGGGACACCTGCAGCTACCACGAGTGAAAGGCACTCCATTCATGAACACATCCCTCGCCGAGATCCAGCGCACAGGCGGCGCCGTCGCCCAGGCGGCCGACCAGGTCATCGACATGTTCTCGCTGCGCGGCTTCGAGCTGGCCCAGCGCATCGCCAAGGCCTTCGCCACCTCCGACGCCGTGCCGGCGCAGTTCCGCCTGCAGGTCGAGAAAAAGGGCCGCAACGGCTCGACCTGGGTCGACAACCCGGCCGCGCTGGGCAACTGCCTGGTGGCGATCGAGACGGCCCGCGCGGTGGGCATGAGCATCACCTCGGTGATGCAGCACGCCAACGTGATCGAGGGCCGGCTGTCTTGGTCGGCGCAGTTCCAGATCGCGGCCATCAACGCCAGCGGCCGCTTCACGCCGCTGCGCTTCCAGATGCGCAACCTGGGCCGCATGAAGGCCAAGTACCGCGAAAAGCAGGGCTGGAACGATGCCAAGCGCGGCTTCGACTTCATCGACCGCGAGGTCGAGATCGAGAACATCGAGTGCATCGCGTGGGCCTACATCCGCGAGAACGGCCGCACCACCGAAGAGCGTGTCGAGTCGGCGCCGGTGAGCATGCAGATGGCCGTCGAGGAAGGCTGGTACAGCAAGCCGGGCTCGAAGTGGCAGACCACGATGCGCACGCTGATGCTGCAGTACCGCGCCGGCGCGTTCTTCGCGCGCATCCACGCGCCGGACGTCGTGATGGGCATGGGTCGCTCGACCGAAGAGCTCCAGGACATGACGACCATCGACGTGGCGCCGGACGGCACCGTGCGATCGGTGACCACCGAAGAGCTGCGGCGCGACCCCGCCGCCGCACCGATGAAGGTGGTGGAGCAGGTCGGCGAGCCGCGCACGGCAGCCGACGACGCCGACGGGGAGACCGGCGAGACGACCCGGCCGCCGGCCGGCACCGGCGCTTTAAACGCGAAGCAGAAACAGGAAGCGCCGGCCTTAGACGCCGAGGCCTTTGCCGACAAGCTGGCCGCGTGCAAGGACGTCGACGCGCTGGACCTGCTGGCCGACGAGATCCGCGGCGTGGCCGACGCCGACACCGCGCAGTCGCTGAGCGATGTGTACCAGCGCCGCCGCGCCGAACTGCTCGACGCGGCCGGGCAGCAGCAGGCAGCCAGCACCGGCCAGGCCGGCGCCAGCTCCAGCGCGAGCACCACCGCCGCCGCACCGGCCAGCCGTCGCCGCACGGCGCCGCCCGCCGGCACCCAGTCCACGATCGAGTAAGGCACCAGCCGTGAAGATCAACACCATCACCGCCGAGAACTTCCTCGGCCTGGTCAACGTGAACGTGGTGCTGGACACCACCGTCACCCTGTTCGGCGGCGCCAATGCTGCAGGCAAAAGCAGCATCAAGGAAGCCGTGCGGCTGGCGCTGGCCGGCGAGGCCGTGCGGGTTCAGTACAAGAAGGACTGGACCGCCCTGGTGCACGACGGTGCCAAAACCGGCTTCGTCGAGATCGGCGTGGTCACCGGCGACGAGCCCGGCCTGGCCGCGGTGGTGCTGCCCAGCGGCAAGACGAAGCTGTCCGGCTACCAGATGCCCGACGCCCTGCCCTTCGTGCTCGATGCCCAGCGCTTCGCCAGCATGAAGCCGGACGAGCGCCGCAAGTTCCTGTTCGGGCTGATGAAGGTGAAGATGGACGCGGCCAGCGTGAAGGCCCGGCTTATCTCGCGAGACTGCAACGCGGCAAAGGTCGAGCGCATCGCGCCCATCCTGCGCGCAGGCTTCGAGGCGGCCGCCGAGGACGCCAAAGCCAAGGCCACCGAAGCGAAGGGCGCCTGGCGGCAGGTCACCGGCGAGGCCTACGGCGAGGTGAAGGCCGAGGAGTGGCGGGCGCCGGTGCCGGCATTCGACGCCAAGGCCGCGGCGGCCGTGGTCACCGAGCTGCAGCACCTGGACGTGGCGATCGAGCAGTGGGTGGGCGAGATTGCGAAGCTGCAGGCGGTGCGCGATCGGCGCACGCAGCTTCTGGACCGACTGCCGCAGCTGCGCGGCGTGGCCGAGCTGCTCAAGCGGCGAGAGACGAAGCTGGGCGTCGACGAGGCCGAGCTGAAGCGCCTGGACGCCGAGATCGAAAAGACCGCCGCGGCTGCCGGCGGCGGCCCGCGGATCGGCCTGGTGCACACCATGGCCCGCGCGCTTCAGTCGGCCCGAGACGAAGTGGAAGGCACGTCCGCGGAGGCTGACGTGGCCGCCGCGCTGACGCTGTACGAAGCCGAGCACGGCCCGCTGTCGGCCATGGGCGGCGACCCGGCGGCAGCAAGCCGGCTGAAGGAGCTGCAGGCCGCTCGCGCCACCTGCGCCAGCGCGGTGGCCAACGACCGACGCGACATCGACGCCTCCAAGGCAGCGGCCACCGAGATCGGCACCATCGAGGCGGAGCTGGCAGAGCCGCACGCCGCCGACGCGCTGGCCGCGGCGCGGCTGCAGATCGACCAGCTGAAGGCGCAGCGCGCCGAGAAGCAGGGCCGCATGGATGCGCTCAAGGTGGCCAAGCGGGACGCTGACGCTGCCGCGGAGAAGACGAAGGCCGCCGCCGGGCACCACTTTGACGTGCTGCAGTGGACGGCGATCGGCGACGCGCTGTCGCCCAGCGGCATCCCGGCCGACCTGTTGTTCGAAGCGCTGGAGCCGATCAACGCCCGGCTGCAGCAGAGCGCGCTGGACACCGACTGGCTACGCGCCGGCATCGGCGCGGACATGGAGATCACCTGCGGCGACGGCCGCCAGTACCGGCTGCTGAGCGAGTCGGAGCAGTGGCGCGTGGACGCCATGGTGGCCGAGGCCGTTTCGCACCTGTCCGGGTTGCGGCTGATCGTGCTGGATCGCTTCGACGTGCTGGACCTGCAGGGCCGCAGCGACCTGCTGGCCTGGCTGGATGTGCTGGCCACCCAGGACGAGATCGACACCGCGCTGGTATTCGGGACGCTGAAGAGCGTGCCGGCCAGCTTGCCGGCCAGCACCGCGGCGATCTGGGTCGAGGGCGGCAAGGCCGCCACCGAAGGGGCGCAGCTCGCGCAGGCCGCCTGATCACCACCCACACGGAGACGACGCATGTCCCTCGCGCAACACGAACGCAAGAAGGCCGAGCTGCTGACGGCGCTGGCCAACGAGAAGGTGCAGCACGACAAGACGGTGGCTGGCATCCGGCGATCGCTCGAGACCGTGAACGCCGCCATCCTGCTGGCCACGGCCGGCCTTGACGAAGCCAAGCTGCAGCTGGCCGAGTCGGTGCTCGATGTCTTCAGCGACTACAACAATGCGGGCGAAGACCGCGCGCTGGTGCTCGAGCAGGCCGTGCAGCTGGTGCTGGCGAAGGGCAGCCTGCTGAAGGTGCGCTTCGTCGGCACCAAAAACTACGCGCACTGGCACGGCCAGGCCGTCGAGATCGAGTACGGCTACGGCCCGAAGCACGGCTGGGTGATCTTCCGCATTGGCCTGCATGAGGCAGTGCGCCGGCGCACAGGCACCGAGCTGCTGACGGACGACGAGGTCGAAGCCGCCGTCTACTACCTGCGCAACCTCGAGCGCATCCATGCCGCGCGGAGGGATGCCAAGGCGGCGGCTGCGGCGGTGCCAGCGTGAACGACACCACCATGCTCAACGCTGACCGTATCCAGCCGGTCGAGGCCTGCGGCCATGTGCGCAAGTGCATGGGCAGCCCACAAAGCTACGCCTCGAGCTTCTCGTACGGGAAGCCGACAGCCCTGCAGGTCGCGACGAAGGCGCTGCAAGAGCTCGAGGCGGCCCGCCAGCGCGACATCGCGGTGCACGAGCGCAACAAGGCCGCGATCGAGATCAACACGGCCATCCATGATCGCGTCGTGCAGCTGATGGAGGCCATCGGCATGCCGAGGCGGTACAGCCTGCGCGACACGTCGTCGCGCTCAGCCCGGCCGCGCACCGTGACGCTGGACGCCGGCTACCTCACCGATTTGAAGCGCGAGTGCAGGACCGACGACGGCTTCGACTTCGCGACGAGCAGCTACGAGCAGATGCTGCGCCAGTACCGCGCCTATGAAGAGCAGGCGAAGCGCGAAGACGAGCAGGCCCGCCGGGCCGAAGAGCAGCGCAAGGCGGCCGAGGTCGAGCGCCGGAAGGCCGACATGGTCCTGGCGGCAGTCCTGCTGCGCTACGGTCTGCCCATCGAGTCGACCTGGTCGGACGTGATGGACGCTCTGCGCGTCCGCGACCAGCGCCTCGACTTGGCCGTGGCCATGGAACAGACGCGCGGCGACTGGAGCGAAGGCGCGTACCGCGTCCGCGATGCCCTGGACCGCTTCGAGATCCGCTGCACCGAGGACAAGGACATCGCCAACGACGTGCTGGCGGGCCTGACCGACTTCTGCGATGGCCGCGTGTTCCGCGACGCCACCTGGAGCTACGACCGGCTGTACGCCTCGGTCGCCGACCAGCAACTTGCCACCGACGTGCGCACCGCGGCGCGACACGTGAACGACTGACCCACCCAGGAGACCCTGATGACCTTCGAGTTCCACGAACCCATCGAGGCCACGCTGAAGAGCGTCACGCCGCGCACCGAGAAGCACGGCGAGGACGATGTGCTGGCGTTGAGCATGGGCCTGGCCATCACCGGCCCGAACACGCTGCTGGACCGCGCCTTCCCTGGCCTGCGGCACTCCATCTACATGGCCGTCGAAGGTCAGCCCCAGCTGCCCGGCGTCGAAGAGGCGACGCCGAAGCTGCGCACCAACCTCATGGAACTGGTGCAGCTGTCGGCGAAGTACGAAGGCTGGACGCTGACGGTCGACCACGGGATCGATGAAGACGATCCGATCGCGCTGGGCGGCTGCCGCGTCGACAAGTTCCGCGTGCGGCCGATGGAAGGCGGTAGCGTCGAGCTGCTGTTCCGCATCGGCAGCAACGACATCGACAGCGAGGAGGCCGGCCAGCTGTTCGGCAAGCTGCACCAGACGATCAGCATCCGGCTGAAGGCGCCGGAGAAGCCGGCCGACGTTATCGACGGCACAGTGGGCCACCCGGGCCTTGCCGCGCAGCGGGCCGAGGATGCCGGGCAGCAGCGTCTGGACGTCGACACCGAGGCCGAGCGCCACGCCGACGATGCCACCGGTGCATTCCTGGGTCTTCACGGCAACGGCGACGACGGCAGCGACGGCACGGGCGGCGCCGACGGCGACGACACCGGCGATGGAGCAGGAGAAGGCGGCGCCGACCTGGCCGGCGCGTCGCCTGCCGAGCGTGCGGCTGCCGAGCCGGCCGCGCCGGCGCGCAGCCGCCGTCGCACGGCCGCCCAGCAGTTCATCGACCAGCACGCGCCGATCGAGTGACGCATGGCCCGGATCACGCGCGCGGGCACCGAGCCGCTGCCGGCCTTCGGCGTGATCCGCGGCGGCCGGCTCGACGGCTGGCGCTTCCACTTCATCCGCTTCGAGGCCTATGCCGACGAGCTGCTGATCTTAGCCAAGTGCTCGGCGCCGAAGTGGCCGTTCCCCTGCGACATCGCGCTCGACCACACGCTGTTCCGGAAGCTGCGGGCCGTGCCAGGCGAGCGAGCGAAGCGGCTGCCCACCGCTGATCTGATCCAAGCCGCATACCGCGGCGCCGGGCTGCCAGTTCCGGCCTGGCTGACCACCGACAAACGAATGACTGTCCGCGCCTGCGTGAAGCGCGCGGCCCACGGAAGGAGAACGCTTTGACCATCATCGAACGCCAGAAGGTGCAGGCCGCCGTCGATCGCGCGCTGCAGCTGCACCCGGACCGCGACGCGGCGGTCTCGGCCACGGCGGCGGCGCTGTGCCTGCCGCACGAAGCCGTGCTCGACGCGATCGAGCCGGACCCGGTGGACAGCGAAGGCGGCGAGCTGGACCTGGTGTCATGAGCGACCCCACCACCGAAGACAAGCTGGCCGAGGCCCAGCGCCGCGCGGCGAACTGGCAACCGAGCTGCAGGCCACGAAGATCCTGCTGCAGGACGCCGAGCGCCAGCTCGCCCTGGCCACGGCCGAGCGCGACGCCACCAAGGTGCGGCTGCAGGACCTGCGTGCGCTTCTGGCCAAGCGGCCCGCCGGCCCGGGCGGCCTGCTCGAGGCCTACATGCGCTGGAGCGGCGAGGTGCACGCCTTCGAGAGCCGCAACATCATGGACACCTCGGGGGGCACGCCGAATGGCTGAGACTACTGAGATCGCCTCGTGCGACGCCACCTGGTCGCCCTGGGAGGGCTGCCAGAAGGTCGGGCCCGGATGTGACCACTGCTACGCCGAGGCGCGCAACAAGCGCTTCGCCGCCGGCGCCAACTGGGGCCCGGGCGCGCCGCGCCGGCGCACCGTCGACTGGTCGAAGCCGCGGCTGTGGAACCGCGCAGCGGGCCAGGCCGGCCGGCGCATGAAGGTGTTCCCGTCGCTGTGCGATCCGTTCGACAACGCGGTGCCGGTGGAGTGGCGCCTGGCGTTCTTCCAGTTGATCGCCGCGACGCCGCACCTCGACTGGCTGCTGCTCACGAAGCGCATCGGCAACGTCGCCGGCATGCTGGGCGACTGGAAGACGGTGCCGCTGCTGCCGAACATCTGGCTGGGCATCACGGTGGTGAACCAGGCCGAAGCCGACCGCGACATCCCGAAGCTGTTGGCGGTGCCGGCGCGCGTACGGTTCTTGTCAGTCGAGCCGATGCTGGGACCGATCGACCTGTCGCGCTGGCTTGTGCCATGCGATCAAGGATCTCGACCGGGCCCCGGGGGTGTCGGCGGCGTGACCTGTGCCGACTGTCATGGCGTCGGGCACCGCTGCCAGGCGCTAGCCTGGGTGATCGTTGGCGGCGAGAGCGGCCCGCACGCGCGGCCTATGCATCCGGACTGGGCCCGCGGCCTGCGCGACCAGTGCGCAGCTGCCGGCGTGCCCTTCCTCTTCAAGCAGTGGGGCGAGTGGAGCCCTGGCTACGCTGAGCACGGCAACGACCTCGGATACGAGACGATCGTTCAAGCGGACCAGCAGGAATGGCCAGAGGGGCACTGCGCATTCAAGGTGGGCAAGCGCGCCGCCGGCCGCCTGCTCGACGGCCGCACTCACGACCTGTCTCCGGAGGTCCACCCATGAAGGAACGAGGCATCCTGTTCAGCGCGCCGATGGTGCGAGCACTGCTGGCCGGAACGAAGACCCAGACGCGCCGCCTGGTGAAGCCGCCACCCACGCACTTCGTCGGCGGCCCGGGCGTGATCGACAGCCACGGCAAGCCGGTGCCGCGCGCGCCAGCGGTCGACGACGGCGTGTCGAGCCGCGAGATCGTGTGCCCTTACGGGGTACCGGGGGACAGGCTCTGGGTTCGCGAGACCTGGGCCCACCACGTGCAGGCGCAGGCTGCTGCGCGCGACGAGGACGGCCCCTTCGTCTATGCGGCTGACGGGCCCAGCGCGCTGGAGCACCGGTTGCAGACGAAGTGGACGCCGGGCATTTACATGTTCCGCTGGGCCAGCCGCATCACGCTGGAGATCACCGACGTGCGCGTGGAGCGGCTGCAGGACATCAGCGAGGCCGACGCCTGGGCTGAAGGCTGCGTGCGCGGCGCCCTGGACGACAACGGCGACCCCTTCCCAGCCGAGGAGCCGCACTCGAGCGGCGTTGGCATGCGCGGCTGGGACACTGCACGCGATTGGTACGCCGACCTGTGGGAAGAGATCAACGGCGCAGGCAGCTGGGACACCAATCCATGGGTGTGGGTCCTGTCGGTCGGGAGGGTGTGATGGCCACGCCGTACCTCACCGACGACGAGATCGCTGACATCTGCGCGCCGCTGGTGATGCCGGCGGCGCAGCGGCGCTACCTGGCCGGCCTGGGCCTGATCGTCAACAAGAAGCCGAACGGCCGCCCGCTGGTGGCCCGGGGCGAGTTCGAGCGCGTGCTGATCGGCCGGCAGCCGGAAGCCGCGGCGCAGAATGCCGCCGGCGGCCAGCCGAACCGCGCCGGGCTGCTGAAGCTGTTCACGGGAGGCAAGCGTGGGGCGCAGGCGCAAGGACGATAGCCAGGGCCTGCCCGAGCGCGTGTACATGCGCTCGGGGTCGCTGTACTACGTGCACCGCGACACCGGCAAGTGGGAGAACCTGGGCAAGGACCTGGCCGCGGCCAAGAAGCGCGCCGAGCACTACAACGACCCGACCGGCACCTACGGGACCATGACCTGGTTCCTCGACCAGTTCCTGATCCACTTCCGCGAGTTGGTGGCAGCTGGCCAGCGCTCGAAGCGCACGCTTGAGGACTACGAGGCCGACGTCGTGCCGCTGAAGGTGTTCTTCGGCGCCATGCTGCCGACGGAGATCGGCCCGCACCACGTCAGCGAGTACCTGGAGATCGGCGAGAAGGCGAAGCGCGGCGTGCGGGCCAACCGCGAGCGGGCCTGCCTGTCGTCGTGCATCAGCTGGATGCTCCGCAGCAACCTCGGCGGCATGAAGGGCCAGCCGAACCCGTGCATGCGCGCCAGCGGCGTGCAGCGCAATCCGGAGAGCGAGCGGGAGCGCTACGTCACGCACGAGGAGTACCGGGCCGTCTACGAGGCCGGCAACCGAGCGGTGCGGCTAGCCATGGAGCTGGTCTACCGCACGCTGCAGCGGCCCGAGGTCGACGTGCTGGCCTGGACGCCGGCAAACGTGCGCACGAAGGACGGCGGCAAGGTGCTGCACTTCCGGCAGTCGAAGACCGGCCGGCTGATCGACATCGCCCTCACCGGTGCGCTGGGTGACCTTGTGCTGGGCGCGATCGGTACGGTGCCGCAGCTGCACCAGCCGATCCTGCACCGGCTCGACGGCGACGCCTACACCTACGACGGCCTGTCGGCCATGCTGAAGCAGGCGCAGGAGCGCGTGCGCAAGCAGCACGCCGCGAAGAACGGCCCCCTGGCCAACATGCCGTCTTTCGGCCTGCGCGACCTCAAGGGCAAGGGCGCCACGGACCTGTGGCTGAGCGGCGAGCCCATCGAGCGGATCCAACTGCTGTGCGGCCACAAGACGAAGGCCACCACGGAGAAATACATCAAGGCGCGCTGGCGCGAAACGGCCCAGCCGAACGGGCTGATCGTGGGCCTCTAAGCGTTCCAATATCCAGTAGTTTCGGCCTGGCCGTCCCAGGGAAATCGAAGCGCCCCGGACTTCAGAATATTGGAAACTGCCGACCCCGAAAGCGAGTATTCATGCGGGCTGCAGCGAGATTCGAAGCGGGGCCTGTTAATCCGTAGGTCCCTGGTTCGAGCCCAGGTCGGGGAGCCAAGAACAGAAGAAGAAGGCCTTGCAGCGATGCAAGGCCTTTTTTCTTTGCCCGGCCGCCGAACCTGCGCGGTCCGGCAGCGCAGTTCAAACGCGACGTCACACGTCCACTTCCACGTCGTCGCCGCGCAGCTCCATCAGCTCACGACGCGCCGCGGCTTCGCCCTTGCCCATCAGCTTGGTCAGCGACTGCACCGTGCTGCCGAAGTCCAGCGCACCGAAGTCCACCCGCAGCAGGCGGCGCGTGTCAGGGTTGAGCGTGGTGTCCCACAGCTGCTCGGCGCTCATCTCGCCCAGGCCCTTGAAGCGGCTGATCGTCCAGCTGCCCTCGCGCGCACCTTCCTTGCGCAGCTTGTCCAGTGCGGCGACCTGCTCGCCTTCGTCCAGCGCGTAGATCTTGGCCGCGGGCTTCTTGCCGCGCGCCGGTGCGTCGATGCGGAACAGCGGCGGCTTGGCGATGTAGATGTGGCCGCGCTCGATCAGCTTGGGGAAGTGCCGGAAGAACAGCGTCAGCAGCAGCACCTGGATGTGCGAGCCGTCGACGTCTGCATCGCTGAGGATGCACACCTTGCCGTAGCGCAGGCCCGACAGGTCCGGCGTGTCATTGGGCCCGTGCGGGTCCACGCCGATGGCCACCGCGATGTCGTGGATCTCGTTGTTGGCGAAGAGCCGGTCGCGCTCCACCTCCCACGCATTCAGCACCTTGCCGCGCAGCGGCAGCACGGCCTGCGTCTCCTTGTCGCGGCCCATCTTGGCGCTGCCGCCGGCGGAGTCGCCCTCCACCAGGAACACCTCGTTGAGCGCCAGGTCGCGGCTCTCGCAATCGGTGAGCTTGCCCGGCAGCACGGCCACGCCGGAGCCCTTGCGCTTTTCCACCTTCTGGCTGGCGCGCTGGCGGGTCTGCGCCTGCTTGATCACCAGCTCGGCCAGGCGCTTGCCGTGGGCCACATGCTGGTTGAGCCACAGCTCCAGCGCCGGCTTGGTGAAGGCCGACACCAGCCGCAGCGCGTCGCGGCTGTTCAAGCGCTCCTTGATCTGGCCCTGGAACTGCGGGTCGAGCACCTTGGCCGACAGCACGAAGCTCGCGCGCGAGAACACGTCCTCGGGCATCAGCTTCACGCCCTTGGGCATCAGCGAATGCATCTCGATGAAGCCCTTGATCGCGCCGAACAGGCCGTCCTTCAGTCCGGCCTCGTGCGTGCCACCGGCCACCGTGGGAATCAGGTTGACGTAGCTCTCGCGCAGCGTGGCGCCTTCTTCGGTGTAGGCCACGCACCAGGAGGCGCCCTCGCCTTCCGCGAAGTTCTCGGTCTCCGCCGCGCCGGCGAACTGCTCGCCTTCGAACAACGGAATCACCGGGTCGGCCGCCAGGTGCTGCATCAGGTAGTCGCGCAGGCCGCCCTTGTACAGCCACGTGACGGTCTCTCCGGTCTTCTCGGTGGTCAGCGTGACCGTCACGCCCGGCATCAGCACGGCCTTGCTGCGCAGCAGGTGCAGCAGCTCGCCGCGCGGCAGCTCGGCACTCTCGAAGTACTTGGCATCG
Organism: Aquincola tertiaricarbonis; assembly: GCF_000969605.1. Taxonomy (GTDB): domain Bacteria; phylum Pseudomonadota; class Gammaproteobacteria; order Burkholderiales; family Burkholderiaceae_C; genus Aquincola; species Aquincola tertiaricarbonis. The sequence continues at coordinate 287,797 of NZ_JZUE01000003.1, read as the reverse complement.
GGCCACACGCGCACGCTGGTGCCGTGCTTGCGGTCGCCCGACGCGGCCTTGGCCACGCTCAGCGGCTCCACCACGTCGCCACCGGAAAACACCAGCCGCGCGTTCTGGCCTTCGCGCCACACCGCCACTTCAAGTCGCCTGGCCAGGGCATTGGTGACGCTCACGCCCACGCCATGCAGGCCGCCCGAGAAGCTGTAGGCCCCGCCCGAGCCCTTGTCGAACTTGCCGCCCGCATGCAGCCTTGTGTAGACGATCTCGATCACCGGCACCTGCTCTTCGGGATGCAGGCCGAACGGAATGCCGCGGCCGTCGTCGTCCACGCCGATGGAGCCGTCGGCATGCAGCGTCACCGCGATGCGCTTGCCATGGCCGGCCAGGGCCTCGTCGGCCGCGTTGTCGATCACCTCCTGCACGATGTGCAGCGGGTTGTCGGTGCGGGTGTACATGCCCGGCCGCTGCTTGACGGGCTCCAGGCCCTTCAGCACGCGGATGGACGCTTCGCCGTAACTGGATTGCTTGCTTGCCATATCGGCGCGGATTCTAGGGACCGACCCTGGCCGGGCCCTGCGACGGCAGGTCCTTGTCCGCGCCCGCACCAATGTGAAGCTGTGTTTCGGATAGATTCGGCGGCATGAAGTCCACCGCCGCCGCACGTCCGTTGTCGATGAACCAGGTGCTGCTGTGCGGCGCGTTGATCGTCACGCTGTCCATGGGCATCCGCCACGGCTTCGGCCTGTGGCTGCAGCCGATCACCATGGACCGTGGCTGGACGCGGGAGACCTTCGCGCTGGCCCTGGCAATCCAGAACATCTCCTGGGGCATCGCCGGGCCCTTCGCCGGTATGCTGGCCGACCGCTTCGGCGCCTTCAAGGTGCTGCTGGTGGGCGGGCTGCTGTATGCGCTGGGGCTGGTGCTGATGGCGCTGTCCACCTCCGGCCTGGCCTTCGCAGGCAGCGCCGGGCTGCTGATCGGCATGGCGCAATCGGGCACCACCTATGCGGTGATCTATGGCGTGATCGGCCGCAATGTCGCGCCCGAGCGGCGCTCATGGGCGATGGGCGTGGCGGCTGCGGCCGGGTCCTTTGGCCAGTTCCTGATGGTGCCGGTGGAGAACTGGTTGATCAGCGGCTTTGGCTGGCAGAACGCGCTGTTCCTGCTCAGCATTGCGGCCATCGCCATCCTGCCGCTGGCCTTCGGCCTTCGCGAGCCGGCGGTGGCAGCACCCACCGGGCCGCGCCAGAGCCTGCCGCAGGCGCTGCGCGAGGCCTTCGGCTATCCCAGCTTCCGCTACTTGATGGCGGGCTACTTCGTCTGCGGCTTCCAGGTGGTGTTCATCGGCGTGCACCTGCCCAGCTACCTCAAGGACCACGGCCTGTCGCCACAGGTGGCCACCTATGCGCTGGCGCTGATCGGCCTGTTCAACGTCTTTGGCACCTACACCGCCGGCGTACTGGGCCAGCGGCTGGCCAAGCGGCACATCCTGGCCACCATCTACGCGGCGCGCACGGTGGCCATCGTCATCTTCCTGTTCGTGCCGCTGTCGCCGGGAAGCGTCTACGTGTTCGCGGCGGTGATGGGCTTCCTGTGGCTGTCCACCGTGCCCCCGACCAACGCGGTGGTGGCGCAGATCTTCGGCGTGCAGTACCTGTCGACACTGGGCGGCTTCGTCTTCCTCAGCCACCAGGTGGGCAGCTTCCTGGGCGTCTGGCTGGGCGGCAAGCTCTACGACACCACCGGCAGCTACGACGTGGTGTGGTGGCTGGCCGCCGCACTCGGCCTGTTCGCCGCGGCCATCAACCTGCCGGTGCGCGAGCACGCCATCGCCCGGCCTGCACCGGTGCCGGCATGACCCACCGCACCCGCCGCCTGCTGGCCTGGGCCGGCGCCGCCGCGGCACTGGCCGCGGTGTTCATGGCCTACCTGCAGCCCAGCCTGATGGTGGAGCTGGCCAACCAGGTGTGGAGCTGCTTCTGATGCCGCACGGCAGCGGCGAGCCATCGGCCTGGGTGCGGCGCTGGGCGCCGCTGGTGCGCCCGGGCGGCTCGGTGCTCGACGTGGCCTGCGGCAGCGGCCGGCACCTGCGCTACCTCGCGGCGCGCGGCCATGCGCTCACCGGCATCGACCGCGACGCCGATGCGCTGGCGCCGCTGCAGCCGCTGGGCAGCCTGATCGTCGCCGACATTGAGGGCGGGGCCTGGCCGCTGCCCGGCGAACGCTTCGACGCGGTGGTGGTCACGCATTACCTCTGGCGGCCGCTGCTGCCCACGCTGGTGGCGTCGCTGGCCCCCGGCGGCGTGCTGATTTACGAAACATTTACCGCCGGCAACGAGACCGTGGGCAAGCCCTCGCGACCCGATTTCCTGCTGCGCCCGGGCGAACTGCTGCAGGCCTGCGCCGGCCTGCGCACCGTGGCGTACGAGGACGGATTCATCGATGCGCCGGCCCGCTTCCTGCAGCGCATCGTGGCCGTGCGGCCCGACCCGGATGCCCCGGCGCCGGCGCGTTATCCCCTGTGAGGCGCCCCGGCCCCGACGGTTAAACTCCGTCGATTAGGAAGAAGCCGGTACCGCTATGAAACCGATTGTTGGCAGCATCGTCGCGCTGATCACGCCGATGCAGGAAGACTGCAGCGTCGACTATCCCGCGCTGCGCGCCCTGATCGACTGGCACATCGCCGAAGGCACCGACTGCATCGGCGTCGTCGGCACCACGGGCGAATCGCCCACCGTGTCGGTCGAGGAGCACTGCGAGATCATCCGCGTGGCGGTGGAACAGGCGGCGGGCCGCGTGCCCATCATGGCCGGCGCCGGCGCCAACTCCACCCAGGAAGCCATCGAGCTCACCCGCTTCGCGAAGAAGGTGGGCGCCGACTGCTCGCTGCAGGTCGTGCCCTACTACAACAAGCCGACGCAGGAAGGCATCTACCGCCACTTCCGCACCATCGCCGAGGCGGTGGACCTGCCGGTGGTGCTGTACAACGTGCCCGGCCGCACCGTGGCGGACATGAGCGTGGACACCACGCTGCGCCTGGCCCAGGTGCCCGGCATCGTCGGCGTGAAGGAAGCCACCGGCAACATCGAGCGCGCGGCCTGGCTGGCGCGGCAGAAGCCCGATGGCTTCTCGCTGTATTCGGGCGACGACGGCACCGCCGTGGCGCTGATGCTGCTCGGCGGCCAGGGCAACGTGAGCGTCACCGCCAACGTCGCGCCGCGGCTGATGCACGAGATGTGCATGGCCGCCGTGGCCGGCGACGCCCGCCGTGCCACGCAGATCCACATGCAGCTGCTGCCGCTGCACAAGCAGCTGTTCTGCGAGCCGAACCCCATCCCCGTGAAGTGGGCGCTGCAGCGCATGGGCCGCTGCGGCCCGGCCATCCGCCTGCCGCTCACGCCGCTGGACCCGGCCCTGCAGCCGCTGGTCGAGCAGGCGCTGCGCGAAGGCGGCGTGCTTTAGGCGCGCGCTGCTCCCTCTCCCCATCTCCCGACAGACCACTTATCGCCCGCGCCCTGCGTGCCGGCGGCCTCACCCGATGCGTCAACTGAACCGTTCTACTTCTTCGCTGGCCGTCCTGGCGCTCGTGGCCACGCTGGCCGGGTGCTCGAGCGTCGAGAACCTGATGTCGGGCGACAAGATCGACTACCGCAGCAAGTCCAGGCAGTCGCAGACCCCGCTGGAAGTGCCACCCGACCTGACGCAGCTGGCCCGCGACGGCCGCTACCAGGCCGCGTCCGGCAGCGTGAGCGCCGCGGGGTACCAGGCCAATGCCAACGTGCCCGGCGCAGTGGCGCCCGAGGCCACGCAGACGGTGGCGCCGCAGGCCGTGGGCGACATCCGCGTGCTGCGCGACGGCAACCAGCGCTGGCTGTTCGTGCCCGCCACGCCCGAGCAGCTGTGGCCGCAACTGCAGCAGTTCTGGCAGGAGCGCGGCTTCGTGCTCACCACCGACACTCCCTCGGCCGGCGTGATGGAGACCGACTGGGCCGAGAACCGCGCCAAGATCGCCGACGACATCATCCGCCGCACGCTGGGCCGCGTGCTGGACTCGCTGTATTCCACCGGCGAGCGCGACAAGTTCCGCACCCGCGTGGAACGCGTGGCCGGCGGCACGGAGATCTACATCAGCCACCGCGGCATGGAAGAGGTGTACACCAGCCGCGAGCGCGACCAGACCAGCTGGACCGGCCGCCCGAGCGACCCGCAGCTGGAAGCCGAATTCCTGCAGCGCCTGATGGTGAAGCTGGGCACCGACAAGGCCCGCGCCGACCAGGCCATCGCCAACGCAGCGCCGGGCACGACCACCGCCGCCACGGCCACGCCGGGTGCTCCCGCGCCCAGCCGCGCCCGCATCGTCCCGGGCGAGGCCGCCGCCACGCTGCAGATCGACGAAGGCTTCGACCGCGCCTGGCGCCGCGTGGGTCTGGCCCTGGACCGCGGCGGCTTCACCGTGGAAGACCGCGACCGCGCCGGCGGCATCTACTACGTGCGTTATGCCGACCCGAAGATGGCCGGCAAGGAAGAACCGGGCTTCTTCTCCAAGCTGTTCAGCTTCGGCGACGACAAGGGCAAGAACTCGCTCACCGGCCCGGGCCGCTACCGCATCAACCTGAAGTCGGCCGGCGAGCGCACCACCGCGGCGGTGTACACCTCCAGCGGCCAGCCCGAGAACGGCGACATCGGCCAGCGCATCGTGCGCATCCTGGCCGAAGACCTGAAGTAGGCCACGCAGGGCGGCCGCAGCACACATGCTGAGATTTCGCAGCCTGGGCAGCGGCAGCACCGGCAACGGCACGTTGATCGAGTCCACCCGCAATGGCCGCACCACGCGGCTGCTGGTGGATTGCGGCTTCTCCTTGCGCGAACTCACGCGGCGCCTGGCCCCGGCGGGCCTCACGCCTTCGATGCTGGACGCGGTGTTCATCACTCATGAACACAGCGACCATGTGGGCTGCGCACTGCAGCTCACCCGCCGCCATGGCGTGCCGGTGTGGGCCAGCCTGGGCACGTGGCAGGCCATGGACCGCAAGCCGGCGCCAGTGGGCGCCGTCACCGTGCGGCATATCGCGCTGGAAGGCGTGCCCATCCACTTCGGCGGCTTGCAGATCACGCCCTTCGGCGTGCCGCACGACGCGGCCGAACCGCTGCAGCTGCGCTGCACCGACGGCGTGGCCCGGCTGGGCGTGCTCACCGACATCGGCGAGCCCACCGACAGCGTGCTTGGCCATCTGAACGATTGCCATGCGCTGCTGCTCGAGTGCAACCACGATGCACAAATGCTGGCCGACGGCCCCTACCCGTGGTTCCTCAAGCGCCGCGTGGGCGGCGTGCGCGGCCACCTGGCCAACACCCAGTCCGCGGCCATCCTGGAGGCCTGCAAGCATGCCGGCCTGCGCCATGTGGTGGCAGCCCACCTGAGCCAGAAGAACAACACGCCCGAGCTGGCCGCGGCCGCACTCAGCGCGACGCTGGGCTGCGCCGCCACCGAGATCGTGGTGGCCGACGCGCTGCAAGGCAGCCCCTGGCTGGACGTCGCCTGAACGGCTGAAGCCGCAGCCGCATGCGGCACGAGATGGGCGGCTTAACTCGGCCAGCTTCGGCGATGGGGCTGGCACCGGGGCGGCAGACTCGCTAGGTTGTGTTCAACCTACGCTTCTGCCATGACCCCGCAGTACCGAACCGCCCTGCCTGCCCTCGCCTTAGTGCTGCTCTTGGCCGCCTGCGCCGCGCCGCCCGTGGCGGAGCCGCTCGGCCCGCCTGCCAAGGAAACTCTTTTCGCCGTCACCGCCGGCAAGCGGCTGGTCAGCTTCAATGGCGGCCAGCCGCAAAAGCTGCTGAGCAACCAGGCCCTCACCGGACTGGCGCCCGAGGAACAGCTCCTGGGCATCGACTTCCGCGTGGCCCGTGGCCAGTTGTTCGCACTGGGCAGCAGCGGTCGGCTCTACCGCATCGACACCACGACGGCGGCGGCCACGCCGGTCGGCGGCCCGTTGGCCGTGCCGTTGGCCGGCCGGCACTTCGGCGTGGACTTCAATCCCACCGTCGACCGCCTGCGGGTGGTGAGCGACAGCGGCCTGAACCTGCGCCTGCATCCCGACACCGGCGCCGTGGTGGATGCCGATGCCAACACCCCGGGCCTGCAGCTCGATGGCCCGCTGGCCTATGACGCCAGCGACGTGAACGCCGGTCGCCAGCCCGGCGTGCAGGCCGCCGGCTACACCTACAACAAGGACAACGAGAAGATCACCACCAACTACGCCATCGATGCGGTGGCCGGCACGTTGGTGCGCCAGGGCAGCCTGGAAGGCACGCAGCCGGTGGTCTCGCCCAACACGGGCAGACTGTTCACCGTCGGGCCGCTCAACGCCGGCCCGATCGCGCAGGTGCACTTCGACATCAGCGACCTGAACAACGCCGCCTATGCAGCCATCCAGGCGCCTGGCCATGCCGCCACGGTGCTGTATCGCGTGGATCTGAAGACGGGCGCGGCCAGCCGCATTGGCACCGTGCAGGGCGGCGAAAATCTGGTGGGCATCGCCATCGAGCCATGAGCTCAGGCCCTTGCGGCCAGACGCAAAAAAGCCCCGACTGGCGGGGCTTTCTTGCGGCGAATTCAACTTGCGTTGTCATCGCCTGCGTTGGCGGAGTCGGAGGGATTCGAACCCTCGATGCGCTTTTGGCACATACTCCCTTAGCAGGGGAGCACCTTCGGCCACTCGGTCACGACTCCAACATTCGAAGAAGCGGGATTCTAGCCTATGCCGAGGCGATTTCCTGCTCGAGATCGAAAGCTTTGTGCAGTGCACGCACAGCCAGCTCCATGTACTTCTCGTCGATGACGACGCTGGTCTTGATCTCGCTGGTGCTGATCATCTGGATGTTGATGCCCTCTTCGCTCAGCGTGCGGAACATCTTGGCCGCAATGCCCACGTGGCTCTTCATGCCGATGCCCACGATGCTCACCTTGCAGATCTTCGGGTCGCCCACCACCTCGGCCGCGCCCGTGGCCGGCACCACCTTCGACTTCAGCAGGTCCAGCGCGCGGCTGTAGTCCACGCCCTGCACGGTGAACGAGAAGTCCGTCTTGCCGTCGTGCGACACGTTCTGGATGATCACGTCCACGTCGATGTTGGCATCGGCCACGGCACCGAGGATCTGGTAGGCCAGGCCCGGCTTGTCGGGCACGCCCATCACGGTGATCTTGGCTTCGTCGCGATTGAACGCGATGCCCGAGACAACGGCTTGTTCCATGTTTTCGTCTTCCTCGAAGGTGATCAGGGTGCCCGACTTGGCTTCCTCGTCGATGTCGATGTCCCAGGGCGTGAAGCTCGACAGCACACGCAGCGGCACCCGGTACTTGCCGGCGAATTCCACCGAGCGGATCTGCAGCACCTTGCTGCCCAGGCTGGCCATCTCCAGCATCTCTTCGAAGCTGATGGTGTGCAGCCGGCGCGCCTCGGGAACGATGCGCGGGTCGGTGGTGTAGACGCCGTCCACGTCGGTGTAGATCAGGCACTCCGCGGCCTTCATCGCGGCCGCCACGGCCACGGCCGAGGTGTCGCTGCCGCCGCGGCCCAGCGTGGTGATGTGGCCCTCCGGGTCCACGCCCTGGAACCCGGTGATCACCACCACCTTGCCAGCGGCCAGGTCGGCGCGCACGCGGGCGTCGTCGATGGCCTGGATGCGGGCCTTGGTGAAGGACGAATCGGTCTGGATGGGCACCTGCCAGCCGGCGTAGCTCACGCATTCGAGGCCTTCAGCCTGCAGCGCAATGGACAGCAGGCCCACCGAGACCTGCTCGCCGGTGGAGGCGATCATGTCCAGTTCGCGCATCACGCTGCCGGTGATGCGTTCAGGCTGCAGTTCCTTGGCCAGCCCGAGCAGGCGATTGGTCTCGCCGCTCATTGCCGAAGGAACCACCACCATCTGGTGCCCGGCGCGGGCCCACTTGGCGACGCGCTTGGCGACATTGCGGATGCGCTCCGTGGAGCCCATCGACGTGCCGCCGTACTTGTGAACGATCAGTGCCATGAGGGGTGACGGCGAGCGCCGCGGCCCGCACGTTCTGCTTGAAAAAATCGGCCCGGGCGAGTCCGGGGAAGCCCGCGATTCTAGCGACCGTCGGCCGCTCACCCGTCGTTTGCAGAATCTGCGGCAAGAGGCAGCCACTCCAGGGTCACCCGCGGTCCGGCCTCCGCGGGGTTCACACTGCGTGCATCCAGGCCGAGTCCCGGCACGAACATCAGGCCGTGCGCGCTCCAGAGCAGCGGCGCCCCGCGCGCCCATGCCGGCACCGCTTGCTGCTGGAACATCTTCTTGAGGCTGCGCGGCGGGCGGTTGGCCGCGGACTGGAACTGCTCACCACCGCACCGGGGTCGCAATTCGCACGCGAGCAGCCACGCCAGCGGCACGCCGCTGTCCGAAAGCTTCACCCGCAACACGCCCTGCCATGCCGGCACCGCGACGTCGCCCGGCGCATCGATCTGCAAAGCCAAGGCCGCGGGCCAGCCGGCCGCCTGCTCGCCCGGCACGGCCTGCATCACAAGGCGGCCGCGGTAGTGGCGCAGCATGCGGCCGGGCCCCGCGGGCCACGAGGCGGACACGGCATCGGGCCACTCCTTCAGCAGGCGGTCGAGCAGGCGCTGCGGCGCACCTTGCCCCAGCTGCAGCGCCAGCCAGTGGCGCAGCACGATGGCCTGCTGCGCGGGCGTCAAGGCCTGCCAGGGCTCACGCAGCAGGGCGTGCCCGGCACTGCACCGTGCCAGCGCCTGGGTGGCCCAGTCCCGCAGGGCCTCATCGGCCTCGGCCATGCGGCGCGCGGAAGCGGCGAGCGCACTTTCCGCGTCGGCGAACGCGCTGCTCAGGCCAGGCATCACCTGCAGCCGCAAGCGGTTGCGGGCAAAGCGGGAATCCGCGTTGCTTGGGTCTTCGACGGCGGCGATGCGGTGGTGCGCCACATAGGCGTCGATGGCCTCGCGCGGCTGGTCCAGCCAGGGCCGGGCCCAGGTGATGCCGTCACGCACGATGCAGGAAGGCATGGCGGCCAGGCCGGCCGGGCCTGCCCCGCGCAGGGCCTGCAGCAGGAAGGTCTCGGCCTGGTCACGCCGGTGATGGGCCAGCAGCACCAGTTGCACATCGGCCTGCAGCGCCATGTCGGTCAAGGCCGCATAACGCTCACGCCGGGCCCAGGCCTCGATGCTGTCGCCGCGCGCGGGGCGGCAGCTCAGGCGGCGCAGTTGCAAGGGCACACCGCAGGCCTCGCACAGGCGGGCCACCTGCGCCTGCCAACCGTCGGCTTCGGGCATCAGGCCGTGGTGCACATGGAAGGCATGCACCTCGATGCCCAGTGGCCGTGCTGCCGCAACAGTGGCATGCAGCAGGGCCGCGGAATCACGGCCGCCGCTGACGGCCACCGCCAGGCGATGTGCCATCACGCGGCTGCCTGTGCAGGCTCAGCGGTCCTTGGTGTCGCTGAAGCGGCCGTAGGCCTGGAGGCGCTCGTAGCGGCGCTGCAGCAGCTCCTTCGGCTTCAGGTCGATGACCTGGCGAAGCGCATCGTTCAGCCCGCGCTTGAGCGACGCGGACATGGCCTTGGGATCGCGGTGCGCACCGCCCACCGGCTCGTTGATGATCTTGTCGACCAGGCCCAGCGCCTTCAGCCGATGGGCGGTGATGCCCAGCGCTTCGGCCGCATCGGCGGCGCGTTCGGCCGTCTTCCACAGGATGGAGGCGCAGCCTTCCGGCGAGATGACCGAGTACACCGAGAACTGCAGCATCAGCATCTGGTCGCCCACGCTGATGGCCAGCGCACCGCCCGAGCCGCCTTCGCCAATGATGGTGGCGATGATGGGCACCTCCAGCTGCGCCATCTCGAAGATGTTGCGGCCGATGGCTTCCGATTGGCCGCGCTCCTCGGCGCCGATGCCGGGATAGGCACCCGGCGTGTCCACGAAGGTGAACACCGGCAGGCCGAACTTCTCGGCCAGCTTCATCAGCCGCAGCGCCTTGCGGTAGCCCTCGGGCCGCGCCATGCCGAAGTTGCGAGCGGCACGCTCCTTGGTGTCGCGGCCCTTCTGGTGGCCCAGCACCATGCAGGCCATGCCGTTGAATCGCGCCAGACCGCCGACGATGGACTGGTCGTCGGCAAAGGCGCGGTCGCCGTGCAGCTCCTGGAAGTCGGTGAAGATGTCGTTGACGTAGTCCAGCGTGTAGGGCCGCTGCGGATGCCGCGCGATCTGCGTGACCTGCCAGGGCGTGAGCTGGGTGTAGATGTCCTTGGTGAGCTGCAGGCTCTTCTTGTCCAGCCGCTCGATCTCCTCGGAGATGTCGACCGCGGATTCGCTTTGAACGAAGCGCAGTTCTTCGATCTTGGCTTCGAGCTCGGCGATGGGGGCTTCGAAGTCCAGGAAGTGCTTCTTGCTCATGCGGAGGTTCCTCTTGTTCTCAGTACTCGACGGGCAGCGGATCAAGGCTGCGCCAAAGGTACCAGGTGGCGACCGACCGGTAAGGTGCCCAGGCATCGCCCACTTCGCGCGCCTCAGCCCGTGACACCGGCTCGCCGCTGAAGTAGTTGAGGCTGATGCCCTTGATCAGGCCCAGGTCGTCGAGCGGCAGCACGTTGGGCCGCATCAGGTGGAAGATGAGGAACATCTCGGCCGTCCACCGACCGATGCCGCGGATGGCGACCAGTTCCTCGATGATGGCCTCGTCGTCCATGTCCTGCCATTGCTGCACATGGACGGCACCGCTGTCGAAGTGCTGCGCCAGGTCGCGCAGGTACTCCACCTTGCGCGCGGAGAGGCCGGCCGCACGCATGGTGTCCACTTCCAGCGCCATGACGGAATCAGGCTTCAGGCGCGTGCTGGGGTCGGGCAGCAGGGCGGCGAACTTGTCCCACACCGACTGCGCGGCCTTCACCGAGATCTGCTGGCCGACGATGGAGCGGGCCAGCGTGGTGAAGGCGTCGCCCCGGCTCTGCAGCCGGCCTTCGCCGAACTTGGGGATGAGCTTCTTCATCACCCGGTCGCGCTTGCTGAGGTGGCGGCACGCGTCGTCCCAGTAGGACGGCGTGACGATCACGTTCGCCGCAGGCGTTACAACAGCACGCGGCACGATCAGGCTCTCACCCAGGTGGTGCCTTGCGCCGAGTCCTTCAGCACCACGCCCTGCTCCAGCAACTGTGCGCGGATGCGGTCGGCCTCGGCAAAGTTGCGGGCCTGCTTGGCCGCGGCACGGGCCTCGATGGCCGCCTGCAGCGCGGCCTCGTCCAGGCCTTGCCGGCCGCCCTGCAGGAAAGCCGTGGGCGGCTGCTGCAGCACGCCCAGCGTGGCGCCCAGCGCCTTCAGCAGGCCGGCCTGCGTGGCCGAGCCGCTGCGGTTGACTTCGCTGGCCAGCTCGAACAGCACGGCAATGGCGGCGGGCGTGTTCAGGTCGTCGTCCATGGCATCGCGGAAAGCGGCCGCGGCGGGTTGCTGCCAGTCGATGGGCGACGCCTGGGCGGGCACCTTCTCGAGCGCGGTGTAGAGCCGACGCAAGGCCGCACGCGCGTCGTCGATGTGGGCGTCGCTGAAGTTGAACGGGCTGCGGTAGTGCGTGCGCAGCAGGAAGAAGCGCAGCGTCTCGCCGTCGTAGCGCTGCAGCACTTCGCGGATGGTGAAGAAGTTGCCCAGCGACTTCGACATCTTCACGTCGTCGACGTTGAGGAAGCCGGTGTGCATCCAGTGACGTGCGAACAGCGCGCCGGTGGCGCCTTCCGTCTGCGCGATCTCGTTCTCATGGTGCGGGAACTGCAGGTCCATGCCGCCGCCATGCAGGTCGATCGGCTGGCCCAGCATGCTGCAGGCCATGGCCGAGCACTCGATGTGCCATCCGGGCCGGCCAGGACCATAGCGGCCGTCGAACTTGGCCTCCGGCGGCTCGTCGGCCTTGGCGGCCTTCCACAGCACGAAGTCCAGCGGATCGCCCTTGCCGCCTTCGCCTGCCTGCACGGCCACGCGCTCGCCGGCACGCAGGTCGTCCAGGCTCTTTCCGGACAACTTGCCGTAGCGAGGGAAACGACGCACCGCGAAGTTCACGTCGCCATCGTCGGCGCGGTAGGCCAGGCCCCTGGCTTCCAGCTGCCCGATCACGTCCAGCATCTGCGGCACGTAGTCGGTCGCGCGGGGCTCATGCGTCGGCGGCAGCAGCCCGATGGCCGCGAAGTCCTGCTGCATGCCCTGCGTGGTCTGCGAGGTCAGCTCACCGATGGTGATGCCCCGCTCCACCGCACGACGGATGATCTTGTCGTCAATGTCGGTGATGTTGCGGACGTAGGTGACCTCGTAACCCGACGTGACCAGCCAGCGGTACACCACGTCGAACGCCGTCATCGTGCGTGCATGGCCCATGTGGCACAGGTCGTACACGGTGATGCCGCACACATACATCCGCACCTTGCCGGCTTCCACGGGCGTGAAGTCTTCCAGGGTACGGGTGAGGGTGTTGTGCAGGCGAAGGGTCATCGCGAAGGCCGCAAAGACAGCGGCCTCATCGTGGGAGGCCGCTCGTTAGAATCAGTCGGTCAGTATAGCGGCGCCCTGCCCGTACCTCACCCCACGCAACCCCGGCTACATGAAGATGAAACAAGGCTTGGCATTGGCGCTTTCGCTCTCGATGTTCGTGGGCGCTCCGGCGCTTGCGCAGAAGGTGCGGCTCGATACCTCGATGGGTCCCATCGTGCTGGAACTGGATGCCGAGAAGGCACCGAAGAGCGTTGCGAACTTCGTCGACTACGTGAAGGCGGGCCACTACAACGGGACCGTGTTCCATCGCGTGATCGACGGCTTCATGATCCAAGGCGGCGGCATGGACGCGTCCATGAAGGAGAAGCCCACCCGCGCCCCCATTCCGCTGGAAAGCAGGAATGGGCTGGTCAACGCCCGCGGCACCGTGGCCATGGCCCGCACCATGGACCCCAACTCGGCCACGTCGCAGTTCTTCATCAACCTGAAGGACAACAGCTTCCTCGACCAGGCCAACTCGCGCGACGGCAACGGCTATGCGGTGTTCGGCAAGGTGGTGTCGGGCATGGACGTCGTCGACAAGATCAAGGCGGTGCCCACCGGCAACAACGGCCCGCATCAGAACGTACCGCTGCAACCCGTGGTGATCAAGCAAGCCACTCTGGAGAAATGACATGACCAAGACCGTAGAAATCACCACCAGCGCCGGCGTCATCCGCGCCGAACTCGACGACGCCAAGGCACCGGCCAGCGTCGAGAACTTCCTGTCGTATGCACGCAAGGGCCACTACGACAACACCGTGTTCCACCGCGTCATCAAGGGCTTCATGATCCAGGGCGGCGGCTTCGAGCCCGGCATGAAGCAGAAGAACACGGACGCGCCCATCGCCAACGAAGCCAACAACGGCCTGAAGAACGCGCACTACACGCTGGCCATGGCCCGCACGTCGGCGCCGCACTCGGCCACTGCGCAGTTCTTCATCAACACCGCGGACAACGGCTTCCTCGACTTCAAGTCGGAGTCGCCGCAGGGCTGGGGCTACGCCGTGTTCGGCAAGGTGGTGTCGGGCCAGGACGTGATCGACAGCATCGAGAAGGTGCGCACCGGCCGCAAGGGCATGCATGACGACGTGCCGGTGGACGACGTGGTGATCCAGAAGATCACCGAAGTCTGAGCACCGCCCCACGATGACGCTGCCCGCCTTCTCAGAGGTGCACGCACCTCCGGGCTGGCGGTGCATCGAGTTCATCTCCGACCTGCACCTGGGGCCCGACACGCCCCGCACCTTCGAGGCCTGGGCCCATCACCTCAACACCACCCGCGCCGATGCGGTCTACCTGCTCGGCGACGTGTTCGAGGTGTGGGTGGGCGACGATGCCGCGGCCGAGCCCGGCAGCTTCGAACGGCGCTGCGTGCAGGTGCTCCGGCAGGCCGCCCGCCAACGCCGCATCGGCTTCATGGCCGGCAATCGGGACTTCCTGCTGGGCCATGACCTGCTGGCCGGCCTGGGCATCGAAGCCCTGGCCGATCCGACCGTGCTCACCGCCTTCGGCCAGCGCCTGCTCATCACGCACGGCGATCTGCTGTGCACCGCCGACACCGGCTACCAGGCCTTCCGCCGCCAGGTGCGCAGCACCGACTGGCAAGCCGCCTTTCTCGCCCAGCCGCTGGCCGTCCGCCGGCAGCAGGCGCGGCAGATGCGTGATGCCAGTCAGGCCGCGCAGCGCCAGTTGTCGCCCGACCAGTGGAGCGACGTCGATGACGACGAGGCAGCCCAGTGGCTGCAGCAAGTCAGCGCCCCTGCCATGGTGCATGGCCACACGCACAAGCCGGCTTCCCATGCGCTGGCCATCGGCACGCGCCATGTGCTGGGCGACTGGGACCTGGAGGCGCCGATGCTGCGCGGCGACGTGCTGCGCTGGACGGCCGACGGCCTGACCCGCCACGCCATCTCGCCCGCGCCGTGATCGGCTCCCTGCTCAGGGCCTGGCGCCGCAGCCGCGACGAGCGTGCGCTCGCCCGCCGCAGCATCCCGGACGGCCTGTGGAAGCACACGATGGCGCGTTATCCCTTCCTGCAGCGCCTGCCTTCCGAAGATGAGGCCGAGCTGCGCCGCATGGCCAGCCTGTTCCTCGACAAGAAGGAATTCACCGGCTCGGGCGGCCTGTCGGTCACCGACGAGATGGCCGTGGCGGTGGCCGCACAGGCCTGCCTGCCGGTGCTGCGGCTGGGCATCGAGCAGTACGACGACTTCGTCGGCATCGTGATGCATCCGGATGAAGTGGTCGCACGCCGCGAGGTCACCGACGAGCACGGGGTGGTGCACCAGTATGACGAGCTGCTGTCCGGCGAGGCCATGGTCGGCGGCCCGGTGATGCTGAGCTGGCAGGACGCCGGCGAGCGTGCAGCCGACGCCCAAGGCGCCGCCTACAACGTGGTGATCCACGAGTTCGCGCATGTGCTCGACATGCGCGACGGCCTCGCCGACGGTGTGCCGCTGCTGCCCAGCGCCCAGGCGCAGGCCGAGTGGCACGACACCTTGATGGCCGAGTACGACCGCTTCAGCGAGCGCGTGGTGTGCGGCTACGAGTCGATCGTCGACCCGTACGGCGCCGAGGCGCCGGAGGAATTTTTCGCTGTTGCCAGCGAAGCATTCTTCGTCACACCCGAGGCCTTGAAAGAAGAACAGCCGGTGATGTACCGGCTGCTCGCTTCGTTCTACCGCCAGACGCCCTGAGCTTCAGGGCGCGGGCGCTCGGGGCACGGATCAGGCCGTGGCCGGCTCCGCCTTCGGCTTGTCGCTCTTGCGCGGCGGCTGGATGTCCAGCACCGCGTTGCCGTCCGCATCGATGTCCACCGTCAGGCGGCCACCGTCCACCAGGCGGCCGAACAGCAGTTCGTCGGCCAGCGCGCGGCGGATCACGTCCTGGATCAGGCGCTGCATCGGGCGGGCACCCATCAGCGGATCGAAACCCTTGGCGCCCAGGTGCTTGCGCAGCCCGTCGGTGAACGTGACCTCCACCTTCTTCTCGGCCAGCTGGCTTTCGAGCTGCAGCAG
Source organism: Aquincola tertiaricarbonis (assembly GCF_000969605.1). Lineage (GTDB taxonomy): Bacteria > Pseudomonadota > Gammaproteobacteria > Burkholderiales > Burkholderiaceae_C > Aquincola > Aquincola tertiaricarbonis. The sequence goes on along the minus strand of NZ_JZUE01000003.1, from coordinate 272,244 downwards.
GAACTTGTCCACCACCCGCAGGATGATCTCCTGGTCCAGCGCACGGAAGCTAACGGTCGCATCCAGCCGGTTGCGGAACTCCGGCGTGAACAGGCGCTTGATGTCGGCCATCTCGTCGCCGCTTTCGCGGGAGTTGGTGAAGCCGATCGTCGACTTGCTCATGGTCTCGGCACCCGCGTTCGTCGTCATGATGATGATGACGTTGCGGAAGTCGGCCTTGCGCCCGTTGTTGTCGGTCAGCGTGCCGTGGTCCATCACCTGCAGCAGCACGTTGAAGACGTCCGGATGCGCCTTCTCGATTTCGTCGAGCAGCAGGACCGCATGCGGCTTCTTGGTGATCGCCTCGGTCAGCAGGCCACCCTGGTCGAAACCGACATAGCCCGGAGGCGCACCGATCAGGCGGCTCACCGCGTGACGCTCCATGTACTCCGACATGTCGAAGCGGATCAGCTCGATGCCCAGGATGTAGGCGAGCTGCTTGGCCACTTCGGTCTTGCCGACGCCCGTGGGGCCGCTGAACAGGAACGAGCCGATCGGCTTGTCCGGCTTGCCCAGGCCAGAACGCGCCATCTTGATGGCGGCCGACAGCGCGTCGATGGCCGGGTCCTGGCCGAACACCACGCTCTTCAGATCGCGGTCCAGCGTCTTCAGCTTGCTGCGGTCGTCGTTGGACACCGAGGCCGGCGGGATGCGGGCGATCTTCGAGACGATCTCTTCCACCTCGGCACGCGTGATGGTCTTCTTCTGCTTGTTCTTCGGCAGGATGCGCTGGGCGGCACCAGCCTCGTCGATCACGTCGATCGCCTTGTCGGGCAGATGGCGGTCGTTGATGAACTTGGCGGACAGCTCCGCCGCGGCCTGCAGCGCACCCAGCGCGTACTTCACGCTGTGGTGCTCTTCGAAGCGCGACTTCAGGCCCTTGAGGATCTCGATGGTCTGCTCGACCGAGGGCTCGACCACGTCCACCTTTTGGAAGCGCCGCGACAGCGCCGCGTCCTTCTCGAAGATGCCGCGGTACTCGCTGAACGTGGTGGCGCCCAGGCACTTCATTGCGCCCGAGCTCAACGCCGGCTTCAGCAGGTTGCTTGCGTCCAGGGTGCCGCCCGAGGCCGCGCCCGCACCGATCAGCGTGTGGATCTCATCGATGAACAGGATGGCGTTCGGCTGTTCCTTCAGCTGCTTCAGCACGCCCTTCAGGCGCTGCTCGAAATCGCCGCGGTACTTGGTGCCGGCCAGCAGCGCGCCCATGTCGAGCGCATAGACGGTCGACTCGGCCAGCACCTCGGGCACGTCGCCTTCGGTGATGCGCCAGGCCAGGCCCTCGGCAATCGCGGTCTTGCCCACGCCCGCTTCACCCACCAGCAGCGGGTTGTTCTTGCGGCGGCGGCACAGCACCTGGATCACGCGCTCGACCTCATGCTCGCGGCCGATCAGCGGATCGATCTTGCCGTCGCGGGCACTCTGGTTGAGGTTCTGCGTGAACTGGTCGAGCGGCGAGCCCTTGCCTTCAGCGGCATCTTCCTTCTCGCCCTCGGAGCCGGGGTTGTCGTTGGACTTCGACGGCTCGGGCGGATCGGACTTCTTGATGCCGTGGGCAATGAAGTTCACGACGTCCAGCCGTGTGACGCCCTGCTGGTGCAGGTAGTAGACGGCGTGCGAGTCCTTCTCGCCGAAGATGGCCACCAGCACGTTGGCTCCGGTCACCTCCTTCTTGCCGCTGCCCGTGCTTTGCACGTGCATGATGGCCCGCTGGATCACACGCTGGAAGCCCAGGGTAGGCTGCGTGTCGACCTCGTCGGTGCCTCCGACGGTCGGCGTGTTCTCCTTGATGAAGCTGGACAGGCTCTTCCGCAAGTCGTCGATGTTGGCGGCGCAGGCGCGCAGCACTTCGGCGGCGGAAGGGTTGTCCAGCAGCGCCATCAGGAGGTGCTCGACGGTGATGAATTCGTGGCGCTGCTGGCGTGCTTCCACGAACGCCATGTGCAGACTGACTTCAAGTTCTTGCGCGATCATGCGGCCTCCAAAATGCACTGCAGCGGGTGCCCTGCGCGACGTGCAGCAGCAAGCACCAGTTCAACCTTGGTCGCGGCGACGTCCTTCGTGTAGACGCCGCAGACGCCGCGACCCTCGTGATGGATCTTCAGCATGATCTGCGTCGCGGTGTCGAGATCACGCAGGAAGTATTCCTGCAACACCAACACCACGAACTCCATGGGGGTGTAGTCGTCATTGAGCAGCACCACCTGGTACATGCGCGGCGGCTCGGTTCGCTGCGCCTGGCGTTCGGCGACGACGGCGCCTTGACCGTCATCGACGCGCGGCGCTTCTGGCGGGTTCGGGGGCAGCGAGGGGGGATCCGCGGGCATGAAACGATTCTATAGACAGTGAATACCGGGGTGCGTCAATGCATATTGCATCGGCGCCCGCCGTCTCAAGGGGCGATGTGAGGCAAAAAGACAGCCCACACCTCCGCCAGTGTGCTACCTCAGCTTGCACCCTGGTGAAAAATGATGGTAATGAAACTCTATTGACATTAACGATACATGTGCCGGAGAATTCGCTTCCCTACGCAGGGCGCTGTTGCCCGTTTGTGGAGAGATTCATGGCAAATGGAACCGTCAAGTGGTTTAGTGACACCAAAGGGTTCGGCTTCATCGAACCTGAGGGTGGTGGGGCCGATGTGTTTGCGCACTTTTCCGCAATCCAGATGGAGGGCTTCCGCACTCTGAAGCCGGGCGCCCGCGTCACCTACGACCTGGTGCAAGGCCCGAAGGGCGATCTGGCACACAACATCCAGACCTCCGACAGCACCGGCGCACCGCGTCAGGCGCTGGCCGCGGGCAGCTTCGCAGCCGCCGCCGAGTGAGCGACCGAGGCACCCGTCCTCGGCACGCCAACCCGCCCCGGGAAAAGCCCGCCTCCGGCGGGCTTTTTTCATGCCTCGGTGGTGGCTGGATGCGACAGCGCCCGGTCCCATGGCGCGATGTCGTCCGCGAAGCGGCCAGCCAAAAAGTCGAGCATCGCCCGCAGCAACTGGGGCTGGTACTGGCGCGAAAGATAGGTGGCATGGATCTGCAACTGCTCGGGCTCATGGTCGGGCAGCAGACGCACCAGGTCCCCGCGAAGGATGGCGGCGCTGGCCAGATAGGTGGGCAGCAGCGCGATGCCGGCGCCTTCCATCGCCGCACGCATCAGCACCATGGGTTCATTGCTCTGCAGCGGGCCTTGCACCGGCACGCGCACCGGTCGAGTGCCCTGGTACAGCGTGTATTCGTTGCGACCGACATAGGCGTGAGTCAGGCAACGGTGGCCACGCAGGGCTTCGGGACCGTCGGGCGCGCCATGACGCTCGACATAGGCAGGAGAGGCACAAAGCACCGAGCGGCAGGTACCCAGACGGCGCGCCACCAGCGACTCGTCGAGCTTGTTGCTGATGCGCACGGCCAGGTCGATGCGGTCCTCCACCAGGTTCACCGCCCGCTCCATGACCACCAGTTCCACCTGTGTCTGCGGATGCAGCGCGAGGAATTCGGCGACGGCCTGCGCCAGATGCGCCTGCGCGAACGACGGGCTGGCAGTCATGCGCAGGCGGCCGCTGGGCGCGCTGCTGCGTGCGCCAGCCAGCGACTTCACGTCGGACGTCAGTTCCAGCACCTTGCGGCAGCGGTCCAGCGCCTCGCGGCCGGCGTCGGTCAGGCTCACGCGGCGGGTCGTCCGGTGGAGCAGCCGCACGCCCAGCCATTCCTCCAGGCTGGCCAGGTAGCGCGACACCATCGCACGCGACATGTCGAGCGCATCCGCGGTCTCCGTCAGGCTGCCCCGGTCGGCAATTTCAGCGAACACCTGCATCGCCGTGAATCTGTCCATGTGATTAGGCCGTTTGAGTAGACAAACATTCAACAGACCCGCAGTTTATTGCATCGTTTCTAGCAAATAAAGTTGCTGCACTTCTTCCACCCTTCGGACCCTCCATGAACAAGCTCCTGACACGCCTCCTTTCTTCCTTCGGCCTCACCCTGGGCGTCGTCGCCCAGGCCGCTGCCCAGGCCGCAGCGCCCGCGCCGCTCAGCCTGCAGGTCTACAACGCCGATGCCGGCAGCTTCCATGTCAATGCGGTCCTGGTGTCGGGCAAGACGGATGCTGTGCTGCTGGACACCGGCTTCACCAAGGCGGATGCGCATCGCATCGCGGCCATGGTGCTGGACAGCAAGAAGACGCTGAAGACCATCTACATCAGCCAGGCCGACCCCGACTACTACTTTGGCGCCGAGGTGCTCAAGCAGCTGTTCCCTGACGCCAAGCTGGTGACCACCGCCCCCACGCTGAAGAAGATCCAGGCCACGCTCGCCACCAAGCTGTCGGTGTGGAGCCCCCGCATGGGCGCCAACGCGCCAAAGAATGTGCCGCTGCCCGAGGTGCTGCAAGGCAACACCATCGCCCTGGAAGACCAGGTGCTCGAGGTGCGTGGCCTGGATGACTCGCTGCCGCACCGCAGTTACGTGTGGATTCCGTCGATCCAGGCGATTGCCGGCGGCGTGAACGTGTACGCCGGCCTGCATCTGTGGACCGCCGATGCGCAGACGGCGCAGGAGCGCGCCGACTGGGCCAAGAAGCTGGGTGTGATGGCCGCCCTGAAGCCGGCGGTGGTGATCCCCGGCCACTCGGCCCCCGGCACGCCGCGCGACGCCAGCCAGCTGGCCTGGAGCCAGGCCTACCTGGCGCGCTTCGAGTCCGAGCTGCCGAAGGCCGCCAACTCCGCCGCGCTGATCGAGGCGATGAAGAAGGCGTACCCAGAAGCAGGCCTGGGCATCGCGCTGGAGATCGGCGCCAAGGTCAACAAGGGCGAGATGAAGTGGTGATGGCATGACGTCGCACCAGCTTCACTACATCTACGACCCCTTGTGCGGCTGGTGCTACGGCGCCGCTCCGCTGGTGGCGGCGGCGCGCCAGGTGCTGCCGGTGCGGCTGCACGGCGGTGGCCTGATGGCCGGCGCCCAGCGACAGGTGGTGAGTGCCCGGCTGCGGGAGTACGTGATGCCGCACGACCGCCGGATTGCGCAACTCACCGGCCAGCCCTTCGGCGACGCCTACTTCGACGGCCTGCTGCACGACGGCGGCGCGGTGCTGGACTCCGAGCCGCCGATCACCGCGGTGCTGGCGGCCGAACAGCTGGCCGGCCGCGGCGCCGACTTGCTGGCCCGGGTGCAGGCGGCGCACTACCAGCAAGGCCGGCGCATCGCCGAGCCGGCGGTGCTGCGCGCGCTGGCCGCCGACATCGGGCTCGACAAAGCAGCCTTTTCCCAGGCCTTCGACGCCCTGTCCGGCGAAGCGACGCGGGCCCACATCGCCGACAGCCGGCAGCAGCTGGCCCAGGCCGGCGGCGGCGGCTTCCCGACGATGTTGCTGGAGGCGGACGGACGGCTGGAGCGCGTCGACGTCAGCGCCTGGCTGGGACGGCCCGAGGCGCTGGCCGCCTGGTTGATGAGCCGGGTGCCGGCGCCGACGACGCCGGTGGCGCAGGCGCCCCATGACCGCTTCGGCTGCGGTCCGCAAGCCTGCACGATCTGACCGTCGCCCCAGAAATATGGCTTTTTTGCAGAATTAGTCGTATCTTGCGTCTGACGCCTTGCCAATTCCGCCACATTGGCGGTCTTGTGCTTCGAGGCGTCGGGCAGTCGGCGCCGCAGCCGACGTCAAGTGAGATCGACCGATGACGCCTGTGCGACTGGAAGGCACCCTGCTCGGGGCGCGCCGGGTGGCCGAGCGGGGCGCCATCGCGGTGTTCGCCGGGCATTGGCGCAGCAGCTCCGAGCCCTGCCTGCTGAAGGCGGTACGCCAGGGCACGGGCGGAGCAGCACCGCTCGACCAGCTGCGGGCGGAAGCGGAAGTGCTGCGACGCCTGGCGGCGGTCAACGGCGTGCCGCATCTCATCGACTTCAACGCCAGCGAACGCACGCTGGCGTTTTCCTGCCCTCAGGGCGTTCCGCTGGCTTCACTGCCACCGCCGGCGCGGCCCGACCTCGCCGCCGTGCTGCGGCTGGCGCTGGACCTGCTGCAGGTGCTGCAGGAAGTGCATGCGGCCGGCGTGGTGCATGCCAACCTGAACCCCGACACCGTGCTGCTGGATGCGGACAGCGGTGCCGTCAGCCTGATCGACTTTTCCGAAGCGCAGGCGCGGCGGCGTTCCGACATCGCCACCGCCAACCTGGCAGCCACCGCGGCCAGCCGCCTGCACCCCTTCACCGCGCCGGAGCAGACCGGGCGACTGGCCTGCCCGGTCGACTACCGCACCGACTACTACGGCTTTGGCGCCACCCTCTACTGGCTCGTCACCGGGCAGCCGCCCTTCGCCCGCGTGGACATGCTGACCCAGCTGCATGCGGTGCTGGCGCACCAGCCGGAGCCAGCGGGTCGGCTCAATCCGCAGGTGCCGCAGGCGCTGTCGGCGCTGATCGCCCGACTGCTGGCCAAGCGGCCCGACGCCCGCTACCAGTCGGCGCAGGCGCTGCGCGACGACCTGCGCTGGTGCCTGGCGGTGCTGCAGGGCAGCGAGGCCGACGAGCCGCGGCGCATCGGCCGCAGCGACCAGCGCACCGTGCCCGCCCTGCCGTCACGCCTGGCGGGGCCGGACCTGGCGGCCCTCGGCCTGCTGCCGCTGCTGGATGCCCCGGCGGGGCCCCGGCGCGTGGTGTTCGTCACCGGCCGGGCGGGCATGGGCAAGTCGGCGCTGGTGCAGGCGCTGCAGGAGCCGCTGCAGGAGCGCAAGGGGCTGCTGGTGTCCGGCCGCTACGAGGCCAGCCGCGGCAGCCGGCCCTACGCCGGCCTGGCGGAAGCGCTGGGGCAACTGGCGGAGCACTGGCTGTCAGAGGCGCCCGCCAGCCTGGCGCGCCGGCGCGGCGAGCTGCAGGCGGCACTGGGCCGACAAGCACAGCTGCTGCTGGACATGGTGCCGGCCTTCGCGCCGCTGCTCCAGCCGGCCCCGCAGGAAACACCGCCAGCTCCAGCCGATGGGCTGCGCGGGGTGCTCAACCGCATCGCCCAGAGCGTGTCGGCGGTGCTGCGCCTGGCACGCCAGCAGGAAGGCCCCCTGCTGCTGTTCGTGGACGACCTGCAATGGGCGGACGCCGACTCGGTGGAGCTGCTGGGCCACATCGCGCGCGCGTTGAGCGACGGCAAGCTGCTGCTGGTCTGCGCCTGGCGGCCCGAGGACCTGCCGCATGACCATGCGCTGCATGCCCTGGCCAGCGAGCTGGCGAGGCCGGACAGCGGCGTGCAAGCGGTGCCGCTGGCGCTGGACGGCCTGCCACCCGCCGCGGTCGGCGAGATGCTGGCCGACGTGCTTGACGCGCCGGCCGACCAGGTCGCCGGACTGGCCGCGGTGCTGCACCAGCGCACCGGTGGCAACCCGTTCCAGGTGCTCCAGCAGGTGCAGCGGCTGTTCGACGACGGCGGGCTGCGCCGCAGCGGAGGTCGCTGGCAGTGGGACGTCGCCGCGCTGCAGGCGGCGCCCGGCACCGATCACCAGGTGGACTGGCTGCGGCGCCACTGGGCCACGCTGCCGGCGCCCTCCCGCGAGGCGGCCGAGGTATGTGCCTGCATGGGCAGCGAGATCGACGCCGACCTGCTGCCCGAGGTGCTGAACGAGCCGCCCGATCGGGTCGACGACCGACTGCAGCCGCTGCTGCAGTGCGACATGCTGCGCCTGGCGCCCCGCCCGGGCGACCCGAGCAGCCGGGTGTTGCGCTTCTGCCATCCGCGGGTGCAGGAAGATGCGCTGCGCACGCTGCCGGCGGCGGTGCGACAGGGCTGGCATCTTCGCCTGGCCCGCGCCATGGCTGCGCGTGCGCAGCACAGCGCCGCTGCGTTGTTCGCGTTGGCCGACCAGTACCTGGCCGCCGGCTCCCACCTGTCGGCCGAGGACGATGGGCACAGCGCGATCCAGGTGCTGCTGGATGCCGCCGATGCCGCCACCGCCAGCGCTGCGTTCGCCCATGCCCGACGCTTCGCACAGGCGGCCTTGGCGTTGGCCCCGCCGACCGCTGCCGCCCTGCCCTGGCGGCTGCGTGCGATGACGGTCCTGCATGCGGCCCTGTGCACGCTGGCCCGGTACGAGGAAGCCGATGCGGTCTATGCGCGGCTGCGCGCCGAGGGTGAACACCTGCCGCTGCAGACGAGCCGGGCCGCGACGCAGCAGGCCATGTCGCTCACCTTGCGCGGCGACGCGGCGCAGGGCCTGGCGCTGGCGCTGGCGCAGCTCGACCGGCTGGGCATTGCGGTGCCGGCGCCGGACCACTGGGATGCGGCCGTCGAGGCGGAGCTGTCCGCCCTCTACCAGCTGGAGGAAGTCCAGGCGCCGCAGCGGCTGGACGACCTGCCGGCAGCGCGCGACCCGCGCACCGAGGCCGCCATGCAGTTGCTGGTGCAGATGTCCATCACCACCGTGCTCAGCCAGACGGAGTTCTTCCATTGGTCGATGCCGCGCAGCCTGCGCATGGCCTGCCAGGCGGGCCGCACCCGCGAACTGCCCTTCGTGCTGTCGTCCATCCAGCCGGTGCTCACGGCGCGGCGTGGCGACTTCCGCACCGGTCGCGGCCTGTGCGACGCCGCCCTGCGCCTGCTGGCCCGCCAGCCCGACCCCTGGCAGCAGGCGCGCGTCGACCTGGGTGGGGCCTGCGGCACGCTGCCATGGCACCTGCCCATAGAGCACAGCGTGGACTGGGTGCGTCGCGGCTGTGCCCAGGCGCTGGAAAACGGCGACCCGGAATTTGCCGCCCTGGGTTACCTCGTGAGCCTGCCGCCGCTGCTGGACTGCGCCACCCACCTGGACGAAGTGCGCGCAGAGCTCGCCATCGCCTTCGAGCAGGCGGACAAGGCCCGCAGCCTGATTGCGCTGCAGATCTACGAGGTGTACCGGCAGTTCGTGCGCTGCATGGAAGGCCGCACGCTGGCGCCCGGCAGCCTGGCCGACGCCAGCTGGGACGACGAAGAGCAACTGGCGCTGCACGCCCGCAACGCCTGGGCGACGGTGTTCCTGCATGTCTACCGGCCGCTGGCAGCAGCGATGGCAGGCGACTGGTCCACCGTGCTGGCGCAATGCCGGGCCGGCGTGGCCACGATGCGGCCCGTCACCGGCTTCTATGTCGTCAGCGTGCACCGGTTCCTGCATGCCGTGGCCCTGGCCCAGGCGATGCGGCGCACGGACGCCGGCCAGCCGGCGCTGCGCGTCGCGCTGGCGGAAGAACTGCAGCCGCTGGTGGACTGGATGGCCGAGCGCGCCGAGGACGCGCCGCAGAACTTCGGCCACCTGCTGAAGCTGCTGCAGGCGATGCAGGCCTGGGCCGCGAACCGATGGCATGCCGCAGCCACCGCCTTCGAGGCGGCGATGGAAGGCGCACGCCGGCACTGCCGGCCGTGGCACCACGCGCTGGCCTGCGAGCTGGCCGCCGACTGCCACGCCGACGCCGGCCTGCCGCAAGCCGCCGAGCATTACCGCCTGCTGGCCGCCGACAGCTACCGCCTCTGGGGTCGGCGCCTGCCCGCCGCACCCACCCTGCAGCCAGAGCCGGCCGACGCCAGCGCCGAGCCCGGGCCGGCGCCGCCCGAGCGCCCGCTGGAGCTGGACGTGATCCTGATGGCCGGCCAGGCCCTGGCCCGTGGCCGCGACCCCGACGACGTGCTGCGCAGCCTGTTCGGGCTGCTGCGCAAGTACGCCGCCGCCGAGCAGGGCCTGGTGCTGTGGCGCCGCGATGGCGACTGGGCGCTGCAGGCCTGCTTCGACAGCACCCATCCCTGGCTGCCGCCCGAGCAGGCCGGTGCGCTGCACCGACCGCCCGACCCGGTGCTGCGCTATCTGAACGCCACCGGCAAGCCGCTGCATGTGTCGGACGTGCCGCGTCACGTGAGCTATGGCCGCCTGGATGACCTGCGCATGCGCGGCGTCAAGAGCCTGCTGGCCCTGCCCATCCACAACCGCGGCGAGCACTGCGGCGTGGTGTACCTGGAGAACTGCCAGGCCCCCACCTGCCTTACCGGCATGCAGCTGGACACGCTGAACCTGGTCGGCCAGCAGTTCGCCACCGCCTTCGAGAACGCGCACATCAACCGCCACCTGGAGCAGCTGGTCGACGAGCGCACCGAGGCGCTCCGCCGCGAGATCGTGGTGCGCCGGCAGGCCGAGGAGATGGCGGCCGCCGCCAACCAGGCCAAGTCCGACTTCCTGGCCACCATGAGCCACGAGATCCGCACGCCGATGAATGCGGTGATCGGCATGTCGGCACTGGCGCTGCAAAGCGGGCTGGAGCCCAGGCAGCGCAACTACGTCGAGACCATCCACCGCAGCGCCACGCTGCTGCTGGGCCTCATCGACGACGTGCTGGACTTCTCGAAGATCGAGGCCGGCAAGCTGGAGATCGAGTCGGTGGCCTTCGACCTGGGCGAGGTGCTGGACGACGTGGCCAGCACGCTGGGCCTGCGCGCCGAGCAGAAGGGCCTGGAGCTGCTGTTCGATGTGCCGGCCGAGCTGCCGCTGCGCCTGGTGGGCGACCCGCTGCGCATCAGCCAGGTGCTGCTGAACCTGTGCAACAACGCCATCAAGTTCACCGCGTCCGGCGAGGTGGTGGTGCGCCTGCGTGGCGAGGCGGCGGACGGCGGCAGCCTGCGGCTGCTCGTCAGCGTGCGCGACACCGGCCCCGGCATCGACCCGCAACAGCAGCAGCGGCTGTTCAAGCCCTTCATGCAGACCGACGCATCGGTGAGCCGCCTGCACGGCGGCAGCGGGCTGGGCCTGTCGATCTGCCTGCGGCTGGTCACCTTGATGGGCGGCCACATCGGCGTGGAAAGCCAGCCCGGGCTGGGCAGCCGCTTCCATTTCGAGCTGACGCTGCCGGTGCAGCCTGCGCTACCCGCGCCTGCGCCCTCAGCCGCACGCAGCGCTCGCGCCCTGGTGGTGGACGACAACACCAGCGCCCGCGAGCTGATGGCGCGCGATGCAGCCAGCCTTGGCCTGCAGCCCGACATGGCTGACGGCCCGGACGCCGCGCTGCGGCTGCTCGCCGCCGGCCAGGCGGAAGGGCGGCCCTATGACATCGTGTTCATCGACTGGAAGATGCCTGCCGGCGATGGCTGCGCGCTGCTGCAGGCCCTGCAGGGCGGCACGGCCAGCGAACCGCGCGTGGTGATGGTGTGTGCGGCCATCGTGCGCTCGGAACTGATCGAGCAGCTGGAAGCGCTGCAGCTGCAGGCCGACGCGCTGCTGGGCAAGCCCTACACGCCCAACAGCTTCCGCCAGGCCTGTGCCCAGGCCTGGCACCGCGCGACGGTCGGCCCGCCGCAGTCGCCCATACCCGCGATGGCGCCTGCGCCCAGCCTGCCGCCAGCGGACAACCTGCGCGGCGCCAAGGTGCTGGTGGTGGAAGACAACGAGATCAACCGCGAGCTGGCGCAGGAGCTGCTGAGGCCGCTGGCCCTGGACCTCACCTTCGCCGACAACGGTTGCAGCGCGCTGGCCATCCTCAGGCAGGAGAGCTTCGACGGCGTGTTGATGGACTGCCTGATGCCGCAGATGGATGGCTACGAGGCCACCCGCCGCCTGCGCAGCCAGCCCTCGCTGGCCGACCTGCCGGTGATCGCCATGACCGCCGGCGCGCATTCGGGCGACGAGGCCCGCGCGCTGGCCGCGGGCATGAACGACTACGTCAGCAAGCCCATCCGCATGGCCCATCTGCAGGCAGTGCTGGCGCGCTGGGTGGCACCGCGCCGGGCCGCCCGCCGGGCGGCCGCGCAGGCTCAGAACTTGTAGCCCACGCCCAGGTGCACCAGCAGCGGATCCAGCTTCAGGCTGGCGCGGGCCGGTGCGCCGCCCAGGGCGCCCACCACGCCGGTGGCGGTGGTCTTCACCCAGACCTTGCGCACGTCGACGAAGAAGGACCAACGCTCGCCCACCGGCACGTCGAAGCCGGCCTGCAGCACCGAGCCCCAGGCGCTCTTGGCCTCGAGCTGGTTCAGGTCGCCGTCGGGCGATTCCAGCACCACGGTGTAGTTGACGCCGGCACCGACGTAGGGCCGCACGGGGCCGCTGTCCAGCAGCCGGTAGGTGGCGCTCAGCACCGCCGGGCCGTATTTCACCTTGCCCAGCGTGCCGGTCAGCGGCGGCGCCAGCGCCGTGAGCGAGCCCGCGCCCTTGACCGTGGCCGTGGGCGGCACGCCCAGCGCCAGCCGTGCGGTCCAGCGGTCGGTCAGCGCGTAGCCGATCTCCACGCCCAGCGTGGTGTTGTTGGCCACCTTGGCCTTCGCACCCGGCACCGGCGCGCCGGCCACGCTTACCTTCAGGTCGGGCGAAAAGCCCACCACGGCCGGGCCGACCCGCAGGGACCAGGGCGATTCCTGCGCCTGCGCCGCAGCACCAAGGCCGCACAGGATTACACACAGGGACACGGGCATCAGACGGAGTTGTGGCATCAGGTTTCTCCAGGATGACGGATGGACGGAAGGTCGCGGTGTTCACACCGCGGCAGGGAGCCGGAAGACGGACACGGCACGGACCAGGCTTTCGGATTCATGGCTCAGCTCGGAGGCCGAGGCGCTGGCTTGTTCCACCAGGGCGGCATTGCGTTGGGTGGCGGTGTCCAGCTCGCTGACCGACTGGCTCACCGAGCTGATGCCCGCGGACTGGTCGTTCACCGCATGGCTGATCTCGTCCACATGGCGGGTGACGCTGGCCACGCTCTGCACCACGCGCTCCATCTCCTTGCCGGCCCGCTCGACCGACTCGGCGGTGGCACCGGCATCCGCGATGGCGCGGTTGATCAGCGCGCTGATTTCCTTGGCGGAAGCCGCCGAGCGCTGCGCCAGGGCGCGCACCTCGGAAGCCACCACGTTGAAGCCGCGGCCGTGCTCGCCGGCGCGGGCCGACTCCACCGCCGCGTTCAGCGCCAGGATGTTGGTCTGGAACGCGATGGCCTCGATGGTGCTGGTGATCTCGGCCATCTTGCGGGAGCTGGCCGTGAGCGCACCGATGGTGGCCACGCCCCGGGCGATCGCGTTGCCGCCGTCAGTGGCCACGCGGGCCGCGTCCGAGGCCAGGCCCGACACGGTGCGGGCGGAGCTGGCCGACTGCTGCGCCATGGCATGGATCTCTTCCATGGCGCTGGCCGTCTGCTGCAGGTGCGCGGCCGACAGCTCGGTGCGCTGGCTCAGGTCGAGGTTGCCGCTGGCCAGCTCGGACGAGGTGCGCGAGACCTTGTTGGCGCTGGCGAGGATCTCCGTCACCACGCGCACCACCGACTGCCGCATCGCCTCCAGCGAGCGCGTCATGCGGCCCACCTCGTCGTCCCATCGGATGTCCAGCGGCTTGCTCAGGTCGCCGTCGGCCATGGCCTGGGTGTTGATGCGCAACTCGTCGATCGGACCGACGATGGAGATCGTGATGCTCACGATCAGCAGCAGGCCGGCCATCGCCGTCAGCGCGACACCCCAGAACACCGTGCCCTGGAGCCCTGACACCGCCATGGCCAGCGCCGCACCGGTCGCCGCGCCCGACAAGGCCTGTGCCTGCAGGTCGGCGGCGCGCGATGCGAACACCGCCAGTCCGATGATCAGCGGCGTCAGCGTGATGCTGAAACCGACCAGCAGCCGCATGACCACCGGCATGCGCCGCCACAGATTCGACAGATCCGACATCCAAGCACTCCTTCAGAGCTTTAAATCCCTCTTGCTGGGGTGTTTTCGCCACTTCAAAGCTCGACTTGAACGGTTTGTGCGGGATTCAAGTGATGAACCGCGACATCCTGGGGCCGCACCAGGAAGCGGCGGCCCTCGGACAGCAGGGCCGAGAATTCAGGCGGTGGCAGGGCCTTGGAATACAGCCAGCCCTGGACCGTCAGGCGCTCCTGCAGCGGCAGCTGGCGCAGCTGCCAGGCCTGCTCCACGCCTTCCACCACCACCTCCAGCCGCAGCGTCTCGGCCAGCGAGCACACGCCACGGAACACCTGGCAGCCCAACTCGGAGCCCAGCGTGTCGGTGAAGCTCTTGTCGATCTTCACGCCGTCCACCGGGAAGCGATGCAGGTAGCTCAGCGACGAATAACCGGTGCCGAAGTCATCGATGTGGATGCTGGCGCCGGTGGCGCGGATGCGCTGGAAGGCCGCGGCCACGCCGGCCTCGTCGCCCAGGAAGGTGTGCTCGGTGATCTCCAGCACCAGCCGCTGCCGCAGCCGCGACGCGATGGCCACGATGCGCTCCAGCGCCCGTGGCTCGCTCAGGGTGCAGGGGCTGATGTTCACCGCCACGCGAAAGCCCACCGGCATCTGCGCCCGCCACTGCACCACCTGCTCGGCCACCCGGCTGAGCACCCACACGTCCACCTCCACCATGCGGCTGGCCTTCTCCAGCGCACCGAGGAACTCGCCAGGCAGCACCGTGCCGCCGTGGGCGTCCTGCATGCGCATCAGCGCCTCGCAGCCCACCAGCACGCCGCTCACCGGCTCCACCTGCGGCTGGAAATGCACCGCGAACTGCTGGCCTTCGAACAGTGCCAACCGGCGCATCAGCACCAGCCGGTCGATGTGCATGTCGCTGTAGCGTCCGATGGGGTCGGCCAGCCGCAGCGCGGTGTCCTCCAGCCGCTCGCTGAACAGCGTGCCCAGCGCCTGCGCATCGTCGGTGTCGGTCGGCTGCATGGCACGCTCCCAGCGGCGCAGGAAGGGCGCGTACACCGCGGCGCCCAGCAACAAGCCGCCCACCTGCATCAGCAAGGCCGCCGCCTGGCCGCCGCTGGCCAGCATCGCGTTGACGAACAGCGGGCTGTTGAACGGCAGGTCGGCTGTGAGCACCGGTACCAGCCCCAGGCGCGTGGCGGCATAGGCCAGCAGCAGGTTGGCCACCGGCACCAGCACGAAGGGCGGGGCCAGCCAGCGGTTGAAGATCAGCGGCAGGCCGAACAGCAGCAGCTCGTTCACGTTGATCAGTGCCGGCGCCACGCTGGCCAGCGCCAGGATGCGGTGGCGTCGCACGCGGGTGAAGAACACCAGCGCGATCACCAGCGACAGCGTCGCGCCGCTGCCGCCCATGAACACGAACAGGCCCATGAAGCTCTGGTTGACCACGCTGTCGACACCGGCAGTGGCCGCCGGGATCTGCTCCAGCAGCGGCAGCAGCGTGTAATAACCGTGCACGCCCAGCAGCCACAGCAGCGAGTTGCCCACCGCATACACCAAGCCGGACAGCAGCGGCATGTCCAGTGCCGCGGCCCGGGCCTGCAACCAGTCCGGGGCGGCGGGCAGGTCCAGCCGCACCGCCCCCAGCAGGGCCAGCAGCATCGCCACGCCGCCGACCGTGGCGGCCACGCCCAGCAGGCTGGGCACGATGAGATTGATCGACTCGCCGACGTTCTCGCCGGCGGCGGTGTCGGGGTCGGACAGGCGGGTCCAGCGCCAGGTGCTCAGCCACTTCAGCAGCGGCACCAGCTGCAGCGGCAGCAGCAGCGCCAGCGGGATGGAGAAGGCCTTGGCGGCCACGCCCGCCGCGTCCAGCAGCAGCTCGCACATCACGCCGCAGGCCACGCAGACGAAGGCCACCGCGGTGCGCGAGAGCTGCCACTGCAGCGCCCGCATGGCGCCGGTGGCACCCCACACCACCAGCGGCAGCGCGATGCGCAAGGCCGAGGCCGCCGCCTCGAAGTACCGCGTGACGGCGGCTGGCAGGCCCAGCACCGACGACACCTGCACCAGCAGCAGCAGCGTGGACAGGATCATCAGGTAGGGCGTGAGCCACACCATGCTGTCCCGCACTGCCCGGGCGGCCCCGGTGGCGCCCAGCCGCAGGATCTGCATCTCCAGCGAGTGGAGCGCCGCCCGCAACGGCCGACGCCCCGCAACCTGACCATGTTCCATGGGAATGCCCGGTGAAGGCCTGGTCTGCACTGCCACGCGCCGGCCGTGGCGCCCGGGAGACTGCGGCGCCGATACGCGCACGACATCGTAGTCCCAGGCCCACGGCAATGTGATGAATTTGACAGCCTGAAATGGAGAAACCCCCGGGCCCTTTTCAGGGCACCGGGGGCTTGTCAGAGCTGCTGCGGCCGCTGGCGGCCGCAGGACGCGTCACATGTGGTCGATCATCACCTGGCCAAAGCCCGAGCACGACACCTGCGTCGCGCCTTCCATCAGGCGGGCGAAGTCGTAGGTGACCTTCTTCGACGCGATGGACTTCTCCATCGAGCTGATGATGAGGTCGGCCGCTTCGGTCCAGCCCATGTGGCGCAGCATCATCTCGGCCGAGAGGATCTCGGAGCCGGGGTTGACGTAGTCCTTGCCGGCGTACTTGGGGGCGGTGCCGTGGGTGGCTTCGAACATGGCCACCGAGTCGCTCAGGTTCGCACCCGGGGCGATGCCGATGCCGCCGACTTGCGCGGCCAGCGCGTCGGACACGTAGTCGCCGTTCAGGTTCAGCGTGGCGATCACCGAGTACTCGGCCGGGCGCAGCAGGATCTGCTGCAGGAAGGCGTCGGCGATCGAATCCTTGACGACGATGTCCTTGCCCGTCTTCGGATTCTTGAACTTGCACCACGGGCCGCCGTCGATCAGCTCGGCGCCGAATTCCTTCTGCGCCAGCGCATAGGCCCAGTCACGGAAGCCACCTTCGGTGAACTTCATGATGTTGCCCTTGTGCACGATGGTCACGCTGGGCTTGTCGTTGTCGATCGCGTACTGGATGGCCTTGCGCACCAGACGCTCGGTGCCTTCGCGGGAGACGGGCTTGATGCCGATGCCCGAGGTGTTCGGGAAGCGGATCTTCTTGACGCCGAACTCCTCCTGCAGGAACTTGATCAGCTTCTTCGCCTTGTCGCTCTCGGCTTCGAACTCGATGCCGGCGTAGATGTCTTCCGAGTTCTCGCGGAAGATGACCATGTTGGTCTTCTCCGGTTCCTTCACCGGGCTGGGCACGCCCTTGAAGTACTGGATCGGCCGCAGGCACACGTACAGGTCGAGCTCCTGGCGCAGCGCCACGTTCAGGCTGCGGATGCCGCCGCCCACGGGCGTGGTCAGCGGGCCCTTGATCGAGACGACGTAGTCGCGCACGGCATGCAGCGTTTCCTCGGGCAGCCACACGTCGGGGCCGTACACCTTGGTCGACTTCTCGCCGGCGTACACCTCCATCCAGTGGATCTTCTTCTTGCCGCCGTAGGCCTTGGCCACCGCAGCGTCCACCACCTTGAGCATCACGGGCGTGATGTCGAGGCCCGTACCGTCGCCCTCGATGTAGGGAATGATCGGTTCGTCGGGCACGTTGAGCGAGAAGTCCGCGTTCACGGAAATCTTCTGGCCACCCGTGGGCACTTGGATGTGCTGGTACATGGAAAGGGGCTCCGGGGTTGAAAACAGGGGAGAGGATCGCGAACGATTCTAGTTCAGCAGGGCTGTCAACCAGGGTTCGCGGGGCGGGCAGCGCCATCGCTACCATCGGCGCATCCGATTGCACCGCCATGGACTTTCACCGATGAACCTGACACGAAGGGCAGCGGCGCTGCTGCTGCTGGCCGCCAGCGGCTGGGCCGGCGCGCAGGACAGCGCGCAGCGCCTGCGCACCATCCCGCTGAACGCGGGCATGCACAACATCAAGGCCGAGGTGGCCATGACCGAGGAACAGCGCCAGATCGGCCTGATGCACCGCAAGGAGATGCCGACCAACGACGGCATGCTGTTCATCTTCGAGCAGAAGGCGCCGCGCTGCTTCTGGATGAAGAACACGCTGCTGCCTCTGTCCATCGCATTCCTGGCCGACGACGGCACCGTGGTGAATATCGAGGACATGCAGCCCCAGCAACTGGACAGCCATTGCTCCACCCAGCCGGTGCGTTATGCGCTGGAAATGAACCAGGGCTGGTTTGCCAAGCGCGGCATCAAGGCAGGATCGAAGATCTCCGGCGCGCCATTCAATACCGGCGCGCGCTGAAGAAACTGCGGGCAAAGAAAAAGCCGCCCGAGGGCGGCTTTTTGCGCAACGGATCGAGAACGATCAGTTGCTGG
Source organism: Aquincola tertiaricarbonis (assembly GCF_000969605.1). Classification (GTDB taxonomy): domain Bacteria; phylum Pseudomonadota; class Gammaproteobacteria; order Burkholderiales; family Burkholderiaceae_C; genus Aquincola; species Aquincola tertiaricarbonis. The sequence goes on along the minus strand of NZ_JZUE01000003.1, from coordinate 254,221 downwards.
CGGCCGAAGCAGCGCCCATGGCGGCCGAAGCGGCATCGGCAGCAGCCGAAGCAGCCGGGTCAGCGGCGGGAGCCGGCGCGGGGGCGGGAGCCGGGGCTTCCACGGGAGCGGGAGCCGGCGCGGGCGCCTCTTCCTTCTTGCCGCAAGCGGTCAGGGCAACGCCAGCAAACAGGGCAGCCAACAGGAGCGATTTGTTCATTTGTGTCCTCGAATCGGTATATCGAACAATTACTGGTCATGGGGCGGACATGAACTGCCCGCCGCACAAGACAAGGAACGCTCGAGCTGTCCCTTTGTCTAGCCCGCGAGTATACGGTTAGTAAGGGAGTTCCCTAAAGACCCAGCGGGTGCGCAGGAAACGCAGCTTCCGATCGTTGCGTAATCGCCTCAACGACACCCCGCCATGTGCGGCGATCAGCGTCCTCGTCCAGCCATCGTCCGGCAAAGCGTGGGCCTGCACCCGCCTGCAGGCCGACATCGCCCGCCAGCAGCAGCGTCGGAAATTCGGACCGGTCCAACTCCGAGGCGGCCCGGCACTCCACCGCATGCGCGAACTGTCGCCTCCAGACGGCGAAACGGGGATGACGTCGGGCAACGTCGTCAAACTCGCGCGCCAGCATGAACAAGCGCCGCTGCGGGCCGCGCGCCCAGGCAGTGAGCGACCTCAGCAGCCGCGCATCGTCCAGTGGCCAGGCAGCGAAGTCGGCATCGATGCACTCGATGCGCGGCACGCCGGCCTCGGTCGCCTGCAGCAGCGCGCCCAGCAGTGCGTCGCGCAGCGCCACCGGCCCGCTGAAGCGGCGCGGCGCGTCGGTGGGCGCAGCAGAGGCGGTGTCCATGGACTAGGCCCGGCCGCGCACCCAACCGGCACGTGCCCATTCCGACAGCAAGCCGAGGGCATCCGCGCTCAAGCGGCCGACATCGGCGGCGTCCAGCGCGCCTTCGTCGGCCAGGCGGCGCATCAGCTTCGCATCGCGGCCACCGGCGCGGAAGGATTCGCCGTTGATGAACACATGGCGGTCGTCGTACATCATCCTGGTGCGGGCATCGAGCTGCACGGCACCAGCGCCAGCAAGCGCCGCGCCTGGCTCGAACCACACCGATGCCTTGGGCTCGCTGAGCACCTCGCCCACCGCGCAGGCCACGGCCTCGTCGTCGGCCAGCAGGCGCTGCACCGCCTCCACCGCAAAGGTGCCAAGCGCCGCGGGCACGCGGCCGGGCTCTGCGGTGGCCGGCTGCGAGGGGTCGCGGTACAGCGGACCGGCGGCGCCGGGCGTGTCGTCGTCCATCGCATCGGCGGCGATGTCGGCCAGGCGCTGCAGCAGGTCGCGCGCCAGTTCGCCACGGCTGGGCGCGCGAAAGCCGATGGAGCAGGTCATGCACTCGCCGCCTTCGGCCACGCCGTCATGGCCCCACATCGGCGGCAGGTACAGCATGTCGCCCGGCTCCAGCAGCCATTCCTGCTGCGGCTGGAAGTTGGCCAGGATCTTCAGCGGCACGCCGTCCACCAGCGTGCGGTCGGCCACCGGGCCGATGCGCCAGCGCCGGCGGCCCTGCACCTGCAGCAGGAACACGTCGTACGAATCGAGGTGCGGGCCCACGCCGCCGCCTTCGGTGGCGTAGGAGATCATCAGGTCGTCCAGCCGCGCCTGCGGCACGAAGCGGAACTGCTGCAGCAGTGCACGCGCCGCCGGCACATGCAGGTCCAGGCCCTGCACCAGCAGCGTCCAGCCGGGCTGGCGCAGCGGCGGCAAGGCGGTGCGGGCAATGGGCCCCTGGCGCAGCTTCCAGGCAGGCTTGCGGGCCGTGGCCGGCGCGGCGGCATGGACGATCAGGCGTGATTCCACACCCTCCTGCGCCGCCAGTTCGAAGGCCTGCGCGCGGGTGACAGGCGGCACGATGCCGGGGAACGCCTGGCGGATCAGCAGCGGCTTCTTCTGCCAGTGGCGGCGCATGAACTGCGCGGGAGACAGCCCGCCGAGCAGCGGCAGGCATTGGTCGATTTGCATCGGCGGATTGTCGCCGTGGCCCGGCAGCGCCTCAGCCGGCTTGTGACATCATCCTGCGATGCTGATCAATGCCCCTTGCGTCGTCTCCCTGACCTGGAGACTCGCCGACACCCAAGGCCAGGCCATCGACGAACTGACCGAGCCGGTGGAGTTCTTCTTCGGTGGCGACGACCTGCTGCCCAAGGTGGAAGAAGCCCTCGCCGGCCAGACCGAAGGCTACGAGGTGCACCTGCACCTGGAACCGGAACATGCGTTCGGCGACTACGACGCCGACCTGGTGTGCTTCGAGGACCGCGCGCTGTTCCCCGAGCAGGTGGAGCCGGGCATGCAGTTCGAAGGCCTGCCCGAAGGCGCCACCACGCCCGAGATGCCGGAAGACGCGATCTACACCGTGACCGAGGTCTATCCGTCGCAGGTGGTGCTGGACGCCAACCATCCGCTGGCCGGCATCGCGCTGCGGCTGCACCTGACGGTGCGCGGCGTGCGCGAAGCCACCGAGGAAGAGATCGAGGCCGGCAGCGTCAATGATTCGGCCGCCTTCAGCGTGCTGAACACCGTGCCGCCGGCGCCCGGCGTGCACTGACGGCGCCGCGCCGCCTCAGGCGCTGCCGGTAGAGCCGAAGCCGCCGCTGCCGCGTTCGCTGGCGTCGAACGATTCCACCCGCCGGAACGCCGCCTGCACCACCGGCACGATCACCATCTGCGCGATGCGCTCCAGCGGCTGCACGGTGTAGGCCTGCGTGCCACGGTTCCAGCAGCTCACCATCAGCGGGCCCTGGTAGTCGCTGTCGATCAGCCCCACCAGGTTGCCCAGCACGATGCCGTGCTTGTGGCCCAGGCCCGAGCGCGGCAGCAGCATTGCCGCCAGACCGGGGTCGCCGATGTGGATCGACAGGCCGGTGGGAATCAGGGCCGACTGGCCGGGCTGCAGTGCCAGCGGTTCGTCCAGGCAGGCACGCAGGTCGAGGCCGGCGCTGCCCGGCGTGGCGTAGGCGGGCATCTGCTCGGCCATGCGGGCGTCGAGCACTTTCACATCGATGACGGTCATGGTCGCGGGGTCGGGGTGCCGAGCCGGCCGGCGATGTTGCGCACCAGGGCGCGGGCCAGCGTGAGCTTGTCGGCGTTGGGAATCTCGTGGTGGCCCTGGGCGTCCACCAGCAGCAGCGCATTGTCGTCGCGGCCGAAGGTGGCCGGCCCGAGGTTGCCGACGATCAGCGGGATGTTCTTGCGCACCCGTTTCTCGCTGGCGTGCTGCAGCAGCTGCTCGCTTTCGGCCGCGAAACCGACGCAGTAGGGCGGCTTCGGCAGCGCCGCCACGGCGGCCAGGATGTCGGGGTTCTCGGTGAGCGCCAGCGTGGGCACGCGGCGGTCGCCCTGCTTCTTGATCTTCTGGTCGGCGGTGGTGTCGGGCCGCCAGTCGGCCACCGCGGCGGTGGCGATGAAGACGTCGTGCTGTGCGGCCGCGGGCAGCACCGCATCGTGCATCTGGCGCGCGGTCTGCACATCCAGTCGGGCCACGCCGCGCGGCGTGGGCAGGTGCACCGGGCCGGCCACCAGCGTGACCTCCGCACCCGCTTCCTGCGCGGCGCGGGCGATGGCGAAGCCCATCTTGCCGCTGGAATGGTTGGTGATGCCGCGCACCGGGTCGATCGGCTCGAAGGTGGGGCCGGCGGTGATGAGCACCCGGCGGCCGGCCAGCAGCTTGGGCTGGAAGAAGGCCACCAGCGCCTCGCACAGCTCCACCGCCTCCAGCATGCGGCCGTCGCCGATCTCGCCGCAGGCCTGGTCGCCCGCGCCGGGGCCCAGCAGCGTGGCGCCGTCGGCCACCAGCTGCCGCACGTTGCGCTGGGTGGCGGGGTGGGCCCACATCTCGCGGTTCATGGCGGGGGCCACCAGCAACGGGCAGCGCTCGATCGGGCGCGCCAGGCAGGCCAGGCTCAGCAGGTCGTCGGCGCGCCCCTGCACCAGCTTGGCGATGAAGTCGGCGCTGGCCGGCGCGATGAGCACCGCATCCGCCTCGCGCGTGAGGTTGATGTGCGCCATGTTGTTGGGCTCGCGCGCGTCCCACTGGCTGGTGGCGACCGGGCGGTTGGACAGCGCCTGCATCGTCACCGCGGTGATGAAGTGCTCGGCGGCTTCGGTCATCACCACCTGCACGGTGGCGCCGGCGCGCGACAGCTCGCGCACCAGCTCGGCCGACTTGTAGCAGGCGATGCCGCCGGACAGCCCCAGCAGGATGTGGCGGCCGGCGAGGTCTTGGCGTTCAGGCATGGCCGCACTGTAGCCGCAGGCCAACGGACTGCTATTGCGACGCCAAACCCGCAAATATGATGCCCACACCAAGTTACAGGACATCCTGATTTTTCAGTAATTTCTGAAAGTTCAGGCTAGAGTTCCGACCTATGGAGGCGCCCATGCAAACCCTTTCCCCCCTGGTCAAGAGCTTCGTGTCCCATTTCGGCGAGATGGGCAGCCGCTGGGGCATCAACCGCACCGTCGGCCAGATCTATGCGCTGATCTTCGTGTCGGAGCAGCCGCTGAATGCCGACGACATCGCGGAGCAGCTGTCCTTCAGCCGCTCCAACGTGAGCATGGGCCTGAAGGAGCTGCAGTCTTGGCGGCTGGTCACGTTGCGCCACCTGCCCGGCGACCGCCGCGAATACTTCGAGGCGCCCACCGATGCATGGGAGATCTTCCGCACCCTGGCGGAAGAACGCCGCCGCCGCGAGATCGAGCCCACGCTGTCGATGCTGCGCGCCGCGCTGCTGGAAACGCCCCACAGCGACGCCGACCGCATCGCCCAGGAGCGCATGCGCGGCATGCACGAGCTGATCGAGCTGATGACCACCTGGTTCGACGACGTGCAGCGCATGGACCGCCAGACGCTGTCGCAGCTGATGAAGATGGGCTCCAAGGTGCAGCGCCTGCTGGAGTTCACCGGCAAGGTGACGCTGGTGGCCGGCGGCAAGGGCGGCGGCAAGCCCGGCTGAACGCTCATGGAGACCCGCCCACCGCTCGCGCGCCGTGGCGCTGCGCTGCAGGCCGCCGCGGCCCTGCTGTGGCTGCCGCAGGCCGGGCTGATCGCCTGGGCGCTGCAGCGGCTGGCCGATGGCGGCGGCATGCAGGCCGTGCTGTGGCCGGCCGCCGGCCTGGCGGCGCTGGGCGTGCTGCGTGCGCTGATGGACACGCTCGGCGCACGCTGGTGCTTCCGCGGCGCGCGTGCGCAGCTGTCGGCGCTGCGTGCAGCGGCAGTGGCGGCGCTGGCCGCGCGCTCGCCGCTGGATGCCGACCGCGCGGCTTCCGGCCTGGCCGCCAGCGTCATGGCCGAGCAGGCGGAAAGCCTGGTGCCTTACCTCAGCCGCTTCGAGCCGACGCGGCTGCGGGTGATGGTGATGCCCGCGGCCATCCTGCTGGCGGTGGCGCCGCTGTCGTGGGTGGCGGCGCTGGCGCTGCTGCTGGCCGCGCCGTTGATCCCGCTGTTCATGGCCTTGATCGGCTGGCGTGCGCAGGCCGCCAGCCAGGCGCAGCTGGTGGAGATGGGCGGCATGAACGCCTTCCTGCTGGACCGCCTGCGCGGGCTGGCCACCATCCGCTCCCTGGGCGCGGTCGACCTCACCGCCCGCCGGCTGCGCCAGTCGGCCGACGACCTGCGCCGCCGCACGATGAAGGTGCTGCGCATCGCCTTCCTGTCGTCGGCGGTGCTGGAGCTGTTCGCGGCGCTGGGCGTGGCCACGGTGGCCGTCTACGTGGGCCTGCACCTGCTGGGCCTGCTGGAGTTCGGCGCCTGGCGTGGCCGCCTCAGCCTGGGCCAAGGCCTGTTCCTGCTGCTGCTGGCGCCGGCGTTCTTCGAGCCGCTGCGCGACCTGTCGGCCGTGTGGCATGACCGCGCGGCCGGCCAGGCGGCGCTGGCCGCGCTGCAGCGGCTGGGCGAAGGCGGCCTGCCGCTGCCGGGGGGTGCGCAGGTCGAGCAGGCCAGCCGGACCACCCTCCCTGCACGCCGCCCGCCGGCCGTGGCGCTGCGTCGCGTGCGCTTCCACCACCCGGCGGCGCCGCAGGCACCGGTGCTGCACAACGCCGACCTGCAGGTGGCCGCCGGCGAGCATGTGGCCTTGGTGGGCGCCAGCGGCAGCGGCAAGACCACGCTGCTGTCGCTCATCGCCGGCCTGGCCCCGGCCAACGGCGGCCAGGTGCTGATCGACGGCGAGCCGCTGGCCGCCCACAACGCTGCGGCGTTGCGCGGGCGCATGGCCTGGATCGGCCAGACGCCGCATGTGTTCGCCGGCACGGTGCAGGCCAACGTGGCGCTGGGCCGGCCGGGCATCGGCGCCGCGCAGGTGGCGCAGGCGCTGCGCGTGGCGGCGCTGGACGGCGTGGCCCAGGCGCATGCCGGCCATGCGCTGGGCGAGGCGGGCGCCGGCCTGTCGGGCGGCGAGGCGCTGCGCCTGGCCATCGCCCGCGCGGCGGCCGATCCGCAGGCCGACCTGCTGCTGGTGGACGAGCCCACCGCCCACCTGGATGCCGCCACGGCGGCCGACGTGACCGAGCGGCTGCTGATGCTGGCCCAGGGCAAGACGCTGATCGTCGCCACCCACGATCCGGTGCTGGCCGCGCGGCTGGACCGCAGCCTGGCCCTGCCGCTGCAGCCGGCCGCCGCGCACAGGAGTACCGCATGAACCGCCACGCCGCGCTGCGCCAGGTGCTGGCGCTGTTCTTCGCCGAGCGCCGCCGCGGCCTGCTGGGCGGCGCCGGGCTGGCGGCGCTGACGGTGGCCGCGGGCATCGGGCTGCTGGGCCTATCGGGCTGGTTCGTCACCGCCACGGCGCTGGCCGGCGCCTCGGCCACCGCGGCCTGGGCCTTCGACATCTTCGCGCCAGGCGCCGGCGTGCGGCTGCTGGCGCTGGGCCGCACCGCCTCCCGCTACGGCGAGCGGCTGGTCACCCACGACGCCACGCTGGCGGTGCTGGCCGGCCTGCGCGAGCGGCTGTTCCGCGGCTGGGCCGCGCCGCAGGCCGCACGCCAGCTGCTGGCCCGGCCGGCCCGGCTGCTGTTCCGCCTGACGGCCGACATCGACGCGCTGGACAGCCTGTACCTGCGGGTGCTGGTGCCGGCCGTGGCCGGGCTGGCCTCCGCCACCGTCACCGGGCTGGCCGTCGGCCACTGGGTGCATCCCGCGCTGGGTGGCGCCCTGGCCGCGCTGCTGCTGGGCGTGGGGCTGGGGCTGCCCTGGTACATCGCCCGCCGCGCCGACCGGCCGGCACGCCGCCGTGCCCATGCCATCGAGGCGCTGCGCGCCCGCACGGTGGACCTGGTGGCCGGGCACACCACGCTGCTGATGGCCGGCCGGCTGCCGGCGCAGCAGGCCGCAGTGCGGGCCGCCGATGCCCGCCAGGCCGAGGCCGACGACCAGCTCAACCGGCTGGACGGGCATACCGGCCTGGCCCTGGGCATCACCGGCAGCCTGCTGCTGGCCGGCACCCTGGTGGCAGCGGCGGCGGCGGTGGAAGCCGGCCGCATCGGCCTGCCGCTGGCGGCCCTGGCGGTGCTGATGGTGCTGGGCGCCATCGAGCCCTTCGCCGCGCTGCGCCGCGGTGCGCTCGAACTGGGCCGCAGCGCGATGGCCGCCCGGCGCCTGGCGCCGCGGCTGGCGCAGGCCGATGCCGCCGAGCCGCCGCCGGTGCCTGCCCTGCCGCCCGGCCACCTGCTGCAGGCCGAGGCGCTGGTGCTGCGCCACCCGGGCGCCGCGCGGCCCGCGGTGCAGCTGGACCGGCTGGTGCTGCAGGCCGGCGAGCGCGTGGCCGTGATCGGCCCCAGCGGCAGCGGCAAGAGCACGCTGCTGGCTGCCATCGCCGGCGAGCTGGCACCGGCCGCCGGCCGCCTGCAGGTGGCCGCCCCGCTGGCCCTGCTCACCCAGCGCACCGAGCTGTTCCAGGACAGCCTTCGCGACAACCTGCGGCTGGCCGCGCCCCGGGCCACCGAGGCCGAGCTGCGCCAGGCGCTGCACGCCGCCGGACTGCTGGCCCACGTCGACACCCTGCCCGCCGGGCTGGACACGCCGCTGGGCGAAGGCGGCCTGGGCCTGTCGGGCGGGCAGCAGCGCCGGCTGGCGCTGGCCCGGCTGCTGCTGCGCCCGGCGCGGCTGTGGCTGCTGGACGAACCCACCGAAGGCGTGGACGCCGCCACCGCGGCCGACATCCTGCAGCGCCTGTCCGACGCCCCGGGTCGCCCCGCCTGGCTGATGGCCACCCACCTGCGGCGCGAAGCCGCCCATGCCGACCGATTGCTGGTGATGCACGCAGGCCGCATCACCGCCGACCTGCACCGTGGCCAGCCCGCGTTCCGCGCGGCGCTGGACACCCTGCGACCCGACTGACATTTCCCACGCGACAAGGCCACCCCATGGACCTCGACATCGTTGCGCTATCGCGATTGCAGTTCGCGCTGACGGCGCTGTACCACTTTCTCTTCGTGCCGCTGACCATCGGCCTGGCCGTCGTCATCGCCATCATGGAGACGGTCTACGTGATGACCGACCGCCCCATCTGGCGACAGATGACCAAGTTCTGGGGCACGCTGTTCGGCATCAACTTCGTGATGGGCGTGGCCACCGGCATCGTCATGGAGTTCCAGTTCGGGATGAACTGGAGCTACTACAGCCACTACGTGGGCGACGTGTTCGGCGCGCCGCTGGCCATCGAGGGGCTGATGGCCTTCTTCCTCGAAGCCACCTTCGTCGGCCTGTTCTTCTTCGGCTGGGACAAGCTGTCCAAGGTGGGCCACCTGATGGCGACCTGGGCCGTGGCCATCGGCTCGAACTTCTCGGCGCTGTGGATCCTGATCGCCAACGGCTGGATGCAGAACCCGGTGGGCGCGCAGTTCAACCCGCAGACCATGCGCATGGAAGTCACCGACTTCATGGCCGTCATCACCAACCCGGTGGCGCAGGCCAAGTTCGTGCACACGGTGTCGGCGGGCTACGTCACCGCGGCCATCTTCGTGCTGGGCGTGTCGGCCTGGTACGTGCTGAAGGGCCGGCACGTGCAGCTGGCCAAGCGCTCGATGACCATCGCCGCCTCGTTCGGCCTGGCCTCGGCGCTGTCGGTGGTGGTGCTGGGCGATGAATCGGGCTACCTCAGCACCGAGCACCAGAAGATGAAGCTCGCCGCGGTGGAAGCCATGTGGCATACCGAGCCGGCGCCGGCCGCCTTCACCGCCTTCGGCTTTCCCGACCAGCAAGCGCGCGAGACGCACTATGCGGTGCACATCCCCTTCGTGATGGGCCTGATCGGCACCCGCTCGCTCACCACCGAGATCCCGGGCATCCATGACCTGGTGGAACGCGCGAAGGAGCGCATCCACAACGGCATCAAGGCCTATGACGCGCTGCAGACGGTGCGCGCGGCCGGCCGCGACTCGGCCATTCCGCCGCAGGTGCGCGCCGTGTTCGAGGAGCACGGGCTGGAGCTGGGCTATGCCCTGCTGCTCAAGCGCTACGTGGACGACCCGCGCCAGGCCACGCCGGAGCAGATCGAGAAGGCCGCCTGGGACACCGTGCCCGCGGTGGCGCCGCTGTTCTGGTCGTTCCGGGTGATGGTGGGCCTGGGCATGTTCTTCATCCTGCTGACGGCCACGTTCTTCGTGCTCTCCACCCGCCGCGCGCTGGACAAGCACCGCTGGCTGCTGAAGGTGGCGGTGTTCTCCATCCCGCTGCCCTGGATCGCGGCCGAGTGCGGCTGGATCGTGGCGGAGGTGGGCCGCCAGCCCTGGGTGATCGAGGGCGTGCTGCCCACCGCCGCGGCCGTGTCCGACCTGGGCGTGGGCACCGTGCTGGCCACCATCGTGGGCTTCACGCTGCTGTACACGGTGCTGTTCGTGATCGAGGTGAAGCTGCTGCTGAAGGCCATCCGCAAGGGCCCGCAGCCCGACATCGGCGCACCGGCCGCGCTGCGCGGCCCGCTGGCGGCGCCGCAGCCCCCGCAAACCGTGGAGCACTCCGCATGATCCTGCATGAATTCATCCAATACGACACGCTGCGACTGATCTGGTGGGGCCTGCTCGGCGTGCTGCTGATCGGCTTCGGCGTGATGGGCGGCCTGGACCTGGGCGTGGGCATGCTGCTGCCCTTTGCCGGCCGCAGCGACGTGGAGCGCCGCGTCGTCATCAACAGCGTGGGCCCGACCTGGGAGGGCAACCAGGTGTGGCTGATCCTGGGCGGCGGCGCCATCTTCGCAGCCTGGCCGCCGCTCTATGCCGTGTCGTTCTCGGGCTTCTACCTGGCGATGTTCGCGGTGCTCCTGGCGCTGATCGTGCGGCCGGTGGGCTTCAAGTTCCGCAGCAAGCGTGACGAGCCCGCCTGGCGCAGCCGCTGGGACTGGACGCTGTTCCTGGGTGGCTTCGTGCCTTCGCTGATCTTCGGTGTGGCCGTGGGCAACGTGCTGCAGGGCGTGCCCTTCCGCCTGAGCGATGAACTGCGCATCACCTACGAAGGTGGCTTCCTCGACCTGCTGAATCCGTTTGCGCTGCTGTGCGGCCTGCTGTCGGTGGCCATGCTGGTGATGCACGGCGCCGGCTGGCTGCTGCTGAAGACGGCCGGCCCGGTGGCCGAGCGGGCGCGGCGCTATGGCGGGTTGGCGGCGCTGGCCACCATCGTGCTGTTCGTCGCCGGCGGCCTGTGGCTGGCCTTCGGCAGCGTGGACGCCTACCGCGTGACCAGCGAGCTGGACCGTCTGGGCCCCTCGAACCCGCTGCGCAAGGTGGCGGTGATGGCGCCCGGCGCCTGGCTGGACAACTACCGCGCGCATCCGCTGCTGTGGGCCGCACCGGCCCTCGGCGTGCTGGGTGCCGCGCTGGCCTGGCTGGGCCTGCGCGCACGGCGCGAGCTGACAGCGCTGGCCGGCAGCTCGGCCAGCGTGCTGGGCATCATCCTCACCGTGGGCGTGTCGATGTTCCCCTTCCTGCTGCCCTCGTCGGCCGACCCCCGGGCCAGCCTGACGGTGTGGGACGCGTCGTCCAGCCACCTCACGCTGTTCATCATGCTGGTGGCCACGGCCATCTTCATTCCGCTGATCGTGGCCTACACCACCTGGGTGTACCGGGTGCTGTGGGGCAAGGTGGACGAAGCCTCGCTGGCCGATCCGCAGGTGCACAGCTACTGATCCTTCAACCGCATACCAAGGACAACACCATGTGGTATTTCGCCTGGCTGCTCGGCCTGCCCCTGGCCGCCACCTTCGCGGTGCTCAACGCGATGTGGTTCGAGCTGATGGAAGACGACGCGGCGCGCCGCGAGTGCGGCGGCGCTGCGCGCTGAGCCGGCGGTGCGGCTGCCCCGGCAGACGGCGCTGGTCGATGGCCAGCGCATCGAGTTCGCAGTGCAGGGCCACGGCCGCATCGGCGTGGTGCTGGTCAACGGCGCGGGCGGGCCGCTGGAAGGCTGGCACCGGCTGTGGCAGCCGCTGGCCGAACGAACGCGGGTGCTGGCCTACAACCGCGCCGGCATCGGCCGCAGTGCGCGGCCGGTGGCCGCACAGGCAGGTCCCCGGCTGGTGGCCGAGCTGCGCGCCTTGATGGCGCTGGCCGAGCTGCCGCGGCCCTGCCTGCTGGTGGCCCATTCGCTGGGTGGGCTGATCGCCAACCTGTACGCCCGGCAGCACCCGGGGGAGGTGGCCGGCATGGTGCTGCTGGAGGCCACCGCACCGGAAGACCCGCCGCTGCTGGCCGCTCACGCCGGCCGGCTGCAGCGGCTGCTGCAGTCCACGCTGGACCGGGTCTGGCCGGCCGACCCGCTGGGCGAAGTGCGCCAGGTGCCGGCCACGCTCGCGGCGCTGGCGGCAGCACCGCCCTTCCCGGCCATCCCGCTGCGGGTGGTGACCGGCGCCGCGCCGGCCATGGCCTGGGCCACGCCAGCACAGGCGCGGGCGCTGCGGGCAGCCCATCAGCGCGGGCTCGCCACCTTGTCACCGCACGGGCAACAGGTGATGGCGCCGCGCAGCGGGCACTTTCCGCAATTCAGCGAGCCTGAGCTCGTGCTCCGGGAGGTGCTGGCGCTGCTGGACCTGCTGGAGGCGGCGGCGGGCACTCGGGAAGCGGCGCCCGGCTGACAGCCGGGGCGCCGCGTGTCGACCTCAGACCCGCTCGGCCACCCAGCCGCGCACCGACTGCAGCGCGCCCGCCAGCTTGCTGGCGTCGGTGCCGCCGGCCATGGCCATGTCGGGCTTGCCGCCGCCCTTGCCGCCCACCTGCTGGGCGACGAAGTTCACCAACTCGCCGGCCTTGAGCTTGCCGACACTGTCGGCGGTGATGCCGGCGGCCAGCTGCACCTTGTCGCCGTCCACCGCGGCCAGCACGATGGCGGCGGTCTTGAGCTTGCTCTTGAGCTTGTCCATGGTGTCGCGCAGCGTCTTGGCATCGGCGCCCTCCAGCCGCGCGGCCAGCACCTTCAGGCCGTTGATGTCCACCGCCTGGCTCATCAGCTCGTCGCCCTGGGCGGAGGCCAGCTTGCCCTTGAGCGCAGCCAGCTCCTTCTCCAGCGCACGCACCTGGTCGAGCACGCCGCCCACGCGATGGGCGACCTCGGCCGGCGTGACCTTCAGCGTCGAGGCCAGGCCATCGACCGTGCGCTCCAGCGACTGCAGGTAGGCCAGCGCGTTGTCGCCGGTCACAGCTTCCACGCGGCGGATGCCGGCGGCCACGCCGCTCTCGGCCACGATCTTGAACAGGCCGATGTCGCCGGTGCGGCGCACATGGGTGCCGCCGCACAGCTCGCGGCTGCCGCCGATGTCCAGCACGCGCACGGTGTCGCCGTACTTCTCGCCGAACAGCATCATCGCGCCCAGCTTCTGTGCCTCGTCGATGCTCATGCTGCGCGCCTGGGTGTCGGCATTGGCCAGGATCTCGGCATTGACCAGCGCCTCCACCTGCGCGATCTGCTCGGCCGTCATCGGCGCGTTGTGCGCGAAGTCGAAGCGGGTGCGGTCGGCCGTCACCAGCGAGCCCTTCTGCTGCACATGGCTGCCCAGCACCTCGCGCAGCGCCTTGTGCATCAGGTGGGTGGCGCTGTGGTTGCGGATGGTCTTGGCACGGCGCTCGGCATCGACCTTGGCGGCCAGTACGTCGCCCACCTTGATCTCGCCTTCCACGATGCGGCCATGGTGGCCGTACACGTCGGCCTGGATCTTCAGCGTGTCTTCCACCAGCACGCGGCTGGTGGCGTTGCGCAGCTCGCCGGTGTCGCCGTGCTGGCCGCCGCTCTCGGCATAGAACGGCGTGTGGTCGAGCACGATGACCGCGTCGTCGCCGGCGCGGGCGGCCGCCACCGGCGTGCCGTCCACGTACACCGCGGTGACCTTGGCGCCCTCGTGCACCAGTTCCTCGTAGCCGTGGAAGGTGGTGGGCGTGCCGCTGTACTCCAGGCCGGCCTGCATCTTGAACTTGCCGGCCGCGCGGGCCTGCTCGCGCTGGCGGTTCATTGCGGCGTCGAAGGCCGCGCCGTCCACGCTCAGGCCACGCTCGCGGCAGACGTCGGCGGTCAGGTCGAGCGGGAAGCCGAAGGTGTCGTGCAGCTTGAAGGCGAGTTCGCCGTCCAGCACGCCACCGCCGTTGGGGTTCTTCGCCTGTAGCTCGGCCAGCGCGCCTTCCAGGATCTCCATGCCGTGGGCGATGGTCTGGAAGAAGCGCTCCTCCTCCTGCTTCAGCACCTCGGTGATGCGGGCCTGCTGCTGGCGCAGCTCGGGGTAGGCCTCGCCCATCTGCTCGGCCAGCGCGGCCACCAGCGTGTAGAAGAAGGGCTTGCGCGCGCCCAGCTTGTAGCCGTGGCGGATGCCGCGGCGGGCGATGCGGCGCAGCACGTAGCCGCGGCCCTCGTTGCCGGGGATCACGCCGTCGGCCACGGTGAACGAGCATGCGCGGATGTGGTCGGCGATCACCTTCAGGCTCGGGCTGTCCTTGTCGCAGTCGCCGGCGCCGGCAACGTCGACGGCCTGCTTGGCCGCCGCCAGCAGGGCCACGAACAGGTCGATCTCGTAGTTGCTGTGCACATGCTGCAGCACCGCCGTCACCCGCTCCAGGCCCATGCCGGTGTCGACGCTGGGCTTGGGCAGCGGATGCATCACACCGTCCTCGGTGCGATTGAACTGCATGAACACGTTGTTCCAGATCTCGATGTAGCGGTCGCCGTCCTCATCGGGGCTGCCCGGGGGGCCGCCGGCGATCTCCGGGCCGTGGTCGAAGAAGATCTCGGTGCAGGGGCCGCAGGGGCCGGTGTCGCCCATCATCCAGAAGTTGTCGGACATGTAGCGGCCGCCCTTGTTGTCGCCGATGCGCACGATGCGCTCGGCGGGCACGCCCACCACCTTGTTCCAGATCTCGTAGGCCTCGTCGTCCTCCGAGTACACCGTGACCCACAGCTTGTCCTTGGGCAGCTTGAAGTGCTCGGTCAGCAGCTCCCAGGCGTAGCTGATCGCGTCCTTCTTGAAGTAGTCGCCGAAGCTGAAGTTGCCCAGCATCTCGAAGAAGGTGTGGTGCCGCGCGGTGTAGCCGACGTTTTCCAGGTCGTTGTGCTTGCCGCCGGCGCGGATGCACTTCTGCGCCGTGGTGGCGCGGTGGTACGGCCGCTTGTCGAAGCCCAGGAACACGTCCTTGAACTGGTTCATGCCCGCGTTGGTGAACAGCAGCGTCGGGTCGTCGCCCGGCACCACCGGGCTGGAGGCGACGATGGTGTGTCCCTTCGATTCGAAGAAGTTCAGGAACGTGGAGCGGATTTCGGAGGCTTTCATCTTGTAAATTTTATCCGTTCAGGCCGCGGCACCCGGGTGGTGCAGGCGGATCTGCAGGTCGAGGAAACGGTAGAGGCGCTCGTCGTCGCTGAAGGCCACGTTGAAGCGCAGCCAGCCGGTGGGGCGCGGCTCGACGAGGAACAGGTGGCCGGGGCCCAGCAGGATGCCCTCGCCCGCCGCCTGCTGCGAGAGGTCGATGCAGTCCGTCAGGTCGGGGTGGCGGGCCCACAGGTACATGCCGGCCTTGGGCTCGCTGAACAGCTCGAAGCCCAGCTCCGTCAGCCGCCGGGCCACCACCTCGTGGGCCTGCGCCAGCCGGTCGCGCAGGCTCTTCAGGTGCTTGCGCCAGCGGCCTTCGCACAGCGCGCCGAAGGCCAGCCGCTCGGTGATGTCCGACGAGGTCAGGCCCGAGACCATCTTCAGCTGCGCCAGGTCTTCCAGCAGCTCGCCGCGGGCGGCCAGGTAGCCCACGCGGATGTTGGGCGAGATGGTCTTGGAGTAGCTGCCCACGTACACCACCCGCCGCAGCTGGTCCAGGCTGGCCAGCGAGGGGCGCTGCTCGGGGTCCAGGTCGGCGTAGATGTCGTTCTCCACCACCGTCAGGTCGTGCTGGTCGGCCAGCTTCAGCAGCTGGAACAGCTGCGCCACCGGCGCGACCGAGTTGGTCGGGCTCTGCAGCCGCGGCTGGGTGAAGAACACCTTCGGCCGGTGGGCCCGCAGCAGGTCCTCGAAGGCCGCCAGGTCGTAGCCGCCCGGCGCACGCGGCACGCCGACCAGCTTCGCGCCCAGGAAGCGCAGCATGAACATGAGGTTCGGATAGCCGGGCTCGTCCACCATCACCGTGTCGCCGGGGCGCACCAGGCCCCGCGCCACCAGGTCGAAGGCCTGGCTGGAACCCTGGGTCAGCAGCACCTCGCCCGCGCTGGCGTTGACCTGCCGCTCGGCCAGCGATTCGGCGATCAGCACCCGCAACGCCATGTGGCCGTGCGGCAGGCCGTAGCCGCCCAGCTCCACGCCCTCGCTGGCCAGCTGGCGCAGGCTGCGGCGCACGCCTTCCTCGAACAGCCAGCCGTTGGGCAGCCAGCCGCAGCCGGGCTTCAGCTCGAGGTTGCGGCTCTCGAAGATGTGGCGCAGGTACCAGCGGGCGTCGAAGCGCAGGTCCGCCACATCGGTCTCCGCGGCGGCCGGCGCGGCCGCATCGGTGGCCCGGCGCTTGACGAAGAAGCCCGCGTTCGACCGCGACACCACCCAGCCCTGCGCCACCAGGCGGTCATACGCCTCCACCACGGTGAAGACGCTGATGGAATGCGCCGCCGCCAGCGCGCGGATGGACGGCAGCTTGGCGCCGCCGCGCAGGGTCTGGTCGGTGATCAGTTGTCGGAAGCCGTCGACGATCTGCGTCACCAGCGGCGTTCGCGATTCAGGATTCAGGGTGATCACGGTGCACCGTATTGGGGACAGTGTGTATGGGGTGCACCGCCAGCACAGTGCACTGCGGGCGGTGGCACGCTGTACATGGTATTCGCCACGCCGCGTGCCTAAAGTCACGGACGACCTCCCTGCCGCGAGAAGCACATGCCCGCCGAACTTGACCTGAAGACAACCCTGGTTCAGGGCCACGCCACCAATGCCGACCTGATGGCCCGCCGCCGGGCGGCCGTGCCCCGCGGCGTGGGCCAGGCGCACGAGATCTTCATCGCCCGCGCCGAGAACGCCGAGTTCTGGGACGTGGAAGGCAAGCGCTACATCGACTTCGCCGGCGGCATCGCGGTGCTGAACACCGGCCACTGCCACCCGCGGGTGATCGAGGCGGTGAAGGCCCAGCTCGACCTCTACACCCACACCTGCTTCCAGGTGGTGGCCTATGAACCCTACGTGGAGCTGGCCGAACGCCTGGCCGCACTGGCGCCCGGTGCCGCGCCCAAGAAGACGCTGTTCCTGTCCACCGGTGCCGAAGCCGTGGAAAACGCCGTGAAGATCGCCCGCGCCCATACCAGGCGCCCCGGCGTCATCGCCTTCACCGGCGGCTACCACGGCCGCACGATGATGACGCTGGGCCTGACCGGCAAGGTCGCCCCCTACAAGACCGGCTTCGGCCCCTTCCCGGGCGAGGTGTTCCATGCCCTGTTCCCCAACGCGCTGCACGGCGTGAGCGTCGAGGACGCACTGCATTCGGTGGAGCTGCTGTTCAAGAACGACATCGAGCCCGAGCGCGTGGCCGCCTTCATCGTGGAGCCGGTGCAGGGCGAGGGCGGCTTCTACGAGGCGCCCGCCGCCTTCGTGGCCGGGCTGAAGAAGCTGGCCGACCAGCACGGCATCCTGCTCATCGCCGACGAGGTACAGACCGGCGCCGGCCGCACCGGCACCTGGTTCGCCAGCGAGCAGTGGCCGGTGGCGCCCGACCTCATCACCAGCGCCAAGTCGATGGCGGGCGGCTTCCCCATCTCCGCCGTGATCGGCCGCGCCGACGTGATGGACGCACCCGGCCCCGGCGGCCTGGGCGGCACCTATGCCGGCAGCCCGATCGGCTGCGCCGCCGCGCTGGCGGTGCTGGAGGTGTTCGAGGACGAGCAGCTGCTGCAGCGCAGCCGTGCGCTGGGCGAGCAGCTGCGCGCCGGCCTGCGCGCCATCGCCACCGACGTGCCGGCAGTGGTGGACGTGCGCGGCCTGGGCGCCATGGTGGCGCTGGAGTTGGGCCGTGGCGGCGATGTGCACCAGCCCGACGCCGACCTCACCGGCCGGGTGGTGCGCGAAGCCGCGCGCCGCGGCCTGGTGCTGCTGTCCTGCGGCAGCTACGGCAACGTGATCCGCATCCTGGTGCCGCTCACGGCCTCCGAGGCGCTGGTGGACGAAGGCCTGCGCATCCTGGCCGACAGCTTCGCGGCCGTGGCCTGAGCAGGCGGCCATGAGCATCGCCCTGTCTGCCGAACGCCCTGCCGCCGCCGCTGCACCCGCTGCCGCCGCCGGCCAGCCGCTGGTCAGCTTCGTCGGCGTGCAGAAGACCTACGACGGCGTGAACCTGGTGGTGCGCAAGCTCGACCTGGACATCCGGCGGGGCGAGTTCCTCACGCTGCTGGGCCCCAGCGGCTCGGGCAAAACCACCACGCTGATGATGCTGGCCGGCTTCGAATCGCCCACCGCCGGCGAGATCCTGCTGGAGCGCAAGCCCATCACGCGCACCCCGCCGCACAAGCGCAACTTCGGCATGGTGTTCCAGAACTACGCGCTGTTCCCGCACATGACGGTGGGCGAGAACGTGGCCTACCCGCTGACGGTGCGGCGCGTGTCCAAGGCCGACCAGGCCACCCGCGTGGAACGGGCGCTGGCCATGGTGCGGCTGCAGGGCATGGCCGGGCGCTATCCCTCGCAGCTGTCCGGCGGCCAGCAGCAGCGCGTGGCACTGGCGCGTGCGCTGGTGTTCGAGCCGCAGCTGGTGCTGATGGACGAGCCACTGGGCGCACTCGACAAGCAGCTGCGCGAGCACATGCAGATCGAGCTCAAGGAGTTGCATAGACAACTCGGCGTCACCTTCGTCTTCGTCACCCACGACCAGGGCGAGGCGCTGACCATGAGCGACCGCGTGGCCGTGTTCAACAACGGCGTGATCCAGCAGATCGCGCCCGCCGACACCATGTACGAGCAGCCGGCCAACCGCTTCGTGGCCGGCTTCATCGGCGACGGCACCATGCTGCCCGCCACCGTGCAGGCCGCCCAGCTGTCCGGCCATCCGGCGCACTGCAGCGCGGTGCTGGCCGATGGCAGCGTGCTCACCGGCATCAACGTCAACGGGGCCGCCGCCGGCGCCCAGGTGATGGTGGGCATCCGCCCCGAACGCATTGCGGTGCAGGCCACGCCGCCGGCCGCGGGCGCCGCCAACACGCTGCGTGCGCAGGTGCACGGCATCGTGTACTTCGGCGACCACCTGCGGCTGCTGTGCGGCGTGGGCCCCACGCAGCTGGAAGCGGCCGTGAAGCTGCCGCTGTCGGCCCCCGCCATCCCGGCCGTGGGCGACACCGTGTGGCTGGCCTTCGCGCCCGAACTCACGCGGGTCTACGCCTGAGCCGCCTTCCTTCCGATCCCCGTCCCCGTCCATCGAGAACCGCACCATGCACATGAAGTCCCTCGTTCTTGCCCTGTCCACCCTGCTGGCCCTGCCCGCGCTGGCGCAGCAGCAGCTCACCGTCGTCAACTTCGGCGGCGCCAATGCCAATGCGCAGAAGAAGGCTTACTACGAGCCCTTCGAGAAGGCCACGGGCACCAAGGTGATGGCCGTGGAATACAACGGCGAGCAGGCCAAGATCAAGGCCATGGTCGAGACGAAGAAGGTCACCTGGGACGTGGTGGAGGTGGAGTCGCCCGACGCCGCCCGCGGCTGCGACGAAGGCCTGTTCGAGAAGATGGACTACGCCCGGCTCGGTGGCAAGGAAGCCTTCCTGCCCGCGGCCGTCACCGAGTGCGGCGTGGGCGTGTTCGTCTGGTCCACGGTCATGGCCTGGAATGCCGACAAGCTCAAGGAAGGCCCCAGGACCTGGGCCGATTTCTGGGACGTGAAGAAGATCCCCGGCAAGCGCGGCATGCGCAAGGGCGCGCGCTACAACCTGGAATTCGCGCTGATGGCCGATGGCGTGAAGCCGGCCGACGTGTACAAGGTGCTGGCCACCAAGGACGGCGCCGAGCGCGCGTTCAAGAAGCTCAGCGAGCTCAAGCCGCACATCCAGTGGTGGGAGGCCGGCGCCCAGCCGCCGCAGTTCCTGGTCGCCGGCGACGTGGCGGTGAGCACCGTGTTCAACGGCCGCATCGACGCTGCCAACCGCGAGGGCAAGAACCTGAAGATCGGCTGGACCGGCGGCATCTACGACCTGGACTACTGGGTCATTCCCAAGGGCGCGCCCAACAAGGAAGCGTCGATGAAGTTCATCGCCTTCGCCAGCACCGCCGATGCACAGGCCGAGTACGCGAAGCACATCGCCTACGGCCCCACCAACAACAAGGCGCTGGCCAAGCTGGACGCCGCGGTGCTGGCCAACCTGCCCACCTCGCCGGCCAACGCCCAGCAGGCGCTGCAGCTCGACCTGAAGTTCTGGGCCGACCAGGGCGAGGACCTGGAAAAGCGCTTCGCCGCCTGGTCCACCCGCTGATGCCCGCCGCGGCCCGTTGAGATGAGCACCGCCACCGCCCTGCCCTTGCCTGGCCCGGCCGATCCGCAATCGCTGCAGCGGCAACTGGCGCGGGCCGGCCGGCAGCGCAAGTGGCGCGCATTCGCGCTCACCTTGCCGCTGCTGGTGTTCCTGCTGCTCACCTTCCTGGTGCCCATCGCCGGCCTGCTGAAGCGGGCGGCCGAGAACCCCGAGGTGGCCAACGCGCTGCCGCGCACGGTGGCGGCGCTGGAGGACTGGAGCCGCGAGGGCCCGCCGCCGGAGGCGGCCTTCGCCGCGGTGGCGACCGACCTGGCCGCGCTGCCCGACCGTGCCGATGCCGGCGCGCTGGCCCGGCGGCTCAACAGCGCCGAGCCCGGTGCGCGCTCCCTGGTGATGAACACCTACCGCGCCATGCCGCTGCCGGCCGGCGGCGACGCCCGTGCCGCGCTGCTGGCCATCGACGAACGCTGGGGCGAAGCCAAGTACTGGCAGGCCATCGCCAAGAACGGCGCGCGCTGGACCCCCGACTACCTGCTGGCCTCGGTGGACCTGCAGCGCGACGCGGCCGGCCAGGTGGAACGCATGGCGCCCGAGCAGCGCGCCTTCGGCGGCATCCTGCTGCGCACCTTCCAGATCAGCTTCATCGTCACCCTGCTGTGCCTGGCGCTGGGCTATCCGCTGGCCTGGTGGCTGAGCACGCTCAGCGCCCGCCAGGCCAATGTGCTGATGATCCTGGTGCTGGTGCCCTTCTGGACGAGCATCCTGGTGCGCATGGCCGCCTGGATCGTGCTGCTGCAGTCCGAAGGGCTGGTCAACCATGCGCTGGCCGCGCTGCATGTGATCGACCAGCCGCTGCAGCTGCTGTTCAACCGCACCGGCGTGCTGGTGTCGATGACACACATCCTGCTGCCCTTCATGATCCTGCCGCTGTACAGCGTGATGAAGAGCGTGCCGCCCACCTACCAGCGGGCCGCAGTGTCGATGGGCAGCCCGCCGCTGGCCGCCTTCTTCCGGGTATACGTGCCGCAGACCTACCCGGGCATCGGCGCCGGCGCACTGCTGGTGTTCATCCTGGCCATCGGCTACTACGTGACGCCCGCGCTGCTGGGCGGCCCCGACGACCAGATGCTGAGCTACTACATCGCCCAGTACACCAACGTGAACGTGAACTGGGGCATGGCCTGCGCGCTGGGCGCGCTGCTGCTGGCCGCCACCCTGGTGCTGTACGCGGTGTACCGCCGCATCACCAGCACCGAACTGAGCCTGGGTTGATGCGATGAAGCTGCTGCCGGTGTTTCCTGCCTATGCCACCCCGCTCGACAAGGCGGGCTGGTGGGCCGTGCGCTTGTTCTGCGTGGCGGTGCTGGCGTACCTGCTGGCGCCCATCCTGGTCATCATGCCGCTGTCGTTCAGCGAGAGCTCGTTCCTCGTCTACCCCATCCACGGCTGGTCGCTCAAGTGGTACGAGAACCTGTTCGGATCCGAAGAGTGGGCCCGCGCCGCGAAGAACAGCTTCATCGTCGCGCCCGCGGCCACGCTGATCGCCACGGTGCTGGGCACCATCGCCGCGGTGGGCCTGGCGCGCACCAGCTTCCCGTTCAAGGGCCTGCTGATGAGCCTGCTCATCGCGCCGATGGTGGTGCCCATCGTGGTGGTGGGCGTCAGCACCTACCTGTTCTTCGCGCCGCTGGGCCTGGCCGACAGCTACACCGGGCTGATCGTGGTGCATGCGGCGCTGGGCGCGCCGTTCGTGCTCACCACGGTGCTGGCCACGCTGCAGGGCTTCGACCACAACCTGGTCAAGGCCAGCCTGGGGCTGGGCGAGACGCCGGTGCGCACCTTCTTCCGCATCACGCTGCCGGTGATCGCGCCGGGCGTGGTCTCGGGCGCGCTGTTCGCCTTCGCCACCTCGTTCGACGAGGTGGTAGTGGCCCTGTTCCTGGCCGGCCCGGAGCAGTTGACCTTGCCGCGGCAGATGTTCAACGGCATCCGCGAGAATATTTCCCCCACCATTGCCGCGGTGGCCACGCTGCTCATCCTGTTCACCACCAGCCTGCTGCTGGCGCTGGAATGGCTGCGTGGCCGGCGGCGCTGAAGAAATCGAAGGAACCTCATGGACATGAAGACCTCCCCGCTGGCGGCGCTGGCCGATGCCACGCTGCTCAAGACGGACGCGCTGATCGACGGGCAGTGGGTGGCCGGCAGCAGCCGCTTCGATGTCACCGACCCGGCCACCGGCGCCAAGCTGGCGGACGTGGCCGACCTGGGCGCCGAGGACACCGAAGCCGCCATCGCCGCCGCCAACAAGGCCTGGCCGGCCTGGCGCGCCAAGACCGCCAAGGAGCGCGCCGCCATCCTGCAGCGCTGGTACCAGCTCATCATCCAGCACACCGACGACCTGGGCCGCATCATGACGGCCGAGCAGGGCAAGCCGCTGGCCGAGGCCAAGGGCGAGGTGGCCTACGGCGCCAGCTTCATCGAGTGGTTTGCCGAAGAAGCCAAGCGGGTGTACGGCGAGACCATCCCCACCACCGACAACGGCAAGCGCTACCTGGTCATCAAGCAGCCGGTGGGCGTGTGCGCGGCCATCACGCCGTGGAACTTCCCCATCGCCATGATCACGCGCAAGGTGGCGCCGGCCCTGGCCGCAGGCTGCCCGGTGGTCATCAAGCCGGCGGAGCTCACGCCGCTGTCCGCGCTGGCGGTGGCCGAGCTGGCGCAGCGCGCCGGCATGCCGGCCGGCGTGCTCAACGTCGTCACCAGCACCCGTTCCTCCGAGGTGGGCCAGGTGCTGTGCAAGAGCGACCTGGTGCGCCACCTGTCGTTCACCGGCAGCACGCCGGTGGGCCGCATCCTGATGGCGCAATGCGCACCTACCATCAAGAAGCTGAGCCTGGAACTGGGCGGCAATGCGCCCTTCATCGTGTTCGACGATGCCGACCTGGACAGCGCGGTGGAAGGCGCCATCGCCAGCAAGTACCGCAATGCCGGCCAGACCTGCGTGTGCGCCAACCGCCTGTACGTGCAGGACACGGTGTACGACGCCTTCATCGCCAAGTTCACCGAGAAGGTCAAGGGCCTGAAGGTGGGCAACGGCTTCGAGGCCGGCGTGACCATCGGCCCGGTGATCGAGGACAAGGCCGTGACCAAGATCGAGGCCCACGTGGCCGACGCGCTGGCCAAGGGCGCGGCGGTGCTCACCGGCGGCAGGAAGACCGGCGACCGCTTCTACGAGCCCACGGTGCTGGCCCATGCCACGCAGGACATGCTGTGCGCCCGCGAGGAAACCTTCGGCCCGGTGGCGCCGGTGTTCACCTTCAAGACCGAGGCCGAGGCCATCGCGCTGGCCAACAACACCGAGTTCGGCCTGGCCAGCTACTTCTACAGCCGCGACGTGGGCCGCATCTTCCGCGTCGGCGAGGCGCTGGAGTACGGCATGGTGGGCATCAACACCGGCCTCATCTCCACCGCCGAGGTGCCCTTCGGCGGCGTGAAGCAGTCGGGCCTGGGCCGCGAGGGCTCGCACCACGGCATCGACGACTATGTGGAGGTGAAGTACCTCTGCCTGGGCGATATCCAGAAATAATCGCGGCCCCGCCATTCAGCAGTCCAGGCCGCCATGGAGTTCCGGCATGTCTTGTTCCTCGTCTTCCTGGCCGCCGCACTGCATGTGCACCTGCGCGGCAAGGTGCGCTTCAGCCTGAAGCGGGCGCTCGACTTCACCGTGCTGCTGGCGCCGCTGAACAGCCTGATGGTGCTGTTCTCGCGTGCGCCCACGCAGCCCTACCTCGACCCCAGGAGCTTCCCCGACCTCTCGCCCCTGGCCGCCAACTGGCAGCTCATCCGCGAGGAGGCCCTGCGGCTGAACGACGACGGCGCCATCCGCGCAGCGGCGGGCTACAACGACGTGGGCTTCAACTCCTTCTTCCGCACCGGCTGGAAGCGCTTCTACCTCAGCTGGTACGGCAAGGAGATGCCATCGGCCCTGGCGCACTGCCCGCAGACGGTGGCGCTGCTGCGGCAGATCCCGTCGATCAAGGCGGCGATGTTCGCCAGCCTGCCGCCAGGAGCCAAGCTGGTGCGCCACCGCGACCCCTATGCCGGCTCGCTGCGCTACCACCTGGGCCTGGCCACGCCCAACGACCCCGCCTGTTACATCGAGGTGGACGGCCAGCGCTACCACTGGCGCGACGGCGAGGCGGTGATGTTCGACGAGACCTACATCCACCATGCCGAGAACGCCACGCAGCAGCAGCGCGTGATCCTGTTCTGCGACGTGGAGCGGCCGCTGCACTTCGCGCCGCTGCGCTGGTTCAACCGCTTCTTCGCCAAGCACGTGATGGCGGCGGCTTCCAGCCAGAACGTGGAGGGCGAGCAGGTGGGCGGGCTGAACCGGCTGTTCGCCGGCGTGTACCGGTTGCGGCTGAAGGCCAAGGCACTCAAGGCCAGCCACCGCGGCGTGTACTACGCCGGCAAGTGGCTGCTGATCGCGGCCCTGCTGTGGCTGCTGTTCTGGTGAACGGCCGCCGGCGCTGAGCCGGCGCCGCGCGCCGGTGGCTCACTCGCCCGGCGCGTCCTCGTCGTTGGCGGCCGCCGACGGGCCGCGCTCCACCCGGTTGGCGAAGCCGGCGCGTCCCACCGGCGCCATGCTGGCGGCCTGGCCCATCGCCCGGCGCATCAGCGCGCCCGCATCCTTGCCATGCTCCGGATAGTGGCCCACGCCGGCGCTCACGGCCACCGCCACGTCGCCGCCGGCCACGCTGAAGGGCCGCTGAAGGCTGGCCACCAGCTTGTTCACCACGCCGGGCACGTCCTCGGCGTTGTCCACCCAGGCCAGCAGCACCGCGAACACATCGTGGCCCACCGAGGCCACCACGTCGCTGGCGCGCAGGCCGGCCCGCAGCCGCACCGCCACCTTGCGCCGCAGCACGTTGGCGGCCTCGCCACCCATGCGCGCGGCCGCGGTGGCAAAGCCCTCGATGCGCAGCACCACCAGGGCCATCGGCGCCGGCTCACGCTCGCGCAGCGCCAGCAAATGGGTCATGTGTTCCTGCAGCTGCGCATGGTTGGGCAGGCCGGTGGCCAGGTCGGTGGCGTGGGCCTTGCGGGCGGTGCGGTCCAGCTGCTTGCGCTCGATGCCCAGGCGCACGCGGCGCGGCAGGGTCTCATTCTCGTTGGGCGACAGCACGTCCTGCACGCCGGCCTGCAGCAGCCGCATGGCCACCAGCGGCGACACCTGCGGCGTGACCACCAGCACCGCTGCATCCAGCACCGCATGCGAAAGCGCCGGCCACAGCGGTAGCTGCTGCATCTCGTCCTCGTCCAGCGTCATCAGCACCGCGTCGAAGGGCTGGCGGTGCAGCACGCCGTTGGCTTCTTCGAAGGTGGTGGCGGTGACCACGAAGGGCCCCCACGCCGAGCCCGCCAGATCGGCCGGCACCGGCCCGATCGCCAGCAGTTGGTAGGTCGTGCTCATGCTGTTCCCTGCACCAAAGAAAAAGGCCGCACGTGGCGACCTTGCAGCATTGGAGCGGGTGAAGGGAATCGAACCCTCGTATGAAGCTTGGGAAGCTGCCGTTCTACCATTGAACTACACCCGCGTGTCTGCGCGCAGTTTACGCCATGCAAGATGCCCTGCTCTCGCTCAACCTGAACGACCTTCGCCTGCTGTCGCTGCTGCTGCAGGAGTGCAGCATCACGCGGGTGGCCGACAGCGCCGGGCAGGCCCAGCCGGCGGTCAGCCGCAAGCTGCAGCGGCTGCGCGAGGTGCTGGCCGACCCGCTGCTGGTGCGCAGCGGCGGCCGCATGGTGCTCACCGAGCGGGCCGCCGCGCTGAAGGCGCCGCTGCGCGAGATCCTGGGCCAGGTGGCACGGCTGGAAGGCATCTCCACCTTCGACCCGGCGGCCGCCGACAAGGCCTTCAACATCGTCTGCGCCGACTGCCTGCCGCCCACCTTCCTGCCCCAGGTGATCGCGAGGCTGACCGGCGCGGGCAGCCGCATCGGCGCGCACATCCGGCCATCGAACCCGGCCTTCGATGTGGCGCAGGCGCTGGATGAGGGCGGCGTGGACCTGGTCATCAGCAACGACCCGCGCCCGCGGGAAGACCTGCGCACCGGCATGCTCTACACCGACGAGGTGGTGTGCATGATGCGGCGCGGCCACCCCTTCGAGCAGGAGCGGCGGCTGCCGCTGGCGCGCTACCTGCGCATGCGCCACCTGGCGCCCGCGGCCAGCAGCACGCCGCGCACCGGCCCGATCGACGGCGAGCTGGCCAAAACCGGCTACCAGCGGCAGATCGCCGCCACGGTGCCGGAGTTCAACCTCGTGCCCGAGGTGCTGATGGCCACCGACCTGGTGTTCACCACCGCGCGCCGCTTCGCCGAGCACTATGCGGCCAGCTGGCCGATCACCGTGGTGCGGGCGCCGAGCGAGATTCCGCCGATGCGCTTCTACCAGCTCTGGCACGAGCGCAACCACACCAGCGCCGCCAGCCGCTGGCTGCGCCAGCAGGTGGGCGCCGTGGCCGAAGGACTGCCGGCATAACAGATCCGTTATGCCAGGTATGGCCTGCAGCGGCCTATTGCCATGATCCCCTGCTTCCTAGACTGGCCTCATCGGTCACCAGGAGCACCCCATGCAACGCCGCCACTTCCTGCAATTCGGCACCGCCAGCGTCGCGGGGCTCGCCGCCCCGGTGCTGCGTGCGCAGCCGCTCACCAAGCTCAAGTTCACGCTGGACTTCCGCATCAGCGGCCAGGTGGCGCCCTTCTTCGTCGCCTTGTACAGGGGCTACTACGAGGCCGAGGGCCTGGAGCCCAGCTTCGACGTGGGCAGCGGCTCGGTGGCGGCCATCACCCGTGTGGCCAGCGGGGCCTACGACATGGGCTTCGGCGACATCAGCGCGCTGATCGAGTTCAATGCCTCGCAGCCCGGCGCGCCGCTGCTGCAGGCCGTCTACCAGTACTACAACCGCGCGCCGTTCGTGATCATCGGCCGCAAGGACCGCGGCATCACGCAGGACTTCAAGAGCCTGCAGGGCAAGCGCATCGCCGCTGCGGCGGTGGAAAGCACCCGCCGCGCCTGGCCGATGGCGGCCCGGCATGCCGGCATGAAGGCCGAGGCCATCGAGTGGGTGACCACCGATTTCTCGCAGCGCGACAACGTGATCATCCGCGGCGACGTGGACGGCGCCACCTACTTCCACGACTCGGCGCTGTCGCTGTTCCAGCGCATCGATCCGGCGCAGCTCAGCGTGCTGTCGTATGCCGAGGCGGGCCTCAACCTGTACGGCAATGCGATCCTGGCCTCCACCAAGTTGATGGCCGACAAGCCGCAGGCGGTGCGCGGCTTCCTCAAGGCCACCAACCGCGCGCTGCTGGAATGCCTGGCCGACCCGGTGGCCGCGATGCAGTACGTCAAGCGCCGTGAGCCGATGGTCGACGAGAAGGTGGAGGCCGAGCGCTTCAGGATCACCGCTGGCTACGTCGCCAATGCCGACACCCGCAGCCATGTCCTGGGCGACGTGCGGCCCGAGCTGGTGCGCCAGCAGGTCGCCGAGGTCAGCCAGACCTTCGCCCTGAAGCAGGTGCCGAATGCGGATGCGCTGTACAACCTGTCGTTCCTGCCGCCGAAGGCGGAACGCACGATGAAGGCCTGACGCGATGGACGACCTGAACGAACACGACGCGCTGTACCTGCGGCGCGCCATCGAACTCTCGGCCATCACGTCGAAGGCCGGCAACCGGCCCTTCGGCGCGGTGATCGTCTCGGCCGACGGCCAGGTGCTGGCCGAGGCCGCCAACGACAACGCGGTGACCGGCGACTGCACCGCGCATGCCGAGACCAACGCGCTGCGGCTGGCCACGCCGGCCCACCACCGCGACGTGATGGCCGGCGCCACGATGTACGCCTCGGGCGAGCCCTGCGTGATGTGCGCCGGAGCCATCTTCTGGTCGAACATCCGCCGCGTGGTCTTCGGCATCGACGCGGTGAGCCTGCGTGAATTCCGCGTGGCGCAGGCCGGCGCGGGCGACATCGTGATGTCGTGCCGCGAGGTCTTTGCCGCCGCGCCGCACGCCATCGAAGTAGTCGGGCCCTCGCTGCTCGACGAAGCCGCGGCACCGCACCGCGCCTACTGGAAGATCTGAAGGAACACGACGATGAGCACCCCCTACACGATGCAGGAGCTGGCCAAGGAAAGCCGCATGGGCTCGATGGGCTCGGAGACGCACCAGCGCGAGATCCGCCGCATCGACCTGAGCAACTTCGACGAGCGCCGCGCCGAGATCACCGAGCAGCTCTGGCCCGCGTCAATCGACATCGGCTTCTTCCAGCTGACGAACCACGGCATTCCGCTGGCCGACATCCAGCGCGCGTTCGCGATGACGCAGGCCTTCTTCGCGCTGCCGGAGGAGGTGAAGGCCCGCCACCCGCTGAAGAAGGCCTTCAACGCCGGCTGGGAAAGCCGTGCCCAGGTTCGCCCTTCCGCCGGTACGCCGGACCAGAAGGAGAGCTACCAGATCACCCGGCCGCACATGGACGGCCTGTGGCCCGGCGAAGAAGCGCTGCCCGGCTTTCAACAAACGATGCTGGGCTTCGAGGCGCAATGCTGGTCGGTGGCGATGAAGATCCTGTCCTGCTTCGCCGACAAGCTTGCCTTTGGCAACCAGTTCTTCACCCAGGCGCATGATCCGTCGGTGCCGGCCTACCAGAGCACGCTGCGGCTGCTGCACTACTTCGCGATTCCGCCCGAGCGGCGCGACAACCTGGGCCTGTGGCGCGCCGGTGCCCACACCGACTTCGACTGCCTGACGCTGCTGTTCCAGCAGGCGGGACAGGGCGGGCTGCAGGTGCTGCCGGGCAAGGAGCACGAGAAGCAGGAGTGGACGCCAATCGAGCCGGCCGACGACGTGATCACCTGCAACATCGGCGACATGCTGATGCGCTGGAGCGACGACCAGCTCAAGAGCAATTTCCACCGGGTGAAGAACCCGCGCCCCGACGAATACCAGGGCGCGCGCTACAGCCTGGCCTTCTTCGCCCAGGCCAACCGCGACGTGGTGATCCAGGGCCCGGGCAGGAAGTACGAGCCGATCACGGCGGAGGACTACCTGTACCGCCGCGTGAACGCCAACTTCGCCAAATATTGATGGGGCGGGTTCAGCTGTAGACGGTGAAGCGCTTCTGCACGTGCTTCGGCGTCTCGATCTCGTCGACGATCGCCACGGCCAGGTCGGCCACGCTGATGCCGGCGGGTTCGCCAGCCACCATCGGCACCTCGTCGCCGCCCACGCGGTAGGCGCCGGTGCGCTCGCCGGGCGCCAGGTGCACCGGCGGCGACAGGAAGGTCCAGTCGAGCGCGTTGCGGCCGCGGATGCGGTTCAGCGCCTCGCGGGCGGCCAGCGCGCCCTGCTTCCACTCGGCCGGGAACTCCGGCGTATCGATCAACTGCAGCCCCGGCGCGATGAACAGGCTGCCGGCGCCGCCGACCACCAGCACGCGCTTCAGGCCCGCGGCCTGCACGCCGTCGAGGATGGCTTCGGTGCCCTTGAGGAACAGGTCGTGGATGTCGGGCAGGCCCCAGCCGGGGTTGTAGGCGTCGATCACGGCGTCGTGGCCGGCGACGGCGGCGGCCACCTGCTGCGCGTCCAGCGCATCGGCCTTCACGGCGGTCACGCCGTCGCGGCCGGCGTACTTGCCGGTGTCGCGGGCCAGCGCGGTCACGGCATGGCCGCGGCGCAGCAGTTCATCGAGCACGGCCTTGCCGACGAAGCCGGTGCCGCCGATCAGGGCGATCTTCATGGTGCGGTTCCAAGAGGTTGCGATGGCCTCATCTTCGGCCGCGCCGTGCGCCGCCGCCAGTCAGCGGAAGCTTTCTTCACCGTGAAGCCACGCTTCACACCGGCCGCACCAGCAGCACGTCGTTCTCGATCATGTCCAGCAGCCGCTCGGCCACGCTGCCCAGCAGCATCGCGGCCAGGCCGCTGCGGCCGGCGGTGCCCAGCACCACCAGGTCCTCAGGATGCCGCCAGCCGTGCTGCTGCAGCAACAGGCCGGGGTCGCCCGAGTCCAGCCACAGCCGCAGCCGCAGCCGCACCGGCTCGGGCAGGGTGCACCCGGCGATGAAGGCGGCGGCCGCGCGGGTGGCCTGCTCCCCACCCGCGTCGCGGGCCGAGGCCAGGTCCACCCCGGCGCGCGCGGGATAGGCGGCGCCGAAGGCATGGAACAAGGTGATCGGTGCCTCTGGCCAGCCGGTGGCCGCCACTTCCAGCGCATGGCGCGAGGGCGGCGACCAGTCGCTGGCCACGATCAGCCGCGGATAGGCCCGGCGGCCGCGCTGGCGCACCACCAGCACCGGCACCGGCGAGCGCCGCACCAGCAGGTCGACCGTGGAGCCCAGCACCAGCCGGCCCAGGCCATGGGCGCGCGCGGTGCCGGTGACGATGAGGTCGCAGCGCTGCTCGTCCGCCACCTTCAGCAGCGCCGCGCCCACCGGACCATGCGCCACCTGCACGTCATAGGGCACGCCGGCTTCGCCCAGCTCGGCCTGCAGCCGGCGGCGGGCCTGTGCCTGCAGCAGCTCGGCTTCCTCGCCGGTGAGGGCCAGCGGCCCTTGCGCCTGCAGCTGGCCCAGCTGCGCACGCTCCGGCACCGTGACCACCACCAGCCGGGCGCCCCATTCGCGCGCCAGCAGCACCGCGCGGTCGATGGCACGGTCGCAGCGGCTGCTGAGGTCGGTGGCCACCAGCAGGCTGCGGGGGCGGGTGAGCGGCGGTTTCATGCCTGCGATTCTGGGGTGGGTGGCGGCAGCCGGCTTGATGGCGGTCAAGCCGCGGCGCCCACCGGGCCGCCGGCCCGCTCGGCGACAATGCCGCCCCTTTGCACCTGCCCCGCCGCACGCCATGACCGACGACCAACGCCCCCGCCGACCCATCCGCAGCTTCGTGCTGCGCGCCGGGCGCATGGGCACGGGCCAGCAACGGGCGCTGGCCGAACTGGGCCCCCGGTTCCTGCTGCCCTACCAGCCCGCGCCGCTGGACTACGCGGCCGCCTTCGGCCGCAGCGCGCCGGTGGTGCTGGAGATCGGCTTCGGCATGGGCGGCGCCACCGCGCAGATCGCCGCGGCGCGGCCCGACACCGACTTCATCGGCGTGGAAGTGCACGAGCCCGGCGTGGGCGCGCTGCTCAAGCGCATCGGCGAGGAAGACCTGACCAACCTGCGGCTGGTGCAGCACGATGCGGTGGAGGTGCTGCGCGACATGATCCCGCCCGGCTCGCTGGCCGGCGTGCACATCTTCTTTCCCGACCCCTGGCACAAGAAGAAGCACCACAAGCGCCGGCTGCTGCAGCCGGCCTTCGTGGCCCGGCTGGTCCAGCACATCGCGCCGGGCGGTTACCTGCATTGCGCCACCGACTGGCAGGACTACGCGGTGCAGATGCTGGAGGTGCTGGGCGCCGAGCCGCAGCTGCGCAACACCGCAGAAGGCTACGCGCCGCGGCCCGACTACCGGCCGCTGACCAAGTTCGAGCAGCGCGGCCTGAACCTGGGCCACGGCGTGTGGGACCTGGTGTTCACCCGCGTGGCGGCGGCCTGAAGCCGCCGGCCCTTCAGCCTGCGTCCGAAGCGGACTTGCGATAGGGCTCCTCGAAGTCGATGAAGTCCTTTTCCTGCTTCGCGTCGGCCACCCAGGCGGCCACGCCGGGCGAGGCCCACAGCCGGTCCACGTAGGCGGTCAGCTCCGCCGGCAGCGGCACGCCATAGGTGATGAGGCGGCCGGCCAGGGGTGCATAGAAGGCATCGGCCGCGCTGAACTCGCCGAACAGGAAAGGCCCGCCGCTGTCGTTCAGCGCCGCGGTCCACATGCCGACGATGCGGTCGAGGTTGCGCCGCACGTCGGGCTGCTCGGCCAGGATGCGCTTGCCGACCGAGGGCAGCGAGGCCTCGATGTTCTGCGGCATGTGCTGGCGCAGCGCGCCGAAGCCCGAGTGCATCTCCGCCACCAGGCTGCGCGCGCGGGCGCGGGCCTGCCGCTCACGCGGCCACACCGCATGCTGCGGAAACAGCTCGGCCACGTATTCCACGATGGCGAGCGTGTCCCACACCGCGAAGCCCTCGTCCAGCAGCACCGGCACCAGGCCCACCGGCGTGATGGGCGCCAGCTCGGTGTGGAAGGCGGCGGCCGGGTCCTGGCTGAAGCGCAGCTTCCGCTCGGTGAACGGGATGCCGAAGTGCTTGAGCAGCACCCAGGGCCGCATGGACCACGACGAATAGTTCTTGTTGCCGATGATGAGCGTGAGCATGGCGTTCCTCTCCTGTGAGGAAGCATGCTAGCGGCGGCAGGCGGGCCGCCGCGCGGGCTCAGGCATGAAATGTCCGCATCACAGTGATGCGGCCGACGCGGGCCCCGACCGTCAGGCCGACCACTCCACCCAGCCGGTGTAGGCCGTGAGCAGCACGATGGCGCCGAACACGATGCGGTACCAGGCGAAGACGGTGAAGTCGTGGCTGGACACATAGCGGATCAGCCAGCGGATGCAGATCAGCGCGCTGATGAAGGCGAAGGCCAGGCCCACGGCGAACATCGGTGCGTCGGCCATGCTCAGCGCCGCACGCTCCTTCCACACCGAGTAGGCGCCGGCGCCCATCAGCGTGGGGATGCCCAGGAAGAAGCTGAACTCGGCCGCGGCCTTGCGCGAGAAGCCGAACAGCATCGCGCCGATGATGGTGGAGCCCGAGCGGCTGGTGCCGGGAATCAGCGCCAGGCACTGGATCAGGCCCACCTTCAGCGCGTCCAGGGCCGTCATGTCGTCCACCGTTTCCACCCGTGCGAGCCGGCCGCCTTCCAGGTCGCGCTCGCCGAACTGCCGGCGATGGCGCCGCTCCACCCACAGGATGATCAGGCCGCCGACGATGAAGGCCATGGCCACCGGCACCGGATGGAACAGCCGCGCCTTGATGGCGCTGCCCAGCGCCAGGCCCAGCACCACGGCCGGGATGAAGGCGATGATCACGTTGCGCGCAAAGCGCTGCGCGACGGGGTCGTGCGTGATGCCGGCCACGGTGCGGCCGAGGCGCTGCCGGTATTCCCAGATCACCGCGAACATCGCGCCGGTCTGGATGGCGATCTCGAAGACCTTGGCACCGTTGCCAGTGAAGTCGAGCAGCGAGGCGGCGAGGATCAGATGGCCGGTCGACGAGATTGGCAGGAATTCGGTGAAGCCTTCCACCAGGCCCATCACCGCAGCCTTCACCAGCAACATCACATCCACGTAGAAGCCTCCCGCCCAGGGCGTTGGTCAAAAAAGAGCCGGCGATGATACCGGCGGGGTGATGACGGTCCGGAGGCACGCGCCGCGCGGCGCCGCCCGCCGTCAGCGGGGCGTGCTGCCCAGCGCCAGCTCGATGCCGGCCTCGGTGATGCGCACGTCGACCTGCTGCACGCCGGCCTGGCGCAGCCGCTCGGCCTGGCGTGTGGAGGCACGCCACACCACCTGGCCTTCAAGCAATTGTTCGGCCACCACCGCGGCGGCCTGCTGCACCGGCTGCGGCCACGGCCCGCCGGCATCGGCCAGCTGCAGCGAGGCCACCCGCACCTGCGCCAGCCGCAGCGTCATGTCGCCGGCATCGAAGCGCAGCATGCTGTCGGCATCCAGCAGGCCGGCGGCGGCCTTGCGGGTCAGGCGCTCGGTGGCCTGCAGCGGCCACTGCACCGCCACGCGGTTTTGCGCCGGCTGCAGGCGCAGCACCGGCTGCTGGAGGGTGAGGTCCACCAGCGACAGCACCCGCCGCTGCTGCGGAAAGTCCGACACCAGCCGTTCCTGCAGCTGGGCCTCGGTGATGACGATGCGGTCGGGCAGGCCCAGCGTGCCGCAGCCCGCCAGCCCGGCCAGCGCGCCAGCGGCCATGAGTGCCGCCACCGCGCGCAAGGAGGTTCTTCTGTGCATGGCGGGCAGCTTAACCAAGCCGCCCTGCCGCGGTTGACCCTCCCTGTTCAGGGGGCTACATTAATGACTGACCAGTCAGTAACAACCGCCCTGGATGTCCTCCCCCGCCCACGAGCCCCAGCGCGCCACGCGCCAGCGTCGCAAGGAAGCCCGGCCGCACGAGTTGCTGGCCGCGGCGCTGGAGGTGTTCGTGGAGAAGGGCTTCGCCAACAGCAGGTCGGAGGAAGTGGCGGCCCGGGCCGGCGTGTCCAAGGGCACGCTCTACCTCTATTACCCGAGCAAGGAAGAGCTGCTGAAGGCGGTGATCCGCCACTACCTGGGCGAGGAGGTGCGGGCCGGCGCGGCCGAGGTGGCGCGCCATGCCGAGGCCGATCCGGAGGTGCTGTTCGGCGTGCTGGCGCAGTGGTGGCAGCGCGTGTACCAGAGCCCGGCCTGCGGCGTGTTCAAGCTGATCGTCACCGAGGCGCGCAACTTCCCCGACGTGGCGGCTTTTTATGTCAGCGAGGTGATCGAGCCCGGCTCGCGCCTGATCGGCCAGATGTTCGAGCAGGGCGTGCGCCGCGGCCAGCTGCGGCCGATGGACGTCGAGAGCGTGACGCACTCGGTCATCCTGCCCATGGTGATGCTGTGCCTGCACAAGCATGCGGTGGGCGCCTGCATGGTGCAGTCGTCGATGTCGCTCGACCCGCTTCGCTTCATCGAGCAGCACATCGACCTGGTGCTGCGCTCCGTCAGGCTGGCGACGGCGCCGCCGAAATAAACTCCCGGGCCTTCCGTCCCTCCGTTCCACCGCCCTTACGCCGACCTTCGCGCACAACGCCATGAACATCGAACTAGCCCGCTTCAACATGATCGAGCAGCAGATCCGCCCCTGGGACGTACTCGACCAGGACGTGCTGACCTTGCTCACGCAGGTCAAGCGCGAGGCGTTCGTGCCCGAAGCCCACCGCGCGCTGGCCTTCATCGATACCCAGGTGCCGCTGCCCGCCGGCCAGAGCATGCTGGAGCCCAAGATCGAGGCCCGGCTGCTGCAGGAGCTGGAAGTCACCCGCGACGACCGCGTGCTGGAAGTCGGCGCCGGCTCGGGCTACATGGCGGCACTGCTGGCCAGCCGCGCCCAGCGCGTGACCACGCTGGAGATCGAGCCGGCGCTGGCCGCGCTGGCGCGCGAGAACCTGCGCCGCGCCGGCGTGGTGAATGCCAAGGTGGTGGAAGCCGATGGCGCCAAGGGCCTGCCTTCCGAGGCACCGTTCGACGTGATCGTGCTCTCGGGCTCGGTGGCCGAGGTGCCACAGGTGCTGCTGGACCAGCTGAAGGAAGGCGGCCGCCTGGTGGCCATCGTCGGCCAGCAGCCGGTGATGCGGGCGGTGCTGGTCACCCGCAACGGCGCCGGCGCCTTCCAGCGCGAGGAGCTGTTCGACACCGTGGCGCCGCGGCTGTCCGGCTTCGGCGAGCCCACCCGCTTCACCTTCTGATCCAGCTGCCCGCCGTTCATGGCCAGCGACGTGCAGGTTGTCGCATGGCGGATGCCAGCCGCAGGAGCCTCGGGTGCAATCGCGCACCCGGCGTTCAGCGCGGCCGGTTGTCGTCGATAACAAACGTCTTCCCAGAGAGGAGCTCCATGCACATCCCCTTCCCGCGCCTGCGCCTGTCCCAGCTCATGCAGGTGGCCGCGCTGGCGCTTGGTGCCACGGCGGCGCAAGCGGAATCGCTGGTCGAGCTGTACAACGCCGCGCGCCCTTACGACGCCACCTACCTGGCCGCCCGCTCGCTGGCCGACAGCAACCAGTTCCGCGCCGCCCAGGCCGACGCCCTGCGGCTGCCGAGCATCGGCGTGGGCGCCAGCCACACCAATGCCCGCACCGACTGGCGCACCCGCGACCTCGACCTGAAGTCGCGCACCACGGTGGTGGGACTGAGCGGCCGCCAGACGCTGTACAACCGCGCCGACAGCGCCACCATCGCCCAGGCCCGGGTACTGCTGGACGCCAGCGGCGCCGAGCTGGAAACCGCCGAGCAGGACCTGGTGGTGCGGGTGGCCCAGGCGTACTTCGACGTGCTGGCCGCGCAGGACACCCTGGGCACCGCGCAGGCCAACAGGAAGGCCATCAGCGAGCAGCTGGCCTCGGCCAAGCGCAACTTCGAGGTCGGCACCGCCACCATCACCGACACGCGTGAGGCGCAGGCGCGCTTCGACCTGGCCACCGCCCAGGAACTGGCCGCCGACAACGACCTGCGCACCCGCCGCGTGGTGCTCGACCAGCTGGTGGGCCGCGCCAATGTGCAACCCAACCCGCTGCGCCAGCCGGTGATGCTGCCCTCGCTGGAACCGGCCGATGCCGAGGCCTGGGTCACCAGCGCATGGGACAACCACCCTGGCATCCGCCTTGCGCTGGCCGGCCTGGAAACCGCCCGCCTGGAAACCGAGAAGGCCCGCGCCGGCCACCTGCCGACGGTGGAGCTCACCGCCCAGCTGGGCGGCCAGCGCCAGCGCGGCAATGCCGCCGAGCTGGCGGGCAACAGCGTGCCGGCCAGCGTGGGTGTGGAGATGAACCTGCCGCTGTTCGCCGGCTTCGCCATCCAGAACCGCGTGAAGGAAACGCTGGCGCTGGAAGAGCGCGCCCGCAACGAGCTGGACGCCGCCCGCCGCAACGTGGCCACGGCCACCCGCACGGCCTACTTCCAGGTGCAGTCGGGCCTGGCGCAGGTGCGTGCGCTGGAGGCCGCCGAAGCCTCCAGCAAGCTGGCGCTGGAAGCCACGCAGCTGGGCTACCGCGTGGGCGTGCGGGTGAACCTGGACGTGCTGAATGCGCAGACGCAGCTGTTCACCACCCAGCGCGACCTGGCCTTCGCCCGCTACAACGTGCTGCTGGGCACGCTGCGGCTTCGCCAGGCCGCCGGCCAGCTGCGCGGCGAGGACCTGCTCGCCATCAACAGCCTGCTGACGCCCTGACCCTGGCCGCCGCCACCCCGGCGGCAGCGCTTAGCATGGGGTTCCCCGTCCGGAAGGAACCCCATGCCCCAGCTGCAACTCAGCGTCAACGGCCGGCCCGTGTCGGTCGAGGTTGAACCCCACACCCTGCTCGTGGACCTGCTGCGCGGCCCGCTGGGCCTGACCGGCACCCATATCGGCTGCGACACCAGCCAGTGCGGCGCCTGCACCGTGCTGCTGGATGGCGAGGCGGTCAAGAGCTGCACCATGCTGGCGCTGCAGGCCGAGGGCTGCGGCGTCACCACCATCGAAGGCCTGTCGCCCGAAGGCGGCCCGCTGCACCCGGTGCAGGACGCCTTCGTCGCCTGCCACGGCCTGCAATGCGGCTTCTGCACCCCCGGCATGGTGATGACGGCGGTGTGCCTGCTCCAGCAGGAGCCGCAGCCCGATGCCGAACGCATCGCCCATGCGCTGGAAGGCAACCTGTGCCGCTGCACCGGCTACGTGAACATCGTCGAATCGGTGCAGACCGCCGCGCGCACGATGGCCGAAGGAGCGGCCCGATGAGCACCGCGCTGGAATCGGGCCGCTACGGCAGCGGCCACACGGTGCGCCGCATCGAGGACCCGGCGCTGGTCACCGGCCGCGGCCGCTTCACCGACGACGTGGCGCCGCAAGGCCAGGTGCACCTGGCCTTCGCCCGCTCCACCTACGCGCATGCCCGCATCCTGTCCATCGACGTGGACAGCGCGCTGGCGCTGCCCGGCGTGCTGGCGGTGTACACCGGCGCCGACCTCGTGGCTGCGGGCGTGAAACCGTTGCCCGGCGGCGGCTTCAAGCGGCCCGATGGCAGCCCCGGCGCCACCGCGCCGCGGCGGGCGCTGGCGCACGAGGTGGTGCGCTTCGTCGGCGAAGCGGTGGCCGCCGTGGTGGCCGAGAGCCGCGAGGCCGCGCGCGAAGCCGCCGCCGCCCTGTGGATCGACTACGAGGAACTGCCCGCCGTCACCGACGCGGTGCAGGCGGTGACACCCGGCGCGCCGGTGCTGTGCGAGGCCGCGCCCGACAACATCGCCGCCGAGATGCGCCATGGCGACGCCGCCGCCACCGAAGCCGCCTTTGCCGCCGCGGCCCATGTGGTGTCGGTCGACATCCGCAACCAGCGCCTGGCCGCCAGCCCGATGGAGCCGCGCTGCACCCAGGCCGAGCTGGACGTGGCCAGCGGCCGGCTGACGGTGCGCCTGAGCAGCCAGATGCCCACCGGCGTGCGCAACGGCATCGCGGGCCTGATCCCCGGCCGCACGCCGGAGAACGTGCGGGTGAAGGTGGATGACGTGGGCGGCGGCTTCGGCATGAAGACCGGCCTGTACCCCGAAGACGTGGCCGTGGCCCATGCCGCGCTGCAGCTGCAGCGGCCGGTGAGCTGGCGGGCCGAGCGCATCGAGGAATTTCTCGCCTCCACCCACGGCCGTGACGTGGTCACCCATGCCGAGATGGCGCTGGACGCCGATGGTCGGGCCTTGGCGCTGCGGGTGCGCTCGCTCGCCAACGTGGGCGCCTATGCCACCGCCGCGGGGCTGGCCATCCAGCTGCTGATCGGGCCCTGGGTGTCCACCAGCATCTACGACCTGCAGACCATCGACCTGCGCTTTTCCGGCGTGCTGACGAACTGCGCGCCCACCGGCGCCTACCGCGGCGCCGGCCGGCCCGAGGCCATCTACGCGACCGAGCGGCTGATGGACGCCGCTGCCCGCAAGCTGGGCATGGACCCGGCCGAGCTGCGCCGGCGCAACATGATCCGCCCCGAGCAGATGCCCTACCGCAACCCGATGGGCCAGACCTACGACAGCGGCCAGTTCGGCCGCATCCTCGACCAGGGCCTGGCGCTGGCCGACTGGGGCGGCTTCGCCGCGCGGCGTGCCGGGAGCGAGGCCCGCGGCAGGCTGCGCGGCCGCGGCATCGCCACCTTCCTGGAATGGACCGGCGGCAACGCGCTGGAGGAACGCGTGGTGGTGGACGTGACGGCCGACGGTTTCATCGAGCTGACCTCGGCCACGCAGGCCATGGGCCAGGGCATCGCCACCAGCTATGCGCAGCTGGCGGTGGACGTGTTCGGCGTGCCGATCGAGCGCATCCGTGTGCTGCAGGGCGACACCGACCGCGCCAACGGCTTCGGCAGCGCGGGCTCGCGCTCGCTGTTCACCGGTGGCTCGGCGGTGCAGGTGGCTTCCGAGCGCACGGTGGACACCGCCCGGCAGCTCGCGTCCGAAGCGCTGGAAGCTCCGGCCGCCGACATCGAATACCGCCAGGGCCGCCTCACCGTGGCCGGCACCGACCTGGGCATTGGCCTGTTCGAGCTGGCCGGCCGCCAGCCCACGCAGCGCATCACGGTGGACGTGACCAACGCGGTAAGCGCCCCCAGCTGGCCCAACGGCTGCCACATCTGCGAGGTGGAGATCGACCCGGCCACCGGGCAGCTGGCCATCGTGGCCTACGCCTCGGTCAACGACATCGGCCGCGTGGTGAGC
Organism: Aquincola tertiaricarbonis; assembly: GCF_000969605.1. Classification (GTDB taxonomy): domain Bacteria; phylum Pseudomonadota; class Gammaproteobacteria; order Burkholderiales; family Burkholderiaceae_C; genus Aquincola; species Aquincola tertiaricarbonis. The sequence goes on along the minus strand of NZ_JZUE01000003.1, from coordinate 214,900 downwards.
CCGGCCATCGTGCGCGGCCAGATCGAAGGCGGCGCGGTGCAGGGCATCGGCCAGGCGCTGCTGGAGCAGGTGGTGTACGACGGCGACAGTGGCCAGCTGCTCACCGCCAGCTTCCTGGACTATGCGATGCCGCATGCCGACGGCTTCGTCGGCTTCAAGACGCAGTTCGACACCTCCATCCCCTGCCTGACCAATCCGCTGGGCGTGAAGGGCGTGGGCGAGCTGGGGACCATCGGCGCCACGCCGGCGGTGGTCAATGCGGTGATCGACGCCTTGGACCATGCCGGCCAGGGCGCCGCGGCCGAGCGCATCCAGATGCCGGTGACCTCGGAGCGCGTGTGGCGCGCCCTGGCGGGCGACTACGACCCCGCGCCGCTGGCGGCGCTGCCCGAGGCGCTGCGCTAGTCAGCGCGGGCGGTCGGACGGCCGCCCGCGGATCACCACCTCGACGATGCGCCGCGCCATGCGCTCGGTGGCCCCGCGGTGGGCGGCCGAGAAGCTGAAGGCGTTCTGCACCCAGGTGTTGCGCTGCGGGTCCACCGCCAGCGCGGCCGCGCGGCGCACGCCGTCGACCATGTCGGCCACACGCACCGAGGCGCCGGCCTTCAGCGACAGCTCCGCCGCATCGTCGAAATTGAAGGTGTGCGGGCCCATCACCACCGGGCAGCCGCAGGCCGCGGCCTCGATCAGGTTCTGCCCGCCCAGCGGCGCGAAGCTGCCGCCCAGCAAGGCCACGTCGGCCAGCGCGTAGTACAGCGGCATCTCGCCCATCGAATCGCCCAGCCAGATGTCGGCGCGGGCGGCCTCGGGCGGCGGGGCGTCGCCCCAGGCGCTGCGCCGCGCCAGCGTGAAGCCGCTGTTGTCCACCAGCAGCGCCACCTCGTTGAAGCGCTGCGGATGGCGCGGCACGATCAGCAGCAGCGGCCGCGGCGCCGGCAGCGCCCGCCAGGCCGACAGCAGCGGCTGTTCCTCGCCTTCGCGGGTGCTGGCGGCCAGCACCACCGCGCGCGGCGGATCGTTCAGCGAGGCACGCCATTGCAGGCCGCGCGCCAGCAGCTTGGGCGGTGGCTCGATGTCGTACTTCAGGTTGCCGCAGACCTCCACCTGCGTGGCGCCGGCCGCATGCAGGCGCTGCGCATCGGCAGCGGTCTGCGCCAGCACCCAGCTCAGGCTGCGCACCGCCGGATGCAGCAACGCGGCCATGCGCTGGCCCTTGCGTTGGCTGCGCTCCGACAGGCGTGCATTGGCCAGCACCACCGGCACCCGCGCCTGCTCGGCCGCATGCAGCAGGTTGGGCCAGATCTCGGTTTCCATCAGCACGCCCGCCAGCGGCTTGTAGCGGTGCAGGAAGCGGCGCGCCGCGCCCGGCGTGTCATAGGGCAGCCAGGCCTGGATGTCGTCTTCCTGCAGCAGCGCACGGCCGGCTTCCAGCCCGGTGGCGGTGCTGCAGGTCAGCACCAGCCGCAGCCCCGGCATGTGCGCCCGCAAGGCCTTGACCAGCGGCTCGGCCGCCCGCGTCTCGCCCAGCGACACCGCATGCAGCCAGATCACCCGGCCCTTGATGGCCCGCCGCCGCGTGCGGTAGAAGCCCAGCCGCTCGCGCACCCGGCGGCGGTAGGCCGGCTCCGCCCGGCCGCGCCACCACAGGCGCAGCAGGTACAGCGGCGTGAGCGCGATCAGCAGCGCGCTGTACAGGAAGCGCGCGAGCCGGGGGGTCATCAGCAGCGGGCGGCGCGCATCGGCGGGTCAGTGGGCCGCGGTGGCCACTTCGGCATCGGGCTTCACCACCTTCAGGCGCTTCATGAAGTCGTCCTGGATGCGGTGCAGCGCCTCGTCGGTGTGGCCTTCGAAGCGCAGCACCAGCACCGGCGTGGTGTTGCTGGCGCGGATCAGGCCGAAGCCGTCGGCATAGTCCACCCGCAGGCCGTCGGTGGTGACGATCTCGCCGCCAGGAAAGTCGGCGTCGGCCAGCAGCTTGTCGATCACCTCGCGCGGCTCGCCTTCGGCGCAGGCCACGTTCAGCTCGGGCGTGCTGAAGCTGGTGGGCAGGCCGTTGAGCACCGCGCTCGGGTCGTCGTGGCGGCTGAGGATCTCCAGCAGCCGCGCGGCGGTGTAGGAGGCGTCGTCGAAGCCGTACCAGCGCTCGCCGAAGAACACATGGCCGCTCATCTCGCCGGCGATCGGCGCGTTGACTTCCTTCATCTTGGCCTTGACCAGCGAATGGCCGGTCTTCCACATCAGCGGCACGCCGCCGGCGGCCTTGATGGCCGGCGCCAGGCGCTGCGTGCACTTGACGTCGAAGATGATGGTGCCGCCCTTCACGCGGGTGAGGATGTCCTGCGCGAACAGCATCAGCTGGCGGTCGGGGTAGATGATCTGGCCGTCCTTCGTCACCACGCCCAGGCGGTCGCCGTCGCCGTCGAAGGCCAGGCCGAGGTCGGCCTCGGTGGCATGCACGGTGCGGATCAGGTCCTGCAGGTTCTCGGGCTTGGAGGGGTCGGGATGGTGGTTGGGGAAGTCGCCGTCCACCCGGCTGTACAGCGCGATCACCTCGCAGCCCAGCGCCTGCAGCAGCTGCGGTGCGGAGGCACCGGGAATGCCGTTGCCGGAATCGACCACCACCTTCAGCGGCCGCGCCAGCTTGCAGTCACCGACGATGCGGGCGATGTACTCGGGCACGATGTCCATCGGCGCCGAGCGGCCCTTGCCCACGGTGTAGTCCTCGGCCTCCATCCGGCGGCGCAAGCCCTGGATCTCGTCGCCATAGATGGCGCGGCCCGACAGCACCATCTTGAAGCCGTTGTAGTCCTTGGGGTTGTGGCTGCCCGTGACCTGGATGCCGCTGTTGCAGCCGTGCCGGCCGCGGGTGGCGGCCACGTAATAGAGCATTGGCGTGGTGACGGCGCCCAGGTCCACGACGTCCAGCCCGGTGGAGGCCAGCCCTCGGATCAGCGCGGCGGCCAGGCCGGGCCCGGACACGCGGCCGTCACGGCCCACGGCCACGGCCTTCTCACCGGCGGCAACCGCCTCGGTGCCGAACGCCTTGCCCAGGTGCTCGGCAAAGGCCTCGTCGATGGTTTGCCCGACGATGCCGCGGATGTCGTAGGCCTTGAAGGCCGAAGCTGCAACTTTCATTCATTTCCTCCTGCGAACGATTGTAGGCAGGCTCCGTGGAAACCCCGGGGCGACGCCGCCCCACCCAAAGCCCCGGCAGGCACAGGTCCGAATCCGGCGAGTGCGCTCACGGCCGACGGCCACAATGGCCGCCATGGACAGCGCAGCCGTCATCGCCGGACCGACCCCCGCCACCGTGGCCGCCGGCACGCCGGACGACGCGCGTTATGCCGCCCTGGCGGCCCGTGACCCCCGCTTCGACGGCCGCTTCTTCGTCGGCGTGACCTCCACCGGCATCTACTGCCGGCCGGTATGTCGCGTGCGGCTGCCGCAGCAGCGCAACTGCCGCTTCTTCCACCATGCGGCGGCCGCCGAGCAGGCGGGCTTCCGCCCCTGCCTGCGCTGCCGCCCCGAGCTGGCGCCGGGGCTGTCGCTCACCGACAGCTCGCAGGTGCTGGCGCGCCATGCCGCGCAGATGCTGAGCCAGGCCGTGGCCGAGGGCCGCCCCGTGGCGCTGCCCGAGGTGGCCGCCCGGCTGGGCGTGACCGACCGCCACCTGCGCCGCATCTTCCAGGAGGCGCATGGCGTGGCGCCGATGGACTTCATCACCACGCAGCGCCTGCTGCTCGCCAAGCAGCTGCTGACCGACACGCCGCTGCCGGTGACGCAGGTGGCCCTGGCCAGCGGCTATGCCAGCGTGCGCCGCTTCAACGCGGCCTTTGCCGAGCGCTACCGGCTGAGCCCCAGCGCGCTGCGCCGCGAGCGGTCGGGCGATGCGCCGCCCGACGCGGCCGCCGCGCCGGTGCTGCGCCTGGCCTATCGGCCGCCCTATGACGTCGACGGCGTGCTGCGCTTCTTCGCCCAGCGCGCGGTGCCCGGCGTCGAGGCGGTGGACCTGCCGACGCTGACGCTGCGCCGTACGCTGGCCATGCAGCGCGGCACACCGGCCGACGGCGCGCCGGCCATGGCGACCGGCTGGATCAGCCTGCGCTTCGTGCCCGACCGGCATGAATTGCAGCTCACGCTGGCCCCGGCGCTGATGCCGGTGGCCGGCGCCGTGCTGCAGCGGGTGCGGCAGGCGATGGACACCGACGCCGACCCGTCGCTGATCGACCCGGTGATGGCGCTGCTGCCGATGCCGCCGGTGCCGGGCATCCGCCTCGTCGGCAGCTTCGACGGCTTCGAGACCGCGATGCGCGTGGTGCTGGGCCAGCAGGTCACCGTGGCCGCGGCGCGCACCCTGACCCGCCGCTTGACCGAGCGGTACGGCGAGCCGATCGACACGCCGTTTGCCGACCTCACGCGCCTGGCGCCTACCGCCCAGGCCATTGCCGAGGCCGACCCCGAGACGCTGGGCAAGCTGGGCATCGTGCGCCAGCGGGTGCGGGCGTTGCAGGCGCTGGCGGCCGAAGTGCATGCCGGGCGCATCCAGCTGCACCGCGGCGCGCCGCTCGCCGCCACGCTGGACGCACTGCGCGCCCTGCCCGGCATCGGCGACTGGACGGCGCAGCTCATCGCGATGCGTGCGCTGGCCTGGCCCGACGCCTTTCCTTCCACCGACATCGGCCTGCTCAACGCCCTGGGCACCCGCGACGTGGCGGCCGTGCTGGCGCAGGCCGAAGCCTGGCGGCCCTGGCGCGGCTACGCCGTCATCCGCTTGTGGCAGGGCATGCCGCACGCTGCTGGAGAACCCACATGACTCACGCCAAGCTTCCCTTGATCACCGCGCAATCACGCCTCGACACGCCGCTGGGGCGTCTCACCGTGGCCGCCACCGACCATGGCCTGGCCGGGCTCTGGTTCGACGACCAGGCCCACCATCCGGGCACGATCGACGCCCCCACCGACGACGCGCATCCCTTCATTGCCCAGGCGCGCGAGGAGCTGCAGCGCTACTGGTCCGCCGCCGCGCTGGGTCCGTTCAGCGTGCCGCTGGACCTGCTGGGCACGCCCTTCCAGCGCGCGGTGTGGCAGGCGCTGCTGCAGATCACGCCGGGCCGCACCGCCACCTATGCCGAGATCGCAGCGCGCGCCGGGGCCCCGGCCGCGGTGCGGGCCGCGGGCGCCGCCATCGGCCGCAACCCGGTGAGCGTCATCGTGCCCTGCCACCGCGTGATCGGCCGTGCCGGCGGGCTGACCGGTTATGCCGGCGGGCTGCCGCGCAAGCGGGCGCTGCTGCAGCTCGAAGGCGTGGCGGTGGTGGCATGAAGGCCCGCGACGGGATCGACCTGGTGATGCTGGCCGCACTGTGGGGCGCGGCCTTCCTGTTCATGCGCATGGGCGCGGCGGCCTTCGGCCCGGTGGCCTTGGCCGCCGTGCGCGTGACCGGCGCCGCCTGCTTCCTGGTGCCGCTGCTGGTGTGGCGGCGCGAGGTGCCGGCGCTGCGCGCCCACTGGAAGCCGCTGCTGGTGGTGGGCGTGATGAACAGCGCCCTGCCCTTCCTGCTGTTCAGCTACGCGGCGCTGGCCATCAATGCCGGCCTGTCGTCCATCTTCAACGCCACCACGCCGCTGTGGGGCGCGGTCATCGCATGGCTGTGGCTGAAGGACAGGCTGTCTGCCTCGCGTGTGCTGGGCCTGGTGATCGGCTTTGCCGGCGTCGCCTGGCTGGCCTGGGACAAGGCCAGCTTCAAGCCCGGCGATCATGGCGTGAGCGCGGCCTCGGCCATCGCAGCCTGCATGCTGGCGGCCTTCTTCTACGGCCTGTCGGCCAGCTTCACCAAGCGATGGCTCACCGGCGTACCGCCGATGGCGGTGGCCGCCGGAAGCCAGCTGAGCGCCACGCTGGTGCTGGCCGTGCCGGCCTTCTTCTTCTGGCCCGAGCGGATGCCCGCGCCCGCCGACTGGGCCGCTGCCGCGATGCTGGCGCTGCTGTGCACCGGCGTGGCCTACGTGCTGTTCTTCAGGCTCATCGCCAACGTCGGCCCGGCCAACGCCATCACCGTGACCTTCATGATCCCGGCTTTCGCGGTGCTGTGGGGCGCGCTCTTCCTCGGCGAGCCGATCACCGGCGCGATGGTGATCGGCTGCGCGGTCATCCTGCTGGGCACCAGCCTGGCCACCGGTGTGCTCAAGCTGCCGGTTGCGGCGAAACCAAGCGTGGCGCGGCGCTGAAGCGCCCGGCGCGCCGGTGCGCGGTGCGCGGTGCGCGGTGCGCGCTCCAGCTCGCCAGGTCAACGAGCGACGCCAGGTCCCGCGTCCTGCGCTGGCTTGGCGAACATCTGCTCAGCCGCGGCCAGCACCTCCGACGACGCCAGCGCGCCGTTTTTGCGCATCACCGGGTCGCACGATCGCGACCGACAGCAGCGGCGGTCCGCACCATCGCTCCACTGCCTGCCGTGCGTGCTGGAAGTGGTAGGAAGCGGGGCCGCCGGACGACACTCGAAGTCTTCGGCATCGCATACCGCAACCCGGGCCGATGCCAAGCACCGTCAACGCGACCTGCATCAGGCACAAACGCCGACTGCTGCAGTGGACCAGTGGGTCACGACGACCTCCCTCCGTCGAGTCGTCAAAGCCTGGGGCGATGGTCACCGCGCCGCTCATCAAGGCGGAGGTCGCTCTGAATGAATGAGACCACCAAAGCAAAAAAGGTCAGCTCCTTGCGAAGCTGACCTCGATGCGTTGTTGGCGGAGTGGACGGGGCTCGAACCCGCGACCCCCGGCGTGACAGGCCGGTATTCTAACCAACTGAACTACCACTCCATGTAGCTTCCGCATCGCTGCGCAAGTGCTACGAACTTGGCGTCCCCTAGGGGATTCGAACCCCTGTAATCACCGTGAAAGGGTGGTGTCCTAGGCCTCTAGACGAAGGGGACTGATTCTTCGTACCTCTTGAACACGCTTACTTGGTGGAGGTAAGCGGGATCGAACCGCTGACCTCTTGCATGCCATGCAAGCGCTCTCCCAGCTGAGCTATACCCCCTTAAGTCGTTCCGCATTTTGTGCGGTTCGTCTTGAAGAAGAAGCGTGTTCAAGCGAGAAATGGAGTATAGAGTGATTTTTAAAGTTTGCGCAAGCGGTCGACCACGATAGCCTGAGTGAACAACTCAAGTACTGCATCGACCGAGGGCGTCTGCGCGCGGCCGCAAACGGCCACCCGCACCGGCATGGCCAGTTGGGGCATCTTCAAGCCGTGCGCCTGCAGCGTCTGCTTCAACGCGGCACTGATGGAGGCCTTGTCCCACGCGGGCAGCGCAGCCAGCGCGTCGGCCAGCGCCTGCAGCGCGGGCTTGATGGCATCGGTGAGCTGCGCCGCATCGGCTTCGCTTGGCTGCGGCTCGGAGAAATACATCGCCACCCAGTCGGCCAGCTCGACCGTGGTAGCGCAACGGTCCTTGAACAGCGCCACGCGGCGCAGCATCGGCTCGTCGGCCGTGGCCTCGATGCCGCGGCGTGCCAGCTGCTGCACCACCAGCGCGGCCAGGCGATCGTTGTCGGCCTGCTTGATGTAGTGCGCATTGACCCAGCTCAGCTTGGCCGGGTCCCATTGCGCGGGGCTCCTGGACAGGTGCTCGCCGTCGAACCACTCGACCAGCTGGCGGCGCGAGAACAGCTCTTCGTCGCCATGACTCCAGCCGAGTCGGGCCAGGTAGTTGAGCATCGCCTCGGGCAGGTAGCCGCCCTCCTCGTAGGCCGTGACGCTCACCGCGCCGCGGCGCTTGGAGAGCTTCTGCCCGTCGTCGCCCAGGATCACCGGCACATGGCCGAACTGCGGCAGCGGCGCACCCAGCGCGTGGAAGATGTTGATCTGCCACGGCGTGTTGTTCACATGCTCGTCGCCGCGGAACACGTGGGTGATGTTCATGTCCCAGTCGTCCACCACCACCGCGAAGTTGTAGGTGGGCACACCGTCGGGCCGCACGATGATCAGGTCGTCGATCTCGCGGTTGGCGATGCTGATCGGGCCCTTCACCACGTCGTCCCAGGTGACCACGCCGTCCACCGGATTGGCGAAGCGGATGGCCGGCGCCACGCCTTCGGGCGGTGGCGGCAGCACCTTGCCCGGCTCGGGCCGCCAGCGGCGGTCATAGTGCGTCTTTTCGCCGCGGGCACGCTGGGCCTCGCGCATCTCGTCCAGTTCCGCCGGCGTGGCGTAGCAGCGGTAGGCGGTGCCGGCTTCCAGCATCTGCGCGATCACCGCGTTGTAGCGCTCCAGCCGGCGCATCTGGTAGATCGGGCCCTCGTCGTAGTCCAGGCCCAGCCAGCGCATGGCCTGCAGGATCTGGTCGACCGAGTCCTGCGTGGAGCGGGCGACGTCGGTGTCCTCGATGCGCAGCACGAACTCGCCGCCATAGTGGCGGGCGTAGGCCCAGGAAAACAGCGCAGTGCGCGCGGTACCCAGGTGCAGGAAGCCGGTGGGAGACGGCGCGATGCGGGTGCGGACGGTCTTCTTCATGCGCGTCGGGGTCAGGCTTGTTCGGTGGCGTTCTGCAGCGCCAGGCGGCTGCGGTTGGCTTCTTCTTCCTCGCCGCCCTGCGAGCGGCGCTGCGCCTCCATGGCGCTGAAGTCGGCCTGCGTCACCTCGCCGGTGATGTAGTGGCCGTCGAAGCACGAGGCCTCAAAGGTGCTGATCTGGTTGTTCAGCGTGCCCACCACGCGCTTCATCGCGTCCACGTCCTGGTAGATCAGCGCATCGGCGCCGATGTACTCGCGGATCTGCTCGATGGTGCGGTCGTGGGCGATCAACTCCTCGCGCGTGGGCATGTCGATGCCGTACACGTTCGGAAAGCGCACCGGCGGCGCCGCCGAGGCCAGGTACACCTTGCGCGCACCGGCTTCGCGGGCCATCTGCACGATCTCCTTGCTGGTGTTGCCGCGCACGATGGAGTCGTCCACCAGCAGAACGTTGCGGCCCTTGAACTCCACGCCGATCGCGTTGAGCTTCTGGCGCACCGACTTCTTGCGCACGCCCTGCCCCGGCATGATGAAGGTGCGGCCCACGTAGCGGTTCTTGACGAAGCCTTCGCGGTACGGCTTGCCCAGCTTCTGCGCCAGCTGCATGGCCGAAGGCCGGCTGGATTCGGGGATGGGAATCACCACGTCGATCTCGTTGGGCGGCATGGTGGAGATGACACGCTGCGCCAGCGTCTCGCCCATGTTCAGCCGCGCCTGGTAGACGGAGATACCGTCGATGACCGAATCGGGCCGGGCCAGGTAGACGAACTCGAACATGCAGGGATTGAGCGTGGGCGACTCGGCGCACTGCTTGGTGTGCACCGTGCCTTGCATATCGATGAAGATGGCTTCGCCGGGCGCCACGTCGCGGGTGACGGTGTGGCCGGTGCCTTCGATGGCGACGGTCTCGCTGCCGACCATCACGGTGCGGCCTTCCGGCGTCACCGCCTCGCCGTACACCAGCGGCCGGATGCCGAACGGATCGCGGAAGGCCAGCAGGCCGTAGCCGGCGATCAGCGCCACCACCGCATACGAGCCCTTGATGCGCTTGTGCACCGCCGCCACCGCATCGAAGATCACTTCGGGGTTCAGCGTCTTGTCGCGCGCGGCGCGGGCCAGCTCGTGCGCCAGCACGTTGATCAGCACCTCGGTGTCGCTCTCGGTGTTGATGTGGCGGCGGTCCACGTCCACCAGCTCCTGCTTCAGGGCCAGCGCATTGGTGAGGTTGCCGTTGTGCACCAGCACGATGCCGAAGGGCGCGTTCACGTAGAAGGGCTGCGCCTCTTCCTCGCTGTAGGCGTTGCCTGCGGTCGGGTAGCGCACCTGGCCCAGGCCGACGTCACCCGGCAGGCCACGCATATTGCGGGTGCGGAACACGTCGCGCACCATGCCACGCGCCTTGTGCATGAAGCACTTGGTGCCCTGCATCGTGACGATGCCGGCGGCGTCCTGGCCGCGGTGCTGCAGCAGCAGCAGCGCGTCGTAGATCAACTGGTTGACGGGCGCATGAGAGATGACGCCGACGATGCCACACATGATGTTTCCTTCAGCCCGGTAGATGCCGGGCCACGTTCACCGGCAACACCGGCTTCAGCTCTTGCAGCATGGCACCCAGCCATGCCGCCCCAACAGATTCCTGCCACTGCGGCGAACGCGCCGCAGGGGTCAATGCCACCACCGTGGCCAGCGCCAGCAACAGCACGCCACCACGCATCAAGCCAAAACCGGCGCCCAGCACCCGGTCGACGAAGGCCAGCGGCGTGGCCTTCACCAAGAGGCTGACGAGGCGGGCCACCAGGCTCCACACCATCAACGCCAGCACGAAGGTGATGGCAAACGCCGCCCCTGAATTGACCGCGCTGTCCGGCGTGCCGATGGGCAGCCAGGGCGCCACCGTCGGCGACAGCACCTGCGCCGCCACATAGGCCGCCACCCAACCAATGAGGGACAACACCTCGAAAATCAAGCCCCGCCACAAGCCCACCACGACCGACACCGCGAGCACCGCCAGCAGCGCCCAGTCGACCCAGCTCAGCGTGAAGGCAGGATCGACACCCGTCATCCCGCCACCTTCACAAGGTGAGCACGGCCGGCGCCAGGCCGGCGGAGCGCATGCGGGCCGAGGCCTTGTCCGCTTCCTCGCGGCTGCCGAACGGCCCCACCCGCACCCGGGTGCGCTTGCCCGAAGCGGTGTCGACCACCTGGGTATAGGTCTTGAGGCCCAGTTTCTCCACCTTGGCCCGCGCATCACGCACGGCGCCAGCGTCGGCAAAGGCGCCCACCTGCACGACGAAGCGGCCGGCCGCCGGCTCGGAGGCCTTGCCTTCGAGCAAGGCGCGGGCGCGCTGGGCATCCTCGCGCGGCGCCGGAGCAGGCGGCGGTACCGCCGGCTTGGCCGCAGCAGGGGGAGGTGCCTCGGCGGCCGGCTTGCGCTCCGTCTCGGCCGGGCGTGGAGCGGGCGGCGTGGGCGCGGGCGCAGCGGCTGGCGCCGGGCTCGTGGCAGCCGGCGGGGCCACTTCGCGGCCGGCCTCGGCGGCGCGCTCGGTCACCATCGTGTCGGGCGCCGGCTCGGCCGGCGTCGGCACCGCACGCGCAGCGGAACGTGCCGGGGGCACCTCCAGCGGGGCGGCGCCTTCCTTGCGTGGGATGTCGATCGGGATGTCCACCGGGATCGGCCGCGGCTGGGTTTCGAACAGCAGCGGAAAGCCGATGACGCCGACGCCCAGCAGCACCACGGCGCCGATGAGCCGCCGCCGAGCGGTGGTGCGGGCCCGCTGCACGGCCTCGGCCGGATCGGCGGGCTCGCGGGCAGCGGAAGGTTGGCGCTTGAAGAAGGACAGCAGGCCCATGCGTGGGGAAGGAGTCGGGGCGGAACGGAGGAGCTGGCCGGTGCGCTGGGCCCGCCGGGGCGGGAAGTCCACCGGGCCCGGCGGTTGGCAGCCGCGCCGGCCGCCGGGTCAAGCCGTGTGCTTGGCGCTCAGCCTCGGCAAGCCGTCCTTCAGCACGCCGCCTACGGTGTAGAAAGAACCGAAGACCACGATTCTATCAGCCGGGTCCGCGGCGGCCACGGCGGCGGCCAATGCCGCGGCCGGGTCGGCATGGGTGTGGACCGTCACCGGCTGCTGGGTGGGCAGGGCCTGCACCGCGGCCGCCAGCTCGTCGGCGGTGGCGGCGCGGGCGGTGTCCAGGTTGCACAGGTGCCAGTGGTCCACCAGCGGCGACAGCTTGGCCAGCAGCGCCGGCAGGTCCTTGTCGCGCATGGCGCCGAACACGGCATGCGTGCGCGGGAAGAAGCCCATCTGGTCCAGGTTGAGCGCCAGCGCGGCCACCGATTGCGCGTTGTGCGCCACGTCCAGCACCAGCGTCGGCTGGCCCGGCACGATCTGGAAGCGGCCCGGCAGGTCGACCAGCGCCAGTCCCTGGCGCACTGCCTGCGCGGTGATCGGCAGCCGGTGGTACATGGCCTCGAACACCGCCAGCGCACCGGCTGCATTCAGCAACTGGTTGGCGCCGCGCAGCGCGGGATAGGCCAGCGCGCTGAAGCGCCGCTGGCGGCCGGCCCACTGCCACTGCTGGCGGTCGCCGCCGTGGCGGAAATCGCGACCGGCCAGCCACAGGTCGGCGCCGATCGCGTCGGCATGGTCGATCACGCTCTGCGGCGGCATCGGGTCGCTGACGATCGCCGGCTTGCCCGGCCGCATGATGTGCGCCTTCTCGCGACCGATGTCTTCGCGGGTAGGCCCCAGCCACTCGGTGTGGTCGAGGTCGATGCTGGTGAGCACCGCGCAGTCGGTGTCGATGATGTTGACCGCGTCCAGCCGGCCGCCCAGACCCACTTCCAGGATCACCACGTCCAGCGGCGCATGCATGAAGGTACGCAGGATCGCGAGCATCGTGAACTCGAAGTAGCTCAGCGTGGTGTCGCCGCGGGCGGCTTCCACCGCCTCGAAGTGCGGCAGCAGCGTGGCCTCGTCGGCCATGCGGCCGTTGATGCGGCAGCGCTCCTCGAAGTGCACCAGGTGCGGCTTGATGTACAGCCCCACGCGATAGCCGGCGGACTGGGCGATGGCTTCCAGCATCGCGCAGGTGGAGCCCTTGCCGTTGGTGCCGGCGACGGTGATCACGGGCACGTCGAAACGGATGCCCAGGAGCTGGGCGACCGCGCGCACGCGGTCCAGCGTCATGTCGATGTTCTTGGGGTGCAGTCGCTCGCAGTGGGCCAGCCAGTCGGCGAGCGAGCGGGGGGGCGTCGTCAGCATGGGCGCGCATGGTAGCGCGCTGGCCGGCGACGCCCGGCAGCAGGGTCAGGCGACCGCGTCTGCGCTCTGGCGCTGCAGCATGCTGAGCGCACTGGCGATGGTGGCGCGCAGCTGGCGGCGGTCGACGATCATGTCGATCGCGCCCTTCTGCACCAGGAACTCCGAGCGCTGGAAGCCTTCGGGCAGCTTCTCGCGCACGGTGTTCTCGATCACGCGCGGGCCGGCGAAGCCGATCAGCGCCTTCGGCTCGGCGATGACCACGTCGCCCACGAAGGCGAAGCTGGCCGACACGCCGCCCATCGTCGGGTCGGTCAGCACGCTGATGTAGGGCAGCTTCGCCTTGGCCAGGTGCGTGAGCGCGGCATTGGTCTTGGCCATCTGCATCAGGCTGAGCAGGCCTTCCTGCATGCGCGCGCCGCCGGTGGCGGTGAAGCAGACGAAGGGCACGCGCTGCTCGATCGCGGCTTCCACGCCACGCACGAAGCGCTCACCCACCACCGAGCCCATCGAGCCGCCCATGAAGTCGAACTCGAAGCAGGCGGCCACCAGCGGCACCGTGTGCACCGCGCCGCCCACCACCACCAGCGCATCGGTCTCGCCGGTGGTTTCCAGCGCGTCCTTCAGCCGCTCGGGGTACTTCTTGCTGTCCTTGAACTTCAGCGCGTCGACCGGCAGCACCTCGTGGCCGATCTCGAAGCGGCCTTCTGCGTCGAGAAAGGCATCCAGCCGTTGGCGGGCGCCGATGCGGTGGTGGTGGCTGCACTTGGGGCAGACGTTGACGTTCTGCTCCAGGTCGGTCTTGTACAGCACCGTCTCGCACGAAGGGCACTTGATCCACAGGCCTTCCGGCACCGTGCGGCGTTCGCTCGGGTCGGTCGGCTGGATCTTGGGCGGCAGCAGCTTTTCAAGCCAACTCATGTGAAAACTCCTTCATCTAGCGCGGCGCGGATCTCGGCGATGAACGCCGCCGCCGCCGGTGCGACCTGGTTGCGGGGCTGGGTTTGCAGGATCTGGACGAGTCGCGAGCCGATGACCACCGCATCCGACACCCGCGCCACCGCCTTGGCGGTGGCCGCGTCGCGGATGCCGAAGCCCACGCCCACCGGCACGTTCACATGGGCCTTGATGCGCGGCACCATGTCGGCCACGGCGGTGGTGTCGAGGTGGCCGGCGCCGGTCACGCCCTTGAGCGACACGTAGTACACGTAGCCGCTGGCGATGCGGCCCACGGCCTTCATGCGTGACTCGGTGGAGGTGGGAGCCAGCAGGAAGATCGGGTCGAGGTCGGCCTTGCGCAGCAGCGCGGCGAAGGCCTCGCACTCCTCGGGCGGGTAGTCGACGATCAGCACGCCGTCCACGCCGGCTTGGCCGGCATCGGCGACGAAGCGCTCGACGCCGTAGCGCTCCACCGGGTTGGCATAGCCCATCAGCACGACCGGTGTCTTGGCGTTGCCTTCACGGAAAGCGCGCACGGCGGCCAGCACTTGCGGCAGGCCGATGCCCTTGGCCAGCGCCCGCTCGGAGGCCTGCTGGATCACCGGGCCGTCGGCCATCGGGTCGGAGAACGGCACCCCCAGCTCGATCACGTCGGCGCCGGCGTCGGCCAGCGCCGCCATCAGCTCGGGCGTGACGTCGGCATACGGGTCGCCCGTGGTGACGTAGGGGATCAGCGCCTTGCGGCCCTGCGCCTTCAGCGCGGCGAAGGTGTCGGCAATGCGGCTCATGACAGCGAACCCTTCATCAGCGACACGCCGGCCAGCTCGGCCACGGTGTTGATGTCCTTGTCGCCGCGGCCGGAGAGGTTGACCAGCAGGCTCTGGTCCGGCCGCATCGTCGGCGCCATCTTGATGGCGTGGGCGATGGCGTGGCTGGATTCCAGCGCGGGAATGATGCCCTCGATGCGGCACAGCCGGTGGAAGGCAGCCAGCGCCTCGTCGTCGGTGATGCCGACGTACTCCGCGCGGTTGAGGTCCTTCAGGTAGGCATGCTCGGGGCCGACGCCAGGATAGTCGAGGCCGGCCGAGACCGAATGCGTCTCGATGATCTGGCCGTTGGCGTCCTGCAGCAGGTAGGTGCGGTTGCCGTGCAGCACGCCAGGCGTGCCCGCGGACAGGCTGGCCGCGTGCTTGCCGGTGTCCAGGCCGTGGCCCGCGGCTTCCACGCCGATCAGCCGCGTGCCCTCGTACGGGATGTACGGGTAGAAGATGCCCATCGCATTGCTGCCGCCGCCCACGCAGGCGATGACGGCATCGGGCTGGCGCTGAGGGCCCAGCATCTCGGGCATCTGCACCAGGCACTCGTCGCCGATCACGCGCTGGAAGTCGCGCACCATCATCGGGTAGGGGTGCGGGCCGGCCACGGTGCCGATGATGTAGAAGGTGTTCTCGACGTTGGTGACCCAGTCGCGCAGGGCCTCGTTCAGCGCGTCCTTCAGCGTCTTGCTGCCCGACTCCACCGGCACCACCTTGGCGCCCAGCAGGTGCATGCGGAAGACGTTGGGCGACTGGCGTTTGACGTCCTCGCTGCCCATGTACACCACGCATTCCATGCCGTAGCGGGCGCAGATGGTGGCGGTGGCCACGCCATGCTGGCCGGCGCCGGTCTCGGCGATCACGCGGGGCTTGCCCATGCGCCTGGCCAGCAGCGCCTGGCCGATGGTGTTGTTGACCTTGTGCGCGCCGGTATGGTTCAAGTCCTCGCGCTTCAGGTAGATCTGCGCGCCGCCCAGGTCGCGCGACAGCCGCGCGGCGTGGTAGATCGGGCTCGGGCGGCCGACGAAGTGCTTCAGCTCGTATTCGAATTCGCGGCGGAATTCGGGATCCTTGCTGTAGTGGGCGTAAGCCTCCTTCAGCTCGTCGAGCGCGTGGATCAGCGTCTCGGCGACGAAGGTGCCGCCGTAGGGTCCGAAGTGCCCTTGGGCATCGGGTTGTGCGTAGCTGCTGTTGGTCATGGCAATCAGGAATCAGGGTTGGCTGCTGCGGCGGCGTCGGCCTGCGCCAGTTGCGCATCGGCCTGCCTTACCGCATCGCAGAACCGGCGGATCAGCAAGGCATCCTTGATGCCCTTGCCGGCCTCGACGCCGGAACTCACATCAACGGCCCAGGGCCGGATGCGCAGCACCCCATCGATCACGTTTGCAGGACTCAACCCACCAGACAAAACGACCGGAGCGGGTACGTCGGCGGGAATGAGCGACCAATCGAAAACCTTTCCACCACCGCCATAACCGTCGACAAAAGCGTCGAGCAGGATGGCCTGTGCTGCCGGGAAGCGGGAGGCGAAGTCTAGCAAATCGAACCCCGGGCCGATCCGTGCGGCCTTGAGGAACGGCCGGGCGGGCGCGGCGCAGGCTTCGGGCGTCTCGTCGCCGTGGAACTGCAGCGTGGCGTTGGGCACCGCCTCCACCGCGCGCTGTACCTCGTCGGGCGTGGCATTGACGAACAGGCACACCGGCGTGATGAAGGGCGGCAGGCGCTGGGCCAGTTCCCGCGCGCGCTGCGGGGTGATGTAGCGCGGGCTGGGCTTGTACAGCACCAGGCCGATGGCGTCGGCGCCGGCTTCGACCGCGGCATCGACGTCCTCCTCGCGTGTCAGCCCGCAGATCTTGATGCGGGTGCGGCTCATTCAGGGCAGCCAGTCTTGCGCCGGCGTGTGGTCTGGGATCTCATGCCGTGCATCGTAGTACGGCCCCACGAAGTACAACCCATCCGCCGGAAAGGTCGGCGCGGCGGCCTGGCGGCTGCGGGCGGCCAGTACTTCGGCCATCCAGGCGGCCGGCTTGTGGCCCTGCCCCACCTGCACCAGGCAGCCCATGATGTTGCGCACCATGTGATAGACGAAGGCGCTGGCGTCGAAATCGAAGCGCCAGTAGGCGCCGCGGCGCTCGATGCCGATGGCGCGCATCGTCTTCACCGGCGACAGCGCCTGGCAGTCGGCCGCGCGGAAGCTGCTGAAGTCGTGCTCACCGACGAGGTGCGCCGCCGCCTCGCGCATCGCGTCGCCGTCCAGCGGGCGGAACACCCAGCCGCACTGGCCCGCCTCGATCGCCGGCCGCACGGGCGACTCCAGCAGCACGTAGCGGTAGCGGCGGCCGCGCGCGCTGGCGCGGGCATGGAAGTCGTCGGCCACCGGCCTGCACCACTGCACCGCCACGTCCAGCGGCAGGAAGCGGTTGGTGCCGCGCACCCAGGAGAACGGCTCGCGCTCCACCGGCGCGTCCAGGTGCACCACCTGGTTCAGGCCGTGCACGCCGGCGTCGGTGCGGCCGGCGCACAGCGTGTGGATGGGCTGCGCGGCGAAGCTGCTCAGCGCCTGCTCCAGGTGGTCCTGCACCGTGCGCCCATCGGGCTGGCTCTGCCAGCCGTGGTACGCGGTGCCGCGGTAGGCCACGCCGAGCGCGATGCGGCGCCCGGCGCCGCGCAGTTCACTCAAGGTTGTCGAGCAGGTTCTGCGCGCGGGCCTTCAGCGGGCCGCTGGCCTTGGCGACCACTTCTTCCAGCAGGTCGCGCGCGCCTTCCACGTCGCCGATCTGGCGGAACTCGTCGGCCAGCTCGAACTTGCGCTGCAGCGGGTCGTCGCCGCCGTCGCGCAGGTCGGCGGTGGCGGTGTCGGCCACGCCGGCGCCGCCGAAGTCCTCCAGGTCGCCGAGGTCGAACTCCAGGTCGGCCGGCGTGGTGCTGCGGCGGTCGACCGCGGGTGGCTCGGGTGGCAGATCGAGGTCGAGCGACAGCGAATCCAGGTCCAGGTCCATCGGCGCGGTGTTCACCGAGGCCGACGGATCGGCGTATTCGGAGCGCGGCGCCGTCGTCGGCAGGTCGAAGTCCAGGCTGTTGTCGTCGCGGCCGGCCGAAGGCACCAGGCCGATGGGGCGGGTGGCCTCCATCGACATCGGCGACAGGTCGCCCGGCTGCGTCGGCTGGTCGAGGTCGAGATCGAGTTCCAGCGAGGAAATCGGCGGCAGGTCGGCGTCCAGGCTGGGGCTGGTGGTGGCGAAGCCCATGGCCGGCAGCACCGACTGCGGCATGGTGCTGGCGCCCAGTGGCTCGTTCATCGTGCTGCTGCTGGCATTGGCCGGCGACGGCGAGCCGCCCGGCTGGTACAGCGGGTTCTCGGGGTCGATCTGCTGGCCGAGCTGCTGCGCCTTCTGCCAGTCCTCGCCCTCGCCGCGGGTCATCGAGTACAGCTGGGTGGCCAGCAGCTCGTAGCCCTTGGTGTCGCGCCGCTTGGCATACACCTCGAGCAGCTTGGTGCGCACGGCCAGGCGGCCGGGGTCGCTGCGCATCGCCTCCTTCAGGATTTCCTCGGCCTGCAGGTCTCGGCCGTAGGCCAGGTAGACATCGGCCTCGGCCACGGGGTCCACGTCGCCAATGGCGTCGAGCTGGCTCAGCGAATAGGTCATCGACGACGACGAGTTGCCGGTGGCCTCGCGGGTGTCGATGCGCTGGCCGCCGGTCGCGCCGAAGAAGGAATCGGGCTGAAGCCGGCTTTCCAGGAACGAGGTCTCGCCGCTGTCGGCCTGCTTCTTCTGCTTCCAGCGGTAGTAGCCCAGGCCGGCCAGCAGCAACACCAGCAGGCCGGCGCCAGGGAGCAGCAGCGGGTTGTCGGCCAGCAGGCCCGGCTCCTCGTCGGCAGCGGCCGGCGTGGTCGCCGGAGCGGCGGGTGCGGAGGCCGGCCGGGCAGGCGCGGAAGGCGCCACGGCCACCGGGGCGGCCGGCACCACCGGCGCGGAGGCCGACGGGAGGCCCGGCGCCACCGCCGGCGCCGGTGTGGATGCCGGTGCGGTTGCGGTTGGCGGCACCAGGGGCGCCGAGGCACCCGCGGGCGGCACAGGCGAGGGAACGGCCACGCCCGGCACGGCGCCAGGCGCGGCGGGACCCGAGGCCGGCGACGCGGCGCCGACGCCGGCGCCCGTACCAGTACCGGCTTGCAGCCGCTTGAGGTCTTCCACGTTGCGCGCCAGTTCGGCCACGCGGGCAGCCTCGTCGCGGCGCTGGGCTTCGCCGGAGGCGCGTGCCTCGGGCGCCGACGCCTGCACCGAGCCTTGCGACAGGCGCAGCCGGTCCGGCGTGGGGGCGGCGGCCTGCTTGCGGTCGTCCACCTGCGCCTGCACCTGGCCGCGCGCCTGGCGCGCCGGCTCGTCGGGACGCACGCTGGGCACCACGCCGGCCAGGCGCTGGCGGTAGGCGCTGAAATCGGCGCTCTGCGCCTGGATCACCTGGCGGGCTTCGCCGCCGCTGATCTGCCGCACCTGCTCGGGCGTGGGCACGGTGAGCACGGCCCCGGCACGCATGCGGTTCATGTTGTCGTCCATGAACGCCTGCGGATTGCTGCGGTACAGCGCCACCAGCATCTGGTCGAGCGACACGCCCGGGTGCTGGGTGTTGGTGGCGATGCGGTACAGGGTCTCGCCCTGCCGCACCGCGTATTGGTCGCCACCCGCTGCACCCGGGGCACGCGGCGCGGGACGCGGCGTACCGCCCCCGTTCGACGGGGCGGCGGGCGACGCCGGCACCGGCTGGGCGGCCGCGGGCGGCTGCACCGGCACCTGCGCCACCGGCGGCAGCGCTGGCGCGGGGGCCACCGGTGGCGCGGGCGGCTGGGGCGCGGGCCGCGGGCTGGCCGGGCGCTGCACCGGCGGAGGCAGCGGCGCGGCGGAGATGGACGGCGGCACCGGGGCGGCGGCCACCGCCGGCGGCGGCGGCACACGGCCCGGCGGGTCGAACAGCATCGTGTATTCGCGCACCAGGCGGCCGCTGGCCCACGAGATGTCGAGGATGACGTCGACGAAGGGCTCCTGCACCGCGCGGTCGCTGGTCAGGCGCACGTAGGGCCGGCCGTCGGGGCGGCGCAGCAACTGCACCGAGGTGCCGGGCAGCACCGGGTTGTAGTCCACGCCGGCGGCGCGGTAGGCCTCGGGCGAGGCCACCCGCAGACGCAGCGTGGAGGCTTCCTCGGGCGAGATGCTGGTGACGTCGATCTCCGCCCTCAGCGATTCACCCAGCGACGACTGCACCGCCACGCGGCCCAGGCCCAGGGCCCAGGCGGCCGGCGCGGTGGCGCACAGCAAGGCCGCCACAGCGACGGCCGACAAGGCGGGGCCGTGCGCGGCCAATGAGCGTTTCTTCAAGGTGTCTCCCGGCAGCACATCGCGGCCCGCCCGAGGGCAGGACCGGCGCCAACGTTGTCTTGTAGGGGCTGGCGCCGGGCCTTGCACGGCAGCCTGCAAACGGTCGAATTCACAATATCAGCAAGCATATAGCCTGACGAGCTCATGCAACTTCTGATGATCGTGCCGACCGGTTTGCGGCGTCAGGCGTCCAGCAGGATGCGCAGCATGCGGCGCAACGGCTCGGCCGCGCCCCACAGCAGCTGGTCGCCGATGGTGAAGGCGCCCACGTATTCCGGGCCCATCGCCATCTTGCGCAGTCGGCCGACCGGAATGGTCAGCGTGCCGGTGGTGGCCACCGGCGTCAGGTCGCGCAGCGTGGCTTCGCGGGTATTCGGAACAAGCTTGACCCATGGGTTGTCGTTGGCGATCAGGCCCTCAAGATCGGCCAGCGGCACGTCCTTCTTGAGCTTGAAAGTGAGCGCTTGGCTATGGCAGCGCATCGCGCCGATGCGCACGCAGAAGCCGTCGACCGGCACCGCGGGCGTGCCGAAGCCCTCGCCCTGGCCCATGATCTTGTTGGTCTCGGCCATGCCCTTCCACTCTTCCTTGGACATGCCGTTGCCCAGGTCCTTGTCGATCCAGGGGATCAAGGAGCCACCCAGCGGCACGCCGAAGTGCTGCGTCTCGTCGGCCGACAGGCTGCGCTGCTGGGCCACCAGCAGGCGGTCGATCTCGAGGATGGCGCTCTTCGGGTCGTCCAGCAGCGGGCGCACCGCGGCGTTCAGGGTGCCGAACTGGGTGAGCAGCTCGCGCATGTGCTGCGCGCCGCCGCCGGAGGCCGCCTGGTAGGTCTGGGTGCTCATCCACTCGACCAGGCCCGCCTTGTACAGCGCACCCACGCCCATGAGCATGCAGCTGACGGTGCAGTTGCCGCCGATCCAGTTGCGGCCGCCCTTGCTCAGCGCGTTCTTGATGACGGGCAGGTTCACCGGGTCCAGCACGATGACCGCGTCGTCCTTCATCCGCAGCGTGGAGGCGGCGTCGATCCAGTGGCCGTTCCAGCCGGCGGCGCGCAGCTTGGGGTACACCTCGGAGGTGTAGTCGCCGCCCTGGGCGGTGAGGATGATGTCGCAGCGCTTGAGCGCCTCGATGTCGAAGGCGTCGTGCAGCCTGGTTTCGTTCTTGGCCATCGCGGGGGCTGCGCCGCCCGCATTGCTGGTGCTGAAGAACACCGGCTCGATGTGATCGAAGTCGCCCTCGGCGACCATGCGGTCCATCAGCACGGAGCCGACCATGCCGCGCCATCCAACCAGACCTGTGAGTGCCATTTCAGTTCGCCCTTTCGTGTTGAGAAACCTGGTTCCCCGGCTCGCTTCGCCGGGGTCCAGGGTTGGGGCGAGACGAACCGGAGCTTGCTAGCTCTTGGTAATGCCCTTGGTGGTCTTGACGATCGCGTCGACCACGGCGTCGCCCATCTCGCGGGTGCCCACCTTGTGCGTGCCCTCGCTCCAGATGTCCGGCGTGCGCAACCCTGCCGACAGCACGGCGCTGACGGCCGACTCGATGCGGTCGGCAGCCTGGGGCTGGTTGAGGGAGAAGCGGAGCATCATGGCAGCAGACAAGATTGTAGCCAGCGGGTTGGCGATGCCCTTGCCGGCGATGTCCGGCGCGCTGCCATGGCTGGGCTCGTACAGCCCCTTGTTGTTTTTGTCCAACGAAGCCGAGGGCAGCATGCCGATGGAGCCGGTCAGCATCGCCGCCGCGTCCGACAGGATGTCGCCGAACATGTTGCCGGTGACGATGACGTCGAACTTCTTCGGCGCCTTCACCAACTGCATGGCGGCGTTGTCCACGTACATGTGGTCGAGCTGCACGTCCGGGTACTGCGCATGCACCTCGGTGACCACGTCCTTCCAGAACTGGAAGGTCTCCAGCACGTTGGCCTTGTCCACGCTGGTGACGCGCCCGCCGCGCTTGCGCGCCGCCTGGAAGGCCACGTGCGCGATGCGCTCGATCTCCGGCCGGCTGTAGCGCATGGTGTCGAACGCTTCCTCGGTGCCGGGGAAGTGCCCGTCCACCGCGGTGCGGCGGCCGCGCGGCTGGCCGAAGTAGATGTCGCCGGTCAGCTCGCGGATGATGAGGATGTCCAGCCCCGCCACCAGTTCGGGCTTCAGGCTGGAGGCATGGGTCAGCTGCTCGTAGCAGATCGCCGGGCGGAAGTTGGCGAACAGGCCCAGGTGCTTGCGCAGCCCCAGGATGGCCTGCTCGGGCCGCAGCGGGCGGTCCAGCTTGTCGTACTTCCAGTCGCCGACGGCGCCGAACAGCACCGCATCGGCGGCCTTGGCCAGGTCGAGCGTGGCCTCGGGCAGCGGATGGCCGCTGGCCTCGTAGGCGGCGCCGCCCACCGGGGCGCTTTCCAGCTCGAAGCTCAGGTCGAGCACCTTCAACACCTTGACCGCCTCGTCGACGATCTCCGGGCCGATGCCGTCACCCGGCAGCACTGCAATCTTCATGTGTCTTGTCCTCTTGGCGTGATTACAGCGTGCGGCCCAGCCAGGGCTTCTGCAGCAGGCGCTCGGCCTCGAAGGCGCGGATCTTGTCGGCATGGCGCAGCGTCAGGCCGATGTCGTCGAAGCCGTTGACCAGGCAGTACTTGCGGAAGGGTTCGATGTCGAAGGCCAGCTCCGTGCCGTCCGGCTTGATGACGACCTGCCGCTGCAGGTCGATGGTGAGCCGGTAGCCGACGAAGGCCGCCACCTCGTCGAACAGCTGCGCCACCTGCGACTCGGGCAGGCGGATCGGCAGCAGGCCGTTCTTGAAGCAGTTGTTGAAGAAGATGTCGGCGAAGCTCGGCGCGATGAGGGCGCGGAAGCCGTACTGGTCCAGCGCCCAGGGCGCGTGCTCGCGGCTGGAGCCGCAGCCGAAGTTCTGCCGCGCCAGCAGCACCGAGGCGCCCTGGTAGCGCGGCTGGTTGAGCACGAAGTCCGGGTTCGGCTTGCGGCTGGCCGGGTCCTGCCCCGGCTCGCCATGGTCGAGGTAGCGCCATTCGTCGAACAGGTTCGGGCCGAAGCCCGAGCGCTTGATCGACTTTAGGAACTGCTTGGGGATGATCGCGTCGGTGTCGACGTTCTCGCGGTCCATGGGGGCGACGAGGCCCTGGTGCACGGTGAAGGCTTGCATGGCTTATTTCTTTCGAGCGGCGTCTTCGATGGTCTGGCCGGCCTTGGACACGTCCTTGCCGATGCCCTGGATGGTGTTGCAGCCGGCCAGCAGGCCGAGCATCAGCAACCCCAGGGCGAGCTTGTTGCGCATGGTGCGGCCCTCCGTCAGGCGATGCGGCGCACGTCGACGAAGTGGCCCTCCAGCGCGGCCGCGGCGGCCATCGCCGGGCTCACGAGGTGGGTGCGGCCGCCGGCGCCCTGGCGGCCTTCGAAGTTGCGGTTGCTGGTGGAGGCGCAGCGCTCGCCCGGCTCCAGCCGGTCGGCGTTCATCGCCAGGCACATGCTGCAGCCCGGCTCGCGCCACTCGAATCCGGCGGCCTTGAAGATCTGGTCCAGGCCTTCCTTCTCGGCCTGCGCCTTCACGAGGCCGGAGCCCGGCACCACCATCGCCAGCTTGACGTTAGAGGCCACGCGGCCGCCCAGGCGGCGCACGACGGCGGCGGCTTCGCGCATGTCCTCGATGCGCGAGTTGGTGCAGGAGCCGATGAACACCTTGTCGATGCGGATGTCGCTGATGGCCTGGTTGGGCTGCAGCGCCATGTACTGCAGCGCACGCTCCATCGCGCCGCGCTTGTTGGCGTCCTTCTCGCGGTCGGGGTCGGGCACGCGGTCTTCGATGGACAGCACCATCTCGGGCGAGGTGCCCCAGGTGACCTGCGGGCGGATGCTGCTCGCGTCCAGCTCGACCACGGCGTCCCAGTGCGCGTCGGCATCGGAGTGCAGCGTGCGCCAGTAGGCCACCGCCTGGTCCCACTCCACCCCGGGCTTGGGCGCCAGCGGCCGGTTCTTCACGTAGTTGATCGTGGTCTCGTCCACCGCCACCAGGCCGGCGCGGGCGCCGCCTTCGATGGCCATGTTGCACACCGTCATGCGGCCTTCCATGCTCAGCGCGCGGATGGCCGAGCCGGCGAACTCGATGGTGTAGCCGGTGCCGCCGGCGGTGCCGATCTTGCCAATGATGGCCAGCACGATGTCCTTGGCGCCGCAGCCGGCAGGCAGCTTGCCTTCCACCTTGATCAGCATGTTCCTGGCCTTCTTGGCCAGCAGCGTCTGCGTGGCCAGCACATGCTCCACCTCGCTGGTGCCGATGCCGTGCGCCAGCGCGCCGAAGGCGCCGTGGGTGGAGGTGTGCGAGTCGCCGCACACCACCGTCATGCCGGGCAGCGTGGCGCCCTGCTCCGGGCCGATGACGTGCACGATGCCCTGGCGCAGGTCGTTCATCTTGAATTGCGTGATGCCGAAGCGGTCGCAGTTCTTGTCCAGCGTGTCGACCTGCAGCTTCGACACCGGGTCGGTGATGCCGCCCGAGCGGTCGGTGGTGGGCACGTTGTGGTCGCTCACGGCCAGGTTGGCCGAAATGCGCCAGGTCTTGCGCGAGGCGATGTCCAGCCCTTCGAAGGCCTGCGGGCTGGTCACCTCGTGCAGCAGATGGCGGTCGATGTAGAGCACCGCGGTGCCGTCTTCCTCGGAGTGGACGACGTGCTCGTCCCAGATCTTGTCGTAAAGCGTGCGGCCGGTCATGGTGGCTACTCCAGGTCAGGGTTCGAAGGAGACGACGGGCCGGGCGCGGCGGCCGCGCCCAGGGCGTCGATGAAGCGCTGCACCGCGGTGGGCAGCACGGGTTGGGTTCGCACGGCCAGGCGGTACTGCCGCCGGGCCCAGGGTTCGGTGAAGCCGAGCACCTTCACGTCGAACACGCGCTGCAGCCGGTCGGCCACGCCCGCGGGCAGCAGCGCCACGCCCAGGCCGGCCTCCACCAGCTGCGCCACGGCGTCGAAGCCACGCACCTGCACGCGCACGTTCAGCACGCGGCCCGAGCGCTGCGCATGTTCCAGCATCGTCTGGTGCAACGAGCTGCCGATGGGCAGGCCGACGATCTCGTGATCGAGCAGCGCATCGAAGTCCACCGACTTGCGCCGCGCCAGCGCATGGCCGCGCGGCACCACGGCACGCAGCAGCGCCTCGCGGTACGCGTGCGTGCTCAGGCCTTCTTCCAGGTGCTGCGGCGGCACGTACACGCCCACGTCCGCGCGGCCGTCGGCCACCGCGGCCAGCACCTGCGCGCTGCCCAGGTCTTCCAGGCTGATGCGGATGCCCGGGTGCGCCTGCGAAAACGCCGCCAGGTCGGCCGGCAACGATTCGGCGATGGCGCCGGCGTTGGCCGCAATGCGAAGGTGGCCGCGGATGCCGCGGGAGAACTCCATCACCTCGCTCTCCAGCGCGTTGAGCGAGGCATTCAGGCTGCGGATGTGGCGCACCAGCGCATGGCCGGCTTCGGTCAGTTCCACGCCACGCGCGCGACGGTCGAAAAGCTTCACGCCCAGCCGCGTCTCCACATCCGACAGCCGCCGGCTGGCGGCCGCCAGCGCCAGGTGCTCCCGCTGGGCACCGGCGGTGATGCTGCGGGTTTCGGCGATGGCCAGCACGAGGTTCAGCGTGGTGAGGTCGAAGCGCATGGGCGGCGGCGGCGCGGCGGGCGTGCGGCGCGCCTATTCGGGCGCGATGCCCGCGCTGTTCACGGCCTTGGCCCACTTCACCGTTTCCTTCGCGGCGAACAGGCCCAGCTCGGCCGGCGTGCTGGGCGTGAGGGTGAAGCCCGAAACGGCCATCTTCTGCTGCACCGCCGGGTCGGTCAGCGCGGCGCGCACCAGCTGGTTCATCCTGCGCAGCACCGGCTCGGGCGTCCCAGCCGGGGCATACATGGCGAACCAGGCCGTCATCTCGAAGGCCGGCACCACGGTCGACATCGGCGGCACGCCGGGCAGCATCGAATGCTCCGACGCCGAGGTGACGGCCAGCGCGCGCAGCTTGCCGGCCTTGATCTGCGGCACCGCGGTGGCCAGGTCGGCGAACACCAGCTGGATCTGCCCGCCAATCGCATCGGTGACCGCCGGCTGCACGCCCTTGTAGGGCACATGCACCATCTGCAGCTTGTTGGCCGCCACCAGCGCATGGCCCGGGATCAGGCTGCCGCTGGAGCCGGAACCCCACGCCAGCTTCTCGGGCTGGGACCGCGCATGGGCCACGAACTTCTGCGCACTGTCCGCCGGCACCTGGGGGTTCACCAGCATCACGAACGGAATCTCGCCCAGGCGCGAGACCGGCGTGAAGTCCTTGATCGGGTCATACGGCAACTTGCGGTACAGCGAGGCATTGGCCGCATGCGTGGTGCTGGTGGCGATCAGGAAGCTGTAGCCGTCGGCCGGCGCCTTGGCCGCCGCGGCGGTGCCGATGCCGCCGTTCGCGCCCGGGCGGTTCTCGACGATCACCGCCTGGCCGACCGCGCGGCCGACATGCTCGCCGAGCACCCGGGCCAGCTGGTCGGTGGCGCTGCCGGCGGGGAACGGCACCATGAAGGTGACCGGCCGCTGCGGATAGGCGGCCGCGGACTGGGCCAGCGCAGCGGGGGCGGCGGCCACCAGCAGGCCGGCAGCAGCGGCCGCCAGGCACAGGCTGCGGCGCAGCGGGGATGCATTCATCTCGTGTCTCCTTCTGGGCTCACGCGGCGGCCGCGCGGCAGGTTCAAAAGCATAGCCCCCGGCGGAAGGGCCGGAGTGCGGCATTGGTGTATCGAGCCTTCGCGTGCTGCGAAAGCTCCCATCGACGTCCCAATGCAAAACGCCCCGGGGGACCGGGGCGTTCTCAGGGGGCGAAAGCCCGATCAGCGTTGCTCGATCGGCTTCACGTCGCGGGCGGTGGCGCCCGAGAACAGCTGGCGCGGACGGCCGATCTTGTACTCCGGGTCGCCGATCATCTCGTTGAGCTGGGCGATCCAGCCGACCGTGCGGGCCAGCGCAAAGATCGCGGTGAACAGGCTCACCGGGATGCCGATGGCGCGCTGCACGATGCCCGAGTAGAAGTCGACGTTCGGGTACAGCTTGCGCGACACGAAGTAGTCGTCTTCCAGGGCGATCTTCTCCAGCGACATCGCCAGCTTGAACATCGGGTCGTCATGCAGGCCCAGCGCGTCCAGCACCTCGTGGCAGGTCTCGCGCATCAGCTTGGCGCGCGGGTCGTAGTTCTTGTACACGCGGTGGCCGAAGCCCATCAGCTTGACGCTGCTGTTCTTGTCCTTCACCTGCTTGATGAACTCGCCAATCTTCTCGGCGCCGCCCTGGCGCTGGATGTCTTCCAGCATGTTGAGCGCCGCCTCGTTGGCGCCGCCGTGCGCCGGGCCCCACAGGCAGGCCACGCCGGCTGCGATCGCCGCGAACGGGTTGGTGCCCGACGAGCCGCACAGCCGCACCGTGGAGGTGGAGGCGTTCTGCTCATGGTCGGCATGCAGGATGAAGATGCGGTCCATCGCGCGCACCAGCACGTCGTTGGGTACGTATTCCTCGCACGGCGTGGCGAACATCATCCGCATGAAGTTGGCCGTGTAGGACAGCTCGTTCTTCGGATAGATGTAGGGCTGGCCAATGCCGTACTTGTAGGCCATGGCCACCAGCGTGGGCATCTTGGCGATCAGGCGGATGGCCGAGATCTCGCGGTGCTGCGGGTTCGTTATGTCGGTGCTGTCGTGATAGAAAGCCGACAGGCCACCCACCAGGCCGGTCATCACCGCCATCGGGTGCGCATCACGACGGAAGCCACGCAGGAAGAACTGCATCTGCTCGTTGACCATCGTGTGGTTGGTCACCAGCTTGACGAAGTCTTCCTTCTGCTGCACGCCGGGCAGTTCGCCGTTCAGCAGCAGGTAGCAGGTCTCGAGGAAGTCGCACTTGGTGGCCAGCTGCTCGATGGGGTAGCCGCGGTACAGCAGCTCGCCCTTGTCGCCGTCGATGTAGGTGATCGTGGAGTTGCACGAGGCGGTCGACAGGAAGCCGGGGTCGTAGGTGAACTTGCCGGTCTGCGCGTACAGCTTGCGGATGTCGATGACGTCCGGGCCCACCGTGCCCTTGTAGATCGGCAGGTCCATGCTGGGGCTGCCGTCAGTGAACGACAGGGTGGCTTTCACGTCGGAGGGGGTCATCTCACTTCCCTTTCTGGAGGATGGTTCCGGGGGTTCTCATCATCGCGAGCAGTTCGTGGACCTCTGGCCGGTCCATCTCTTCACTCGGTTCAGTGCGCATCAACAGCAGATCCAGCAGATCGTTGTCCGCCAGATCCATCAATGCCAGCAAGGCCTGGGCCTGCGATTCGGTCAGGTGGCTCTCATGCCGCTGGAAGAAGCGCTCGATGAACAGGTCGTTCTCGAGCAGCCCCCGTCGGCAACGCCATTTGAGGCGGTTGATTGCATTAGCGTCGAGCACAGTGTCCATCGTCACCCTTGCATCGTCCTGACCTGCGTGCATCCCCGCACTCAAACCGCGCGGCGAACCATCAGTTCCTTGATCTTGCCGATCGCCTTCGTCGGGTTCAGGCCCTTGGGGCAGACGTCGACGCAGTTCATGATCGTGTGGCAGCGGAACAGGCGGTACGGATCCTCGAGGTTGTCCAGCCGCTCCGCCGTGCCGTGGTCGCGGCTGTCGGCGATGAAGCGGTAGGCCTGCAGCAGGCCGGCCGGGCCCACGAACTTGTCGGGGTTCCACCAGAAGCTGGGGCAGCTGGTGGAGCAGCTGGCGCACAGGATGCACTCGTACAGGCCGTTCAGCTCGTCACGCTCCTCCGGCGACTGCAGACGCTCCTTGTCGGGCGGCGGCTCGTCGTTCATCAGGTACGGCGTGATCGAGTTGTACTGCTTGAAGAACTGCGTCATGTCCACGATCAGG
Source organism: Aquincola tertiaricarbonis (assembly GCF_000969605.1). Lineage (GTDB taxonomy): Bacteria > Pseudomonadota > Gammaproteobacteria > Burkholderiales > Burkholderiaceae_C > Aquincola > Aquincola tertiaricarbonis. Next base: position 186,091 of record NZ_JZUE01000003.1, on the reverse strand, counting down.
TCGCGGATGACCGGCAGGCCGGGCAGCGGCTTCAGCACGATCGGGTCCTTCAACGCGCGCATGTTGGTCAGGCACGCCAGGCCGTTCTTGCCGTTGATGTTCATCGCGTCCGAGCCGCACACGCCTTCGCGGCAGGAGCGGCGGAACGAGATGGTGGGATCCACCGCCTTGAGCTTGTTCAGGGCGTCGAGCAGCATGCGCTCGTGGCCGTCGAGTTCGATCTCGACGACCTGCATATAGGGCTTGGCATCCTTGTCCGGGTCGTAGCGGTAGATGTGGAACGTGCGCTTCGTCATGGCTGGGTAATCCTTGCAGACCGGGTTCAGAACGTACGGACCTTGGGCGGCACCGATTCGACGGTCAGCGGCTTCAGGTTGACGGGCTTGTACTCGAGCCGGTTGTCTTCGCTGAAGAACAGCGTGTGCTTCATCCACTCGGCGTCATTGCGGCCGAGCGGGAACTGCGGGTCGTCCGCGGGACGCTCATAGTCCTCGACGGTGTGCGCGCCACGGCATTCGGTGCGTGCCGCGGCCGAGATCATCGTCGCCTTCGCGGCTTCGATGAGGTTCTCCACCTCCAAGGCCTCGACGCGGGCAGTGTTGAAGACCTTGGACTTGTCCTTCAGCGTGATGCCCGGCACCCGCGCGGCCACTTCCTGGATCTTGCGCACGCCCTCGTTCATCGACGCCTGGGTGCGGAACACCGCGGCATGCTGCTGCATCACCGAGCGGATGTCGTTGGCCACGTCCTGCGCGTATTCGCCGCTGGTGCTGTTGTCCAGGCGGGCGACACGTTCCAGCGTGCGGTCCACCGCGTCGGCCGGCAGCGGCTTGTGGTTCTTGTTCTTGTTGTTGAACTCGACGATGTGGTTGCCGGCCGCGCGGCCGAACACCACCAGGTCGAGCAGCGAATTGGTGCCCAGCCGGTTGGCGCCGTGCACCGACACGCAGGAGCACTCGCCCACGGCATACAGGCCGTTGACGATCGCGTTGGGGATCTGCCCGTTGGGCGTGACCACCTGGCCGTGGATGTTCGTCGGGATGCCGCCCATCTGGTAATGGATGGTGGGCACCACCGGGATCGGCTCCTTGGTGATGTCGACGTTGGCGAAGTTGTGGCCGATCTCGAACACGCTGGGCAGGCGCTTCATGATGGTGTCGGCGCCCAGGTGGGTCATGTCCAGCACCACGTAGTCCTTGTTCGGACCACAGCCACGGCCTTGCTTGATCTCCTGGTCCATGCAGCGCGAGACGAAGTCGCGCGGCGCCAGGTCCTTCAGCGTGGGCGCATAGCGCTCCATGAAGCGCTCGCCATCGCTGTTGCGCAGGATGGCGCCTTCGCCGCGGCAGCCTTCGGTCAGCAGCACGCCTGCGCCGGCCACGCCGGTGGGGTGGAACTGCCAGAACTCCATGTCCTGCAGCGGGATGCCGGCACGCGCGGCCATGCCCAGGCCGTCGCCGGTGTTGATGAAGGCGTTGGTGCTGGCCGCGAAGATGCGGCCGGCGCCACCGGTGGCCAGCAGCGTGGTCTTGGCTTCCAGGATGTGGATGTCGCCGGTTTCCATCTCCAGCGCGGTCACGCCCACCACGTCGCCTTCGGCGTCGCGGATCAGGTCGAGCGCCATCCACTCGACGAAGAAGTTGGTGCGCGCCTTGACGTTCTGCTGGTAGAGCGTGTGCAGCATCGCGTGGCCGGTGCGGTCGGCCGCGGCGCAGGCACGCTGCACCGGCTTTTCACCGTAGTTGGCGGTGTGGCCGCCGAACGGACGCTGGTAGATGGTGCCGTCGGGGTTGCGGTCGAACGGCATGCCGAAGTGCTCGAGCTCGTAGACCACCTTCGGTGCCTCGCGGCACATGAATTCGATGGCGTCCTGGTCGCCCAGCCAGTCGCTGCCCTTGATGGTGTCGTAGAAGTGGTAGTGCCAGTTGTCCTCGCTCATGTTGCCGAGCGAGGCACCGATGCCGCCCTGCGCCGCCACGGTGTGCGAACGGGTGGGAAACACCTTGCTGAGCACCGCCACGTTGAGGCCGGCGCGTGCCAGCTGCAGCGAGGCGCGCATGCCGGAACCGCCGGCACCGACGATGACGACGTCGAACTTGCGGCGTGCGATGGAAGAAGCAGTAACGGCCATTTTCAGAGTCTCCAGAGCACTTGCACCGCCCAGCCGGCACAGCCGACGAGCCACGCGATCGTCGCCACCTGCAGCCCCAGGCGCAGGCCGACCGGCTTGACGTAGTCCATCCACACGTCGCGGATGCCGACCCACACGTGGTAGAGCAGCGAGACGATGACGACGAAGGTGAGCGCCTTCATCCACTGCTGGGCGAAGATGCCCGACCAGCGGTCGTAGCCCAGCTCGCCGGGCATCAGCACCTGCACCAGCAGGATGACGGTGAACAGGCCCATCAGGACCGCGGTGACGCGCTGGCTGAGCCAGTCGCGGAGGCCGTAGTGCGCGCCTACGACGATGCGCTTGGAACCGTAGTTGGTGGACATCTTGAGCGTGGGTTCTTCTTGTGGATTCGGATTCAGTACAGGCCGAACAGCTTGGCGCCGAGCAGCACCGTCAGCACGCTGCTGGAAGCCAGCGTGAACACGGCGGAGTGGTGGCCGGCACCCTTGGTGACGCTGTGGGTGGCGTCCATCCACAGGTGGCGCACGCCGGCGATGAAGTGCAGCAGGTAGGCCCAGATCAGGGCCAGCGCCACCAGCTTGAGGAACCAGCCGGGCACGAAGCCGATGCCGGCCGAGAAGGCGCTGGCGAAGCCGTCATACGAGATCTCGGACGTCACGCTGGCATCGAACATCCAGATCACGAAGGGCAGCAGCAGGAACATCACCACGCCGCTGATGCGGTGCAGGATCGACACGATGCCCGCGGGCGGCAGGCGGTACTTGACGATCTGCGTGACGTGGATGTTCCGGTAGACGGGACGGGTTTTGAGGGTGTCTGCCATATGCATCCTTGGACCGGCTGGGAAGGGGAGTTTGTAATCGCAGTGAAACCGCACGAGTTTATTGCAACGCAGCACACGGGGCCTGTGGTTCGCCACACGCCCGACTGCTCAACTGAGTTCGTTGCGATAGAAGTGGGCGCTGGTGTCGTAGAGGCCGCGGCGCCATTCCACGGGTTTGCCGCCGTAGGTGTAGGACAGCCGCTCCACCGACAGCAGCGGCGTGCCCTCGGCCACCTCGAGCAACTGCGCCGAGGCGCCGCTGGCCGCCACCGCGCGGATCTTTTCCTCGGCGCGGATCATGCGCACGCCGAATTCGCTTTCGAAAAGGCGGTACAGCGGCGCGCGCAGCTCCGACAGCCGCTCGGCCGTCAGGCCCTTGAACTGCGCGCCGACCAGCCAAATGTCGTCCAGCACCACTGGCCGCTCGCGGAAGTACAGCAGCCGGCGCACCTGCACCACGGCCTCGCCGCTCTTGAGCTCCAGCGCCTTGGCCACGTCGGCCGGCGCGCGCAGGCGGCGGCAGTCCAGGAAGCGGCGCGGCATGTTGCCGGCGTCGCCCTCGTCGGGAATCAGCCGCAGAAAGCGGAACTGCACCTTCTCCTCGGCGTGGGTGGCCACGAAGGTGCCCTTGCCCTGGCGGCGCACCAGCAGGTTCTCGGTGGCCAGCTCGTCGATGGCCTTGCGCACCGTGCCCTGGCTCACCTTGTAGCGGGCGGCCAGCTCGGTCTCGCTGGGGATGGGTTCGCCCGGCTTCCACTCGCCGCCCTGCAGGCTGCGGGTGATCAGCGACTTGATCTGCTGGTACAGCGGGCTGAACGACGGTGCCACGGCGGTGGATGCGCCGGCCGGCTCGGGCGATGGCAACGCGGAAATCATGCCGCCATTGCATCACAAAAGCGATGTCTTACATAAGACATAAGATCTGCGACCGGTTCGTCAATCGCCCTGACGGGGGCTAAACTGGCGGGCTAGTCGGACCTCCGCGCCCCCTTCCTCCTCATCCTCATCCCCATCAGGAGTTCTTCATGAGCAAGTCGCCCGTTCGCGTCGCCGTCACCGGTGCCGCCGGCCAAATCGGTTATGCACTGCTGTTCCGCATCGCCTCGGGCGAAATGCTCGGCAAGGACCAGCCGGTCATCCTGCAGTTGCTGGAGATCCCTGACGAGAAGGCCCAGAACGCGCTGAAGGGCGTGATCATGGAACTGGACGACTGCGCCTTCCCGCTCGTGGCCGGCATCGTCGCCACCGGCGACCCGGAAGTGGCCTTCAAGGACGCCGACTACGCCCTGCTGGTGGGCGCCCGCCCGCGCGGCCCCGGCATGGAGCGCAAGGACCTGCTGTCGGCCAACGCGCAGATCTTCACTGCGCAGGGCAAGGCGCTGAACAAGGTGGCCTCGCGCAACGTCAAGGTGCTGGTGGTGGGCAACCCGGCCAACACCAACGCCTACATCGCGATGAAGTCGGCGCCCGACCTGCCGGCCAAGAACTTCACCGCCATGCTGCGCCTGGACCACAACCGCGCCGCCTCGCAGATCGCCGCCAAGACCGGCAAGCCGGTGGACGCCATCGAGAAGCTGGCCGTGTGGGGCAACCACTCGCCCACCATGTACGCCGACTACCGCTTCGCCACCATCGGCGGCGAGTCGGTCAAGCAGCTGATCAACGACGACGTGTGGAACAAGGACGTGTTCCTGCCCACGGTGGGCAAGCGCGGCGCGGCCATCATCGCCGCGCGCGGCCTGTCGTCGGCCGCCTCCGCCGCCAACGCCGCCATCGACCACATGCGCGACTGGGCCCTGGGCACCAACGGCAAGTGGGTGACGATGGGCGTGCCCAGCAACGGTGAATACGGCATCCCGAAGGACGTGATCTTCGGCTACCCCGTCACCACCGAGAACGGCGAGTACAAGATCGTCGAAGGCCTGGACATCGACGCCTTCTCGCAGGAGCGCATCGACTTCACGCTCAAGGAGCTGATGGAAGAGCAGGACGGCGTCAAGCACCTGCTGTAAAGCGCCCCTGAAAGGCCGGCCGATGTGCCGGCCTTGTTGTTTGGAGACTCCCTTCCATGACTGACAAGGTTCATCCGCGCGAGGCGCTGTTCGAAGCCGGCGAGGCGGTGGACGCGCTGCCGGTGTGCGACCACTACTCCGGCGTCGAGGAGCGCATGCGCAAGAGCCTCGAGCTGCAGGGCCGCATGGGCCCGGTGTTCGACGTCACGCTCGATTGCGAGGACGGCGCGCCGGTGGGCGGCGAGCGCGAGCATGCGGCGCTGATCGGCGAGATGGCCGATTCACCCGCCAACCGCTTCGACCGCGTCGGCGCGCGGCTGGTCACGGTGGACCACGCGGCCTTCGGCGACGTCACCGACACCATCGTGCGCCGCGCCGGTGCCCGGCTGGCCTACCTCATGCTGCCCAAGGTGCGCGGCCTGGCCGAGTTGCAGCGCGGCATCGACGCCATCGACGCCGCCTGCGACGCCGCCGGCCTGCAGCGGCGCATCCCGGTGCATGCACTGGTGGAAACCCACGGCGCGCTGCGCGAGGTGTTCGAGCTGGCGGCGCATCCGCGCATCCAGTCGCTGTCGTTCGGGCTGATGGACTTCGTCTCAGCCCATCGCGGCGCCATCCCGGCCAGCGGCATGAGCGTCAAGGGCCAGTTCGAGCATCCGCTGGTGGTGCGCGCCAAGCTGGAGATCGCCGCAGCCTGCCACGCGCACGGCAAGACGCCTTCGCACTGCGTGGTGACCGAGTTCAAGCACCCGGCCGCGCTGCAGGAAGCGGCCACCAAGGCCTGCCGGCAGTTTGGCTACACCCGCATGTGGAGCATCCACCCGGCGCAGATCGAGCCCATCGTCGACGCCTTCACGCCCAGCACCGCCGAAGTGGACTTGGCCATCGACATCATCCTGGCGGCGCAGGCCGCCGACTGGGCGCCCATCCGCCACAACGACACCCTCCACGACCGCGCCAGCTTCCGCTATTTCTGGCACGTGCTGGAGCGTGCGCACCGCACCTCGTATGCCGGCGACCCGCAGCTGCCGGCCGAGATCCGCGCCGCCTTCTTCGACTGAAGCCCGCCCACCCGCGCATGGCCGACGACCGCCTGCTGGTGCTGAAGACCTGGCCTGCGCCGCTGGAGCTGCGCACTGCGCGCACGCTGCTGCGGCAGTGGAAGGACAGCGACCTGCCTGCCTGGTGCGCCCTGAATGCCGACGCCCGCGTGCGCCGCTACTTCCCATCCACGCTCACCTTCGAGCAGGCGACCCAGGAAGCGCAGCGCATCCGCGGCGCCATCGCCCAGCGCGGCTGGGGCATGTGGGCGCTGGAGCTGCCCGGCAGCCTGCCGTTCGCGGGCACGGTGGGCCTGCACGTCACGACCATCGACGCGCCGTTCGTGCCGACGGTGGAACTGGGCTGGCGGCTCGCGCCCGAGGCCTGGGGCCGTGGCCTGGCCACGGAAGCCGCGCGGGCGGCCGTGCGCTTTGCCTTCGAGCACCTGGGCCTGGACGAGGTGACGGCCTACACCGCCGCGGACAACCTGCCCTCCCAGGCTGTGATGCAGCGACTGGGCATGCACCACACCACCGCCGACGACTTCGACCATCCGCTGGTCGAGGCCGGCCACCCCTTGCGGCCGCACCGGCTCTTCCGGCTGCGCTGCGCAACATGACTTCACGCTGCCCCGTGCAGCCGGCGCGACAATGAAGCACGTCGTGCTGTATTCCCCCGGAGATCCTTGATGACCTTTCGTTTTTCCCAGCTGGCCGCCCCGCTGATCTGCGCCGCGCTGGTGGCCCCCGCCTTCGCCCAGACGCCCGCCAAGCCGGCCAAGCCCACCGCCGCCAAGCCGGCCGCCAAGCCCGCTGCCAAGCGCCCGGTGGCCAAGAAGGCGGTGCCGCCGCCTGCGCCGGTGGAAGCCCCGCTGCCCGAGCCGTCGGCCGAGCAGATCGCCGCCGCCGAGCAGACCTACTTCGGCACCTATGCCTGCGAGTTCGACCAGACGCTGTCGATCGCGATGAACCCGAAGACCGCCGGCTACGTGGACGTCGACTTCAAGAAGCAGGTCTACGTGATGAAGCCCGTGCTCTCCAGCACCGGCGCGCTGCGCCTGGAAGACGTCAAGGGCCGTGCGCTGATGATCCAGATCGCCAACAAATCGATGCTGATGGACGTCAAGGCCGGCCAGCGCATGGTCGATGAATGCCTGCACGAGCGACAGCGCGACGCCCGCCTGGCGATGCAGGCCAACCCGCCTGCCTCCAGCCTGGGCATCGACCCGGCCAAGGCCGCCGCGGTGGCGGCGCAAACGGCCGCCAGCGCGGCCGAAGCCGCTGCGGCCGCGGCCTCCGCAGCAGACACGGCCGCACGTGCCGCGAGCGCTGCGGCCAACGCGGCCTCGGCCGCCTCACCGCGCTGAGCGGCCACCGTGCGCTGTCAGAGCGCGCGTAACCGTACGCTTCCGTCGGAATGGTTCGGTATGTAGAATTCATGCATACCGAACCTTTCACACACAGCCGCCATGGAAGCCACCGTCGCCGAACGCGGACAGATCACCCTCCCCAAGGCGGTGCGTGATGCACTCGGCCTGGTCAAGGGCAGCGTGCTCAAGGTCGAACTCGACGGCGGGCGCATCGTGCTGCGCAAGGACGTGAGCGAGGCGCTGCGCAAGGTGCGCGGCAAGTTCAAGCTGGTGGACGGCCTGGCCTCCACCGACGACGCATTGCGCGCCATCCGCGGCCGCGCGCCGGGCGATCCGGCCGACCAATGATCGCCATCGACTCCTCGGTGCTGATCGACGTGCTGATCGGCGACGAACGTTATGCCGATGCGTCCGAGGCCTGCGTAGCCGAGGCGCTGGCCGCCGACGACGTGGTGGTCTCCGACGCCGTGGTGGCCGAGGTGCAGGCCATGCTCGACACCTCAGTCAGCCTGATGGACACGCTGGCCACGCTGGGCATACGCCACCTGCCCGGCACTGAGCAGGCCGCCATGCGCGCCGGCCACATGAACCGCCGCTTCCGCGCCCGCGGCGGCAAGCGAGAGCGCGTCGTAGCCGACTTCCTCATCGGGGCCCATGCCTTGCTTCAATGCAATGGCCTGATCACCCGCGACGACGGCTTCTTCCGCGAGTATTTCAAGGGTCTCAAGCTCATCGTGCCCAAGGCCTGAGCCCTGCAGTGAACCGATCCGCACGCCCCCATGGAGCCTGACCACATGCTGCAAGCCTACCGCCAACATGCCGCCGAACGCGCCGCGCTCGGCATTCCGCCTCTGCCGCTCGATGCCAAGCAGGTCGCCGACCTGATCGAGCTGATCAAGAACCCGCCCGCCGGCGAAGACGCGTTCCTGCTGGACCTGCTGACGCACCGCGTGCCTCCGGGCGTGGACGATGCGGCCAAGGTCAAGGCCAGCTTCCTGGCCGCCGTGGCGCACGGCGACATCGCGGTGCCGCTGGTCTCAAAGGCCAAGGCCACCGAGCTGCTGGGCACCATGGTGGGCGGCTACAACGTCAAGCCGCTGATTGACCTGCTGGACGACGCCGAGGTGGCCTCGGTCGCGGCCGAAGGCCTGAAGAAGACGCTGCTGATGTTCGACTTCTTCCACGACGTGACGGAGAAGGCCAAGGCCGGCAACGCCAAGGCGAAGGAAGTGATCCAGAGCTGGGCCGATGCCGAGTGGTTCACCTCGCGCCCTGAGGTGCCCAAGACCATCACCGTCAGCGTGTTCAAGGTGCCGGGCGAGACCAACACCGACGACCTGTCGCCGGCGCCCGATGCCTGGAGCCGCCCCGACATCCCGCTGCACTACCTGGCCATGCTCAAGAACACCCGCGAAGGCGCGGCGTTCAAGCCCGAGGAAGACGGCAAGCGCGGCCCGATGCAGTTCATCGAGGACCTGAAGAAGAAGGGCCACCTTGTGGCCTACGTCGGCGACGTGGTGGGCACCGGCTCCAGCCGCAAGAGCGCCACCAACAGCGTGATCTGGGCCACCGGCCAGGACATCCCGTTCGTGCCGAACAAGCGCTTCGGCGGCGTGACGCTGGGCGGCAAGATCGCGCCGATCTTCTTCAACACGCAGGAAGACTCGGGCTCGCTGCCGATCGAGGTGGACGTGAGCAAGCTCGAGATGGGCGACGTCGTCGACGTGATGCCCTACGACGGCAAGCTGGTGCGCAACGGCGAGACGGTGGGCGAATTCAAGCTCAAGAGCGACGTGCTGTTCGACGAGGTGCGTGCCGGCGGCCGCATCAACCTGATCATCGGCCGCAGCCTGACCGGCAAGGCCCGCGAGTTCCTGGGCCTGCCCGCCTCCACCACCTTCCGCCTGCCGCAGGCGCCGGTGGCTACCAATGCCGGCTTCACGCTGGCGCAGAAGATGGTGGGCCGCGCGGTCGGCCTGCCGGAAGGCCAGGGCGTGCGCCCCGGCACCTACTGCGAGCCGAAGATGACCACGGTGGGCAGCCAGGACACCACCGGCCCGATGACCCGCGACGAGCTGAAGGACCTGGCCTGCCTGGGCTTCTCGGCCGACCTGGTGATGCAGAGCTTCTGCCACACCGCGGCCTACCCGAAGCCGGTGGACGTCAAGACCCACCGCGAGCTGCCAGCCTTCATCAGCAACCGTGGCGGCGTCGCCCTGCGCCCGGGCGACGGCGTGATCCACAGCTGGCTGAACCGCCTGCTGCTGCCCGACACCGTGGGCACCGGCGGCGACAGCCACACCCGCTTCCCGATCGGCATCAGCTTCCCGGCCGGCTCGGGCCTGGTGGCTTTCGGCGCGGCCACCGGCGTGATGCCGCTGGACATGCCCGAATCGGTGCTGGTGCGCTTCAAGGGCCAGATGCAGCCGGGCGTGACGCTGCGCGACCTGGTGCATGCCATCCCGCTGTACGCCATCAAGGCCGGGCTGCTGACGGTGGCCAAGCAGGGCAAGAAGAACGTGTTCTCGGGCCGCATCCTCGAGATCGAGGGCCTGCCCGACTTGAAGGTGGAACAGGCCTTCGAGCTGAGCGATGCCTCGGCCGAGCGCTCGGCCGCCGGCTGCACCATCAAGCTCAACCCCGAGCCGATCAAGGAGTACCTCACCAGCAACGTCGTGCTGATGAAGAACATGATCGCCAACGGCTACGAGGACAAGCGCACGCTGGAGCGCCGCATCAAGAACGTGGAAGCCTGGCTGGCCGACCCGCAGCTGCTGGAAGCCGACAAGGACGCCGAGTACGCGGCCGTGATCGAGATCGACCTGGCCGACATCAAGGAGCCGATCGTCTGCTGCCCGAACGACCCGGACGACGCCAAGTTCATGTCCGAGGTGGCTGGCACCAAGATCGACGAAGCCTTCATCGGCTCGTGCATGACCAACATCGGCCACTTCCGCGCGGCGGCCAAGCTGCTGGGCGGCCAGCGCGACATCCCGGTCAAGCTGTGGGTGGCCCCGCCCACCAAGATGGACCAGGACGAGCTGATCAAGGAAGGCCACTACGCCAGCTTCGGCACCGCCGGTGCACGCACCGAGATGCCGGGCTGCAGCCTGTGCATGGGCAACCAGGCGCAGGTGCGTGAGGGCGCCACCGTCGTCAGCACCAGCACCCGCAACTTCCCGAACCGCCTGGGCAAGAACACCAACGTGTTCCTGGCCTCCGCCGAGATGGCCGCGATCGCCTCCAAGCTGGGCCGCATCCCGACGGTGGCCGAGTACCACGAGGCGATGGGCATCATCAACAGCGACTCGTCCAGCGTGTACCGCTACCTCAACTTCGACCAGATCGAGGAGTACGCGGACACCGCCAAGGGCGTGACGGTCTGACCACCGGCGCTCCATAAAAACGGCCCGCACTGTGCGGGCCGTTTTTTTATGGGCGAAGGGCTTTCACAGCTCCGGCGCGATCTGCTCCGCGTAGTCGTACAGCGCACCCAGGATGTCCTGGCCGCGTTCGTCGGCGTTCTCGCCCAGCGTGTCGATCTGCTCCAGGAAGGCCGAGACGGTGAGCGCGCCGCCGGCGCCTTCGTGCAGCCGGGCCACGCGGTGCGCTTCCCAGCGGGCCTGCTCCTCGGCGTCCAGCGTGTGGGGGAAGTTGCGGGCGCGGAAGCGGAAGAACAGCTCCTCCAGCCGCTCGTCGGCAAAGGCCGGGCGCTTCGCGGCCATCGCGTCGGGCGACAGCGCGCGCAGGCGCTGCAGCGTGCGCCGGTCTTCGTTGCCGACGAAGCCGCCGTAGAGGTCTTCGTCCACGTCGGGCGCCTCGGCCGGCGGCGCGCGGTCGAACACCTCGGCCCACAGGCCGGCCACGCTGGCCAGGCCGCGGGCGGCCGTGTCGCCGTGGCGCAGGGCCTGGTCCACGTCCACGCCCCAGCGCTGGATCACGGCGGGCGTCAGCGTCTTCAGGTTGCCGATGACCACCGGCGACTTGTTCAGGTGGATGGTCTTGATCGGCAGCCGCTCGACACCTTCGGGCAGCACCTCGGCGCGGCTGAACATGCGCTCGCGGATGGTGGCTGCGTCCAGCGAGAACAGCGGCTGCGGGTCCTGCGCGAGGTCCCACACGATGACCTCGTTCTTGTTCTTCGGATGCGGCGCCAGCGGCCACACCAGCGCCATGCAGCCGCGCTCGGGGCCGTACATGCCGCTCAGGTGCAGGAAGGGCCGGCCCTGGCGCTGCGCGCTTTCCATCTCGGCGATCACCGCGTCCTTCTTGCGCAGCTTGAGGCAGAAGTCCCACAGGCGCGGCTGCTTCTCGCGGATCAGCCGGGCCAGCGCGATGGTGGCGCGCACGTCGCTCAGCGCGTCGTGCGCGGCCTCGTGCGCCAGGCCGTTGGCGGCGGTCAGGTGCTCCAGCTTGAAGGAGGCGCGGCCATCCGGGTGCAGCGGCCATTCGAGGCCCTCGGGCCGCAGGCTCCAGCAGGTGCGCACCACGTCCAGCAGGTCCCAACGGCCGCAGCCGTTCTGCCACTCGCGGCCGTAAGGGTCGATCAGGTTGCGCCAGAACAGGTGGCGCGTCACCTCGTCGTCGAAGCGGATGGAGTTGTAGCCCACGCCGATGGTGTCGGGCCGGGCGAGCTGCTGCTCGATGGCGTCGGCGAAGGCATGCTCGGGGATGCCGCGCTCCAGGCAGGTCTGCGGCAGGATGCCGGTGAGCAGGCAGCTCTCGGGGCTGGGCAGGTAGTCGGGCGCCGGCTGGCAGTACAGCATCACCGGGTCGTCGATCTCGTTGAGCGCATCGTCGGTGCGGATGCCGGCGAACTGCGAAGGCCGGTCCCGCCGCGGCGAGATGCCGAAGGTCTCGTAGTCGTGCCAGAAGAAGTTGCAGCTCATGCGCCCTCTCCTTCGAGCACCGCTTCCACGGCCAGGGCCACCGCAGCCAGCCGCGCGTCGTCGCCGCGCACCGAGGACAGCATCAACCCCACCGGCAGCTCGTCCGGCGCCTGGCACGGCAGGCTGAAGGCGCAGCCGTCCAGGTAGTTGATGGCGAAGGTGTTGCGCAGCAGCAGGCCGTTGGCGCGGAAGAAGGCCTCGTCCGACGCCGCCAGTTCCGCGATGGGCGGCGCCACCATCGGCACCGTGGGACACAGCAGCGCATCGAAGCCCTGCAGCCGGGTTTCCACCCGCGCGATCCAGTCGCGGCGGCGGTCGTGCAGGCCGATGTAGTCGGCCGCACTCACCGGCTCGCCCAGGGCGATGCGGGCGGCCACGCGGGGGTCGAATTCGGCCCGTCGGGTGGCCAGCCGCTGGCGGTGCACCGCGAAAGCCTCCACCGACGAGAAGCCGCCGGGCGCATTGAGCCGGCCGATCTCGGCCAGCTCGGTGAGCGGGATGGACTCGACCAGCACACCGGCGCGCGACAGCCGCTGCAGCGCCCGATCGAAGGCATGGGCCACGGTGGCGTCCAGGCCGTCGAGCACCAGCGTCTGCGGCACCGCCAGTCGCAGGCCGGCGGCCGGTCGGCGGCGCACCGCCAGCGGCGCATCGGCGATGGCGGCATCCACCAGCAGGCAGTCGTCCACGCAGCGGGCCATCGCACACACCGTGTCCAGCGTGCGGGAGAGCTCGAAGGCGCCCACCCGTGGCACGCGCGCCTGGGTGTTCTTGAAGCCCACCAGCCCGTTGAGCGCGGCCGGGATGCGGATGGAGCCGCCGGTGTCCGAGCCCAGGCCGGCCACCGCCAGGCCCAGGGCCACCGACACCGCCGCACCCGACGACGAGCCACCCGGGATGCGCGCCACCTGCGCATCGGCCGCATTGCGCGGCGTGCCGTGGTGCGGGTTGATGCCCACGCCGGAGAAGGCGAACTCGGTCATGTTGGTCTTGCCGACCAGCGCCGCGCTCTGCTGCCGCAGCCGCGCCACCACCGGCGCGTCGGCCGCGGCGGGCGGCTCGTCGCGGCAGGCGACGGAGCCGGCCAGCGTGGTCTCGCCGGCCACGTCGTACAGGTCCTTGATGCTCAGCGGCAGGCCCGCCAGCGGCGGCAGCTGCACCCCGGCCTTCAGCGCCGCATCGGCATGGCGGGCGGCGGCCAGCGCGGCGTCGGCATGCAGGCGCGTGAACACATGGCGCGCGGCCGGCAGCTCGGCACTGGCGAGGGCCCGGGACACCAGGGCTTCATGGGTGGTGTCGCCGCGGCGGATCTGCGCCCGCAGCACCTCGATGCGCGGCAGCGCCGTGTTCTTCATGCTCATGCCACCGAGTTTGCCGCACATCACGGCAGCACCCGCACCCGCAGGAAACTGGCGAACCGCGGCACGCCCCGGGCGGTGAAGCCGCGGTGGCGGTAGGTAACCCAGGCGCCCACCGGCGGCGGCGCATCGCGCTGCGCGTCGGTGAGGCCGGTGCCGATCTCGAACACGATGCCTTCGGGCGTGCGCACCTGCAGCGCCCCCAGCCGGCCCGCATGGCGGCCCTGGCCCGGGCGGTGGCCGATCACCTGCGCCTCGGCGTCCTGCTCGGGCTTGAGCTTGAGCAGCACGTCGGTGCGGCCGGTGACGTAGGGCGCATCGGCCCGGTGCAGCATCAGGCCTTCGCCACCGGCCCGCGTTACCTCGGCGAGCCGGCGCATCAGCGCGGCGGGCTCGGCGATGCGCTCATGCGGCACCGCCACCAGCTGCGGCCAGGCCACGGCGCGGGCCAGGCGGTCGATCTCGGCGGCCCGCTGCTCGAAGCTGCCGGCCCCGCCGGGCAGCTCGAACACCATGTAGCGCAAGGCCTGCCAGCCGGCATCGTCGGGCCGCGCCTGGCGCACCAGACCGGACAGCGCATCGAAGCGCCCGCGGCCCAGCCACAGCTCGCCGTCCAGCGGCACCGCGGGCAGGCGGGCGGTGAAGGCGGCGGGCGCGGCGACCAGCCCGCCACCGCGAAAGCGCAGCGCCTGGCCGTCCCACTGGGCGCGCACGCCGTCGTACTTCTCGCTGACGAGGTGGCCGGCGGGATGGTCGCCGGCGCGGAACTCCCGGGCCAGCACCATGCGCGGCGGCGGCGGCGCGGCCTGGCCGTGCGTGGCGATGAAGGCGATGCCCGCAGCCACCAAGCGGCGACGGGTCCTGCTTGGCGGGTGTGGCATGGCGGTGCCCTCCTGCCCTGCTTCTTCGGCAGGCCGGGCCGCAAGCGGATGTGAAGTATTGCGCGGAGGCACATCCTTTGCGGCCATCCGTCGGCACAATCAAACGATCACCCGCAGCGGAGTTTGTTCATGCCGAAAGCCCACGCCTTCTCCAAGACGTTGAAGTCCTTCACCACCGCCTCCGGCAAGACGGGCCAGTTCTTCTCGCTGCCACAGCTTGCGAAGACCTACCCCAACGTGAACCGGTTGCCGGTGTCGATGCGCATCGTGCTGGAGTCGGTACTGCGCAACTGCGACGGCCAGAAGGTGACGCCCGAGCATGTGCAGCAGCTGGCCAGCTGGCAGCCGGTGGCCGAGCGCACCGACGAGATCCCCTTCGTGGTGGCCCGCGTGGTGCTGCAGGACTTCACCGGCGTGCCGCTGCTGGCCGACCTGGCCGCCATGCGCTCGGTGGCCGCCAGCCTGGGCAAGAACCCCAAGGCCATCGAGCCGCTGGTGCCGGTGGACCTGGTGGTCGACCACTCCATCATGGTCGACTACTACGGCACCAAGAAGGCGCTGGACCTGAACATGAAGCTGGAATTCCAGCGCAACCAGGAGCGCTACCAGTTCATGAAGTGGGGCATGCAGGCCTTCGACACCTTCGGCGTCGTGCCCCCGGGCTTCGGCATCGTGCACCAGGTGAACCTGGAGTACCTGGCGCGCGGCGTGCACAAGACGAAGGACGGCGTGTACTACCCCGACAGCCTGGTGGGCACCGACAGCCACACCACGATGATCAACGGCATCGGCGTGGTGGGCTGGGGCGTGGGCGGCATCGAGGCCGAGGCCGGCATGCTGGGCCAGCCGGTGTACTTCCTCACGCCCGACGTGGTGGGCTTCGAGATGACCGGATCGCTGCGCGAAGGCGTCACCGCCACCGACTTGGTGCTGACGGTGACCGAGCTGCTGCGCAAGGAGAAGGTGGTCGGCAAGTTCGTCGAGTTCTTCGGCCCCGGCGTGGCCACGCTGCCGCTGCCCGACCGCGCCACCATCGGCAACATGGCGCCCGAGTACGGCGCCACCATGGGTTTCTTCCCGGTGGACGACAAGACCATCGACTACTTCCGCGGCACCGGCCGCACCAAGGCCGAGATCGAGGCCTTCGAGGCCTACTTCCGCGCGCAGGGCATGTACGGCGTGCCGGGCGCGGCGGGCGCCTCGAAGGAGCTGGCCGACATCCAGTACAGCAAGGTGGTCACGCTCGACCTCACCAGCGTGGCGCCCAGCCTGGCCGGCCCCAAGCGCCCACAGGACCGCATCGAGATCACGCACCTGTCGGAGCAGTTCAAGGCGCTGTACAGCGCGCCGGTGTCGGCCAACGGCTTCAACCAGCCGGCCGAGAAGCTGGATGAAGTGTTCAAGACGGAAAGCGGCCTGGAGATCCGCAACGGCGACGTGCTGATCGCGGCCATCACCTCCTGCACCAACACCAGCAACCCCAGCGTGCTGCTGGCCGCCGGCCTGCTGGCCAAGAAGGCGGTGGAAGCGGGGCTGACGGTCAAGCCGCACGTCAAGACCTCGCTGGCGCCCGGCTCCCGCGTGGTCACCGAATACCTGGAGCGCGCCGGCCTGCTGCCCTACCTGGAGAAGCTCAACTTCAACCTGGCGGGCTACGGCTGCACCACCTGCATCGGCAATGCCGGCGACCTGACGGCCGAGCTGAACGAGGTGATCTGGCGCAACGACCTGGTGTGCGCGGCGGTGCTCTCCGGCAACCGCAACTTCGAGGCGCGCATCCACCCCAACCTGAAGGCCAACTTCCTGGCCAGCCCGCCACTGGTGGTGGCCTATGCCATCGCCGGCAACGTGCGCCGCGACCTGATGACCGAGCCGGTGGGCTACGGCAAGCGCGGCAAGCCGGTGTACCTGGGCGACATCTGGCCCACCAGCGACGAGATCGCCGCGCTGATGAAGTACGCGATGAACGCCAAGGTGTTCAAGGCCAACTACGAGAAGGTGAAGACCGAGCCCGGCAAGCTGTGGGGCAACATCAAGGGCACCACCGGCCAGGTGTACGACTGGCCCGCTTCCACCTACATCGCCGAGCCGCCGTTCTTCCAGGGCTTCGAGATGCAGCCGCCGGTGGCCGGCGACGTGGGCGTCAAGGGCGCACGCATCATGGCGCTGTTCGGCGACTCGATCACCACCGACCACATCTCGCCGGCCGGCTCGATCAAGGAAACCTCCCCGGCCGGCCTGTGGCTGAAGGAAAACGGCGTGCTCAAGGCCGACTTCAACAGCTACGGCTCGCGCCGCGGCAACCACGACGTGATGATGCGCGGCACCTTCGCCAACGTGCGCATCAAGAACCTGATGATCCCGCCCGGTGAGGACGGCTCGCGCGAGGAAGGTGGCGTCACGCTGTACCAGCCAGGCGGCGAGAAGATGTTCATCTACGACGCGGCGATGAAGTACATCGCCGAGGGCGTGCCCACCGTGATCTTCGCCGGCGAGGAATACGGCACTGGCTCCAGCCGCGACTGGGCCGCCAAGGGCACCCAGCTGCTGGGCATCAAGGCCGTGGTGGCCCGCAGCTTCGAGCGCATCCACCGCAGCAACCTGGTGGGCATGGGCGTGCTGCCGCTGCAGTTCAAGGCGGGCGACAGCTGGGAATCGCTGGGCCTGAAGGGCGACGAGCAGATCGACGTGCGCATCGAAGGGGCGCTGCGGCCGCAGGCCGACGCCACGCTGGTCATCCAGCGCGGCGACGGCAGCCGGCAGGAGGTGACGGTGGTGCTGCGCATCGACACGCCGATCGAGGTCGACTACTACCAGCACGGCGGCATCCTGCCCTTCGTGCTGCGGCAGCTGCTGGCGGCTTGAGCATCATTTGATAGAAGTGATTTGACTGTCATTTCTAGCGATTGAACGGCAGACCACGGTGCACGATGGGCACCGTGTCTTCGCTGGAGGTCGCCATGCAGGTCAGCCTTTCGAAGTACCACCCCGCCACCGGCTGGCATCCGCCGCTGCCCATCGCGCTGGACAGCCGCAGCACCCTGGTGCTGGCGTTCGGCGGCAGCCGCTACGCCGACGATCCGGAGCCCTTCTTTGCCCTGGCCGATGCATTTCCGCAGTCGGTGCATGCGGGCTGCTCGTCCGATGGCGGCGGTGAAGGCTGCGCCGACGCAGCGCTGAACGTGGCAGTGCTGCGCTTCGAGCATGCACGCCTGGCGGCCGCCACCCTGACCGTGCGCCGCCGCGAGGACAGCGCGCTGATGGGCGCCGCCCTCGGCGCCCAGCTCCCGCAAGGCGGCCTGCGCATGGCCTTCCTGCTGGGCGACGGCGAAGGCATCGATGGCGAAGCCCTGCTGCGCGGCCTGCGCGGCAGCCTGCCCCGCTGCGTGATGCTGGCCGGCGGCCTGGCCGGCGACCGCGCGGGCCTGGCCAAGGCCTGGGTCTACGGTGCCGACGGCCACCTGCCCGCCCCGGCCCGCGCCTGCGTCATCGGCCTGTATGGCGAGCGGTTGCGCTTCGGCCAGGGCCATGCCCGCGGCTGGCAGTGCCTGAGCCTGCCGCTGCCGGTCACCCGGGCCTGCGGCAAGGTGCTGTACGAGATCGCCGGCCGGCCGGCGCTGGCCGAATACAAGCGCCACCTGGGCGAACACGCCGGCAGCCTGCCCGGCGTCGCGCTGGCCTATCCGCTGGCCGTCACCGACGCGGCGGGCGGTGCACCCTCCATCCGCAGCGTGCTGGCGGTGGACGAATGCCGCGGTGCGCTGGTGCTCAGCGGCAGCGTGCCCGAGGGAGCCGTGGTGCGGTTGATGCACGCCCGCCCCGACGACCTGCAAGGCAGCAGCGAACGTGCCGCCCACCAGGCCCTCGCGGCGCTGCCGCCGGGTGCGCGCAGCGTGATGATCTCGGTGGGCTGCCCGGCGCGGCAGTGGCTGCAGGCCGAGGCGGGCTGCTCGCCTTGTACCGGCCTGCGCCCGGCCGAGCTGGCCGGCACCGCGCAGGTGGGCTTCCATTCGTTCGGCGAGGTGGGCCTGCCGGTGGGCGGCGCCGGCGGTGCCCAGCTGCACCACCAGACGCAGACGTTCACCGCGCTGGCCGAGGCCTGAGGAGCGCTAACCTGCCGGCATGGCAGAACCGTTCAAGAACCTGCTGGGCGAAGCGCGGGTGCGCGAGGCCGGCGAGCAGTTGCAGCGCACCTGGCCCGGCTTTGACCGGGCGCGCTTCGAGCAGCAGGCCCTGCAGGGCCTTCATTCGCTGGAACTGAAGGCACGCGCCAGACAGCTGGCCGCCGCCTTGCAGTCCACCCTGCCCGCCGACTTCGACGCCGCCTGCAGCCTGCTGGAACGCAGCCTGGCACCGCCCGCTGCGCCAGGCGAAAGCACCAGCGCGGCCGGTGCCGGGCTGGCCGGCTGGATCGTCTGGCCGATGACCGAATGGGTGGCCACGGCCGGATTGGCGCAGCCCGAGCGGGCGCTGCAGGCGCTGCATGCGATGACCCAGCGCTTCACCGCCGAATGGGCGGTGCGGCCCTTCATCGTGGCGCATCCGCAGCTCACCTGGGCCACGCTGCAGCGCTGGTGCGGCGATCCCAGCGCGCATGTGCGGCGGCTGGTGAGCGAAGGCAGCCGGCCGCGCCTGCCCTGGGGCCTGCAGCTCAAGGCCCTGGTGGCCGACCCTTCGCCCACGCTGCCGCTGCTGGAACGCCTGCAGGACGACGAGAGCGACTATGTGCGCCGCAGCGTGGCCAACCATCTGAACGACATCGCCAAGGACCATCCCGCCCTGGTGGCCGACTGGCTGGCGGCCCACCTGCCCGGTGCGCCGGCACCGCGCCGCGCGCTGCTGCGCCATGCCAGCCGCACGCTGATCAAGCGCGGCGATGCGCGCGTGCTGTCCGCCTGGGGGCTGGGCCAGGCGCTGGCCGGCACCGCCACGCTGGCCATCACGCCGGGGCAGGCCCGGCTGGGCGAGGACGGCGTGACGCTGGAGGTGGGCCTGCAGTCCACCGCCCGGCAGCCGCAGTCGCTCGAGATCGACTATGCGGTGCACCACGTGAAGGCCCGCGGCGGCGCTACCGCCAAGGTGTTCAAGGGCTGGAAGCTGGTGCTGGCGGCCGGTGAATCACGCCTGCTGCGCAAGCGCCATGCGCTCAGGCCCATCACCACCCGGCGCTACCACGCGGGCTGGCACCGGGTGGAAGTGCTGGTCAACGGCCAGGCAGTGGCGGAGGCCGGCTTCGAGCTGGCGCTGTAGGCGGGTTCAGGCGCGGGCCGCCCAGTCGGCCGCATCGAAGCCCACGGTCACCGTGCCGTCGGCCCACTCCACCACCGGGCGCTTGATGACGCTGGGCTGCGCCACCATCAACCGGGAAGCGCTGGCCGCATCCACCGCCGCGGCGCGGGTGTCGTCATCCAGCTTGCGCCAGGTGGTGCCCTTGCGGTTGAGCAGCGTGTCCCAGCCGGCCGCCTGCAGCCAGTGCGCCAGCCGGTCGGCCGGCACGCCGGCCTTCTTGAAGTCGTGGAACTGGTAGGGCACGTCGTGGCGTTCCAGCCAGTCGCGGGCCTTCTTCACCGTGTCGCAATTGGGAATGCCGTAGAGCGTGATCGTCATGAAGGTTTGCTGTCGTTGCCCACGTCGCACAGCGGGTCGATGCCCGGCGACGCGCTGCGCACCTGGCCATCGGTGACGGACACCTGGTACCAGAAGCAGCCCCAGGCATCGTAGCGGTACGACCACACCTCGCCGCCCTGGCGGCCGCCGGAACGCTTCTCCGCCGGGCGGCCGAACTCACGCAGCAGCACCTCCACCGGCATGCCGGGCTGCACGCCCTGCACCAGCCGCTGCTCGGTGAGCACCTGTTCCCAGGAACGCACGCGGCCCTGGGCATCCAGGTCGACCATGTAGGTGTGCTTGCCGAAGGGCCCGCGGGCGTATTCCAGCCGGGTGCGGCCGTCGGGCAGGGTATAGCGGCCGGTGGGTGCGCCCATGCGGGCAGCCACCTCGTCGGCCGTCTGGCCGGCCTGCAGGCCGCCGGTGCCGTAGCTGGCGCAGCCGGCCAGCAGCACGGCGGCGAGGAGGGCAACTTGTCTGGTCATGACGCCATCCTGCGCCGCCGCGCAAACCCCTGCACCGGGTGCGGGTCAATCCGGCGTGCCGCCGCCCCGCGCAGCGCGCACCGCGGCGCGCTTGCCCAGCTCGATCTTGGCGATGGCACGGCGATGCACTTCGTCCGGGCCGTCGACGATGCGCACGGTGCGCTGGTGGGCATAGGCCTCGGCCAGCCAGAAGTCCTGGCTGACGCCGGCGCCGCCGTGGGCCTGGATGGCCCAGTCCACCACCTTGCACGAGACGTTGGGCGCCACGACCTTGATCATCGCGATCTCGGCCTGCGCAGCCTTGTTGCCGGCCACGTCCATGCGGTGCGCGGCATTCAGCGTCAGCAGCCGGGCCTGGTCGATCATGCAGCGCGATTCGGCGATGCGCTCGTGCCAGATCGACTGCTCGGCCAGCGGCTTGCCGAAGGCGATGCGGGTCTGCAGCCGGTCGATCATCATCTCCAGCGCGCGCTCGGCCGCGCCGATGGAGCGCATGCAGTGATGGATGCGGCCGGGGCCGAGGCGGCCCTGCGCGATCTCGAAGCCGCGGCCCTCGCCCAGCAGCATGTTCTCGGCCGGCACGCGCACGTCGGTCAGCGAGATCTCCATGTGGCCGTGCGGCGCATCGTCGTAGCCGAACACGCTGATGTGGCGTTCCACCTTCACGCCCGGGGTGTCGGCCGGCACCAGGACCATCGACTGCTGCGAATGCCGCGGCGCGTTGACGTCGGTCTTGCCCATCACGATGTAGATGGCGCAATGCGGGCTGCCCGCGCCGGAGGAGAACCACTTGCGGCCGTTGATGACGTAGTGGTCGCCGTCGCGGCGGATGTCGCACTGGATGTTGGTGGCGTCCGACGAAGCCACCGCCGGCTCGGTCATCAGGAAGGCCGAGCGGATCTCGCCGGCCAGCAGCGGCGCCAGCCAGCGGTCCTGCTGCGCGGGGGTGCCGTAGCGCTCCAGCGTTTCCATGTTGCCAGTGTCGGGCGCGGAGCAGTTGAACACCTCGCTGGACCAGCTCACCCGGCCCATCACCTCGCACAGCGGGGCGTAGTCCAGGTTGCTGATGCCGGGCACGCCGCGGTACTCGTGCGGCAGGAACATGTTCCACAGGCCCTGCTTGCGGGCGATGACCTTCAGTTCCTCCACCACCGCGGGCTGTTGCCAGGCGTTGCCGGCTCGGCGGAAGGCGTCCATCTCGGCGTGGTAGCGCGCCTCGTTGGGGTAGATGTGTTCGTCGAAGAACGCGTTCAGGCGCTTCAGCAGATCGGTCGTCTTGGCCGAATAGTCCCAGCTCATGGTTGTCTCCTTCGCACTGGCCCACCAAGGGCCGCCGCGCAGGAACGCCGGGGCCCGATGGTTGATTGAACCACCGCGGGGCGCCGGCGGCGGTCGCAAAGGTGACGGCGCGTGCCGGGTGGAACCCGCGGCCCTGCGGCGCCTTCAGGCCAGCAGCTTGCCCGGATTCATCAGCCCCAGCGGATCCAGCGCCAACTTCACCGCCTGCATCATGCGCCGCTCGACGGGGCTCTTGTAGCGGGCGGCCTCGTCGCGGCGCAGTACGCCCAGGCCGTGCTCGGCCGAGATGGAGCCGCCGCGCGCGGCCACCGCGTCGTGCACCAGCCTGTTCAGCGGGCCTTCCAGTGCCACGAAGGCCGGCGCATGCACCGGGCCCAGGCGGTCTTCGGCGGGCGACAGGTTGTAGTGCAGGTTGCCGTCGCCCAGGTGGCCGAACACGACCAAGCGCACCCCGCTGAACTGCGCGGCGATGGCCGCATCGGTGCTGGCCAGGAACTCGGGGATCCGCGAGATCGGCAGGGCGATGTCGTGCTTGATCGTCTTGCCTTCGGCGCCCTGCGATTCGGAGATGTTCTCGCGCAGCGCCCACAGCGCCTCGAACTGCGCCAGCGAGGTGGACACCGCCGCGTCGGTGGCATGGCCCTCTTCGAGCGCGGCTTCCAGCAGCCCTTCGATGGCGGCCTGCGCATGTGCCTCGTCATGCGCGTCGGACACCTCCAGCAGCACGTACCAGGGGCTGGCCTCGCCCAGCGGCTGGCGGCTGCCGGGCATGTGCTTGAGCACCAGGCCGATGCAGACGTCGCTGATCAGCTCGAAGGCCGTCAGGCTGGCCGCCAGCTTCGACTGCGCCAGGGCCAGCAGCGACAGCGCCGCGTCCGGCGAGGGCACGGCGACGAAGGCCACCACCTTGGCCGCCGGCTGCGGGAACAGCTTGAGCGTGGCCGCGGTGATCACGCCGAGCGTGCCTTCACTGCCGATGAACAGGTCGCGCAGGTCGTAGCCGGTGTTGTCCTTGCGCAGGCCGCGCAGGCCGTTCCACAGCTCGCCGTCGGCGGTGGCCACTTCCAGGCCCAGGCACAGCTCGCGCGCATTGCCGTAGCGCAGCACCTGCACGCCGCCGGCATTGGTGGCCAGGTTGCCGCCGATGGTGCAGGTGCCCTCGGCCGCCAGGCTCAGCGGAAAGAGGCGCCCGGCCTCCGCCGCCGCGTCCTGCACCTGCTGCAGCGTGACGCCGGCTTCCACCTCCATCGTGTTGTTCTGCGTGTCGATGCGGCGCACCTTGTTCAGCCGTGCCAGCGACAGCACCAGCGCGCGACCGCTGTCGTCCGGCGTGGCGCCGCCGGACAGCCCGGTGTTGCCGCCCTGCGGCACCACCGGCACCTGCCGCTCGTGGCACCAGGCCATCACCGCCGCCACGTCGGCGGCACTGTCGGGCTGGGCCACGGCGATGGCGGCGCCGTGCCACTTGCCGCGCCAGTCGGTGAGAAAGGGCGCCATCTCGTCGGGCGCGGTGAGCAGGCGGCCGGCAAAGGCGGCGCGCAGGGTGTCGAGGGCAATCGGGGTCATGTGGCGTCCTGGCGGAAGTCTTCAGGCGGGCTGGAGCAGGCGGCGGGCCCGCACCGCGGCGGCCAGGCCTTCCAGCGCGCCGACGGTGGCGTCCCAGCCGATGCAGGCGTCGGTCACGCTCTGGCCGTGGCGCAGGCCCTGGTGGCCGTGGGTGATGTCCTGCCGGCCTTCCACCAGGTGGCTCTCCAGCATCACGCCGCAAGGCACGGCCGCGCCGGCCGCCACCTGGCCTGCCACGTCGGCGGCCACCAGCGGCTGGCGTGCATAGTCCTTGCTGCTGTTGCCGTGGCTGCAGTCGATCACCACGCGCTCCGGCAGGCCGGATTCGCGCAGCGCCTGCGCGGCACGGGCCACATGCTCGGCACCGTAGTTGGGGCCGTCGCTGCCGCCGCGCAGGATCAGGTGGCCGTCCGGATTGCCGGTGGTGGTGACCACCATCGCCCGCCCCTCCAGCGAGACGGACGGAAAGGTGTGCGGCTGCATTGCCACATGGATGGCGTCGATGGCCGGCGCCAGGCCGCCGTAGGTGGTGTTCTTGAAGCCCACCGGCGCCGACAGCGCCGAGGCCATCTGCCGATGCAGCGGGCTTTCCACGGTGCGTGCGCCGATGGCGCCCCAGGTCAGCAGCTCGGCGTAGTACTGCGGCGTCACCAGGTCCAGGATCTCCGAGGCGGTGGGCATGCCCATGCGCGCGCAGGCCAGCAGCAGCCGGCGGGCCTCGTGCAGGCCGCGGCCGATATCGCCGCTGCCGTCCAGCCCGGGGTCGTAGATCAGGCCCTTCCAGCCCATGCGGGTGCGCGGCTTCTCGAAGTACACCCGCATCACCACCAGCAGGTCGCCCTGCAGCCGCCGGGCCAGCGGCAAGAGGCGGCCGGCGTATTCCAGCGCGCTGTCCGGATCGTGGATGGAACAGGGGCCGGCGATCACCAGCAGCCGGTCGTCCTCGCCGCGCAGGATGGCGCGCACGGCCTCGCGCGACTGGCGGATGTGCGCGGCTTCGGCCTCACCGGCCGGCAGGGCCTCGCGCAGCGCGCGGGGCTCGGGCAGCACCTCGGCGCGGGCGATGTGCAGGTCGGAAATGGGGGCTGGCGCGGGCTGGGACATGGCGGCGTCGATCGTACCGCCCGCCCCATGTCACCACGGCCCGCGGGACTTGCCGCCGCATCGGATGACGTGGCCGGCCTCCCCGCGGCCGATGCCCAGGTCGCGCAGCTCGGCTTCGCCCATGGCCTGCAGCGTGCGGAAATCGGCCGCGCGCCGGCGGGCGGCCCGCCAGGCATCGTGGGCGGCCTGCAGCCAGCGCATCGGCGGCAGCGGCCGGGCCGCGCCGGCAGGCGGCGCCGTGGAGGTGTCCAGCAAGGTGTCCATCGCATCTCCCGTGTGGTTGGGCAGTGATGGTGCGATCCGTGCACACCTTTGAAAAGTTGAATGATCTGACGCTTTGCTTCAGCATTGCTGAATGCGTGCCATCAACCTCGACCAGCTGCAGACGCTGGTGTCCATCGCCGACCTCGGCACCTTCGCCGCCGCCTCGCGGGCGCTGCACCTGGCCGCGCCCACGGTCAGCCTGCACATCGCCGAGCTGGAATCGCGCATGGGCGTGCCGCTGCTGGAGCGCGGGCCGCGTAAGGCCACGCCCACGGCCGCTGGCGCGGCGCTCATCGACCATGCACGCGGCCTGCTCAAGGGCGCGGACGACGCGGCCGAGAGCGTGCGCCGCATCGCCCAGGGCCGGGCGGGCAAGGTGCGGCTGGGCACCTCCACCGGCGTGATCGTGCACCTGCTGCCGCAGGTGCTGGCGGCGCTGGCCGAGCAGGCGCCGGACATCGACGTCGACCTGGCCATCCTCGGCTCCGACGAAACCATGGCGCGGCTGCATGCCGGCACGCTGGACATCGGCGTGGTGGCACTGCCGCAGCCGGCATCCGACGAGGTGCAGGTGAGCGCCTGGCGCAGCGATCCGATGATGGCCTTCCTGCCCGGTGCCTGGGCCGCCCCGCGCAGCGTCACGCCCGACTGGCTGGCCGGCAAGCCGCTCATCTTCAACGATGCCACCACCCGCATGTACCGGCTGACGATGGAATGGTTCGCCACCGCCGGCCACAGCCCGCGGGCGCGCATCGAGCTGAACTACACCCTGGCCATGAAGAGCCTGGTGGCCGCCGGCTACGGCGCCGCCGTGCTGCCGATGGAAGAGGTGGGCGGACCGCTGTCGCAGCTGGATGCCGGCATGCAGCTGCGCCCGCTCAAGCCCGCCCTCACCCGGCACCTGGGCATCGCCCACCGGCCGCCGGCGCGGCTGGATGCCGCTGCGCAGCAGGTGCTGCAGCTGCTGGCCCGCTTCGCCCAGGGCGCGCCGCGCAGAATGCGCGGCAGCGCCGCCCCTGCCGCGCGCAGCCCACGCCGTACCGCACGATGAACACGCCACAGCCCGACTTCCGCTCGCCCGACTTCCTGCTCGGCCACATCCGCCACACGCTGTCCTTCTACGAGGGCCGCGCGCTCGATGCCAGCGGCGGCTTCTTCCACTTCTTCAAGGACGACGGCACGGTCTACGACCGCCGCACGCGGCACCTGGTCAGCAGCACGCGCTTCGTCTTCAACCATGCGATGGCCTTCCGCCGCTTCGGCCGGCCGCACGACCAGGCCGCCGCGCGCCATGCGCTGCAGTTCGTGCAGCAGGCGCATGGGCAGCCCAACGGCGGCCATGCCTGGCTGCTGGACTGGGACGGCCAACGCGCCACGGTGCAGGACGCGACCCAGCACTGCTACGGCATGGCCTTCGTGCTGCTGGCCCATGCGCATGCGGTGATGGCCGGCATCGGCGAAGCGCTGGCCGGCCTGCACGACACCTTCGCCTTGATGGAACAGCGCTTCTGGGAGCCGGCCAACGGCCTGTATGCCGACGAGGCCACGCCCGGCTGGCAGCTCAGCCCCTACCGCGGCCAGAACGCCAACATGCACGGCTGCGAGGCGATGCTGGCGGCCCACGAGGCCACCGGCGAGCAACGCTTCCTCGACCGTGCGCTGCTGCTGGCCGAATCGGTCACGCAGCGGCTGGCCGGGCTGGCCGATGGCCTGGTGTGGGAGCACTACCGCACCGGCCCGCAAGGTGCCTGGCAGGTGGACTGGGACTACAACCGCCACGACCGCAGCAACATCTTCCGGCCCTGGGGCTTCCAGACCGGCCACCTCACCGAATGGGCCAAGCTGCTGCTGCAGCTGGAAGCGCGGCTGCCGCCGGCCGCGCGCCCGGACTGGATCGTGCCCACCGCGCGCCGCTTCTTCGATACCGCCGTGCAGCACGGCTGGGATGCGCAGCACGGCGGCCTGGTGTATGGGTTCGAGCCCGGCGGCGCCGTGTGCGACGCCGACAAGTACTTCTGGGTACAGGCCGAGAGCTTCGCGGCCGCCGCGCTGCTGGGCCTGCGCACCGGCGAGCCCGGCTACTGGCAGTGGTACGACCGCCTGTGGAGCTACAGCTGGGCCCACATGATCGACCACCAGCATGGCGCCTGGTACCGCATCCGCACGCCCGACAACCGGCCCTACTCCGACGAGAAGAGCCCGGCCGGCAAGACCGATTACCACACCATGGGTGCCTGCCACGACGTGCTGCGCGCGCTGGCCGCGGTTTGACGCGGATCAAGCAACGCCGCGACGGCCGGCGCAACATCGCTGGTTTTCAACCAGCGAGACAGGCATGGCCAAAGACACTGCAGTTCGCGCTCCCTCCCGTTCCACTGCAGTGATCCGCGCCGGCAAGCGGCTGCCGACGCGCCCGGCCACCGCGCCACGCCCGGTACAGGCCGGCGACACCCTGCCCAGCCTGACCGCACGCGCCGCAGAGGCCGACCAGGTGCAGCGGCGCAGCAGCACCACCGCCACGGTGCAGTCGCTGGTGGTGTCCGACCTGCTGGCCGATGCCGGCCGCAAGACGCCCGCCGGCGAGGCGCTGCACCAGCTGCAGACGCTCATCGCCGGCGCTTCGCCCGACGAGGTGAAGGCGCTGCGCCGCGCCTTGTTCGAGCCTCCGCGCCGCGCCGACGCCCAACGCCCCGCCATCGACCCCGATGCGGAACTGAGCGCCGGCTGGCGCGAAGGCACCTACCCGTACAAGAACCTGCTCTCGCGCAAGAGCTACGAACACCAGAAGTACCGGCTGCAGGTGGAGCTGCTGAAGCTGCAGGCCTGGGTGAAGGACACCGGCCAGCGGGTGGTCATCCTCTTCGAGGGCCGCGACGCTGCCGGCAAGGGCGGCGCCATCAAGCGTTTCATGGAGCACCTGAACCCACGCGGCGCCCGCGTGGTGGCGCTGGAAAAACCCAGCGAGGTGGAGCGTGGCCAGTGGTATTTCCAGCGCTACATCGAGCACCTGCCCACGCGCGGCGAGATCGTGCTGTTCGACCGCAGCTGGTACAACCGCGCCGGCGTCGAGCGGGTGATGGGCTTCTGCTCCGACCACGAGTACGACGAATTCCTGCGCCAGGCGCCCGAGTTCGAAAGGCAGCTGGTGCGCAGCGGCGTGCACCTGTTCAAGTTCTGGTTCTCGGTCAGCCAGGCCGAGCAGCGGCGCCGCTTCAAGGAGCGCAAGGTGCATCCGCTGAAGCAGTGGAAGCTGAGCCCGATCGACATGGCCTCGCTCGACAAGTGGGACGACTACACCCACGCCAAGGAAGCGATGTTCGTGCACTGCGACACCTCGGATGCGCCGTGGACGGTGATCAAGAGCGATTGCAAGAAGCGCGCGCGCCTGAACGCGATGCGCTACCTGCTGCACCGCCTGCCGTATACGCAGCGCGAGCTGGCCACGGTGGGGCCGGTCGACCCGCTGATCGTCGGCCGGCCGGCGCTGGTCTCGGTGGTGGGCGACGACGAGCTGGCGGCCACCGGCCACGGCTGAACGCCCGCGGCCGGCCAGCGGGCATCATGCAGGCCATGAATGGCCAAGACACCCAAGACAACCAGTCCGTCGCGCTCTACTGGGACTTCGAGAACCTGCATGCCAGCCTGGTGGAAGCCGCCTTCGGCGAAGGCACCTACGGCAAGCCCGACAACCGCTTCAAGGTGCAGGAGCCGCTGGTGCAGGTGCAGGCCGTGCTGGAGCTGGCCGCCTCCTTCGGGCCGGTGGCCATCAACCGCGCCTACTGCAACTGGCAGTACTTCGGCCGCTACCGCGACGCGCTGCTGCAGGGCGCGGTGGAGCTGATCCAGCTCTTTCCGCCGGGCGCCTCGGCCAAGAACGGCGCCGACATCAAGCTGTGCCTGGACGCGGTGGAGGACATCACCCGCTTCGGCCACATCGGCACCGTCATCATCGTGGGCGGCGACAGCGACTTCATGCCAGTGGCGCAGAAGGTCAAGGCCGCGGGCCGGCGGCTCATCGGCATCGGCACCCGGCGTTCCACCAACCGCCACTGGGCCAAGAGCTGCCATGAATTCCGCTACTACGACAGCCTGGTGGCCGACGAAGCACCTGCCACGGCCTCCACGCCCAGCCCTGCGCCCACGCCGGAAGAGCAGGCCAACGCCACCATCGAGCGCGCCGTCAGGCTGCTGGCCGAATCGAAGGGCGATGCCTGGGTGAACAAGGCGCCCATCCTGAACATGGTGCGCCGGCTCGATCCCACCTTCGACCCGAAGGAGTTCGGCCACCCCACCTTCTCCGCCATGCTCAAGACGCTGGAGGGCACGCTGTTCGACACCCGCAAGGGCGAGTTCGACCAGCAGCTGCGCCTGCGCACTGTCGTACAGCCGGATACCGGAACTCCCGCGCCGCGCGGAGTGTCCGACGAGCTTCCCTGACTGCCCGGCCAACGGCCGCCCGACACACCATGCAAGCCACCGAACAACGCGCGTTGCTGACCATCGCCCTGCTGGCCGCCTTTGCCGATGGCGAGAAGGCCGACACCGAGCGCGAGGAGATCAAGCGCATCGCCGACAGCCTGGCCGGCGAGTCCGGCACGCCGGCCCTGGCCGGCCTGTACCAGGACGTGTTGCTCAAGCGGGTGAACGTGGCGCAGGCTGCGGCCGCACTACCCGACGAAGGCCAGCGCCTGCTGGCCTACGAGATGGCGGTGTGCGTGTGTGATGCCGATGGCACGCAGTCACCCGCCGAGCAGGCCTTCCTGTCGCAGCTGAAGTCGGCGCTCAAGCTGGGCCGCACCCAGACGGCCGAGGTGGAACGCGAGGCCGATGCCATCGCCGCGGTGCCGGTCACCGTGCCGCCACCGCTGGCCACCGCCACACCGGCGCCAGCCGCGCAGGTACCCACCGCCGACCTGGACAGCTCCATCCTCAACCATTCGATCCTGAACGGTGCGCTGGAGCTGCTGCCGCAGAGCTGGGCCTCGATGGCCATCATTCCGCTGCAGATGAAGCTGGTGTACCGCATCGGCCAGGCCCATGGCTATGAGCTGGACAAGGGCCACATCAAGGAATTCATCGCCGCGGCCGGCGTGGGCCTCACGTCGCAGTATGTGGAGCAGTTCGGCCGCAAGCTGCTGGGCGGGCTGCTCGGCAAGGTGGGCGGCGGCCTGGGCCGAGGGCTGGGCAGCGCGGCCACCGGCATGGCGTTTTCGTTCGCCAGCACCTACGCACTGGGCCACCTGGCCAAGCGCTATTACGCCGGTGGGCGTCAGATGAGCACCGCGATGCTGCAGGAGACCTTCCAGTCATTGCTGCAGCCGGCCAAGCAACTGCAGACGCAGTACCTGCCGCAGATCCAGCAGAAGGCCCGCACGCTGGACGCCGGGCAGATCCTGCAGATGGTGAAGTCGGCCTGAGCAATGCCGGGGCGCCCGCGAAAGCGGCGCGCCAAAGAAAAAAGGCCTGCACTGTCGTGCAAGCCTTTTTCTTCGAGCGATTTGGTGGGCCCTGAGTGACTCGAACACTCGACCAACGGATTAAGAGTCCGCTGCTCTACCAACTGAGCTAAGAGCCCCTGATCTTGTCCAATTCCTGCATCAGCGAACTGGTGGGTTGTACAGGACTTGAACCTGTGACCAACGGATTAAAAGTCCGCTGCTCTACCGACTGAGCTAACAACCCGACTGAGTAATGAACCCGTCTGCAGAGCCCTGCACTATAGCATGTTTTTCGAGCTTGCCAATAGGCTTGGCCGAAATCAGCTGCTGGATGGTTTCGCCAGCAGCCACCAGGCCAAAGGTGGCGGTGACGGTGACGGTCGAGCCATAGCCATGGCAGTTGAGCGTGCCGTCGATGTCGCACTCGCCATCCGGCGCACGCACCGGCTCGCGAGAAAACACGCAGCGCACGCCGATGGCGCCCTGCCGCGGCGCGGCGCCGGCCTTGCGCAGCCGCTGGCGCATGGAAGCCAGCAGCGGGTCGTGCGTGGACAGCGAGAGGTCGTCGACTTCCACCTTCTGCGCCAGTTGCTTGCCGCCAGCCGCGCCCACGGTGACCAGCGGCAGCTGCTCCCGCAAGGCCCACTCGGCCAGCACCAGCTTGGCCCGCACCTGGTCGCAGCAGTCGATCAAGGCACTGACGGGCACCGGCAGCAGCGCCGGCCAGTTGGTCGGCTCGACGAAGTCCTCGACGCAGATGACTTCGCAGCCGGGATGGATGTCGGCAATGCGGGCCTTCAGCGCCTCGGCCTTCGACTGGCCGATGGTGGCGCCCAGGGCCTGGATCTGCCGGTTGACGTTGGACTCGCTCACATGGTCCAGGTCGATCAGCACCAGCGTTGCCACGCCACTGCGGGCCAGTGCCTCGGCCGCCCAGGAGCCCACGCCGCCCAGGCCCACCACCGCCACGCGGGCGGCACGCACGCGGGCATAGCCCGCATCGCCATACAGGCGGCGCAGGCCGCCGAAGCGGCGTTCCAGGTCGGCGTCGTGCTCCACGGAAGCGGGCTTACTTCAACGCAGCCAGCCGTTCCTTGGCGGCCACCGACGCCTCGGATTGCGGATAGTTCTTCAGCAGCTCATTCAGCGTGACGCGGGCCGACTTGCTGTCCTTCATCTCCACCTGCGTGTTGGCCACCGCCAGCAAGGCCTCGGGGGCCTTGGGATGCGTGGGCGCAGCCGCCAGGAAGGCGCGGAAGGTGGCCACCGACTCCTTGTAGTCACGCTTGCCGTACAGCGCATTGCCCAGCCAGAAGCGGGCGCTGTCGTTGTAGCCGCTGGCCGGGAAGCTGCGCACGAAGGCGGCCAGCGCATTGGAAGCGCCGGCAAAGTCGCCGCCACGCAGCAGCTTGATGGCCGCGTCGTACTGGCGGGTTTCCTCCGGATCGGCCAGGAACTCCTTGCCGTCCACCGCCACCTTCTGCGGCTCCAGCTTGCGCATGCGCTCGTCCACGCCCTGGGCGATGTCCTTCTGCTGGCGCTGCAGCTCGGACACGTCGCGCAGCAGCTGCTCCTGCTGGCCGCGCAGGCGCGCGTTGTCGCTGCGCAGCGCTTCCAGCTGGGCATTCAAGTCGAGCAGGCTGCGGCGCACCTGCTCGTTGCTTTCGTTCAGGCGGGCCAGCGCGGCCTTGAGCTGGTCCTCGGTGGCGGCCTGCTTGCTGCGCAGTTCGAGGATGGCGCGGCGCGCGTCCTCGTCCTCGAACAAGGCCGCGTTGGCGCTGAAGGCCAACGCCGCCAGGGCCGCCGCGATCAGCGTGCGGCGCATCTCACTTGTCCTTGATCTCGGCGCGGCGGTTCTGCGCATAGGCGGACTCGTCGCTGCCCTGCACCGCCGGACGCTCCTTGCCGAAGCTGGTGGCTTCCACCTGCGTCGCGGAGGCGCCCAGCAGCGTCAGCGCACGGGCCACGGCCTCGGCACGCTTCTGGCCGAGGGCCAGGTTGTATTCGCTGCCGCCGCGCTCGTCGGTGTGGCCTTCCACGGCCACGCGCTTGTTGCGGTCGGCGGCCAGCGCGCGGGCGTTGGCTTCGATCACGTTGCGGTACTCGTCCTTGACGCTGAAGCTGTCGAAGTCGAAGTACACGACACGCGGCAGGTTGCTGCCGGCATTGTTGCGCGACGCGCCGAGGTCGACCGTGGCCACGCCCGACTGGCCTGCGCCGCCGGTGGCACCACCCGCATTGCCCGCGGGATTGCGCGACTCCACCGGCACGTTGCCGGCGTTCTCATCGAGCTTGACGTTGGAACCGCAGCCGGCCAGCAGGGCGGCGACGGCCAGGGCGCCGAGGGAAGAACGAAAAGCAGTCATGGTGCTTCCTTTCGATTTGGGAAGTGGAGGGGTTTGAATGGGTACTTCAGGTGCGGACGCTCAACGGCCGAACGGGCCCCACACGGGCTCGCGGACGTCGACGCCCGAGGACAGCAGCCGGGCCTTGATCTTGCCGTCCAGCGTGGTGGTCATCAGCACGTCGCGGCCCTGGGCACGCGTGGCGTAGATGAGCAGCCGGCTGTTGGGTGCGAAGCTCGGGCTCTCATCGCTGCTGGTGTCGGTGATCGTCTGCGCATTGCCGCCGGCGGCATCAGCCACCACCAGCTTGAAGCCGCCGCCCTGGCGCGTGACCCAGGCCATCGAGCGGCCATCGGGGCTGAGCGTCGGGCTGATGTTGTAGTTGCCGGTGAAGCTCACCCGGTCGGCACCGCCACCGCCAGCAGGCATGCGGTAGACCTGCGGGCTGCCGCCGCGGTCGCTGACGAAATAGAGCCAGCGGCCATCGGGCGAGAACGCCGGCTCGGTGTCGATGGCCATGGTGTTGGTGATGCGGCGCAGGTTGCCGCCGTCGCGCCCCATCAGGAACAGCTGCGAGCCGCCATCGCGCGACAGCGTGACCGCCAGTTGCGAGCCGTCGGGCGACCACGCCGGCGCGCTGTTGCTGCCGCGGAAGTTGGCTACCTGGCGGCGCTGGCCGGAGCTCACGTCCTGGATCCAGACCACCGCCTTGCGCGTCTCGAAGGACACATAGGCCAGCTCGCGGCCATCGGGCGACCAGGCGGGCGAGATGATGGGCTCGGGACTGGCCAGGGCGACCTGACCGCCTTCGCCATCGGCGTCGGTCACGCGCAGGCTGTAGCGGTTGGCGCTGCGGGTGACGTAGGCGATGCGGGTGGAGAACACGCCGCGCTCGCCGGTGAGCTTCTCGTACACGGCATCGGCGATGCGGTGGGCGGCCAGGCGCAGGTCGCCGGCCACCACGGGCAGGCTCTGGCCGCCGAGGTCGGCGCCCTTGACGATGTCCCAGAGCTTGTAGCGCACGTCGAAGCGGCCGTCGGCCAGCCGCGTGACCGAGCCCAGCAGCAGGGCATCGGCACCGCGGCCGCGCCATTCGGCGATGGCGGGCGAGGCAGTCTCGTCCAGCGTGCCCGGCGCATCGACGTTGCGGAACAGGCCGCTGCGCTCCAGGTCGGCGCGCACGATGGAGGAGATGGACTGTCCGGAGGCGTCCTCGCCCCGGAACGCGGCGATGGCCACCGGCAATTGCGTGGCACCGACGCCGCTGATCTCGACGCGGAATTGCGCGAGCGATGGCAGCGAAAGGGAGGCGCCCAGTGCGCCGAGCAGGGTTCTACGACGGGTCATGGCGGGAATGGACCCGCAAGGCGGCAATCGGTTCACTCAGTGGAGATAGGCTGGCCTTGATGCCCGGGATTGTAGGCACCGGCGCTGATAATCGCCGCCGATGCCGACCTTGCTGCAACGCCTGGGGCGCGTGGCGCCCTACTTCCGACCGAGCCGTCCAGGCATCCTGATTGCCATGATGGCCGCGGCCATCAGCGCCGCCACGGAGCCGATGATTCCGGCCCTGCTGAAGCCCTTGCTGGACAAGGGCTTCACCGGCACCACGTTCTCGTTGTGGCTGGTGCCGGCGGCCATCATCGGCCTGTACATCGTGCGTGGCGCCGCCACCTTCATCGCGCAGTACGCGTTGAGCTGGGCCGCCAATGGCGCGGTGCTGAACCTGCGCGAGGCCATGTTCTGCCGCCTGCTGGACGCGGCGCCGGGCCTGTACGGCAGCCACACCGCCAGCGGTCTGACCAACACCGTGGTGTACGAGGTGCAGCAGGGCGCCGACCGGCTGGTGAATGCGCTGCTCACGCTGGTGCGGGACTCGCTCACCGTGGTGGCGCTGTTCGGCTACCTGCTGTGGCTGAACTGGCGGCTCACGCTGTTCGTGGTGGTGCTGGCACCGGCCGTGGCGGTGGTGATGCGGGTGGTCTCGCGACGGCTGCAGAAGCTGGCGGTGCTGGGCCAGAACGCCACCGACGACCTGGCCTACGTGGTCGAGGAGAACGTGCTGGCCTGGCGCATCGTGCGGCTGCACGGGGCCGGGCGCTCGCAGCTCGAGCGCTTCAAGGACCAGGGGCGGCGGCTGCGGCGGCTGGTGATGAAGTCAGCCGCGGCCGGTGCCATCGTCTCGCCCATCACGCAGCTGCTGGCGGCGCTGGCGCTGTCGTCGGTGATCGCGATGGCGCTGTGGCAGGCCCGCACGGGCGACGGTGCCAGCGTCGGCGACTTCGTCGCCTTCGTCACCGCGATGCTGATGATGACCTCCCCGATGAAGCACCTGGCCGACGTGGCCGCGCCCCTGACGCGCGGCCTGGCCGCGCTGGAGCGCGGCATCGACCTGGTGGAAAAGGTGGCGCCCGAGACCGGCGGCAGCCATGCGCCCGAGGGCCGCAGCCGCGGCCAGCTGACGCTGCAGCAGGTGGGCCTGCGCTACCGGCCCGACCAGCCGCCGGCGCTGGACGACGTGAGCCTGGCCCTGAAGGCCGGCGAAACGGTGGCCCTGGTGGGCCCTTCCGGCGCCGGCAAGTCGTCGCTGGTGCACCTGCTGCCACGCTTCATCGAACCCACGGCGGGCACCATCACGCTGGACGGCGTGCCGCTGGCGCAGTGGCAGATGGCGGCGCTGCGCCGGCAGTTCGCGCTGGTGAGCCAGGACGTGGTGCTGTTCAACGACACGCTGGCCGCCAACGTGGCGCTGGGCGACACGCTGGACGAGCCGCGGGTGCAGGCCGCGCTGCGCGATGCCAACCTTCATGAGTTCGTCGAGCGGCTGCCGCAGGGCATCCATACCGTCATCGGCCACAACGGCAGCCAGCTCTCGGGCGGCCAGCGCCAGCGCGTGGCCATTGCACGGGCCATCTACAAGAACGCACCCATCCTGATCCTGGACGAGGCCACCTCCGCCCTGGACAGCGAAAGCGAGCGCGCGGTGCAGCAGGCGCTGGAGCGGCTGATGCAGGGCCGCACCACGCTGGTCATCGCGCACCGGCTGTCCACCATCGAGCATGCGGACCGCGTGGTGGCCATGGAGCACGGCCGCGTGGTGGAGCAAGGCACGCACGCCGAGCTGCTGGCCCGCGGCGGCCTGTATGCGCGGCTGCATGCGATGCAGTTCCGCGGCACCTGAAGGAACATGCCGGCCATGCCCAACCCGCCCACCATCCGCACCATCGCCGCCACGCGCTACGTCACGCCGCTGCGCGAGGGCGGCTCGCTGCCCGCGGTGGTGGAGGCCTGCGACCAGGGCCTGTACGTGCTCAAGTTCCGCGGTGCCGGCCAGGGGCCCCGGGCCCTGATCGCCGAGCTGGTGGCTGGCGAGCTGGCCCGCGCGGTCGGCCTGCGGGTGCCCGAGATCGTGTTCATGCAGCTCGACCCCGAGATGGCCCGCACCGAGCCCGACCCGGAGATCCAGGACCTGATCCGCGCCAGCGCGGGCCTGAATCTCGCGCTGGACTACCTGCCCGGCAGCGTCACCTTCGACCCGCTGGTGCAGCAGCCCGATGCCGACGAGGCATCGGCCGTCGTCTGGCACGACGCGTTCACCACCAACATCGACCGCACGCCGCGCAATGCCAACCTGCTGCTGTGGCACCGCCGGCTGTGGCTGATCGACCATGGCGCGGCGCTGTTCTTCCACCATGACTGGAACGATTACCTGGCGCGTGCGACCAGTGCCTTCGCGCATGTGAAGGACCATGTACTGCTGCCGCACGCCAGCCGGCTGGCCGAGGCCGATGCGCGCCTGGGCGCGCTGCTGGATGAAGACGTCATCCGCGCCATCGTGGACCTGATACCCGACCAATGGCTGGGCGGCGACGTGCCGTTCGCCAGCATCGCTGAACACCGCGATGCCTACCTTCAGTATTTCTGCAGGCGGCTGCAGGCGCCACGCCCCTTCGCCGCCGAAGCCGTGCGCGCCCATGCCGCGCTGAACACCGCCCCGCGCCGATGACCACCGCCCCCGATCCGCAGCGCTTCGCCTGCCACTACGACTACGCCATCGTGCGCGTGGTGCCGCGCGTGGAGCGGGGCGAGTTCATCAATGCCGGCGTGATCCTCTCGTGTGCCTCGCGCCGCTTCCTGCAGGCACGCATCGAGCTGGACGAGGCCCGGCTGCTGGCGCTGGACCCGTCGGTGGACCTGGATGCCATCAACGCCGCGCTGGCGGCGATCCCGCGCATCTGCGAAGGGGGTGCGGCGGCAGGCGCGCTGGGCCTGCTGCCGGTGCGCGAGCGGTTCCACTGGCTGGTGGCGCCGCGCAGCGCCAGCATCCAGACCTCGCAGGTGCACACCGGACGCTGCGACGACCTGCCGCTGGCCATGGAGCAGCTGCTGGCGCGCATGGTGCGCCGGCCGCTGCCCAGGCCGCCGGCTACTTGACGACGGTGGCGCCGGTGCTGCCCTGCCCGCCCTGGCCGTACAGGATCTTGCGCTGGGCTTCCTTCTCCTCGTCGGTCAGCTCGCGCGGCGGGTTGATCTGCTGCGCCAGTGCATAGGCGCGCTGCACGGCGGGCCGTGCCTGCACGGCGTTGAACCAGCGCTGCAGGTTCGGGAAGTCCTCCAGCTTCTGCTCGTGCAGCTTGTGCGGCACCACCCAGGGATAGCTGGCCATGTCGGCGATGGAATAGTCGCCGGCGATGAACTCGCGGTCGGCCAGGCGCTTGTCCAGCACGCCGTACAGCCGCGCCGTTTCCTTCACGTAGCGCTCGATCGCATAGGGGATCTTCTCCGGCGCGGCCATGTGGAAGTGGCCGTTCTGCCCGGCCATCGGGCCCAGCCCGCCCATCTGCCAGAACAGCCACTGCAGCACCTCGGTGCGGCCGCGCAGGTCCTGCGGGACGAAGCGGCCGGTCTTGTCGGCCAGGTACAGCAGGATGGCACCCGACTCGAACACCGACAGCGGGCCGCCGCCGCCCGCCGGCTCGGTGTCGACGATGGCCGGGATGCGGTTGTTGGGCGAGATGCGCAGGAACTCGGGCTGGAACTGCTCGCCCTTGCCGATGTTCACCGGATGTACCTGGTAGGGCAGCCCCGATTCCTCCAGGAAGATGCTGATCTTGTGGCCGTTGGGCGTGGTCCAGTAGTGCAGGTCGATCATGTTGCCGCTCGGGTTGCCAAAGCGGACATGATCGGACAAGCCGGCGCCCGCGGCCGAGGGCCGGCGCAAGGCCCCGCGGCACGGCGGGTTGGCCGCCCTCGGTTACACCGACAGTCCTTCAAGCCGTACAGGAGTGACCATGGCCCATGAGCCCCCTCGCCAGACCGCTGCCGACTTCCATCCCGAAGTGCTGCGGCTGTTCGACCAGTACGTGCATGGCCAGCTGGACCGGCGCGGCTTCATCGACGGCGCCGCCCGCTTTGCCGTGGGCGGCACCACCGGCGCCGCGCTGCTGGCGGCGCTGAGCCCGCGCTTCGCGCAGGCGCAGCAGGTGCCCGCCGGCGACGCCCGCATCCGCACCGAAACGGTGGAGTTCGATTCGCCGCGCGGCTACGGCAAGGGCCGCGGCTACCTCGCCCGACCGGCCGGCGCGTCGGGGCCGCTGCCCACGGTGCTGGTGGTGCATGAGAACCGCGGCCTCAATCCGCACATCGAGGACGTGGCGCGTCGGCTGGCGCTGGAGAACTTCATCGCCTTTGCGCCGGATGCGCTGTTCCCGCTCGGCGGTTATCCCGGCGACGAGGACAAGGCGCGCGAGCTGTTTGGCAAGCTCGACCAGTCGAAGACGCAGGAGGATTTCATTGCCGCCAGCAACCATCTGAAGACGGTCGACGGCGGCAACGGCAGGCTGGGCGTGGTGGGCTTCTGCTATGGCGGCGGCATTGCCAACTTCCTGGCGACCCGCCTGCCCGAGCTGGGCGCGGCGGTGCCCTTCTACGGCATGGCACCGCCGGCGGACCAGGTGCCGAAGATCAAGGCGGCGCTGTTGATCGTCTATGCCGAGAACGACGAGCGCATCAATGCCAGCTGGCCCGGCTACGAAGCGGCCCTGAAGGCGGCCAACGTGCCCTTCAATGCGATGAAGTACCCGGGCACGCAGCACGGCTTCCACAACGACACCACGCCGCGCTACGACAAGGCGGCCGCGCAGCAGGCCTGGGCGCGCACGCTGGAGCTGTTCAACCGCACGCTGCGCGCCTGAACGACCCGCGGCCGCGCGGCGCCTCAGGTTCCAACCCCGCGCGGCACCACGCCCAGGTCGCGCCACGCGGCCGGATGGCAGGTGAAGATCAGCACCTGGTGGCGCTGGGCGGCGTCGTACAGCACGCGCTTCATCTGGCCGAGGCGGTCCTCGTCGGTGTTGACCAGCGCATCGTCCAGGATGAGCAGCGTGGGCCGGCCGGCCTCCTGCAACAGGTCGGCATAGGCAAGCCGGGCGACGATGCCCATCTGCTCGCGTGCGCCGATGCTCAGGTCCTCGAAGCTGCCGCTCTCCGGCCCGCGCGGGCCGGTGCGGGTGATGGCGCCGGGCGACAGGTCGTCCGCCACCTCCACATGCGCCCCGGGAAACAGGATGCCGAGGTAATGGTCCAGGTGCTTCTGCAGCGGCGCGCGCAGCCGGCGGGCCAGGGCCGAGCGCTTCTCGCGCAGCAGGCCCAGCAGGTGATCGAGCGCGGCGGCGCGGCGGGCCAGTTCGGTGGCGCGGCGGCTGGCGGCTTCCAGCTCGCGCTCGCGCTCGGCGCGCTGCTCCTCCAGGCCCAGCGCGCCCTTGGTCTCCAGCTCCACCTCCAGCCGGGTGATGTCCTGGCGGCGGCGTTCATGGGCTTCCTCCAGCTGCTGGGCGCTGCGGGACAGGCGGTCCACGTCCTGCCGCAGCAGCGCCAGGTTCAGCGCCTTCAGCTCGGCGGCGGTGGCCTCCACGCGCTGCTGTGCCGTGGCCTCCTGCGCGGCGGTGTCCACCAGCGCCTGCTGTGCAGCGATCTTGCGCTGGCCGCGCCGGGCGTCCTGCGCCGTGGCCTGGGCGGCGGCCAGTTCCTGGCGGGCGGCCTCATGGTCGCTCTGCGCCTTGCCGGCGGCCACCCGGGCCTGGCTGAGGGCCTGGGCCGCCGCGGCCAGGGCGGCCGCCGCGCGCTCGGCCTGGGCCTGCACGCTGGCCGGGTCGGGCCCGGCCTGGCCATCCTCCGCGGCGGCCGGCAGGCCGGCCAGCGCGGCACGCAGCTCGCCCGCCCGTGCAGTGCGCGCAGCCAGCTCGGCCTGAAGCGCCTCCACGCCCTGGGGCGCCAGCGCCTGCAGCACCTTGCCGCTGGCCTGCGCCTCCTGCTGCCGCTGCACGGCCTGGCGCGCACGCTCCTCGGCTTCGGCCAGGTGCGCCACGCGCAGGCCCTGCAGCAGGCTGGCCTGCTCGGTGGCCAGGGCGTCGCGCTGTGCCTTCAATGCCGGGATGTCCGCGCCGCCCGGCTGCACGCTGATGCGCCCCAGGCCTTCGATCACGAGGTCGGTGCGGCTGACCACGGTGCGGCGGCCGCGGCCCTGCAACGGCTCGTCGCCCAGGCGCACCTGGCAGCCGTCGAGCAGCTCGAACTCCAGCGTGGTGGCTGCCGCCTCCAGCCGCACATCGGCCTCGCGCAGCGATTGCGCCACGCGCTTCAGCCGCTGTAGCTCGGCCGGTGCGATGGCCAGGGCCTGCGCCTCGGCCTGCAGGCGGATGCCGCGCTGGCGCTCCTCCTGCGCGCGGCGCGAGGCGTCGGCGAGGGCGCCCAGGCTGGCGTCCAGTTCGGCCGCATGGCGGGCCAGTTCCGCCCGCGTGGCGGCGGCCTGCACCCGTTGCTGCAGCTGGCGGGCCTGGGCATCGGCGGCCATCGCTTCCTCATGCCGGCGCTGCCAGGATTGCAGCTCGGCCTGGGCCGCGGCTTCCATCGCCGCCTTGTGCGACAGCGCCTGCTGGCGCGTGGCCACGGCCGCATCGTCACGCGCCAGGGCGTCCAGCTCCGAACGCAAGGCCGCGGCCTGTGTGCGCCACTGCTGCAGCGCCGCCTGCTCGGCCTGCTGGCGCGCTTCCAGGCCCTGTGCGGCCTGCAGCCGGGCCACTGCGGCCTGGTGCTGTTCACGCACGCCGGCCCAGGGCCGCGCCTGTGCGTCGCGCTCGTGTGCACGGCGCAGGCCGGCCAGCCGGTCCACGCTGTCCTGGTAGGCGCCGATCTCGCGGTCCAGGGCTTGCAGCTGCCCGGCCAGCTCGGCCTGCCGTGCCAGCGCTGCCCCGTACTCGCCCTTCGGGTTGCCGGTGGCCGGTGTCAGCAGCTCGTTGCGCAGGCCTTCCACCGTGCGCAGCAGTGCATCGCCGCCGGACGCGGTGAGCTCGCCCATGGATTCGCCCAGCACCTGGCGCAGATGGTCGGCGGCGTACTGCACCGCGTCGGCCAGCTCGTGGGCGGTGCCCTGGCGGATCCACAGCAGGCCGGGAATGCCCATGTGCTCGGGCGCGCTGGCGCCCTTGCCGGGGAACTTGAAGCCCAGCAGGCCGGCCAGGTGGTCCTCGGCGGCGGCGCCATCCAGCGGCGGCTGGCCGGCAATCACCAGCTCGCAGCGCTTCTTGCCCAGGAAGGCCTTGGTCAGCCGGTGCTGCCGCCCGCCCAGCTCGAAGTCCACCTCCACCGTGGGCGTGGCCGACGGCTCACCCCAGGGCCGCAGATGCTCCACGCTGCTGGAGCGGTGTCGCTCGAAGAAGGCGGCACGGATGGCCTCGGCCACGGTGCTCTTGCCGCACTCGTTGGGCGCGGCAAACAGGTTCAGGCCGTCGGCAAAGCCTTCCAGCAGCAGCGGTTCGCGAAAGCG
Organism: Aquincola tertiaricarbonis; assembly: GCF_000969605.1. Taxonomy (GTDB): domain Bacteria; phylum Pseudomonadota; class Gammaproteobacteria; order Burkholderiales; family Burkholderiaceae_C; genus Aquincola; species Aquincola tertiaricarbonis. The sequence continues at coordinate 144,652 of NZ_JZUE01000003.1, read as the reverse complement.
CTTGAAGCTCCTGATGCACAGGCGGCGCAGCTTCATGCGCCGGCCCTCGGCCGGGCAGGCGACGGCGCGGCCTGCTCATCCAGCAGGCGGGCCAGGATCAGCAACGCATCCCGGGCCGTGCGGGCCTGGGGATCGTCCGCTTCGCCGCCGGCCTGCTCCGCGCGCAGCTGCTGCAGCACCTCGCCCACGTAGCCGTCGGCATGCAGCGCGGCGAGGTCCTCGGGCGTGGGCTCCAGCCGCAGGCCGTGGGCCTCGTGCACCAGCGCGCGCACGCGGGCGCGGGCGCTGTCCACCGCGGCCTGCAGCCGGCGCTGGCCTTGCAGGTCGCACAGGCCTGCGACGCGGAACTGCAGCACGTCGTCCGGGCCGGTGGCGTCCAGAAGGCGCAGGGTGTCGTCCAGGTCGCTGGGTACCGCCAGGCGCGCGTCCAGCTGGCGCCAGCGGTAGCGGCCGGTGGGCAACGGCTGCACCTGCGGCGGCGCGCCCGGGCCGGCCAGCGTGACCAGCAGCGCCTGGCCCGAGTCGTTGGCCTTGAAGCGGTCGGTCTCCGGCGTGCCGGCATACCAGCAGCGATCGTCGATGCGGCGGGTGCCGTGCCAGTCGCCCATCGCCAGGTAGTCCAGCCCGGCGCTGGCCGCGCGGTCGGCGGCGATGGGATTGGCCGAGTCCAGCTCTTCGGGCAGCACGCCCTGCACGCAGCCATGGGCCAGGCCGATGCGCGGCATGCCTGAGGGCGTGGCGGCGGCGGCAAACCAGTCGGTGAGGTCGGCATGGGTGTGCCGCTGCACCAGCGGCGCGGGCAGCACCGCCAGCCGGTCGGCCACCAGTTGCACGCCGGGCTGCAGGCAGGTGATGGCGTTGGGCGGCACCGCGCCCAGCCGGTGCGCGCGCTGCCAGACCGACTCGGCCAGCGCGGCGTCATGGTTGCCGGGCAGCAGCAGCCAGGGGCCGGCGTAGGCCTGCATCGCGTTGAAGAGGCGGCGGATGGTCTTGTCCGACACCGTCTGTGCATCGAACACGTCGCCGGCCACCAGCACCGCATGCACCTCGTGCTGCCGTGCCAGCGCGGCCAGCCGCTCGACGACCTGGAAGCGCGCCTCGAACAGCGCCTGCGCATCGTCAGGCTCGAACTGGGCGTAGATGCGGCCGATCTGCCAGTCGGCGGTGTGGAGCAGGCGCAGGGTCAAGCGCCCCCCCTACAACAACACGATGTCGTACTGCTCCGGATTCGACGTCGGTTCGGCCGACAACGAGATCGGCTTGCCGATGAAGTCCGACAGCCCGGCCAAGTGCTGGCTTTCCTCGTCCAGCAGCATCTCCACCACCGCCGCGCTGGCGACCACGCGGAACTCCTTGGGGTCGAACTGGCGGGCCTCGCGCAGGATCTCGCGCAGGATGTCGTAGCAGACGCTGCGCGGGGTCTTCACCTGGCCGCGGCCGGCGCAGGTGGGGCAAGGCTCGCACAGCATGTGGGCCAGCGACTCGCGCGTGCGCTTGCGCGTCATCTCCACCAGCCCCAGCTGAGTGAAGCCGCTCACCGTGGTCTTGGTGCGGTCGCGCGCCAGCTGCTTGCGAAACTCGGCCAGCACCGCAGCCTGGTGCTCCTCGCGCGCCATGTCGATGAAGTCGACGATGACGATGCCGCCCAGGTTGCGCAGCCGCAGCTGCCGGGCAATGGCGCCGGCGGCTTCCAGGTTGGTCTTGAAGATGGTGTCGTCGAAGTTGCGCGCACCCACGTAGCCGCCGGTGTTCACGTCCACCGTGGTCAGCGCCTCGGTCTGGTCGATGATGAGGTAGCCGCCGCTCTTCAGGTCGACCCGCCGCGCCAGCGCGCGGGCAATCTCGTCGTCGATGTTGAACAGGTCGAAGATCGGCCGCTCGCCGCGGTAGAGCTCCAGCCGCCGCACCGAGGTGGGCGTGTAGGTGGCGCCAAAGCCGGCCAGGTGCTCGTACTGCAGCCGCGAGTCGATGCGCACCGTGTGGGTGGTGTCGGTGATCAGGTCGCGCAGCACCCGCTCGGCCAGCGTCAGGTCCTGGTGCAGCAGCGTGCCGGGCGGGCGTGCATGGCTGCGTTCGCGGATCGAGGCCCAGGTCTTGCGCAGGTAGGCGATGTCGTCGGCCAGCTCGGGGTCGGTGGCGTCCTCGGCATTGGTGCGCAGGATGAAGCCGCCACCACCGCCCTCCTCGGGCTTGCCCACCAGCACCGCCATGCGCTGGCGCAGCTGCTCGCGCAGCTCGTGGCTGCCGATCTTCTGCGAGATGCCGATGTGGTTGTCCTGCGGCAGGTACACCAGCAGCCGGCCGGCGATGCTGATCTGCGTGGACAGCCGTGCGCCCTTGCTGCCGATGCTGTCCTTGATGACCTGCACCGTCAGCGTCTGGCCCTCGAACACCTGGCGCTCGATGGGCACCGGCGTCTGCATGCCGCCATGGTCGCTGCGCGGCGGGCTGGTGTGCAGGTCGGCCACGTGCAGGAAGGCGGCGCGGTCCAGTCCGATGTCGATGAACGCACTCTGCATGCCGGGCAGCACCCGCACCACCTTGCCCAGGTAGATGTTGCCCACCAGGCCGCGCTCCAGCGCGCGTTCGATGTGCAGCTCCTGCACCGCGCCGTTCTCGACGATGGCGACGCGTGTTTCCTGGGGAGTCCAGTTGATGAGGATGTCTTGCATGACGGTTCTGTTCTTGTGCGGAGCAGCGCCGCGGGCGTTCCGGCAGCGCTTGTCTCGTGGATGGAGCCCGTCTGCGGATAGGGGCCGGACCATCATACCGGCGGCCCCGCCGGGGCGTCAGAACAGCACGCGCGCCCTTCGCAGCAGCGTGGCCGTCTCGTGCAGCGGCAGTCCCATGATCCCCGAGTAGCTGCCTTCGATGTGCGCCACGAAGACCGCCGCCGGACCCTGGATGCCGTAGGCGCCGGCCTTGCCGAAGGGCTCGCCGGTGTCGATGTAGCGGCGGATGTCCTGTGCCGACAGCTCGGCGAAGCGCACGCGCGACACGCTCATCTCCAGCAGCGTGGCGCGGCCGCTGCTCACCGCCACGGCCGTGAGCACGCGGTGCGTGCGGCCGGACAGGGCAGCGAGCATCTCGGCCGCCTCGGCCGCATCCGCCGGCTTGCCGAGGATGCGGCGGCCGATGGCCACCGTGGTGTCGCTGGCGAGGATCGGCGCCTCGGCCAGCCCGCGCCTGGCCAGCCGCTTGCGCGCCGCGTCCAGCTTCAGCCGGGTGACGCGGCGCACGTAGTCGGCCGGCAGCTCGCCGCTGCGCACTTCCTCCAGCCGCTCGGCGTTTTCCATGCGGTCGGGCAGCAGCAGCTCGTGCTGCACGCCGATCTGGTCGAGCAGCTGGCGCCGCCGCGGGCTTTGCGAGGCGAGGTAGAGGAAGCGGTGCATGCCCGCGGGCGGCTTGATCACGGTGCTCATTCGCCGGTGCTCATTCGCGGTGATAGGGATGACCGGCGGTGACCGACCACGCGCGGTACAGCGCCTCGGCCAGCAGCACCCGCACGAAGGCATGCGGCAGCGTGAGGTCGGAGATGCGCAGCGTCTCGTCGGCCGTGGCCTTCAAGGCCGCGTCCAGCCCGTCCGGGCCGCCGACGAGGAACACCACGTCGCGACCATCGCCCAGCCAGAAGCGCAGCCGGTCGGCCAGCTGCACCGTGGTCATGCGGGTGCCGCGCTCGTCCAGCACCACGCGGCGCGCGCCCTTCGGGATGGCGGCTTCCAGCCGCTGCGCCTCGGCGGCCATCATCGCGGAGGCGGGCTTGCCGGCGGTGCGTGGTTCGGCCTTGAGCGCCTTCAGCTCGAGCTTCAGCTCGGGCGGAAAGCGCTTGGCGAAGTCGGCATAGGCCTCCTCGGCCCACGCCGGCTGGCGTTGGCCGATGGCCGCGATGACCAGCCGCACGGCGGGCGACGCGCTGCGCTCAGCCGCGCGGCGTGGCCGGCTTCTTGGCGCCGGCGTGGCGGGCCGAGATCTTCTTGGCCGGCGCGGCCTTGGCCGCCGCCTTCTTGGCGGCCGGGGCCGCCGTCTTGCGGGCCGCCGACTTCACCGCCACGCTGCGGCCGGCCACCTTCTTGGTGGCAGGGCGGGCCTGCGCGGGGTCGTTGACGACGATCTTCTGCACGCGCTCGGGCGTGCTGGTCGACGCCGCGGTCTTGCGGGCCGCGGCCTTCCTGGCCGGTGCGCGGGTGGAGGCCGTTGGGCGCGAGGCCGGGTCGTTGACCTGCTTGGCGAAGGCCGACTTCGCGGCAGCCTTCTTCGCCGGCGCCTTCCCGGCCGCGGCCTTCTTCGCCGCAGCCCGGGGCGCCGGTGCCTCGTCGGCCTCGTCCTCGTCGTCGTCCGACTCGTCCTCGCTGGCCTGCGGCAGGCCGCGCTTCTTGGTCTCGATCTTCATGCGCACGGCCTTGCCGCCCCAGATCTCCTCCAGGTGGTAGTACTCGCGGATACCGGGCTGCATGATGTGGGCGACGGCGGCGCCGCAGTCCACGATGATCCATTCGCCGTTGTCCTCGCCCTCGGTGCGCAGCACCTGCAGGCCGCTGGCCTTGACGGCGTCGCGCACGCTGGCGGCCAGCGCCTTGGTCTGGCGGTTGCTCGTTCCCGACGCGACGATCACGCGTTCGAACAGCGGCGACAGGTGCTCCGTGTTGAAGACCACGATGTTCTGGGCCTTCACGTCTTCCAGGCCATCGACGATGGCGCGCTGCAGTTTGCGGATGTCCATTCAGTTATTTTCGGTACAGAGCGTTTTGGGCAATATAGCGGGCGACCTGGGGGGGTACCAGCATATCGATCGGTAATCCCTGTGCCAATCGGGATCGGATATCGGTGGCGGCCATGTCGCTGGGCGGCAGGGGCACCACTTCCACGCGGTGCGCCACGGCCTGCAGCGCGGGCGGTGCCTGCGGCGCGGCGCCGGCGCGGTTGGCCACGGCCAGCGTCAGCCGGTCCAGCAGTTCACGCCAGCCGTGCCAGGTATTGAATTTCTCGTACTGATCCTGGCCGATGACCAGGAACCATTCGTTGTGCTGCCCCGGCAGCTCGGGCTGGGAAGCCTGCAGCCAGCGCACGGTGTCGATGGTGTAGCTGGGGCCGCTGCGGTGCAGTTCCAGTTCGTCGATGGTGTAGCGCGGCTCGCCGGCCAGCGCCAGCTTGAGCATGGCCACGCGGTGTGCCGCATCCGCCGGCTTGGAGGCCTTGTGCCACGGATGGCCGGTGGGCACCCAGCGCAGTTCGTCCAGCCGGAGGTACTGCAGCGCCGCCGCGGCCAGCGCCAGGTGCGTGTTGTGCACCGGATCGAAGCTGCCGCCGAAGATGCCGATGCGGCTCAATCGTCGGCCCGCTCGCCCGCCCAGTCACGCGGGCGCAGGAAGTCGGTGTACAGCCGTGCCTCGGGCGTGCCGGGCTCGGGATGCCAGTCGTAGCGCCAGGTGGCGTGCGGCGGCATCGACATCAGGATGCTTTCGGTGCGGCCGCCCGACTGCAGGCCGAAGTGCGTGCCGCGGTCCCACACCAGGTTGAACTCGACATAGCGGCCGCGACGGTAGAGCTGGAACTCGCGCTCGGCCTCGCCATAGGGCATGTCGCGGCGGCGGCGCACGATGGGCATGTAGGCGCGCAGGAAGGCGTCGCCCACCGAGCGGGTCATGGCGAAGCCTTCGTCGAAGCCGCCCTCGGCGAAGTCGTCGAAAAAGATGCCGCCGATGCCGCGCGGCTCGTTGCGGTGCTTGAGGAAGAAGTACTCGTCGCACCAGGCCTTGAAGCGCGGGTACAGGCCTTCGCCGAAAGGGATCAGCGCTTCCTGGCAGCTGCGGTGGAAGTGCACCGCGTCTTCCTCGAAGCCGTAGTAGGGCGTCAGGTCCATGCCGCCGCCAAACCAGGTGACCGGCGGCTTGCCCTCCGGCAGCGCAGCCAGCATGCGCACGTTCATGTGCACCGTGGGCACATAGGGGTTGCGCGGATGCATGACCAGCGACACGCCCATCGCCTCGAACGGCGCACCGGCCAGCTCGGGCCGGTGCTGCGTGGCCGAAGGCGGCAGTTGCGGACCGCGCACGTGGCTGAAGTTGCAGCCGCCGCGTTCCAGCAGGTGGCCCTGCTCGACCAGGCGCGAACGGCCGTCGCCCTGCAGCTTTTCTTCCGGGCCGCGCACCCAGGCGTCGGTGATGAACGGCTTGCCGTCCTCGGCCTGCAGCGCGCCGACGATGCTGTCCTGCAGCCCGAGCAGGTACGACCGGACTACATCAAAGCTCATCGCGGCTTGATCGCCCGGTGGCCGATGTCGTTGCGGTACTGCGCCCCGGCGAACTGGATGGGCCGCAGGTACTCGTACGCCCGCTGCTGCGCCGTCTTGGCCGATTCGCCAAGCACCGTGACGCACAACACCCGCCCGCCGCAGACGGCGATGCTGCCGTCGGCCTGCTGCGTGGTGCCGGCATGGAAGACGATGGCGTCGTCGGTGGCTGCAGGCAGGCCGGTGATCACGTCGCCCTTGCGCGGGTTGGCCGGGTAGCCCTCGGCGGCCATCACCACGCCCAGCGCGAAGCGGCGGTCCCAGTCGAGCGAGACGGTGTCCAGCGTGCCGTCGGTGGCATGCAGCAGCACGTCCACCAGGTCGCTCTTCAGGCGCATCAGGATGACCTCGGCCTCCGGGTCGCCCAGCCGCGCATTGAACTCCACCGTGCGCGGATTGCCCTGCGCATCGATCATCAGCCCCACGTACAGGAAGCCGGTGAACGGCATGCGGTCCTTGGTCATGCCGGCGATGGTGGGGTGCACGATCTCGTGCATGACCTTGGCATGCACGTTGGGCGTGACCACCGGGGCCGGCGAATACGCGCCCATGCCGCCGGTGTTGGGGCCGGTGTCGCCGTCGCCGATGCGCTTGTGGTCCTGGCTGGTGGCCAGCGGCAGCACGTTCTTGCCGTCGCACAGCACGATGAAGCTGGCTTCCTCGCCCTGCATGAACTCCTCGATCACCACGCGTGCGCCGTCGGCGTTGTGCTGCACGCCGAGCTTGTTGTCCACCAGCATGAAGTCGATGGCCTCGTGCGCCTCCTGCAGCGTCATCGCCACCACCACGCCCTTGCCGGCGGCCAGGCCGTCGGCCTTGATGACGATGGGCGCGCCCTGCGCGTCCACGTAGGCATGGGCCTGCGCGGCGTCGCTGAAGGTCTCGTACGCGGCGGTGGGGATGTGATGCCGCTTCATGAAGGCCTTGGCGAAGGCCTTGCTGCTTTCCAGCTGCGCCGCGGCCTGCGTGGGGCCGAAGATGCGCAGCCCGCGGGCGCGGAACACGTCCACCACGCCGGCGGCCAGCGGCGCCTCGGGGCCGACGACGGTGAGCGCGATCTTCTCGGCCACCACGAAGTCGGCCAGCGCGGCGGGCTCGGTGATGTCGATGTTGTGCAGCTGCGGCGCCAGCGCGGTGCCGCCGTTGCCGGGCGCGACGTAGACCTTGCTGGCCCGCGGCGACTGCGCCAGCTTCCAGGCCAGCGCATGTTCGCGGCCGCCGCCGCCGATGACGAGGATCTTCATGTAGCTCGGTCGTCGAGGACCGCGTTGTGGAACACGTCCTGCACGTCGTCCAGGTCTTCGATGACGTCGAGCAGCTTCTGCATTCTCTCGGCATCGTCGCCGGAGAGGTCGATGGTGTTTTCGGCGCGCATCGTCACCTCGGCGATCTCGGCCGTCAGGCCGGCAGCCTCGAGCGCGTTCTTCACCGCCTCGAATTCGGTCGGCGGGGTCAGCACCTCGATGGAGCCGTCGTCGCCGGTGACCACGTCGTCGGCGCCCGATTCAAGCGCCACTTCCATCACCTTGTCTTCACTCGTGCCGGGCGCGAACACCAGCTGCCCGCAGTGCTTGAACTGGAAGGCTACCGAGCCTTCGGTGCCCAGGTTGCCGCCGTACTTGCTGAAGGCGTGCCGCACCTCGGCCACCGTGCGCACGCGGTTGTCGGTCATGCAGTCGACGATGATGGCCGCACCGCCGATGCCGTAGCCCTCGTAGCGGATTTCCTCGTAGTTGACGCCTTCGAGGTTGCCGGTGGCCTTGTCGATGTTGCGCTTGACGGTGTCGGCCGGCATGTTGGCCGCCTTGGCCTTGTCCACCGCCAGCCGCAGCCGGGGGTTGGCGTTCGGGTCACCGCCGCCCTGGCGGGCAGCCACCATGATCTCGCGGATCACGCGTGTCCAGACCTTGCCGCGCTTTTCGTCCTGGCGGCCCTTGCGGTGCTGGATGTTGGCCCATTTGGAATGTCCGGCCATGAGTCTGTTTCTCCTCGCGGCGCCTTGGCCGAGAAGCTTCGGCGGCGCTGGTGTATTGGATATGCTGCGGTTGATTTTAACGGTGCCCACCTCCAGGAGACTTGCCCCATGGCCGACCCCATCCTCCTTGCCCGCCATGGCAGCGTCGAAACCCATCTGCTGCCCGGCCTGGCCAACCGCCACGGGCTGATCACCGGCGCCACCGGCACCGGCAAGACGATCACGCTGCAGTCGCTGGCCGAGGGCTTCAGCCGCATCGGCGTGCCGGTGTTCATGGCCGACGTGAAGGGCGATCTCACCGGCATCAGCCAGGCCGGCAGCATCGGCCCGAAGCTGGCCGCGGTGCTGGCCGAGCGCGGGCTGGAAGCGCCGGCGCCGGTGGCTTGCCCCACCACGCTGTGGGACGTGTTCGGCACCCAGGGCCACCCGGTGCGTGCCACCGTCAGCGACATGGGCCCGCTGCTGCTGGCCCGCATGCTGGCGCTGAACGAGACCCAGGCCGGCGTGCTGAACCTGGTGTTCAAGATCGCCGACGACAACGGCCTGCTGCTGCTCGACCTGAAGGACCTGCGGGCGATGCTGCAGCACGTGGGCGAGAACGCCAGCCAGTTCACCACCGAGTACGGCAACGTCAGCGCGGCCAGCGTGGGCGCCATCCAGCGCGGGCTGCTGCAGATCGAGCAGCAGGGCGGCGACAGGTTCTTCGGCGAGCCGATGCTGGACATCGCCGACTTCATGCAAACCGCGGATGGGCAAGGCGTGATCAACATCCTGGCCGCCGACCAGCTGATGAACTCGCCGCGCCTCTACGCCACCTTCCTGCTGTGGATGCTGAGCGAGCTGTTCGAGCAGCTGCCCGAGATCGGCGACCCCGACAAGCCCAAGCTCGTGTTCTTCTTCGACGAGGCGCACCTGCTGTTCAAGGACGCGCCGGCCGCGCTCGTCGAGCGCATCGAGCTGGTGGTGCGGCTGGTGCGCTCCAAGGGCGTGGGCGTGTACTTCGTGACCCAGAACCCGCTGGACGTGCCCGACACCGTGCTGGCCCAGCTCGGCAACCGGGTGCAGCATGCGCTGCGCGCCTTCACCCCGCGCGACCAGAAGGCGGTCAAGAGCGCGGCCAGCACCATGCGCGCCAACCCGAAGCTCGACATCGAGACCGCCATCACCGACCTGGCGGTGGGCGAGGCGCTGGTGAGCTTTCTCGACGCCAAGGGCCGGCCCAGCGTGACGGAGCGGGTGTTCGTGCTGCCGCCGGGCAGCCAGATCGGGCCGATCACGCCGGCGCAGCGGCAGGCGCTGATGGCCGGCTCGCTGGTGGCCGGGGTGTACGAGAAGACGGTGGACCGCGAATCGGCCTACGAGAAGCTGAAGGGCCGCGCGGTGGCCAGCGCGGATGCGGGCGCCGAGCCGGGCGCGGGCGATCGCCTGTCCAACGAAGCGCGTGATGCGGCCGGCAGCGCCGCGGGCGGCGGCCTGATGGACACGCTGAAGGACGCAGTGTTCGGCAGCACCGGCCCGCGCGGCGGGCGCAAGCCGGGGCTGATGGAGGCGGCGGCCACCTCGGCCGTGCGGCAGATCGGCTCGGCCGTGGGCCGCGAGCTCGTCCGCGGCGTGCTGGGCTCGCTGCTGGGCGGCAGCACGACGCGCCGCCGGCGTTGAGCTGACCCGCGCCGCGGCCGGCGTGTCGCGCCGCCGAAGCGGCACTTGGCGCCGGCCCCGGCGGGCCGGTCGCAAGCCGCTCGCGCCCGCGGCGGCCCGTCGACACAGTGGAGCCCTCCCCACCGCCGACGGACCGCCACCATGCCGCTGCCGCCCCGCCCCACCCTGCTCGCCGGCCTTCTGCTGGCGCTGGCTTCCTCGCTGTCGACCGCACCGGCGCAGGCCCAGGTCGGCCGCAGCGTGCTCACGCTGGCCGGCGGCCCGGTCGCGCTGAGCTACCCGACCGATGCGGTGGCCACGCCGCAGCGCATGGTGCCCTTCGAGGTGGAGATAGCGCCCGACGCCGCGCCGCGGCCCGGCCCGCGCCGGCTGGTGGTGATGTCCCACGGCACCGCCGGCAGCGCCCTGGCCGACCAGGCGCTGGCCTCGGCGCTGGCGAAAGCCGGCTTCGTCGTCGCGCAGCCGCTGCATGCGGGCGACAACCACCTCGACAGCCACCAGGCCGGCCCGGCCGCCTTCCGCACGCGTCCGAAGGAGGTGCTGCGGCTGATCGACGCGCTGGCGGGCGACCCGGCCTGGGGCCCGCGGCTGGCGCTCGACCAGGTCGGCGTGCACGGCATGTCCGCCGGCGGCGTCACCGGGCTGGCGCTGGCCGGCGCGCAATGGCGCACGCTGGGCCTGGTGCAGCACTGCCAGCAGCACCTGGAGGAGGACATCGGCTTCTGCTTCAACGGCGCCCTGACCGCCGGGCAGCAAGCCGCCCGCCGCGCCAGCTACGAGCGCGCCCGCGGCGTGCCCGAAGCCTTCCTCCCGGCGGAGCTGACGCGCTGGGAAGGCGGCCGCACGCCGCCCGCCGACGCGGCTGCCCAGCCCGTCGCCCCCTTCGACCCGCGCCCCGACCCGCGCATCGCGGTGGTGACGCTGGCCGTGCCGGTGGCGGCGCTGTTCTCGCCCGATAGCCTGGCGCGCATCCGCATCCCGGTGGGCGTGCTGGGCGCCGAGCGCGACGAGCTGCTGCTGCCCGCCTTCCACAGCCGGCATGTGCTGCGGCATTGCGGCGCCTGCACCTCGCTGGGCGAGTTGCCCGGCGCGGGGCACTTCGACGTGCTGTCGCCCTGGCCGGCCGAGCTGGCCGCGCAAGTGGCGGCGCAGCAGGCACGCGGCGGCCTGCCGGTGCCCGGTTTCGACCCTGCCGAGCGCCGCGCCGCGGTGGCCCGCATCGTCGACTTCCACCGCCGGGTGCTGCAGCCGCAGCCCTGAGGGCGCTCCGCCGCCTTGCTTTTCGCGCCGCGACGGCGACCGCTCGCGCCGGCTGCACACCCTCCGTCGCACGCCGCTGGCTGCGCCAATCCGCCCCGCCGACGATGCCGCCATCGAACACAGGAGCCGTCCATGAACACCGCTCACAGCTTCCAGCAGCTCAGCCCCGCGATCCAGGTCCACGTGGTGACCGCCATCGGCGCGCTGTTGCTCGGCCCGGTGGCGCTGTGGGCCCGCAAGGGCTCGCACACACACCGCCGTGCCGGTTACCTCTGGGTGGCGCTGATGCTTGCCACCGCGATCACCAGCCTCTTCATCCGCGACTTCCGGATACCCAACCTGGCCGGCTACACGCCCATCCACCTGCTGACGCTGCTCACCTTCGTCGGCGTGGGGGCTGGCATCGTCGCGGCGGTGCAGCGGCGCATCGCCGCGCACCAGAAAGCCATGCGCAGCGCCTACATCGGCGGCTGCCTCGTGGCCGGCGCCTTCACGCTGCTGCCCAGCCGCTTCCTGGGACAGATGCTGTGGCACCAGACGCTGGGCTGGGTATGAGATGCACGGCGCCACCACCACAATGCCGGCCATGCCCGCTGCCCTTGCCCCACTGCCTGCCGGCTTCTACTCAGCCCGCCAGCTGGCCACCGTCGTCGGCTTCAACCAGCTGTTCTGCAGCGCCATCGGCATCGCCATCTGGCTGGCCGGCTCGCCGGGGCTGGTGGCCAACATCGTGGTGTCGATGCTGATCGGCAACTCGGTCTGGTTGCTGGTGGATGGGGGCCGCTGGCTGGTGGGCCGCACGTTGCAGCGCTGGACGGGCCAGGGCCTGCCCTGGCCGGGCTACCGCTGGATGCTGCCGGTGATCGTGCTGGGCGTGCTGGGCGGCTACGAGATCGGCCGCCGGTTGGCCGGGCTGCTGCTGGGCGTGCAGCTGGCGCCGATGTTCAGCCGCGGCAGCACGCTGATCGTCACCACCGTGGCCGGCATCGCCGCCACGCTGTTCTGGCATGCCACCGCGATGCTGCAAAAGCACCGGGCCGAGGCCGAGGCCGCGCAGCGCCAGGCTGCCGAGACCCAGCTGCGGCTGCTGCAGTCGCAGCTGGAGCCTCACATGCTGTTCAACACGCTGGCCAACCTGCGGGTGCTGATCACGCTGGACCCGCCACGGGCGCAGCAGATGCTGGACCGGCTGATCGGCTTCCTGCGCTCCACACTCGGCGCCTCCCGGGTGGCGCTGCATCCGCTGCAGGCCGAGTTCGACCGCACTGCCGACTACCTGGCGCTGATGGCCGTGCGCATGGGCCCTCGGCTGGCCACCGAACTGGACCTGCCGCCCGAGCTGGCCGCGCTGCCGGTGCCGCCGCTGCTGCTGCAGCCGCTGGTGGAAAACGCCATCCAGCACGGGCTGGAGCCGCAGGTGGCTGGCGGCCGCATCGTGGTGCACGCCCGGCAGGAGGGCAACGCGCTGGTCCTCACCGTGCGGGATACCGGCCGCGGCCTGCCCGCGGCGCCGGCGCCCGCCCCGCCCGGCCGCGGCTTCGGCACGCAGCAGATCCGCGAACGCCTGGCCACGCTGCATGGCGATGCCGCCCGCCTCGAGCTGGCAGCGGCCGGCGATGCCGAAGGCGGCACCGTGGCCACGCTGCGCCTGCCGATGCCCGCGGCGCCGCTCGCCGAAGACCGCGCCGGCGCCGACCCGACCATCCACCGGACGGCGGCCACTGCACCCGCCGCCTCGTCGGCCACCCACTCCGCCCCGCCATGAACGCACCCACCGCCCTCATCGCCGAAGACGAACCGCTGATCGCCGCCGCGCTGCGCGCCGACCTGCTGCAGGCCTGGCCCGGGCTGCAGGTGCTGGCCCAGGTGGGCGACGGCCTGTCGGCGGTGCAGCAGGCGCTGGCGCTGAAGCCGCGACTGTGCTTCCTCGACATCCGCATGCCCGGCCTGGACGGCCTGCAGGCCGCGCAGGCCCTGGCCGAGGACTGGCCCGACGACGGCACGCCGTTCCCGCTGATCGTCTTCGTCACCGCCTACGACCAGTACGCGCTGCAGGCCTTCGAGCGCGAGGCCGTGGACTACCTGCTCAAGCCGGTGGACGCGCCCCGGCTGGCGCAATGCGTGCAGCGGCTGCAGCGCCTGCTGGCCCAGCCCGCGGCGCCCATCGCGCTGGACCACACGCTGGCGCAGCTGCGCGGCCTGCTGGGCGCCGCCGGCATGCCGGGCGCAGCGCAGCCGCAGCCACCCCGGCTGGAGATGATCCAGGCCGGCGTCGGCAGCACGCTGCACCTGGTGCCGGTGGACGAAGTGCTGTACTTCGAGGCCGCGGACAAGTACGTGCGGGTAGTCACCGCCGACAAGGAACACCTGATCCGCCTGTCGCTGCGCGAGCTGCTGCCGCAGCTGGACGCGCAGCGCTTCTGGCAGGTGCACCGCAGCCTGGTGGTGCAGGCGCGCTGCATCGCCACCGCCACCCGCGAGGCCAGCGGCAAGGTGCTGCTCACCCTGCGCGGCCGGCCCGAGCGGCTCACCGCCAGCCGGCTGTACGCGCACCTGTTCAAAGGCATGTAGTCAGGCCGGGCACGTAGGGATTGCCGCGCCAACCGGCGCTGACATCATCGGCTGCCCAGAAGAACAAGAGGAGCCGCCATGCCCGCGATGGACTACCGCGCCGAGATCCGCTTCGGCGTCGTGATGTATGGCGGCGTGTCGCTGGCCATCTACATCAACGGCGTCACCAACGAGATGTACGAGCTGGCGCGCGCCACGCCGCGCCTGCTGCCCGGCGTGCAGCGGCCCGCGCCGGCCATCGGCGATGCACCGCTGACCACGGCCGAGGTTTACCGCCGTCTGTCCTGGCTGGTGAACGACCCGCCGCTGCAGCAGCGTTATGCCGAATGGCTGGCCGACCCTCGCGGCCGGCCCGATCCGCTGGCCGCGGAGACGCCCGGCGACCTGCCCACGCGCTTCGTCATCGACGTGATCGCCGGCACCTCGGCCGGCGGCATCAACGGCCTGTTCCTTGGCAAGGCGCTGGCCAACGACGAGCCCTTCGCGCCGCTGCGCGACCTGTGGGTGCGCGAAGGCGACATCGGCAAGCTGCTCAACGACAGCCGCAGCTACAAGGGCGACGTGGACATGGAAGGCCTGGCCGATCGCAGCGCCGAGCCCGTCTCGCTGCTCAACAGCGACCGCATGTACCGCAAGCTGCGCAAGGCCATGGCGGTGATGTCGGGCACGCACGCCCGCGGCAGCGCGCCTTCTCCGTATGTGGACGAGCTGGACCTGTTCGTCACCACCACCGACATCCGCGGCTCGCTCGTCACCCTGCGGCTGTTCGACAAGGTGGTGCACGAGAAGCGCCACCGCCAGGTGTTCCGCTTCCGCTACACCGACGACGGCGCCCAGGTGGCACACAACGACCTGCATCCGCGCCACAACGCCTTTTTGTCCTTCGCGGCGCGCTGCACCTCGTCCTTCCCGTTTGCCTTCGAGCCGATGACGCTGGACGCGCTCAAGCGCCTGGACCGCACGCTGGACAGCGCCGCGCTGCGCCAGTGGGACGACTTCTTCACCGGCGTGCCGGTGGCCGAGGTGCAGGCCGGCGGCCACCTCACGCGCGCCTTCGGCGACGGCGGCTACCTGGACAACAAGCCCTTCACCCACGTGGTGGGCGCGCTGTCGCAGCGCAGTGCCTCTGTGCCGGTGGAACGCAAGCTGGTGTACATCGAGCCGGCGCCGGCCCACCCGGAGGCCGAGGGCCCCGACCCCACCGCCCCGCCCGATGCGCTGAGCAACGCGCTGGCGGCGCTCACCAGCATTCCCAGCTACGAGACCATCCGCGAGGACCTGGAGGCGGTGCTGCGCCGCAACCGCCGCATCGAGCGCATCGACCGCATCGTGCGGCTGGGCGAACGCGACCTGGACGACGCGGAGGACGACCCGCTCACCCGCATCCTGCACGAGGTGGTGCCCGAGGACGACGACGGCGTGCCGCCCTGGCGCATGCTGACGATGGAACGCATGCGCCGCTACTACGGCGACGCCTTCCTGCCCTACAACCGGCTGCGCCAGTACACGGTGACCGACGACATCGCCGACTGCCTGGCCCGCGCGTGGAAGATCGAGCGCAACTCCGACCATGTGTATGCGCTGCGCGCGCTGGTGCGGGCCTGGCGCGAGGAGCGCTACAGCGACGCGCCCGGCAAGCCGGTGGCCGAAGGCGGCCTCTGGGTGGGCACGCTCAACGCCTTCCTCGACGACTTCGACCTCGCCTACCGCACCCGGCGCACCGCCTTCCTGCTGCGCAAGATCGACCAGATCACGCGGCTGGTGGGCCGCCGCCGCCGCGGCCCGCTGGGCGAGCTGAGCGAGGCGGATGCGGCGCTGGCCAGGCGGTTGCGCCGCCGTGCCGGGCCCAACCTGACCGAAGGCGAGGTGGACGATGCCGGGCTGCACGACTTGCTGGTGGCGCTGCACCGGCTGAAGGTGGATCTCTCGCTGGCGCACACCACGCTGCGCCACCGCAATCCCTTCGGCGGTGCCGACGACCACGAGGCCGCCTGCACCCGCCGCGCCTCGCTGCGCGCCGAGCTGCAGGACGTGTTGGACCTGCTGCTGCTCAGCCGCACCCATGGCCCCGGCGGCCCGGACGACGTGCCCACCCTGCGCACCACCGGCGGCGCCAGCGTGCGGGTGGCGTTTCCGCCCGAGCTGCTGAAGCTGCCGTCGGCCACCCGCACGCTGCAGGAGGGCATCTTCCTGCGCGCTCAGGCGCTGCTGCAACTCACCCGCACCACCGCGCTCACCGCCTTGCAGGACGCGCTGGAGGCCGACCTGCGGCGCATCGGCGAATCGGTGCACGAGCTGGTCAAGGGCACGGACGGCAAGCCGCCCGCCGGTGGCGCGCTGGTGTGGCAGCGCCTGGGCGGGCCGCGCCTGGCGGTGGCCGGCCGCGGCACCGCCGAGGAGCACATCTACGTCAAGGTGGACGACACGGGCCTGCCCGAGCTGGATACGCCGATGGCCAAGCAGCTGCGCCGTTTCCTGGGCGAGTACTACCTGCGCTTCGACACCTACGACCAGATGAGCTTCCCGCTGTACTACGACACCGAAAGCGGCGAGCCCGCCACGGTGGAGGTGGTGCGCATCAGCCCCGAGGATGCACCGGCGCTGATCGACGAGCGCCACAGCGGCCTGCGCAAGCTGGACGGCACCGCGCTGGCCAACTTCGGCGCCTTCCTGCAGCGGCACTGGCGTACCAACGACATCCTGTGGGGCCGGCTGGACGGCGCCGAGCGGCTGATCGCCGCGCTGCTGCCGGGCTCCGACGCGGCCACCCACCTGGTGCGCAGCACCCTCACCCAGCAGGCGCACCGCAGCATCGTGCGCGACAGCCTGCGGCCCGCCGGCTACGAGCAAATCACAGGCCTGCTGTGCGGCGCGGTGGCCGAGGTGCAGGCCCGCCAGCCGCAGCCTTCGATGGCCGATCCCGCCGCCCGCCGCGATGCGCTGCGCCGGCAGCTGGTGGCGGCGCTGCAGCCCGGCACGCCGGAAGCCGGCCGGCGCTTCGACCAAGTGGTGGCCTCGCTGCTGGACGACGAGGCGCTGCTGCACTGGGTGCAGCGCAGCCGCGACGGCCGAACCGATCCCGATCCTGCGCCGCTGCTGGACAGCGCGGCGCGGGCCGTCACCATCACCGGCCGGCTGCTGCAGACGGTGGTGGAGCAGCGGGGCCAGGACGTGCCGGCCCTGCGCTGGGTGGCGCGCCTGGGGCTGGCCGGCCAGGGGCTGTTGGCGGTGTCGCTGCCCGGCAGCCTGCGCGCGCGCTGGTGGTCGCATGTGATGAAGGTGCTGTATGCCTTCCTGCTGGTGATGCTGGCTGCCGGCCTGCTGCTCGCCTCGGAGCCGGTGCGCACGGCCGCCATCACCGCGCTGGGCGTGGTGGCCACGCTGCACCTGGCCATGCTGCTGATGGGCGACGTGCTGCGCTCGCGCCGATCATGGCGCGCCAAGAGCGCCTGGGCGGTGGGCGTGCCGCTGGTGGTGCTGGCGCTGCTGGGCGTGCTGGCACTGGCCCGGGTGGGCTGGCAGGCGCTGCTGGGGCTCTGACGCGGGCGGCACGACGCCCGGTGAGTCGCTCAATGCGAGAGGTCGAAGCGGGCGGCCAGCTTGAGCGGCTCGCCGGTGCGCGGCGTGGCGGCGGGCGGTGCGGTGGCGGCCTGCTCGGCCGAGCTGTCCGCCGGCCGGGCCGGGGCCGCACCGGGCGCCTGCGGCGCGGCGCCGGGGGCGGCCGGCTTCAGTGCCTGGATCTCGGCCAGCGCCAGCGCGGAGGCCACGTCGGGCGGCAGGCTCTCCGGCGGTGTGCCGGACACCAGCGCAGCGAACGCCAGCCAACCTGCCACCGACACCGCGCAGAACGTCCGCAAGGCCCGCAGGCGCCGCGGCGCGCGCTCGTCCCGCAACTCCCGGCAGGCCGGGATGGAATGCAACTGTTGCGTCGACGCCATGATTTGATTCCCTACTGTGAACCTTATCACTGTAGGAAATCACGAACCATCCGGCTTCCCCCTGCGGGGGGACACCGGATGGGGGCAGGCCCGGAATTGCTCAGCGGTGGCCGTGCCGGTGGCCGTGCTTCTTGCCGTGGCGGTGACCGTGGTGGTACGGGTGGCCGTAGCCCTGCGGCACCACCACGTAGTGCGGCGGCGGCACCGGGCGGTAGCGCACCACCGGCACCGGCGCATAGACCACTGGCGCGGGCTGGTACACCGGATAGGCCGGCACCTGCACATAGGCCGGCGGTGCGGCGTGGTAGCCGTAGTGCGGCGCATTCGAGATGACGGTGCCCACGCCCACGCCGGCCACCGGGGCGTTGATGCCCACCGACCAGTAGACGTCGCGGGCTTGCGCCGCACCGGCGGCCAGCACGCCGGCCATCACCATCGTGGCGGCGGTCAGGGTCTTCCTGATGCTCATGTTCGGGCTCCTGATGTTCTGTTGCCTGAATTGAACGTTCGAAGCGGCCGCGGGTGCACCTCAAGCTGTTGTCAACGGTAAGCAATCGAAAAAGCCCGGTGCATAGAATCCCTCATGGCTGCACCCCACGACGACCCCACCAGCAACAAGCCCGCCGGCGGCAACTTCCTGCGCAGCGTGATCGAGCGCGACCTGGAAGCCGGCACCTACCGCGGCCGCCGCTTCGCCGGCAGCCCGGGCGACGCGGCGCACCAGGCCGCAGGCCAGCCCGACCCGGCGGCCATCCGCACCCGGTTTCCGCCTGAACCCAACGGTTACCTGCATATCGGCCATGCCAAGAGCATCTGGCTGAACTTCAGCCTGGCGCAGGAGTACGGCGGCGTGTGCCACCTGCGCTTCGACGACACCAATCCCGAGAAGGAAGAGCAGGAGTACGTCGATTCCATCGTCGAGGCGGTGAAGTGGCTGGGCTGGCAGTGGGAAGCCCACGGCACCCAGCACCTGTTCTACGCCAGCAACTACTTCGATCTCATGTACCGCGCGGCCGAGGCGCTGATCGGCGCCGGCCTAGCCTACGTGGACGAGCAGACGCCGGAGCAGATGCGCGTCAACCGCGGCGACTTCAGCCGCCCGGGTACCGACAGTCCCTTCCGCGCCCGCAGCCCCGAGGAGAACCTGGCCCGCTTCCGCGAGATGCGCGACGGCCGGCACCCTGACGGCGCGATGGTGCTGCGCGCGAAGATCGACATGGCCTCGCCCAACATCAACCTGCGCGACCCGGCGCTGTACCGCATCAAGCACGCCACGCACCACAACACCGGCGACCGCTGGTGCATCTACCCGATGTACACCTTCGCGCACCCCATCGAGGACGCGCTGGAGAACATCACCCACAGCATCTGCACACTGGAATTCGAGGACCAGCGGCCGTTCTACGACTGGCTGCTGGAGAACCTGGCCCGGCTGGGCCTGCTGGCCGAGCCGCTGCCCCGGCAGTACGAGTTCGCTCGGCTCAACCTCACCTACGTCATCACCAGCAAGCGCAAGCTGCGCCAACTGGTGGAAGAGGGCCATGTCACCGGCTGGGACGACCCGCGCATGCCCACGCTGGCCGGCCTGCGCCGCCGCGGCTACACGCCCGAGGCGCTGAAGCTGTTCTGCGAGCGCAGCGGCGTGAGCAAGGCCGGCGGCTGGATCGACTACAGCAACCTCGACATCGCGCTGCGCGACGACCTGGACCCCAAGGCCGCGCGCGCGATGGCGGTGCTGGATCCGCTGAAGCTGCGGCTGACCAACTGGGCCGAGGTGATCGGCGCCGGCCAGACGCTGGACTGCGACGCGCCGGTGCACCCGGCCCAGCCCGAGCGGGGCCGCCGGCAGTTCAGCCTGGGGCCGGAGGTATGGATCGAGCGCGAGGACTTCCAGGCGGTGCCGCCCAAGGGCTACCACCGGCTGTCACCCGGCGCGGTCGTGCGGCTGAAGTACGGCTACGTGGTCAAGTGCACCGGCCATACCGCCGATGCCGACGGCACGGTGACCGAAGTGCAGGCCGAGCTGATTCCCGACACCCGCAGCGGCACCCCGGGTGCCGACAGCGTCAAGACCAAGGGCGTGATCAGCTGGGTGGGCGCGCACGATGCGCTGGCCGCCGAGGTGCGGCTGTACGACCGGCTGTTCGCCGTGCCGCATCCCGGCGAAGGCGAACTGGCCGCCGAGCTGAACCCCGACAGCAAGAAGGTGGTGCAGGCCTACCTGGAGCCGTCGGTGCGCGGCGCCGCGCCGGAGGCCCGCTTCCAGTTCGAGCGCCACGGCTATTTCGTGGCCGACCGCCTCGAGCACACCGCCGGCCAGCCGGTGTTCAACAAGGTGACCGGCCTGAAGGACACCTGGGCCAAATAGTCCAGGCAAGCCCGGCGAGCTAGGCGCGCGCCGCGTCAGGCGTCCGGGCGGTTGTCGGCGTCGATGTCCGGGTCGCTGGCGTCGACGCTCTCGTCGGCGGCCAGGTCTTCCAGCTCGGCGTCGGCGTCCAGCGACACCGCGTCGTCCAGCGCGTCGGTGCCGCCCAGCGTCTCGATGTGGTCGGTGCCGATGTCGGCGCCCACGGCATCCTCGCCCGGAATGGCCGAGCCGCGTTCGCCGGTGCCGCCGGCATCGCTGTCGCTGCCGTGCACGGCCGGCGTGGCATGCATGAAGTCGCCGTCGTCCGACTCGGTGGCGGCCAGGCGTTCGCCCTGGATGTCGCTGCCGCTGTCCGAGCTGTCGCTGGGGCCGAGGGCGTCGGTGTCGCGGCCTTCGGCCTGCGAGGGGGCCGGCGTGCCGCCAAGAATGCTGCTGGTGCCCATGGGCTGTCTCCTTGGCTGATGAAGACCCCAGCGTAGGCAGCGGGCCTCTGGCCGGCTAGCGGCGGGCCGGCCGCTCGGCTGTCAGCCGGCGCCGACGGCGCTGGGCGCGTCGCTGCGCGCCGCCGGCGACGGCGCCTCGGTGCCGTCGACCCCCTCGTCGCCCACCTCCTCGCCCAGGAAGCCGCCGCTCTGGTGCGCCCACAGCCGCGCATACAGCCCGCCCAGTGCCAGCAGCGTGCGGTGGTCGCCTTCTTCGACGATGCGGCCCTTGTCCAGCACGATCAGCCGGTCCATCGCGGCGATGGTGGACAGCCGGTGCGCGATGGCCACCACCGTCTTGCCCTCCATCAGCCGGTACAGGCTCTGCTGGATGGCGGCCTCCACCTCGGAATCGAGCGCGCTGGTGGCTTCGTCCAGCAGCAGGATGGGCGCGTCCTTGAGCATCACGCGGGCGATGGCGATGCGCTGGCGCTGGCCGCCGGAGAGCTTGACGCCGCGCTCGCCCACATGGGCGTCGTAGCCGCTGCGGCCCTTGGGGTCGGTCAGGCCCAGCACGAAGTCGTGCGCCTCGGCCCGCCGAGCGGCCGAGACCATCGCCGCCTCGTCGGCGTCAGGCCGGCCATACAGGATGTTGTCGCGCACCGAGCGGTGCAGCAGCGCCGTGTCCTGCGTGACCATGCCCACCTGCGCGCGCAGACTGTCCTGGGTGGTCTGCGCGATGTCCTGGCCGTCCACCAGGATGCGGCCCTGCTCCACGTCGTACAGCCGCAGCAGCAGGTTGACGATGGTGCTCTTGCCGGCGCCGGAGCGGCCGACCAGCCCCACCTTCTCGCCGGGGCGGATGTGCAGGTTCAGGTCGTCGATCACACGTTTATCACCACCGTAGCCGAAGCTCACATGCTCGAAGCGCACTTCGCCGCGGGGCACCTGCAGCGGCCGGGCATCCGGTGCGTCCAGCACGGCGCGTGGCCGGCTGAGCGTGTTAATGCCGTCGCGCACCGTGCCGATGTGCTCGAACAGCGAAGCCATTTCCCACATCACCCAATGCGAGATGCCGTTCAACCGCAGGGCCATCGCCGTGGCGGCCGCCAGCGCACCGACCGTGGCCTGGCCCTGCGTCCACAGGTACAGGGCCACGCCGGCGGTGGCCCCGATCAGCAGCATGCTGAGCGCGTGGTTGACGATCTCGAAGCCGGTCACCAGCCGCATCTGGCCATGCACCGTCACCATGAACTCGCGCATCGCCGAGCGGGCATAACCCGCCTCCCGGTGGCTGTGCGAGAACAGCTTCACCGTGGCGATGTTGGTGTACGCATCGGTGATGCGGCCGGTCATCAGGGAGCGGGCATCGGCCTGCGCCTGCGACACCTTGGCCAGCCGCGGCACGAAGTACCACACCGCGCCGGCATACAGCGCCACCCAGCCGGCGAACGGCAGCACCAGCCAGCCGCTGAAGCTGCCCAGCGTGGCCATGATGGTGACGAAGTAGATCGTCACGAACACCATGAGTTCGCACAGCGTCATCCAGGTGTCGCGCACCGCCAGCGCGGTCTGCATCACCTTGGTGGCGATGCGGCCGGCGAACTCGTCCTGGTAGAAGTTCATGCTCTGGCCGAGCATCAGGCGGTGGAAGTTCCAGCGCAGCAGCATCGGGAAATTGCCGGCCATGCTCTGGTGCTTCAGCGCCGACTGCAGCCCGACCAGGGCCACGCTGCCCGCCATCACGCCGGCCAGCAGCAGCAGGGTGCCGCGCTGCTCGGCCCACAGCCGCTCGGGGGCGGTCGCGGCCAGCCAGTCCACCACGCTGCCCATCATGGCGAACAGCGCCGCCTCGAAGGCGCCGATCAGCCCGCTGGCCAGCGTCATCAGCGCCAGCCAGGGGCGGATGCCGCGGGTGCAATCCCACAGGAAGGCGAAGAAGCGGTGTGGCGGCAGCGGTGGCTCGTTCTCCGGGTACGGATGAACGAGCTTCTCGAAAAAGTGCAACAAGCGGAGCGCTCCTGGGTGTGGACGGCGTTGCCCGCGGGCGACGGTGGATCCGTCGGCCGGCCCGCCCGGGGCCACGGCGCGCCGGTGGGCGGGCCGCGTGGCGGCACTGCACTGGTGCGGCCAGTGCGACCGCGGTGCGTGTGCAGCCTGCACTTTAAACGCCGCCGCAAAGCGCCGATGACCAGGCCAGCATTCACCCGCCGGAGGGATGGGCGGCGCCCTGCCCGCGGCACAACATCACACCCTTGCCAGCGAACTGCCAACTTTGTCGCGTTTGGCAACGCCGGGGTAGGGGGTGCCGATTCACACCACGGAGGGTTGCGTGGAAGACAATTGCTTGCACAAGCAAGGGAGTAAGGCATGAGGAAATGGCTGGCTGAACTGCTGTCCGGTCTACCAGGCCGCCGCCACGCCCTGGTGCGGGCAGCCCCCACGCAGGTGCATGCCGCGCCGGCTGGCGCGCATGCGCAGCACAGCGTGGCCCAGTTCCCGGCGCCTTCGCTGCCGGCGGACCTGAGCGCCCCTTTCGTGGAATGGCAGCAAGGCGGCGCGGCCTCGCGTGAAACGCCGATGGGCCCGCGCGAGCTGCGCGCCCTGCGCCACCTGGACGCCCTGCTGGCCGAGGACCGCACTCCGGCCGACCTGCTGCCGCGCACGCCTGCCGTCGTGCCGCAGCTGCTCAACCTGCTGCGCCAGGACAACC
This sequence comes from Aquincola tertiaricarbonis, assembly GCF_000969605.1. Taxonomy (GTDB): domain Bacteria; phylum Pseudomonadota; class Gammaproteobacteria; order Burkholderiales; family Burkholderiaceae_C; genus Aquincola; species Aquincola tertiaricarbonis. Next base: position 121,454 of record NZ_JZUE01000003.1, on the reverse strand, counting down.
TGCCCCTGGCCGCGGTGTGCGAACGTGTCGGCAAGGACGTGGTGCTCACCGCCGAAGTGCTGCGCCTGGGCAACACCGCCCACTACCGCCAGCGCGCCGGCCATGCGGTGGCCGACCTGTCGCAGGCCATTGCCGCCCTGGGCAACGACGGCGTGCAGCGCGCCATCGCCCGCGTGGTGCTCAAGCCGCTGTACGATGGCCAGGGCGGCGTGCTGTCCAGCCGCGCCGCCGCGCCGCTGTGGAAGCACGGGGAGCACAAGGCCACGCTGTGCGCCGCGCTGGCCGCGCAACGGGGCATCGAGCCGTTCGAAGGCTACCTGGCCGGCCTGATGCACAACGCCGGCTGGTCCATCGCCTGGCGCGCCTTCGACCGCATGGACGGCGGCGTCTCGGTGCCCTTCAGCCATGCCTTCGTGCAGCAGCTGGTCCTGCGCAAGGACCGGCTGTTCGGCAAGGCCGCCGCCGCCTGGCAGATCAGCACCACCCTCAACGCGCTGGGCGCCGACATCCTGGCCGACGGGCTGGAACCCGCGCGCAGCCCGCTGGCCGCCGCCCTGGCGCTGGCCGACCGCGACGCCACCATCGCCATGCTGGCGCCCACCGTCACGGTCGACCTGAACGCCAGCCAGCTGCTGCAGCCGGCCGCCTGATGCCGGACATCTCGATTCCTCTGCGCGGCGACTACATCACGCTGGACAACCTGCTGAAGGTGGCCGGCATCGCCCACAGCGGCGGGGCTGCCAAGCTGATGGTGGCCGACGGCCTGGTGCAGGTGGACGGCGCGGTGGAGTTGCGCAAGACGGCCAAGATCCGCGCCGGCCAGCAGGTGCAGGTGGGCGACGAGCGCATCCTCGTCACCACCGCCCTGCCCGAGCTGCCCGAACAGGGCGGCTAGCTAGAACACCACCACCTGCCGCACCGCCCGGCCCTCGTGCAGCCGGTCGAAGCCCTCGTTGATCTCCTCCAGCCGCAGCCGGCCGCTGAGTAGCCGGTCCACCGGCAAGCGGCCCTGGCGGTACAGCGCCATGTAGCGCGGAATGTCGCGCGACGGCACGCAGGTGCCGATGTAGCTGCCCCGCAGCGTGCGCTCCTCGGCCACCAGGCTCACCGCCGGCAGCCCGAAGGCCGCGCCCGGCGGCGGCAGGCCGGCGGTGACGGTGGTGCCGCCACGGCGGGTGATGCGCCAGGCCAGGTCCAGCGCCCGCACCGCGCCGGCGAACTCGAAGGCGTATTCCACGCCGCCATCGCTCAGCGCCTTCACCTGCTCGGCCGCATCGGCGGCGGCGGCATTCACCGCATGGGTGGCGCCCAGGCGCATCGCCTCCTCCAGCTTGGCATCCGACAGGTCGATCGCCACGATCTGCCGTGCGCCGGCCGCATGCGCGCCCAGCACCGCGGCCAGCCCCACGCCGCCCAGGCCGATGACGGCGGTAGAGGCACCCGCGCTCACCTTGGCGGTGTTGACCACCGCGCCCACGCCGGTGAGCACCGCGCAGCCGAACAGCGCCGCCTCGTCCAGCGGCACCTGCGGGTCGACCTTGACGAGCGAGCGGCGCGAGACCACGGCGTACTCGGCGAACACCGAGCAGCCCAGGTGGTGGTTCAGCGCCCGGCCGTCCTCGTCGGCCAGCCGGCGTTCGCCGGACAGCAGCGTGCCGGCGCCGTTGGCCGCCGCGCCGGGCTCGCACAGCGCCGGCCGGCCTTCGGCACACGGCGCGCAGTGGCCGCAGCTGGGCACGAAGACCACCACCACGTGGTCGCCCACGGCCAGGTCGCGCACGCCGGTGCCCAGGGCTTCCACGATGCCGGCCGCCTCATGGCCCAGCGCCATCGGCATCGGCCGCGGCCGGTCGCCGTTGATGACCGAGAGGTCGGAGTGGCACAGCCCGGCGGCGGCGATCTTCACCAGCACTTCGTCGGGCCCCGGCGGGGCCAGTTCCACATGGCGGATGGCCAGCGGCCTGGACCGGGCATACGGCGGCTCGGCTCCCATGTGCTCGAGCACTGCGGCGCGAATCTTCATCGTGTCTCCTCGATTGGGGAGCCACGAGTGTGCTACGTCCCGCGCGGCCGCCGCAGCCAGTCGATGATGAGCACGCAGGTCAGCAGCCAGGCGGTGCCCGAGGCGAGGCCGGCCGCCACGTCGCTGGCCCAGTGCACCTGCAGCATCACGCGGCTGACGCCGATGGTGAACACCAGCGCCGCGGCCACGGCCACGATGGGCGCATGCCAGTGGCGCGGCGTGCTGCGCAGCAGCAGCCAGGCCAGCATGCCGTACACCACCGCCGAGCCCGCGCTGTGGCCGCTGGGGAAGCTGTAGCCGTCGGCCACCACGCCCACGCCATGCTCGTGCGGCGGGCGCACGCGCTCGAACACCGACTTCAGCACCCGGTTGAGCATGCCGCCGCCGCCGGTGACCAGCCCGAAGGCCAGCGCCATGCGCCAGCGCCGCTGCCACAGCAGCCAGCCGATGGCGGCGAGGCTCACCAGCGTGAGCATGATCACGTCGCCCAGGTGGGTGATCGTCGCGAACACCCGCAGCACCGCCGGCGCCAGCGTCTGCGCCAGGCGCCCGGCCACCGCCTCGTCGAAGCGGCCCAGGCCTTCGCCGTCGCCCATCTCGTCGGCCAGCTCGGCGAAGGCGGTGGCCGCGGCCACGATGCCCAGCGCACCCAGGCCCAGGCGCAGCACCAGCTGCATCGGCGGCATCGGCCGGCCGGGCTGGTGCGGATGCACCACGCGACGCAGCAGCAGCCAGCCGCCGCCGGCCAGCAGCATCACCGCCAGCAGGCCGGCAAAGTACAAGGGCAGCGCATGGTCGGCCGCCTGCAGGCCCAGCCGCACGGCCGGGTCGGAAACATCGAGCGTCATGCCGCTTGCGAGCGCGAGAGCGCCAGTTGGTTCACCGACACCGGCGCGAAGCGGCCGCTGGCGGCATCGAAGTCCCAGCGCTCCACCAGCGCACCGTGGGCGCCGGGGCCCACGCGACGGATGAGGTTCACCGAATTGCCGGCCTCGTGCCGCACGCGGCTGGACAGGGCGGTGCCCGCCTGCACCGCCCACAGGTGGCGCGGCAGGCCGGGCTGCGCCTCGTGCAGCGGCAGCACATAGGGCAGGTGGATGTGGCCGCCCATCACGATGTCGGCGCCGGCACGGGCCCAGCTGTCGATGGCGGCCTGGCGGTTGTGCAGCAGGTTGCCGGCGTCCTCCTGCCGGCACACGGCGATGGGCTGGTGCAGCACCACCACCCGCACCTGCCCCGGCCCGGCGCGGCGCAGCAGGCCGGCGGTGCGCTCGATCTGCGCGGCCGACACCTCGCCGTCCTTGTGACGCCGGCGGCGCGTGGTCTTCACGCCGATCACCAGCCAGTGCGCGCCGCTGTGCACCGGCTCCAGCTCGCGGCCGAAGGCACGCTGGTGGTTGGCATAGGGCCAGAAGGCACGCGCCAGCAGGTTGAACAGCGGGATGTCGTGGTTGCCGGGCACCACCACCGCGGGCACCGGGCCCAGGCGCTGCATGAACAGCCGGGCCGCCTCGAACTGCGACGGCCGCGCCCGCTGGGTGATGTCGCCGGACAGCACCACCACGTCGGGCGCCTGTTCCCGAGCCAGCTGCAGCAGCGCCTGCGCCACCTGCGGCTGCTCGGTGCCGAAGTGCGGGTCGGAGATCTGCAGCAGGCCGGTCATGCCGGTGGGGCCGGCGGCGGCCGGAGCTTCATCAGGGGCAGCGCATGCGGCGACACGGAAAAGCGCAGCGGCGCGCGCATCTCGAACAGCTCGCCGTCCATCGCCACGCGCACGGTGCCGCGGCGGCGTGGCGCGGCCGGGCGCACCGACAGGCTCTCGAAGGCGAAGCTCTGCACGTCCTCCGCCTCGCCCAGCCGGCCCAGCGCACCCTGCAGCATCAGCCCCAGCAGGTTGAGGGTGCTTACCGGCCGCAGCATCACCGCGGCGAGCTGGCCATCGCCGGTGACCGGCGCCTCGGGCAGGCCGATCTGCGCCATCTGCAGCGGGTTGTTGCCGACGAAGAGCGTGAGCGTGCGCACCTGGCGCGTCTCGCCGCCGCACTGCATCTCCAGCCGCAGCGGCCGGTGCGCCCGAGAGACGGTGACCACCGCGGACCACAGCGCCACCAGGCGGCTGCGGCCGTAGCGCTGCTTGTAGGCCTCGCGGTCTTCCAGCAGCTGCGGATACAGGCCCACGCTGGCATTGACGAGGAAGGCGCGGCCGTTGACTTGGCCCACCTGCACCGGCTCCACCTGCGCATCCAGCAGGGCGCGGGTGGCGATCTCGGTGTCTGCCGGGATGCCATGGGCGCGGCCGAAGTAGTTGAAGGTGCCCTGCGGCAGCACGCCGAAGGCGCAATCGCGGCCGAGCACGGCCTGCACCACCGAGTTGATCGTGCCGTCGCCGCCGGCGGCCACCACGATGCCGCGGTGCTGGCAAGCCAGGTCCACCGCGCGGGCGGCCAGGTCGGACACGCTGGCGCCGTGGTCGCGCACCATCACCTCGTGGCGGCGTCCGGCTTGGCCGAGCACACGCTCGATGGTGGCGCGGGTTTCCTGCGCGTCGCCGCGACCGGAGCCGGCATTGAGCACGACATAGAGGGGCGCATCGCGGTCGGGCTGGATCACGAAGGGTCTCGGGCTGCTCAAGGGAGGCCCAGAATAGCGGGCGCCCCGGCCGGCGGCTGTCGGCTCGCGGCGCTTGTGCGGCAGCGGCGCGCGCCTACACGGCAGCGCGGTTACACGCCCACGTAGCGCTGCCACACCTCCGGCTGCGCGGCCAGCGCCGCGGAGTCGCCCTGCCACACCACGCGCCCGCGCTCGATCACCGTGTGCCGGTTGCCCAGGGCCAGCAGCCGCTGCACGTACTTGTCGATGACGAGGATGCTCTGGCCTTGCGCGCGCAGCGCCTGCAGGCAGCGCCAGATTTCCTCGCGCACCAGCGGCGCCAGGCCCTCGGTGGCCTCGTCCAGGATCAGCAGGTGCGGATTGGTCATCAACGCCCGGCCGATGGCCAGCATCTGCTGCTCGCCGCCCGACAGCTGGTGGCCCATGTGCCGCCAGCGTTCGGCCAGCCGCGGGAACAGGGCCACCACGCGGTCCAGCGTCCATGGCTCGCGCGCGGCATGCCGGTCGGCCGCGAAGGCCCGCAGGTTCTCCGCCACCGTCAGGTTGCCGAAGATCTGCCGGCCCTCGGGCACCATGGCCAGGCCCATGCGGGCAATGCGGTCGGGGCTCAGGTGCTGGATGGGCTCACCCAGGAAGCGCACGCTGCCCGCGCGTGCCGGCGTCAGCCCCATCAGCGTGCGCACCGTGGTGGTCTTGCCCATGCCGTTGCGGCCCAGCAGGGTGGCCACGTCGCCGGGCTCGATGCGCAGGTGCAGATCGAACAGCACCTGGCTGCTGCCGTAGGCCGTCTGCAGGCCTTCGGCCTCCAGCAAGGGGGCTGAGGCACCGGAAGCGCCGCTGGCAGGCGGGCGGGGCGCGGCGCTCACGGCATCACCTCGTCCCCCAGGTACGCACGGCGCACTTCCGGATGTTCGCGGATCTGCTGCGGCGTGCCGCTGGCGATCACGCGGCCGGCCACCAGGGTGCTGATGCGGTCGGCCAGCTGGAAGACGGCGTCCATGTCGTGCTCGACCAGCAGCATGGCCACCTCGCCGCGCAGGGACTGCAGCAGCGCCACCATGCGCTGCGATTCGTCGCCGCCCATGCCGGCCATCGGCTCGTCCAGCAGCAGCAGCCGCGGCCGGGTGGCCAGCGCCAGGCCGACCTCCAGCTGGCGCTGCTCGCCATGGGCCAGGGCGCCGGCCCGCTGCTGCAGCCGTGCGCCCAGGCCCACCCGCCGCGCCACCTCGGCCGCGGCCTCGAAGCGCCGCCGATCGGCCCGCGCCGGGCGCCAGAACGACAGCCGCTCGGTCGGCGGCAGGCGCACCGCCAGCGCCAGGTTGTCCAGCACGCTGAGCCGCCCGAAGATGCTGGTGACCTGGTAGCTGCGCACCAGCCCGCGCCCCACCCGCAGCGGCATCGGCAGCCGGGTGATGTCCTCGCCGCCCAGCTCGATGCGGCCGGCATCCGGCGCCAGCGCGCCGGACAGCTGCTGGATCAGCGTCGTCTTGCCCGCACCGTTGGGGCCGATCAGCGCATGGATCTCGCCGGCATGCACCGCCAGCGACGCCTGGTCGGTGGCGGTGAGCCCGCCGAAGCGCTTGACCAGCCCCTGCACCTGCAGCAGCGGCACGGTCACCGGGGCACCCTCCCGCTGCGCGGGATCCCGCCGGGCGGGAGGAGCGCCGCCTTCGGGCGGCCGGGCGGCGGCGCTCAGTGGGGCACCCTCCCGCTGCGCGGGATCCCGCCGGGTGGGAGGAGCGCCGCCTTCGGGCGGCCGGGCGGCGGCGCTGGATGGAGCACCCTCCCGCTGCGCGGGATCCCGCCGGGCGGGAGGAGCGCCGCCTTCGGGCGGCCGGACGGCGGCGCTCACGCCCGGCTCCGCCGGCGTAGCAGGCTCATCAGGCCGTTGGGGGCGCCCAGCACCACCGCCAGCAGCGCCGCGCCCAGGCCGAACTGCCAGTGGATGGTGAAGCCGGCCAGCACTTCCTCCAGCAGCAGGAACACCACCGCGCCGACGACGCCGCCCCACAGGTGGCCCACGCCGCCCAGGATCACCATGATCATCAGCATGCCGGACTGGCTCCACTGCAGCAGCGACGGGCTGACGAAGCTGCTCTGGTTGGCCAGCAGCGCACCGGCCAGGCCGGCCAGGCCGCCGGCCAGCGTAAAGGCCGCCAGCCGCGTGCGCAGCGGCGAATGGCCGATGGCGGCCATGCGCACCTCGTTCTCGCGCAGCGCCTGCAGCGTGTGGCCGAAGCGGGTATTGAGCAGGCGCTGCATCAGCACGAAGCAGGCGGCGGCCACTGCCAGCACCACGAAGTAGAAGTGGCGGTCGTCAGCCAGGTCGATGCCCAGCCCGGCCGCGCCCAGCGTGGAGCGGCCGGCCAGCGGCAGCCCGTCCTCGCCGCCATAGGCCTTCAGCGACACCATCAGGTAGTACAGCATCTGGGCGAAGGCCAGCGTGATCATGATGAAGTACACGCCGCGGGTGCGCAGGCTGATGGCGCCCACCACCGCTGCCGCCGCCGCGCTGGCGGCCACCGCGGCAGGCCAGGCGATCCAGGCCGAGGCGATGCCCTCCTGCATCAGGATGCCCACCGCATAGGCGCCGATGCCGACGAAGGCCGCATGGCCGAAGCTGACCAGGCCGCCGAAGCCGAGGATCAGGTTCAGGCTGCTGGCAGCCAGCGCGAAGATGAGGATGCGGCTGGCCAGGCCGATGTAGAAGTCCTGCCCCAGCGCCGTGGCGATGGCCGGCAGCGCCAGCAGCAGCGCCAGCACCGGCAGCGCAGTGCGCGCGGGCAGCGGATGGTCCAGCAGGCCGGGCAGCGGGCGGACGTCGGTGGAAGCGTCGGGTGCGGCGGGTACGGCGGGCGGTGCGGTCATGCCGGCATTGTGTGCATGGCGTCGTCAGCCCTGCGCCGCAGCCAGCGCGCCCAGGGTGCGCAGGGCCTGCTCCGCCTGGCGGGTGACGAGGTGGCCGCAGCTGATGCGCACGTAGCGGTCGTAGCGGTGGCTGTTGGAGAACAGCGTGCCGGGCACGGTGCGGATGCCCTGCTGCAGCGCCGCCTCGAACAGCGCATGGGCATCGGCGCCCGGCGGCAGCTCCACCCACAGCAGCATGCCGCCCGGCGGCACGCTGAGCCGCGTGCCCGCCGGAAACCAGGCGGCAATGCCCTCGGCGATGCGCTCGCGCTGCTGCCGCACCTGCCGGCGCAGCCGCGCCAGGTGGCGCTCGTAGGCACTGCTGGCCATGAATTCGGCCATGGTGAGCTGTGGCAGCGCCTCGTTGGCCCGGCTCTGCGCGTACTTCAGCATGCGGATGCGCGCATGCCAGCGGCCGCCGCTCACCCAGCCCAGCCGCAGCCCTGGCGCAATCGTCTTGCGCAGCGAGACGCAGCGGATCACGTTGCCGCTGCGGTCCCAGGCCTTGAGCGCGCGCAACGGCACGTCGTCGTTGCCCAGCGCGCCGTAGGTGTCGTCCTCGATCAGCGGCACCTGGTGCTGCTCGCACAGCGCCACCAGGCGGGCCTTGTCGGCATCGGGCATCACGCTGCCCAGCGGATTCTGGTGGTCGGGGCCGGTGACCACCGCCTTGATGCCGGGCTGGGTGTCGAAGGCCAGCGCCAGCGCCTCGATCGACAGCCCGGTGTTCGGGCTGCACGGGATCTCCAGCGCACGCAGGCCTAGGCTTTCCAGCACCTGCAGCAGGCCGTAGTAGGTGGGCGACTCCACCGCCACCACGTCGCCCGGTTGCGCCACCGCGCGCAGGGCCACGTTCAGCGCCTCGATGCAGCCGTGGGTGATGGTGATGTCGTCCGGCGAGAGCTGCATGCCGCCGTCCAGCGCCCGGCGCGCGATGGCGGTGCGCAGCGCCAGCTCGCCGGCGGCATCGGCCGGGCGCACCAGCAGGTCGGGCTGGCGGCGCAGCGCACGGATGGCGGCGGCCTTCAGCGCCTCGCCGGGGTAGGCCTCGGCCGCGGCATAGGTGGCGCCGAAGTCCACCTGGGCCGGGCAGCCCTCGCTGCGCGCCACGAAGGCCGACACCCGGTCGTGGATGCCCACGTACTGCGCGGGATCGGGCGCGCGTGCGAAGTCGGGCTCGCTGGCCGGCGGCATGCCGCCGCGGCGCGGCACGCGCACGAAATAGCCCGAGCGCGGCCGCGCCTCCAGCAGGCCTTCGTCCTCCAGCCGGCGGCAGGCCTGCAGCGCGGTGGACAGGCTCACCTGGTGCAGCCGCTGCAGGCTGCGCACCGAGGGCATGCGCTCGCCGGCCGGCATCAGGCCGGAACGGATGGCGCCGCGGTAATGCTGGGCGATGCGCTGGTACAGCGGGTCTGCGGGGGCGGCTACTTCCATGCGCCCATGATGCCGCGCACCGCGGCCGGCCCACCAGAACAGATCGGGCCGCAAGCCACCGGAACAGCCGCCCGTGCACGCCGGCTGATACGGAACAGATGCCGTCCGCCTGTGCCTGTTGCGCCCTGGCCGGTGTGCCTACGCTGGAGGCCTCGAACGACCCACCCGCCACCCGCCCAGGAGGACCTTGCCATGCGCCATTCCATCCACCCTCGCCAGACCCTGCCGCTGCAGCGCGGCGAAGGCCGCTGGCTGCCGGCCGGCCGCGGGCTGCAGGTCCTGGTGCAGCACGGCAGCGTGTGCTGCCAGGGCACGCCACAATGGCCCGCGACCGGCGGCGCAGTGCAGCGGCTGGCCGACGGCGAGGCCGGTGTGCTGCGCGGCTGGACCTGGGTGCAGGCCGAGCGCTCCACCCTGCTGCTGCTGATGCAGCCGCCAGGCCACGCCGCGCTGTGGCACGAGGCGGCACGGTCGCTGCAGCAGGCGCTGCGCAGCCTGGGCCGGGCCGCCGTGGCCAGCCTGCGGCAGGCACCGGATGCCGGCCTGCGCTGACACCTCTTCCGCATCACCACCCCACCCAAGCCATGCTGAACTTCAACGACATCCAGGCCGCCGCCGGCCGGCTGCGCGGCGTTGCCCACCGCACGCCCGTGATCCATTCGCACACGCTCGACGAGCTGCTGGGCGCCAAGGTCTACCTGAAGGCCGAGAACCTGCAGCGCATGGGCGCCTTCAAGTTCCGCGGCGGCTTCAATGCGGTGAACGTGTTGACCGACGAGCAGCGCGCCAAGGGCGTGGTGGCCTTCTCGTCGGGCAACCATGCGCAGGCGGTGGCGCTGGCCGCGCGCCTGCACGGCTGCAAGGCCACCATCGTGATGCCGCACGACAGCCCCACGCTGAAGCTGGCCGCCACCCGCGGCTACGGCGCCGAGGTGGTGATCTACGACCGCTACAAGGAAGACCGCGCCGCCATCGCCCGCGCGCTGGTGGCCGACACCGGGGCCGCGCTGATCCCGCCGTTCGACCACATTCCGGTGATGGCCGGCCAGGGCACGGCGGCACTCGAATTGATCGAGGACGCCGGGCACCTCGATGCACTGATCGTCTGTGCCGGCGGTGGCGGCTTCCTGTCGGGCTGCACCGTCGCGGCCAAGCACCTGCTGCCGGACATCCAAGTGTTCGGCGCCGAGCCCGAGCGCGGCAACGACATGCAGCAGTCGCTGCGCCAGGGCGAGATCGTGCACATCGACGTGCCGCGCACCATCTGCGACGGCCAGCAGACCCAGGCCGTGGGCGTGGAGCCGTTCAAGGTGATCCAGGCGCTGGTGACCGACGTGCTGACCGTGCCCGACCCGGTGGTGGTGGAGGCGATGCGCTTCGTGTTCGAACGGCTGAAGCTGGTGGTGGAGCCTTCCGGCGCCTGCGCACTGGCCGCGCTGATGCAGCACCGCGAGCGCTTCGCCGGCCGCCGCGTGGGCGTCACGCTGTCGGGCGGCAACATCGGCATCGACCGCTTCATCGCGCTGATGACCGGCGCCGAGCAGGTGGATTGAGCCTCGCGGGGCGGGCGCCCGCATAGACTTTGCGCCGGGCCACCGCCGGGGTGGCCGCCAAGGTCCCGCGATGCTGATGCCCGTGATTCCGCTGTACCGCACCGATGCCGTACCGCATCCACAGGCCCAGGTGTGCGTCGCCTGCGAGGTGCGCCAGGCTGCCCTCTTCGGCGCGCTGGACGACGCCGGCCTGGCGCGCATCCACGAGCACATCCCGTCCACCGAATGGGCCCCGGACGCGGTGCTGTGGCGTCGCGGTGAACGCGGCAGCGCCGCCTACACCCTGCGCAGCGGCATCGTGCGCTTCGAGCGCATCACCTCGTCGGGCGAGCGACGCATCGTGCGGCTGGCTGGCCGCGGCGACCTGATCGGCCAGCAGGCACTGCTGGGCGAGGCCTATGCGGATGAAGCCGTGGCCTGCACGCCGGTGCGCATGTGCCGGCTGCCGGCGCCGATGATCCAGCGCATGGGCGCCGAGGAGCCGGCACTGCTGCAGGAGCTGATGCGCCGCTGGCAGCGCGCGGTCGACGAGGCCGAAGGCTGGCTGGCCGAGCTGACCACCGGCCCGGCGCGCCGCCGGCTGCTGCGCCTGCTCGACCGCCTGGCCGCCGACGCCGAGCCCGGCGCCCTGCTGTGGATGCCCCGCCGCGACGAGATCGGCGACATGCTCAACATGACGGTGGAAACCGCCAGCCGCGTGGTGAGCCAGCTGCGCCGCGAAGGCGTGCTGACGCTGCAGGGCCCGCGCAACGCCACCGTGGAAGCGGCAGCGCTGCGGGCGGCGCTGGAGGCGGAAGACGCGGGCTGAGCCTCGCTGCGCCCCGCCGCCCGCTCAGCCCCGGCCCTTGGCCCGCAGCGGCGCCTTCACCAGAGGCCCCTTGGCCTTGGCCCCGGCCGTGCCGCTCAAGCTGGTGCGGCCGGGCCGGCTGCCGTTGTCGCGCGGGGGCAGGCCAGTGTGCTGGGTGAGCAGGCGGCCGGGCATCGGGCGGCCGGCCTTGCCGGACGTCGGTGCCGAAGCCTTGGCGGCCTGCGGCGCGGGTGTCGAGTTCTTGCGCCGCGCGCTCTGGTAGCTGCCGTCGGTGGTCGGCTGGAAGGTGGGGATCAGGTGGTGCTTGCCGTTGCCGATCAGGTCGGCGCGGCCCATCGCCTTCAGCGCTTCGCGCAGCAGCGGCCAGTTGTTGGCATCGTGGTAGCGCAGGAAGGCCTTGTGCAGTCGGCGGCGGCGCTCGCCACGAACGATGTCCACCTTCTCGGCACGGGTGCCGTCGCGGCTGATGCCCTTCAGCGGGTTCATGCCCGAGTGGTACATCGCGGTGGCGGTGGCCATCGGGCTGGGATAGAAGGTCTGCACCTGGTCGGCGCGGAAGCCGTTCTTCTTCAGCCACAGCGCCAGGTTCATCATATCCTCGTCGCTGGTGCCCGGGTGCGCCGCAATGAAGTACGGAATCAGGAACTGCTGCTTGCCCGCCTCGGCGCTGAACTTCTCGAACAGCTGCTTGAAGCGGTCATACGTGCCGATGCCCGGCTTCATCATCTTGGACAGCGGGCCGCCCTCGGTGTGCTCGGGCGCGATCTTCAGGTAGCCACCCACGTGGTGCTGCACCAGTTCCTTCACGTACTCGGGCGACTTCACCGCCAGGTCGTAGCGCAAGCCGGAGCCGATCAGGATCTTCTTGATGCCCTTGAGCGCCCGCGCACGGCGGTAGATCTGGATCAGCGGGCCGTGGTCGGTGTCGAGGTTGGGGCAGATGCCGGGGTAGACGCAGCTGGGCTTGCGGCAGGCCGACTCGATCTCGCGGCTCTTGCAGCCGATGCGGTACATGTTGGCCGTGGGGCCGCCCAGGTCGCTGATGATGCCGGTGAAGCCCTTCACCTTGTCGCGGATCTCCTCGATCTCGCGAATGATGGAGTCTTCGCTGCGGCTCTGGATGATGCGGCCCTCGTGCTCGGTGATCGAGCAGAAGGTGCAGCCGCCGAAGCAGCCGCGCATGATGTTCACGCTGAAGCGGATCATCTCCCACGCCGGGATCTTGGTCGGGCCGTCGTGGCCGCCATTGGCGTCGGCGTAGGAAGGGTGCGGCGCCCGCGCATACGGCAGGTCGAACACATGGTCCATCTCGGCCGTGGCCAGCGGGATCGGCGGCGGGTTGATCCACACGTCGCGGGCGGTATGGCCTTCGCCGTGGCGCTGCACCAGCGCGCGGGCGTTGCCGGGGTTGGTCTCCAGGTGCAGCACGCGGTTGGCGTGGGCATACAGCACCGGGTCGCTCTTGACCTGCTCGTAGGCCGGCAGCCGGATCACGGTGCGCTCGCGCGGCGGCATCACCACGCGGCTGCGCGGCACGATCTTGATCGGCTGCTCGGCGGCGCCCAGGCCACCGTTGCTGGCCGCCGCGGCCGCGTCCCCGCCCTCTTCCTTCGCGCAGGTGGTGCCCTGGGCCTCGGCCTGCTCGCTGGTGGTCTGGTAGGGGTTGATGTGCTCGTCCACCCGGCCCGGGCGGTCCACCTCGGTGGAATCGAGCTCGAACCAGCCTTCGGCCGACGGATCGCCTGCACGCCGGATGAAGGCGGTGCCGCGCACGTCGGTGATGCTCTCGATCGGCCGGCGCTGCGCCAGGCGGTGCGCCACCTCGATGATGGCCCGCTCGGCGTTGCCGTACAGCAGCAGGTCGGCCTTGCTGTCCACGAGGACGGAGCGGCGCACCTTGTCCTGCCAGTAGTCGTAGTGCGCGATGCGGCGCAGGCTGGCCTCGATGCCGCCGATGATCACCGGCACGTCCTTGAAGGCTTCCTGGCAGCGCTGGGTGTACACCAGCGTCGCCCGGTCCGGCCGCTTGCCGGCCGCGCCGCCCGGCGTGTAGGCATCGTCGCTGCGGATCTTCCGGTCAGCCGTGTAGTGGTTGATCATCGAATCCATGTTGCCGGCCGCCACGCCGAAGAACAGGCGCGGCTTGCCCAGCGCCTTGAACGCCTCCGCGCTGTGCCAGTCGGGCTGGGCGATGATGCCGACACGGAAGCCCTGCGCCTCCAGCGTGCGCCCGATCACCGCCATGCCGAAGCTGGGGTGGTCCACGTAGGCGTCGCCGCTGACGATGACGACGTCGCACTCGTCCCAGCCCAGGCGCTCCATCTCGGCACGGCTCATCGGCAGGAACGGCGCCGGCCCGAAGCGCTTGGCCCAATAGGGGCGGTACGCGGTGAGCGGCTTGACCGTCGGGGCGGGATTCGGTGCGAGGGCGGTGGACACGGGCGGGCTTTCCGGAGCGGCGGCTAACCCTCGATTGTCGGCGCTAGGGGTTCACCCTGTCGGTTTATCCCCTCCGAAACACGGTCTTGCGCTTGAGTTCGCGGTGAAATGAACCAAATCCGCCCTGGACACTCATACCCCGAGTGCCGCATGGGAGCGGTGCACGGGTGCAAGTCACCCTCTCGACGATCAAAGGAGACCCTGTGAAGACCTGGTTGGTAGCCCTTTCCGTGGCGGTGGCGGCCGTATCGCTGCCGCTCGCCTCATTCGACGCCGAGGCCAAGCGCCTGGGCGGCGGCCGCAGTTCGGGCATGCAGCGCCAGGCCCCTGCGCAGTCGCCCCAATCCACCCCGGGCACGCCGGCCCAGCAGCCGGGCAATGCCGCGCCGGTGGCAGGCGCCGCCGCACCCGCGGCTGCCGGTGCCGCCGCCGCGGCGGGCAAGCGCTCGTGGATGGGCCCGATCGCCGGCCTGGCAGCGGGCCTGGGCATCGCCGCGCTGTTCAGCCACCTGGGCATGGGCGCCGGCCTGGCCAACTTCATGACCATGCTGCTGCTGGCCATCGTGGCTTTCGTGGCCATCCGCTTCCTGATGCGCCGCTTCGCCGGCAACCGCCAGGGCCAGAACAACGGCCTGCAGATGGCCGGTGCGGGCGCGGGTGCCGGCGGCAACGCCAACGGAGGTGCCTTCAACTTCAACCGCACGCCCGAGCCGCAGCAGCCGCTGCAGCGCCAGTCGTTCGACGCCGCGCCGGCCGCCGCCGCCACGGGCCTGGGTGCGGTGCCCGCCGCCGCAGCCACCGGCCGCGCCACGCTGCCGGCGGACTTCGACAGTGAAGGCTTCCAGCGCATCGCCAAGATGCTGTTCATCCGCATGCAGGCCGCCAACGATGCCGGCCAGGTGGACGACTTGCGCAAGTTCACCACGCCGGAGCTGTTCGCTTCGCTGCGGCTGGACCTGCAGGACCGCGGCGCCAAGGCGCAGCAGACGGACGTGGTGCAGCTCGACGCCGACCTGGCCGACTATGCCGAGGAGCAGGGCCAGCAGATCGTCACCGTGCGCTTCCACGGCCTGATCCGCGAGGAGATCGGCGCCGGTGCCGAGCCCTTCAACGAGCTGTGGCACTTCGTCAAGCCGGTGGCCGGCGGCGACTGGGCGATTGCCGGCATCCAGCCGCTGTAATCCCCGCCCCCAGCAGGCAAGAAGGCGGCTCCGGCCGCCTTTTTCATGCCCGCCTCACAGCTTCATCTCGAGCTGCAGCTGCCAGTTCATGGTGGAGGGCGACACGGTGCGCGACTGTTCCTGCGCCACCACCGAGCCGGTGATGTCGTCCAGCGGCGCCAGGTTGCTGGCCGACACACGCAGCTGCAGGCCGGGCCGCACCCGCCACAGCGCATACGCATCGATCACCCGCTTGCGGTTCTGGGTGGCGAACTGGTCTTCCGACAGCCGCGCGTCATAGCCCGGCGTGAGGTTGAGGGTGGCGCCCAGGGTCAGCGGCCAGTCGGTCAGGCGGTAGTCGGCGCCCAGGTTGAGCGTGGCGCCGGGCTGCTGGTCCAGCCGGTTGTCGGGCCCGGGCACCGACTTCACCCGCGAGCGGAACAGGCTCAGGTTGCTGCGCACGTCCACCGCCGGCGCGGGGGCCCACAGCGCGTCCAGCTTGAAGCGCGCCTCCAGCTCCACCCCGCTGGTGGTGGCGTCGCCGATGTTGCGCGGCCGGGCCACCCAGCGCGGCTCGGTCGACCAGCTGACCGTCTCCAGCGTGGTGACGGTGCGCATCAGGTCGCGGATTTGCCGGTGGAACAGGTTGGCGCTGAGCAGCCCGCCGCCGGCCAGGTGGCGCTCGAAGGCCAGGTCGATGCCGGTGGCGATCTCGGGCCTCAAGTCCGGGTTGCCGGCGCGGTCGGGCGACGTGGGCTCGTTGGCGCCGGTGGGGTAGAGCGTGCTCAGCGCCGGCCGGCCGATCAGGTTCTGCAACGTGGGCGCGCGATAGCTGCGCGTCAGGCTCAGGCGCACCTGGTCCTTGCGCTGGGCGTCGGGCCGCCACACGCCGTGCAGCAGCGGCGTCCACACGGTGCTGCTGTTGCGAACGCGGGCGCCACCCTCCCCGCTGCCCTCGGTGCGGATGCCTTCGCCGCGCAGGCCCAGCTGCAGGTCCAGCTGCGGGCTGACGCTCCATTCGTCCTGCACGTACACCGCCCAGCGGCGGGACGAGGCGCTGAGGTTGTCGCCGAACTCGTCCAGCACCGGCAGGCCGTCCAGCGTGGTGGCGCGCCGCTCGTCGCGCTGCTGGCCGGCCAGTTCCAGGCCGGAGACCAGGTTGTGCCGCTCGCCCAGCGGCGTGCTCAGCTTGAGCGTGGTGCTGGCGTCGTCGCTGTCGGTCCGGGTGGCGTCGGTGCGCAGGCCGGGGCTGGCGCCGCCGGATTCCGCCCGCAGCGTGTCCGACGACCACTGCGCCTGGGTGCCACCCACGCGCCACTCCAGCCGGTGCTCGCCCAGCCGGCGGTTGAGCTGTGCATTCAGCCGCCGCAGCTGGAAGCCGTTGTCGAAATCGGTACGGAAGCGCTCGTACGGTGCTGCGCCCAGCGTCTGCTGCAGCGTGCCCGCCCGGAAGGGCGTGGCATCGGCCAGCAGCAGGTAGGGCGTGAGGGTGAGGCTTTCGCCCTCGCCCAGCCGCCAGCGCAGCCGGCCGGAGCCGCGCAGTCCCTTGCGCCGGTCGTGCAGCACCTGCTGCGCCTGCTGCTCCAGCGTGGGCGACACGGTGCGGGTGCTGCTGCGGGTGTCTTCCTCGCGGGCGTACACCGACAGCGACGCGGTGTAGTCGAAGGCCTCGCCGAGCTTGCCGCCCCGCGTCCAGGCCACGGTGGGGGAGACCTGCCCTTCGTCGAAGGCCGAGGTCAGACGCCAGTCGTTCAGCGGCTGGCGCTGGTTCTCCCGCGTGACGATGTTGATGGTGCCGGCGATGGCGCGGGCGCCGGTTTCCGCGGTGGGGCCGCGCAGCAGCTCGATGCGTTGCAGCTGCTCGGGCGACAGCGAATCCACGCTGAAACCCGCCGGCAGCGGCTCGCCGTCCACCAGGATCTGGGTGTAGCCGCTGCCGAGGCCGCGCATGCGCGGCGTGCCGCCACGCCCGGGGCTGCCCTGCACCGTCACGCCGGGCAGCCGGCGCAGCACGTCGCTCACGTTGGCGTCGCCGAAGCGCTCGATCTCCTCCCGGCCCACCACCACCTTGGCGGCGGTGGACTGCCGGCGCTCGTCGGCATCGCTGCGGCGGTTGCTGCCGGTGACCTCCACCCGCTGCGCGGGCACCGGGGCCGAGGCGGCCGACGCGGAGGCGGCCGCGGCCGGCGGCGGCGGTACGGGCTGGGCGGCGGCCGTGCTGGCGGCGCAGGCCAGCAGCCAGGGGCGGAGCGACTGCGACAACGGCGGAGACATGGCCGGGATTGTCCTGCAGCCCCATGACGTGCGATGCCGGGAACTGGCGCGGGCAGCGCGCTTGTTTCAGCTTCGCGGCCCGGGGGGTTATGCTGGCGCCGCGGCCATTCGCAGCAACAGGAGACGCCCGGTGGCGACGCCCAACTACTCGTACGAAAAGCGACAGCGCGAGCTGGCCAAGAAGCGCAAGGCGGAAGAAAAGCGCCAGAAGAAGGTCGGCGACCGCGGTAGCCACGAGCCGGCGCCCAACGAAGGCTCGCCCGCCCCGGGCAGCGAACCACCCGCGCGCTGATGCACCGCGGCCCACCCGGGCCGCGGCCAGCGCCGCACACACCGCGATGACGGCCCCGCCCCCGCTGGCCGTGCTGCACCAGGACGACGCGCTGATCGTCGTCGACAAGCCGGCCGGCCTGCTCTCGGTGCCCGGCCGTGGCCCCGATCTGCAGGACTGCATCGCCCACCGGGCCCAGGCCCGCTGGCCGGATGCGCTGATCGTGCACCGGCTGGACATGGCCACCTCCGGCCTCATGGTGCTGGCCCGCGGCGCCCAGGTGCACCGCCAGCTCAGCATTGCCTTCGCCGAGCGGCATGTGGCCAAGCGCTACGTCGCCCTGGCCCACGGCCACCTGGCCGACGACGCCGGCACCATGGACTGGCCGTTGATCTGCGACTGGCCCAACCGGCCGCGGCAGATCGTCAACCTGCGGGAGGGCAAGCCCTCCCTCACCCGCTACCGCGTGCTGCAGCGGCAACCCGACGGCATCACCCGCGTGGCGCTGGAGCCGGTCACCGGCCGCTCACACCAGTTGCGGGTGCACATGCAGGCGCTGGGGCATCCGCTGCTGGGCGACGAGCTGTACGCCCCGCCCGCGGTGCAGGCGCTGGCCCCGCGCCTGCTGCTGCATGCCGAGCACCTGGCGCTGGTGCATCCACGCACCGGGCTCCCGGTGCAGTTCGACAGCCCGGCGCCCATCTGACGCTTCCTGCACGACCTGCGGCGGCGCAACGCCTCACGCCGCCAGGCCGCGCGCCAGGGTGGGCACCACCCGGTGCACGAAAGTGAGGAAGGCCGCCACCGGTCCGGCCCCGGCGGCACCGCGTCGCCACACGGCTTCCAGCGCCAGCCTGAGCGGCGCGCCCGCGGCGTCCAGCAGCGGCCTGGCCAACGCCTGGCGGCGCACGTGGAAGCGCGGGATCACCGCGCTGCCCAGGCCCAGATCCACCCAGTCTTCCAGCGCGCCGTAGCTCATCGCGCGACCGGGGTAGGCCTGGATGGGCAGGCCCGCGGCCTCGAACAGGCCGCGGGTGGCGCTGGCCAACCCGCACAGGTCGGCGGTGAGCAGCAGCCGCTCCCGGCTGGCCGCGGGCAGCGTCGCCGCACCGCCTGCACCCAGTGGCGGCTGCGGCGAGCACAGCACCAGCTCGTCCTCCAGCAGCCGGGCGCGACCGCGGGTGCGCAGCCTGCGGAAGCCGCAGCCCACGATCACGTCGAGCTGGCCGGCGTCCAGCCGCTGCTCCAGGTCGGCCACCGACGATTCAAAGAACAGCAGCCGCACGCCCGCATGTCGTTGCTCGAACGGCTCCAGCAGCAGCGCCAGGCGGCCCGCGCCCATCAGCGGCGTGAAGCCGATGCGCAACTCCTGGGGGCCGCGGAAGCCAGCTCGCGGCTTTCCGCCTGCAGCAGCGCCACCGCGCCGACCACCGCGTCGATCCGCGGCAGCAGGCGCTCGCCTTCGGCGGTCAGGCCGAGCTGCCGGCCCGAGCGCAGGAAGAGCCGTGCGCCCAGCACCGCCTCCAGTTCTGCCACCGCAGCCGACACCGTGGGCTGCGACACGCCAGCTTCGCGTGCAGCGGCGCTGAAGGAACGCAGCCGTGCCGCCGCCGAGGCGTAGTGCAGGGCAGGGAGTCCGTAGTGCGCCATTTCTATAGGCCAGGCCAATGGGTTGATAGAAAGTATAGGCATTGCCCCGATTGCTCACCGGATATATCGTTTTGCTATTGCAACCCTTGCAGAAATTCCCATGCGCTACGCCCAGATCTTTCGCTACGTGCTGACCCTGGACCCCGAGCAATACCAGCAACGCTGGGTCGATCCCTACGCCGATGCCATCGCCGGCGTGCCCGGTTTGGAACGCAAGACCTGGATGGCCGACTTCGACACCGGCACTTTCGCCAGCGTGTACATCTGGCAGGACAAGGCCTCGATGGACGCCTTCATGGCCTCCGAGGCGGTGGCCCGCGTGGCGGCCGAACCCTTCCTGAAGGACCTGGAGATCACCGCGCTGCCGGTGCACGAGGGCGCATCGGTCATCACCCGCGGCTGAGGGCCGGCGCGGGTATCCTCGCCCGCATGCAGTCCCCCTCTTCCGCCTCCCACCTCTTCATCGTCACCGGCAGCTCGCGCGGCATGGGCGCCGCCATGGCGCAGCAGCTGCTGCAGGCCGGCCACACCGTGCTCGGCATCGCCCGCGCGGCCAACCCGCAGCTCACGGGCGCCGAGCAGTGGCAGGCCGACCTGGCCCAGCCGCTGGACGTAGCCGCCCGGCTGGAAGCCTGGCTGGCCGCGATGCCGGCCGACCGCTTCGCCAGCGCCTCGCTCATCAACAACGCGGCGCTGCTGAGCACGCCGGGACCGCTGGAAGGCGATGCGCCCGAGGCGCTGTCGGCCGCGCTGCGCGTGGGGCTGGAAGCGCCGCTGCTGCTGTCCGCCGCCTTCCTGCGGTCCACCCGCGGCTGGACCGGCCAGCGCAAGCTGCTCCACATCTCCTCCGGCCTGGGCCGGCGGCCGATGGCCGGCAGCGCCTCGTACTGCGCGGTCAAGGCGGGGCTGGACCACTTCTCCCGCGCGCTGGCGCTGGACGAGGCGCTGCTGCCCAACGGCGCGCGCACCGTGTCGCTGGCCCCGGGCGTGATCGACACCGACATGCAGCGCCAGCTCCGCGGTGGCGACCCGGCCCGCTTCCCCGAGCAGGCCCGCTTCGCCAACCTGGCCGCCACCGGTGCGCTGGATTCGCCCGAAGCCGCGGCGGCCAAGGTGCTGGCCTTCCTCGCCCGGCCCGACTTCGGCAGCGCGCCCGTCGCCGACGTGCGCGAGTGACGGCCGAGCCGCCGCAGGCCACGGCGGCCGACGCGCCGCTGCGGACCTTTCCTTCCTTCATGCGCATGTGGTGGGGCCGCCTGGCCGGCACCATGGCCGCGCAGATGCTGATGGTGGCCCTGGGCTGGCAGATGTACGACACCACCGGCAGCGCCTGGGACCTGGGCCTGGTGGGGCTGGCGCAGTTCCTGCCCGCGCTGCTGCTCACGCTGGTGGTGGGCACGGTGATCGACCGCAGCAACCGTGGCCATGTGCTGGCCGCCTGCCTGGCGCTGCAGGCGCTGGTGGCCGGCGTGCTGGCCGTCGGCACGCTGGGCGGCTGGGTGGGCCGGGAAGCCATCCTGGGCGTGTCGGTGCTGCTGGGCGTGGCGCGCGCCTTCCAGCAGCCGGCGCAGCAGGCGGTGGTGCCTTCGCTGGTGCCGGCCGCTGTGCTGCCGCGGGCGCTGGCCTTCAGCTCGGGCGCGATGCAGGCGGCCATCATCGCCGGCCCGGCGCTGGGCGGCTTCGTCTACGTGGCCGGGGCGGCGGCGGTGTATGGCACCTGCACGGCGCTCTTCGTGCTGGGCGCGGCGCTGGTGCTGTCCATCCGCGGGCTGCGGCGGCCGCCGCTGCGCGAGCCGGTGAACCTGGCGACGCTGCTGGCGGGCTTCCGCTTCATCGCCCAGCGGCCGGTGATCCTGGGCGCCATCTCGCTGGACCTGTTCGCGGTGCTGCTGGGCGGCGCCACGGCGCTGCTGCCCATCTATGCGCGCGACATCCTGCATACCGGGCCCTGGGGCCTGGGCCTGCTGCGCGGCGCACCGGCGGGCGGTGCGCTGCTGGTCTCGCTGCTGCTCACCCGCTGGCCGCTGCGCCACCGGGTAGGCCGGCGCATGTTCGCGGCGGTGGCGGTGTATGGCGTGGCCACCTTCGTCTTCGGCGTGTCCACCCATTTCGGGCTGAGCTTCGCGGCGCTGATGGTGGCCGGCGCGGCCGACATGGTGAGCGTGGTGGTGCGCCAGTCGCTGGTGCAGCTGGACACGCCCGACGAGATGCGCGGCCGCGTGGCCGCCGTCAATTCGGTGTTCATCGGCGCCAGCAACCAGCTGGGCGAGTTCGAGTCCGGCGCCACCGCCGCCTGGCTGGGGCCGGTGGGCTCGGTGGTGCTGGGCAGCGTGGGCACGCTGGCGGTGGTGGCGGTGTGGATGCGGCTGTTCCCGGCGCTGCGCGAGCGGCAGCAGCTGGTGCAGGGCTGAGGCCGCCCCCGCCGCCTCTGCCCAGGGACCCCCCCTAGAATGCCGCGCAATCCGCTGCCCCTCCACCGCACGTCCCGACGATGCCCCCGTTCCGCCGACGCGAAGTTTTGCTGACCGGCCTGGCACTGGCGGCTGCCGTGCCCCGTGCCGCGCAGGCGCTGGAGCCGCCCGCCGGCGAGGTGCTGCTGACCGTGCGCGGCCGGCTGCGCCGCCCCAACCTGCCCCAGCACGCCGGCTTCGACATGGCCATGCTGCGCGGCCTGCCGCAGACCGACATCGTCACCAAGACGCCGTGGTACAGCACGGTGCGGCGCTTCACCGGCCCGCTGGTGCGCGACGTGCTGGGCGCGGCCGGCGCCCGCGGCGAGAAGGTGGTGGCCGTCGCGTTGAACGACTACCGGGTGGAGATCCCGTTCGACGACCTGCTGCGCCACGACGTGGTGCTGGCGGTGCTGATGGACGGCAAGCCGATGCCGGTGCGCGACAAGGGCCCGCTGTTCATCATGTACCCGTTCGACCGCCAGCCCGAGCTGCGCACCGCCGTGTACTTCAGCCGCTGCGCCTGGCAGCTGGTGAGCCTCGAGGTCCGGTGAGCGCCCGCACCGGCGGACCTTCCGCACCGCGCCGCGGCTGGCTCATCGGCGTCGTGGGCGCGGTGCTGGTGGCGGCCTTCGCGCTGGCGGCCACGGTGCAGGTGCACCAGTTCCGCTCGCTCAATTCGGCGGTGCAGTTCCAGGGCGACTACCTGCTGGTCAACTTGAACCAGCTGGAGGTGGAGTTCCTGCGGCTGCAGATGCAGTGGCGCGACGCGGTGCGCCAGCAGCCGCTGGACCGCCATGCGCTGCAGCTGCGCTACGACCTGTTCGTCAGCATGGCCAACCTGCTGGAGACGGAGCGCGCCGCGCGCCTGATCCGCGACCGCGCCGAGTTCGACCGCACGGTGCAGCAGCTGCAGGCCTTCATCGGCGAGGCCGACCGCTTCCTCGGCCCCGAGGCCGCGCTGCCGCTGGATGCCCCGGTGCTGGCTACGCTGCTGCGCACGCTGGATGCGCTGGCCGCGCCCATCCACTCGCTGTCGCTGTCGGCCTCGCACGAGGTGGCGGCCCAGATCGCCTACCGCAACCAGACCGTACGCGAGCACAACATCGTCAGCGTGGCGCTGACGCTGGTGCTGTGCGTCAGCACGCTGGTGTTCGCGCTGATCGCGGTGCGCCAGATGCGCCAGCTGGAGCGCCGCCAGCTGGGCCTGGAGGCGCTGGCGGCGCGGCTGCGCGACGCCCGCCACGAGGCCGAGGCCGCCAGCCAGGCCAAGAGCGTGTTCCTGGCCAACATGAGCCACGAGATCCGCACGCCCTTCCAGGGCCTGCTGGGCATGCTTTCCTTGCTGCGCGAAACCCGGCTCAACCACACGCAGCTGGACTACCTGCGCACGGCCACCGAATCGGCCGACCACCTGCTGGCCATCCTGAACGACATCCTGGACATGTCGAAGCTGGAGTCCGGCACGTTGACGCTGGTGCCCGATTCGGTGCCGCTGGCGCGCCTGCTGCACGACATCGAGGCGCTGATGAAGCCGCAGGCCGCCGCCAAGGGCCTGGCCCTGCGCATCGGCATCGAGCCGGGCCTGCCCGAGCGGGTGACGGCCGATGCCACGCGGGTCAAGCAGGTGCTGTTCAACCTCATCAGCAATGCCATCAAGTTCAGCGACGCGGGCTCGGTGACGGTGAGCGCCGGGCTGTCGCACGGGCAGCTGGCCTTCAGCGTGACCGACACCGGCATCGGCATGGACGACGCCACCATGGCCCGGCTGTTCCAGCGCTTCACCCAGGGCGACACCTCGCGCTCGCGCCGCCACGGCGGCACCGGCCTGGGGCTGGAAATCTCGCGCAACCTGGCGCGGCTGATGGGCGGCGACATCCGCGTGAGCAGCCGCGCCGGCCAGGGCAGCACCTTCGTCTTCGTGCTGCCGCTCAAGCCGGCGGCCGATGCCGGCTCCGCCAGCGCGCTGCCTGCCGCCGACGTCACCGTGCCGCGCATGCCCGGGCTGAAGGTGCTGGTGGCCGAGGACCATGCGGTCAACCGCAAGTACCTGGAAGCGCTGCTGGGCGGACTGGGCCACGAGGTCACCTTCGCCACCAACGGGCACGAGGCGGTGCGTGCCGCCCAGGCCCGGCCCTATGACGTGGTGCTGATGGACCTGCACCTGCCGGAGCTGGACGGCGTGGGCGCCACCCTGGCCATCCGCGAGCTGCCGGGCGAAGCCGGCCGCATGCCCATCGTCGCCCTCACCGCCGATGCCTTCGCGGAAACGCGCGAGCGCTGCCTGGCCGCCGGCATGACCGCCTTCCTCACCAAGCCGGTGGAGGCGCGCCAGCTGGCGGCCACGCTGGCCGCGGTGGTGGGCCTGCGCCCGGCCGCCGGTTCGCCGGACCTGCCGCAGCCGGAGCTGCAGCTGCAGACACCTTCGGCGCCGCCGCCCGGGCTGCTCAACCGCGAGGTGCTCGACAGCGTGGTGGCCCTGATGACGCGCGAGCGCTTCGCTACGCTGGCCGACGGCTTCCTGCAGGAATGCGCCGCCGGCCTGCCGCGGCTGCTGCAGGCCGCCCGCGAGGGCGACGTGGCGACGCTGGGCGCCAGCCTGCACGGCACCAAGGGCGCGGCCCTCAACCTGGGCCTGCAGCGGCTGGCCGACACCGCCCAGGCGGTGCGCGAGCTGGCCCCGCAGGCCGACGTGCCGGCGCTGCTGGCGCGGCTGGAGGAATTCGAGTCGGTGCGCCGTGCCACGACCGACGCGCTGCGGCAGCTGGGCCTGCTGCCCGCGCCGGCCGGCGTCAGATGATCAGCGGCTCGGGCTCCAGTCGGATGCCGAAGCGGCCGTAGACGCTTTCCTGGATGGCGCGGGCCAGCGTCACCACCTCGGCGCCGCTCGCGCCGCCGCGGTTGACCAGCACCAGCGCCTGCTTCTCATAGACGCCGGCGCGGCCCACCGTCTTGCCCTTCCAGCCGCAGGCATCGATCAGCCAGCCTGCGGCCAGCTTCACCGAGCCGTCGGGCAGCGGGTAATGCACGATCTCCGGGTCGCGGCCGATGATGTCCCGGCACTGCTCCATCGTCACCACCGGGTTCTTGAAGAAGCTGCCGGCATTGCCCACCTCGCGCCAGTCGGGCAGCTTGCCGCGGCGGATATCGCACACCCAGTCGAACACCGTGCGCGCATCGGGCGCGGTGTTGCCCGTCTCCTGCATGCGCCGCTCCAGCTCCAGGTAGCCCAGCACCGGCTGCCACGGTCGCGGCAGGCGGAAGCGCACGTGGGTGATGACGCTCTTGCCGGCCAGGCCGCCGAAGCCTTCCTGCTTGAACACGCTGTCGCGGTAGCCGAAGGCGCAGGTGCGCGCGTCCAGCGTCACGCTGCGACCGGTGACCAGGTCCACGGTGCTCAGCGACTCGAAGCGGTCCTTCAGCTCCACGCCGTAGGCACCGATGTTCTGCACCGGCGAGGCGCCCACGGTGCCCGGGATCAGCGCCAGGTTCTCCAGCCCCGGAAAGCCGTTGTCCAGCGTCCAGGCCACGAACTCGTGCCAGGGCTCGCCGGCGCCGGCCTCGACGATGAAGGCATCGTCGCGCGCTTCCACCAGTCGGCGGCCGCGCACGTCCATCTTCAGCACCACCGGCGCCACGTCGCGGGTAAAGACCATGTTGCTGCCACCGCCCAGCACCAGCTTGGGCGCGCGGCCGTACTCCGGGTGGTCGACCACGCGGCGCACGTCCAGCGCGCTGTGGATGTGCACCAGGGTGCGCGCCACCGCCGGCAGCCCGAAGGTGTTGTGGGCACGCAGGCTTGCGTCGCGCTCGATCTGTAGGGCCGGGGCCAGGCGTTGCATGGCAGAATTTTCGCCGATTCCCCCGTAAGCCTCGGCTTACTGCCTTTTTCTCCAGACCCGGGTGCATTCATGCCGAGCTTCGACACCGTTCTAGAACCCAACCTCGTCGAGGTCCGCAACGCCGTCGACCAGGCGGGCAAGGAGATCACCACCCGCTTCGACTTCAAGGGCTCGAGCGCCAGGGTGGAGCTGCAGGACAAGGGCACCGACAAGAGCATCACGCTGTACGGCGACAGCGACTTCCAGATCGGCCAGGTGAAGGACGTGCTGGTCGGCAAGCTCAGCAAGCGCAACGTGGATGCGCGCTTCATCGACGACAGCGCCAAGATCGAGAAGATCGGCGGCGACAAGGTCAAGCAGGTGCTGGTGCTCAAGGCCGGCATCGACAGCGAGATGGGCAAGAAGATCCAGGGCCTGATCAAGCAGAGCAAGCTCAAGGTGCAGGCCGCCATCCAGGGCGACACCGTGCGCGTCACCGGCGCCAAGCGCGACGACCTGCAGGCCGCCATGGCCCTCATCAAGAAGGACGTGGACGTGCCGCTGTCCTTCAACAACTTCCGCGACTGATGCGCCGCTGCGCCGCGTTGCTGCTGGCCGGCGCCCTGGGCGCGCTGCCGGTGGCGGCGCAGCAGGTGTCGCTCAACGGCAGCATGGGCGACCGCGCCGCGCTGCTGGTGATCGACGGCCAGCCCCGCACGCTCACCGTGGGCAGCAGCCATGGCGGCGTCAAGCTGCTGTCGGTGGCGCCGGATGGCGCGCGGGTGGAGGTGGGTGGCGCGCAGCTGCTGCTGCGCATCGGCGCCGCGCCGGTGAACCTGGGCGGTGCGGCGGCCGCCCGCGGCGACAACGACGTGGTGCTCACCGCCGGGCCGGGCGGGCACTTCATGTCGGGCGGCCAGATCAACGGCAAGACGGTGCAGTTCATGGTGGACACCGGCGCCAGCGTGGTGGCGCTGTCGCAGGCCGAGGCCGAGCGCATCGGCCTGGACTACAAGCGCGGCGCCCGCGGCATGACGCAGACGGCCAACGGCGCGGTGCCGGTGCACCTGGTCACGCTGACCTCGGTGCGCCTGGGCGGCGCCGAGGTGTACCAGGTGCCCGCGGTGGTGCTGCCCGAGCAGATGCCCTTCGTGCTGCTGGGCAACAGCTTCCTCAGCCGCTTCCAGATGAAGCAGGTGAACGACACGCTGCGGCTCGAGAAGAAGCCCTGACCCTTGGGGCGGCCCGGCAGTACCGGCGGATCAGCCGCTGGTGGACAGCAGCTTCTGCGCCGTCTGCTCCTGGCGCTCGCTGGTCTGGATCATCTTCATCTGCTGCTCGAACTGCCGGCCGGCGGAGATCATGGCCACCATGGTTTCCACCGCGCTGACGTTGGAGCCTTCCAGCGCGCCGTCCTGCAGCCGCGCATTGGGGTCGGCGTCCAGCGGATCGGGGCCGGCACGGAACAGGCCGTCGTCGCCGCGCGTCATCGGCGCCTCGGGCGTCACCAGCTTCAGCCGGCCCACCTGCACCTCGGCCTGGCCGGGTGCCTTGGCGGTGACGTTGCCGTCCGGCGAGATGCGCACCTCGCTGTTCGGCGGCACCGTCAGCGGGCCGCCGTCGCCCATCACGGTCAGGCCGGCCTGGGTGGTCAGCGTGCCTTCGGCATTCACGTCCAGGTTGCCGGCGCGGGTGTAGGCCTCGGTGCCGTCCAGGCCCTGCACCGCCAGCCAGGCGTTGCCCTTCATGGCCACGTCCAGCCCGCGGCCCGTGGCCTGCACCGCGCCGGGCAGCTGGTTGTAGCCCACGGTGGACTCCAGTGCGAAGGCGCGCGTGGTGGCGCCGTCGCCGCGGATGGGCACCGCGCGGAAGGCCTGCAGCTCGGCTCGGAAGCCGGTGGTGGTGGCATTGGCCAGGTTGTGCGAAAGCACGTCCTGCCGCTGCATCGACGCCTTGGCGCCCGACATCGACAGGTAGATCATGCGGTCCATCGCGGGCCTCCTTCAGTGCGCTGGCGGCGGGTGGTCAACGCAGGTTGACCAGCGTCTGCAGCACTTGGTCCTGCGTCTTGATGGTCTGTGCATTGGCCTGGTAGATGCGCTGCGCGGTGATCATGTTCACCAGCTCGCCGGTCAGGTCCACGTTCGATTCTTCCAGCGCACCGGCCTGCAGCGCGCCCATGGTGCCTTCGCCCGGCACGTTCACGATGGGATCGCCCGACGCAAAAGTGCGTGCCCACAGGTTGCCGCCCAGCGGCTGCAGGCCCTGCGTGTTGCGGAAGTTGGCCAGCTCGATGCGGCCCACCGGCTTGCTCTCGCCGTTGGAGTAGCGCGCCATCACGATGCCGCTGTCCTCCACCGCGATGCCCGACAGCGTGCCCGCGGCATAGCCGTCCTGCTTGAGGTCGGTGACGCGGAAGCCCGAGCCGTACTGCGTGGACTGGGTCAGGTCCAGCTGGATGCCGGTGATCGGCAGCGTGGGCGCGCCGGCCACGTTGGTGGAAGCGGGAATGTCCACCGTGATCGGGCCCACCGGGCTGGTGACGCTGCCGCCGTTGGTGGTGAAGCTCATCGTCGTCACCGGCAGCGGCGCCGCGTCGGTACCGGCCACGGTGGTGCCGTTGGCGGTGGCGAACACGTTCCAGGTGTCGGCAGGCGAGGCCGCCTTCTGGAAGTAGTAGGTCATCGCCACTTCCTGGCCCTTGGCGTCGTACAGGGTCTGCGAGGTGGCGTTGTTGTAGGTGGTGGCGTCGCTGAAGTC
The DNA here is from genome assembly GCF_000969605.1 of Aquincola tertiaricarbonis. Taxonomy (GTDB): domain Bacteria; phylum Pseudomonadota; class Gammaproteobacteria; order Burkholderiales; family Burkholderiaceae_C; genus Aquincola; species Aquincola tertiaricarbonis. Next base: position 93,294 of record NZ_JZUE01000003.1, on the reverse strand, counting down.
GATGGCCGCGCCGGTGGTGGGCGCGGTGGCGCCCAGGCGGGCATCCAGGTTCATCTCCAGGTCGATGGTGGTGGAGGGCTGCGGGCTGATGCCGGCGGTGGGCAGCTTCAGCGGCTGGGCCAGGCCGGGCTGGATGACGCCCGCGCCATCGGCCGGGTAGCCCATCAGGTTCAGCTTCTCGTTGTTGACGATGTTGCCGTCACGGTCCACCTTGAACTGGCCGTTGCGGGTGTACATGGTGGGGTTGCGGCCATCGCTCACCTGGAAGAAGCCACCGCCGTTGATGGACAGGTCCATCGCGTTCTCGGTGCTGGTGATGTTGCCCTGCGTGAACTGCTGGGCCACGGTCTGCAGGTTCACGCCGATGCCGATGTTGTTGGCGCCGGTGCCGTTGAGCGCGGTGGCGTACATGTCGGCGAATTCGGCGCGCGAGGTCTTGGCGCCGAAGGTGTTGGCATTGGCGATGTTGTTGCCGATGACGTCGAGGTTCTTGCTGCTGGCGTTCAGGCCCGACAGGCCTTGCTGGAAACTCATGATGCGGTCCTGTGGATGAAGTGCGTCAGTTGAAGGACTTGATGTCGGTGTACTTGACCGTGCCGCTGCTGCGCAGCTCCAGCTGCAGCGTGTCGCCGGTGGTCACGGCGTCCACCTTGTCGCGCATCAGCGGCGTGGCCGTCACGTCGCCGGCGCCGTTCTTGGCCACGATGCGGAAGCTGGCGCCGTTGGAGGCGGACACGCCGGCCGATGGCTTCCAGTCGAAGCTGTGGCGGCCGGTGGTCTGCGCGCCCAGGTCCATGGTGTCGATCACCTGGCCGCTGCCGGACAGCACCTCCACCTTCACCGAGCTGGCGGCGCCGCCCAGGTCGAAGCCGCCCTGACGCACGCCGGCCTCGTTGGTGGAGAGCTTGTTGCCGGACACGATGACGTCGGTGCCCACCAGCGTGGCGCCCTGCAGCGCCTGCATCTGCACGAACTGCGCATTCAGGCCGCCCACGGTGGTGTTGAGCTTCTCCACGCCGGTGACGGTGCTGATCTGCGCCATCTGGCTGGTCACCTGGGCGTTGTCCATCGGATTCAACGGATCCTGGTTCTGCATTTGCGCCACCAGCAGCTTGAGGAAGCGGTCGCTGGGGTCGGTGGCCTCCGCGGTGGCGGTGCCGGTGTAGTTGAAGCCGTTGCCCGTGAGGGAAACGCCGGCGACGGGCGTGGTGGTGCTGCTCATGCGGGTCGGGCCTCAGGTTCAGCCGTTGCCCATCTGCAGCGTCTTCTGCAGCAGGGTCTTGGCCGTGTTCATCACTTCGATGTTGTTCTGGTAGGAGCGCGAGGCCGAGATCATGTTGACGATCTCCTCCACCGCATTCACGTTGCTGTAGGTCACGTAGCCGTCGGCATCGGCGCTGGGGTTCTTGGGGTCGTGCACGCGGCGGCCCGGGGTGTCGGACTCGGTGACGGTGGACACCCGCACGCCGGCCGCCGAGGCCACGCCGTCGGGCGGCAGCGACCCGCCGCCGACGGTGCCGACGCGCATGCGGCCGCCGCCCAGCTGCGCACCTTGCGCGCCCATCAGCTCGGTCTGGAACACCACCTGGCGCGCCTTGTAGGCGGTGCCGTCGGGCCCGGCCACGGTGTCCACGTTGGCCAGGTTGGAGGCCACGGTGTTCAACCGCTGGCTCTGCGCGCTGACCGCGCTGCCGGACACGTTGAAGATCTGGAACATGCTCACGTCTGCCCCCGGTTCGTCGAATACGCCGAACCACCCCCCGAGGGGGTCCGGGCCGGCTTGGGAGCGGCCCGGCGCTCGGCCCGGAACGTCTGCCCCCGGTTCGTCGAATACGCCGAACCACCCCCCGAGGGGGTCCGGGCCGGCTTGGGAGCGGCCCGGCGCTCGGCCCGCTGCCTGGCTTCAGCCGTCGTCATGCCGCCTGGCCTTTAATGGCGTCGAGCATGGAGCGCACGCTGCCGTTGATGAAGCGCAGCGAGGCCTCGTACTTCAGCGTGTTGTCCACGAAGCTGGCCCGCTCGCGGTCCATGTCCACGGTGTTGCGGTCCAGGTTGGTCTGCGAAGGCGCGGCATACCGCTGCTCGGCACCGGCCGGGCCGAGGCTGCCGATGCCCACCGGCAGGTGGCCGGCCGACGTGGTGGTGAGCTGCGATGCCGGGCTGCGCTGGCCCACCGCGTTGCGCAGGGCCTGCGAGAAGTCCATCTCACGCGCCACATAACCCGGCGTGTCCGCATTGGCGATGTTGCTGGCGATCATCTGCTGGCGCTCCGACCGCAGCTGCAGGGCCTGCGTCTGGAAGTTCAGCGTGTCGGTAAGGCGTTCGATCATCGAAGGTCCCCTGGGCAGGGTCTGCCGGGATGGCGGCCATTGTCGGCAGCACCCCCCGCCACAACAGTGCAAATAGCAGGGTGTTCGGCAGCTACTTCGCTGCCTGCCGGCGCCCTGGCGCGGCCTACATTGGCTGCCGTGGACACCTCCCCCAGCACCCCCCGCACCGCTGCCGCCCGGCCCCTGGCCGACGGCCGTCGCGCGCCGGCCATGGTGCTGTGGCTGCTGGCCGGCCTGATGGCGCTGCTGGCCCATGCCGGCGTGCAGGCCCAGACCGAAGCCGCCACGCCGCGCGGCGTGGACGCGGCCCTGGCCCGCCAGGTGCGCGAGCTGGCCCAGGCGGCCTCGCGCGCGGCCGTGCCCGGCATGCGGGTGGAGATCGAGCTGGGTGAACTGGACCCGCGCCTGAAACTCGCCCCCTGCCAGCAGGTGGAGCCTTATCTGCCCTCCGGCACGCGGCTGTGGGGAAAGGCCCGCATCGGCCTGCGCTGCCTGCAGGGCGCCACGCGCTGGAACGTGTTCCTGCCGGTGACGGTGCAGGTGTTCGCGCCGTCCCTCGTGGCCACGCGGGCCCTGGCCACCGGCGCCAGCGTGCAGGCCGACGATTTCGTGATGGCCGAGACGGACATCGCCGCCGACCCCTCCCCCGCCATCCGCCTGCCGGCCCTGGTCGCCGGCCGCACCCTGGCCCGGCCGCTGGCCGCCGGCGAGCCGCTGCACCAGCGCGACCTGCGCGCCCGCCAGTGGTTCGCCGCCGGCGAGACGGTGCGCGTCGTGGCGCAGGGCCAGGGCTACAGCGTGGCCGGCGAAGCGCTGGCCATGTCGCCGGGCATCGAAGGCCAGGCGGTCCGCATACGCACCGAATCCGGGCGCATCCTCAGCGGCGTGGCCGTGGCCGAGCGTCAGGTGGAAATCGCCCTGTGAACAAAAACTTCTCCGCCAGCCCTAAAGTCCCGTCAGCAGCCACCGATACAACGACCATGTTGAAAAGGCGGCCCCTCCCCGCTGTCAGGAGCACACCATGAAGATCGGTTCCCTCGAGAACGCGCCGCTGACCCCGGTGGCCGGTGACCGCACCGCCGCTCCCGCAGCCAAGCCCGAGAAAGCCGCGACGCCGGAAGCCAGCACGCAGGTCACCCTGTCGTCGGCCGCCACGTCGCTGGGCGACAGCAGCGCCGAGTTCGATGCGGCCAAGGTCGAGCGCATCTCCAACGCCATCCGCGAAGGCAAGTTCCAGGTCAACCCGGAAGCCATCGCGGACAAGCTGATTTCCAACGCCCAGGAACTGCTGAGCCGCCGCGGCTCGCATTGATCCCGTCCGCCCTCACCGGCGGACCGAGTTCCACAGGGCGCTGCCGGCGCACGTCATCGGGCGTGCGCGGCAGCGCCCAGTTTCATCCACGCCCTGCAGCACCCACCTCGCCATGCTGAACCCTGCCACCGCCGCCGGCGCCTCGTCGAAGAGCCAGGACCTGGAGGTCGCGCTCGCCGCGGTGGAGCTGCACCTCAGCAGCCTCGGGCAGGCGCTGCAAGACAGCAATGCCAGCGCCATCGAGGTGCAGGCCACCGAGCTGCACCGCTCGCTGGCCACGGCGGTGAACCGCTTCGCCCAGGCCGCGCGCCAGGGCGGTGTGCCGCCGGCCCTGCGCCAGCGCCTGGCGCAGGCCAGCGGCCGGGTGGCGGCGCAGCGCGAAAGCCTGGCCCGCGCCACCGCCGCGCTGGACCGGGCCATCGATGCGCTGATGCCTGGCCAGATCACGGCCGCCAACGGCCTGTACGGCTCGGGCGGCACCGCCGACCGCGGCCCGTCGTCGGGCGTCATCCAGGCCTGAAGCCTGCGCGCCGGCGTGGCCGGTGCCTCAGTCGTCCGCCGTCGTCGGCCCGGGCTGCTGCTGCATCAGCTGCACCGTGGCATGCACCAGGTCGGCGATCAGTTCCTCGTCCAGCGGCTGGCTGTAGCGCCACTTGAGGTGACGCAGCCCGCGGCCGGTGCCCTCCAGCATCGGGAATCGACCCACCAGCGCCGCGCCGCGGAACACCTGCAGGTGCACATGGCTCTTGTAGGGCGCGATGGCCAGCGCATGGAAGTGGTGCACCGTGAAGATCAGGTTGCCCCATTTCACCGCCTGCCCCAGTGAAGGCGCCGCCCGCAGCACCAGCGTCTGCAGCGCACGCGCGCTGGGCTGCTGCTGCGGCGGCAGCATGTCGAACCAGGCTTCGATCAGGGCGGCGGAGCGCACCAGGTGACGCATGGGGGCTTCCGGAGGGGGCCTAGAGGTTGCGCGTGTCGAAGGTGTTGCAGTCGTTCATGTTGCCGGCGGCCAGGCCGCGGCGGAACCAGGCCACCCGCTGCGCGCTGGTGCCGTGGGTGAAGGTCTCGGGCACCACGGTGCCGCCGGACTGCTTCTGCAGGGTGTCGTCGCCGATGCGCGAGGCGGCATTCATCGCCTCCTCCAGGTCGCCCTGCTCCAGCCAGCCCTTGCCCTGCTGGGAATCGTGCGCCCACACGCCGGCCAGGCAATCGGCCTGCAGCTCGATGCGCACCGACATCTGGTTCATCTGCGCTTCCGGCACCTTGCCGCGCATCGCATCCACCTTGCCGGTGATGCCCAGCAGGTTCTGCACATGGTGGCCCACCTCGTGGGCGATGACGTAGGCCTGGGCGAAGTCGCCGGGCGCGCCCAGGCGCTGGCGCAGGGTGTCGAAGAAGCCGAGGTCGATGTAGACCTTCTGGTCGCCCGGGCAGTAGAACGGCCCCATGGCCGACTGGCCGGTGCCGCAGGCGGTGCGCACCGCGCCGCGGAACAGCACCAGCCGCGGTTCCTGGTAGGTGGCGCCGCCGCGCTGCATCTGCGCGTGCCACACCCGCTCGGTGTCGGCCAGCACGGTGGAGACGAAGGCGGCCTCGCGGTCGGTAGGCGGGGGCGCGGTGGCCGGCGCGTTCTGGCTGGTGGGCGCCTGGCCGCCGCCTTCCATCAGGCCCAGCAGCGTCAAGGGGTTGATGCCGAAGATCCAGCCCGCCACCAGCGCGATGGCCACGCTGCCCAAGCCGATGCTGCCGCCGCCCAGGCCGATGCCCCGCCCGCCGCCGCCGCCGCGCCGGTCCTCGACGTTGCTGCTCTGCTGCTCGCCTTCCCACTTCATTGCCGCCTCCTGACGTTGTTGGTCGGATGCTGCGGCAAGGCCGATGCCTAGGCCTTCGGCAGCGTGACGCCGCGCTGGCCCTGGTACTTGCCGCCGCGATCCTTGTAGCTGGTCTCGCAGACCTCGTCGCTCTCGAAGAACAGCACCTGGGCACAGCCCTCGCCCGCGTAGATCTTGGCCGGCAGCGGCGTGGTGTTGCTGAACTCCAGTGTCACGTAGCCTTCCCACTCGGGCTCGAACGGGGTGACGTTGACGATGATGCCGCAACGGGCATAGGTGCTCTTGCCCAGGCAGATGGTGAGCACGTTGCGCGGGATGCGGAAGTACTCCACCGTGCGCGCCAGCGCGAAGCTGTTGGGCGGGATGATGCAGACGTCGCCCTGGAAGTCCACGAAGCTCTTCTCGTCGAAATTCTTCGGGTCGACGATGGTGGAGTTGATGTTGGTGAAGATCTTGAATTCGGGGGCGCAGCGGATGTCGTAGCCGTAGCTGCTGGTGCCATAGCTGACGATGCGGTGGCCGTCGGCCGCGGTACGCACCTGCGCCGGCTCGAACGGCTCGATCATGCCGGTCTCTTCGGCCATGCGGCGAATCCAACGGTCGCTCTTGATGCTCATGCGGGGGCTGCTCCAGGTGATGGCGCGGATTGTAGGCAGCGGCCTCCCGTGCCCGACCGGCTAGCGCCGCTGCCGGCGCAGGCCGTCGATCCAGCGCAGCAGCGGCTGCGTCAGCTCCACCTCCAGCGGCCGGCGCAGCAGATGGGCGATGCCCACGCCCACCGCCGCCACCGGCGCCGCGGCCAGCACGTCGGTGGGGAATTGCAGCCCCGCGTACACCTGGGCCCAGCCCACCACCAGGCCCAGCGGCAGCATCAGCGCACCCAGCCAGGGCCAGGCCGGGCGCAGCGTGAGCGCGCCCAGGGCCAGTGCCCACAGCACCGTCACCTGCACGCTGGGAAAGCCCGAAGGCAGCAGCGCATGGAAGTACTGGTGGCCCAGTGCCAGGTCGCCCGGCCGCGGCTGGCGCAGCAGCAGCGACACCACCACCGCCAGCAGCGCAGACAGCACCGCGCCGTGCACCAGCCGCGCCATCGCCCGGCGCAGCCCCACCGGCCCCAGCACCAGGGTGGCCGCCACCGCCAGCAGCGTCATCCACGCCACATGGCCGGACAGCAGGCGCACCAGCAGCAGCCAGCCGCCGTGCAGGCCCTCCGGCGCGTTGAACACTTCGAACAGATCACGGTCCGACATGCAGCCACCTCGCTCCTAGTTCACGAACCCGGTAGCGGACAGGGGGGACGCAGGGAAGTTCCGCTGCACGCCCGCGCTACCACTGCTATCGTCATCGTCAATCCCTCACGCACACGAATTGCAGGAGACAGCCGTCATGCGCAAGGCCAACGATCTCTTGGTGCAGTACGCCACCTACCACCGCGACCGCCGCAACATCGCCACCCATTTCGTCGGCATCCCGCTGATCGTCTTCGCCGTGGGCGTGCTGCTGGCGCGCCCCGAGCTGGGCACCGGCACGCTGGCGCTCACGCCCGCCTGGATCGCCTGGGGCCTGGCCACCCTGTGGTACCTGACGCGCGGGCAGCTGGCGGTGGGCATCGCCGTCAGCCTGCTGAACGCGCTGCTGCTGGCGCTGGGCCACACGCTGGCCGGCGGCAGCGTGGCGCAGTGGCTGGGCTGGGGCATCGGCAGCTTCCTCCTGGGTTGGCTGATCCAGTTCGTGGGGCACTACTACGAAGGCCGCAAGCCTGCTTTCGTGGACGACCTGAGCGGGCTGCTGATCGGACCGATGTTCGTCGCCGCCGAACTGCTGTTCGCGATGGGCTATTGCCGCCAGCTGCTGTCGGACATCGAGCGCCGCGCCGGCCCCACGGTGCTGCGCGACCTGCACAGCCCCGCATGAATCGCGCCGGGCTTTTCGCGGCCACGGCCGCCGCCTGCGGCCTGATGCTGGCCTGCAGCGCCGCCCCGGTGGCCAAGCCGCCGCCGCTCAGCCCGCCCGGCAATGCGGAGAAGCAGTTGCTGATCGAGGCGATCGGCAGCGCCGCCTGCACCAGCGACGAGCAATGCCACACCATGGCGGTGGGCCGCAAGGCCTGCGGCGGGCCGCAGGCCTGGCTACCGTGGTCATCGCAGGTGACCGACGGCATCCAGCTGCAGGCGCTGGCCGACCGCTACACACAGGCGCAAACGCCGGCCGCGGCGGGCGACGGCCGTGCCTCCACCTGCTCCGTGGTGCCCGATCCTGGTGCGGCCTGCATGGCGGGCCGCTGCGGCCTGCGCACCGGACTGCCGCTCAAGTAAGCGATCGGTTACTGAAAAGTTCCAGACTTCAAGGGTCACCCCCAAGAACTAGGGGGGTCGGCTGGCGTGAAATATGTGACAACTGTGCGTCCTTTCGTTTCGCATCCGTAGCGAAAGGCTAAGCAGTCGTTCTTCTCACCCAGAAGGGACCCATCGATGAAGTGTTCGATCCTGGCTGCCGCCGCCTTGGCCGCGGCGCTGAGCTTCACCCAGGGCGCCGCCGCCCTGACATGGAACGAGATCGACGCCGGCGAGGTGCCGGTGTCGGCTGAAATCCCGCTGGGCAGCCCCGGCGCGGCGTTGACCGGCATCACCGGCCGGCTGGACGTGGTGGCCTTGCTCGACAACACCTTCGCCTACCAGGTGGACCTGTTCGGCATCCGCATCACCGACGCCGCCACGTTCAGCGCCACCGCGACGGCAGGCTCCGACGACACCGCGCTCTTCCTGTTCGACATGGACGGGTTCGGCGTCTACGCCAGCGACGACACGGCCAGCGGCCTGAATCCTACGCTGACGCCCTATAGCGGACTGAGCAACGGCCTGTATTACCTCGGCGTCGCCCAAGGCGGCTTCTCGGCCCGCGACGGCCTGGGCGAAGACCTGTTCGTGCAGCCCGCCGGCCTGACCGAACTGGCGTACGGCAACCCGGCCAGTGGCCCGCTGGATTCCTGGCTGGACGGCTTTGGGGCCAATGCCGATTCGTCGCTCGGCTACACCATCACGCTCACCGGCGCCAGCGTGACCCCCGTGCCGGAGCCTTCCGCCGCGCTGATGCTGGCGCTGGGCCTGGGCGGCCTGGTCGCGTTGCGCCGCCGCCAGCGCCACACCGCCCGCTCAGCACACCACGCCGGTTGACAGCCGCACCCGCGGCGCGGGCCCAAGAGGCCTTCGCCGGCTTTGCAACGTCGCTCCTCTACACATCGGAGATCGCATGCAGACAACTCCTCGCGCCTTGAAGGCGCTGGGCCTGGCGCTTTGTGCGCTGCTGGGCCTGCAGCCCGCCGCGCAGGCCCAGACCGCGGCCGGCACCCATGCCCAGGCGCTGCGGCTGCCCGCCGCCGTCACCGCGGCCAGCCCCACCCGCCTGGCCGCGCAGCGCGGCCAGGTGCAGGTGGTGGTGCGCCTGACCGACGCGCCCCTGGCCGTGGCCCTGGGCCCCAATGCCAAGCAGGGCCTGGGCACCATGGGCCTGGCGCAGCGCCAGGCCTACATGGCCAGCCTGAAGGGCAAGCAGGACGCGCTGATGGGCCAGATCCGCGGCCTGGGCGGCGCCGAGCTGGCCCGCGTGAGCAAGAGCTACAACGCGCTGGTGGTGTCGGTGCCCGCCACGCGGCTGCCGCAGATCGCCCGCCTGGCCGGCGTGACCGGCGTGCTGCCGGTGCCGGACAGCCGCCGCTCGCTGGGCGAGACGGTGCCCTACGTGGGCGCCAAGGCGTTGCAGGACCTGGGCGTCACCGGCGCCGGCAAGCGCATCGCCGTGCTGGACAGCGGCGTGGACTACACCCACCGCAACCTGGGCGGCGCCGGCACCGCCGCCGCCTTCGCCGCAGCCGCCAACAACCCGACGGTGGTCACGCCCGGGGTGTTTCCCACCGCCAAGGTGATCGGCGGCTACGACTTCGTGGGCGAGACCTGGCCCAACGGCGCGCTGGCGCCCGACCCCAACCCAATCGACGCCGGCAGCGACGCCGGCCACGGCACCCACGTGGCGGACATCGCCGCCGGCGCCAGCACCGACGGCAAGCACAAGGGCATGGCGCCCGGCGCCAGCATCTACGCGGTCAAGGTGTGCAGCAGCGTCAGCACCAGCTGCAGCGGCGTGGCCACGCTGGCCGGGCTGGACTGGGCGATGGACCCCAACGGCGACCTCGACTTCTCCGACGCCGCCGACGTGATCAACCTCTCGCTGGGTGCGGACTACGGCCAGCGCGAGGACTCCAGCTCGCAGGCGGTCAGCAACCTGGTGCGGTTCGGCATCGTGGTGGTGGCGGCGGCCGGCAATGCGGCCGACCGGCCGTACATCGTCAGCTCCTCCTCCACCGCGCCGGAAGCCATCAGCGTGGCGCAGACGGCCGTGCCCTCGGCCGGTGCCATCGCACTGGTGGTCAATGCACCGGCGTCCATCGCCGGCACCTACGGCAACACCAACACCGTGGAATGGGCGCCGGTGACCAGCGGCTTCAGCGGCCTGCTGGCCTATGGCAGCACCGCCGACGCGCGGCTGTCCTGCACCCCGCAGACCACGCCCGACTTCACCGGCAAGGTGGCGCTGATCGACCGCGGCAGCTGCAACATCAGCACCAAGGTGGCCAATGCCTCGGCCAAGGGCGCCCTCGGCGTGCTGCTGGCCAACAACGCGCCGGGCGAGGCCCCCACCTTCAGCTCCGGCGGCGAGACCAACCTGGTGCAGACGCTGGTCATCGGCCAGGAAGTGGGCGCGCGCCTGAAGTCGGCGCTGGCCTCCGGCGTGACGGTGACCGTCAGCCGCAGCAACCTCATCCCGCTGGTGGGCAGCATGGCCAGCACCTCGGCCCGCGGGCCGTCGTACAGCTATGGCGCCATCAAGCCGGAGATCGGCGCGCCGGGTGCCTCCGTCTCGGCGGTCTACGGCACCGGCACCGGCACCGAGAGCTTCGGCGGCACCTCCGGCGCCACGCCGATGGTGGCCGGCGCGGCCGCGCTGCTGCTGCAGAAGTTCCCGGCCGCCACGCCGGTGGAGATCAAGGCGCGGCTGATGAACGGCGCCAATGCCGAGGTCTACACCAACCCCGCCACGCTGCCCGGCGTGCTGGCGCCGGTGTCGCGCATCGGTGCCGGCGAGCTGCGCGTGGACAAGAGCGCCACGCTCACCACCGGCGTGTGGGATGCCACCAACCCGTACAGCGTGGGCCTGTCGTTCGGCGTGGTGCGGGCCACCGGCATCAGCAAGATCAGCCGCAAGGTGGCGGTGCGCAACTACAGCAACTCCGCCCGCACCTATGCCATCCAGCGCAGCTTCCGCTATGCGGCCGACGAGGCGCGCGGCGCGGTCACGCTGGCCGCGCCGGCCAGCATCACGGTGCCGGCCAACGCCACGGCGGCCTTCGTGCTGACGCTGACGCTGGACGCCGGCAAGCTGCCCGCCTGGAACCTGGGCTTCGCAGGAAACCAGGGCAACGGCGCCCTGCTGGGCGACGTGGAGTTCGATGGCTACGTCACGCTGAGCGACTCGGCCGGCACCGTCTCGGTGCCGTGGCACATCCTGCCGCACAAGGCGGCCAACGTGCTGCCGTCCACCACCTCGGTGGCGCTGGAAGGCGAGAGCAGCGGCCTGCTGGGCGTGAGCAACGTGGGTGGCGCCGCGCCGGGCTACACCGACGTGTTCGCGCTCACCGGCATCAGCCCGCAGATCAGCGTGGTGCAGGCGCCGGCCGGGGGCGAGGTGGCCCTGATCGACCTGAAGGCCACCGGCGTGCGGCTGGTGGACGTGGGCGTGCCGGCACTGCAGTTCGCCATCACCACCTTCGGCCGCCGGGCACATCCCGCCTATCCGGCGGAGTTCGATGTGTACGTGGATGTGAACGGCGACGGCGTGGACGACGCGGTGATCTACACGGCGGAGAACGGTGGCTTCGGCACCAGCGGGCAGACGCTGGTGTACGCCCAGCGGCTGAACCCCGACGGCAGCAACCAGGGACAGGCGGTGGCGAACTTCTACCTGGACGCCGACCTCGACTCCAGCAATGCGGTGCTCACCGTGCTGGCGTCCGACCTGGGCGTGACCAACCTGAACAGCCGCATCCGCTTCGACGTGCTGGCCTTCGACAACTACTACAGCGGCGCGCTCACCGACGTGGTGGTGGGCAACACCTACATCCCGGCGCGACCCAAGTACAGCGTGGGCCTGGACGCCTTCACCCTCCCGGCGGGCCGCAGCGGTGCGCTGACGGTGACCCGGACGCCGGGCGTGGCCGCCGACGCCCATGGCCAGAGCGGCCTGCTGATGCTGCACTGGGACGCCCGGGCCGGCCGCGAGGCCGACCTGGTGCAGGTGGCGCCGTAAGGCGCCCCGGCCTCTCCAGGATCAGGTGGTCTTGGAGATGGTGATGGTGGGGAACTTGGCCGAGAAGTCCTTGGCCTTGCGCGCCACCGTCACCGCCACCTGGCGGGCCACGGCCCTGTACAGGCCGGCCACCTCGCTGTCGGGTTCGGCCACCACGGTGGGCCGGCCCGAGTCGGCCTGCTCGCGGATGCTGAGCTTGAGCGGCAGGCCGCCCAGATAGTCCACCTGGTACTCGGCCGCCATCCTGCGGCCGCCTTCGGCGCCGAAAATGTGCTCGGCATGGCCGCAGTTCGAGCACACATGCACCGCCATGTTCTCGACGATGCCCAGGATGGGCACGCCGACCTTCTCGAACATCTTCAGCCCCTTGCGCGCATCCAGCAGCGCAATGTCCTGCGGCGTGGTGACGATGACCGCGCCCGTCAGCGGCACGCGCTGGCACAGGCTGAGCTGGATGTCGCCGGTGCCCGGGGGCATGTCGACGATGAGGTAGTCGAGGTTCTTCCAGTTGGTCTGGCGCAGCAGCTGGTCCAGCGCCTGCGTGACCATGGGGCCGCGCCAGATCATGGCCTGGTCGGGCTCCACCAGGAAGCCGATGGACATCACCTGCACGCCGTGGCCCACCAGCGGCTCCATCGTCTTGCCGTCGTGGCTTTCGGGCTTGCCCTGCACGCCCATCATCATCGGCTGGCTGGGGCCGTAGATGTCGGCGTCCAGCAGGCCCACGGTGGCGCCCTCGGCGGCCAGCGCCAGCGCGATGTTGGCCGCGGTGGTGCTCTTGCCCACGCCGCCCTTGCCGGAGGCCACGGCGATCACGTTCTTCACGCCGGGCAGCAGCTGAACGCCGCGCTGCACCGCGTGCGCCACGATCACGCTGCTGAGGTTGACGCTGGCGTTCTCCACGCCCGGCACGCTGCGCGCGGCCGCCACCAGCGCCTTGCGCAGCGCCGGAAACTGGCTTTGCGCCGGGTAGCCGAGCTGCACGTCGAAGGCCACGTCGCCGCCGTCGATGCGCAGGTTGCGCAGCTGCCGGGTGGTAACGAAGTCTTCGCCGGTGTTCGGGTCGACGACGGTCTGGAGGGCTGCAAGCAGCGCGGCTTCGGTGGGGCTGGACATGGTGGGCAGTCTAACGAAGGCCGCCCGGCCGGCTCGCCGCAGGGCCGGGCCGACGCCACCGGGTATGGCGGCTGCTTACAAGTGCGGCGCCGGGCGCGCATATCCTCCGCCCCGTTTGTTTGACTACCGCATTCCGCATGGACGACAAGACCACCCGCCTCGACCGACGCCACTTCATCACCGCCGCCGGCAGCGCGCTGGGCCTGGCCGCCCTGGGCCTGCCCCCGCAGGCGCTGGCCGCCACCGGCCTGCGGCTGGGGCCGCGCAAGCCGTTCTCGTTCGATGCGCTGGTGGCCCGTGCCGAAGCCATGGCCCGCCAGGCGCCCACGCCGGTGGTGAACCTGCCGCGCGAGGTGCTGGAGCGCATCGACTACGAAGCGCACGGCAAGCTCAAGTTCGACACCGGCAGCGCGCTGTTCAAGGACGGCCCGGGCCCGTTCCCGGTCACCTTCTTCCACATGGGCCGCTTCTTCCAGACGCCGGTGCACATGCATGTGCTGGAGAAGCAGGGCGAAGCCTTCGGCGCGCGCGAGATCCTGTATTCGCCGCAGTACTTCGAGATGCCGGCCGACAGCCCGGCGCGCGAGCTGCCCGAAGGCGCGGGCTTCGCCGGCTTCCGCTTCCAGGAAAGCCGGCTGGGCGACCAGGCCAAGCTCGACTGGAAGTCCAACGACTGGGTGGCCTTCCTGGGCGCCAGCTACTTCCGCGCCATCGGCGAGCTGTACCAGTACGGCCTGTCGGCCCGCGGCGTGGCCATCAACCCGGCGGTGCCGGGGCAGGACGAGGAGTTCCCGTCCTTCACCCATTTCTGGTTCGAGCCGCCGGCCGAAGGCAGCACCAGCGTGACGGTGCATGCGCTGCTGGAGGGCCCCAGCATCACCGGCGCCTACCGCTTCGTGATGAAGCGCGAGGCCGCGGTCATCATGGACATCGATGCGCGCCTGTTCCTGCGCAAGGACGTGGCCCGGCTGGGCCTGGCGCCGCTGACCTCGATGTACTGGTACTCCGAGACGGTCAAGCCCACCGCCATCGACTGGCGGCCGGAGGTGCACGATTCCGACGGCCTGGCGATGTGGAACGGCGCCGGCGAGCGCATCTGGCGCCCGCTGAACAATCCCGGCGGCACCACCGCCTCGGCCTTTGCCGACAACAACCCGCGCGGCTTCGGCCTGTGGCAGCGCGACCGCAACTTCGACCACTACCTGGACGGCGTGATGTACGACCGCCGCCCCGGCCTGTGGGTGGAGCCGCTGGGCAGCGCCTGGGGCGAAGGCGAGGTGCAGCTGATCGAGATCCCGACCGACGACGAGATCCACGACAACACCGTGGCGATGTGGGTGCCGCGCCAGCCTGCACGCGCCGGCAGCCGCTACGACCTGCGCTACCGCCTGCACTGGACCGACAAGGAGCCCTATCCCACGCCGCTGGCCCACTGCACCGGCACGCGGCTGGGCCGTGGCGGCCAGCCAGGGCAGCCGCGGCCGGCGGGCGTGCGCAAGTTCATGGTGGAGTTCATGGGCGGGCCGCTGAAGGACCTGCCCTTCGGCGTCAAGCCCGAGGCGGTGCTGTCGGCCGCCAGCGGCCGGTTCTCGTACGTGTTCACCGAAGCCGTGCCCGATGGCGTGCCCGGCCATTGGCGCGCGCAGTTCGACTTCACCGCCGAAGGCACGCAGCCGGTGGACATCCGGCTGTACCTGCGCAACGGCGAGCAGACGCTGTCCGAGACCTGGCTCTACCAGTACCACCCCTTCTGACGTCCGCCGGCCGCGCCCTGGGCACTGGCGTTGCCAATGCCAGGCCATGTCACACGACAAGGCCTTCATGCAACGCAGGACCGTGCTCGGCGCCGCTGGTGCGGCCGCGCTTTCGATGCTTTCGCCCGCAGCCCGCGCGGCGGGCCTGAAGCCGCTGGGCAAGGCGCAGGCCTTCGACTACGCCTGGCTCAAGGGCGCCGCGCGCGACCTGGCCGGCAAGCCCTACAGGCCGCACGGGCAGGACTTGCCGGCCGACGTGGCCGCGCTGGACTGGGACCAGTACCAGGCCATCACCTTCAAGCCCGACCATGCGCTGTGGGCCGATGAATCGCTGCGCTTCCAGGTCAAGCTGTTCCACCTGGGCCTGTTCTTCAAACGGCCGGTGCGCATGTTCGAGGTACGCGGCGGCCAGGCCCAGGAGCTGGCCTACGACCCCGCGATGTTCGACTACGGCAAGAGCGGCCTGAATGGCGCGAAGCAGCCGCCCGACCTGGGCTTCGCAGGCTTCCGGCTGAACTTCGACACCAACTTCAAGCTGGACATGGCCGCCTTCCTCGGCGCCAGCTACTTCCGCGCCGTGGGCGCCAGCAAGCAGTACGGCCTGTCGGCCCGCGGCCTGGCGATCGACACCGCGATGGGGCGGCCAGAGGAGTTTCCCGACTTCACCGACTTCTTCCTGGAGCGGCCCGATCCCAAGTCCGGCACGCTGGTGGTCTACGCGATGCTGGATTCGCCCAGCGTGGCCGGCGCCTACCGCTTTGCCATCGCGCCCGGCGACACCACGGTGATGGACGTGGATGCCGCGCTGTACCCGCGCAAGCCGATCGAGCGGCTGGGCATCGCGCCCTGTACCAGCATGTACCAGACCGGCGAGAACGACCGCCGCATGGCCAACGACTGGCGGCCCGAGATCCATGATTCCGACGGCCTGGCGATGCACACCGGCGGCGGCGAATGGATCTGGCGGCCGCTGACCAATCCGCGCCACCTGGCCTTCAACGCCTTCGCCGACCGGCAGCCGCGCGGCTTCGGCCTGCTGCAGCGCGACCGCGACTTCAACCACTACCAGGACGACGGAGTGTTCTACGACCGCCGGCCCAGCCTGTGGGTGGAGCCCAAGGGCGACTGGGGCGCCGGCTCAATGCAGCTGGTGGAGATCCCGACGGTGGACGAGACCTTCGACAACATCGTCGCCTTCTGGAACCCGGCCACGCCGCTGGTGCCGGCGCAGGAGGCGCTGTTCGCCTACCGGCTGCACTGGGGCGCCGAGGCGCCGGTGCAGCCGCCGCTGGCGCGCTGCGTGGCCACGCGCACCGGTCTCGGCGGCGTGGTGGGCAAGCCGCGGCCGTATTTCTCGTGGCGCTTCGCCATCGACTTCGCAGGTGGCGAGCTGGCCCGGCTGCCCGTGGGCGCCAGGGTGGAGCCGGTGATCAGCCTGAGCCGCGGCAAGGCCGAGATCACCTCGGCCCGGCCGCTGGACGCGGTCAAGGGCTACCGCGCCATGTTCGACCTGGTGCCGCCGGACGACAGCACCGAGCAGATCACCGTGCGCCTGTACCTGCGCAGCGGCGACAAGGCACTCACCGAGACCTGGCTGTACCAGTGGCAGCCACCGCCGCCCGCGGAGCGGGCGGTGGGGTGAGGCACCTTGCGCTTCAGGGTGCCGGTGGGGCCGCCTCCACGACCGTCAGCGTGCGGTAGCGGGTGACGGCCGCGTCGGAGGCCGGCACCTCGCCCGTGGGCAGGTACTGCTCGTTCTGCAGCACCACCATGCGGCCGTCGGCCAGCGCCAGCGGCCACCACTGGATCACCTGCTCATAGCCGCCGGAGTCGGGTCGCACGATGTGCGCCTGGCCGTCGGTTTGCAGCGTCCAGCGGCCCGCCGCGTCGTACACGGACGCGGTGCCATCGGCCTGCAGCGTGATGCGCCACCTGCCATAGGCGCCATCGGGGTCGAAGTCCCATGCACGCGCCAGGTCGGCTGCCGTCGGCGTGTACCGCTTGGCCAGCGGCGCGATCGGCACCACCGCGGCCCAGGCGGTGGGCGTGCCGATGCGGCCCTGCACCAGCCAGGATTCCAGGCCGTCGGCCGTGGCCGGGCGCAGCCGCGTATAGCGCCATTCCGCGCCCGTGTTGTCCTTCAGGCTGAAGCTGCCGTCGGCCACGCTCAGCGTGCGCTCCACGCCCGCCAGCTCCAGCCGCGCCCGGGTGGCGGACTCCACCTGCAGCACGTCGGCGGCCAGGCCGTCGAAGCTGGACGACGGCGCGCGCAGCACCGCACCGGCCCAGCGGGTGCCCGGCGCGAGGTCGGCCGCTTCCACCGGGTAGGCATCCAGTGCGGTGGCCACCGACGCCGGCTGCCACGGCTCGGCCTGGGCGGCCAGGAGCACCTCGCCGCTGCGCGGGCCTTCGCTGACGGTCTGGCGCTGCAGGCGGGAAGACACCGCCAGTTGACGGCCGCTGACCAGCCGCAGCCGCAGGCCGGTGGTCTCGACGTTCACGCGCAGCATCTCCTGGGTCTGCGGGTCCGGCGCCCACGTGGTGTAGTCCAGGCGGGGCTGGGCATAGCTGACGGACAGGTCGCCGTCCTGCACCTGCCAGCGGAGGTCGCGCGTGCCTTCGGGCGCAGTGGCGGTGCCGCCACCATCGGCACGCAGCAGCCACAACTCGCCCGGGCCATAGACGTCCTGCACCACCAGCGTGGCCTCGCCGGTGGCGGGGCCGGTGAAGGGCACGGCGGGCGCGCGGTCCATCGTGTCCGAGAGCGCCGACCACCAGCTGCCGTCGACCATCATCTCGTTGCGCCGCGCACGGGTGGCGGACGCATCCAACGCGAAGGCCCAGGTGTCGGCATGCCCTGCGGGCAGGGGCTGGCCATGGTCGATCACCTGCTGCAGCAGCGTGGCCACCATCAGCGCTGCTTCGGGCGACACCGTGGCCAGCGCCGCGTCCAGCGCCTCGCCCGTCTTGGGCGCGCCGTCCTTGCCACGCGAGATCAGCGCGGCGATGGCGGTGCTGACGTGGGACACGTCCAGCCCCGGCTCGTCGGCTGCGCTGACCACGCCGGCGGCATCGATGTCCTCGGCCACCGCGCCGGCCGTGCCGGCATAGCCGACCAGGCGCACGGTGGCTTGCATGCCGGTGCCGGTGGCCTCGATGCGCACCACGTCGGCCTGCGCATCGGCGGTCACCTCCACGCGGTAGCGGCCGTCGGCGTCGGTGGTGGTGCCGAACTCGTCGTCGCCCACCGCCACCTTCACCGCGGCCCGGGCCAGCGGCGCGTCGGCCACGGTGCCGGCCAGGGTCATGCGGGCCTGCACCGCGATGCGCACCGGCACCGCCACCTGGATGCCGGCACCGCTGGCGGTGTAGGTCACCGTCTCCACGCCGAACCAGCCGGGCTCAGGTGTATAGACAAGTCGGCCATCCACCATGGCCGCGGTGCCGTGTTCGGGCTCGGCCACCGAGGCCACGGTCACCGGTCCGTCGTTGCTGCTGTCGTTGGCCAGCACGTCCACCGTCACGCTGGTGTTCCAGGGCATGGTGGCGCTGTCTGCATCGGCGTTCAGCACCGCGGCATCGTCGCCGTCGCCGCCGCAGCCCGCCACCAGCGCGGCGGCCAGCCAGGCGACGCAGAACGGCGCACCGGTGCGCCATCGGCGGCGCGCGGGCTGGGGGTGGCGGGAGCGGCCGGCGGCGGCGCGGGGCTCGGGTGTGTGCGGGCGGGGCATGCGATCCTCCTAGGGGCGCCCGCGGCCCGGGACATCCAGCCGGCAGGCAGCGGCCGCAGCGGGCCGCCGGCGCACTCTCTTCGGCCCCGGTGCGGCAGCACATCCGCTGGCTGATGGAGGCGCTGCCGCCGCCTCCTGCATCTGCAGGAGGCCTTTCCTACAATCCCCGATCGCCCCGAGCGCCCCACTGCCTCGGCGTGCACCCCATGACCCACCGCAAAATCTTCGTCACCACCGCCCTGCCCTACGCCAACGCGCCCTTCCACATCGGCCACATGATGGAGTACATCCAGGCCGACATCTGGGTGCGGCACCAGCGCATGCAGGGCCACGAGGTGCACTTCGTGTGCGCGGACGATGCCCACGGCGCGCCGATCATGATCGCGGCCGAAAAGGCCGGCAAGACGCCGCAGGCCTTCGTGGCCGACATCGCCGCCGGCCGCCAGCAGTACCTCGACGGCTTCCACATCGGCTTCGACAACTGGCACTCCACCGACGGCCCCGAGAACCACGAGCTGGCGCAGGACATCTACCGCGCGCTGCGCAAGGCCGGCCTGATCACCGAGCGCTCGATCGAGCAGTTCTTCGACCCGGTGAAGAACATGTTCCTGCCCGACCGCTACATCAAGGGCGAGTGCCCCCGGTGCGGCGCCAAGGACCAGTACGGCGACAGCTGCGAGGTGTGCGGCGCGGTGTACTCCCCTACCGAGCTGAAGAACCCGTACTCGGCGCTGACCGGCGCCACGCCGGTGCTCAAGACCAGCGTGCACTACTTCTTCCAGCTCTCGTCGCAGCGCTGCCTCGACTTCCTGAAGGACTGGACGCACACGCCGGGCCGGCTGCAGCCCGAGGTGCTGAACAAGATCAGCGAATGGTTCGCGGTGGACGAGCACGGCCACGGCGGCCTGGCCGACTGGGACATCAGCCGCGACGCGCCCTACTTCGGCATCCGCATCCCCGACACCGAGGACAAGTACTTCTACGTGTGGCTGGATGCGCCGGTGGGCTACCTCGCCTCGTTGAAGAACTACTTCGGCAAGACCGGCCGCGACTTCGACGCCTTCTTCGCCGACCCGGCGGTCGAGCAGATCCACTTCATCGGCAAGGACATCACCTACTTCCACACGCTGTTCTGGCCGGCGATGCTGCACTTCAGCGGCCGCAAGACGCCCGACCACGTGAACGTGCACGGCTTCCTGCAGCTCAGCGGCGAGAAGATGAGCAAGAGCCGCGGCACCGGCCTGTCGCCGCTGAAGTACCTGGAGCTGGGCATGAATGCCGAGTGGCTGCGCTACTACCTGGCGGCCAAGCTCAACGGCCGGGTGGAAGACGTGGACTTCAATCCCGAGGACTTCGTGGCCCGGGTCAACTCCGACCTGATCGGCAAGTACGTCAACATCGCCAGCCGGGCCGCGGGTTTCCTGAACAAGCGCTTCGAAGGCCGCGTGCTGCCGGTGGCCGAGCTGCCGGCCGCCGATGCCGCCATCCACGACCAGATCGTGGCCGCGCAGCCGGCGCTGTGCAGGCTGTTCGACGAGCGCGAGTACGGCAAGGCCCTGCGCGACATCATGGCGCTGGCCGACGTGGTCAACGGCTACACCGACGAGAACAAGCCCTGGGAGCTGGCCAAGAAGCCCGAGGCCGCCCAGCGCCTGCACGAGGTGTGCAGCACGCTGATGCGTGCCTTCGAGCTGCTGACGCGCCTGCTGGCCGCCGTGCTGCCGGATACCGCGGCGCGGGCCGCCACCTTCCTGAACGTGCGCTTCGACCGCAGCATCGGCCCTTCGCAGGTGGAGCGCATCGGCGAGTTCAAGCACCTGATGCAGCGCGTGGACACGCAGCAGCTCGACGAGCTGCTGGCCCCGCCGCCGGCGCCCAAGGTGGTGCCGGGCGGCGAGGACATCGCGCCCGAGATCAAGATCGACGACTTCGCCAAGGTCGACCTGCGCATCGCCAAGATCGTCAATGCCGAAGCCGTGGAAGGCAGCGACAAGCTGCTGCGGCTGACGCTGGACGTGGGCGAGGGCCGCACCCGCAACGTGTTCAGCGGCATCAAGTCGGCCTACAAGCCCGAAGACCTGGTGGGCAAGCTGACGGTGATGGTGGCCAACCTGGCGCCGCGCAAGATGAAGTTCGGCCTGAGCGAAGGCATGGTGCTGGCCGCATCGCATGCCGACGAGAAGGCCGAGCCCGGCATCTTCGTGCTGGAGCCCGGCCCGGGCGCGCAACCCGGCATGCGGGTGCGCTGAGCACGTCGGCGCTGTGCCTCAGCCGCCGCGCTTTCGGCGGCGGGCCACGGCGCCCATCAGCGCCAGGCCGCCCAGCATCAGCGCATAGGTCGAGGGCTCCGGCACCGGCGCCAGGGCCAGGTCGCCGTTGACGCCCAGCGCGACGAACTGCGTGAACTCGCCGGTCGAGAAGTTGTTGTCGGCCACCAGCATCAGCGTCTTGCGACCGCCGACGTCGGCACCCCAGGTGATGCCTTCGATGTTGTCCAGCACCAGGGCGGAGCCGTCGTCGTTGCGCAGCGTGCCCAGGTCCAGCAGCAACGACTTGCGCATGGTGCTGAAGCTGGCGCCCTGCAGCGAAGCCAGCGACGACACGTCGCTGGCGCCCACGGTGTCGGTCAGGTACAGCCGGATGTTGAAGCCCACGCCGGTGGAGAACGACCGCTCCATCGCGATGAAGCGGCCTTCGGACACCGCCAGCATCTCCACCAGGCCGTTGTCGGAGAAACCGCCCGGCGCGGGCGCGGCGACGATGGCATCGGTGCGGTAGACGTACTGCGCACCGGCCTGGCCGCTGGCCAGGTTGAACTCGGCCACTCGGCTGTACGAGCCGGCGGCCAGCGTGGCGGCCGGGCCGTCCTGCACCAGGGCGCCTTCGGTGGCCACGTAGGCACGGGTGCCGTCGGTGGACAGCGTCAGGCTCTCGAAGGCCAGGTTGTTGCGCACGCCGCGGTCGCCCGCGGCATTGCCGGCGACGGTGCCGGCCGGCAGGAAGGTGGCGGGCACGTCGACGCCGCGCACGGGGGTGCCGTCGAGGTGCATCTCGCGCAGCGTGGGGTTCTGCAGGCCGGCGGCGCTGCGCTGGCCTTCGCTGGTCCACAGCAGCGTCGGGCCTTTGGCGCCACGCACCAGGCGGATCGATTCCGGGTCGACGCCGGCCGCGGCGAACGGCTGGCCGTCCAGGTTGCGCAGCGTGGTCACGCCGGTGAACTGCACGCCGGCGGCGCTGGCGTTGTTGGCGCGCTGGAACTGCGCGGTGTCCAGCGTCATGCGGTAGTAGCGCGCCGGGTTGAGCTGGCTGCGGTCGTCGCTGATGGCGATGTAGGTCTGGGTGGCCGCGTCGTAGTCGATGCCCGAGAGACCGCCCACCTGCGTACCGGCGAACTGCGTGCCGGTGGCCAGCGTGGCCTGGCCCAGGTAGTCCAGGCCGACCGGCGCGGCCATCGGGGCGCTGGCGGCCAGCATCAGCATCAGCGCAGCAAGGGGGCGAAGCGTGGGAGTCATGCGGTGTCCTGCGGAAGGCAATGAAAGAGCCGCATGCTCGCGGCCGACCATGACCTGCGCATGAAAGCGCACCACAATCGGCGCGTGACACATGCCGCCCCTGCCCCGCAGAACCTGCCGCCATCGCGCAGGCGGCGCTTCATGGCGCGTGTGCATCACTGCGGCCCTCCGATCCTCGCTGCCTGGCATTCCCGTCACAGCAGCCCACCGGAGACCGCATGCCCCCGATCCCGCTCCACCGCTTCCGCCCTCGCCTGCTCGGCAGCCTGAAGGGCTACGGCCGCGACCGCTTCCTCGCCGATGCCGGCGCCGGCCTCACCGTCGGCATCGTGGCGCTGCCACTGGCCATGGCCTTTGCCATCGCCAGCGGCGTCAAGCCGGAGGCGGGCTTGTTCACCGCGATCATCGCGGGCTTCATCATCTCGGCGCTGGGCGGCTCCAACGTGCAGATCGGCGGGCCGGCGGGTGCCTTCATCGTCATCGTCTACGGCATCGTCGAGCGCCATGGCCTGGCCAACCTGCTGATCTCCACCGTGATGGCGGGCGTGCTGCTGTTCGCCATGGGGCTGCTGCGGCTGGGCGCGCTGGTGCGCTACGTGCCGGTGAACATCGTCATCGGCTTCACCAACGGCATCGCGGTGCTCATTGCGCTGTCGCAGGTGCGCGACCTGCTCGGCCTGCGCATCGACAAGCTGCCGGCCGACTTCTTCTCGCAGCTGCGCGCCTTCGGCCAGGCGATGCACACCTTCAACCCGCATGCCCTGGTGCTGGGCCTGCTGTGCTTCGGCGGGCTGCTGCTGTGGCCGCGGCTGTTCAAGCGCGGCGACCTGCTGCCCGGCATACACCTGCCCGACCGGCTGACCGAGGCCGGCATGTTCCAGGCGGCGGCCCGCATGCCGGGGCAGATCGTCGCGCTGGTCACGCTCACGCTGGCCAGCACGCTGCTGGCGCTGCCGGTGGAGACCATCGGCTCGCGCTTCGGCGGCATACCGAAAGGCCTGCCTGCCTTTGCGCTGCCGGCCTTCAGCTGGCAGACGGTGCAGCAGCTCTTCATCCCCACGCTGACCATCGCCGTGCTGGGTGCGGTGGAGTCGCTGCTGTGCGCGCGGGTGGCCGACAGCCTGGGCCAGTCGGCCTTTCCGCGCCACGACCCCAACCAGGAGCTGATGGCCCAGGGCGTGGCCAACATCGTCACGCCGTTCTTCGGCGGCATACCCGCCACCGGCACCATCGCCCGCACCGTGACCAACCTGCGCGCCGGAGCCACCACGCCGGTGGCCGGCATGGTGCATGCGGTGGTGCTGCTGGCCATCGTGCTGCTGGCCGCGCCGCTGGCGCTGCACGTGCCGCTGGCGGTGCTGGCCGGCATCCTGCTGTTCGTGGCCTGGAACATGGGCGAATGGCACGAGTTCGCCCGGCTGCGGCAGTTCTCGCTGGCCTACCGCACCACGCTGCTGGGCACCTTCGTGCTCACGGTGGTGTTCGACCTCACGGTGGCGGTGCAGGTGGGCCTGGTGTCGGCCTGCGTGTTCTTCATCTGGCGCATGGGCACGCTGTTCCAGGCGCAGCCCGTCCCGTCGGGCGTGGCCGGCGTGCAGGTCATCGGCCTGTACGGCGCGCTGTTCTTCGGCGCGGTGGGCAAGATCGAGGACCTGGCCGACCAGGTGCCCGCCGACAGCCGCGTGCTGGTGCTGGAGATGCACCGGCTGGTGTCCATGGATGCCTCGGGCCTGGACGCCCTGGTGCAGCTGCAGCGGGCCTTGCAGCGCCGAGGCGTGCGCCTGGTGCTGGCCGACCTGAATCCACAGCCGCGGTCGCTGGTGCGCCGCGCAGGCTTCGAGACGGCGCTCGGCGAAGGTGGCCTGGCCGCCACGCTGGACGAGGCCCTGCGGCGCTGGGCGCCCGCGCAGCCGCTCAGCCCGGCGACGTGATGCGCGGGTCGTCGCCGATGCCGGTGCGCAGCACCTTCATGCCGGCATCGAACACCACGGTGAAGGCCTTGGCCTGCCCGCCGTCCTGCCAGCGCCAGTCCCATTCGGTCTGCTGCTTCAGGGCGTAGGTCTGCTGCTTCGCCGGCCGGCCCAGCAGGCGGCGCACCTCGTCGGCCGACATGCCGGGCTGCACCCGCTCCAGGTTGCGCGCGGTGAGCACCTGGCGCAGCGCCGTCATGCGGCCATCCGGGCCGATGGTGATTATGTAGTTGACCGCGCCTTCGGGCTGGCGGGGATAGTCGAAAGTGCGCGAACCGTCGGGCTCGTCGAACACGGCTGCAGGTTCGCCGAATTGTTTTCGCACATCGGCCTCGGTGGCCACGCCTTCTTCCAGCTTGGCGATGCGCTCGGCATCGCAGCCAGCCAGCAGGCCGGCCACCGCGGCCGCGGCTGCCAACACGGCCTTGATCGTCCAGTTGTCCATGGGTGCCCCGGGTAAACTCTGAAGTTCCTGCCTCATTCTTGTCCACGCGCCATGCCGCTCTTCTGGAAGCCCTACAAGTCCGACGTGACCCAGTTCATCGACTCGCTGAAGGCGCAGAAGCCCACGCTGGAAGCCGAACAGCGCGCCGGCCGTTCCCTGCTGTGGGACCGGCCCATCGACCGCCAGGCGCAAGCCGAATACAAGGACGCCCGCGTGGCGCAACAACCCTACGTCTACCAGACCAAGGGCAAGTAAGCGGCCCGCCGCCGACCGCCCGCACCCGGCGTCGCCGATGTCCGAGCCCACGCCCGCCCCCGGCGGCGCCCTGCCGCCCGCGGTGCTGGAAGCGCCGCCGCACGTCATCGACACGGTGGCCGTGGCCCGCCTGTACGGCGAGCCGCTGTTCGCGATGCCGCAGGATCTCTACATCCCGCCGGACGCGCTGGAAGTCTTCCTGGAGGCCTTCGAAGGCCCGCTGGACCTGCTGCTGTACCTGATCCGCAAGCAGAACTTCAACATCCTCGACATTCCGCTGGCCGACGTGACGCGCCAGTACCTGGCCTACGTCGACCAGATCCGCAAGAGCAACCTGGAGCTGGCCAGCGAATACCTGCTGATGGCCGCGATGCTCATCGAGATCAAGAGCCGCATGCTGCTGCCGCCGAAGAAGTCGGCGGACGGCCATGAGGCCGAGGACCCGCGGGCCGAGCTGGTGCGACGGCTGATCGAGTACGAGCAGATGAAGCTGGCCGCCTTCAAGCTGGATGCGCTGCCGGTGCTGGGCCGCGACTTCCTGCGGGCGCAGGTGACGGTGGAGCAGAGCCTGAAGCCGCGCTTCCCCGACGTGTCCATCGACGAACTGCGCGAGGCCTGGGCCGACATCCTCAAGCGTGCGCGGCTGAACCAGCACCACAAGATCAGCCGCGAGCAGCTGTCGGTGCGCGAGCACATGACCATCGTGCTGCGCCGGCTGCAGGGCAAGCGCTTTGTGGAGTTCGAGGAGCTGTTCGACACCAGCCGCGGCGTGCCCGTGCTGGTGGTCACCTTCATCGCGATGCTGGAGCTGGCGCGGGAGCGCCTGCTCGAGGTGACGCAGGCCGAGGCCTTCGCCCCGATCTACGTGCGCCTGGCCTACGCGCCCAGCTGAGCCGCGCGGCGGCGCTGCGCCAGCACGCCCACCGCGGCCAGGCCGCCCAGCATCAGCGCATAGGTCGAAGGCTCGGGGATGGCGGACACCGTGGCCAGCATGCCGCCCGCGATCACCTGATGCCCCAGCGTGGTGGGGTGGATGCCGTCCCAGAACAGCGCGGTGGCCGGGTCGCAAGCGGCCGCCGGGTTGCCGCAGGCATCGGTGACGTTGAGGAACGGCGAGTTGTTCGACGGGTCTTGGGCGGCGGCCACCACCGTACTCACGAGGCCGTAGAGGTCGAAGGTGTACACACCCTGCTCGCCGGCCAGTTCCTCCTCCAGCTTGGCGTTCATCTGCGCGGTGAGGAAGCTGGCACCGGCCTGTGCCGCCGGGCCGGCCAGCCGCGCGGCCGGGGTGAGGCCGAGGTTGGGCGCGTTCCACACCACGATGTGCCGGGCGCCCGCGGCCTGCAGGCTGTCCACGATGCCGCCGACGTCGGCCGCGTAGGTGGCCGCGGTGGTGGCGATGGTGGTGTTGGCGTCGGCGCCGCCGGCGATGGCCACCAGCGCATCGCGGCCGTTGTTGCCGCCGCCGGCCACCACGTACAGCGCATCGGGCGGCAGCAGATTGCCGGTGGCCGACAGCAGTCCGCCCGCCTGCACCGCCAGGCTGGGCGCCGCACCGCCGCTGGTGCGCGCGCCGCCGAAGGCGAAGTTGGTGCCGCCTGCCAGCGAGGGCGCAGCCGACTGGCCCAGGGCCTGCGCGAAGGTGGTGGCCCAGACGTCGCCGTTGGACAGCGTGCCGCTGCCGTACGGCCGCGCGGGCACGTAGGCATTCGACGAGATCACCTGCGCCGGATCGGTGCCCACCGCCGCGGCGGCATTGCCCGCGTCCGACAGGCTGTCGCCGAAGATGTACAGCCCGTTGAAGCTGGTGGCGGCCTGGGCGAGCGGCGCGGCCAGCACCAGGCAGGCGGCCCACAACCAGGGGCGGGCACGGAACGGGGCGGTCATGGCACTTCTCCTGCGGGTGTTTGGGCTCGGACTCTAGCCACAGCCCGCCGCCCGCGACAGGGGGCGACAAGGGATTGCCACGCACACCCCGGGCGGCTACCGCATGCCCAGCTTGAAGGCGATCATCGCCCGCAGCTTGTTGGGCAGCACCGGCTTGATGAGCAGGTGGAAGTCATGCGTGGCCGATTCGTCCTCGTGCCCGCCCAGGCTGCTGCCGGTGACCACGATGGCCGGCAGCGTCGCCTTCGGCCAGCGCCCGCGCAGCACGGCCAGCGCCTCCAGCCCGGTGGTGCCGGCGGGCAGCCGGTAGTCCACGATGAGCAGATCGGGCTGCAGCGTGCCGGGCTGGGCGACCCAGGCCTGCACCGCCTCCACCGTCTCGAAGGCGTCCACCTGCGCGCCCCAGGCCTGCAGCAGCACCACCAGGCCTTCGCGCACCGCGGCTTCGTCCTCCACCACCACCATGCGGCGGCCTTCCAGCGTGAGGCCGATCGCCGCCTTGCTGCGGCTGATGTCGCGCTCCACCCGCCGCTGCTCGATGCCCATGGGCAGCTCCAGCGAGAACACGGTGCCCCGGTCCACCCGCGATCGCACCTGCAGCGGCGCCTGCAGCAGGTCGGCCAGCCGCTTGACGATGGCCAGCCCCAGTCCCAGGCCCTTGCGGTGGTGCGCCTCCAGCGGGCGGCTGGTGTGCACCTGGTAGAACTCGTCGAAGATGCGTGGCAGCGCCGCCTCGGACACGCCGATGCCGCTGTCCCACACCTGCACCAGCATGCGCTCGCCGCGCTTGCGGCAGCTCACCAGCACGCCGCCGTCCTCGGTGTAGCGGATGGCATTGCTCACCAGGTTGCGCAGGATGCGCTCCAGCAGCACCGGATCGGTGTGAACCACATGGCGGTCGCCATGGAAGCCCAGCGCCAGGCCCTTCTCGAAGGCCAGCGGCTCGAAGTGCAGCCGCAGCCGGGTGAACACCTCCTTCATGCGCACCGGATGCGGATTCACGTCCACGCCGCCGCTGTCGATGCGGGTGATGTCCAGCAGCTCGCCGAACAGGCCTTCCAGCGCATCCACGCTCTCGTTGATGCTGTTGACCAGCGAGGCCACCTCGGGGTCGCGGATGCGCTGGCGCAGGGCCTCGGCGAACAGGCCCATGGCATGCAGCGGCTGCCGCAGGTCGTGGCTGGCCGCGGCGAAGAACTGGGTCTTGGCGCGGCTGGCGGCCTCGGCCGCGCGGCGGGCCTCGTCGGCGGCGGCCTTCTCCACCCGCAGCTGCGCGGCCAGCTGGTCGGTGCGGGCCTTCAGCATGATGGCCTGCTCCAGCGCGCTGCGGTGGGTGCGGCCGATGACCAGCGTGGCCACGAAGATCACGCCCAGCACCACTGCCAGCTGCCA
Source organism: Aquincola tertiaricarbonis (assembly GCF_000969605.1). GTDB lineage: Bacteria > Pseudomonadota > Gammaproteobacteria > Burkholderiales > Burkholderiaceae_C > Aquincola > Aquincola tertiaricarbonis. The sequence goes on along the minus strand of NZ_JZUE01000003.1, from coordinate 65,398 downwards.
GTGGAACGGCTCGGAGCTGTCGGTGACGATGCGCAGGATGGTGGGCACCAGCACCAGGCTGATGAAGGCATTGAACACCGGCCCCTGCGTGACCAGCAGCTGCACCGCGCCCAGCGTGTAGGCATAGGCCACCAGGATCAGCGCCAGCCGGTGGTAGGGCGTGCCCAGCTCCCAGAACAGCCACACCGTGGCGCCCCACTGCGCGCCCTGCAGCAACACCAGCACCAGGTAGCTGGGATACCAGCCCAGCAGGGTGGCATCGTCCAGCGTGCCGGCCTGTTCCTGCCGGTGGTAGCGCCACCAGTGGGCCAGGCGCAGCAGCCACAGCAGCATGACCGCGGCGAGCCAGCCGCCCAGCACCATCGGATGGGCCAGCGGCAGGAACACGCCCACCACCACGCCGAAGCCCACCGCATTGCCGGTGAGCGACGCGGGGCTTTGCGCGATCAGCGCGCGGACGTGGTCAGCCTTCATCCGCGGCGGTTGGGCTTCCAGGCCTGGAAGCTGGGCAGCTGCCCCTGCGTCATCTGGCTGACCGCCAGCACCGCCTGCGTGCGCGAGCTGACGTTGAGCGCCCGCAGCACCGCGGCCACATGGTCCTTCACCGTTTCCACGGAGAGGTTCATCTCGCGCGCGATGAGCTTGTTGGGCTTGCCCTGCAGCAGCTGGGCCAGCACGTCGGTCTGCCGCGGCGTGAGGCCCAGCGCGGCCAGCGAGGTGGCGTTCTGCTGGAAGGGCGCGGCCTCGGCCTGCTGGCCGATGCGCATCACGTCGGGCACGGTGTCGAGTTCCGACGGCGGCGGCGGCGCGGCCGCATAGTCGCCGCCCAGGGACATCGGCGGCACGAAGATGCCGCCCGACATCACCAGCCGCAGCGCCTCGAACAGCATGTCGTTGGAGGCCCGCTTGGGCACGAAGCCCATCGCGCCCAGGTCGATGGCCTGGATCACGTCGCTGGCCCGGTCGGAGGCCGACACCACCACCACCGGCAGCGCCGGGTACTGCCCGCGCAGCTCGGCCAGCACGTCGAAGCCGTTGGCATCGCCCAGCTGCAGGTCCAGCAGCACCAGGTCGAACTCGGGATCGTGCTGCAAGTGGTTGCGCAGCTCGGCGGCGCTGGCCACGCCCACCACCGTCACATCGTCGCCCAGCCCGCGGATCACCCCCTGCAGGGCCGACAGGATCAAGGGATGGTCATCGACCAACAGCACCTTCATGGCGAAGCTCCTCGTGCCCTTTGAAGGGCTTGGGGGCCATGGTAGCGCGGCTATGCGAGGGCTTCGTCCACCAGTTCCACCCAGTGCCTTACCGGGGTTTGCGTCCCCGACTGCAGCTGCTGGATGCATCCCACGTTGGCCGACACGATGACCTCCGGCCGGGTGGCCTCCAGGTTGGCCAGCTTGCGGTCGCGCAGGGTGTGCGACAGCTCGGGCTGCAGCACCGAATAGGTGCCGGCCGAGCCGCAGCACAGGTGGCTTTCGCGCGCGGCCAGCGTCACCTCGAAGCCCAGCGCCGCCAGCCCGGTTTCCACCGGTCCGCGCACCTGCTGGCCGTGCTGCAGCGTGCAGGGCGGATGGAACACCACGTTCTTCGGCCCGCCCCCACGCAGCTTGCCGGCCAGCGACGGCGCCAGCTCGGGCAGCAGCTCGCTCAGGTCGCGCGTCATCGCGGACACCTTGGCGGCCTTGGCCGCGTAACGCGGGTCGGTGCGCAGCGCATGGCCGTATTCCTTGACCGTCACGCTGCAGCCGGAGGCATTGATGACGATGCCCTCCACCTGCCCGCCCGACAGCATCGGCCACCAGGCGTCGATGTTGCGGCGCATGTGCTCATGCCCGCCTTCCTGGTCGTTCAGGTGGGTCTTGATGGCGCCGCAGCAGCCGGCCGAGGGCGCCACCACGGCCTGGATGCCGGCCGCGTCCAGCACGCGGGCGGTGGCGGCATTGATGTTGGGCGCCATCGACGGCTGCACGCAGCCGGCCAGCACCAGCACCTTGCGCGCATGCTCGCGCTTCGGCCACTCGTGGGCGCGCGGTGGCTGGCGTTCGGGCACTTTGTCCTTCAGCACGCCGGGCAGCATCGGCCGCACCATCTGGCCCAGCTTCATCGCCGGCTTGAACAGCGGCGAGGTCAGGCCTTCCTTCAGCAGCCAGCGCACCGCACGCTCGCCGGCGGGGCGCTGCACCCGTTCTTCCACCACCTTGCGGCCGATGTCCACCAGGTGGCCGTACTGCACGCCCGAAGGGCAGGTGGTCTCGCAGTTGCGGCAGGTCAGGCAGCGGTCGAGGTGGATCTGCGTGGCGCGCGTGGGCTCGGCGCCTTCGAACACCTGCTTCATCAGGTAGATGCGGCCGCGCGGGCCGTCCAGCTCGTCGCCCAGCAGCTGGTAGGTGGGGCAGGTGGCGGTGCAGAAGCCGCAGTGCACGCACTTGCGCAGGATGGCCTCGGCCTCCTCGCCTTCGGGCGTGCCCTTGAATTCGGGTGACAGCGTGGTCTGCATGGCAATCAGAGTCCGGGATAGAGCCTGCCGCGGTTGAACACACCGCGCGGATCGAAGGCCTGCTTGAGCTGCCGGTGCAGCCTGTCCAGCGGCGGGGCCAGCGGCGCGAAGACGCCGGGCGACTTGTCGAGCGAGCGAAACAAGGTGGCATGGCCGCCGGCCTGGGCCGCGGCGGCGCGCACCTCGGCCGCGGGGAGATGGCCCACCAGCCAGCGCTGGGCGCCTCCGTGCTCCAGCAGCACCTCGCCGGCCAGCGGCAGCGGCGCCGCGGTGGACGGCAGCGACAGCCGCCAGAGCTGCTGGCCGCCCTCCACCGCCGCCAGCGCGCGCGTGTGGAAGGTGCCGGTGTGGTCGCGCAGGCCCAGCCACAGCGGCTCGGCCACCTCGGGCTGCACCAGCTCGCCACCCAGCCGGCGCTGCGCATCGGCCACTGCGGCGCGTGCGCCACGCAGCCGCAGGTACAGCCGGCCGTCGCGCCAGGCGCTGGCATTGATGGGCAGCGGCTGCCCGCCCCAGTCGTTCAGGCGGCGGAGGGCCTCGGCCTGGTCCACCGCGAAGGCCAGCGTGGCCTGCGCCGGCGGCACCGGCAGCACCTTGAGCGAGACCTCGCAGATCACGCCCAGGATGCCCATGGAGCCGGCCAGCAGGCGCGAGACGTCATAGCCCGCCACGTTCTTCATCACCTGGCCGCCGAAGCTCAGCAGCTCGCCGCGGCCGTTGAGCAGCGTGGCGCCCAGCACGTAGTCGCGCACGCCGCCCACCGCCGCACGCGCGGGGCCGGCCAGGCCGGCGGCCACCATGCCGCCCACGGTGCCGCCCCGCGGCGCGCCGTGCGCCGCACTGGCAAAGCGCGGCGGCTCGAAGGGCAGGCATTGCCCCTTCTCGGCCAGCACGGCTTCCAGCTCGGCCAGCGGCGTGCCGGCGCGGGCGGTGACCACCAGCTCGGTCGGCTCGTAGCTGCTGATGCCGGCCAGGGCCGACATCTCCAGCGGATCGCCCGTGGCGGCCTCGCCGTAGAAGTGCTTCGTGTTGGCGCCGCGGATGCACAGCGGCGTGGTGGCATCGGCACCGCGTACCTGGTCCACCAGGCGGGCCAGCACGGGGTCGGCCGCGGTTTCCACTTGCAGGGTCGAGTCGGCGTTCATGGCTAGAACCTCGGCAGCTCGGGAAACGGCAGCAGACCCTTCTTCACATGCATCTTGCCGCCCTCGGCACAGCGCTGCAGCGTGGGGATCACCTTGCCGGGATTGAGGATGCCGGTGGGATCGAAGGCCGCCTTCAGCGCCATCATCTGGGCGTTCTCGGCCGGGGTGAACTGCACGCACATCGAGCCCAGCTTCTCCACGCCCACGCCGTGCTCGCCGCTGACGGTGCCGCCCATGCGCACGCTGGTCTCCAGGATGTCGGCACCGAACAGCTCGCAGCGGTGCATCTCGTCCGGGTCGTTGGCATCGAACAGGATCAGCGGATGCAGGTTGCCGTCACCCGCATGGAACACGTTGCAGCAGCGCAGGCCGTACTTCTTCTCCATCTCGGCGATGGCCAGCAGGATGTCGGCCAGCCGCTTGCGCGGGATGGTGGAGTCCATGCACATGTAGTCGGGGCTGATGCGGCCCGAGGCCGGGAAGGCGTTCTTGCGGCCGCTCCAGAACTTCAGCCGCTGGGCCTCGTTCTCGCTGACCTCCATGCGGGTGGCTCCGCAGCCCTGCAGCACCGCCTGCATGTGCTCGATCTCCTCGGCCACCTCCTCCGGCGTGCCGTCGCTCTCGCACAGCAGGATGGCGGCCGCGTCCAGGTCGTAGCCGGCCCGCACGAAGTCTTCCACCGCGGCGGTCATCGGCTTGTCCATCATCTCCAGGCCGGCCGGGATGATGCCGGCGGCAATGATGGCGGCCACCGCGTCGCCCGCCTTCCGCACGTCGTCGAAGCTGGCCATGATGCAGCGCGCCAGCTGCGGCTTGGGCACCAGCCGCACGGTCACCTCGATGGCCACGGCCAGCATGCCCTCGCTGCCCACCATCACCGCCAGCAGGTCCAGCCCGGCGGCGTCCAGCGCGTCGGCGCCGAATTCCACCGCCTCGCCCTCCACGGTGAAGCCGCGCACCTTCAGCACGTTGTGCACCGTGAGGCCGTACTTCAGGCAATGCACGCCGCCGGAGTTCTCGGCCACATTGCCGCCGATGGTGCAGGCGATCTGGCTGCTGGGGTCGGGGGCGTAGTACAGGCCGTAGGGCGCCGCGGCCTCGCTGATGGCCAGGTTGCGCACGCCGCACTGCACGACGGCCGTGCGCGCGTACGCATCCACCTTCAGGATCTTGTTGAACTTGGCCAGCGACAGCGTCACGCCCAGCTTGTGCGGCATGGCCCCGCCCGACAGGCCGGTGCCGGCGCCGCGCGCCACCACCGGCACGCCCAGCGCATGGCAGGCTTTCAGCACCCCGCTGACCTGCGCCTCGGTCTCGGGCAGCACCACCACCAGCGGCTGCTCGCGGTAGGCCGTGAGGCCATCGCACTCGTAGGGCACCGTGTCCTCGCCGCGCCACAGCAGCGCATGCGGCGGCAGCACCTGCTGCAGCGCGCGGATCACTTCGGCCTGGCGTGCGGCTCGGTCGGTCATGGCGGCCCCTTGGCGTGCTTGTGACGAAGGTTCAGGCGAAATAGCGTGCATCGCCCGTGCGCTCGGGCGACAGCAGGATGCGCGAATCCACGTTCTGGATGTTGGTGTGGCCGCAGAAGGCCATGGTCACGTCCAGCTCCTTGTGGATGATCTGCAGCGCGCGGGTCACGCCCGCCTCGCCCATCGCACCCAGGCCGTAGACCATCGCGCGGCCGATCATCGTGCCGCGGGCGCCCAGGGCCCAGGCCTTGAGCACGTCCTGCCCGCTGCGGATGCCGCCGTCCATCCACACCTCGGTGCGGTGGCCCACGGCTTCCACGATGGGCGGCAGCGCGGTGATGGACGAGGGCGCGCCGTCGAGCTGGCGGCCGCCGTGGTTGCTCACCACGATGGCATCGGCGCCCACGTCGGCGGCCAGCCGCGCATCCTCCACTTCCATGATGCCCTTGAGGATAAGCTTGCCGCCCCACTGCTTCTTGACCCACTCGATGTCCGGCCAGGACAGGCGCGGATCGAACTGCTCGTTGGTCCAGGCGGCCAGCGAGCTCATGTCGCTGACGCCCTTCACATGGCCCACCAGGTTGCCGAAGCTGCGGCGCCGCGTGCCGGCCATGCCCAGGCACCAGCGCGGCTTGGTCATCAGGTTGGCGATGTTGCGCAGCGTGGGCTTGGGCGGCGCGGTCAGGCCGTTCTTGATGTCCTTGTGCCGCTGGCCGATGACCTGCAGGTCCAGCGTGAGCACCAGCGCGCTGCACTGGGCGGCCTTGCAGCGGTCGATCATGCGGGCCATTGCATCGCGGTCGCGCATCATGTACAGCTGGAACCAGAAGGGCTGCTGCGTGGCCGCGGCGATGTCCTCGATGGAGCAGATGCTCATGGTGGACAGCGTGAACGGGATGCCGAACTTCAGCGCCGCCCGCGCCGCATGGATCTCGCCGTCCGCATGCTGCATGCCGGTCAGGCCCACCGGCGCGATGGCCACCGGCATGCGCGCCTGCACGCCCACCATGGTGGTGGCGGTGCTGCGGTTCTCCATGTTCACCGCCACGCGCTGGCGCAGCTTCAGGCGCTGGAAGTCGCTCTCGTTGGCGCGGTAGGTGCTCTCGGTCCACGCGCCGGAATCGGCGTAGTCGTAGAACATGCGGGGCACGCGCCGTTCGGCCAGCACCCGCAGGTCCTCGATGTTGGTGATCACGGGCATGGGCTCTCGTCTCCTGCTCTTGTCAGTGCACGACCATCAGCGTGAACGGATACACGTAGGCCTGCAGCGTGACGAGGATACCCACCAGGCAGGCCAGCGCGATCGAGTGGAAGAACACGTAGCGGAGGATGTCGCCTTCATGGTTGAACCAGCGCGTAGCGGTGGAGGCCACCACGATGGACTGGGCGTCGATCATCTTGCCCATCACGCCGCCGGAGCTGTTGGCCGCGCCCATCAGGTTGGCCGACAGGCCCAGCTGCTCGGCCGCCACCTTCTGCATGCCGCCGAACAGCACGTTGGAAGCGGTGTCGGAGCCGGTCAGCGCCACGCCGATCCAGCCCATCAGCGTGCCGAAGAACGGATAGAACACACCGGTGTTGGCGAAGGCCAGGCCCAGCGTGGTGTCGGTGCCCGAGAAGCGGGTGAGCGTGCCCAGCGCCAGCATCAGCACGATGGTCAGCAGCGAGAAGCGCACCAGCCACAGCGTGCGGAAGAACTGCGACACCAGCTGCACCAGGTTGAACTTCATCACCAGGCCGCCGACGATGGCCGCCAGCAGGATGCCGGTGCCGGTGGCCGACAGCAAATTGAGCGTGTAGATGGCGGACTCGGCCGTGGGCGCCGGCACCACCGGCGGCATTTTCTGCACCAGCCTGTGCAGGCCCTCGATGGGGAAGGCCGGCGCGAAGATGCCGTTGAGGAACTTCTTCACCGAGGGCAGGCCCCAGATGAACACGAACACGGTGAGGATGACCCACGGCGTCCAGGCCTGGATCACCGCCTCGCGCGAGTGACGGGTGATGGCGCCGGGCGCCACGGCCGGGCCGCTGCCGGCCTCATGGCCCTTCAGCGAGGTGCTGGTCCAGATCTTCTTCGGCTGCCACACGCGCAGGAAGCCCACCAGGGCCGCCATCGACACGATGGCCGCGATGATGTCCACCAGCTCGGGGCCGATGTAGTTGCTGACCAGGAACTGCGCGATGGCGAAGGAGCCGCCCGTCACCAGGATGGCGGGCCACACTTCCCACATCGCCTTGCGGCCGGCGAAGGCCCAGATCAGCCAGAACGGCACCAGCAGCGAGAAGAACGGCAGCTGGCGGCCGATCATCTTCGTGACTTCCATCAGGTCGTAGCCGTGCACGTTGGCCAGCGTGATCACCGGCGTGCCCAGCGCGCCGAAGGCTACCGGCGCGGTGTTGGCGATCAGGCTCAGGCCCGACGCCGCCAGCGGCGAGAAGCCCAGGCCGATCAGGATCGCGGCCGTCACCGCCACCGGCGTGCCGAAGCCCGCCGCGCCCTCGAAGAAGGCACCGAAGGCGAAGGCGATCAGCAGCAGCTGCAGCCGGCGGTCCTGGGTGATGCCCGCGATGGAATCCTGCAGCACCTTGAAGGAGCCGTGCTTCTCGGTCAGCTGGTGCAGGAAGATGATGTTCAGCACGATCCAGCCGATGGGCAGCAGGCCGGTGAAGCCGCCCAGCATCGCCGCGCGGCCGGCCATCTCGGCCGGCATGCCGTAGGCGAAGACCGCGATCACCAGCGCGGCCACCAGGCCGGCACCGGCCGCGATGTGCGCCTTCATGTGCAGGAAGCCGAGGCCCACCAGCATCACCACCACCGGGATGGCTCCCAGCAGGGTGGAGATCAGCATGTTCCCGAAGGGGTCGTATACCTGTTGCCAGACCAAGATGAAGCTCCTCGCGTGACGTTCTTGTAGGGGTGGTTGAACTGCTGGCCACCCCGCATCACGCGGGGGCACCGCGGGGCGCACTCTAGGGTGCGCGCCTGCGCCGCTCTTGAAAGTTCTTGGCTGCGCGCGTGAAGCTTTTTCACGGCTCAGGACAAACCCTGAGGCGCCGGCCGCGCCGCACCACGGTCAGCGCAGGGCTTCGTCCAGCCAGTCGACGAAGGCCGCGCATTCCCAGCGCTCCAGCGTGCCCGGCTTCCAGCAGATGAAGTGGTGGTGCGGTGAAGGCACGCTGCGCTGCGACAGCCGCACCAGGCGGCCCGAGTCCACCCAGGCCATGCCCAGCTTGCTGCGCGACAGGGCCACGCCGAAGCCGGCCACCGCGGCGTCCAGCATCAGGCCCACGTCGTTGAACTGGGAGCCTTCGCGCGGCTCGGGCAGGTGGATGCCGCAGGCGTCGAACCAGGTGCGCCACGGCTCCAGCGGGCTGCGGATCAGCCGCGCACGACCCACCCGCTCGGCGGTGTCGAAGCCGTCGAACGGGCCGAACTCATGCAGGTACTCCGGGCTGCACACCGGGAACACCTCGTCGCTGAGCACCCGCTTGCTCTCGAAGCCGGGATAGGCGCCGTGGCCGTAGCGCAGTTCCAGGTCGGCGCTTTCGGCGGTGATGTTGAGCAGCGGGATCGACACCTGCAGGATCAGCTCGACGTCCGGGTAGGCATGCCGGAACAGCGCCAGCTTGGGCAGCAGGATCTGCCGCGAGAAGGTGGGCGTGACGGCCAGCCGCAGCTGCGTCATGCCCGGCGAGCGTAGCGCCTCGGGCGGCTGCGCCAGCAGCTTCAGCGCCGAGCGCACCTGGCCCAGGTAGGCGGTGCCGTCGGCCGTCAGGCTGAAGTCGCCGCGCTCGAACAGCTTGAGGGCCAGCTGCGATTCCAGCTGGCGGATGCGGTGGCTCACCGCGCTCGGCGTCACGCTGAGTTCGTCGGCCGCCTGGCTCACGCTGCGCAGCCGCGCCAGTGCCTCGAAGCTCAGCAGGCAGTTGATCGGCGGGATGCGGGCGGTGGCCATGTGCGGCTAGACGCCGTCGACGATGAACTCGCGCAGCCTCGCCATCGCGGCTTCGGGCTGGTCGCGCCAGGTGCCGTGGCCGGCATCGGCGAGGCTGGCGAAGCGCGACCACCGCAGCGGCAGCGCCGCGGCGATGTCCTGCGCATCGGCCAACGGGCACACCGGGTCCTGCTCGCCGGCCAGCACCAGCACCGGGCACTGCGCCCGGGCCAGGCCGGGCAGCAGGTCCATCCGTTGCTGCTCGCCAGCCGCCCAGTGGAAGAGGATCTCCGGCGTGAAGCGGCCGCGCTCGCGCGCCTGCGGATCGGCCGGCGGGCGGGTGTTGTACAGCGGCATGCACAGGCGGTCGTACACGGCCCAGGTGTCGGCGCCGGGCCGCTGCCAGAAGGCCTCGGCCGCCGTGCGCGCGGGCTCGCCGCCCAGCCGCTCGAACATCGCCAGCTTGCGCGCCAGCCCCAGGTGCGGCGATGTGCTGGACAGCACCACCCGCAGCGGATGCGCCGGATGCCGCGCGATGTAGCGCTGCGCCACGAAGCCGCCGAAGGACTGGCCGAGCACGATGGGCTTGTCGATGCCCAGCACGTCGCACAGCCGCACGATGTCGTCGGCCAGGATGTCCAGCGTGCATTCGTCCAGCGGCCGGGCATCGCTGCGGCCATGGCCCCGGTGGTCGTAGTAGACGATCTGGGCCACGTCGCCCAGCTGCGAGAACAGCGGCTTGAAGCTGGCATGGTCGAAGCCCGGACCGCCGTGCAGCAGGATGAGCGTGGGCTTCTCGCGCCAGCCTGCGCCGTCAGGCACCAGGCCGGGGCCTTCGATGTCGACGAAGAGGCGGACGCCGGGCTCGATGGTGATGCGCATCAGGAGCCTGTCAAGCGAAGCGCCGGCCCAAGGACTCGGCGATGCAGACAGGCTTGGGCGTGCCCTCGCGTTCCACCGTCACCTCGCAGGTGATCTGCACGCCGCCTTCGATCGCATCGCAGGCCAGCAGCTTGAAATGGCCGCGCAGCCGGCTGTCCACCGGCACCGGCGAGGTGAAGCGCACGCGGTTCAGGCCGTAGTTGACGCCTATGCGCGCGCCGGTCAGCTCGAAGGCGGTGGCGCCGAACTCCGGCAGCAGGCTCAGCGTGAGGAAGCCATGCGCGATGGTGGTCTTGAACGGGCCTTCGGCCGCCTGCTGCGGATCGACGTGGATCCACTGGCGGTCTTCTGTCGCCTCGGCAAACAGGTCGATGCGGCGCTGGTCCACGGTGATCCAGTCGCTGGTGCCCAGCACCTGGCCCACCAAGGCGGGCAGCTCGTCGAAGCGGTAACTCTTTTTCATGCTCTTGCCTGCTCGATCCATTCCGTCAGCGGCTGCCACTGGGGCAGGTCGCGTTCCACGCGGCTCGGGGCCACGTCCCACAGCGTCAGGCCATGGGTCGCCAGCTGCACGTAGTTCTGGGTGTCGCGCAGCTGGGCCACCACCGGCACGCCCAGCTCGTCGAGGAAGTGCCGCAGCTGCTCGGCCGCCAGCGTGTGCTCGCGCACGCGGTTGGCCACGATGCCCAGCTGCACCCGATCGCTGCGCTTGTGCTGCTGCAGCTCCTGGATGAAGGCATAGGTGGCGTGGATGTCGAACAGGCTGGGCTGCAGCGGCACCAGCACCAGGTCGGCGATTTTCATCACCTCGTCCAGCCGCCTGCCACGCAGGCCGGCCGGCGTGTCCAGCACCACGTGCGTGGTGCCCTTGGGCGGCTTGACGATGTGGTCGCGCTGCACCTCCCAGCCGCGGATGGCCGGCAGCTGCGGCGGCCGCAGGCCCAGCCAGTGGCGGGACGACTGCTGTCGGTCCACGTCGCCCAGCATCACCGCATGGCCCTGGCGCGCCATCCAGCCTGCGATGTTGGTGGCCACGGTGCTCTTGCCGGCACCACCCTTGGGATTCGCGACCACGACCACCGGCATCGTCAACTCCTCACGTTTTGAGGTTATGGTATCGAAGACTCCCCTGCTGTCCCTGCCTTGGCCTCCACCCTCGTCCTGCTGGCGCATCCCCACCTTGAACATTCGCGCGTGCATCGCGGCCTGCTGCAGGCGCTGCGGGCCCCTGGCCCGGCCGACATCGAGGTGCGCGACCTGTATGCGCTTTACCCCGATTACCTGATCGACGTGCCGGCCGAGCAGGCCGCGCTGGCCGACGCCCGCCTGGTGGTGTGGCAGCACCCGATGCACTGGTACGGCATGCCGGCGCTGATGAAGCTGTGGGTGGACGAGGTGCTGTCCTTCGGCTGGGCCTACGGGCCCGGTGGCACCCACCTGCGCGACAAGGACCTGTGGCTGGTCACCTCCACCGGCGGCAGCGTGCATGCGTACAGCGAGGCCGGCTACAACCGCCATCCCTTCGACGACTTCATGCCGCCCTACCGACAGACCGCCGAGCTGTGCGGCATGCGCTTCCTGCCGCCCAAGGTGCTGCACAGCGCCCAGCGCGCCACCGAGGCCGAACTGCAGGCCTTCTCCGCCGCCTATGTGAAGAAGCTGGCCACCTACCCGGACTGGACGCTGCACCTGTCGCCGACCGAGGAGCACACCATTCCCGTGGCCAGCAGCGACCGCCCCGCGGCTGAATGAGCATGGAACACGGCAGCACCTGGCTGGGCACCACGCTCGTCTACCTGGCCGCGGCGGTGATCGCGGTGCCGCTGGCGCGGGCCGTGGGCCTGGGCTCCATCGTCGGCTACCTGGCGGCGGGCATCGTCATCGGGCCTTCGGGCGCCGGGCTGGTGAGCGATCCGCAGGCCATGCTGCACTTCGCCGAGTTCGGCGTGGTGCTGATGCTGTTCCTGGTGGGGCTGGAGCTGGAGCCGCGCCGCCTGTGGGCCATGCGCCAGCCCATCTTCGGCTGGGGCAGCGTGCAGACCTTCGGCTCCACCGCCGCCCTCATGGGCGTGGCGGTGGCCGCGGGCGTGGACTGGCGGCTGGCCCTGGTGGGCGGGCTCGGCCTGGCGCTGTCATCCACCGCGATCGGCCTGGGCGTGCTGGCCGAGCGCAACCTGATGGGCACCAGCGCCGGCCGCAGCGTGCTCAGCGTGGCGCTGCTGCAGGACATCGCGGCCATCCCCATCCTGGCGCTGGTGCCGCTGCTGGCCTTCGGCGACGCGGCGCAGCACGACAACGGCTGGCTGGAGGCGGCCAAGATCGTGGGCGTGATCGCCGCCATCGTGCTGGGCGGCCGGCTGCTGCTGCGGCCGGCGCTGCGCTGGATCGCCGGCAGCCGCACGCCGGAGATCTTCACCGCCGCCGCGCTGCTGCTGGTGGTGGCCATCGCCGCGCTGATGCAGGCGGTGGGCCTGTCGATGGCGCTGGGCGCCTTCCTCGCCGGCGTGCTGCTGGCCGAGAGCGAATACCGCCGCGAGCTGGAAACCGACATCGAGCCCTTCAAGGGCCTGCTGCTGGGCCTGTTCTTCATCGCGGTGGGCATGACCATCGACTTCCGCGTGCTGCTGGATTCGCCCGGCCTCATCGCGGCCATCGTGCTGGGCTTCCTGCTGCTGAAGATCGTGGTGCTGGTGGCCATGGCCCGCTGGATGCCGATTCCGCTGGCCGAGCGGCCGGTGTTCGTCATCCTGCTGGCCCAGGGCGGCGAGTTCGGCTTTGTGGTGTTCCAGACGGCGCAGCAGGCCGGCGTCATCACCGCCGCGCAGTCGTCGCTGCTGGCCGCGGTGGTGGCGCTGTCGATGCTGCTGTCGCCGGTGCTGCTGGTGCTGTCCGACCGCTGGCTGGTGCCACGGCTGGCGCGCCAGAACCCGCGCCAGCCGGCCGATGCCGCCAGCGAGCTCAAGGAGCCGCAGCATGCGCCGGTCATCATCGCGGGCTTCGGCCGCTACGGGCAGATCGTCGGCCGGCTGCTGCTGGCCAACGGCATCCCCTCCACCGTGCTGGACCATGATGCCGACGCCATCGACACCGTGCGCCGCTTCGGCGTGCCGGCCTTCTATGGCGATGCCACGCGGCTGGACCTGCTGCGCATCGCCGGCGCTGCCGATGCCCGGGTCATCGTCATCGCGCTGGACGACGTGGACCAGAGCCTGAAGCTGGTGGACCTGGTGCGGCAGCACTTCCCAAAGCTCACCATCGTGGCCCGCGCCCGCAACGTGACGCACTACTACGGCCTGCGCGACCGCGGCGTGACCCTGATCGAACGCGAGACGCTGGACGCCGCGCTGATGAGCGGCCGCAGTGCGCTGGAAGCGATGGGATGGCAGCCGCATGCCGCCCGCCAGCGCGCGATGCTGTTCCGCCGGCACAACGTGGCCCTGCTGGAGCGCATGGTCCCGCACTTCCGCGACGAGGCCAAGCTCATCGCCATCACCAAGCAGGGCCGGCAGCAGCTGATGGAGCTGTGGGCGCGCGAGCGGGAGCAGGCCGCGCAGACGCGCGGGCATGGGGGCTGGTACACCGACCGCGACGGCGACACGGAGCCGCCCCCGGGCTGAAACGCCCGGCCGGGCCGGCTACCGCAGCCCGTCCCACAGCAGCTTGCTGCCCGTCAGCAGCATGCCGATGGCGAACAGCCGGTAGAAGAGCTGCGGCGACACCCGCCGCACCAGCTTGACGCCGGCCCAGACGCCCACCGGGGCCAGCGGGGCCAGCGCCGCCGAGGTGGCCAGGTTGCCCAGGTCGATCAGGCCCAGCCAGGCATAGGGGATCCACTTCGAGGCATTCACCGCCGCGAAGAAGACCGCCATCGTCGCGGTGAAGCGCACCGGCTCCAGCCGCAGCGGCAGCACGTAGAAGCTGATCGGCGGCCCGCCCGCATGCGCCACGAAGCTGGTGAAGCCCGAGACGGTGGCCAGCCCGAAGCCCAGCCAGCGCGGCGGCGGCGGCGCGTCGGCCCGCGGCGGAAAGGCCGTGCGTATCGCCAGGAACAGCAGCGTGATGGCGCCCACCACGCCGGCCACCACCTTGGCCGGCAGCACGCCGAACAGCAGCGTGCCGATCACCGTGCCGAGCAGGCCGGCCGGCAGGATGAGCCTGATCAGCTTGCGGTCGAACTCCTTGATGAAGGCGGCCAGCCCCAGCCCGTCCATGATGGCCAGCAGCGGCAGCATGATGGCCGCGGCCTGCGGCACCGGCACGGCCAGCGCCATCAGCGGCACCGCCAGCGCACCGAAGCCGGCGCCGAAGCCGGTCTTGCTCAGGCCCATCAACAGCACCGCGGGCACGGCCACGGCATAGAACCAGGGATCGGTGATCACGTCGTCAGGGTCTCGTGCCGCACGGCTTCTTCGGCAATCCACTGCGCCGCCCGCTCCGCGATCATCAGCGTGGGCGAGTTGGTGTTGCCGCTGGTGATGGTGGGCATCACGCCCGCGTCCACCACGCGCAGGCCGCGCACGCCGCGCACGCGCAAGCGGGCGTCCACCACCGCCATCGGGTCGTCGTCGCGGCCCATCCTCGTGGTGCCCACCGGGTGGAAGATGGTGGTGGCGATGTCGCCGGCCAGCCGCGCCAGTTCATCGTCGGTCTGGTACTGCGTGCCGGGCTTCCACTCCTGCGGCTGGTAGGGCGCCATCGCCGGCTGCGCGACGATGCGGCGCGTGAGCCGCAAGGACTGCGCGGCCACCTGCCGGTCCTCCTCGGTGCTGAGGTAGTTGGGCGCGATGGACGGCGCCTCGTCGAAGCGCGGGCCGCGGATGCGCACCCGGCCGCGGCTGGTGGGATTGAGGTTGCAGACGCTGGCGGTGAAGGCCGGAAAGCCATGCAGCGGCTCGCCGAAGGCATCCAGGCTCAGCGGCTGCACGTGGTACTGCAGGTTGGGCCACTCGCGCTGCGGATCGCTGCGGGCGAAGGCGCCGAGCTGGCTGGGCGCCATGCTCATCGGCCCGCTGCGGTTGACCGCGTACTCCAGCCCGATGCGCGCCTTGCCCAGCAGGCTGTTGGCCAGCACGTTGAGCGTGCTCACCTTCTGCACCTTGAACACCGCGCGGATCTGCAGGTGGTCCTGCAGGTTCTCGCCCACGCCCGGCAGCGCATGCAGCACGTTCACGCCATGCTGGGCCAGCCACGCGCCCGGGCCGATGCCCGAGAGCTGCAGGATCTGCGGCGTGCCGATGCTGCCGGCGCTAAGGATCACCTCGTGCCGGGCCTTCACCGTCACCGATTCGCGCCCGTTCCAGAACCTCAGGCCTGTGCAGCGCATGGTGCCGTCGCCATCGGCCTGCAGCACCAGGCGCTGCACCTGCGCACCCACTTGTATGGACAGGTTGGGCCGCTCCTTCGCTGGCCGCAGGAAGGCCTTGGCGGTGTTCCAGCGCCAGCCGGCGCGCTGGTTCACCTCGAAGTAGCCCACGCCTTCGTTGCTGCCGCGGTTGAAGTCGGGCGTGGGCGCGATGCCGGCCTGCTCCGCCGCGCGGGCGAATGCGTCGAGGATGTCCCAGCGCAGCCGCTGCCGCTCCACCCGCCATTCGCCGCCGGCGCCACGCGCCCGCAGCGACTGCAGGTAGGCATCGTCGCGCGCGCCTTGCGCCTGGCCGCGCAGCACCGCCGGCATCGTGCCCGCGGCGCCGTGCAGCGCGTCGGCGCCACCATGGTGGTCCTCGTGCAGCAGGAAGTAGGGCAGCGTGTTGCGCCAGGCCCAGGCATCGCTGCCGGTGGCGGCGGCCCAGCCGTCGTAGTCGCGCGACTGGCCGCGCATGTAGATCATGCCGTTGATGCTGCTGCAGCCGCCCAGCGTGCGGCCCCGCGGGTAGCGCAGCTGGCGGCCGTTGAGGCCGGCGTCGGCATCGGTTTGGTAGAGCCAGTCGGTGCGTGGGTTGCCGATGCAGTAGAGGTAGCCCACCGGGATGTGGATCCAGTGGTAGTTGTCGGCCGGCCCGGCCTCCAGCAGCAGCACCCGCCGCCGCGGATCGGCGCTGAGCCGGTTGGCCAGCAGGCAGCCGGCGGTGCCGCCGCCGACGATGACGTGGTCGTAGAGTGCCTCGGGCATGGCCTGTCGTCTCCGCTGTTCTTGTACTGCCCGGCGCAGCGAGGCCCGGCGGGTGCATGTTAGGCGCTGGCGGGCGGACGACGCGGCCGCAAGCCACCACGGCCACCCGGGCCGTCCGCGCGCGCGACAATCCAGGCCATGTTCCAGCCCAGCCAACACGACGTCCGCCGCTTCTTCTGCGAGGTGCTGCGCAAGCAGCGCGAGGGCATGCCGCTGGTGCCGATGGAGGCGGTGGCCGCGCCCTGGATCGACGCGCATCCCGAGTACCACGGCGACCTGTCGGACCTGGAAGCCGCGCTGGCCGCCAGCTACACGGTGGAAGAGGGCCGCACTAATCCCTTCCTGCACCTGAGCATGCACCTGTCGATCAGCGAGCAGGTGGCCATCGACCAGCCCACCGGCATCAAGCAGGCCTTCGGGCTGCTGGCGGCCAAGCTGGGCTCGGCACACGAGGCGCAGCACCAGATGATGGAATGCCTGGGCGAGATGATCTGGGCCTCCCAGCGCAGCGGCCTGCCGCCCGACGGCCAGGGCTACCTGGAGTGCGTGCGCCAACGCGCCACGCGCCGTTAGCCGGCCCCCAAGCTCGCTGCGCTCGCGCCCCCCCAAGGGGGATCACCCGCCCTTGGGGCGGCCCGGCGGGCGGGTCTTCCGCTGGGCCCAGAACGCCTGCTGCATCGCCACCGTCTCGGCGGCGATCTCGGACACCGGGCCGATCAGGTCCACCGGCTTCTGGCAGTGGTCGAACACGTAGCGCGAGGGCACGCTCATCGTCGGGTTTTCTTCGTGGCTGCCGGTGGCCTCCAGCAGCTGCTCCTCGGTCATGCCGAAGACGATGCGGCCGATGTTGGCCCAGTAGGCCGTGCCCGCGCACATGCAGCAGGGCTCCACTGCGGTGTACAGCGTGCAGCCCCACAGGAACTCGGGCGTGAAGTTGGTGGCCGCCACGCGGGCCAGCGTGCTCTCGGCGTGGTTGACCGTGTCGATGTTGCACTGCTCCAGCAGCACGGTTTCCTGGTCGGGGCCCACCAGCACCGCGCCGAACGGGTGATGGCCCAGGGCCACCGCGCGCTGCGCCACTTCGTTGGAGCGGCGCAGGTGCTTGAGGATCTGCGCCTGCGTGGGCCGCAGTCCTTGAGGCGGAAGGCCCTGGGGTGGAAGTGGGGTACTGCGCACGGCGCGTCAGCCGGCCGAGGCGGCCACCACCAGCGCGGGCTTGCCGCCGAAGCGCTTGCGGATGGACTGCTCGATGCCGGCCGCGTCCAGGCCGATCATCGCCATCAGCTTGGCCGGGTCGCCATGCTCGATGAAGTCGTCGGGCAGGCCCAGCGACAGCACCGGATTGGACAGGCCCGCAGCCTGCAGCGCTTCCATCACCGCGGAGCCGGCGCCGCCCATCACGCAGCCGTCTTCCACGGTGACGATGGCATCGTGCGTGCGGGCCAGTTCGGCCACCAGCGCCGTGTCCAGCGGCTTGGCGAAGCGCATGTTGGCCACGGTGGCGTCCAGCTTCTCGGCGGCCGCCAGGGCCGGGTACAGCAGCGTGCCGAAGGCCAGGATCGCGATGCGCTGGCCGGTGCGGCGAACCTCGCCCTTGCCCCATTCGAAGTCGGGCAGGCCGGCGTCCGTCGCCACGCCGGCACCGGTGCCGCGCGGGTACCGCACGGCCACCGGGTGGTCGCGGCGGAAGGCCGTGGTGAGTGCCTTGCGGCATTCGTTCTCGTCGGCCGGCGTCAGCACCGCCATGTTCGGTATGCAGCGCAGGAAGGCGATGTCGTAGGCGCCCGCATGGGTGGCACCGTCGGCGCCCACCAGGCCGGCGCGGTCGAGCGCGAACACCACCGGCAGGTTCTGGATCGCGACGTCGTGGATCAGCTGGTCGTAGGCCCGCTGCAGGAAGGTGGAATAGATCGCCACCACCGGCTTCAGCCCCTCGCAGGCCAGGCCGGCCGCAAAGGTCACCGCATGCTGCTCGGCGATGCCCACGTCATGGCAGCGCTGCGGGAAGCGCTTCTGGAACTCCACCATGCCCGAGCCCTCGAGCATGGCCGGCGTGATGGCCACCAGGCGCTGGTCGGCCGCGGCCATGTCGCACAGCCACTGGCCGAAGATGTGCATGAACGACGGCTTGGCCGGCGCGCCCGGCTTGGGCAGGCCCTTGGCGGGGTCGAACTTGCCGGGGCCGTGGTACAGGATCGGGTCGGCCTCGGCCAGCTTGTAGCCATAGCCCTTCTTGGTCACCACGTGCAGGAACTGCGGGCCCTTCTTGTCGCGCAGGTTCTCCAGCGTGGGGATCAGCGCGTCCAGGTCGTGGCCGTCGATCGGGCCGACGTAGGTGAAGCCGAATTCCTCGAAGATGGTGCCGGGCACCACCATGCCCTTGGCATGTTCCTCGAAGCGACGTGCCAGCTCGAACAGGCTGGGCGCGTTCTTCAGCACGCTCTTGGCGCCTTCGCGCGCGGCGCTGTAGAACTTGCCGCTCATCAGCCGCGCCAGGTACTTGTTGAGCGCGCCCACCGGCGGGCTGATCGACATGTCGTTGTCGTTCAGCACCACCAGCATGTCGGCCAGCATGCCGGCATGGGCCACGCCCGCGTTGTTCAGCGCCTCGAAGGCCATGCCGGCGGTCATCGCGCCGTCGCCGATCACCGCCACCGCCTTGCGGTCCTCGCCCTTGAGCTTGGCGGCCATGGCCATGCCCAGCGCGGCCGAGATGGAGGTGGACGAGTGCGCGGTGCCGAAGTTGTCGTACTCGCTCTCGTCGCGCCGCGGAAAGCCGCTGATGCCGCCCAGCTGCCGCAGCGTGCTCATGCGGTCGCGCCGGCCGGTGAGGATCTTGTGCGGGTAGGTCTGGTGGCCCACGTCCCACACCAGCCGGTCGTTCGGCGTGTTGAAGACGTAGTGCAGCGCGATGGTGAGCTCCACGGTGCCGAGGTTGCTCGACAGGTGGCCGCCGGTGCTGCTCACGTTCTGCAGCACGCACTCGCGCAGTTCTCGGGCCAGCGTGTGCAGGCTGGTGCGGGGCAACCGGCGCAGGTCGGCCGGGCTTTCGATGGTTTGGAGCAGCGTAGTGGTCATCGCATGGTGGGGCGGCCTGGCGTCAGCTGTGGCGCTCGACGACCTTGTCGGCCAGGATCGCAAGGCGCAGCGCATCGGCCAGGCCGCTGCGCTTCAGGGCCGCATGGGCCTGGTCGCGCAGTTCGTCGGCATGGCGGCGTGCGGCATCCAGGCCGAGCACGGACACATAGGTGGGCTTGTTGTGGTGCAGGTCCTTGCCGGCGGTCTTGCCCAGCGTCTCGGATTCCTGCGTCACGTCGAGGATGTCATCGACCACCTGGAAGGCCAGGCCGATGGCGGAGCCGTAATCGGACAGCGCGGCCCAGGCCTCGGGCGTGATGCGGCCGCAGGCGGCGCCCATCAGCACGCTGGCCTGCAGCAGGGCGCCGGTCTTGCGGCGGTGCATGTCGCGCAGGGCGGCCTCGTCCAGCGGCTTGCCGATGCTGGCCAGGTCGATGGCCTGGCCGCCGGCCATGCCGGCATGGCCTGCGGCCCGCGCCAGCAGCGAGCACAGCCGCGCCTGCAGCGCGGGCTCCACCCCGGCATCGGGCGTGAGCACCTCGAAGGCCAGCGCCTGCATCGCGTCGCCGGCCAGCATGGCCTGCGCCTCGCCAAACTGCACGTGCACCGTGGGCTTGCCGCGGCGCAGCACGTCGTTGTCCATGCAGGGCATGTCGTCGTGCACCAGCGAATAGGCGTGGATCAGCTCCACCGCGCAGGCCGCGCGCATCGCAGCCTCCCGGTTTCCGCCCACCGCCTCGCAGGCGGCCAGCACCAGCAGCGGACGCAGGCGCTTGCCGCCGTCCAGCACGCCGTAGCGCATCGCCAGGCCCACGCCGGCCGGCGCATCCGCCGGCACCCAGGCGTCCAGCGCCGCTTCGACCGCTTCCAGTTCGGCGCGTGTCCAGACGTCGAAATCGTCCACCTTCATCGTGTCTCCCACGCTGTGCATGCCGAGCCGCCGTCAGGCGTTGGTCCAGGGCTTGAGCTGGCCGTCTTCCAGCACCTTGACCTGCTCCTCGACCGCCTGCAGCCGCGAACGGCACAGGCTCAGCAGGTCGGCACCACGCTTGTAGCTTTCGAGCAGGCGGTCCAGCGGCAACTGGCCGCTTTCCATCGTCTGCACCAATTGTTCGAGCTCGGCCAGCGCGTCCTCGTAGCGAAGCGCTGGCAGCTCGGCGTCGGCCGCCTCGGGCTTCGCATTCATTCGACTGGCCATCTCGTCTTGTGAAAAGTCAGGGCAGCGATTGTAGTCAGCCCAGCACCCCCCATCTGGGTTCGACTCCCATCCTTGACGGATTGACGCCGCTTGTTTCGCCCCGTTGCCCCCGCGCGCCCACGGTCGACCCCCCTGGGTACAATCCCGCGCTCTTCAAACCCGCCCTCAGTCTGGCGGGGGGTTGACATTGGTTTTTGGAGATCCTGGGGATCATGTCCGACCTGAGCATCAAGCTTGCCGCGCTCGAACGCAACCGCACCCAGCTGTCGGTTGACACCTACTTCAACGAGGACCGGTTCCGCAGGGAACAGGAACTCATCTTCCAGCATGGACCCCGGTACCTCGGGCACACGCTGGCCGTGCCCGAGGTGGGGGACTACTACGCGCTGCCCCAGGAAGGCGAAGGCCGGGCCCTGGTGCACACCCGCGACGGCATCGAGCTGGTCTCCAACGTCTGCCGCCACCGGCAGGCGGTGATGCTGCGTGGCCGCGGCCACACGCGCAGCCACATCGTGTGCCCGCTGCACCGCTGGACCTACGACCTGCACGGGCAGCTGGTGGGCGCACCGCACTTCCCGCAGGACCCCTGCCTGCACCTGAACAACTACCGCCTGCGCGAGTGGAACGGCATGTTGTTCGAGGACAACGGCCGGGACATCGCCACCGACCTGGGCCAGCTGGGCCCGCGGGCGGCGCTGGACTTCAGCGGCTACGTGCTCGACAAGGTGCACCTGCACGAGTGCGACTACAACTGGAAGACCTTCATCGAGGTCTACCTGGAGGACTACCACGTCGGCCCGTTCCATCCCGGTCTGGGCAGCTTCGTCACCTGCGACGACCTGCGCTGGGAGTTCGGCCGCCACCACTCGGTGCAGACGGTGGGCGTGCACAAGGCGCTGGAAAAGCCGGGCTCGGCCATCTACCGCCGCTGGCACGACGCGGTGCGCAACTTCAACGGCGGGCAGACGCCGCCGCACGGCGCCATCTGGCTCACGTACTACCCGAACATCATGGTCGAGTGGTATCCGCATGTGCTGGTGGTGAGCACGCTGTACCCCAAGGGTCCGCAGAAGACCACCAACGTGGTGGAGTTCTACTACCCCGAGGAAATCGTTGCCTTCGAGCGCGAGTTCGTCGAAGCCCAGCAGGCCGCCTACATGGAGACCTGCGTGGAGGATGACGAGATCGCGCTGCGCATGGACGCCGGCCGCAAGGCGCTGTTCGAGCGCGGCGACGACGAGTACGGCCCTTACCAGAGCCCGATGGAAGACGGCATGAAGCACTTCCACGAGTGGTACCGCGCCTCGATGCAGATGCTCAGGTAGCAAGCGCTTGCCACAATGGGGCGGATGATGTCCGCCCCGTTGTTGATGGTTGCCGCCGCGTTCCTGTTCGCCTCCATGGGCGTGTGCGTGAAGCTTGCTTCCGCGTACTACCCCGCCGGCGAGATCGTCTTCTACCGGGGCCTGATCGGTGCCCTCTTCATCGCCGGCGTGGCCCGCGCGCGCGGCGGCACCCTGCGCACGCCGGTGCCGATGATGCACCTGTGGCGCAGCGTGGTGGGCGTGGCCTCGCTGGTGCTGTGGTTCTATGCGCTGGGCAACCTGCCGCTGGCCACCGCCATGACGCTGAACTACATGTCATCCATCTGGATGGCGATGTTCCTCATCGGCGGTGCGGTGCTGGTCAGCTTCAACCAGGGCAACGGCAGTGCCGGCCACGGCATCGACGGCCGGCTGATCGTCACCATCGTGCTGGGCTTCCTGGGCGTGGCGCTGGTGCTGCGGCCCACGATGGACAGCCACCAGCTCTGGTACGGCGTGGCGGGGCTGCTGTCGGGCATGCTGGCCGCGATGGCCTACCTGCAGGTCACCGCCCTGGGCCGCATCGGCGAGCCGGAATACCGCGTGGTCTTCTACTTTTCGCTGGGCAGCTGCACCGTGGGCCTGGGCACCATGGTGGTCAACGGCGTGCATGGCCATACCTGGCAGGGCGCGGCGCTGCTGCTGGCCACCGGCCTGCTGGCCACCAGCGCGCAGATGATGATGACCCGCGCCTACTCGATCGGCCATGCGCTGACCAACGCCAGCCTGCAATACCTGGGCATCGCCTTCGCCTTCGGCTATGGCGTGCTGCTGTTCGACGACCCCGTGACCTGGATGGCGCTTGCAGGCATGCTGCTGATCGTGGGCGCCGGCCTCGGCGCCACGCTGCTGCGGGCGCGCCAGGCGCCCGCCGTGTCCAACAACTCGGTCGAAACATGAACCTGCCCCGCCCGTTGATCTCCGCGCCCGCGCTGCGCGAACTGCTGTCCTCCGGCCAACCCGTCGTGCTGCTGGATTGCGGCTTCGACCTCACCGACGCCAGCGCCGGCGAGCGGGCGCATGCCGCCGGCCACCTGCCCGGCGCGCTGTATGTCCACCTGGACCGCGACCTGTCCGGCGACAAGTCGGCCGGCCCGGCGCAAGGCGGCCGGCATCCGCTGCCCACGCGGGAGGCGCTGGCCGCCACCGTCGGCCGCTGGGGCATCCGCCCCGGCGTGCCGGTGGTGGCCTACGACGCGCAGGGCGGCCCCTATGCCGCCCGCGCCTGGTGGCTGCTGCGCTGGCTGGGCCATGCGGAAGTGGCGGTGCTGGACGGCGGTCCGGCCGCCTGGCAGGCCGCCGGCGGCAGCCTGACCGATGCCCCCTCGCAGGCCCAGGCGCAGCCGCCCTACCCCGCCAGCGCCCAGCCGGCCCTGCCCACCATCGACGCGCCGACGCTGCTGCGCGGGCTGGGCCAGGTGCGGCTGTTCGACGCCCGCGCGGCCGAGCGCTTCCGCGGTGAGGTGGAACCGCTGGATGCCAAGGCCGGCCACATCCCCGGCGCGCGCAACCGCTTCTTCAAGGACAACCTGGGCGCGGACGGCCGCTTCAAGCCGGCCGAGGTGCTGCGCGCCGAATGGCAGGCGCTGCTGGGCGGCGCCGCGACGCAGCAGGTGGTGCAGCAGTGCGGCTCCGGCGTCACCGCATGCCACAACCTGCTGGCCCTGGCGCATGCCGGCCTGGGCGATGCCACGCTGTACCCCGGCTCCTGGAGCGAATGGTCGGCCGACGCCGCGCGGCCGGTGGCCACGGGTTCGTGATCCAGGTCAAAAGGGCTGGTGCCGATTGGCGGAACAGTCGGACTGCGGCACGCTTGCGTGTGCCACAGGACCTCTCACCAAGGAGTACGCGATGTTCAAGCACATCCTGGTTCCGACCGATGGTTCCGACATCACCGCCAAGGCGGTGGACACGGCGATCGACCTGGCCCGCACGCTGGGCGCGCGGCTGACCACCGTCAGCGTGAAGGAGCCGTTCCCGTACAGCGCCATCTCCGAGATGCAACCGGTGCCACCGCAGGAGTTCTTCGATGCGCAGGAGCGCATCGCCGCCGGCCGCGTGAAGGCGGTGGTGGACCGGGCCACGGCCGCCGGCCTGGCCTGCACCGGCAGCACGGTGGAGGCGCTGCACCCCTGGGAGGCCATCCTCGACGTGGCCGCCAAGGAAGGCGCCGACCTGGTGGTGATGGCCTCGCACGGCCGGCGCGGCATGGCCGCCCTGCTGCTGGGCAGCGAGACGCAGCGGGTGCTGATCCACACCAAGCTGCCGGTGCTGATCGTCAAGTGAGCGCGGCGCGGGCGGCCGGCCGCCCGCGCTTCAGTGCTGGTGCAGGGCCGTCATGGCCGCCAGCACGATGCCCAGGCCGGCCGCCAGCCAGCCCACCTGCAGCAGCGTGTCGCGCAGGGACAGGCGGCGCTGCATCTGCGGGATCAGGTCGGCCACCGCCACGTAGATGAAGCTGCTGGCGGCCACCACCAGCAGGTACGGGAACAGCGCTTCCCACGGCCCCACGACGAAGTAGCCCACCACGCCGCCCACCACCGCGGCGCCGCCCGACAGCGCGTTGTAGACCAGCGCCCGCGTGCGCGACAGCCCGGCGTTCAGCAGCACGATGTAGTCCCCCACCTCCTGCGGGATCTCGTGCGCGATGATGGCCAGCGCCGTCACCGCGCCCAGCTTCGCGTCGGTCAGGAAGGCGGCGGCGATGATCACGCCGTCGCAGAAGTTGTGGATGCTGTCGCCCAGCAGCACGCTCCAGCCGCCGCTGCCCGCCTGCTCGGCATCGAAGTGGTGGTGATGGTGGTGGCCATCGCCTTCATGGTGATGGGTGTGGCGGTACAGCTCCACCTTCTCCAGCAGGAAGAAGAACAGCAGCCCGCCCAGCAGCGTGGCGAACAGCGCATGCGCATCGGCATCGCCCTCGAAGGCCTCGGGCAGCATGTTCAGCAGCGCGGTGGACAGCAGCACGCCGGCCGACAGGCTCACCAGGCTCTTGACCACCCGGCCGAGCAGATGCACCGTGAGACTGGCTGCGATCGCCACCGACAGCAGGCCGCCGGCCAGCGTGGCCAGGACGATGTACAGCAGGGTCATGGAAGGCGGTGCGGGGCGGGCGCTTGAAGGGGAGCGGCATTCTAGGAGCGCGCACGCCACCACCCGGCGATGCGTTTGCGCCACGGGCCGCCCGCGGGCAGCGGCCACAATGCCCGCATGGACTCACAGCGCACCCTGACCTCGGGCCCTCTTGCCGCCATCGACATGGGCTCGAACAGCTTCCGGCTGGAGATCGGCCAGATGCAGCACGGCCGCTATCGCCGCATCGACTACCTGAAGGAAACCGTGCGCCTGGGCGCCGGCCTGGACGAAGACGGCCTGCTCACCGAGCCCGCCGCGCAGCGCGGCCTGGCCTGCCTGGAGCGCTTCGCCCGTCGGCTGGAAGGCTTCAGCGTGGCGCAGGTGCGCGCGGTGGCCACGCAGACGCTGCGCGAGGCCCGCAACCGCGATGCCTTCCTCGCGCGTGCGCAGCAGGCGCTGGGCAAGCCCATCGAGGTGATCTCCGGCCGCGAGGAAGCCCGCCTGATCTATTCCGGCGTGGCCCACCTGCAGCCGGGCGATGCGCCGCGGCTGGTGATCGACATCGGCGGCCGCTCCACCGAGATGATCCTGGGCACCGGCCGCCTGGCCACCACGGCCGAATCCTTCCGCGTGGGCAGCGTCAGCCTGTCGATGCGGCACTTTCCGGACGGCCGGCTGACCGAGGCCGGCTTCCGCGCCGCGCAGATCGCCGCCGGCGCCGAGTTCGAGGAAGCGCTGGAAGCCTTTGCACCGCGCCGCTGGACCGACGCGCTGGGCTCCTCCGGCACCGCGGGCGCGGTGTCGCAGCTGCTGGCGGCCAGCCGCATCACCGACGGCAGCATCACGCCCAAGGGACTGCGCTGGCTGATCCAGAAGTGCATCGCCGCCGGCCACATCGACAAGCTGGACCTGCCCGGCCTGAAGGAAGACCGTCGCGCGGTGATCGCCGGCGGCCTGGCCATCCTGTACACGCTGGCCGCGCACTTCCGCATCGAGAGCCTGCAGCCTGCCCGCGGCGCGCTGCGCCAGGGCGTCATCATCGACCTGTACGACCGGGTGCATGCCCCGCGCGAGAGCCTGGGCGGCGACGTGCGCGACGGCTCGGTGCGCGAGCTGCAGCAGCGCTTCCATGTCGACGTGGCGCAGGCCCAGCGGGTGCGCGTGGTGGCCCTGGCCTTGTATAGACAACTGGCGCCGCAGGCCGAGCCGGAGGCGGTGCGCGAGCTGGGATGGGCCTGCGACCTGCACGAGGTGGGCATGATGGTCTCCCACCACGACCACCACCGCCACAGCTGCTACCTGCTGAGCCATGTGGATGCGCCGGGCTTCTCGCAGAACCAGCAGCGGCGCCTGGCCGACCTGGTGCTGGGCCAGCGTGGCGGGCTGCGCAAGATCGAGGCGGCGCTGGGCAACGAAGGCTTCGCCTGGCAGGTGATCGCGCTGCGGCTGGCGGCCATCGAATGCCATGCCCGCGGCGCCTTCCCGGGCCATGCGATCGACGTGCAGCGCCAGGGCAACGGTGCCACCGTGCTGCTGCCGGAGGACTGGGCCCGCAGCAATCCGCGCACGCTGTACCTGCTGCAGGAAGAAGCCGCCGCCTGGCAGCGCAACGGCGCGATGGAGCTGCGGGTGGCGGCGGGCTGAAGCGGCCTACAGGTGCTCGGGCCCGCGTACGCAGGCCAGCACGACCTCGGGCGTGCCGTTGCGATCGCGCAGGCGCAGCCACCACACGCCGGCCTTCTTGATGCTCCAGGGCTGCACCGTACCGCCGGTCAAAAGGTAGGAAGCCGTCAGCCCCAGGGTGGGCTGGTGGCCCACCACCAGCACCGGATGGCGTGAGTCGGGCCAGCGGGCCTCGGCCAGCAGCGATTCCACCGTGCCATCGGGCGCCAGGCCCGGCGCCGTCTTGAACTTGCGCTCCAGCGCCTGCGCCGTCTGCTGCGTGCGCCGGGCCGGGCTGGCCAGGATGCGGGTGCTGTCGGGCAGCACCTGGTTGAGCCAGCTGGCCACGCGCGCCGCCTGCCGTTCGCCCTTGGGCGTCAGGCTGCGGGCCATGTCGTCGTCCAGCTCGCGCATCTCCAGCGCATCGGCATGGCGCCACAGGATCAGGTCCATCGTCGCCTTTCCTCAACCGCCGAAGCGGCCCATCAGCGCCTGCTGGGCGCTCACCCCGGGTCCGCCATCGGCGGCGGCCACCGGCTCGTAGTGCCCGTCGGAGCGCAGCAGCCAGGCTTCGCGGGTGTCGTGCAGGTAGGGCACCAGGCATTCGTCGATCACACGCTGGCGCAGCGCGCGGTCGTGGATGGGCCAGGCCACCTCGATGCGGCGGAACATGTTGCGGCTCATCCAGTCGGCGCTGCTGAGGTACAGCGCCTCGTGGTCGTCGTCGTCGCCCCAGCGGAAGTACAGCACCCGGGTGTGCTCCAGGAAGCGGCCGACGATGGAGCGCACGCGGATGCGCTCGGTGAAGCCCTCTACCCCCGGGCGCAGCATGCAGGCGCCCCGTACCACCAGGTCGATGTGCGCGCCGGCCTGCGCCGCGGCCACCAGGCCGGCGATGAGCTGCGGGTCGGTGAGCGCATTGCACTTGACCACCACCCGCGCCGGCCGGCCTTCGCGTGCCGCATCGGCCACCTGGTGCAGGTGCTTGAGCATGCGGCCGTGCAGCACGAAGGGCGCGGTCAGCAGGTGGCGCGGCGGCTTCATCGCGGTGAGGCTGGCCAGCTGGTGGAACACCGCGTCGGCATCGGCCGTCAGGTGCTCGTCGGCGGTGAGGTAGCCGATGTCGGTGTACAGCCGCGCGGTGCGCGGGTTGTAGTTGCCGGTGGACAGGTGGCCGTAGCGGCGCAGGCGCACGCCTTCGCGCCGCGTCACCAGCAGCAGCTTGGCATGGGTCTTCAGGCCGACGATGCCGTACACCACCTGCGCGCCCACGGCTTCCAGCCGCTCGGCCCAGTTGATGTTGGCCTCCTCGTCGAAGCGCGCCTTCAGCTCCACCACCACCATCACTTCCTTGCCGCGGCGGGTGGCCTCGATCAGCAGGTCCATCAGCACGCTCTGGCTGCCGGTGCGATAGATGGTCTGCTTGATGGCCAGCACGTCGGGATCGTTCACCGCTTCGCGCAGGAACTGCACCACCGGCTCGAAGCTCTCGAACGGATGGTGCAGCAGCACGTCGCCCTGGCGCAGCCGCGCGAAGATGGACTGCGAGCGCGGCAGCCGGTGCACCGGCCAGGCTGGCTCATGGTGCGCAAAGCGCAGGCGGTCGGCCGCGGCCTGGTCGATCAGCTGGTTCAGCCGCACCAGGTTCACCGGCCCGTTGACGCGGTACAGCGCCGCGGCCGGCAGCGCGAACTGCTGCAGCAGGAAGGCCGACAGCTCCTCGGGGCAGCTCTTGACCACCTCCAGCCGCACCGCCTGGCCGAAGTGCCGGGTGGTCAGGCCCGAGCGCAGCGCCTGCCGCAGGTTGGTGACGTCGTCCTCGTCCACCTCCAGGTCGGAATCGCGGGTGACGCGAAACTGCGAGAAGGTCTCCACCTCGCGTCCGGCGAACAGGTCGCCCAGGTGCGCGCGGATCACGCTGGACAGCAGCACGAAGCCCTGCTCGCCCTTGTTGCACACGGTGGCCGGCAGCTTGATGACCCGGGGCAGCACCCGCGGCACCTTGACGATGGCGATGCTGCTGGCGCGCCCGAAGGCATCGCGCCCGCTGAGGCGGACGATGAAGTTCAGGCTCTTGTTGGCCACCAGCGGGAACGGGTGCGCCGGATCCAGCCCCACCGGCACCAGCAGCGGCATCACCTGCCGCTCGAAGAAGCGGGCCACCCACTGGCGCTGCGCCGGGTTGCGCTCGGCATGGTTGAGCACCACGATGCCTTCTTCGGCCAGCGCCGGCATCACCTGCTCGTTGAACAGGGCGTACTGCTCGTCGATCAGCGTGTGCGCATCGGCCGACAGCGCCTGCAGGTCGGCATCGGCCGCCGAGCCCATGGCGGCCGCGGCCTCCAGGTAGTCGGCATACCGCACCTCGAAGAACTCGTCGAGGTTGGACGAGACGATGGTGATGTAGCGCAGCCGCTCCAGCAGCGGCACGTCGGGCCGGCTGGCCTGGGCCAGTACGCGGCGGTTGAACTCCAGGATCGCCTGTTCGCGGTTCAGCGGCGCCAGGGTGACCGGCGCGGCCCCAGGCGGCAACGGCAAGGCAGCGGCCCGCGCCGCCTCGGCGGCGTTCGGATACGGCTGATCTGAGACATCCGGCATGAAGCCAGTTTATGAACCTTGTGCGAAAGAAATGTGACAGACGCGGTCAGTGCGCCTGGTCCCAGTTGGGGCCGATGCCCACCTCTGCCAGCAGCGGCACCTTCAGCGCGGCCACGCCGGCCATCAGGCGGGGCACCTCGCTGCGCACCCAGTCCACCTCGGCCTCGGGCACCTCGAACACCAGTTCGTCGTGCACCTGCATCACGATGCGCGTGGCCTTGGCGGCGCGGTC
This sequence comes from Aquincola tertiaricarbonis, assembly GCF_000969605.1. Lineage (GTDB taxonomy): Bacteria > Pseudomonadota > Gammaproteobacteria > Burkholderiales > Burkholderiaceae_C > Aquincola > Aquincola tertiaricarbonis. The sequence goes on along the minus strand of NZ_JZUE01000003.1, from coordinate 36,148 downwards.
GATCTCGGCCTGCACCGCGATCATCGCCAGCTTGATCAGGTCGGCCGCGGTGCCCTGCATCGGCGCATTGATGGCCTGGCGCTCGGCCGCGGCGCGGCGCGGGCCGCTGCCACCCTGGATCTCCGGCAGCACGATGCGGCGGCCGAACAGCGTTTCCACGTAGCCGCGCTGGGCCGCGCTGGCACGGGTCTCGTCCATGTAGCGCTTGACGCCGGCAAAGCGGTCGAAGTAGCGGTCGATGTAGTTGCGCGCGGCCTTCTGGTCGATGCCCAGGTTGCTGGCCAGCCCGAAGGCGCCCATGCCGTAGATGAGCCCGAAGTTGATGACCTTGGCATAGCGCCGCTGCTCGCTGCTCACCTGGTCGAGCGCCACGCCGAACACCTCGGCCGCGGTGGCCCGGTGCACGTCGCGGCCCTCGGCGAAGGCGCCCAGCAGGCCGGGGTCCTCGCTGATGTGGGCCATGATGCGCAGCTCGATCTGCGAGTAGTCGGCGCTGGCGATCACATGGCCTTCGGGCGCGATGAAGGCCTCGCGCACGCGGCGGCCTTCCGGCGTGCGGATGGGGATGTTCTGCAGGTTGGGATCGTTGCTGGACAGCCGCCCCGTCACCGCCACCGCCTGTGCATAGTTGGTGTGCACGCGGCCGGTGTTGGGGTTGATCATCAGCGGCAGCTTGTCGGTGTAGGTGCCCTTGAGCTTGCTGAGGCTGCGGTGCTCCAGCAGCCGCGCGGGCAGCGGGTAGTCGGCGGCCAGCTTCTCCAGCACTTCCTCGTCGGTGGAGGGCGCGCCGCTGGCGGTGCGCTTGGCCACCGGCAGGCCCAGCTTGCTGAACAGGATCTCGCCGATCTGCTTCGGGCTGCCCAGGTTGAAGGGCTGGCCGGCGATCTCGTAGGCCTCTTGCTCCAGCGCCATCATGCGCTCGGCCAGCTGGTGGCTTTGCCGCGCCAGCGCTCCGGCATCCACCAGCACGCCGTGGCGCTCGATGCGCTGCAGCACCTCGCTGGTGGGCAGCTCGATGCTTTCGTACACGTAGCGCAGGCTGGGCGCGGCGGCCGGCTGCGCCTCGAGCTGCGGCCACAGCACGCGGTGCACATCCAGCACCATCTCGCTGTCCTCGCCGCTGTAGGTGGTGGCGGTCTTCACGTCCACCTGCGCGAACGGAATCTGCTTGGCGCCCTTGCCGCAGATGTCCTCGTAGGTCAGGCCCTTGCGGCCCAGGTGGCGGTCGGCCAGCTTGTCCAGCGCATGGGTGAGGTGCGCTTCCAGCACATAGCTCTGCAGCAGCGTGTCGTGGCGCCAGCCGCGCACGTGGATGCCGTGGTTGGCCAGCACGTGGGTGTCGTACTTGACGTTCTGGCCCATCTTGCCGGCGGCCGGGTCTTCCAGCCAGGGCTTCAGGCGGGCCAGCACCTCGTCCAGCGGCAGCTGCGCGGGCGCGTCGGCATAGTTGTGGGCGAGCGGCACGTAGGCGGCCTCGTGCGGCTGCACCGCGAAGCTGATGCCCACGATGCGCGCATGCATCGGGTCCAGCGAATCGGTCTCGGTATCGAGGGCCGCCAGCGGCGCGGCCTGCAGCCGCTGTAGCCAGGCGTCGAAGCGTTCCCAGTCGGTGATGGCCTCGTACACGCCCTGCACCGCCACCGGCTCGCACACCGTGGCGGCGGGCTGGGCGGCATCGCCCCGGCCCTCGGCGAAGGGCTCGTCGGGCGAGGCGAACATCGACGCGGTGGCCGCCATGCGCGCTTCCAGCTCGCGGCGCAGGCTCTTGAAGCCGTAGCGGGCATAGAAGTCGAGCAGCGCGGCGTTGTCGGGCTCGGCGAAATGCAGCGCGGTCATCGACTCGTCGGCGGGCCAGCCGGGCACATGCGCGGCCAGGTCGCAATCGGTGCGGATGGTCACCAGCTCGCGGCCCAGCGGCAGCCAGTCGAGCGCCTTGCGCAGGTTCTCGCCGGCCACGCCCTTGATGCCGGCGGCCGCGGCCACCACGCCGTCCAGCGACCCATGCTCGGCCAGCCACTTGGCAGCGGTCTTGGGGCCCACCTTGTCCACGCCGGGCACGTTGTCCACGGTGTCGCCGATCAGCGTGAGGTAGTCGACGATGCGGTTCGGCGGCACGCCGAACTTGGCCTGCACGCCGGCGATGTCCAGCGACTCGTTGCTCATGGTGTTGATGAGCACCACCTGCTCGTCCACCAGCTGCGCCATGTCCTTGTCGCCGGTGGACACGATGACCTTGCCGCCACGCGCAGCCACGGTGCGCGCCAGCGTGCCGATGACGTCGTCGGCCTCGATGCCGGGGATCTCCAGCACCGGCCAGCCCAGCAGCTTCACCACCTCGTGGATCGGCCGGATCTGCTGCGCCAGCGGTTCGGGCATGGCGGCGCGGTTCGCCTTGTACTGCGGATACAGGTCGTCACGAAAGGTCTTGCCGGGGGCGTCGAACACGCAGGCCGCATGCACCGCCGGGAATTGCGCGCGCAGCCGGGTGAGCATGGACACCATGCCGTGCAGCGCGCCGGTAGGGAAGTTGTCGGGCCCGCGCAGGTCGGGCAGCGCGTGGTAGGCGCGGTAGAGATAGCTGCTGCCGTCCACCAGCAGCAGCGTGGTGGGCGGCGCCGCTTCGGGCTCGGTGGTGCGGTGGGCGTCGCTGCCCGGGGCGGATGTCGTCTCGGTCATGCGGTGATTGTGCGTCGCTAGAATCGCCGCCATGAGCCCCGCCCGTTTTCTCCTGCCGTTTGCTGCCCTGGCGGCCCTGCACGGCCCCGTGTCGGCCGAGCCGATCGAGCCCAAGGTGCAACAAACCGTGGTCGAGGACGACGGCGTTCGCATCGAGGAACTGAAGGTTCGCGGCCAGACGCAGCGCCTGGTGGTGCGGCCGAAGGCCGGCGGCAAGGAGTACGAGATCATCCCGGCCGACGGCGCGCGCAACATGTCGCAGGCCGCCGGGGCCAGCCGCGGCGCGGCGGGCCAGCGGGTGTGGAACGTGCTGTCGTTCTGAAGCGGTGGCCGTCTTCACCGAAGTCTCCCCGGACGAGGCACGCACCTTCATCGCCGGCCTGGGCGTCGGCACGCTGCTTGAGCTGCGCGGCATCCGCGCCGGCATCGAGAACACCAACTACTTCGTCACCACCGACCGTGGCGAATACGTGCTGACGATCTTCGAGCGCCTGACCTTCGAGCAGCTGCCCTTCTACCTGCACCTGATGCAGCACCTGGCGCAGCGCGGCATCCCGGTGCCGGACCCGCATGCCGACGCGGCCGGCCAGATCCTGCACACGCTCAAGGGCAAGCCCGCCGCGCTGGTGGACAAGCTGGAAGGCGAGCACCAGCTGGCGCCTGACCTGCACCACTGCGCCCAGGTGGGCGGCATGCTGGCGCGCATGCACCTGGCCGGCGCCGACTATCCGCGCCAGCAACCCAACCTGCGCGGCCTGGCCTGGTGGACCGACACCATTCCGCTGGTGCTGCCCCACCTGGCGCCCGGCCAGCATGCGCTGATCAGCGAGGAACTGGCCTTCCAGCAGGCGCTGGCCGAATCGGCCGCCTTCCAGAGCCTGCCGCGCGGCCCCATCCATGCCGACCTGTTCCGCGACAACGTGATGTTCGCGGGCCTGCCGGGCCACGAGAAGCTCACCGGCTTCTTCGACTTCTACTTCGCCGGCGTGGACACGCTGCTGTTCGACATCGCGGTGTGCCTGAACGACTGGTGCATCGACCTGGACACCGGCACGCTGGTGGAAGAACGCGCCGCGGCCTTCGTGGCCGCCTACGAGCGCGAACGCCCGCTGGACGGCAATGAACACCGGCTGCTGCCCGCGCTGATGCGTGCGGCGGCCCTTCGCTTCTGGACATCGCGGCTGTGGGACTTCCACCTGCCGCGCGACGCCACGCTGCTGAAGCCCCATGATCCCACGCACTTCGAACGGGTGCTGCGGGCGCGGGTCGAACGGCCATGGCACCCGGCGCGCTAGCAGCGCCGCGGCCCCACCCAACCCGCGCACCGCGCGTGAACATCCCATGACGTTTCATCTTCACCCGGTTGCGCCGCGCCAGGGCATCGCCTGGACGCGCGAAGGCTTCCGCACCTTCTTCAAGCGGCCGATGGCGCTGGCCAGCCTGTTCATCACCTTCATGTTCGTGGGCGTGCTGGTGATGGCCGTGCCTGCGGGCGGCGTGCTGCTGGTGCTGGCGCTGCCGCTGCTGTCGCTGGGCTACATGATCGCCACCCGCTCGGCGCTGGCCGGCGGGCCGGTGCACCCCGGCCAGCTGATCGAGCCGCTGCGCACGCTGCCCGGCCAGGTGGATGCGCAGCGCCGGCGCAAGGCGCTGCTGGTGCTGTGCGGCCTGTATGCGCTGGTCACGCTGCTGATCATCTGGCTGAGCGGCAGCATCGACGGCGGCCGCTTCGACCGCCTGCAGGTGCTGATGGCCAGCGGCGAGAGCACCGACGCCGCCGAGGCCGAGATGCAGCAGCTGCTGGCCGATCCGGCGCTGGTCAACGGCCTGCTGGTGCGTTTCGGCCTGGCCGCGCTGCTGGCGGTGCCCTTCTGGCATGCGCCGGCCCTGGTGTGGTGGGGCGGCCAGGGCGTGGCGCAGGCGCTGTTCTCCAGCACCGTGGCCGTGTGGCGCACCAAGGCCGCCTTCTTCATGTACGGCCTGGCGTGGGCGCTGGTGGTGGGCGTGTTCGGCATCGTCACCGCCACCGTGTTCTCGTTGCTGGGTGCGCGGCAGCTGGTGGGCGTGGCCGCGATGCCGGCCGCGCTGATGTTCACCGTGGCCTTCTACGCATCGCTGTACTTCAGCTTCGTCGACACCTTCGGCCAGCCGGACTGAGCCCGCCGCGGCGCCAACGAAAAAAGGCCGGCTTGCGCCGGCCTTTTACTTGGCGGGTTGCGCCGATCAGCTGCCGACGACGCCGCCGCCGGTCTTGGTGATCACGATGGTGGCCGAGCGCGGCCGGGCGTTTGCACCGCCGGCGCCGTAGCCGGCGTTGCCGGGCCAGTGGCTCAGGTACTTGCTGGGGTCGGTCACCGTGGCCGAGCTGATGGTCTCGCCCGGGTGCTGGATGTTGACGAACAGCGCCTGGCCGTCCGGCGTCTCGGCGCAGCCGGTGATCTCGCAGTCCTTCGGGCCCACCAGGAAGCGGCGCAGCGTGGCCGGGGTGGGCGCCTTGCCCACGTAGGTGGTCACGTTCAGCGCGCTGCCGTCGGCCTTGCTGTAGGCCAGCGTGCGGGCCGCGCCGTCGCCCACCGTGCCGGGGATGCCGGCCAGCATCATGCAGTTGGTGACGTCGGTGTAGGCGCCGTCGTCGGTCTGGATCCAGCACAGGCCGGTGGCCTTGCTGAACCACAGGCCGTCGGGGCTGGAGAAGTCCTGGTCGGCCGTCAGCGACGACAGGTTCACCTTGGCGGCATCGCTGCCCGCCTCGGCGCCGAACAGGTACACGTCCCACTTGAAGCCGGTCGCGGCCGCTTCGCCCGCGGTTTCGGCCAGGCGCACGATGTGACCGTTGATGTTGCCCGGCGAGCCGGCGGCGGCGCCGCCGTAGCTGTCGGCATAGGCGCGCGGGTTGGCGGCATCCACCGCGGCCTGCGAGCTGCCCGAGGCTTCCACCTTGCGGTTGCTGTTGTTGGTGAGGGTGAAGTACACCTCGCCGGTGGTGGGATGGGTGGCGCACCACTCCGGGCGGTCCATCTTGGTGGCGCCCACCGCGTCGGCAGCCAGGCGGGCGTTGACCACCACGTCGGCCTGGTCGGCGAACGCATAGGCGGCGTAGCCCTTGATCGCCGCGTTGTCGATGCTCAGCTCGATCCACTGGCCCGAGCCGTCGGCATTGAACTTGGCCACATACAGCTTGCCGCTGTCCAGGTACTTGTCGCCGGTGGCGATGCGGTCGGCGGCGTTGGCATCGGCGGCCACCCAGTTGGCGGCCGACACCCACTTGTAGATGTACTCGCCGCGCGAGTCGTCGCCCATGTACACGGCCAGCGGCTTGCCTTCCACCAGCTTGCTGAAGGCGGCGCTCTCGTGCGCGAAGCGGCCCAGCGAGGTGCGCTTCTTGATGGCCTTGGACTTGTCGTAGGCGTCGATCTCAACCAGGTAGCCGAACGTGTTCAGCTCGTTGCGGTAGTCGTCGCTGCCGTCGGCCGAGGCGCCGGTCTTGCTGATGTTCCAGCGGGCGTACTTGTCGTCGGTGCCGCCGGTTTCCCAGCCGTGGCGGCTGGCCGAGCCCTGGGTGCGGCCATAGCGGTTGAGCGAGGCCACGCTCTTGTCGCCGCGCGCGGCGTTGTCGGTGGACGAGCGGAAGAAGTAGCCGGCCCAGTTCTCTTCGCCCGTCAGCATCGTGCCCCAGGGCGTGATGCCGGTGCCGCAGTTGTTCAGCGTGCCGCGGCCGGCGGTACCGGCGGTGGAGTACTTGGTCTTCATCAGCGCATTGCCACGGGCCGCGCCGGAGATCTCCACCGGCGTGAGCGGCGTGATGCGGCGGTTGTAGGCCGAGGCCTGGACGGTGCCGAAGACACCGTTGACCTTGCGCACTTCCACCACCGAGACGCCATGCAGCGGCACCTCGCGGTCCACTTCGGCGGCCGGACGCGGCAGCGTGTTGGTGCCGCCGTTGGCATGCACGAAGGCCGATGCCCGCTCGGTGCCGGCATGGCTGGTGGCCTCGTGGTTCATGGCCAGCAGGCCGCGCTCGGAACCGTTGGGGTCGCGGCGGGTGCCGTCGGCCGACAGGCCGAAGTACTCCATGCCGTCGTGGTGGTCGCCGGCACGGTTGTCGAAGTCGCCGTCGGTGCCGTCGTTCTTGTAGGCGGTGGCGCTGGCGGTGATGGGGTCGCCCAGCGCATAGATCACGCTGGCGGTGTAGCCGGCCGGCACGCTGCACACGTCGGCCACGCTCTTGGCCACGGGGGTGAAGGCCAGGGCCGTCAGCGGCTGCAGGGCGTCGTCGTTGTCGTTGTCGCTGTCACCGCCGCAGGCCGACAGGCCGATGCCGCCCAGCAGTGCGGTGGCCGCGGTGCCCACGCTGCCGCGCAGGAGGGAGCGACGCGACAGCCGCGTCTGCAGCACGGCGTCGAAGCTGGCGTTGCGGGTCGGGTTGTGGTCGATGGTGTCGGGATCGACGTAACGCAGTTCGAAGTCGTTCGGCTTGTTCAAGAGGAACCTCGCGGGTGCTGGGACAGACAAGCCCGCGATGTTGTGGACGCTCGATGAAAGGGGCATGACATGCGCATGACGGATGCATGACAGCCCCTTTGCCGTGCCGCCGCCTTACAGCTCAGGCGTGGTGGGCGGCGCCACCCGCGGCCTGGCCGCCATTTCCCAGGCATGGCCCAGGCGGATCAGCGTGCCTTCCGCGAACTCGCGACCCAGCATCTCGAAGGCCACCGGCTCAGCCACCGTGGCCGCGGCCGTCGCCTTGGCGAAGCCGGCCGGGAAGGCCATGGCCGGGAAGCCGCTGAACGGGCTGAGCCGGTTGTTGCTGCCGGAGTTGACGCTGGCGCCGTTGAAGCCCTGAAGCACCGGGTACACCAGCACGTCATATGCCGTGCCCTTGGCGGTGCCGGTGCTGAAGTCCACGTTGTCCAGCGCGGCCTGCACGCGCGGAATCACATAGGCGTCGCGCGGCTTCAGGTTGCGCTGCCAGGTGCGGTAGGCGGCGGTGCTGGTGTCGGCCATCGCCGCGTCGTTGGCGAGGTAGCTCTGGAACGAGCGCAGCACCACCGCCTCGGCCGGGTAGGTGGCCAGCGCGGCGGCCACCGCCTGGGTGCTGCGCAGGTGGTTGTCGGTGGTGGAGGCCCAGGACGACAGGTAGGCCGTGAGATCGGCGGTGAACTCATAGGCCGACAGGCTGGCGAAGCTGCCGGGGTTGCCTTCGATCGGTGCCGAGACCGCACCGATGACGGCGCGGTTGTCCTCGATGGTCACGTCCTCCACGATGGCGCCGGCCTCGCGCATCTTGGCCAGCGCGGCCTCCAGCGTGTCGAGGAAGGCCTGGTTGCTCGCGGTGGCGGCCGGGAACATCGCGCGCACCACGCCGATGCGTGCGCCCTTCAGGCCGTCGGCCTTGAGCTCCGCGGTGTAACTGGCGGGCACCTTGGCCACGGCCGCATATTCGGCGGCATTGGCCACCAGTGGCGCATCGAAGGCCTTGGCCGTGCGCTGGCCGCTGAAGGGGCTGGCGTCGTAGCCCACCATGGCGTCGAGCAGCAGCGCGCAGTCGGCCACGGCGCGGCACATCGGGCCGGCGGTGTCCTGCGAATGGGCCAGCGGCACGATGCCGTCCTGGCTCACCAGCCGCAGCGTGGGGCGGATGCCGAACAGCCCTTCCACCGCCGAGGGCACGCGCACCGAGCCACCGGTGTCGGTGCCCACGCCGATCATCGCGAAGCTGGCCGCCACCGCGGTGCCGGTGCCCGAGGAGGAGCCGCCCGGGCTGTTGGCCGGGATGTAGGCATTGGCCACGCGGCCGCCAAGCGCCGACGCGCCGCCGAAGCCGAAGGCGAACTCGTCCAGGTTGGCCTTGGCGATGATGATGGCGCCCTTGGCCTTGATGTTCTTCACGATGTAGGCATCGTCGGGCGGCTGGTTGGCCGCCATCACCAGCGAGCCCGCGGTGGTGGGCACGTCGACGGTGTCGACGTTGTCCTTCACGATCACCGGCACGCAGTGCAGCGGGCCCGCCAGGCGGCCGCTGCCGAAGTAGCGGCGGTCCAGCGCATCGGCTTCGGCCAGCGCGTTCGGGTTGGCCAGGATGACGCTGCGCAGCGCGGGGCTGGACGGAAAAGCGGCGCTGGCGTCCTTGTCGTAGGCGGCAATCCGGTTGAGGTAGCCCTGCACGATGTCGCGGCAGGACACCTGGCCCTTGCTCATCGCGTCGTGGAACTGGGCCACGCTGGTTTCCACCAGCGGGAAGGGCTTGCGGCCGGGGTCGAGGATCACGCCGTCGTCGTCGCCACCGCAGGCGGCCAGCACGGCCATCATCACGGCGCTGGTGCCCAGGGCCAGCCAGCGGCGGCGGCCGGCGAACAGGGTTGTCTCGTTGGGATCGGTCATCGGGGTACTGCTCCTGCTGCCCGCGCCGGCGCCTCACGATGAGGAAGACCGTCACACGGGCAGGGGCCCGGTGAATGCAACGCCCGTGCCTGGCTGGAGCGGCATGGCTCGCACGTGCCGACGCACCGGGGCGCCTTAGGATCGGCCTCTACCGGCTTCAGGGATGACCGCCCACTGTGGATGCAACCACGCTGTTGATCACCAACGCACTGCTGTCCTCGGCAGCCGCCATGGTGATGGGCGTGGTGCTGGTCACCCGCAGGACCTATCCCGGCTTCGGCTACTGGACCGCGGGCATCGCCTGCCTGGCGCTGGGCGCGGCGCTGCTGGTGCCTGGCGTGCTGCCGCCGACCTGGGCCACCCGGGTGGGCCGCAATGGGGTGCTGATGGCCGGGCACCTGATGCTGCTGCGGGGCATGCTGGTGTTCCGCGGCTGGCGGGTGGGGCCAGGCCTGGAGGCCGGCGTCGCGCTGGCGTTCCTGCTGCCCTTCGGCTACCTGAGCCTGGACGGCGCGCGGCTGGCCGACCGCATCGTCTGCTATTGCCTGTTCGCCGCGGCAGTGAACGGGGCCACGGTGATGGTGACCCTGCGCCGCAGGCCGCCGCACTTCGGCTCCAACGACCGGCTGCTGGCGCTGTGGCTGCTGCTGTTTGCGTTGATCACGCTGGTGCGCGCCGCGCAGGAGCTGGCCGACATCAGCACCGCCTTCGAGAGCATCAAGGGCTTTGGCAGCGTGTATGCGCTGGCGCAGATCCTGTCGGTGCAGCTGGTGACGCTGACGCTGGTCAGCATGAACTCGCAGCGCATCGAGTGGGACCACCGCGTCAGCGCCGCCGACCTGCAGGCGCGCGAGCAGCAGTTGCGCCTGATCGGCGACAACCTGCCCGCCGGCTTCATCTACCGCTACGTGCTGGCCGGCGGCCAACGGCTGTTCCACCATGTCAGCAGCGGCATCACCCGCACTTTCGGCCTGACGCCGGCCGCGGTGATGCATGACGCCGGCCCGCTGTTCGCCATGCTCGCGCCGCAGGCGCTCGACCGCTACCTGAGCGCGGAGCAACACAGTGCGGCCACCCTGACCGACTTCCACGCCACGCTGCTGTTCAACCTGCCCGACGGGCGCCAGCGCTGGCTGGACGTGCGCTCCCATCCGCAGCGCGCGCCCGACGGCGCCACCTTCTGGGACGGCGTGGCGCTGGACGTCACCGATGCGGTGGCGGCGCGGGCGCGGGTGGTGCGGCAGGCCGGCCTGTACCGCTGCCTGTCGCAGTGCAATGCGGCGGTGGCACGCTGCACCGACCAGAAGGCACTCTTCGACGCGGTGTGCCAGGCCATCATCGACGCCGCCTGCATGCGCCTGGCCTGGGTGAGCCTGGCCTGCGCGCACGGCCGGCTGCAGCTGCAGGCGCAGGCCGGCGCGCCCGAGGACCTGCCACCGCGGCTGCATGCCGACGGCGACATGCCCACCTCCGGCGACCAGGCCCTGCGCAGCGGCCAGCCCGTGTGGTGCCAGCACCTCCACAGCGACCCGCTGACCCAGGCCTGGCAGGCCCTGGCGCCGCAGGCCGGCCTGCAGGCACTGGCAGCCCTGCCGGTGCGCCGGGCCGGCAGGGCGGTCGGCACGCTGACCATCTGCGCCGGCGAAGCCCAGGCCTTCGACCCGGAGACCCAGCACCTGCTGATCGACCTGGCCGCCAACATCAGCTTCGCGCTGGACAACTTCGACCGCGAAGCCGCCCGCGAGCAGGCCCAGCAGGCGCTGGACGCCCATCGTCAGCACCTGGAGGAGACGGTGGCACAGCGCACCGGCCAGCTGGCCGAGGCCCGCGAGCGCGCCGAATCCGCCAGCCTGGCCAAGACCGCCTTCCTGGCCAACATGAGCCATGAGATCCGCACGCCGCTGAACGCGATGATCGGCATGGCCCACCTGATCCGCCGCGAGGACCTCAGCCCGCGGCAGGCCGACCGGCTGCTGAAGCTGGAAGTCGCGGCCAAGCACCTGCTGGAGGTGCTGAACGCCGTGCTCGACCTGTCCAAGATCGAGGCCGGCAAGATGACGCTGGAGACGGTGCCGCTGCGGGTGGAGGCCATCGTGGCCAACGTGCTGTCGATGCTGGGCGAGCGTGCCGAGGCCCGCAGGCTGCGGCTGCACAGCGAGGTGGACGCCATGCCCCGCGACCTGCTCGGCGACCCCACCCGGCTGCAGCAGGCCTTGCTGAACTACGCCAACAACGCCATCAAGTTCACCGACCAGGGCGGCGTGACGCTGCGCGCGCGGCTTCTGACCGAGGAGGCGCACAGCGCCTGGTTGCGCTTCGAGGTGGAGGACACGGGCATCGGCATCGACCCTGAAGCGATGCCGCGGCTGTTCGCCGCCTTCGAGCAGGCCGACCGGTCCAGCACGCGGCGCGCCGGTGGCACCGGGCTGGGCCTGGCCATCACCCGCAAGCTGGCCACGCTGATGGGCGGCGAGGCCGGCGCCGTGCCGCGGCCGGGCGGCGGCAGCATCTTCTGGTTCACCGCCCGGCTGCAACGCTCGGCCACCGCCGGCCACGCGCCCGCCCGTCGACCCGAGGCGGATGCGGAGGAAGCGCTGCGCCGCCGCCATGCCGGCGCCCGCGTGCTGCTGGCCGAAGACAACCCGGTGAATGCCGAGGTGGCCCAGGCCATCCTGGAAGAAGCGGGCCTGGTGGTGGCGCTGGCCGTCGATGGCGAGCAGGCGGTGGCCATGGCCCTGGAGGGCGGCTACCGCCTGGTGCTGATGGACATGCAGATGCCGCGGCTCGACGGCCTGGACGCATGCCGGGCCATCCGCCGGCAGCTGCCGTCGGCCACGCTGCCGGTGATCGCGATGACCGCCAATGCCTTTGCCGAAGACCGCGCCGAATGCCAGGCCGCCGGCATGGACGACTTCATCAGCAAGCCTGTGGACCCGCCGATGCTGTACCGCCTGCTGCTGCACTGGCTCGACCGCAGCCCGCCGGCCGTCGCCGGCTGAACCGTAGCGGAACTCAGTCCACCGGCGTGAGCTTGGCCACCGACAGCGCCAGCCACTTCAAGCCATGCCGGCCGAAGTTCACCTGCGCCCGTGCATCCTCGCCCTGGCCTTCCAGCGTGAGGATCAACCCTTCGCCGAACTTGGTGTGGAACACCGACTGGCCCACCCGCAGCCCGTGGCCGGGCGCCTTGGGCACCAGCGGCGGCGGCGCGGCCGGGGCCACGCGGCCCGCGCCCACCATGCCGCCGAAGCCGGAGCCGCGCTGCCAGGCCTGCTGGTACTCGCGCGCATAGCCTGAGCCAAAGCCCTGCTGCTTGGGCGTGAGCCACTTCAGCGCATGCTCGGGCAGCTCTTCGAAGAAGCGGCTCTTGACGTTGTAGCGGGTCTGCCCATGCAGCATGCGGGTCTGGCTGAAGCTCAGGTACAGCCGCTGCCGGGCCCGGGTGATGGCGACGTACATCAGCCGGCGCTCCTCTTCCAGGCCGTCGCTGTCGCTCAGTGCGTTCTCGTGCGGGAACAGGCCTTCTTCCATGCCGGTGATGAACACCGCATCGAATTCCAGCCCCTTGGCCGAGTGCACCGTCATCAGCTGCACCGCGTCCTGCCCGGCCTGGGCCTGGTTGTCGCCGGCTTCCAGCGCCGCATGGGTGAGGAAGGCGGCCAGCGGCGACACGATCTCGCCGGTCTCGGCATCGGGCGTCAGGTCGGGGCCGGGCGCGGGTGCATTGCCGCTCAGGCTGCCGGGGCCGTGCTCGTCCACCGGTAGCGCCACCGCATCCTTGCCGAAGCCTTCCTGCGTGACGAAGGCCTCGGCCGCGTTGACCAGTTCCTCCAGGTTCTCGATGCGGTCCTGGCCTTCCTTCTCGGTGCGATAGAAGTCGATCAGGCCGGCGTCCTGCAGCATGTGCTCGATGATCTCGCGCAGCGTCAGGCCCCGGGTGCGTTCGCGCAGGCCTTCGATCATGCTCACGAAGCCCGACAGGTTGCTGCCACCCTTGCCCGCCACCGCGCCCACGCTCTGGTACAGGCTGCGGCCGGTGCCGCGGGCCGCGTCCTGCAGCTGCTCGATGGTGCGCGCGCCGATGCCACGCGCCGGAAAGTTCACCACCCGCAGGAAGCTGGTGTCGTCGTTCGGGTTCTCGATCAGCCGCAGGTAGGCCAGCGCATGCTTGACTTCGGCCCGCTCGAAGAAGCGCAGGCCGCCATACACGCGGTACGGAATGCCCGCATTGAACAGCGCACTCTCGATCACCCGCGACTGCGCATTGCTGCGGTAGAGCAGCGCGATCTCCTTGCGCGCCAGGCCGCCGCGGTGCAGCTGCTGGATCTCCTCCAGCACCCATTGCGCCTCGCCGAAGTCGCTGGTGCTTTCCACCACGCGTACCGGCTCGCCGGGACCTTCGTCGGTGCGCAGGTTCTTGCCCAGGCGGCGGCTGTTGTGCGCGATCAGCGCATTGGCCGCGTCCAGGATGTTGCCGAAGGAGCGGTAGTTCTGCTCCAGCTTGACCACCTTCTGCACGCGGAACTCGCGCTCGAAGTCGGCCATGTTGCCCACCAGCGCGCCGCGGAAGCCGTAGATGCTCTGGTCGTCGTCGCCCACCGCGAACACGCCCTGGCCGCCGCCCGGCGGCGCGAACATCTTCAGCCAGGCGTACTGCAGTCGGTTGGTGTCCTGGAACTCGTCCACCAGCACATGCTTGAAGCGGTGCTGGTAGTGCGCACGCAGCGGATCGTTGTCGCGTAGCAGCTCGTAGGTGCGCAGCATCAGCTCGGCGAAGTCGACCACGCCTTCGCGCTGGCACTGGTCTTCGTACGCCTGGTACACCTCAACCATCTTGCGGGTGTGCTCGTCGCGCACCGGCACGTCGCGCGGGCGCAGGCCCTCTTCCTTGCTGCCGGCGATGAACCACGTCACCTGCTTGGGCGGAAAGCGCTCGTCGTCCAGGTTCATCGCCTTGACGATGCGCTTGACGGCCGACAGCTGGTCGGCCGTGTCGAGGATCTGGAACGACTGCGGCAGCGCGGCCAGCTTCCAGTGCGCGCGCAGGAAGCGGTTGCACAGGCCGTGGAAGGTGCCGATCCACATGCCGCGCACGTTGACGGGCAGCATGGCCGACAGCCGCGTCATCATTTCCTTGGCGGCCTTGTTGGTGAAGGTGACGGCCATCACCCCGCCAGGCGTGATGGCGCCCTGCTGCAGCAGCCAGGCGATGCGGGTGGTGAGCACGCGGGTCTTGCCCGAACCCGCACCGGCCAGGATCAGCGCCGGCTGCGCCGGCAGCGTCACCGCGGCCAGTTGTTCAGGGTTCAGGTTGCGCAGCAGCGGATCATCATGCATCCGGCCGATTCTAGGAGGGGGGTGCCGGCGGCCCGGCTGCCACGCCCGCGTGGCATGCTGGCCCGATGGGCTTGCCAGACTGGTTGACACCGCGCCGCGCCGACGCGCGGCCTGCACTGAACCTTGCGCTGCAGGGCGGCGGCGCCCATGGCGCCTTCACCTGGGGCGTGCTGGACGCGCTGCTGGAGGCCGACCGCTTCCACCTCTCTGCGCTGAGCGGCAGCAGCGCCGGCGCGATGAACGCGGTGGTGCTGGCCCAGGGCCTGCTGGACGGTGGCCCCGACGGCGCACGCGCCGCGCTGGAGCGCTTCTGGACCGCCATCGGCAGCCACCTGCCCTTCGAATGGCTGACCACCGGCCAGGACGACGCGCTTGCGTTCAGCCCCGCCGCACGGCTGCTGATGCGCTGGACGCAGTCCTTCGCGCCGCACCAGCTCAACCCGCTGGACCGCAACCCGCTGCGCGACGTGCTGGCCGCGCAGGTGGACTTCGAGCGCCTGCGCCATGACACCGGCGGCCCGCGGCTGAAGATCGCCGCCACGCAGGTCGACAGCGGCCGGCTGACGGTCTTCGAGCGCCACCAGCTCAGCCTGGAAGCGCTGCTGGCCTCGGCCTGCCTGCCCACGCTGCACCACACGGTGATGGTGGACGGCGAGCCCTATTGGGACGGCGGCTACAGCGCCAATCCGGCGCTGTTCCCGCTGCTGGCCGATGCCGGCTGCGCCACCGACACGCTGCTGGTGCTGCTGGCGCCGCGCAGCCATGCCAGCACGCCGCGCAGCGCCGCCGAGATCCGCGAGCGGGCGATGGACATCGCCTTCCAGGCGCCCTTCCTGCGCGAGCTGGCGCTGCTGCACGAGATGCAGGCCGCGCTGCAGCCACCCGCCTGGTGGCGCCGTGGCCTGCCAGCCCGGCTCGCGCGCGCCCGCTGGCACCTGGTCGACGGCCAGGCCACGCTGGCCGCGCTGCACGGCGAGACGCGGCTGATCGCGCACCTGCCTTTCCTGCAGCGGCTGCGCGATGCGGGGCGCGCCGAGGCGCAGGCCTGGCTGGCCAGCGGCGCGGGGCGGGTGGGGCGAGGCGGTGGGGTGACGTTGGGGGCGGTAGCGGGCAGACATGTTGCCCAACCATCCTTCTTGGAATAACATTGTTGTCACTATGCAAGCCATCCACGTCTCCATCCGAACCATCGGCAACAGCCGCGGCTTTGTCGTGCCGAAACCGATCCTGGCTCAGGCTGGCCTGGAGAACGCCACCGACGCCGAGATGCTGGTTGAAAATGGCGTCATCGTCGTGCGCAAGCCCACCAAGCCCGTGCGCAGCGGTTGGGCCGAAGCAGCCAGGCAGGTGGCGGCCGCGGGCGCCGACGAACTGGTCATGGGCGAATTCGGCAACGAGGGCGATGCGGAACTGGCATGGTGAAGCGGGGCGACATCTGGTTGGTGAACCTCGATCCCACCGTCGGCAGCGAGATCAAGAAGTCGCGGCCCTGCGTGGTGGTGTCGCCGCCGGAGTTGAATGACGCTCTTCGCACGGTCATCGTCGCGCCCATGACGTCCAAAGGTTTCGCGGCGCCATTTCGGCTGCCGGTGACGCATGCGGGCACCAAAGGCCTGGTCTTGCTCGACCAGCTCCGCACCGTCGACAAGGTGCGTCTGAGCAAGAAGCTGGGTCGCCTGACTCCCAAGACTTTGAGCAGCACCCTGGCCACGCTGCAGGAAATCTTCGCCGAGTGATTTCCGGCAACCCGCCGGACGCTGTCAAGCCTCCACCTCCTGCGAAGCCGGCCCGCTCGGCCGCTCGTGGCGGCCGAGCTGGAAGAAGATCCACGAGGCCATCACCGACAGCGCGCCCACGCACAGGTAGGTGCGGTGGAAGGCCGGCATCAGCGCCTCGCCTTCCAGTGCCTGCGGATTGAAGGCCAGCAGCAGGCTGGCCGCGGCGGCCACGCCCAGGCTCATCGACAGCTGCATCATCACCGACAGCAGGCTGTTGCCGCTGCTGGCGGTGCGCTCGTCCAGGTCGCTCAGGCTCAGCGTGTTCATCGCGGTGAACTGCAGGGAGTTGACGATGCCGAAGCAGGCCAGGTGCAGCAGGATCACCGCCTGCGGCGTGCCGCGGTCGATCAGCGAGAAGCCGGCGATCATGCCGCCCAGCATCAACGTGTTGGCCACCAGCACGTTGCGGTAGCCGTAGCGGCCGATCACTCGTTCCGCGAAGCGCTTGGCCACCATTGCGCCGGCCACCGTGGGCACCATGCTCAGGCCCGCGGCCGAGGGCGAATAGCCCAGCCCCACCTGCAGGAACAGCGGCGTGAGGAAGGGCATCGCCCCGCTGCCCAGCCGGCTGAACAGGTTGCCGGCGATGCCCACCGCGAAGGTAGGAATGCGGAACAGCTGCAGCCCGAACAGCGGCTGCTCGGCCCGCGCCGCATGCAGCCAGTAGCCGCACATCGCGGCCAGGCCGGCCACCAGCAGCAGCACCGAAGCGGCCGTGCTGAAGGCCCGCTCGCCCAGGCCCTGCAGCGCCAGCGACACCAGCATCAGGCCCAGCGAGAACAGCACGAAGCCGCGGCCGTCGAAGCGCGGGCGCTGGGCCGCGCGCAGGTCGGGCATGTAGCGCGTGGTCAGCAGCACGCCCAGCAGGCCTACCGGCAGGTTGATGAGGAACACCCAGTGCCAGCTCGCCACCTCCACCAGCCAGCCGCCCAGCGGCGGCCCCACCAGCGGGCCGAACAGGCCGGGGATGGAGACGAAGGCCAGCGTCTTCAGCAGCTCGGCGCGCGGAAAGCTGCGCAGGATGGCCAGCCGCCCCACCGGCAGCATCAGCGCGCCGCCCAGCCCCTGCACCACCCGGCCGGCCACCAGCACCGGCAGCGTGGGCGCCAGCGCGCAGAACAGCGAGCCCAGCGAAAACAGCGCGATCGCCGACATGAAGATGCGCCGCGTGCCGAAGCGGTCGGCCAGCCAGCCGGAGGCGGGGATGAGCAGCGCCGTGGTGAGCATGTACGCCACCACCACCGACTGCATGCGCAGGGGGCTTTCGCCCAGGCTGCGCGCCATGCTGGGCAGCGCGGTGTTGAGGATGGTGGCGTCCAGCGTCTGCATGAAGAACGCGACGGCGGCGAGCCAGGGCAGCAGCCGCCGGGTGGGGGTATCGGGCACGAAGACTTCCTTGCTGGACCTGGCGCGTAGAATCAGTCACCGGGCCCAAATTTTGGCGCCCGGTTTTTCTTGGGCACTTACGGTGCCCGGCCGGGTTCCAAGTCAAGCGCTCGCCTGACGTTATTAAGGAGCCTGGCTCATGGAAATCTTCGACTACGACAACGTTCTGCTGCTGCCGCGCAAGTGCCGGGTGGACAGCCGCAGCGAGTGCGACACCTCGCTCGAATTCGGCGGCCGCCGCTTCAACCTGCCGGTGGTGCCGGCCAACATGAAGACGGTGATCGACGAGCCGATCAGCCAGTGGCTGGCGGCCAACGGCTACTTCTACGTGATGCACCGCTTCGACGTGGACAACGTGGCCTACGCCCGCCGCATGCGCGACAAGGGCCTGTTCGTGTCGATCAGCTCGGGCGTCAAGCCGGCCGACTTCGAGGTGATTGACCGCCTGGCCGCCGATGGCGTGGGCGCCGACTACATCACCATCGACATCGCCCACGGCCATGCCGAGAGCGTGCGCCGCACCATCGAGCACATCAAGCACAAGCTGCCCAAGGCCTTCGTGATCGCCGGCAACGTGGGCACGCCCGAAGCCGTGATCGACCTGGAGAACTGGGGCGCCGACGCCACCAAGGTGGGCATCGGCCCGGGCAAGGTGTGCATCACGCGGCTGAAGACGGGCTTCGGCACCGGCGGCTGGCAGCTCTCGGCGCTGAAGTGGTGTGCCCGCGTGGCCACCAAGCCCATCATTGCCGACGGCGGCATCCGCGACCACGGCGACATCGCCAAGAGCGTGCGCTTCGGCGCCAGCATGGTCATGATCGGCTCGCTGTTCGCAGGCCACGAGGAGTCGCCCGGCCAGACGGTGGAAGTCGACGGCAAGCTGTTCAAGGAGTACTACGGCTCGGCGTCCGACTTCAACAAGGGCGAGTACAAGCACGTGGAAGGCAAGCGCATCCTCGAGCCGGTGAAGGGCCGCCTGGCCGACACCCTGCGCGAGATGCGCGAAGACCTGCAGAGCTCGATCTCGTATGCCGGCGGCACCGGGCTGGCCGACGTGCGCCGGGTCAACTACGTGATCCTGGGCGGCGACAACGCCGGCGAGCATCTGCTGATGTAGCCCCGCCTACAATCGGCGATCCCCCTGCAACGCCCTCGCGCCGGCCCGTTTTCCGCGGGCGGGCGCACCGGCCATCTTCGCCATGACCGAACTCGCCAAGTCCTTCGAACCCGCCGCCATCGAGGCCCATTGGGGTCCGCTGTGGGAGAAGAGCGGCGTCTACGAGCCCACGCTCGATCCGGCCAAGCCCAGCTTCAGCATCCAGCTGCCGCCGCCCAACGTCACCGGCACGCTGCACATGGGCCATGCGTTCAACCAGACCATCATGGACTCGTTGACGCGCTACCACCGCATGCGCGGCTTCAACACGCTGTGGGTGCCGGGCACCGACCATGCCGGCATCGCCACGCAGATCGTGGTGGAGCGCCAGCTGCAGGACCAGGGCCTGAGCCGGCACGACCTGGGCCGCAAGAACTTCGTGGCCCGCGTGTGGGAATGGAAGCAGCAATCGGGCTCCACCATCACGCAGCAGATGCGCCGCATGGGCGACAGCGTGAGCTGGGGCCACGAGTACTTCACCATGGACGACAAGCTGTCGAAAGTGGTCACCGAGACCTTCGTGCGGCTGTACGAGGAAGGCCTGATCTACCGCGGCAAGCGCCTGGTGAGCTGGGACCCGGTGCTCAAGAGCGCCGTCAGCGACCTGGAGGTGGAGAGCGAGGAAGAGGACGGCAGCCTCTGGCACATCCGCTACCCCATCGAGGGCAGCGACGAATCGCTGGTGGTGGCCACCACGCGGCCCGAGACGATGCTGGGCGACACCGCGGTGATGGTGCACCCGGAGGACGAGCGCTACACGCACCTCGTCGGCCGCCAGGTGCGGCTGCCCGTCACCGGCCGGCTGGTGCCGGTGATCGCCGACGACTACGTGGACAAGGCCTTCGGCACCGGCGTGGTGAAGGTCACCCCGGCCCACGACACCAACGACTACCAGGTGGGCCTGCGGCACCAGCTGCCGATGCTCACCATCTTCGACCTGGAAGCCAAGGTCAGCGGCGCCGAGGTGCCGGAGATCCCCGCCAGCTACGTGGGCCTGGACCGCTTCGTCGCGCGCAAGCAGATCGTCGCCCAGCTGGAAGCCGAAGGCCTGCTGGTCGAGGTGAAGAAGCACAAGCTGATGGTGCCGCGCTGCGCCCGCACCGGCCAGGTGATCGAGCCGATGCTGACCGACCAGTGGTTCGTGGCGATGACCCAACCGGGCGCCAACGGCCAGAGCATCGCCGAGGAAGCCATCGGCGCAGTGCAGTCCGGCGAAGTCAAGTTCGTGCCGGAGAACTGGGTCAATACCTACAACCAGTGGATGAAGAACATCCAGGACTGGTGCATTTCGCGCCAGCTCTGGTGGGGCCACCAGATCCCGGCCTGGTACGGCGAGAACGGCGAGCTGTTCGTCGCCCGCAGCGAGGAAGAAGCGCGCGAGCGCGCCACCGCTGCCGGCTACACCGGTGCGCTGCAGCGCGACGAGGACGTGCTGGACACCTGGTACTCCTCGGCGCTGGTGCCCTTCAGCACCCTGGGCTGGCCCGAGCAGACGGTCGAGCAGGACCTCTTCCTGCCCAGCAGCGTGCTGGTCACCGGCTACGACATCATCTTCTTCTGGGTCGCCCGGATGATCATGATGACCAAGCACTTCACCGGCCGCGTGCCCTTCCGGCACGTGTACATCCATGGCCTGGTGCTGGATGCGCAGGGCAAGAAGATGAGCAAGAGCGAGGGCAATGTGCTCGATCCGGTCGATCTGATCGACGGCATCGAGCTCGGGCCGTTGCTCGACAAGCGCGTGGTCGGCCTGCGCAAGCCGGAAACCGCGCCCAAGGTGCGCAAGGCCACCGAAAGGGAATTTCCGGCGGGCATTCCGGCCTATGGCGCCGATGCGCTGCGCTTTACCTTCGCGGCCATGGCCACGCTGGGCCGCAGTGTCAATTTCGACAGCAAGCGCTGCGAGGGTTACCGCAATTTCTGCAACAAGCTCTGGAACGCCACCCGCTTCGTGCTGATGAACTGCGAAGGCCAGGACTGCGGCCTGGCCGAGCACAGCAAGGCCGAATGCGCGCCCGGCGGCCCGTTCCACGGCTACATGCAGTTCAGCCCCGCCGACCGCTGGATCAGCAGCGAGCTGCAGAAGGTGGAAGCCGCGGTGGCCCAGGGCTTCGCCGAGTACCGGCTGGACAACGTCGCCAACACGATCTACAGCTTCGTGTGGGACGAGTATTGCGACTGGTACCTGGAAGTGGCCAAGGTGCAGATCCAGACCGGCAACGAAGCGCAGCAGCGCGCCACCCGCCGCACGCTGATCCGCACGCTGGAAGCGGTGCTGCGGCTGCTGCACCCGATCACGCCCTTCATCACCGCCGAGCTGTGGAACACGGTGGCGCCGGTGGCCGGGCGTGAAGGCCCGTCCATCGTCACCGCCGCCTATCCGCAGGCGCAGCCGGAAAAGATCGACGAAGCGGCCATCGCCTGGATGGCGCGGCTGAAGGCCACCGTCGGCGCCTGCCGCAACCTGCGCGCCGAGATGAACCTGTCGCCTGCCGAGCGGGTGCCGCTGATCACGCTGGGTGATGCCGACTTCGTGCAGGCCGTTGCGCCGCTGCTGAAGGCACTGGCCAAGCTGTCGGACGTGCAGGTGTTGGCCGACGAAGCCGCCTTCGATGCGGCCACCGCCACCGCGCCGGTCTCGGTGCTGGGCGACATCCGCCTCGCCCTGCATGTGGAAGTGGACGTGGCGGCCGAGAAGGCCCGCCTGGCCAAGGAGATCACGCGCCTGAAAGGCGAGATCACCAAGGCCAATGCCAAGCTGGGCAACGAGAGCTTCGTGGCCCGTGCGCCCGCCGCCGTGGTGGATCAGGAGAAGGCCCGACTGGCCGACTTCACCCAGACCGTGGCCCGGCTGCAGGCCCAGGCCGCGCGGCTCGAAGCCACGGCGTGAGCGGCCGGGGCGGTGCTTCAGGCCGCGCTTGGCGCGGCGTACAGCGGCGCGGGCCGGCTGCCTGGTGAGGCCTGGCGGCCGATGGGCGCCAGCAGCGCGTCGATGCGGCGGGCCACCGTCCAGGCGCTGCGCTCGCGGGCCTCACGCGTGCTGTCGGCCAACCGGGACGTGACCTGCACGCCGGGCAGCCCATGCAAGGGCCGGCCGGATTCGACCAGCCCGGGCTCGGCATCGTCCAGCCACACGTCGGCCACGCGGCCGTCGGCCATCGCCTCGGCCAGCGCCAGTTCATCGAACACGCTGGAATGCGTCAGGCTCACCAGCACCTGGCCGGGCTTGCAGGTGGACAGCACCCGCTCGCCCAGCAGTCCGCGGTAGCGGCTGAACATCGGCAGCAGCACGCACACGCCATCGCATGCGGCCATCATGTCGCGCAGCGGCAGCGGCTCGATCTGCCAGCGCGACCACAGCGGATCGGACGCATGCAACGAGGGGTCGTAGCCCACCACGCGGGCGCCGAAGGCCTGCAGCAGCGCTGCCAGTGACCGCGCGGCCGGCTGCATGCCGAACAGGCCGATGGTGGCGCTACCCAGCTCCCGCTGCGCCGCGCCACGCCGCCACTGGTGCAGCAGCGCGCCGATCACGAACTCGGCATTGGCGGTGGCCTGCGCGCCGCCGTTGCGCACCACCTCCACGCCCGCGCGCTCGCAGGCGTCCAGGTCGATGACGGCCGGCGGCTCGGAGCCCACGCGGGCCAGGGCCCGCAGCTGCGGTGCCGCGCCCAGCAGGCCGCCGTCCACCCGCAGCGATTGCGGCGCCACCAGCGCACGCGCCTGCAGCAGCGCGGCGCGCAGGCCATCGGCATCGTTCATCAGCTCGGGGGCGTGGTGCACGCCATGGCGCTCGGCCAGCCATCGGGCCACATCCGCGTCGAACGCGTCCAGGATCAGGACGTCCATGTCACACGGTGTAGGCAAACTTGCCCGATGGCATATTTTCTGCGTGCCACAATCTTCCAACTCCCTCTTCCTACGTTTTTTATGTCGGTCACCAAAGCCATCTTCCCCGTCGCAGGCCTGGGCACCCGGTTTCTGCCGGCCACGAAAGCACAACCGAAAGAAATGCTGCCAGTGGTGGACAAGCCGCTGATCCAGTACGCCGTGGAAGAGGCGTACGCCGCGGGTGTGCGGGAGATGATCTTCGTGACGGGCCGCCACAAGCGGCCGATCGAAGACCACTTTGACATGACGTTCGAGCTGGAAGTAGCCCTTGAACAAGCGGGCAAGAAGGAACTGCTGGACGTGGTCCACAGCGTCAAGCCCAAGGACATGGAGTGCATCTACGTGCGCCAGGCGCAGGCCCTGGGCCTGGGCCATGCGGTGCTGTGCGCCCAGCGGCTGGTGGGCAACGCGCCCTTCGCCGTGCTGCTGGCCGACGACCTGATGGTGGGCAAGCCCTCGGTGCTGGCACAGATGGTCGAGCAGTTCAAGGAATGGCGCGCTTCCATCATCGCGGTGCAGGAAGTGCCGCCGGAGCACACCCGCCGCTACGGCATCGTCGACGGCACGCCGGTGAGCGACCGCCTGCTGGACCTGACCCGCATCGTCGAGAAGCCCGCGCCCGAGAACGCACCGTCCAACCTGGGCGTGGCCGGCCGCTACATCCTGACGCCGGGCGTGTTCCATGAGATCGCCAACCAGCCGCGCGGCGTGGGCGGCGAGATCCAGCTGACCGACGGCATCGCCGGCCTGCTGCGCCGCGAGAAGGTGTTCGCCTACCGCTACGAAGGCCAGCGCTACGACTGCGGCAGCAAGGAAGGCTTCCTGGAAGCCAACGTGGCCCTGGCCCTGGCGCATCCCACGCTGGGCCCCGGGTTCCGCGAATACCTCAAGTCGATCGAACTCTGAGCGAGGGCCCGGCTGCGGGCCTTATCTGCGCTTGAGGTAGTGCACCAACTCGCCGCCGTTGGCGGTCTGTTCGAGCAGGTCGTTGCCGGTCTGCTTCGCAAAGGCCTGGAAGTCGCGGGTGGACGAGGGGTCGGTCGCCACCACCTTCAGCACCTGGCCGGAGGCCATGTCGGCCAAGGCCTTCTTGGCCTTGAGGATGGGCAGCGGGCAGTTCATGCCGCGGGTGTCGATCTCTTTGTGGGCTTCCATGCTGCTGCGCCTTCAGGCCGGGAACACGCCGGTGGACAGGTAGCGGTCGCCGCGGTCGCACACGACAAACACGATGGTGGCGTTGTCCACCGTCTGGGCCAGCTGCAGCGCGGCCCAGCAGGCGCCGGCGGCGGAGATGCCGGCGAACAGGCCTTCCTCGCTGGCCATGCGGCGCGCCATGTGCTCCGCATCGGCCTGCGAGACGTACACCAGCTCGTCCACCGCCTTCGGGTCGTAGATCTTCGGCAGGTAGGCCTCGGGCCATTTGCGGATGCCCGGGATGCGCGAGCCCTCGCTGGGCTGCGCGCCCACGATGCGCACCGCCGGATTGCGCTCCTTCAGGTAGCGCGACACGCCGGTGATGGTGCCGGTGGTGCCCATCGCGCTGACGAAGTGCGTGATGCGGCCATCGGTCTGGTCCCACAGCTCGGGGCCGGTGGTGTCGTAGTGCACCGCCGGGTTGTCGGCATTGGCGAACTGGTCCAGCACCCGGCCCTTGCCGTCCTTCTGCATCTGCTCGGCCAGGTCGCGCGCGTATTCCATGCCGCCGGAGCGCGGCGTCAGCACCAGCTCGGCGCCGAAGGCCTTCATGGTCTGCGCGCGTTCGATGGACAGGTCCTCCGGCATGATCAGCACCATGCGGTAGCCGCGGATGGCCGCGGCCATGGCCAGCGCGATGCCGGTGTTGCCTGACGTGGCCTCGATCAGCGTGTCGCCCGGGCGGATCTCGCCGCGCTCCTCGGCGCGGCGGATCATGTTGATGGCCGGCCGGTCCTTCACCGATCCCGCGGGATTGTTGCCCTCCAGCTTGCCGAGGATCACATTGCCGCGCTTCGTGATCTCGTCGCCGGGCAGGCGCTGCAGGCGCACCAGTGGCGTGCCGCCGATGACGTCTTCAAGGGTCTTGTAATGGGCCATGTTTTGATTGTGGCAGCAGTGCCTGCGCACTGCAGCGCACCCGGTGATGCAGGCCCCGCATGACATAATCCGCGCCCACGCAGGAAGCCCGCAACGGCTTCCGAAGCCCGCGTGACGAAATCGGTAGACGTAGCGGATTCAAAATCCGCCGCCGCAAGGCGTGCCAGTTCGAGTCTGGCCGCGGGCACCACGCAAGCACGCCGCCCAAGGGCCTGTCCGGCACCGCGCGCCGCTCGCTCGCTCCGCACCCCCGAGAGATCATCCGCATGCCGCCTCTGCCGCCGGTCACCAAGACGCTGATCCTGATCTGTGTGGGCATCTTCTGCCTGGGGTTGCTGATACCGGCGCAGTACGAAGCCATCGCGATGCTCTGGCCGCTGAGCACCGGGCTGTTCCAGCCGTGGCAGGTCATCACCTATGCCTTCCTGCATGGCAGCGCGTTCCACCTGCTGTTCAACATGCTGGGCCTGTGGATGTTCGGCTCGGAACTGGAAAACCTCTGGGGCCCCAGGCGCTACATGCAGTTCCTGGCCGCCAGCGCGCTGGCCGCGGCCGCGGTGCAGCTGGGCTTCACCGCGCTGATCGGCTCCAACGCGCCGACGGTGGGCGCCTCCGGCGCGCTGTACGGGCTGCTGCTGGCCTTCGGCATGCTGTTTCCCAACCGCACCATCCAGCTGCTGATCCCGCCCATCCCGATGAAGGCCAAGGTGTACGTGGCCATCTTCGGCGGGCTGGAGCTGCTGATGGGCCTGGGCGGCCCGAGCGGGGTGGCGCACTTCGCCCACCTCGGCGGCATGCTCGGCGGCTTCCTGATGATCCGCTACTGGCGCGGCCAGGCGCCCTTCCCGCGCCGCCGCCGCTGACGCGCGCCGGCCGCACCTGCGGCTAAACCCTGCGGCGCGCATGGTGCGCCGCATGCCTCATGCTTTTTGCCAGTCGCCACACGGTGCAGGGCGATGCATGGAGGTGTCCCATGGGCCGCGATCGCAAAGCTTGGATGGAGGCGTTGCTGATGGCCGCCGCGCTGCTGGTGGCGCTGCTGGGGGCGCTGGTGAACGTGGCCGCGGCCGCCCCGCTGCCCGACGCCGCCGCCGGCCCCTCCCCGTCGCAGACCCAGGCCTTGCAGCGCGCGCACCAGGCGGTGGTGGGCGTGCAGGCGCTGGCGGTGCCCGATGCACGCTCCAGCAGCTCGCTGGGCCGCGCGCGGGCCGGCTCCGGCGTGGTGATCGACGGCGACGGCCTGGTGCTGACCATCGGCTACCTCATCCTGGAGGCCGACCAGGTGCTGCTGACCCTGGACGACGAACGCAAGGTGCCGGCCCGCGTGGTGGCCTATGACGTGGCCACCGGCTTCGGCCTGCTGCAGGCGCTGGCACCGCTGAAGGTGCAGCCGGTGCCGCTGGGCTCGGCACGGGCGCTGCAGGTGGAGGAGCCGCTGATGATGGCCAGCGGCGGCGGCGATGCGGCGGTGGGCATCGCGCAGCTGGTGTCGCGCCGGCCGTTTGCCGGCTACTGGGAATACCTGCTGGAGGATGCGCTGTTCACCGCGCCGGCACGGGCCGACCACAGTGGCGCCGGCCTGTTCAACAGCCAGGGCGAGCTGGTGGGCATCGGCTCGCTGGTGGTGGCGCAGGCGCTGGGCGAGCAGGGGCCGGCATTGCCGGGCAACATGTTCGTGCCCATCGACCTGCTGCCGCCCATCCTGGCGGAGCTGCGCAGCAGCGGCATGTCGGCCGCCAGCCGCCGTGCCTGGCTGGGCCTGAACTGCCTGGAGCTGGCCGGCGAGGTGCGGGTGCTGCGGGTGAATGCCGACAGCCCGGCCGACGTGGCCGGCCTGCAGCCGGGCGACCGCATCGTGCGCATCGACGGCGCGGCCGTGGGCTCGCTGGGCGCGCTGTGGAAGACGCTGTGGAGCGGCGGCGCCGCCGAGCGCGACGTGCGGCTGGAGATCCTGCGCGACGACACGCCGCAGACGCTGACCCTGCACAGCGTCGACCGCATGAAGACGCTGCGGCGGGCACAGGGGATCTAGCAGCCGGCCCCTAGCGAAGCGGCGCCCTCACGCCCTCGAAGCGCAGGCACTGCTGGCGCACCACCTCGGGCAGGTATTGCTCGCGCTGCTGGATGGAACGCAGCCAGCCGGCGTCGCTGGGCTGGTCGCGGGTGAGCTGGTCGCGCAGCAGAAGCAGGCCCTTCTCGGCGCGCAGCTCGATGGCATGCATCTCCACCTGCTGCAGCGTCTGAGCGATGAGCTGGCGCAGCGGCTTGTGCTCGGCGGTGCGCGGGTCCACCACCTCGCCGTCGAGCCCGAAGCGGCAGGCCTGGAAGCGGTTGTAGGTGTAGACGAGGTAGTCGTCGTCCTGCGGCTCGAAGGGCTTCTCGGTCAGCAGCCAGCGGGCCACGCATTGCAGGTACACCGCGATGGCGGCGGCCTTTTCCACCGTCAGCGGCACGTCCATCACGCGCACCTCGATCGTGCCGAACTCGGGCTTGGGGCGGATGTCCCAGTAGAAGTCCTTCATCGACTTGACGACGCCGGTATGCTCCATTTTGCTGAAGAAGTGCTCGAACTCGCTCCACTTCAGCATGAAGGGCGCACGGCCCGACAGCGGGAAGGCCGACACCGTGTTCAACCGCGACGACTCATAGCCGGTGTCGCTGCCCTGGATGTAGGGCGACGAGGCCGACAGCGCGATCACATGCGGCACGTAGCGGCTGAGCGCATGCAGCAGCCACAGCGCATCGTCGGGCGAGGGGCAGCCGATGTGCACATGCTGGCCGAACACGGTGAACTGCTTGCTCAGGTAGCCGTACAGCTGCGAGACCTGCAGGTAGCGCGGCGTGTCGACGATGCGGCGCTGGCTCCAGTCCTGGAAGGCATGGGTGCCGCCGCCGCACAGCCGCAGGTTGAGCTGGCCGGCGCTGTCCACCAGCGCGTCGCGCACGTCGGTCAGCTGCGTGATGACGTCGTGGTGGCGCTCGCAGATGCCGGTGGACGTCTCGATCATGCTGCTGGTGATCTCCGGCTTGACGTCGGCTTCCAACTTGTGGCGCTCCATCACGCGCAGCAGGTCGGTGGCGCCGTTGGTCAGGTCGTAGTCGTGCCGGTTGACGATCTGCAGCTCCAGCTCCACGCCCATGGTGAAGGACTTGGAGGAGGCAAAGGCTTCGAGGCTCATGATGGGGCACCCTCCCGCTGCGCGGGATCCCTCCGGGAGGGAGGAGCACCGCCTTCGGGCGGCCGTGCGGCGTTGCTCATTGGCGTTCCTTTTCAATTTCGCCCACCGCGCGCAGGCTGTACATCACCACCAGCGGCGAAGGCAGCTCGATGAAGGCCAGCATGGCCAGCACGAACGGCAGCAGCGCCGGGCCCACCTGCGGATGCGCCACGCCGAAGTCCAGCGCCAGCACCCAGGCGGTGGCCGACAGCGGCAGCAGCGACGCCCCCAGCGCGCAGGCCTGCTTCCAGGCCAGGCCGCTGGGCCGGGCCAGCATGAACACGGCGGTGATCTTGGCCAGCCAGCGCACCACCACCAGCACCGCGGCCACGCCGCCCGCGGTCACGAGCGCGGCCGGCGACCAGGCCGAGCTGACGGCCACGAACAGCACCAGCACCAGCACGCCGCCCACGGTGCCGAAGTGGCGCGGCCACACCCAGGGCCGGTCGGTCCGGTTGCGCAGCCACATGCCGGCCAGCAGGGGCACCAGCAGCAGGCTGAGCTGCAGCGTCTTGGCCACCACCAGCGCCACCATCACGCAGCCCAGCACCAGCACCACCGAATTCTCGTTGCGCAGGTCCAGCCGGCGCGCCATCAGCGCCAGCAGCGAGCCGAGCGCGGCGCCCACCAGGAACGACCCGAAGAAGGAGACGGTGACGGTGGGCAGCGCACTGAGCCAGGTGCCCGGGTCACTGAGCAGCAGGCCGGCGCTCAGCAGCTTCAGCGCCAGCACCGCATACAGCGTGTTGAGGGCGGACAGGGCCATCAGCCGTTCCGTCACCTGCCCGGCCGCGCCGCACTCGCCCACCACCCGCTGCACCACCGCGGGCGACACGCACATGCAGATGATGGCCAGCGGCCCGGCGACCGCCGGCGGCACCCCCATCAGGCGCGCGGCCACCAGCACCACGATGCCGGCCAGCGCCGCCTCGAACAGGCTGGTGGCCAGCAGCCACGGATTGCGCGCCAGCCAGCGCAGGTTCAGCCGTGCGCCGGCCTCGAACAGCAGCAGTGCCAGCGCCACGTCCACGGCCAGCCGCAGCGCGGCCTCGTTGCCTTCGGCCCCCAGGCCGGTGAGGGCCAGCACCGCGCCCACCGCGGCATAACCCGTCAGCCGCGGCCAGCGCAGCCGGCGCCAGGCCAGTTCTCCCAGCAGGGCGGCGGCCACCATCAGCAGGCTGGCCCCCAGCAGGGTGTCGGGGCGCAGCGCCCAAGGCGCGGTGATCACGAAAGACCACAGCGAGTCGGTCATGCACTCTCCTCGTTATCGTCGTTATGGGCAGCGATGGCCGATACGGTGGCACCGGGTCGTGCCGGGGCCGGCCCGCCATCTTCCGCAGGCGGCGTGCAAAACCGTGTCAGCCGATGCCGCGTGTCGCTGTAGGACAGCGCAGGATTCTTCAGCCTTCGCCGAGCACGCCGCTGCGCATGCGCAGCATGCGGTCGCAGCGTGACGCCAGGCTTTCATCGTGCGACACCAGCACGAAGGCGGTGCCGCGTTCGCGCGCCATGGCCAGCATCTCGGCAAACACCACCTGCGCGGTCTCGCGGTCCAGGTTGCCGGTGGGCTCGTCGGCCAGCACGCAGGCCGGGCCGGTGACCAGCGCCCGCGCGATGGCCACGCGCTGCCGCTCGCCGCCCGACAGCTCCGAGGGCCGGTGGTCCACCCGCTGCGCCAGGCCCACGCGAGCCAGGGCCTCGCGTGCGGTGGCCAGCGCCTGCGGCCCGCCCATGCGGCGGATGCGCAGCGGCATGGCCACGTTGTCCAGCGCGGTGAACTCGGGCAGCAAGTGGTGGAACTGGTAGACGAAGCCCAGGTGCTGGTTGCGCCAACGGCCCTGCTCGCCCGCGCCCATGGTGGCGAAGTCGCGGCCCATCAGCTCCACCTTGCCGGTGGTGGGCGCATCCAGCCCACCCAGAAGGTGCAGCAGCGTGCTCTTGCCCGAGCCCGAGGCGCCGACGATGGCCAGCGTCTGGCCGGCACGCACGTCCAGTTCGATGCCCTTGAGCACCTCGACGTCGATCGTGCCCTCATGGAAGCGCTTGCGCAGGCCGCTGCACTTGAGCACGGTGCGGGAAAGCTCATTCATAACGAAGCGCTTCCGCGGGATTGATGCGGCTCGCGCGCCAGCTCGGATAGATCGTCGCCAGGAAGGCCAGCACCAGCGAGATCACGCCGATGGGCGCGATGTCGTCCCACTGCGGATCGCTGGGCATGCGGCTGATGACGTACACGCTGGCCGGCAGGAAGCTGGTGTTCAGCAGCCGCTCGATGGCCGGCACGATGGTGTCGATGTTGAAGGCCACCAGCAGGCCCATCAGCACGCCGGTCGCCGTGCCCACGATGCCCGAGGCGGCGCCCTGCACCATGAAGATGCCCATGATCGACCGCGGACTGGCGCCCAGCGTGCGCAGGATGGCGATGTCGGCGCGCTTGTCGGTCACCGTCATCACCAGCGTGCTGACGAGATTGAACGCGGCCACCGCCACGATCAGCGTGAGGATGATGAACATCATGCGCTTTTCGAGCTGCACCGCGTCGTACCAGTTGCGGTTGGTGCGGGTCCAGTCGCGTACCACCACGTCGGAGCCGAGTGCGGTGCCCAGCTGCGCGGCCACCGCGCGCGCATCGTTGAGGTCGCGCAGCTTGAGCTGCAGCCCGGTGGGCCCGCCGGTGCGGAACAGCACCGAGGCATCGTCCAGGTGGATCATCACCAGCGAGCTGTCGTATTCGTAGTGGCCCGACTCGAACAGCCCCGCCACGGTGAACTGCTTGAGCCGGGGCACCACGCCGGCTGGCGTCACCTGCCCGTTGGGCGCCACCAGCGTCACCTGCGAGCCCGGCTGCACGCCCAGCTGGCGGGCCAGCTCGGCGCCCAGCACGATGTTCCACTGCCCGGGCTGCAGCAGGCCGAAGGCGCCGTCACGCAGGCTGGCGGCCAGCGGCGTGACCTGCGCCTCGTCGGCCGGAGAGATGCCGCGCACCAGCACGCCGCGCATGTCATCGCCGCGGGCCACCAGGGCCTGCTGCGCCACGAAGGGCGCGGCGCCGATCACGTCGGGCTGCAGCTGCTTCACGCGCGCCGCGGTGGCCTGCCAGTCGAGCATCGGCGCGCCTTGCGCATCGAACAGGTCGACGTGCGGGATCACGCTCAGCATGCGGTCGCGCACTTCCTTCTGGAAGCCGTTCATCACCGACAGCACGATGATGAGCGCGGCCACGCCGAGCGCGATGCCCAGCATCGACACGCCCGAGATGAACGAGATGAAGCCGTTACGGCGCCCGGCCCGGCCGGCGCGGGTATAGCGCCAGCCGATCTGCAATTCGTAGGGCCAGGAACTGGATGGTCTTGTCATGCGGGGCGCATGGTAGCCCAGGGTGTTTGCCGGCTTGTGCCGGGATAATTGCCGCCATGCACCTGCTGATTCCCCATGCGGCGCCGCTGTCGGACGCCGGGCGCCATGCGCTGAGCCAACTGCAGCTGCCCCACCTCGAAACCCTGCTGGCCACCTGGGCCGAGGCCGAGCGCGATGCCGGCGACGAGACCAGCCTGTCGCCGCCGCATGAGCGGGTGCTGGCCCGCGCGCTGGGCTGGCAGGCCGCCGACGGCCAGCTGGCGGACGGCCTGCTGCCCTTTGCCGCCCGCGAGATGGGCCAGCCGCCCGCCGGCGAGGAGGCCGCCGGCTGGGGCTGGGTGACGCCCGCCCACTGGGCCGTGGGCTCCGACCAGGTGACGCTGCTGCCGCCCGCTGCCTTGTCGCTGGACGAAGCGCAGTCGCGCGCCGTGTTCGATGCGGTGCTGCCGCTGTTCGAAGGCGATGGCGCGCGGCTGCTGTGGCAGGGTCCCGACCGCTGGGCTGCGTCGCACCCTTCGCTGGCCACCCTGCCCACCGCCTCGCTGGACCGTGTGATGAACCGCGGCATCGACCAGTGGCTGCCGCGTGCGGCCGGCCAGGGCGCGGCGCGCCTGTGGCGCCGCCTGCAGAACGAGGTGCAGATGCTGCTGCACGAGCATCCCATCAACCAGGCGCGCGAGGCGCAGGGCCTGCTGCCGGTCAACTCCTTCTGGCTCAGCGCCACCGGCGCCTGGCAGCCGGCCGACGAAGCCGCCGCGCCGCAGGTGGACCACCGCCTGATCCAGCCGGCGCTGGGCGAGGACTGGTTCAGCTGGGTGCAGCAGTGGCATGCGCTGGATGCCGGCCCCATCGCGCAATCGGCGCAGCAGCCCGGCGCGCGACTCACCTTGTGCGGCGAAGCCAGCGCCATCAGCTATACGTATCGGAAGCCATCGCTGTGGCAACGGCTGCGCCCCGCACGCCGTGCCGCGGCACCTTTGCTGGAGAGCTTGTGAGCGGTTCCAACGTCTTGCTCGAAGCCCGCGACGTGCCGCCGCGGGTGGCCTTCGCGCTGGAGCAGGCGGGCGTGCACCCGCTGCTGGCGCGGCTGTTCGCCGCTCGCGGCGTGCGCACGCCCGACGACCTGGACGACGGCCTGGGCCGGCTGCTGCCGCCCGCCGCGCTGCACGGCACCCAGGCCGCCGCGGTGCTGCTGGCCGACACGCTGGCCCGCGGCGGCCGCATCTGCATCGTGGCCGACTACGACTGCGATGGCGCCACCGCCTGCGCCGTGGCGCTGCGCGGCCTGGCCATGCTCGGCGCGCAGCCTGGCACGCTGCGCTACGTGGTGCCCGACCGCGCGCTGCACGGCTACGGCCTCACGCCCACCATCGTCGACCTGGCGATGCAGCAGCAGCCCGACCTGCTGGTGACGGTAGACAACGGCATCGCCAGCCTCGAAGGCGTGGCCCATGCCCGCGCGCTGGGGCTGCAGGTGCTGGTGACCGACCACCACCTGCCCGCCGTGGTGGGCAACACCGTGGTGCTGCCCGAGGCCGACGTGATCGTGAACCCCAACCAGCCCTGCTGCGGCTTCGAGAGCAAGTCGCTGGCCGGCGTGGGCGTGATGTTCTATGTGCTGCTGGCGCTGCGGGCCGAGCTGCGCGCACGCGGCGTGTTCGATGCCGCCACCCAGCCCAAGCTGGACGCATTGCTCGACCTGGTGGCCCTGGGCACCGTGGCCGACGTGGTGAAGCTCGACGCCAACAACCGCCGCCTGGTCGCGCAGGGCCTGAAGCGCATCCGCGCCGGGCGCATGCAACCCGGCGTGGCGGCGCTGTTCAGCGCGGCGGGGCGCCATGCCAGCCGCGCCAGCGCCTTCGACTTCGGCTTTGCACTGGGCCCGCGCATCAATGCCGCCGGCCGGCTGGCGGACATGACGCTGGGCATCGAATGCCTGACCACCGACGACAGCGCACGCGCCATCGAGCTGGCCGGCCAGCTCGATGCCATCAACCGCGAGCGGCGCACCGTGGAAAGCGGCATGCGCGACCAGGCCGAGGCCCTGCTCGACCGGCTGATGCCCGATGGCGAGCCGCCGCCCGCGCTGGCCCTGTTCGACGACGAGTTCCATGAAGGCGTGGTGGGCATCGTCGCCGGCCGCCTGAAGGACCGCCTGCACCGGCCCACCTTCGTCTTCGCGCGCGGGCAGGACGGGCTGCTCAAGGGCTCGGGCCGCAGCATTCCGGGCTTTCATCTGCGCGATGCGCTGGACCTGGTGAGCAAGCGCCATCCCGGCGTGCTGCGCAAGTTCGGCGGCCATGCGATGGCCGCGGGCTGCACCCTCGACGAGGACGGCTTCACCACCTTTGCCGAGGCGCTGCAGCAGGTGGCGCGCGAATGGCTGGACGCCGACACCCTGCAGCGCCGGCTGCGCACCGACGGCGCGCTGCCGGTGGAGTACTTCAATGCCGAGACGGTGCAGGTGCTGGACGGCCAGGTGTGGGGCCAGGCCTTCGAGGCGCCCACCTTCTGCGACGAGGTGGACGTCATCGCCCAGCGCCTGGTGGGCGAGAAGCACCTCAAGCTGCGGCTGCGGCTGGGCGGCCAACTGCGCGACGCCATCTGGTTCGGCCGGGTGGAGCCCCTGCCCGCGCGGGCCCGGCTGGCCTACCGCATCTGCCTGGACGAGTACCAAGGCCAGCAGCGCGTGCAGATGATGGTGGAAGCCTCGGTGTAGCCGCTTGCGGAACCGGCCTGCCGTGGCCGGGTCCATCCTTGCATCCTTCATCCCGGCCGCCCTGGCCTGCAGTCCATGAAACGTACCCTGCTTGCCTTTGCCGCCGGTTGTGCCTTGTCGCTGGCCCTGGTGTCCACCCAGGCCGCCGAGCCGCGCACCGTCACCGTGGCCCGCGGGCTGCAGAATCCGTGGGCCCTGGCCTTCCTGCCCGACGGCCGCATGCTGGTGACGGAAAAGGCCGGTCGGCTGCGCATCGTCGCGGCCGATGGCAGCGTAGGCGCTCCGCTGGCCGGGCTGCCCAAGGTGGATGCCGGCGGCCAGGGCGGCCTGCTGGACGTGGTGGTGGACCCGCGGTTCGGCGAGAACCGCCGCATCTACTGGAGCTACAGCGAGCCTGGCGACGGCGGCAACAACGGCACGGCCGTGGCGCGGGCCACGCTGGACGGCAACACCTTGTCCGACGTGCAGGTGATCTTCCGCCAGGCGCCCAAGCACAGCGGCGGCAGCCACTTCGGATCGCGGCTGGTGTTCGACCGCAGCGGCGCGCTGTTCGTCACCCTGGGCGACCGCTTCTCGCTGAAGGAAGAGGCGCAGCAGGTCGGCAACCACATCGGCAAGATCGTGCGCATCACCACCGACGGCCAGCCGGCACCGGGCAACCCCTTCGCGGCCGGCAGCACCGGCGCCCCGGCCGGCGCGCTGCCCGAGCTGTGGAGCTACGGCCACCGCAACGTGCAGGGCGCGGCGCTGCACCCGGCCACCGGCGAGCTGTGGGCCACCGAGCATGGCCCGCAGGGCGGCGACGAACTCAACCGCGTGGAAAAGGGCCGCAACCACGGCTGGCCGGTGATCACCTATGGCCGCAACTACGGCCTGGGCACCCGCATCGGCGAAGGCGAGGCCCGCGACGACGTGGTGCCGCCGCTGCGCCATTGGGTGCCGGTGTCCATCGCGCCTTCGGGCCTGGCCTTCCTGACCAGCGAGCGCTACCCCGGCTGGCAGGGCAACCTGTTCATGGGCGCGTTGCGCGGCCAGGCGCTGCTGCGGCTGCAGCTGGACGGCAGCAACAAGGTGGTGAGCGAGGAGCGCCTGCTCACCCGCCTGGGCGAGCGCATCCGCGACGTGCGGCAGGGGTCGGACGGCTGGCTGTACGTGCTGACGGACAACGCGGACGGGCGCATCCTGCGGCTGCAGCCCTGACGGGCTCGCGGGCGGGCCGCGGCTGAGACAATCGCGCCATGAGTGCCCCGACCGCCATCCTCAATGCCGACCTGCACTGCCACTCGCAGGTGTCCGACGGCACGCTGACGCCCGAACAGCTCGCCGCCCGCGCCGCCGCCAATGGCGTGGAGCTCTGGGCGTTGACCGACCACGACGAGGTGGGCGGCCTGCACCGCGCCCGCGACGCGGCGGCGGCGGCGGGCCTGAACTACCTGACCGGCGCCGAGATCTCGGTCACCTTCGCCGGCATCACGGTGCACATCGTCGGCCTGGGCTTCGACATCGACGACCGGGCGCTGCACGAAGGCCTGCGCCGCACCCGCGGCGGCCGCGAGGAACGCGCCCGCGACATGGCCGCCGGCCTGGCGCAGGTGGGCATCCAGGGCGCCTTCGAAGGCGCGCTGCAGTACGTGGGCAACCCCGAGCTGATCAGCCGCACCCACTTCGCCCGCCACCTGGTGGCCACCGGCGTGTGCGCCGATACCTCGGAGGTGTTCCGCCGCTTCCTCACCGAAGGCAAGCCCGGCTTCGTGCCCTTCAAGTGGGCCACGCTGCGCGACGCGGTGCGCTGGATCGTGGATGCGGGCGGCATGGCAGTGATCGCCCACCCGGGTCGCTATGCCTTCACGCCGACGGAGGAATACGCCCTGTTCACCGAGTTCATCGCGCACGGCGGACAAGGCGTGGAGGTGGTGACCGGCAGCCACACCACCGCGGACTATGTGAAGTACGCGGAGATGGCCAAGGAGTTCGACCTGTATGCGTCGCGCGGCAGCGATTTCCATTCGCCGGACGAGAGCCACACCGACCTGGGGGCGCTGCCGTTCTTGCCGGGGCAGTTGAAGCCGGTGTGGGAAGCCCTGGAAGGCCGGATTCTCCGGCCACACTGAACGCCGTCAGGCGTCCGGCGCCACCGTGTGATTCGCCATCACCTCCAGCGCCTTCACCAGCGCCG
>NZ_JZUE01000002.1 GCF_000969605.1 Aquincola tertiaricarbonis | reverse complement strand
CATACACCTGGCCAGGCGACATCCGGAAATAGCCGTTTCTGCCGCGCAGACTCCTGGCCGATGTTGATTTTCAAACGTGCTTTGGAAGCAGTAGGTCGCACGTTCGAATCGTGCCGCCCCGACCATGTAGCTGAAGCCGTCGCTTGCGACGGCTTTTCTTTTGGTCCTGACACGGCCGGCTGTTGGTGCCTGTCTGACCAGATGAGGTTCCGCCTCCGCGGGGAAACGCAACTTGCAGTTGCGGAGTGACCGCCCATACTCGGTGCATGAAGTTCAAACACTGCATCCTGGCCTTCAGGCTCCTGTCGGCTGCGGCCGGGCTGTCAACCGTGCCTGCAATGGCAGACCCATGGAGTGTGAGGGACCTCGGGGGCTTCGGTATGTCGACTCGGGCCGTGGCCCTGAGCGACAGCGGCCAAGTGGTGGGGGCGTCAGTGACGCCGGCCGGTATTTACCAGGCGTTCGTCGGGCGCGCAAGGACAGGTAGTGGCCAACGTCGCCACGCCCACAGGTTGGACGACCGGCTTCATCACCGGCCCGGAAGGTGTAGGCAGCACTGCGCTGCCGCAGGGCTTGTTCGCGGAGGGATTGAATGGCCAAGGCATCGTTGTCGGCCATGCGCAGGTGGCCGCCGATCGGCGGCATGCCTTCATGACACTGGCCCAGGCGCAAGGAATGGTAGATCTGAATACGCTGGTCAGCCTCCCGCAAGGCGAATGGCTGGAGTTCGCCTACGACGTGAACGAGGCAGGGCAAATCATTGCCGAAAGCAATTTGGGCCGCGCCTTCCTGCTGTCGCCGGTGCCTGAGCCGTCCGTCGCCATGATGATGGGATTGGGACTGCTTGGCGTGATGGGTCTGGTCGCGCTCAGCCATGCGCGCGCAAGCCGAGGGGGTGCAGCGCGCTCGACGAATGCAAAGGACGGCAGTCGACACTGGCGGTTCGAACGCCCGTGGGCGTGGACCGCCGCACCTTGCCGGACATAGTCCGCCTCAAAACACCCCCAGCCCCATCCCCGCCGCCAACCCCGCGCCCAGTTCCCGGCAGCGCGCCAGTTCCTCGGGCGCGATGACCTTGGGTGCCAGGATGGCCTCGGGCGTCTGCGCATGCGTGCACACGATGAGCGCCGGCGCCACGGCCTTCAGCCGCCAGCCGGTGGCGATGCGCTCGACCTGCCGCACCGCGTTGCTGCCATCGCTGCCGGCGCACACCATCACCGCATAGGGCCGGCCTTCGATGCGGCCCAGGGCCGGGTAGTAGCAGCGGTCGAAGAAGTCCTTCATCAGGCCGGCGATCGCGGCCAGGTTCTCGGGCGTGGCGAAGAGGTAGCCGTCGGCTTGCAGCAGGTCGGCGGGCTGGGCCTGCTGTGCCTGCAGGCTGCGCACCTGCAGCATCGGCTCGTTGCGCGCCCCTTCGGCGGCGGCCTCGGCCATCTGGCGGGTGCCGCCGGTCATCGAGTGGTGCACGATGAGCAGCGTCTTCATGCCGCGCCGCCTGCGTGCTGCACGGGTGGGCGGTGCTTCAACCGCCGCGGCTGCGGCGCGTGCGCACCGCGTCGGCCAGCGCCTGCAGCACCGGCACGGTCTGCGCCCAGCCGATGCAGGCGTCGGTGACCGACACGCCGTGCTTCAGCGGCACGCCGGGCTTCAGGTCCTGGCGGCCTTCCTCCAGGTGGCTTTCGATCATCAGGCCGGTGATGCGCCGCTCGCCTTCGGCCATGCGCCGCGCCACGTCGTGCGCCACCTCGATCTGTCGCGCATGCTGCTTCTGGGAGTTGGCATGCGAGCAGTCCACCATCACCTGCTCGCGCAGGCCGGCCTTGCGCAGCACGGCGCAGGCGGCCTCCACATGCTCGGCGCCGTAGTTGGGGCCGCTGCTGCCGCCGCGCAGGATCACATGGGTGTCGGCATTGCCGCGGGTCTCGAAGATGGCGGCCAGTCCCATCTTGGTCATGCCCATGAAGGCATGCGGCGCGGCCGCGGCCACCATGGCATCGGCCGCCACCTGCACGCCGCCGTCGGTGCCGTTCTTGAAGCCGATCGGGCAGCTGGAGCCCGAGGCCAGCTGGCGGTGGCTCTGGCTCTCGGTGGTGCGTGCGCCGATGGCGCCCCAGGCGATCAGGTCGGACACGTACTGCGGGCTCAGCAGGTCGAGGAACTCGGTGGCGGTGGGCAGGCCGATGGCGCCGATCTCCAGCAGCAGCGTGCGTGCCTTGCGCAGGCCTTCGTTGATGCGGAAGCTGCCATCGAGCTGCGGATCGTTGATATAGCCCTTCCAGCCCACGGTGGTGCGCGGCTTTTCGAAATACACCCGCATCACCAGCACCAGCGCGTCTTCCAGCCCGGCCTGCAGCGCACGCAGCCGGTGGGCATAGGTGATGGCCTGGTCGTGGTCGTGGATGGAGCAGGGGCCGGTGATCACGACCAGCCGGTCGTCGCGGCCCTGCAGCACGTCGGAAATCTGGCGCCGGCTGCGCTCGACCAGCCGCTGCAACTCCGCGTCCACCGGCAGTTCATCCAGCAGCATCGCCGGCGAGATGAGCGGCCGCACGGCCGAGATGCGCACGTCGTCGATGCGGGTGGTGTCCTGCGTCGAGGCTTCGCGGTCGTTCTGGAGGGGATCGTGGAGCGTGGTCATGGCGAATTGTTGCATCGGGCCGGGCCTGGATCTTCGGCAGCCGACCGTTGCGCTGGAGCGAGCCAGGACCGGCGAGCGGCGCCGTTGCGATCCATTACATGTGGCGTCGGCGGCTTCCAAGGGTTGTCACCGAGGTCCACGGTGGCCGCAGCGGTTGATCTGCCGAGCATCACGCATTAAGATTGACCGACCGGTCGGTAGAACAATAACCGGACAGACAGGAGACCCGCCGCATGCCGTTGCCCGATACCCCAGGCCTTGTGTTGTCGTCTCTGGCCGACGCCGGGGCCGGCCGCGTGTGCACACTCACGCTCAATCGGCCTGCGCAGCTCAACGCCTTCAATGGCGAACTGCATGAAGCCTTGATGGCCGCGCTGGATGCCGCTGCGGCCGATGCGCGGGTGCGCTGCGTGGTGATCACCGGCGCCGGGCGGGGCTTCTGCGCCGGCCAGGACCTGGCAGACCCGGCCGCCGCGCCCGAATTGGCGCCCGGCGCTCCGCCCAAGGACCTTGGCGGCCTGATCGAACGCCATTACCGCCCGCTGGTGCAGCGACTGCGCACGATGCCGGTGCCGGTGGTGGCCGCGGTCAATGGCGTGGCGGCCGGCGCTGGCGCCAACCTGGCCCTGTGCTGCGACCTGGTGGTGGCCGCGCGCTCGGCCAGCTTCATCCAGGCCTTCGCCAAGATCGGCTTGGTGCCCGACACCGGTGGCACCTGGCTGCTGCCGCGACTGGTGGGCCGGGCGCGCGCGCTGGGCCTGGCGCTGCTGGGCGACAAGCTGCCGGCGGAGCAGGCCCAGCAGCTGGGCCTGATCTGGCAGTGCGTGGACGACGACCAACTGGCCACCACCGCCGCGGCGCTGGCCGCACGCCTGGCCGCCATGCCCACGCGCGCGCTGGTGGCCACCCGCCAGGCGATGGATGCGGCCGGCACCATGGACCTGTCCACCGCGCTGGACGAGGAGGCCCATCTGCAGCGCGACCTGGGCCGCGCGCACGACTACCTGGAAGGCGTAGCCGCCTTCCGCGAGAAGCGCGCGCCGCGCTTTTCCGACCGCTGAACCGCGAACGCCGAACACCCGAACCGCAAAGGAAGCCAGCATGTACACGCAAGCGATGGACACGATGGGCAAGGAGGGCGCCGACGCGCCGAAGACCCTGCGCTCGGCCGATGAACTGGCGCTGCAGCAGCGCTTCGACGAGCGCATCGACGCCGGCGACTTCATCGAGGCCAAGGACTGGATGCCCGAGCACTACCGCAAGACGCTGGTGCGGCAGATCAGCCAGCATGCGCATTCGGAGATCGTGGGCATGCTGCCGGAAGGCAACTGGATCAGCCGCGCGCCCACGCTCAAGCGCAAGGCCATCCTGCTGGCCAAGGTGCAGGACGAGGGCGGCCACGGCCTGTACCTGTATGCCGCAGCCGAGACGCTGGGCACCAGCCGCGACCAACTGCTGCAGGCGCTGCACACCGGCAAGGCCAAGTACAGCTCCATCTTCAACTACCCCACGCTGACCTGGGCCGACATGGGCACCATCGGCTGGCTGGTGGACGGCGCGGCCATCATGAACCAGGTGCCCATCTGCCGCTGCAGCTATGCGCCCTATGCGCGGGCCATGATCCGCATCTGCCGCGAGGAGAGCTTCCACCAGCGCCAGGGCTACGAGGCGCTGCTGACGATGATGCAGCAGGGTACCGATGCGCAGAAGGCCATGGTGCAGGACGCGGTGAACCGCTGGTGGTGGCCCTGCCTGATGATGTTCGGCCCGCCCGACGACCAGTCGCCCAACAGCGCGCAATCGATGCGCTGGGGCATCAAGCGCGTGAGCAACGACGAGCTGCGCCAGAAGTTCGTCGATGCCACGGTGGAGCAGGCCAAGGTGCTGGGCGTGACGCTGCCCGACCCGGACCTGAAGTGGAACGAGCAACGTGGCCACTGGGACTTCGGCACCATCGACTGGGACGAGTTCTGGCGCGTGGTGAACGGCGACGGCCCCTGCAACCGCGAGCGCCTGGGCGCCCGCGTCAAGGCCTGGGACGACGGCGCCTGGGTGCGCGAAGCCGCGATGGCGCACGCCAACAAGCAGGCGATGAAGGAGGCCGCATGAGCCAGCAGCAAGCCAGCCAGGCCGAATGGCCGTTGTGGGAAGTCTTCGTTCGCAGCAAGGCCGGCCTGGACCACAAGCACTGCGGCAGCCTGCATGCGGCCGATTCGAAGATGGCCATCCAGATGGCACGCGACGTCTATACCCGCCGCCAGGAAGGCAGCAGCGTGTGGGTGGTGCGCAGCGACCAGATCGTGGCCAGCGACCCGCGCGACAAGGACATGTACTTCGACCCGGCCGAGGACAAGGTGTACCGGCACCCCACGTTCTACGAGTTGCCGAAGTCTGTGGATCATATGTAGACCCCCCCCGGAGCGGCTTTCGCCGCACCCCCCAGGGGGGCCACACCGGCGGACCGGCGGAGCCGGATCCGCGGTGTGTGCTTGGTGTTGTTGTCTAGACAAGTTTGGCTGAGGGTTTATGCAAGCATCCATCCAGTTGGAACGGTCCCCTGCGGTGCAGTACGTGCTGCGGCTGGGTGATACCTGCCTGATCCTCGGGCAGCGGCTGGGCGAGTGGTGCGGCCATGCGCCGGTGCTGGAGGAAGACATCGCGCTGGCCAACATGGCGCTCGATCTCGTCGGCCAGAGCCGCGCGCTGCTGACGCATGCCGGCCGGCTGGAAGGGCAGGGCTTCGACGAGGACCGGCTGGCCTTCCTGCGCGACGAGCGCGACTACTTCAACCTGACGCTGGCCGAGCTGCCACGCGGCGACTTCGCCTTCACCGTGGTGCGCAACCTGATGCTGGCCACCTGGCTCAAGCTGATGTGGGAACGCCTGGCTGATTCCAGCGACGCCGAGCTGGCCGCCATCGCCGGCAAGGCGGTGAAGGAGGCGCGCTACCACCAGCAGCATGCGGCCGACTGGGTGGTGCGGCTGGGCGACGGCACCGATGAGTCGCGCCGCCGCACCGAGGCTGCGCTGTCGCAGGCGTGGCTGTACCTGCCCGAGTTGTTCGATACCGATGCGGTCGACGACGCCGCCTACGAAAGCGGGCTCGGTCCGCAGCCCTGCCTGCTGCAGGCCGCCTGGCTGGCCGAGGTGAAGCCGGTGCTGGACGAAGCTGGCCTGGCCGTTCCGCGCGACAGCGCCTTCCGCTCCACCGGCAAGCGCGGCGTGCACAGCGAGCACATGGGCTACATCCTGGCCGAGATGCAGCACCTGCAGCGCAGCTTCCCCGGGGGCGTGTGGTGATCTCCGCCGGCGACCGCCTGGCCGAAGCCTGGCGCGTGCTGGATGGCGTGCCCGACCCCGAGGTGCCTGCCATCTCGGTGCGTGAGCTGGGCATCGTCCGCGATGTGCTGGCGCATGACGACGGCCTGGAGGTGGTGCTGACGCCCACCTACTCCGGCTGCCCCGCCACCGAGGTGATCGAGCGCAGCGTGCTGGAGGCCATCGACGCCGCCGGCCTGGGCCCCGCCCGCGTGAGCATGCGGCGCGCGCCGGCCTGGACCACCGACTGGATCAGCGACGAAGGCCGGCGCAAGCTGCGGGAATACGGCATCGCACCGCCGGGACCCACCGGCGCCGTGCCTGCGGCGGGTGCGCCCATCCGCATCGTGCGGCGCGAGCGCATCGCCTGCCCGCGCTGCGGCAGCACGCACACCGAGCAGTTGTCGGCCTTCGGCTCCACGGCCTGTAAGGCGCTGTACCGCTGCCTGTCTTGCCAAGAGCCCTTCGAGTTCTTCAAGCCGATCTAGCCCCCACCCCGGAGTGCCATCCGCTGCACTCGGAGACCATCCATGAGCTTCTCGTTCCACCCGCTGCGTGTGCGCAGCATCACGCCCGACACCCCCGAGGCCGTGGTCGTCTCGTTCGACGTGCCGCCCGAGCTGCGCGAGGTGTTCGGCTTCACCCAGGGGCAGTACCTCACGCTGCGTTCGCAGGTCGACGGGCAGGATCTGCGACGCTCGTACTCCATCTGCGCGGGTGTCGACGACGGCGAGCTGCGGGTGGGCGTGCGCAAGGTCAAGGGCGGCGTGTTCTCCAACTGGATCAACGAGCACCTGCAGCCCGGCGACATGCTGCAGGTGATGGCCCCTCAGGGCCGCTTCTTCGTTCCGCTGCAGCCCGAGGCGCGGCGCCACCACGTGGGCATCGCGGGCGGGTCGGGCATCACGCCCATCCTGTCGATCATGAAGACGGTGCTGGCGCGCGAGCCGCACAGCCGCTTCTCGCTGATCTACGGCAACCGCATGCAGAAGTCGACGATGTTCAAGGAAGAACTCGAAGACCTGAAGAACCGCTACCTCACGCGGCTGGTGCTGCACCATGTGTTCAGCGACGAGCACACCGATGCGCCGCTGAACATGGGCGTGATGAACCGCGACAAGATCGGGGAGTTCCTGCGCTCGGTGGTGCCGGCCGCGCAGATCGACCATGTGTACATCTGCGGCCCGTTCCAGATGAACGACGAAGCCGAGGGCGCGCTGCTGGCCGCCGGCGTGCCGGAAGACCGCATCCACATCGAGCGCTTTGGCGTGGCCGCGCCGGCCGGGCAGCCAGGGGCTGCCGGGGCGGGGGCCGGGGTCGGTGCCATCGTGCACGAGGCCTTGCCGGGTGATGCACCGGCGGCCCGCATCACCATCGTGCGCGACGGCCTGTCGCGCGAGATCTCGTACAGCAAGGACCAGCCGAGCATCCTCGACTGCGCCTCGGCCGCGGGGCTGGAAGTGCCGTTTTCCTGCACCTCGGGTGTGTGCGGCACCTGCCGGGCCAAGGTCATCGAAGGCGAGGTGCGCATGGAGCGCAACTTCGCGCTCGACAAGAACGAGGTGGCCAACGGCTTCGTGCTGACGTGCCAGGCGCATCCGCTTACCGAGCGAGTTGTCCTTTCTTTCGATGAGCGATGACCCGCCTCGCACAAATCAGGAGTCGTTGATGAGCACGCCCGTTCTTCAGAGTTACATCGGTGGCCGCTGGCTGGGGGCCGAGGGGGCGCAGACGCTGCGCAGCGCGGTCAATGGCAAGCCGGTGTACCGCACGCATGCGGAGGCCATCGACTTTGCCGAGGCCGTTGAGCATGCGCGGCGCGTGGGCCTGCCCAATTTGCTGCAGCTGGATTTCCAGCAGCGGGCGCAGCGGCTGAAGGCGCTGGCCAAGTACCTCAACGAGCACAAGGAGCAGCTCTACGCCGTCTCGGCCCACACCGGCGCCACGCGGGCCGATTCGTGGATCGACATCGAAGGCGGCGCCGGCACCTTGTTCGCCTATGCCAGCATGGGCAGCAACGAGCTGCCGTCGGGCAACCTGGTGCATGAGGGCCCGGCGATGCCGCTGGGCAAGAAGGGAGGCTTTGCGGGTACGCACATCCTGGTGCCGCGCGGCGGGCTGGCGGTGCACATCAATGCCTTCAACTTCCCCGTCTGGGGCCTGCTGGAGAAGTTCGCGCCCAGCTTCCTGGCCGGCATGCCTTGCATCGGCAAGCCCGCCACCGCCACCAGCTACCTGACCGAAGCGGCCATGCGGCTCATCGTGCAGTCGGGCATCCTGCCCGAGGGCAGCCTGCAGCTGGTGATCGGCAGCACCGGTGACCTGCTGGACCGCCTGGGCGGTGCCGACGTGGTCACCTTCACCGGCTCGGCGGACACCGCGGCCAAGCTGCGTGTGCACCCCAACCTCATCCGCCACAGCGTGCCCTTCAATGCCGAGGCC
Organism: Aquincola tertiaricarbonis; assembly: GCF_000969605.1. GTDB lineage: Bacteria > Pseudomonadota > Gammaproteobacteria > Burkholderiales > Burkholderiaceae_C > Aquincola > Aquincola tertiaricarbonis. The sequence goes on along the minus strand of NZ_JZUE01000002.1, from coordinate 397,991 downwards.
GATTCGCTCAACTGCGCGATCCTGGCGCCTGACGTCACGCCCGACGACGAGGAGTTCGAGCTCTTCGTCAAGGAGGTGGCGCGCGAGATGACGGTCAAGGCCGGCCAGAAGTGCACCGCCATCCGCCGCGCCATCGTGCCGCATGACCGCATCGACGCGGTGGCCGAGGCGCTGCGCCAGCGGCTGGCCAGGATCACGGTGGGCGACCCGTCCGTGGAGGGCGTGCGCATGGGCGCGCTGGCCTCGCATGCGCAGTTCGACGATGTGCGCGAGCGTGTGGCGATGCTGCGCGAAGGCGCCGAGCTGGTCTATGGCGCGGCCGACGGCTTCCAGCCGATGGGCGAGGGCACGGCCGAAGGTGCCTTCTTCGCGCCCACGCTGCTGCTGGCGCGGGATGCGCTGAAGAACACCGCGGTGCACGACATCGAGGCCTTCGGCCCGGTCAGCACGCTGATGGGCTACGACGGCGTGGACGAGGCACTGGCGCTGGCCGCGCGCGGCAGCGGCAGCCTGGTGGGCACGCTGGTCACGCGCGATCCGGCGATCGCCGCGCGGGTGATCCCGGTGGCTGCGGCGCTGCACGGCCGGCTGCTGGTGCTGGACCGCGAGGCCGCGCACGAGTCCACCGGCCATGGCTCGCCGCTGCCTTCGCTCAAGCACGGCGGGCCTGGGCGTGCCGGCGGTGGCGAGGAGCTGGGCGGCGTGCGCGCCGTCAAGCACTACCTGCAGCGCGCGGCGGTGCAGGGCTCGCCCACGATGCTGGCGGCCATCACCGGCGAGCATGTGCGCGGCGCGCGCGTGACGGACACGCCGCAGCATCCGTTCCGCAAGCACTTCGAGGACCTGCAGGTGGGCGACTCGCTGCTGACGCACCGGCGCACGGTGACCGAGGCCGACATCGTCAACTTTGGCGGCGTGTCGGGCGACTACTTCTACATGCACTTCGACGAGATCGCGGCCAAGGAAACGCAGTTCGGCCAGCGCATCGCGCACGGCTACTTCGTGCTGTCGGCCGCGGCAGGCCTGTTCGTCAGCCCGGCCCCGGGGCCGGTGCTGGCCAACTACGGGCTGGACACGCTGCGCTTCGTCAAGCCGGTGGCCATCGGCGACACCATCCAGGCCCGGCTGACCGCCAAGCGCAAGATCGACCGCAACAAGACCGACGACAAGGGGGTCGGCCAGGGCGTGGTGGCCTGGGACGTGGAAGTGAAGAACCAGCACGACGAGCTGGTGGCGAGCTACGACATCCTGACGCTGGTGGCGAAGAAGGGATAGCGGGAGGTGCGGCAGTGGCCGCGCTGCGCCTCAGCCAAGACGTCACCAGGCGAGGGAGTCTGCGGCGCTGAGCGCCACCGCAGGTTGGGCCTGTCCCAAGGCCCCCTCTTGAAACCCCGCCGGCCCATCCTCATTGTTGGATCCATCGGCGCCGCACCCCCTCAGATCAACGCGGCGCCTGGTCCACCCACGAGGAGATTTGCCATGGCACGATCCCTTTTCTCGCGCGACGTCTTCGCCGAACTCGACCGCCTGCAGCGTGAGATGCAGCAGGCCTTCGACCTGACGCCCAGCATCCGCGGCTATGCCCGTGGCGGCTATCCCGCCCTCAACGTCGGCAGCACGCCGCAGTCGTTCGAGGTGTACGCCTTCGCCCCCGGGCTCGACCCGGCCAGCATCGAGGTGCAGCTCGACCGCGGCATCCTCAGCGTGGCCGGCGAGCGCCGCGCCTCGCTCCCCGAAGGCGGCGCCGACAAGTCCACGGTGCACATCAATGAACGCTTTGCAGGCGCCTTCAAGCGCGTGGTGAGCCTGCCGGAGGACGCCGATCCCGAAGGCGTGTCGGCCAGCTATCGCGATGGCGTGCTGCGCGTGAGCGTGCAGCGCCGCCAGGCCGCCCAACCGCGCCGCATCACGGTGCAGTGACGCACCTGCCTGTCTAGACAACCTGGAATGAAGGAGCTCGTGATGAACACCACCGCTCAAGTACCCGCTCAGCGCACCGAAGGCCAGCCGCAGCGCAACCAGGCCGAAGCCGCCCTGGTGCCCGCCGTCGACGTGATCGAGGATGCCACCGGCATCACGCTGTATGCCGACCTGCCCGGCGTGGCCAAGGAGTCGCTCGAACTCAACGTCGAGCGCGACACGTTGACGATCGAAGGCGCCGTCAGCCTGTCGGTGCCCGAGGGCATGACCGCCAGCCACGTGGAGGTGGACCGGGCGCGCTATCGCCGCGTGTTCACGCTCAGCAAGGAGCTGGACAGCCAGAAGGTCTCGGCCGAGCTGGCGCACGGCGTGCTGAAGCTGCGCATCCCCAAGGCCGAGCATGCGCAGCCGCGGCGCATCGAGGTGCAGGTGGCCTGACGCCCCTACGGCCCGCCGGTGCTTGCGCCGGCGGGCACACTCCGGTCGAACAACCACCGGAGGATCGGCATGCACAAGCGTCAGTTGGGCCGCAGCGGCCTGGAGGTGTCGGCCCTGGGCCTGGGCTGCATGGGCATGACCCACGGCTACCTGCCCAAGCCCGACCGCGGCGAGATGGTGAAGCTGCTGCGCACCGCGGTGGACCGCGGCATCACCTTCTTCGACACCGCCGAGGTCTACGGCCCGTTCGACAACGAGGAGCTGCTGGGCGAGGCATTGGCGCCGGTGCGCAGCCAGGTGGTCATCGCCACCAAGTTCGGATTCACCGTGGAATCCATGCCCGGCGTGGACAGCCGGCCCGAGCGCATCCGCCAGGTGGCCGAAGCGTCGCTCAAGCGGCTGAAGACGGACGTGATCGACCTGTTCTATCAGCACCGGCCCGATCCGCAAGTGCCGGTGGAGGACGTGGCCGGCACGGTGCGCGACCTGATCCGCGAGGGCAAGGTCAAGCACTTCGGTCTGTCGGAATCCGGCGCCGATGCCATCCGCCGCGCGCATGCGGTGCAGCCGGTGGCGGCGCTGCAGAGCGAGTATTCCTTGTGGACCCGCGACCTGGAGCCCGAGGTGCTGCCGCTGCTGGCCGAACTGGGCATCGGGCTGGTGCCGTTCAGCCCGCTGGGCCGCGGCTACCTCACCGGCCAGATGGACGCCAGCACGCCTTTGCAGGCCGGCGACTTCCGCGCCACGCTGCCGCGCTTCACGCCCGAGGCGCGCCAGGCCAACGAGGCGCTGGTGGCCCTGCTGCGCCGCACCGCCGAGCGCAAGGGCGCCACGCCGGCCCAGGTGGCGCTGGCCTGGCTGCTGGCGCAGCAGCCGTGGATCGTGCCGATTCCAGGCACCACCAAGCTGCACCGGCTGGACGAGAACCTGGGCGCCGCCGACCTGCTGCTCACGCCCGAGGACCTGCGCGAGATCCGCGAGGCCGCCGAGGCGATTCCGGTGCAGGGCGCGCGGTATCCGCAGGCGATGCAGAAGATGGTGGGCCGGTAGCGATTCCTCAGCGCGCGGCCCGGCGCGGCCGCGCCGCGACCGCCGCCGCGCCGGCCGGCTCCACCGGCAGCGCCACCTCGGCCTTGATCTCGCGCAGCACGATGGACGAGCGCACATGCGTCACGCCGGGCAGCCGGAAGATGGTGTCGTGCAGCAGCTGCTCGTATCGCTTGATGTCGGGCGCCAGCACCGTCATCACATAGTCGGCCTGGCCGGTGGTGCTGTGGCATTGCACGATGTGCGGGCTGGCCGCCACCGCTGCCTCGAAGCGGCGCACCAGGTCCTCGCTGTGCTTCTCGAGGTTGGCTTCCACCACCACGCGCAGGCCCAGGCCCACCTTCTCGGCGTCCACCAGCGCGGTGTAGCCGCGGATGACGCCGGCGGCTTCCATGTCCTTCACCCGTTTCCAGCAGGGGCTGGACGACAAGCCCACCGCCTCGGCCAGCTGCTGCACCGTCTGGCGTGAGTCGCGCTGCAGTTCGGCCAGGATGCGCAGGCTGAGGGCGTCGAGTGAAATCTGCTCTGTCATGCCGGTTTGGTGGAATGGTTTGCTTGCAATATAGCTTGCGGGCGGCAAAACAAGCATGGATTGCCGCAGGTGCGCCCCTATGCTTTGGCGATCCCAAGAAGCAAGTGGAGCCGTCGCATGACCACCACCACCGCAGCGCCCGAGACAAGCGCGATCACCCGGCCCGACTACCAGCTTGCCCACAGCCTGTGGGCCACCGGTGGCCAGGTCTTCCTCACCGGCACGCAGGCGCTGGTGCGGCTGATGCTGATGCAGCGCGCGCGTGACGAGGCCGCCGGGCTGAACACCCAGGGCTTCATCAGCGGCTACCGCGGCTCGCCGCTGGGCATGCTGGACCAAGCCATCTGGAAGGCGGGCAAGCGCTTCAACGAATGCGGCCTGCGCTTCCTGCCTGCCATCAACGAGGAGCTGGGCGCCACCGCGGTGCTGGGCACGCAGCGGGTGGAATCGGATGCCGAGCGCACCGTCGAGGGCGTCTTCGCGATGTGGTACGGCAAGGGCCCGGGCGTGGACCGCGCGGGCGATGCGCTGAAGCACGGCAATGCCTACGGCTCGTCGCCGCATGGCGGCGTGCTGGTGGTGGCGGGCGACGACCACGGCTGCGTCAGCTCCTCCATGCCGCACCAGAGCGACCACGCGATGATGGGGTGGAGCATGCCGGTGGTCTCGCCCGCCAACGTGGCCGAGTACCTGGAGTTCGGCCTGTACGGCTACGCACTCTCGCGCTTCAGCGGCGCCTGGGTGGGCCTGACCGCCCTGTCCGAAGTGGTAGAGAGCGGCTCCACGGTCGACCTGGACCTCGTGCAGTCCCGCGTCGCCGCCTGGGCCGATGCCGACACCGTGCGTGCGGCCACCGGCCACCAGGCGCCGGCCGATGGCCTGCACTACCGCTGGCCCGACCTGCCTTCGCTGCGCATCGAATCGCGCCTGGCCGACAAGCTGGATGCGGTGCGTGCCTTCTCGGCCGTCAACAGCATCGACCGCCACGTCATCGAATCGGCGCACGCCACGGTGGGCATCGTCACCTGCGGCAAGGCCCACTTCGACCTGATGGAGGTGCTGCGCCGGCTGGAGATCACGCCGGCGATGCTGGCCGAGGCCGGGGTGCGCCTGTACAAGGTGGGCCTGAGCTTCCCGCTGGAAACCACGCGCATGCAGGCCTTTGCGCAGGGCCTGGCGGAAGTGCTGGTGATCGAGGAGAAGGGCGCCGTCGTCGAGACGCAGATGCGCGACCTGTTCTACAACCAGCCGGTGCGCCCGGCCATCGTCGGCAAGCGCGATGCGCAGGGCCGGCCGCTGGTGTCGGACCTGGGCGAGCTGCGGCCTTCGCGGCTGATCCAGCTGGTGGACCAGTGGCTGGTGCGGCACTTTCCCGGCAACCCGCAGATGGACAAGCGCCACCTGGTGCGCGACTTCACACCGCCCGAGCTGCTGGCCAATGACGCCGACAGCGTCAAGCGGCTGCCGTACTTCTGCGCCGGCTGCCCGCACAACACCTCCACCGTGGTGCCCGAAGGCTCCACCGCGCGCGCCGGCATCGGCTGCCACTTCATGGCCAACTGGATGGACCGCGACACCGCGGGCCTGATCCAGATGGGTGGCGAGGGCGTGGACTGGGTTTCGCACTCGATGTTCACCAAGGTGCCGCATGTGTTCCAGAACCTGGGCGACGGCACCTACTACCACTCGGGCTACCTCGCCATCCGGCAGGCGGTGGCGGCCAAGGCCACGCTCACCTACAAGATCCTGTTCAACGACGCGGTGGCCATGACGGGCGGCCAGCCGGTGGACGGCGTCATCAGCGTCGACGCCATCGCGCGGCAGGTGGAGAGCGAAGGCGTCAAGCAGGTGGTGGTGCTGTCCGACGACATCAACAAGTACGACGCCATCAAGAGCCGCTTTCCGGCGGGCACCGAGTTCCACGACCGCAGCCAGCTCGATGCGGTGCAGCGCCGGCTGCGCGAGGTGGCCGGCGTCACCGTGCTGATCTACGAGCAGACCTGCGCGGCCGAGAAGCGCCGCCGCCGCAAGAAGGGCGAGATGGTGGACCCGGCGCGGCGCCTGTTCATCAACGAGCGGGTGTGCGAAGGCTGTGGCGATTGCTCGGTGCAGAGCAACTGCGTGGCGGTGCTGCCGCACGAGACGCCGCTGGGCCGCAAGCGCCGCATCGACCAGAGCAGCTGCAACAAGGACTACTCCTGCGCCAAGGGCTTCTGCCCGAGCTTCGTCGGCGTGCTGGGTGGCCGGCCGCGCAAGAAGACGGGTGCGCTGGCCGGCGCCGGCGCCGAGCGCTTCATGCAGCAGGTGGCGGCGCTGCCGCGGCCCGCGCCGCATGCCTGGACCGGGCCCTACGACCTGCTGGTCACCGGCGTCGGCGGCACCGGCGTGGTGACGGTGGGCGCGGTGATCGCGATGGCCGCGCACCTGGAAGGCAAGAGCGCCAGCGTGCTCGACTTCATGGGCTTTGCGCAGAAGGGTGGCTCGGTGCTCAGCTTCGTGCGCCTGGCCGACACGCCCGAGCGCCTGAACCAGGTGCGCATCGACACCCAGCAGGCCGATGCGGTGCTGGCCTGCGACATCGTGGTGGCCGCCTCCCCCGAGGCGCTGCAGACGGTGCGCCATGGCCGCACCCGCGTGCTGGCCAACCTGCACGAGATCCCGGTGGCCGAGTCGCTGAAGAACCCCGATGCCAGCCTGAAGACCGACCTGCTGCTGGCCAAGCTGGAGTTCGCCGCCGGCGCCGACCGCGTGGAGACCTTCGAGGCGCAGGCACTGGCCGAAGCCTTCCTCGGCGACTCCATCGTCAGCAACATCCTGGCGATGGGCTATGCCTGGCAGCGCGGCCTGATCCCGGTGAGCCTGGAGGCGCTGCAGCGCGCCATCGAGCTCAACGGCGTGGCGGTGCAGTCCAACCAGCTCGCCTTCTCGCTGGGCCGCATGGCCGCGGCCGACGAAGCCGCGCTGCACACGCTGCTGAACGCACCGGCCGAAGCGGCGGCGAGCGCCGATGGCGAGACGCTGGAAGCGCTGGTCGCTCGCGGCGTCGCCCACCTCACCGGCTACCAGAACGCGGCCTATGCGCGCCGCTTCGAGGCCCGTGTGCGGCAGCTGCAGCAGCGTGAGCAGGCGCTGGGCGCGGACGCCACGCTTCCCTTCACCCGCGCCGCCGCGGCCAGCCTGCTCAAGCTGATGGCCTACAAGGACGAGTACGAGGTGGCGCGGCTGTACACCGACGGTGCCTTCAGGCAGCAGCTGGCGCAGCAGTTCGAAGGCGACATGAAGCTAGAGTTCTACATGGCGCCGCCGCTGCTCAGCCGCCCGAAGGACGGCGGGGCGCCGCGCAAGATGCGCTTCGGCGCCTGGCTGATGCCGGCGCTGGGCGTGCTGGCCAAGGCGCGGGCGCTGCGCGGCACGCCGCTGGACGTGTTCGGCTACACCGAGGAACGGCGGATGGAGCGCGGCCTGATCGCGGCCTTCGAATCGCGCCTGGACGAGCTGCTGCCCAGGCTGAGCGCCGGCAACCTGGCGCTGGCCACGCAGATCGCGGCGGTGCCGCAGAAGATGCGCGGCTACGGCCACGTGAAGATCGCCAACGTGGCGCTGGCCAAGGCGCGCGAGGCCGAGCTGCTGCACCGCTTCGACGCGGCGCGTTATCCCAAGCCGGCCGGTGCGGCCCAGGCCGGGCAGTTTCGAGGGATCCCGGTGGTGTCGGGCTGATCCGACCCGGGGTGCTAGTGCACCAGGGCCTCCACACCTGCGGTGGCCAGGCGATGGTCGGGCAGGTGGGCTTCCAGCCAGCCCAGGTCGAGTTGCAGGTGTTCCAGCAGTGCCGACTGCATCAGCTGCAGGCCGTCCTGCACCGGCACGCCCAGCTCGCGGCAGTCGGTGATGACGCTGGCCAGCCGCAGCGCGGCGCCCATGCGGCTGAAGGGCCGGGTGGCCAGCGGATCGACCGCCGCGGTGAGCGCCATCACCAGCGAGGCGGGGAAATGCCAGTGGTGCGCCAGCGCGGCCGTCACCTCGGGGTGGCTGCAGCCGAAGAGGCGGCTTTCCACGCCGATGGTGGAGTCGACCGTGCTGGCCTGGTAGTGGGCCAGCACCGAATGCTCGGGGTCGGTCATCAGCATCAGGATCTGGCCGGTGCGCAGCACCAGGCCGCCGAGGTAGGCCTCGTCCTCGTCCAGGCCCATCGCCCGCGCCAGCGGCTGGGTGTAGGCCGCCAGCGCCAGCGTGGAGCGCCAGAAGGCCAGGCGGTCGAAGCCGATCACCGACGGAAAGGCGCTGCACATGCAGGCGGCCAGCGTCAGGTCGCGCAGCGAGCGCAGGCCCAGCGTGGCAGCCGCGTCCTTCAGCGAGGCGATGCTGTGCGAAGGCGAGTAGCGCGGCGAATTGGCCAGCCGCAGCACCTTGGCCGCCAGCACCTGGTCACGCCCGATCAGCCCGGCCACCTCGCCCAGCGAGAGGTCGTCGCGCGAGAAGGAGCGGATCAGCGTGTTGGCCACCTCGGGCATGGCCGGCAGGGTGCTGGCGCATTGCACGAAGGGCGCGAGGTGCGTGGCGGTTCCGAGAGACACGTGACAAGCTCCTGAGCGGCGGGGTTTGTAACGGTCATCGGGCCGCGCCGCGGGAACTTGAGGCATTGCCCGCCTGCGCCGCGCACGCTCCTTCAGCCCGCGCCCGGCGCGAACAAGGCCGCCGCCCGGCGGGCTACTTCCTCGTTGGACACGTCTTCCACATGGGTGGAGACGATCCAGCGGTGGCCGAAGGGGTCGAGGAAGGAGCCGCTGCGGTCGCCGTAGAACTGGTTTTCCACCGGCATGGCGGGCTTGCCGCCGGCGGCGATGGCCGCGGCATACGTCGCGTCCACGTCATCCACGTACAGCATCACCGAGCAGGCGGTGCCGCCGATGGCCTGCGGGCTGCGCACGCCCCACTGGGGCGCGTCCTCGCTGAGCATGATGATCGAGTCGCCGATGCGGATCTCGGCATGCATGATGGCGCCCCCGGGGTCGGCCAGCCGCATCACCTCCACCGCGCCGAAGGCCTGGCGGTAGTAGTCGATGGCGGCCGCCGCGCCGGTGATGGTCAGGTAGGGCGTGGCGGTGTGGTAGCCCTCGGGCTTCTTCTGCACTGCAGCGTTCATCGTGCGCTCCACGGTGGAAAAGGGGGCAACGATTCTGCGGCGCCCCGGCGGGCGCGCCAAGCGCCGGCGTCAGATCTCCAGGTTGTCGATCAGCCGCGTGCTGCCCAGCCGCGCGGCGGCCACCACCACCAGCGGCTCGCCGGCGGCCTGCGGCTGCGCCAGGTCGGCGCGGCGGCGCACTGCCACGTAGTCGGGCTGCCAGCCGCGCTGGCGCAGCGCCTGCAGCGCCGCGGCCTCGATGTCGGCGAAGTCGCGGCGGCCGCCGCGCACCGCCTGGGCCACGCGCTGCAGCTCGGCGCTCAGCGCCACGGCCTCGGTGCGCTCGGCATCGCTGAGGTAGCCGTTGCGCGAGGACAGGGCCAGGCCGCCTTCGGCCCGCACCGTCTCGCCGCCGATCACTTGTATAGGCATGTTGAACTGCTCCACCATGTTGCGCACCACGATGCACTGCTGGTAGTCCTTCTTGCCGAACAGCGCGATGCCGGGCTGCACGATCTGGAACAGCTTCATCACCACGGTGCACACGCCGGTGAAGAAGCCGGGGCGGAAGTGGCCTTCCAGGATGTCGGCCAGCGCCGCGGGCGGCTGCACCTTGAAGCCCTGGAGCACCGGGTACATCTCGGCCTCGTCGGGCGCAAAGACGATGTCGCAGCCGGCGCCTTCCAGCAGCTCGGCGTCGCGCGGCAGGGTGCGCGGGTAGCGGTCGAAGTCCTCGTGCGGCGCGAACTGCAGGCGGTTGACGAAGATGCTGGCCACCACCGGAACGCCGTGCGCCCGGGCCTGGCGCACCAGGGCCAGGTGGCCTTCATGCAGGTTGCCCATGGTGGGCACGAAGGCCGGGCGGGGACCGCCCGCCAGCGCGGCGCGCAGTTCGTCGATGCGGTGAAGCACTTTCATCGCGTGTCTCCTGTCGTCGGTTTGCTCAGTAGCCGTGCAGCTTGTCGTCGGGGAAGCTGCCTTCCTTCACCGCCGCCACGTAGGCGCGCACCGCGGCTTCCACGCCGTCGCTGCCCTGCATGAAGTTGCGGACGAACTTCGGCAGCCGGCCTTGCGTCAGGCCCAGCATGTCGTGCAGCACCAGCACCTGGCCGCCGCAGCCCACGCCGGCACCGATGCCGATGACGGGAATCGGCAGCTCATCGGCCAGCATGCGGCCCAGCGCGGCGGGAATCAGTTCCACCACCAGCATCTGCGCGCCGGCCTCGGCCAGCTCGCGGGCCTGCTGGCGCATCAGCTGCGCCGCCGCTTCGTCGCGGCCCTGGATGCGCCAGCCGCCCAGCGCATGCACCGACTGCGGCGTGAGCCCCAGGTGGGCGCACACCGGCACGCCGCGCTCCGACAGGAAGCGCATCACCGGCGCCGTCCAGCCGCCGCCTTCGAGCTTGACCATGTGCGCGCCGGCCTGCATCAGCCGCACCGCGCTGGCCAGCGCCTGCTCGTTGGACTGGTGGTAGCTGCCGTAGGGCAGGTCGCCCACCACCCAGGCGCTGCGGTTGCCGCGGGCCACGCAGGCGGTGTGGTAGGCCATGTCGTCCAGGCTCACCGGCACGGTGCTGGCCTGGCCCTGCAGCACCATGCCCAGCGAATCGCCCACCAGCAGCACGTCCACGCCGGCCGCATCGAGCAGGCGGGCGAAGGTGGCGTCGTAGCAGGTCAGCATCGCGATCTTCTCGCGGGTGGCATGCATCTCGCGCAGGCGGTGCAGCGTGATCGGCTTGCGTTCGGCAGGGGTCATGGCGCTGGGCAGGGCGGAAAAGCCGCGAGTGTGCCCCAGCCGCCCGCACCCGTAACAGGGCGCCGGTCCGCCGCCAGGGTGGCGGAAGGGAGAGGGAGTCGAACCCTCCCGGCGACGCGTGGCGCCACCCACCGGGTTTGAAGCCCGGCCGTCCCACCGGGGACGATTCCCTTCCGGTGTGTGCGGCCGCCGCTAGCGGCCGCCGTCGAACAGTGCGGCATCGGGCCGCAGCACATGCAGGTCCTTCACGCGGCGGGTGAAGCCCACCCGGTCGAAGAACTCCAGCAACTGGATGGCCCGCTTGCGGCCCAGGCCGGTGGCGTCGCGGAAGCTCGCGGCGCACAGGCCCTGCGGCCCCGCCGCCGCCTGCCGTGCCAGCCCGGCCAGGCGCTCGATCGTGGGCAGCGGATAGTAAAGGTCCTTGACGACGGCGAAGGCCTGGCCGCGGCGCGACAGGTTGGCCAGCGTCAGCCGCACCATGGGCTCGGGCGTGGACGTGAGCTTGGCGAGCTCGCGCGCCCACGGCGGATCGAAGCCACCTTCGAGCATCGCCGGCATCAGCCTGCCCACCAGCTTCTCCTCGGCTTCGGACAGCCGCGCCGCATGCGCGGGCAGGTGCAGCCAGTGGCCGCTGCGCACGGCGCGGCCCTCGGCCACCAGCGCATCGAGCGCATGGCGGAACACCAGGTCGTCCATGCGCGGCGCGGCCAGGCGCTTGAAGCGGCGCGGATCGGGGCCGATCTCGTCCGGCTGCTGCGCATGCAGCGCCGCCAGCGCGTCCACCAGCCGCTGCTGCAACGCCTGCAGGTGGCCGCTGGCGATGGCGACCAAGTGGCCGGTGTCCTCCGCCCGCGCGGACTGCCCGCCAGGCGCCGGGCACGTCACCGCGCGAGCCTGCGCATCGATGCACACGGCTTCGGCCGGCAACGGCAGGTCCCTGACGCGCCAGCCCAGGCCGCGCGCCAGTGCCGACAGGTCCAGGCCCTGCGGCGCGGCCTGCAGCAGCGCCTGCAGCCGCGGCGCCGCATCGGGCAGCGCGGCGGCGGCCAGCCACTGCAGCCGCTCCGGCGTGCGGCGGTAGCGCGCCGGCGCCTGCGCGTCGAGCACGGTGATGCCGGCCACGGTGCGGCTGGCGGTGGCGTCGCGCAGCACGCCGCGGTCGCCATGCCAGGCGCCCACCGGCGCGCGCAGCACCAGTTGCGCCAGGGCGGTGCCACCGGGCTGCAGGGCTTCGACGTCCAGCAGCGCGACGCTGGCCAGCACGTCGGCGGTACCCAGGTGCAGGTGCACCGTGGTGCCGCTGCGCAGCGGCCTGGCCTCGCCGGGCCAGAGCTGCAGGCGCACGTCCATGCGTTCGGTGGCCTGGGCCACCTCGGGTGCGCACAGCCATTGGCCGCGGCCCACCGCCTCGCGCTCGATGCCGGCCAGTGCCACCGCACAGCGCTGGCCGGGCGCGGCCTGCTGCGCCGGCTGGTTCTGCGCATGCAGGCCCCGCACGCGCAGCAGGCGATCGCCGGGCACCAGGCGCAGCTCGTCGCCCACCGACACGGCGCCCGCATGCACGCTGCCGGTGACGACGGTGCCGGTGCCGGCCAGCGTGAAGGCGCGGTCGATGGCCAGCCGGAACGCCGGCCGCGCATCGGCCGCGCGCGGGATGGCGGCCTGCTGCAGCAGGTGGCGGCGCAGTTCGTCGACGCCAATGCCGGTGGTGGCCGACACCTCGAACACCGGCGCGCCGGCCAGCGGCGTGGGCGCCAGCAGCGCCTGCACCTCGGTGTGCACCTGCTGCAGGCGCGCGGCGTCCACCCGGTCCGCCTTGGTGAGGGCGACGGTGCCATGCGACAGGCCCAGCAGCGCAGCCACCGCAAGGTGCTCGCGGGTCTGCGGCATCACCCCGTCGTCGGCGGCCACCAGCAGCAGCAGGTGGTCGATGCCGGTGGCGCCGGCCAGCATGGTGTGCAGCAGGCGCTCGTGGCCCGGCACGTCGACGAAGCCGATCACCTGCCCATCGTCGGCCGGCAGGTAGGCATAGCCCAGTTCGATGGAGATGCCGCGGCGCTTTTCCTCGGGCAGGCGGTCGGTGTCCACGCCGGTGAGGGCGCGCACCAGCGTGGTCTTGCCGTGGTCGATGTGGCCTGCAGTGCCAATGATCATGTTCCGACGATCATCCCGCGAGCGGCTCCATGCCCAGCGCCTCGCGCAGCGCCGGCAGCTGCGCCATGAACGGCGCGGCCTCGTCCAGGCAGCGCAGGTCCAGCAGCAGCTGGTCGTGCGCGATGCGGCCCACCACCGGCAGCGGCAGGCCGCGCAGCGCGCGGGCCAGTTCGTCCAGCGCGGTGCCCACGCCCTTGGGGATGCCCGCGGGTCCGATCGCCAGGCCGGCCGAAGGCAGCCGATCCACCGGCAGCGAGCCCGAGCCGATCTGGCTGCTGAGAGCGACGCAGCCCACCTCGAAGCGCGGCGAAAGCGCCTGCGCCACCGCCGGCTGCAGCGCCTGCGCCATGGCCGCCACCTGCGATTGCGGCCGCGTGAGGTGGCGCAGCGTGGGCAGGTCGCGCACCAGCCGCTCGGGCTGCAGGTACAGCATCAGCGTGGCCTCCAGTGCCGCCAGCGGCAGCTTGGACATGCGCAGCGCCCGCTTCATCGGGAACTTGCGGATGCGGCCCACCGCCGCCCGGCTGCCGACGATGAGCCCGGCCTGCGGACCGCCCAGCAGCTTGTCGCCGCTGAAGGTGACCACGTCGCAGCCGGCGCGCAGCATCTCCTGCGGCAGCGGCTCGCGCGGCAGGCCGTGGGCGGCCAGGTCGATGAGCGATCCGCTGCCCAGGTCGGTGGCCAGCGGCACGCCGCGCGCATGGCACAGCGGCGCCAGCACCGCTTCGCTCACCGCCGAGGTGAAGCCCTGCACCGCGTAATTGCTGGTGTGCACCTTCATGACCAGCGCGGTGCGCTCGTTCAGCGCCTGCTGGTAGTCGGCCGGGTGGGTGCGGTTGGTGGTGCCCACCTCCACCATCTGCGCGCCGGCGCTGGCCATCACGTCGGGCATGCGGAAGGCGCCGCCGATCTCCACCAGTTCCCCGCGCGAGACGACGACCTCGCGCCCGCGGGCCAGCGCCGCGATGGTGAGCAGCACCGCGCCGGCGTTGTTGTTGACCACGGTGGCCGCCTCGGCACCGGTGATCTCGCACAGCAGCTCTTCCACCAGCGTGTCGCGGTCGCCGCGGCCGCCGGTGTCGAGGTCGAACTCCAGGTTGTTCGGCCCGGCCATGGTGCTGACGATGCGGGCGATGGCCTCGTCGGCCAGCACCGAGCGGCCCAGGTTGGTATGGATCACCGTGCCCGTGAGGTTGAGCACCGGCCTGAGCCGCGGCGCCAGGCGGTCGCGGCAGCGGCCGGCCAGGTCGGCGGCCAGGGTGGCGGGCTGCAGGGCCGCGGGTGCCAGCAAGCCGGCACGCGCGGCTTCGCGCCGCCGGGCGACCAGGGCCCGCGCCTCGCCGGCCACCAGCGTGTGGCCGTGCGTGGCCACGAGCGCCTGCACGGCAGGCCACTGCAGGATGCGGTCGACCGAAGGAAGCTGCTGGAGCAAAGCCTTCGAGCCATGGACCATGGACTCGTCGGGCCGCATCGTCATGAGGATTCGGCGTCCCCGAACAGCAGCATCAGGTTGACGCCGGCACGCTGGTGGCCGGCTTCGCTGACCAGCAGGTCGAGCGCCACGCTGGCCAGGTCGTCGGCCATCGGCTCCACCTCGGGGTCGCGTTCCATCGCCACCATCTTCAGGTAGTGGCCGCAGCTCTCGCAGCATTCGGCCTTCACTGCGCCCAGGTAGGCACCGCGCGCAGTGCCGTCCGGGGCCGGCGCTTCCAGCTGCTGGTAGCTGATGCCGCGGGTGTTCTCGCAATGCGCGCACTTGATGCGCACGTAGTGCCACTGCGTGGCGCAGACCGAGCAGGCCAGGTAGCGGTGGCCCGATTCGTCCGCGCCGATGCGGGTGACGCTGGCGGTGGGCGCACTGCCGCAGCAGGGGCAGCCGGTGGCCGGATCGGTGCGACCGAACACCGCATCGCCGTGTGCCTGCGCGGTGGCGATCACCGCATGGGTGAAGAAGGCCTGCAGCCCCGCAGCCACCAGCGGCGCGGCCGCCAGGTCCAGGCTGCGGGCGATGCCGTTGCGCAGGGCGTCGGCCTGGCGGTCGAGCCAGGCGTCGTCCGCTGCCATCACTCGCCGCACCACCTCGCGCGCCGGGCCTTCCGGCAGCCGCTGGTCGAGCAGGCCCAGCAGCCGGCGCAGCTCGGTGCGCCAGGCCGCATCCAGCGGCCACAGCGTGGCCGGCAGCGGCGGCAGCAGGCCGCGGGCGGCGGCATCGCAGGCCGCGGCATCGGGCAGCGGCACGCTGGCGTAGTCCTGCAGCACCTGGTGCTGGGCCTGCACCAGCTCGGCGATGAACAGCAGGTAGTCGCGCATCGGATGCGCGGCAGCCAGCTGGCGCAGCCGCAGGGCGCGCTCGCCATACACCGTGGCGCGCTGCGGCAGGCGCAGGAACGGCATCTGCCGGCCTGCCTGGATGGCGATCTGTTCGGGGTCGAGCAGCCGGCTGGTGCGGGTCGTCGTGGTGGGGTCAGTCACGTGGCGGATGGCCTTCGGTCATTTCACGGTGCCACAGCGGATGGTTGTGGCGGGCCCAGCTGTCGGTCACGGTGCCGCGCGTCATCGCCCGCGTGGTGCCCTTGACCCAGATGGCCGCATACACATGAACGATGACCGACAGCACCAGCACCACCGCCGACACCGCATGGACCAGGATGGCCAGCCGGCGCACCGTCACCGGGAACAGGTGGAAGAAGTAGGGCGCCCAGAACATGAAGCCGGTGACCAGCAGCAGCAGCAGGCTCACCGCGAAGCCCCAGAACACCAGCTTCTGCCCGGCGTTGTACTTGCCCACGGCTGGCATCGAGCCCTTGTTGCCCTTGAGCATCTGGCCGGAATGCCGCAGCCACTCGCGGTCGGCGCGGCCGATGAGGTTCTCCCGCCAGACGGTGAAGAACAGGAACACGAAGCCCAGCACCATCGCCAGCCCGAGGAACGGATGCAGGATGCGCGTGAGCTGGCCGCCGCCGAACAGGTTGCTGAAGAAGAACAGCACCGGATGGAAGAGGGCCAGGCCCGACAGCGCCGCCGCGAAGAACAGCAGCGCCACGAACCAGTGGTTCATGCGCGTGCCGTCCTTGTAGCGGCGGATCTCGCCGGGATGGGTGGCCGTGGCGGTGGTCCGCGCGGGGGTGCTCGTCGTGGTCATGGCCGGTCCTCCGCGTCCTTGTCCTCCACCGGGCCCACCTTCATGTAGTGGAAGAAGCCGCCCAGCACCGCGCCGGCCATGGCCACCAGCGCCAGCGGCTTGGCCAGGCCCTTCCACAGGCCCACCAGCGGGCTGATGTGCGGGTCCTTCGGCAGGCCGTGGTACAGCTCGGGCCGGTCGGCATGCTGCAGCACGTACATCACGTGCGTGCCGCCCACGCCGGCGGGGTCGTACAGGCCGGCATTCTGGAAGCCACGCTCCTTCAGGTCGACCAGCCGTTCCTCGGCGTAGTCGTGCATGTCCTCCTTGGTGCCGAAGCGGATGGCGCCGGTGGGGCAGGCCTTCACGCAGGCCGGCTCCAGGCCCACCGTCACGCGGTCGGAGCACAGGCTGCACTTGTAGGCCTTGTTGTCCACCTCGCTCAGCCGCGGCACGTCGAACGGGCAGCCGCTGACGCAGTAGCCGCAGCCGATGCAGTGCTCGCTGATGAAGTCGACGATGCCGTTGCTGTACTTGACGATGGCGCCCGGGCTCGGGCAGGCCTTCAGGCAGCCCGGGTCCTCGCAGTGCATGCAGCCGTCCTTGCGGATCAGCCACTCGAGCTTGTTCTCCTCGGGCTCCACTTCCGAGAAGCGCATCACCGTCCAGCTCTTGGGGGTGAGGTCGTTGGGGTTGTCGTAGGTGCCGTGGTTGGTGCCCACCTCGTCACGCAGGTCGTTCCACTGCATGCAGGCCACCTGGCAGGCCTTGCAGCCGATGCAGGTGGACACGTCGATGAGCTTGGCGACCTCGGGTTGCTTGCGGACCTGCGGCGCGGCCGTGGGCGTGGCCGAGCGCAGTTCGATGTCCAGGGATTGCAGCGAAGACATGCGTCAGTGCTCCTTCATGCCTTCTCGATGTTGACGGTGAAGCTCTTGTACTCGGGCGTCTGGGTGTTGGCATCGCCCACGAACGGCGTCAGCGTGTTCACCAGGTAGCCCGGCCGCGCCACGCCCACGAAGCCCCAGTGGTTGGGCAGGCCCACCGTGTGCATCGGCTTGCCGTCGCATTCCAGCGCCCGGATGCGCTTGGTGACCACGCACACCGCCTTGATGAAGCCGCGCGGGCTGCTCACCTTGACCATGTCGCCATGGGCGATGCCCTTCTCCTTGGCCAGGGCCTCGCCGATCTCCACGAACTGCTGCGGCTGGATGATGGCCGAGGTCTGCACGTTCTTGGTCCAGTAGTGGAAGTGCTCGGTCAGCCGGTAGCTGGTGGCCGCATACGGATAGTCCTTGGGCTGGCCCATCGCATCCAGGTCGCGCTTGAACACCCGGGCCGCGGGATTGGCCCGTGCCACCGGGTTGTCCGGATGCAGCGGATTGCCCACCAGCGGCGACTCGAAGGGCTCGTAGTGCTCCGGCAGCGGCCCCTCGGCCATGCCCGTGGGCGCGAACAGGCGTGCCACGCCCTCGGCCGTCATGATGAACGGATGCACCGCCTCGGGCTCGTTCGGGTTGGCGCCCGGTGCGATGTCGGGCACGTCGGCCCCGCCCCAGGCCGTGCCGGTCCAGGCGAGGTAGCGGCGGTCGGCACGCCAGGGCTTGCCGGTGGGGTCGGCCGAGGCGGCGTTGTAGAGGATGCGCCGGTTGGCCGGCCAGGCCCAGGCCCAGTTCAGCGCCTGGCCCACGCCATAGGGGTCGCTGTTGTCGCGCCGGGCCATCTGGTTGCCGGCCTGGGTCCAGCTGCCGGCATAGATCCAGCAGCCGCAGGCGGTGCTGCCGTCGTCGCGCAGCAGGCCGAAGCCGGACACCTGCTCGCCGGCCTTGGCCAGCACCTTGGTCGGGTCCTTGGGATCGGTCACGTCGGCCAGGGCACGGCCGTTGTACTCGCGCGCCAGCTCCTCCGACGACGGGCTGTGCGGGATCTTGTAGCCCCAGGTCAGCTTGAGGATGGGGTCGGGGAAGGCGCCGCCCTCCTTCTGGTACAGCGCACGGATGCGCGTCCAGATGCCGGCCACGATCTCCACGTCGCCACGGGCCTCGCCGGGCGGCTCGGCGCCCTTCCAGTGCCACTGCAGCCAGCGGCTGGAATTGGTGAGCGAGCCGTCCTCCTCCGCGAAGCAGGTGGACGGCAGGCGGAACACCGTGGTCTGGATGTCCTCGGGCTTGACGTCGTTGAACTCGCCGAAGTTGCGCCAGAACTCGCTGGTCTCGGTCACCAGCGGGTCGATGGTCACCAGGAACTTGAGCTTGGACAGGCCCTCGACCACCTTGGCCTTGTGCGGGAATGAGCCCACCGGGTTGAAGCCCTGGCAGATGTAGCCATTGAGCTTGCCCTGGGTCATCAGCTCGAAGGTCTGCAGCACGTCGTACAGCTTGTCGATCTTCGGCAGGTAGTGGAAGGCCCACTCGTTGTCCGCGGTCGCGGCGTCGCCCCACCAGGCCTTCTGCAGGCTGACGAAGAACTTGGGGTAGTTCTGCCAGTAGCTCATCTGGTTGGGGCGCAGCGGCTTCAGCGCACGGGGCTTGTAGTAGTCCTCCAGCGTCTGCTCGCTCTCGCGGGCCAGCGACAGGTAGCCGGGCAGCGAGTTCGACAGTAGCCCCAGGTCGGTCAGGCCCTGGATGTTGCTGTGGCCGCGCAGCGCATTCATGCCGCCGCCGGGCACGCCGATGTTGCCCAGCAGCAGCTGCACGATGGCCGCGGTGCGGATGATCTGCGAGCCCTGGCTGTGCTGCGTCCAGCCCAGCGCATACATGATGGTCATGGTGCGCTCGGGGCCGGCGGTGCTGGCGATGTACTCGCACACCTTCAGGAACTGGTCCTGCGGCGTGCCGGTGATGCGGCTCACCATCTCGGGCGTGTAGCGCTCGTAGTGGCGCTTCATCACCTGCAGCACGCACTGCGGGTCCTGCATCGTGGGGTCGACGCGGGCGAAGCCCTGGTCGTCCATGGCGTAGCCCCAGCTGGCCGGGTTGTAGCTGCGCTTGTCGGGGTTGTAGCCGCTGAACAGGCCATTCTCGAACTTGTAGTCAGGCCCGACGATGAAGCTGGCGTTGGTGTAGCTGCGGACGTACTCGGTCTGGATCTTGTCGTTGCTCAGCAGGTAGCGGATGACGCCGCCCAGGAAGGCGATGTCGCTGCCGGGCCGAATGGGCGCGTAGTAGTCGGCCATGGCGGCCGAACGCGTGAAGCGCGGGTCCACCACCACCAGCCGGGCCTTGTTGTGCTTCTTGGCCTCGATCACCCACTTGAAGCCGCACGGATGCGCCTCGGCGGCGTTGCCACCCATGATCAGCACGAGATCCGCGTTCTGGATGTCCTGCCAATGGTTGGTCATCGCACCGCGGCCGAACGTCGGGGCCAGACTGGCCACCGTCGGTCCGTGTCAAACGCGGGCCTGGTTATCGAAGGCGAGCATGCCCAACGACCGGAACGCCTTGTGCGTGATGTAGCCGGTTTCGTTGGACGAGGCGGAGGCACACAGCATGCCGGTGGACACCCACCGGTTCACCGGCTTGCCGTCCGCCGTGGTGGCGATGAAGTTGGCATCGCGGTCGGCCTTCATCAGCTTGGCGATGCGGTCGAGCGCCTCGCCCCAGCCGATGCGCTTCCACTCCTTGCTGCCGGGCTCGCGCACTTCGGGGTACTTCAGCCGGTTGGGGCTGTGCACGAAGTCCAGCAGGCCGGCGCCCTTGGGGCACAGCGTGCCGCGGTTGACCGGGTGATCCGGGTCGCCCTCGATGTGCATGATGTCGGCGGTGACGTTCTTCGCCTTGTCGCCGAGGCTGTACATGATGATCCCGCAGCCCACCGAGCAGTACGGGCAGGTGTTGCGGGTCTCGGTGGCGCGGGCCAGCTTGAAGGTGCGGGCTTCGGCCAGTGCGGCATCGGGCGAGAACCCCAGCGCCACGAGGCTGGAGCCGACCAGGCCCGCCCCGCTGACCCGGAAGAACTGCCTTCGGTCCATGTCCATCATCAAAAAAGCTCCTGGGTGAATTCCTGGGGGCTGGAGAAGTGGGGTTCAGCGGCTGGCGGCGCTGGCCGCGCCGTCACCGGCGGTGGGCGCGGGCGCCTCGCTGCCGGTGTGGCCTCCGGAGCCGGCCACGCCGCCGATGGCGGCCGCGCCGTCGGACGGCCCGACCGAGGAAGCGGCATGCGCCTCGTCGACCGGCTTGACGCCCGGCTGCGCACCGCTGGCGGTGGAGGTCGGCGCGTTGGCCGGGGCCGCTTGCGCGGTGGGAGTGGGTGGCGTGGCGGGCTTGGGATCGCAGGCCGACAGGGCCGCGAGGATGGCGCTGAAGAACGCCATGCCCACCATCTTCGAAAGCCACGACTGCGGGCGGGGGTACTGCATCGGCACCAGCCTAGCCCGCCCGCCGCGCCGGGTCAATCGGCGCTTGCGCCGTGTCAGCTGGGCATGCCGGGGCTGCCGTCCTCGGCCGGCTGGTTCAGCTCCAGCCAGTAGCGGCCCACGCGGCGCAATGCCTGCAGGTAGTCCTCGAACTGCACCGGCTTGACCACGTAGCTGTTGGCGCCCAGCCGGTGGCTGCGCTGCACGTCCACCCGCTCCTGCGAGCTGCTGAGCATCACCACCGGCACCAGGCGGGTGGCTGGATGGGCGCGCAGCCGGGCCAGCACCTCCAGGCCGTCCAGCTTGGGCAGCTTCACGTCCAGCAGCACCAGCCGTGGCGGCGGCGCGTCGCGCCGGCCGGCATGGCGGCCCTGGGCGAGCAGGAAGTCCACCGCTTCCTGGCCGTCGTGCACCACCTGCATGCCGCCGCGCAGCGGCACCTGGCGCAGGCCGCGCAGGGTGAGTTCGAGGTCGATGGCTTCGTCCTCGGCGATGAGCACGTCTATGGGGGAGGGCGGGTTCACGGCGGGCAAGGCAAGTCGGTTGTCACGGCGCAGGCAGGTGGAACTGGAAGGTGGCGCCCTGGCCGGGCGTGGCGCCGGCCTGGATGTCGCCGCCATGGCGCTGCACGATCTGCTGCACGATGGCCAGGCCGACGCCGGTGCCTTCGAACTCGGCGGAGGGATGCAGCCGCTCGAACACACCGAACAGCTTGTCGGCATGCCGCATGTCGAAGCCCACGCCGTTGTCGCGCACCAGGTAGTGCACGGTGCCATCGGCGCGGGCGTGGCCGCTGACCTCGATCACCGCCAGCGTGCGCGGCCGGCTGTACTTCAAGGCGTTGGACAGCAGGTTCACCCACACCTGGCGCAGCAGCTCGGTGTCGCCATGGCAGGGCGGCAGCTGCCCCACGCGCAGCTCCACCTGCCGGCCGGCGCGCAGCGGCGCCAGCATCGCCAGTGCCTCGGCCACCAGCGCCTGGGTGTTGACCGCCCGCTTGACCAGCCGCGCCCGGCCGGCGCGGG
This sequence comes from Aquincola tertiaricarbonis, assembly GCF_000969605.1. Taxonomy (GTDB): domain Bacteria; phylum Pseudomonadota; class Gammaproteobacteria; order Burkholderiales; family Burkholderiaceae_C; genus Aquincola; species Aquincola tertiaricarbonis. The sequence continues at coordinate 376,522 of NZ_JZUE01000002.1, read as the reverse complement.
AGAAGCTCAACAGGTCGGTGATCAGCCGGCCCATCTTCTGCGCGCTGTCGCGGATCAGCGAAAGGTACTGGCGGCCGGTGTCGGGCAGCAGCGGGCCGTAGTCGTCCAGCACGATCTTGGAGAAGCCGTCGATGGCGCGCAGCGGTGCCCGCAGGTCATGCGAGACGGTGTAGCTGAAGGCCTCCAGCTGCTTGAGCGCGGCTTCGAATTCCGCCGTGCGCAGCTGCAGCCGCTGCTCGAAGTCGCTGCGCAGCTGCTCGATCTGGGCCGCGCAGCCGCCGCAGGTGCAGCCCGGGGACGGCATGGTGCCGCGGGCGGGCATGGGCTCCGGCACTGCGGCCGGTCTGGTCTCTTCTGAAAGCATGTCGTCCCCCGGCGGCCTGGCAGGGCAGGCCGTTGCAACGGGGGGCCATGCTGCAGATCGGGTGGATTCGCCGGGCAGTTTTCTGCAGGCGGGTGCGCACTACGTCACGACAGGAAACACAACTGTCGCGTTGCCGGCGCGCGGCCGTTCACTCCACACGCAGGCCCGGGCCACCCGCCTCGAAGCGGCCGACCGGCGCCGCATCGGCAAAGCCGGCCTGCGCGAACACGGCCATCACCGCGTCCAGCGCCTGCGGCGCGCAGCTCACCAGCAGGCCGCCGGAGGTCTGCGGATCGGTCAGCAGCGCCTGGGCGGTGGGCGGCAGGCCGGCGGCCAGCCGCACTTCGGCGCCATAGCCCGCCCAGTTGCGGCCGGAGGCACCGGTGACGAAGCCGTCGGCCGCCATCGCCTCGATGCCGGGCAGCAGCGGCACCCGCGCCCAATCGATCACCGCGGTGAGGCCGGCGCCGCGCGCCATCTCCAGCGCATGGCCGGCCAGGCCGAAGCCGGTGACGTCGGTGAGCGCATGCACGCCCGGCAGCTCGGCCAGCGCGATGCCGGGCGTGTTCAGCCGGGTGGTGGTGTCGATCAGCCGCGCATAACCGGCCGCATCCAGCTTGCCCTTCTTGAGCGCGGCCGACAGCACGCCCACCCCCAGCGGCTTGCCCAGCACCAGCACGTCCCCGGCCCGTGCGGCGGCATTGCGCCGCACCTTGGACGGATGCACCAGGCCCATCACCACCAGGCCGTAGATCGGCTCCACCGAGTCGATGGTGTGGCCGCCGGCGATGGGGATGCCCGCCGCCTGGCACACCGATTCGCCGCCGCGCAGCACCTGCCCGATGACTTCCACCGGCAGCTGGTTCACGGGCATGGCCACCAGTGCCAGCGCCATGATGGGCCGCCCGCCCATGGCGTACACGTCGCTGATGGCGTTGGTGGCGGCGATGCGGCCGAAGTCGAACGGATCGTCGACGATGGGCATGAAGAAGTCGGTGGTGGCGATGAGCGCCTGCTCGTCGTTGAGCTGGTAGACGGCGGCGTCGTCGGCCGTCTCGATGCCCACCAGCAGCTGCGGCGGCAGCAGGCCGCCGGCGCGCTGGCGCAGGATCTCGCTGAGCACACTGGGCGCGATCTTGCAGCCGCAGCCGCCGCCGTGGGAGAAGCTGGTCAGGCGCAGGGCGGCATCGGGCGTCGCGGCGGGGGTCGGGCTGGTCATCGGCATCACTCCTCGGGGCTGGGCCGGTGATTGTGGCCGCCGCCCGGGTGGCCCCGGGCGCGCGAGGCATTACCCTTGCGCCCGGCGCGTGGTGCCTCGTCGAGGTCCGCGGTACGCCTTGCATGCACCAGAAAGCCTCCCGATGAAAATTCGACTCACCCGCCGCGCGCTGGCCGCGCTGCTGCTCGGCGCCAGCGCCGCCACCTGGGCCCAGACCGGCACCCTGCGTGTCTCGGCCATCCCCGACGAAGCCCCCACCGAGCTGCAGCGCAAGTTCAAGCCGCTGGGCGACTACCTCAGGCAGCAGACCGGCATGGAGGTGCAGTTCGTGCCCGTGACCGACTACGCCGCGGTGGTGGAAGGCCTGGCCACGCAGAAGATCGACCTGGCCTGGCTGGGTGGCTTCACCTACGTGCAGGCGCGCATGCGCACCCAGGGCGGCGCGGTGCCCATCGTGCAGCGGGCGGAGGACGCGGTGTTCACCAGCCGCTTCATCGTGCCCAAGGACAGCCCGGCCAAGACCCTGGCCGACCTGAAGGGCAAGACCTTCGCCTTCGGTGCGCCTTCGTCCACCTCGGGCAGCCTGATGCCGCGCTTTTTCCTGCTGCAGGCCGGCATCAACCCCGAGACCGACTTCAAGACCGTGGCCTTCTCCGGCGCGCACGACGCCACCGTGGCCTTCGTGGCCGCAGGCCGCGCCGAGGCGGGCGTGCTCAACGCGTCGGTGCTGGACAAGCTGAACGAAGCCGGCAATCCCAACGCCGCCAAGGTGCGGGTGCTGGCGGTGACGCCGCCTTACTTCGACTACAACTGGACGGTGCGCCCCGGCCTGGACGCCGCGCTGACGCGCAAGCTGACCGACGCCTTCCTGCAGCTGGACCCGGCCAACCCGCAGCACAAGGAGATCATGGCGCTGCAGCGGGCCAGCAAGTTCATCCCCACGCAGTCGTCCAACTACGACGGCATCGAGTCCGCGGCCAAGTCGGCCGGCCTCATCAAGTAGGGCGCGGCCATGTCCTTCCAGCTGGAAGGCGTGGGCCTGGTGCATGCCAACGGCCACCGCGCGTTGAAGGCGGTGACGCTGGCCGCGCGCGCGGGCGAGCGCATCGCCGTCATCGGCCCTTCGGGCGCAGGCAAGACCAGCCTGCTGCGCCTGGCCGGCTGCGCGCTGCGCCCCAGCCAGGGTCACCTGACGGTGCTGGGCCTGCAGCCCTGGCAGCTGCCGCCGCGCGGGCTGCGCCGGCTGCGGGCGCGCATCGGCACCGTGCACCAGGCGCCGCCGATCCCGCCGCGGCTGCGCGTGGTCACGGCGGTGCTGGCCGGCCGGCTGGGCCAGTGGAGCCTGGGCCGTGCGCTGTGGTCGCTGCTGCATCCGGCCGACATCGCCGGTGCGCAGGAGGTGCTGTCCTGGCTGGAGCTGGCCGACCGGCTGTTCGACCGCTGCGACCGGCTCTCCGGCGGGCAGCTGCAGCGGGTGGGCATCGCCCGCGTGCTGTACCAGCGGCCCGAGCTGATGCTGGCCGACGAGCCGGTGTCGGCGCTGGACCCGACGCTGGCCGACGCCGCGGTGCAGAGGCTGGTGGGCCAGAGCGAGGCCACCGGCGCCACGCTGCTGGCCTCGCTGCATGCGGTGGAACTGGCGCTGCGCTGGTTCCCGCGGGTGGTGGGCCTGCGTGCGGGCGAGGTGATGTTCGACCTGCCAGCCCCCGAGGTGACGCCCGCCCTGCTGCAGGCGCTGTATGCCGGCGACACCGCCGCGCCGGCCTTCGGTGGCCTGCTGCCGGCCGACCTGCCGCTGGCCGCCGGCGCGATGTGCCGGTAAGGCGGTGGCGATGACCCCCTTGCCCGTGCCGCCGGCCGCTCGGCCGTCGCCCGCCGTGGCCACCGAGGCTTCGCTGCCCGCCGCCTCGAGCGCGCCCCCGCCGCGCGATCCGCAGGCCCGCGGCCGCCTCACCGCCGCGGTGCTGGGCCTGGTGCTGCTGTGGCCGGTGCTGCAGCTCAGCGAGTTCCGCCCGTCGGCGCTGTTCCAGCCGGGCAACCTGTCGGTGATGGGCGGCTTCCTGGCCGGTTTCCTGCCGCCTTCCACCGACCCTGAATTCCTGCGGCTGCTGGGCCGCGCCACGCTCGAGACGCTGGCCATGGCCACCGCCGGCATGGCCATCGCGTTCGTCATCGCCGCGCCGCTGGGCCTGGCGATGAGCCGGGCGCTGTCGGTCTCGCGGCTGGGCCCGGGTGCGCTGCGCTGGCGCGGCAGCCTCCTGCGCACCGCGGCCCGCACGCTGCTGATGGTGCTGCGCGCGGTGCCCGAGGTGGTGTGGGCGCTGCTCTTCGTACGGGCGCTGGGCCTCGGGCCGGCTGCGGGCGTGCTGGCGCTGGCCATCACCTACGGCGGCATGCTGGGCAAGGTGTATGGCGAGATCCTCGAATCCACCGACACCCGCCCGGCGCGGGCGCTGCTGGAAGCCGGCAGCGGCCGGCTGGCCGCGCTGTGCTACGGCCTGCTGCCCGGCGCCGCGCAGGAGCTGGCCAGCTACACCGTCTACCGCTGGGAGTGCGCGGTGCGCGCCTCGGTGGTGATGGGCTTCGTGGGCGCGGGCGGCCTGGGCCAGCTGATGGACCAGTCGATGAAGATGCTCAACGGCGGCGAGGCGAGCAGCATCCTGCTCACCTTCCTGCTGCTGGTGTTCGTGGCCGACGGGCTGTCGGCGCTGCTGCGCAGGTGGCTGGCATGAGGCGCGACCAGTGGCCTGGCCTGCTGGTGCTGCTGGCCGTGCTGGCCAGCGTGGCGGCCAGCTTCGCCTACCTGGCCATCGACTACCGCGCGCTGGCCACGCCCGAATCGCTGCGGCTGATGGGCCGTTTCGTGGCCGAGTTCTTCCCGCCCGACGTCTCGGCGGCCATGCTGGCCAAGGTGGGCTGGGGTGCGCTGCAGACCCTGGCGGTCTCCGCCCTGGGCACGCTGCTGGCGGCCGCGGCCGGTGCGCTGCTGGCCCTGCCGGCCGCGGGCCGAGCAGGGCGGGCGGCCCGGCCAGCGGCCCGGCTGCTGCTGAACATGCTGCGCAGCGTGCCCGAGCTGGTGTGGGCGGCACTGATGGTGCTGGCCGCCGGGCTCGGGCCGTTCGCCGGCGCGCTGGCGCTGGCGCTGCACACCACCGGCGTGCTGGGCCGGCTGTTCGCCGAGGCGCTGGAGAACCTGCCGCCCGCAGCCGAGCGCACGCTGCGCGAGGCCGGCAGCGGCGCGGTCGCCGCCTTCGCCTACGGCAGCCTGCCGCTGCTGGCACCGCAGGCCGCGGCCTATGTGCTGTACCGCTGGGAAATGAACATCCGCATGGCCACGGTGCTGGGTTTCGTCGGCGCCGGCGGCCTGGGGCAGCTGCTGTACTTCCACCTGTCGCTGTTCCAGCAGGCGCAGTCGGCCACGGTGCTGGCGGCGATGTTCGTGCTGGTGTTCGTGGTGGACGGCTTCAGCGGCTGGGCGCGTCGCCGGCTGGCGCCTGCCCACGCCTGACCAGCTCCTGCGCCGCGGCGCGCATCGCCTCGTCCGACAACGAAGGCAGCACCAGCCGCTCGCCGCCGCGCTCGTTCTCGAACAGCCGGCGGGTGGAGCGGGTGTAGGCCGGGTCGTAGTGCTCGCGCATCACCCGCTCGAACAGTTCGGCCGTCAGACCGGCCGCCGCCAGCTTCTGCCAGCGCTCGTAGGCTTCGCCGCCCACCAGCGGGCGGATGGGCGCCAGCTGCTCCACCATGGCCACCGGGTTGGCCACGAAGTGTGCATAGTCCTCGTGCCACAGCCGCACGCGCTCGGGCATGCCCACTTCCAGCGTCAGCGTGGGGCTGCTGTACATGGCCTCGTGCAGCGCGTCGGGCAGCTGGATGCGGCCGATCTTCTTGCTCTCGGCCTCGATCCACACCGGCCTGTCCGGATCGAAGCTGCGCAAGCGCTCCAGCAGCCGGCTGTCGAACCACTTCTGGCTGGGCTGCGGCGCACCGGGCAGGGCGCCGATCAGCGAGCCGCGATGCGAGGCCATGCCTTCCAGCTCCAGCACCTGTTCGCCGGCGGCTTCCAGCGCATGCAGCAGCCGCGTCTTGCCGCAGCCGGTGGGGCCGCACAGCACGCGGTAGCGGAAACGGCCGGGTTCGGTGGCCAGCGCCTGGCGCACCCAGCCGCGGTAGCGCTTCCAGCCGCCGGGCAGCACGTCCACCTCGAAGCCGATGGTGCGCAGGTTGTCGGCCCACAGCCGCGAGCGCTTGCCGCCGCGGAAGCAGTACACCAGCATGCGGTCGGCCGGCGTGTACTTCGAGATCAGCGGGCCGATGTGCTGCGCGATGTTCTGCAGCGAGTAGCGCACGCCGATCAGGTAGGCCTTGTGGGTGTCGGTGCGGTGGGTGGTGCCCACCTCGGCGTATTCGTCGTCGTTGACCACCGGCAGGTTCACGGCGCCGGGAATGTGGTCTTCCGCGTACTCGCGCGGGGAGCGGGCATCGATCACCAGCGCATAGCGCTGGAAGTCGTCGACGCCGAGTTCGGTGGGATCAGCCATGCGGCCACTCTACCGCCCCGCTGGCGGCAGGCCGCTTCAGGCCGCCGGCGGCGGCGCCTGCCACTGCCCGTCGAGCAGCAGCTGGTGCGGCTCGAACTGGGCCTTGTAGGCCATCTTCTGGCTCTCGGCGATCCAGTAGCCCAGGTACACGTGCGGCAGCTTCAGGAGCTTGGTCTGCTCGATCTGCCACAGCACGTTGTAGGTGCCGTAGCTCTTGTGCGGCTCGGGCTCGTAGAAGGTGTAGACCGCCGACAGGCCGTCGTTCAGCACGTCGAGGATGGACACCATCTTCAGCGTGCCCAGGCCTTCGGCGGCCGGCTCGCGGAATTCGACCAGCCGCGAGTTGACACGACTTTGCAGCAGGAACTGGGTGTACTGGTCCACGCTGTCATGGTCCATGCCGCCGCCGGCATGGCGGCCCGACTGGTAGCGCAGGTAGAGCTGGTAGTGCTCCGGCACGAAGCACAGCCGCAGCACGCGCGCCTTCAGCCCGCTGTGCGCCTTCCACGCGCGGCGCTGGCTGCGCGTGGGCTGGAAGTCGTTGACCAGGATGCGCAGCGGCACGCAGGCGCGGCAGCCGTCGCAATAAGGCCGGTAGGTGAACATGCCGCTGCGACGGAAGCCGTTGGCCACCAGGCCCGAATACGCATCGGCATGGATCAGATGGCTGGGCGTGGCCACCTGCGACCGGGCCATTCGGCCGGTGAGGTAGCTGCAGGGGTAGGGCGCTGTCGCATAGAACTGCAGCGACGCCAGGGGAAGGTCTTTCGGATAGGTCACGCGCTTGGCTCTCCGCGCAGTCCGAGCTGGGCCCAGTACGCCGGATCATAGGCCCAAGCCGACGGCCCTTGCGCCGGCAGCACCTGCGCCAGGTGCGCCTCGAACTGCGCACGGGGGATCTCGTGCGCGCCCAGCGAGGCCAGGTGGCCGGTATTCTGCTGGCAGTCGATCAGCCCGATGCCGTGCGCGCGGCAGAAAGCCACCAGGCCGGCCAGCGCGATCTTGGAGGCATCGGTGCGGTGCGAGAACATGGATTCGCCATAGAACATGCGGCCGATGGACACGCCGTACAGCCCGCCCACCAGCTGGCCGTCGATCCAGGTCTCGAAGCTGTGCACCCGCCCGGCGCGGTGCCAGGCGGTGTAGGCGGCCACGATCTCCGGCACGATCCAGGTGCCGGCCTGGCCTTCGCGCGGCGTGCCGGCGCAGGCGGCGATCACGCGCGGGAAGGCGCTGTCCACTCGCAGTTCGCAGCCTGGCGTGCGCATGAAGCGCTGAACGGTCTTGCGCAACGAGCGCGAGAGCTTGAAGTCTTCCACCGGCAGCACCATGCGCGGATCGGTGCTCCACCACAGCACCGGCTGGCCGTCGGAAAACCAGGGGAACACACCCTTGCGGTAGGCCTCCTCCAGGCGGGGCAGGCTGAGGGTGCCGCCGGCGGCCAGCAGGCCGGGCGCGTCGGTGTCCACGCCCAGGGCGCGGCGGGTATCGGGCAGCGGCGTGCTGTCGTCGTGCAGCCAGGTCAGGGCGGTCATGCGCCGATGATGCCCGGCCGGTGCGCCCGGCCGGGCGGGCCTAGATCAATTCCTCGATCGTCAGCATCCCGTACTTCTTGGCCAGCGTGGCCTTGCCGCTGCGTGCCGCCTCGGCCACGCGGTTCTGCATCTCGTCGTCGCGCACCCGCACGATCATCAGCCCGTGGCCCTCGAGTGCCAGCAGGTACATCTGGCGCATGGACTGGATCTCCGAGCCGAAGCCCGAGGCGCCGCTGGCATCCGGCAGCAGCGGCTTGAACTGGGCCACCACCTCCTCGGGACTCAGGCGGACGATGTCGCCGTCCGCCACGCCCTGCGACTGCAGCAATTGCGCAACAGTGTCGGCGGCCGATTCCTCGGGGAAAACGATGACGACATGGCCCGTGGGCTTGAAGCTGCCGAACGACAGCGGCAGGTTGTCCTTGGTGATGGTGGGCTCGAACATGGTCTGGCTCCTGGCGATGTGGCCGCGGCCCGGGGCGGGCCGCGGCATTTCAGTCACCCCAGCCGTGGCATGCGTCGTGCCTACGCGTCATGCCGCGGATGCGGGGGTGTGCCGTGCTGCCGGTCAAATGCCGATATCGCGCGAGGCGATCCGGCAATTCTGGCCGTCCCGCCCCTCCCGCCCTGCTGACAAACGGAGTGCTTCGCATTTACCCCGCCCAAAACGCATTGGAAGCTCATGCAAACGATTGTTGTCGGTGCAACGTCACCGCGCGCTACGAGGCGCCATCGGCACAGGATGCGGAAAACGCCGATCGTGTAGTCGGCCAATCCCGCATAGATCGCAAATATGACGGGCGGGTGCAATCGCCGGCAACGGCGCCGGAAGCACCTGAGGCTGATTTGCTGCATAAACCGGGTTCAGTTCACTGCGTAAAAATAGTGGCTTGCCGCACTGAGGATGAAATAATCCCGTCCATATGAACGCAAAAACAACGCCCCCCGCCGAAGAAGTCACCACGTCGGCGTTCTACACCACCATCGAAACCGCACGCCTGCTCGGTCTGGCCGTGCGGTCGGTGCAGTTGATGGTCGATCGTGGTGAGCTGGAAGCCTGGAAGACACCAGGCGGGCATCGGCGCATCTCCAAGGTGTCGGTCGAGCGCTGGATCGCCGTCAACCGCATGCATGTCACTTCCGGCGGCAGCGGCGCCGGTGCGGGCAAGCAGGAAGAAAAGGCACCGCGCGTTCTGCTGGTGGAGGATTCCTCGCACTTCCAGAACCTGGTGTCGCTGCTGGTGCGCGAGCAATATCCGGAAGTGGAACTGCATGTGGCCGACGACGGCATTGCCGGCCTGGCCATGTATGGCCAGCTGCAACCGCAGGTGCTCATCGTGGATATTCTGTTGCCGGGTATTGACGGCGCCACCTTGATTGCCAGCCTGCGTTCGCATCCGCAATTCGCCAACAGCGAACTGATCGTGATGACTTCGCTGGACGAACAGCAACGCGCGCCTTATGCATTTGCGTTGGCGGGCGTGCCGGTGGCGCACAAACTCCAGCTGGTCGCGCAATTGGAGCCCCTGCTGCGCAATGCGCTCGTCAAACATCTGCCGCGGTTGGCGGCTGATCAGGGCGATCAGAAAAATACGGCCGAATAAATCGGCATGCACCGGCGCCTGCCGCGGGATGCGGCGGGCGGTGCGCAGGCCAGTGCGCAGCCACACTGGCCGCCGGCCTCTCCATCTGCGACCGCAGGATGCCCTGCCGGTCGCACATCGGTCATTTTGATAAAAATGATGCAAATGAACTGAACTGGAATTTCCATCGATGCCAGTCGCCGTCCCGTGGTTTTTGTAAACCCGTGTGCACGCCTTACCATTGTGATTCAGGGGCACATTTCTGAGCGAAGATGATTCGCTCGGTGGTTCGAGGCGGAGAGCGGTGATGGTGGAATCGACGTTTGCGCTGCGCGATATGGTGGCGGGTCTGGCCGATACCTTTGGTCGGCAGGCCCGGCTGAAGGGCGCCGAATTGGTCGTGGACGTTTCGCCTTCGCTGGCCGCGGTCACGCAAACCCTGTCCGGCGACCTGTCCAGGCTTACACAGCGTGTGAAATTGCTCGGCGAACAAGCGCTGGCGCCGGCCACGCCCAACGGCAGCCTGATCCTGCGCATCGAGCAGCAGCCCGCGGGGCCGCTGGCACCGGACGACATCGTGCTGCGCTTCGGCTTCCACGATCCCGCGCTTCGCTCGGCCGCGCAGGCCACCCACTTCTTCGACGAGCGCTTCCGCCGCGCCGCCACGGCCACCTCGCCGCCGCCGCTGCAGCCCCTGGATGCCGCGCTGCGGCCCTTGCAACAGCACCAGATCCTGGCAGTGGACGACAACGCGCCGGCCCTGCGGGTGCTGCTGCAAGCGGCAAGCGCCTTCGGCCTGTCCATCGAGCCGGCGCACGACGGCTGGGATGCCCTGCGGGCGGTGATGCTGGCGCACGAGGCCTCGCGTGACCATGGCCTGGTGCTGCTGGACGCCCGCATGCCCGGCATGGACGCGCTGGACTGCGCCCGCCAGCTGCGCGAGAACACGCCCTGCCGCGCGCCCATCCTGCTGATGGCCGGCCCCGGCGACGAGGACGCCGTGGCGGTGCTGGCGCCCGACCAGCCGCTGGGCCGGGCGCTGGGCATCGCCGGCGTGCTGCGCAAGCCGGTGGTCGATGGCGCGGTGCTGGCCCGCGCCTGCCTGGACGCCCTGGTGGTGCGGCCGCCGCTGGTTGGACCCGAGCCCGCCGCCCCCGGCCCGCTGGACGGCCTGCACCTGCTGGTGGTGGCCGATGCCGACGTCGCCACGGCCGGCGTGCCGCGGCCCGCGACCGCCGCGCTGGTGGCGCAGCTGCGCCTGGCCGGCGCCAGCGCCCGCCAGGCCAGCGGCGGTGGCGACACGCTGGACCTGCTGGCCATGCCGCAGTGCGACGCGGTGCTGCTGCACATGCAGCCACCGGGCGGCCGCGCGCTGGAAGCCGCCCGCGCGCTGCGTGCAGAGCCCCGGCTGCGCCACCTGCCGCTGCTGGCCGTGGGACCGGAGGCGGGTCAGATCGACCGCGCGCGGCTGCAGGCCGCCGGCATCGACGAGGCGCTGCCCGACGCCGGCGACATGCAGGCGCTGGCCATGGCCCTGGCGCGCTGCCGCGCCGCGCGTGCCGCCGCCACGCCGGCCGCGCTGCAGCGGCTGGACAGCCTGCCCGGCATCGACGCTGCCATCGGCCGCGCCAGCACCATGGGCAACGACAAGCTCTACCGCCGCCTGCTGATCAAGTTCCGCGATGCGCAGCACGACGTGCCGGCCCGCATCGCCGACGCCTGGCAGGCCGGCGACGTGCAGGGCGCCCGGCGCCTGGCGCACGACCTGGCCAGCGTGTCCGGCACCTTGGGCGCGATGCAGTTGCACCGCTGCGCGCGCGAGCTGGAGTCGGTGTGCGCCGGCGAGGCCGACGCCGCCAGGCTGCCGGCGCTGCTGGCCGCCACCAGCGTGGAGCTGTCCCGCGTGGTGCGCAGCCTGCAGTTGCTGGGCACTGAGTAGGCAAGCGCCAACGCCAGCGCCGGCCACGGCGCAATCCCCTTCCCGGTGGGGAGGCCCACGCCAAGTGTGCAATCTGCCCTGATTGTCATCCCGGGTTCGGAGGGGCGGTGCTACAGTCGCCCCCTTGTTTGAAGCAGGTCCTTCCCGTCCCCTTTGCTGGCGTACAGCCAAGGCGGGTCGCAATCCGCCAACCGGTCAAGCCGTGTCGCGGAAGGTTTTCCAACCAGCCAACAGTGCCCAAGAAGGGCGCGTGAGGTGAGCGAGATGATGGAACAGTACAGGTCCAATTCGTACCTGTTCGGCGGCAATGCGCCGTATGTCGAAGAGCTTTACGAGGCCTACCTCGACAACCCGGGCTCCGTGCCCGACAACTGGCGCAGCTACTTCGACGCCCTGCAGCACGTGCCCGCGGTCGACGGTTCCGAGAACCGCGACGTCGCCCATGCGCCGGTGATCGAATCCTTCGCGCAGCGCGCCAAGGCCGGCGCCTTCGCGCTCAAGGCCAGCAACACCGATCTCGCCGTCGCCCGCAAGCAGGTGCACGTGCAGTCGCTGATCGCGGCCTACCGCTTCCTCGGCTCCCGCTGGGCCGACCTGGACCCGCTCAAGCGCACCGAGCGCCCCAAGATTCCCGAGCTGGAGCCGGCGTTCTACGACCTGACCGAGTCCGACATGGACATCGTGTTCAGCGCCACGAACACCTACTTCACCTCCGCCGACCAGATGACGCTGCGGCAGATCGTGCAAGCCCTGCGCGAGACCTACTGCGGCTCCATCGGCGCCGAGTACATGCACGTCACCGAGCCGGCCGAGAAGCGCTGGTGGCAGGAGAAGCTGGAAAGCATCCGCAGCAAGCCGACCTTCAGCGCCGAGGAGAAGATCCACATCCTCGAGCGGCTGACCGCATCGGAAGGCCTGGAGCGCTACCTGCACACCAAGTTCGTCGGCCAGAAGCGCTTCTCGCTGGAAGGCGGCGAGAGCTTCATCGCCTCGATGGACGAGATCGTGCAGCGCGGCGGCCAGAAGGGCGTGCAGGAGATCGTGATCGGCATGGCCCACCGCGGCCGCCTGAACGTGCTGGTCAACACCCTGGGCAAGATGCCCAAGGACCTGTTCGCCGAGTTCGAGCACACCGCACCGGAGAACCTGCCCGCCGGCGACGTGAAGTACCACCAGGGCTTCTCCAGCGACGTCTCCACGCCGGGTGGCCCGGTGCACCTGTCGCTGTCGTTCAACCCCTCGCACCTGGAGATCGTCAACCCGGTGGTCGAAGGCTCGGTCAAGGCCCGCCTGGACCGCCGCGGCGACAAGGAAGGCGACCAGGTGCTGCCGGTGCTGGTGCACGGCGACGCCGCCTTCGCCGGCCAGGGCGTGGTGATGGAGACGCTGGCGCTGGCGCAGACGCGCGGCTACTACACCGGCGGCACCGTCCACCTGGTGATCAACAACCAGATCGGCTTCACCACCAGCGACCCGCGCGACACCCGTTCCACGCTGTACTGCACCGACGTCGTCAAGATGATCGAGGCGCCGGTGCTGCACGTGAACGGCGACGACCCCGAGGCCGTGGTGCTGTGCACCCAGCTCGCGCTGGACTACCGCCAGGAGTTCAACAAGGACGTGGTGGTCGACATCGTCTGCTTCCGCAAGCTGGGCCACAACGAGCAGGACACGCCCAGCCTGACGCAGCCGCTGATGTACAAGAAGATCAGCAAGCACCCCGGCACCCGCAAGCTGTACGCGGACAAGCTGGTGGCGCAGAACGTGCTGCCGGCCGACGGCCCCGACGCGATGGTCAAGGCCTACCGCGCCGCGATGGACGCGGGCAAGCACACGGTCGACCCGGTGCTGACCAACTTCAAGAGCAAGTACGCGGTGGATTGGGCTCCGTTCCTCAACCGCAAGTGGACCGACGCCGCCGACACCGCGCTGCCGCTGGCCGAGATCAAGCGGCTGGCCGAGCGCGTGACCACCATCCCCGAGAAGTTCAAGCTGCATCCGCTGGTGGAGAAGGTCATCGCCGACCGCGCCGCCATGGGCCGCGGCGAGGTGAACGTCGACTGGGGCATGGGCGAGACGCTGGCCTACGCGTCGCTGGTGGCCTCGGGCTACCCGGTTCGCCTGTCGGGCGAGGACTGCGGCCGCGGCACCTTCGTGCACCGCCACGCCGTGCTGCACGACCAGAACCGCGAGAAGTTCGACGAAGGCACCTACATCCCGCTGCAGCACGTGGCGGACAACCAGGCCCCGTACACCGTCATCGACTCCATCCTGTCCGAAGAGGCGGTGCTGGGCTTCGAGTACGGCTACGCCAGCGCCGAGCCCAACACGCTGGTGATCTGGGAAGCGCAGTTCGGCGACTTCGTCAACGGCGCGCAGGTGGTCATCGACCAGTTCATCGCCTCGGGCGAAGTGAAGTGGGGCCGTGTCAACGGCCTGGTGATGATGCTGCCTCACGGCTATGAAGGCCAGGGCCCCGAGCACAGCTCGGCCCGCCTGGAGCGCTTCATGCAGCTGGCCGCGGACAACAACATGCAGATCTGCCAGCCGACCTCGGCGAGCCAGATCTTCCACCTGCTGCGCCGGCAGATGGTGCGCATGTTCCGCAAGCCGCTGGTCATCATGACGCCCAAGTCGCTGCTGCGGAACAAGGACGCCACCTCGCCGCTGTCGGACTTCACCAAGGGCGAGTTCCGCACCGTCATCGGCACGGACAACCCGGACGTCGAGCCGCAGAAGGTCAAGCGCATCATCGCCTGCTCGGGCAAGGTGGCCTACGACCTGATCAAGCGCCGCGACGAGAAGAAGGCCTACGACGTGGTGATCCTGCGCGTGGAGCAGCTGTACCCGTTCCCGCACAAGGCCTTCGCCGCGGAGCTGAAGAAGTTTCCGAACGCGACCGAAGTGGTGTGGTGCCAGGACGAGCCGCAGAACCAGGGCGCCTGGTTCTTCGTGCAGCACTACATCCACGAGAACATGGCCGAAGGCCAGAAGCTCGGCTACGCCGGCCGCCCGGCCTCCGCCTCGCCGGCCGTGGGCTATGCCCACCTCCACCAGGAACAGCAGAAGGCACTGCTCGACCAGGCCTTTGCCAAGCTCAAGGGCTTCGTGCTGAGCAAGTGACCCACCGACTGAATCCACAACAAACACATCATGGCCATCATTGAAGTCAAGGTTCCGCAACTGAGCGAGTCGGTCGCGGAAGCCACCCTGCTGACCTGGAAGAAGAAGCCTGGCGAGGCAGTTGCCGAAGACGAGATCCTGATCGAGATCGAGACCGACAAGGTCGTGCTGGAAGTGCCGGCGCCCGCCGCCGGCGTGCTGGCCGAGTTCGTCAAGCAGGACGGCGCCACCGTCGCCAGCGACGAAGTCATCGCGAAGATCGACACCGAAGCCGTGGCCGGCGCCGCGGCGCCGGCTACTGCCGCACCCGCACCGGCACCCGCTGCCGCCGCCCCGGCCGCGGCACCTGCGGCCGCACCCGCCGCCGCCCCCGCGGCCGGCGGCAGCAAGAGCGACGTGGCCATGCCCGCGGCCGCCAAGCTGCTGGCCGACAACAACCTGTCGGTCGGCAGCGTGGCCGGCACCGGCAAGGACGGCCGCGTGACCAAGGGCGACGTGCTCGGCGCCGTGGCTGGCGGCACCGCTGCCCCGGCCGCCAAGGCCGCGCCGGCACCGGTGGCTGCACCCGCACCTGCGCCGAAGCCGGCGCTGCCGCCGGTGGCCGCGCCGGTGGCGCAGAACCTGGGCGACCGCCCGGAGCAGCGCGTGCCGATGAGCCGCCTGCGCGCCCGCGTCGCCGAGCGCCTGCTGCAGTCGCAATCCACCAACGCCATCCTCACCACCTTCAACGAGGTGAACATGGCCCCGGTGATGGAGATGCGCAAGAAGTTCCAGGAGAAGTTCGAGAAGGAGCACGGCGTCAAGCTGGGCTTCATGAGCTTCTTCGTGAAGGCGGCGGTCGCGGCGCTCAAGAAGTACCCGGTGATCAATGCCAGCGTGGACGGCAACGACATCGTCTACCACGGCTACTTCGACATCGGCATCGCGGTGGGCTCGCCGCGTGGCCTGGTGGTGCCCATCCTGCGCAACGCCGACCAGATGAGCTTCGCCGACATCGAGAAGAAGATCGCCGAGTTCGGCCAGAAGGCGCGTGACGGCAAGCTGTCGCTCGACGACCTGACCGGCGGCACCTTCTCGATCAGCAATGGCGGCACCTTCGGCTCGATGCTGTCCACGCCCATCATCAACCCGCCGCAGAGCGCCATCCTGGGCGTGCACGCCACCAAGGACCGCGCCGTGGTCGAGAACGGCCAGATCGTGGTGCGCCCGATGAACTACCTGGCGATGAGCTACGACCACCGCATCATCGACGGCCGCGAAGCCGTGCTGGGCCTGGTCACGATGAAGGAAGCGCTGGAAGACCCGGCCCGACTTCTCTTCGACATCTGAGCGCAGCACCATGGCTGAAAAGAACTTCGACGTCGTCGTGATCGGCGGCGGCCCTGGCGGCTACATCGCGGCCATCCGCGCGGCGCAACTGGGCTTCAACACCGCCTGCATCGACGAGTGGACCAACCACAAGGGCGGCCCGGCACCGGGCGGCACCTGCACCAACGTCGGCTGCATCCCCAGCAAGGCGCTGCTGCAGTCGAGCGAGCACTTCGAGCAGGCGCACCACCACTTCCAGGACCACGGCATCGGCCTGGACAACCTGTCCATCGACGTGCCGAAGATGCTGTCCCGCAAGGACCTGGTGGTCAAGCAGAACAACGACGGCATCCTCTACCTGTTCAAGAAGAACAAGGTCACCTTCTTCCACGGCCGCGGCTCGTTCGCCAAGGCCGCTGAAGGCGGCTATGAGATCGCCGTCGCCGGCAAGCAGGCCGAGACCATCGGCGCCAAGCATGTGGTGGTGGCCACCGGCTCCAATGCCCGTGCACTGCCCGGCGCGCCGTTCGACGAGGTCAACGTGCTGTCCAACGACGGCGCGCTGAAGGTCGGCGCGGTGCCCAGGAAGCTGGGCGTCATCGGCTCGGGCGTCATCGGCCTGGAGATGGGCTCGGTGTGGCGCCGCCTGGGTGCCGAGGTCACGGTGCTGGAAGCGCTGCCCACCTTCCTGGCGGCGGTGGACGAGCAGGTGGCCAAGGAAGCCTTCAAGGCCTTCACCAAGCAGGGCCTGAAGATCGAGCTGGGCGTGAAGATCGGCGAGATCAAGAACGAAGCCGGCGGCGTGACGGTGGCCTACACCGACGCCAAGGGCGGCGCGCAGAGCCTGGCGGTGGACAAGCTGATCGTCTCCATCGGCCGCACGCCCAACACCATCGGCCTGAACGCCGAAGCCGTGGGCCTGAAGCTGGACGAGCGCGGCGCCATCGTGGTGGACGCCGACTGCAAGACCAACCTGCCCAACGTCTGGGCCATCGGCGACGTGGTGCGTGGCCCGATGCTGGCGCACAAGGCGGAAGAAGAAGGCGTGGCCGTGGCCGAGCGCATTGCCGGCCAGCACGGGCACGTCAACTTCAACACCATCCCGTGGGTGATCTACACCAGCCCCGAGATCGCCTGGGTGGGCCAGACCGAGCAGCAGCTCAAGGCCGAAGGCCGCGCCTACAAGGCCGGCAGCTTCCCGTTCATGGCCAACGGCCGTGCGCGGGCACTGGGCGACACCACCGGCTTCGTCAAGTTCCTGGCCGATGCCAAGACCGACGAGATCCTGGGCGTGCACATCGTCGGCCCGATGGCCAGCGAGCTCATCTCGGAAGCCGTGGTGGCCATGGAGTTCAAGGCCAGCGCCGAGGACATCGCGCGGATCTGCCATGCGCATCCGTCGCTGTCCGAGGCCACGAAGGAAGCCGCCCTGGCGGTGGACAAGCGCACCTTGAACTTCTGATGGCAGCGGCCGGCCCGCAGCGTCGGCCGGTCTGACCGCCATGGGGGTCAGACAGGTCTATGAGGCCGCGCTGAAGGCGCGCGGCTACCAGAGCGATCCGGCGCAGCTGCGCGCCATCGCGGCGCTGGAGCGCTGCGAGAACGAGTGGATCCGCTACCTGGAGCAGCGCAGCAACGCGGTGGCCCGCCTGCTGCGCCGCCCGCCCATTCCGCGCGGCGTGTACATGGTCGGCGGGGTGGGGCGCGGCAAGAGCTTCCTGATGGACTGCTTCTTCCAGTCGGTGCCGCTGCGCCGCAAGACGCGGCTGCACTTCCACGAGTTCATGCGCGAGGTGCACCGCGAGCTGCAGGAACTCAAGGGCCTGCAGAACCCGCTGGACGAGCTGGGCAAGCGCATCTCGCGGCGGTTCCGCCTCATCTGCTTCGACGAGTTCCACATCGCCGACGTGACCGACGCGATGATCCTGCACCGGCTGCTGGAGGCGCTGTTCGCCAACCGGGTGAGCATCGTCACCACCAGCAACTTCCGCCCCGAGGGCCTGTACCCCAACGGCCTGCACCGCGACCGCATCCTGCCGGCGATCGACCTGCTGAACCAGCGCATGGAGGTGATCGATGTCGACAACGGCACCGACTACCGCAGCATCACGCTGGAGCAGGTGGCCATGTACCACACGCCGCTGGGCCCCCAGGCCGATGCCGCGATGACCGAGGCCTTCGACAAGCTGGCCGAGGCGCGCGACGAAGACCCGGTGCTGCACATCGAGCAGCGCGAGATCCGCTCGCGCCGCAAGGCCGGCGGCGTGGTCTGGTTCGACTTCAAGCAGCTGTGCGGCGGGCCGCGGTCGCAGAACGACTACCTCGAGATCGCGACCCAGTTCCATACGGTGTTCCTGTCGAACGTGCCGCTGATGCCGCCCAACCTGGCCAGCGAGGCACGCCGATTCACGCTGCTGATCGACGTGCTGTACGACCGGCGGGTCAAGCTCATCATGTCGGCCGCGGTGCCGGCCGAGCAGCTCTATACCGAAGGGCCGCTGGCGCATGAGTTCCCGCGCACCGTCTCGCGGCTGAACGAGATGCGCTCGGCCGAGTTCCTGGCGCTCGACCGGCGCGACGTGGACACGCGCATCACCTGAGACGGCATCACGATGGCACCTACTGCACCCCGGCTGGTCGCCTGGCTCATGGCCCTGGCGGCCGGCGCCGCCACCGCGCAGGGCGTGGGCGAGCAGCGCGCGCGCATCGAGCGCGAACAGGCCGCCGCCGAAGCGCGGTATGCCGAACGCGAGGCGGTGTGCCTGCAGCAGTTCATCGTCACCGCCTGCGTGAACGAGGCCAAGGCCGAGCGCCGCGCGGTGCTGGAGCGCCTGCGCAACGAACGCCTGGCGCTCGACGAGCAGCAGCGCAAGCAGCGGGCGGCCAATCGCCTGGCCGATGTGGAGAAGCGCCGCCAGGAACGTGCGCAGGCGGAACGCGAAGCGGCGGGCCGCGTGGCCGAGCGGGCGTCGTCACCCGCCGCACGCGCGTCGGTGCCTGCCGTGCCGCTGCCGCCGCCCGCTGCGGCGTCGGCCGTCACGCCCCGCAGCGCGCCTGACCGAAGCGGGGAGCGCGCGCGTGCGGCCGAACGCGCCGCGCAGCAGGCGCAGCGTGCCTCGGCCGCACAGGAGCACCGGCGCAGGGTGGAGGAGCGCAACCGGCGCGATCCGCCGCCGCCTTCGCTGCCGGTGCCGCGGCAGCTGCCGGCCAGCGCGCCTTGAAACCGCGGCGGCCGGCCGCGCCGCTCAGTTGGCGTTGGCGGTGCCGCGCGGCAGCGCATCCACCCGCAGCAACGCCAGCGAGAGGTTGTCGCCACCGCCGCGTGCGCGCTGGCGGGCCTTGTTGATCAGCATCTCGCCCGCCTCGCGCGGCGGCAGCGCATCCACGATGGTGCCCAGCTCGTGCGGGGTGAAGTAGTGCCACAGGCCGTCGCTGCAGGCCAGCAGGCTGTCGCCCACCTCCAGCCGCTCGATGGTCATCAGGCTCAGCGGCGGGTCCTGCTGGGTGCCCAGGCAGCCGGTGAGCAGGTTGGACTGCGGATGGGTGTTGGCGTCTTCCTCGGCCAGCCGGCCTTCGTCGATCAGCCGCTGCACGAAGGAGTGGTCGATGGTGCGCGACACCAGCTGCGCCCCGCGGAAGTGGTACACGCGGGAATCGCCGGCATGCACCACATGGCCGCGGCGGTCCGGGCTCACCAGGAAGGCGGCCACGGTGCTGTGCGGCTCCTCCTCGGCGGTGATGGCGGTGAGCTTGATCATCAGGTGCGCCTCCTGCACCAGCTGCCTCAAGGTCTCGCCGGCGTCGTCGGTGCCCGGCACGAAGCGCTCGAACAGCTGGCGCGCAGTGAGCAGCACCTGGTCGGCCGCCTTGCGCCCGCCGCTCTTTCCGCCCATGCCGTCGGCCAGCACGCCCAGGGCGCAGCCGGCCACCCGCGGGTGCACCAGCAGCGCCACCTGGTCCTGCTGGTAGGCGCGGTCGCCACGGTGGATGCCGGTGGCGGCGGACAGGCGGTGGCCCGGAGGACTGGCCACGGTGGAAGCGGGGAAGGGACTGGACATCACGGCAATATACGGGAAGGAGTGGCCTAAACTCGGCTGCCCGCCATGCCAGACAACCTGCACTCGCCCCAGCGCCAGCTCATCGAGCTGCGCATGGAACATGCCGACCTCGACAGCGTGATCGACCGGCTGTCGGTGACCCAGCCGGAGGACGATCTCTCGCTGCGCCGGCTGAAGAAGCGCCGCCTGATGCTGCGCGACCAAATCGCCCGGCTGGAAGTGCAGCTGGAACCGCCCGAGCCCGCGTGACCGAATCAGAAGACATCGCCGACCCGGCGATGCAGCATCCCGCCGACGATCCCGCCGCACTGGCCGATGCCGTGCGGCGTGCCTTCGCGCTGGACGGCCCGCTGGCTGCGGCCGATCCGCACTACCGCGAGCGTGAAGGCCAGCAGCAGCTGGCCCTGGCCGTGGCCGATGCGCTGGCCTACCGCGAGGCCCTGGTGGCCGAGGCCGGCACCGGCACCGGCAAGACCTTCGCCTACCTGGTGCCGCTGCTGCTGGCGGGCCGCCGCGCGCTGGTGAGCACGGCCACCAAGAGCCTGCAGGACCAGCTTTTCCTGCGCGACCTGCCGCGCCTGCGCGAGTCGCTGCAGGTGCCGGTGACGCTGGCGCTGCTCAAGGGCCGCGCCAGCTACCTGTGTCTGCACCGCATGGACCAGGCGCGGCAGACCGTCTCGCTGGCCGACCGCTTCGTGCTGCGGGCGCTGGCGCGCATCGAGCAATGGGCGCAGACCACCACGGGCGGCGACCTGGCCGAGCTGGAAGGCCTGGACGAACGCTCGCCGGTGATTCCGCTGGTCACTTCCACCCGCGACAACTGCCTGGGCACCGACTGCCCGCGCTACCGCGAATGCCATGTGATGAAGGCACGCCGCGACGCGATGGCGGCCGACCTGGTGGTGGTCAACCACCACCTGTTCTTCGCCGACATGGCCTTGCGCGACAGCGGCGTGGCCGAGTTGCTGCCCACGGTGGATGCCGCCGTGTTCGACGAGGCCCACCAGCTGGTGGACGTGGGCACGCAGTTCCTCGGCCGCGCGCTCGGCACCGCGCAGCTGATCGACCTGGCGCGCGACCTGCTGGGCCTGGGCCAGCAGCAGGCCCGCGGCCAGGCCGACTGGCAGGCGCTGGCCGCCGCCTGCGACCGCGCCGCGCGCGAGCTGCGCATCGCCGCCGTCGGGCCGCTGCGGGAGGTGCATGCGGGCGTGAAGCTGCGCTGGGCCGACCGCGCGGGCGGCGCAGCCTTCCTGCAGGCCATCGACGACGTGGGCGCCGCCTGCGATGCCGCGGTGCAGGCGTTGGCCGAGGTGGACGAGGGCAACGCCGAACTGGCCCGCCTGCGGGCCCGTGCCGAGCATGCGGTGCAGATGGCGAGGCACTTCGCCGAGCCGTCCACGCCCGACCATGTGCGCTGGGTGGACCTCAGCGCCCAGCAGGCGCGGCTGATCGAGGCGCCGCTGGACATCCGCGAGCTGCTGACCGAGCAGCGCAACGCGGCGCCGCGCGCCTGGGTGTTCACCTCGGCCACGCTGGGCGACGACGAGAGCCTGCGCTGGTTCACCACCGCCGCCGGGCTGGAGGACGCCCGCAAGTTGCGGGTGGGCAGCCCGTTCGATTATCCGGAGAACGCGCGGCTCTTCGTGCCGCAGCGCTTTCCCAAGCCCAACGATCCGGGCCATGCGGAAGCCGTCGGCCGGCTGGCCGGCC
This sequence comes from Aquincola tertiaricarbonis, assembly GCF_000969605.1. Classification (GTDB taxonomy): domain Bacteria; phylum Pseudomonadota; class Gammaproteobacteria; order Burkholderiales; family Burkholderiaceae_C; genus Aquincola; species Aquincola tertiaricarbonis. Next base: position 355,142 of record NZ_JZUE01000002.1, on the reverse strand, counting down.
GTTGCGCCGCGGCGCTGCGCGGGCGCACCTTCGTGCTCACCACCACGCTGCGGGCGATGCAGGTCATCGCCCAGGCCCTGCGCGACGAGCTGGCGTGGGCCGGCGGCGACATCGAGGTGCTGGTGCAGGGCCAGCAGCCCAAGCGCGCGCTGATGCAGCGCTTCATGACCAATCCCGCCAGCGTGCTGGTGGGCTCGCAGAGCTTCTGGGAAGGCATCGACGTGCCGGGCGATGCCCTGCAGTGCGTGCTGATCGACAAGCTGCCGTTTCCGCCGCCCAACGATCCGCTGGTGGAAGCGCGCGTCAAGCGCATCGAGAGCGAAGGCGGCAATGCCTTCGGAGAGCTGTTCGTGGCCGACGCGGCGATCAGCCTGAAGCAGGGCGCCGGCCGCCTGATCCGCAGCGAGACCGACCGCGGCCTGCTGGTGGTGTGCGACCCCCGCATGGCGACGATGAACTACGGCCGCCGCCTGCGCGCCGCGCTGCCACCGATGAAGCTGGCCACCACCGAGCAGGAAGCCCTGGACTGGCTGCACCACCTCGCCGAATCCCACGGGTAGCCAAAACGACAACGGCCGCCGAAGCAGCCGCATGAGTCAACGAGTGACCAAGCCGTGAGCCCCCCGGGGGCTGGCGCCGCCGCCGCGGCGTCAGGGGGCTGACATCACCAGAACTGCCACCAGGCCTTCTCGCGCTCGCGCAGGCCTTCAGCCAGGAACTTGCTGTCCGGGAAGTTCTGCCGCAGCACCCGCGTGCTGTCGTCACGCAGCTGCTCCAGGCCGAGGCGGTCGTAGCTCATGGCCAGGATGTACAGCGCCTCTTCCACCGCCGGCGAACGCTGGAACTCCTGCGTGGCCTGCTGCGCCCGGTTGGCCGCGGCCACGTAGGCGCCGCGCTTGTAGTAGTAGCGCGCCACGTGCACTTCGTACTCGGCCAGCGCATTGACGATGTAGTTCATGCGCTCGCGCGCATCCGGGGCGTACTTGGAACCGGGGAACTGCTCGGCCAGCTGCTTGAACGACTGGTACGAATCGCGCGAGGCCTGCTGGTCGCGCTCCGACAGTTCCTGGCGCGACAGGCTGCCGAGGAAGCCCAGGTTGTCGTTGAAGTTGACGATGCCGCGCAGGTACAGCGCATAGTCGTAGGCCGGGCTCGAGGGATGCAGCTTCATGAAGCGGTCGAGCACCGCCAGCGCCTCGGTCCGCTCGCCGGTGCGGTAGTGCACGTAGGCCAGGTCCAGCGTCGCCTGTTGCGCCAGCAGGGTGCCGGCGGCGCGGCCTTCCACGCGCTGCAGCGTCTGCGTGGCGCGCTCGTAGTTGCCGGAGGACATGTCGTCCTGGGCGTCTGCATACAATTTGTCCACCGCCTGCTGCGAGTTCGGGTCTTCCTTGGGCGTCGAACTGCAGCCACCGAGCACCAGGGCGCTGGCCAGCGCCGGGATCGCGAGCCAACGAGCTGCGCGTTGCACGGGTCGGGAAACGGTCATCGTCTACGCCGGCGTTCAATCCGGCTCCGCTGAAAAATCGAGCGCGAATTATATGGTTGCCCCCCCAGGCTGCCCCGGCCCAGCGCCGGGGCCGGACACGTCTTTACCCCTGCTTGCCAACCCCGAGGCTGCCGTGGCGGACGCGGACGTCGACACCGACGACGCGGAGGCCGAAGCCGAGACCCGCGCCTGGACCGTCAGCGCGGATGAGCATGGCCAGCGCCTGGACAAGGTGCTGGTGGCGCATGCCGGCGAGTTCTCGCGCAGCCACCTGCAGGCGCTGATCGAGCGCGGCCACGTGCTGCTGGATGGCGTGCCGGCCGGCACGGCCTCGCGCAAGCTGAAGATGGGGCAGGCGGTGGCCATGGCGCTGGTGCCCACGGCGCAGAGCCGTTCCTTCCGCGCCGAGCCGATGGCGCTGCAGGTCGTGTTCGAGGACGAGCACCTGCTGGTCGTCGACAAGCCGGCGGGGCTGGTCGTGCATCCGGCGGCGGGCAACTGGAGCGGCACGCTGCTCAACGGCCTGCTGGCCCACCATGCCGGCGCCTTCGACCTGCCGCGTGCTGGCATCGTGCACCGGCTGGACAAGGACACCTCCGGCCTGATGGTGGTGGCCAAGACGCTGCCGGCGATGACCACGCTCACCCGGGCCATCGCCGCGCGCGAGGTGCACCGTGCTTACCTGGCGCTGGTGCATGGCGAGATGAAGCTGCTTCCCTTCACGGTGGAGGCGCCGGTGGGCCGCGATCCGCACACCCGCGTGCGCATGGCGGTGGTGGGCAGCGGCAAGCCGGCGCGCACCGACGTGCAGCCGCTGGCGGCGCGGCAGGGTGTGTGCGCGGTGCGCTGCACGCTGCACACCGGCCGCACCCACCAGATCCGCGTGCACATGGCCTCGCGCGGGCATCCGCTGGTGGCCGACATGCTGTATGGCGGGCGGCCGTTGCTGGGCCTGTCGCGCCAGGCGCTGCATGCGGCCCAACTGCGCTTCGCGCATCCGGTGGATGGCCGCGAACTGGCCTTCGAGGCGCCGCCGCCGGCCGACCTGGCCGCGGCCTGGTCGGTGATTTGTGACCCGGCGGCCACGGCCTGACACGCCATTCCCTCTTTCGGGGGCTACAATGTGCCTCCAACACGCCGCGTTCCGCAGGCCGTGGCCCAAAAAGGCCCGGCACCTCGCCCGAACCGGCACAGGCCTCTTCCGCAACCCCTGCCGTCACCGGCCGGCCTTGCAGCGAAGAGCCCCCGATACCTGCCAAGAGCAGTGGCCCCCGCGGTGCCGAAGAAGACCCACACCGCCGGGATCCGATCCGCCCATGTTGTGAACGCCGCCGGCCCGATCCGGCGCCCCTTCAAGCAGAGCCCATGAACACACAGGATGCGAAGCGCGTCCTCGAAACCGCGCTCATCTGTGCCCAGCAGCCGCTGCCGCTGCGCGACATGCGGGCGCTGTTCGATGACCACGTCGGCGTCGACACCCTGCGCAGCCTGCTCGACGAGCTGGTGCGCGACTGGGAAGGCAAGGGCGTGGAACTGGTGGCGCTGGCCTCGGGCTGGCGCTTTCAGAGCCGCCCCGAGATGCGCGACTACCTCGACCGGCTGCATCCCGAGAAGCCGCCGCGCTACTCGCGCGCGGTGATGGAGACGCTGGCCATCGTGGCCTACCGCCAGCCGGTCACGCGCGGCGACATCGAGGACATCCGCGGCGTGACCGTCAGCACGCAGATCGTCAAGCAGCTGGAAGATCGCAACTGGATCGAAGTGATCGGCCACCGGGATGCCCCCGGCCGGCCGGCGCTGTATGCCACCACGCGGCAGTTCCTCGACGACCTCGGCCTGGCCAGCCTCGACCAGCTGCCCCCGCTCGAAGGCACGCCCGCGGCCATCGACCTGATGGCCACCGGCCTGGCCGACCAGCCCTCGTTGCTGGACGCCGAAGGACCGCTGGCCGAGGCCGGCAGCAACGCGGGCGAGCCGCTTGCCCTGGCCGCCTTGCCTTCGGCTGCACCGCCCGACCTCCCGCCCACCCCGTCCGACCCGACCGCCTCCTCCTCTTCACCCGAAGCGCAAGCATGAACGCCAACGACTCCGATCTGCCCTCCGACGCTCCGGTGGATCCCGCCCACGCGGCCTCCACCCCGGACGGCGAGGCCAAGCCCAAGCGCCGTCGCACGCCGCGCAAGACGGCCGAAGAGGGCACGTCCGACGCGCAGGCCGTCGGCGCGCAGGCCGAGGCGCCGGCTGCGCAGCCGGCAGGCGACGGCGAGCCGGCAGCCGCCGCACCGCGTCGCCGCAGCCGCAGCGCCGCCGCCACGGCCCAGCCGCAGGCGGATGCCGCGCCGGCGGAGGCCGCGGCCGACGATGGCGCGAACACCGCCGCCGCCAAGCCGGCCCGCCGCCCGCGCAAGCCGGCCAAGGCCGATGCGGCCGAAGGCGCCGCACAGTCGGCACTGGCCTTCGACGCGCCGGTGGCTGATGGTGCCGACGCAGCGGCCGTCACGGCCTATGCCGAGCCGCAGGCGCGGCCGGTGGCGCCGTCGGCTGCCACGGGAGAGGGTGCACCGGGGGAGATGGGCCCGGCGGAGGGCGGCGAGGGCGGCGAACGCACCGGCGACGGCCAGGCCGCGGGTGGCGAGGCCACCGAGGCTGGCGCAGCCGGTGAACGCTCCTCCCGATCGCGCAACCGCCGCCGCGGCCGCAAGGAGCGTGGCGAGAAGGGTGGCGAGCAGCGCGCCGAAGGGCGCCCGGACGTCCGCAACGAGCCGCGTGCCGACAAGCCGCGTGGCGACCGCAAGCCGGGCGGCCAGCCGCCGGCGATCGTGCGGCCCGACACCACGCCGCTGTTCGCCGAGGTGCTGTCCGGCGCCTTCGACGATGCGGTGGAACTACCCGCCGGCGAAGCGCTGGACGATGCCGGCCTGCCGCAGGACGCGCAGGCCGCCGACTCGGGCCAGGACGCTGCCGCGGACCAGCCGTCCGCCGCGGCCGATGCTGCGCCGGCAGCCGAGGGCGAAGCCGCTGGCGCCGACGAGGCCGACGGCCCCGCCAAGCGCGTGCTGGCCGCCGAAGCCGATGCGCCCAAGCTGCACAAGGTGCTGGCGCAGGCCGGCATCGGTTCGCGCCGCGACATGGAGCAGCTCATCACCGAAGGCCGCATCACGGTCAACGGCGAGCCGGCCCACACCGGCCAGCGCATTTCCTGGGGCGACCGCATCCAGGTCAACGGCAAGCCGATCAAGGTGCGCATCGCACCGTCGCCGGCGCGTGTGATCGCGTACCACAAGCCCGTGGGCGAAGTGGTCACGCTGGACGATCCGCAGCAGCGCCCGACCGTATTCCGCAAGCTGCCGCGGCTGCAGCACGGCAAGTGGCAGTCGGTGGGCCGGCTGGACATCAACACCGAAGGCCTGCTGCTGTTCACCACCTCCGGCGACCTGGCGCACCAGTTGATGCATCCGCGCTTCGGCGTGGAGCGTGAATACGCGGTGCGGGTGCTGGGCACGCTGGAAAGCGAAGCCAAGGCCAAGCTGCTGGAAGGTGTCGAGATCGAGGGCCAGAAGGCTGCCTTCACCAGCATCGAGGACGGCGGCGGCGAAGGCCTGAACCGCTGGTACCGCGTGGTGATCAACGAAGGCCGCAACCGCGAGGTGCGCAAGCTGTTCGACGCGGTGGGCCTGACGGTCAGCCGCCTGATCCGCATCCGCTATGGCAGCGTGGTGCTGCCGCGCGGCCTCAAGCGCGGCGTCTGGGTCGATCTGGAAGAGCCGGACGTGAAGATGCTGCGCCGGCTGATCGGCCAGGTGCCGCGCGGTCCGAAGGAAGCGCGCGAGCAGCGTGAAGGCGAGGGCGGCGGACAGGGCCAGAACAACGGCCAGGGCGGCCACAACAAGCCCGGCCGCAACGCCAAGCGCGGCAACGGCCCGCAGCAGCGCGACCGCGGCGAGCGCGGCGACCGCCCGCCGCGCGGCGATCGCAACGACCGCGGTGGCGATCGCGCAGACCGTGGCGACCGTTCGCGCGGCCCGCGCGAGCGTGGCCCGGTGATCCCCGATCCGCTGCAGCAGACCTTCGACAAGCGCCTGGCCCGTGAAGCGCGCCAGGGCCGTTCGAACCGGCCCATCCGCGAGGACGGGCCCATCCCCAATCCGCTGCAGCAGACCTACGACAAGCGCGCGCTGCGCGAGAACCGCGAGCCGCGCCGCGAGCGCGAGGACGGCCCGATCCCGAATCCGCTGCAGCAGACCTACGACAAGCGCGCGATGCGCGAGCTGAGCCTGCAGCGCAAGGACATTGGCGACGATGGCCCGATCCCGAACCCGCTGCAGCAGACCTACGACAAGCGGCTGATGCGCGAGCACAACGCACCGCGCCGCGAATACAGCGAGGACGGCCCGATCCCCAATCCGCTGCAGCAGACCTACGACAAGCGCCTGGTCAAGGGTGTGCCCAACGGCGGCAACGCCTTTCCCCGCAAGGGCGGTGGCGGCGGCCTGGGCATCAAGGCCCGCGGCGGCAAGCCGGGCGGCCCCAACCGGGGCGGCGGTGGTGGTGGTGGTGCGGGTCGCGAACCCGATCCGATGCAGACCTCGGTCGGCTACATCGGCGCCGATGCCTTCCATCGCAAGGGCGGCGGCGGGCGTGGTGGCCGGGGCGGCGGCGGCGGTGCAGGCGGTGGCGGCCGGGGTCGCCCGGGTGGCCGCGGCGGTCGTTGATCTGCTTCAGCGGGTTACAATCCAAGGCTTTGCCAAGTTATTGATTCAGGAGAGATTTCCATGGCCATCGAACGCACCCTGTCGATCATTAAGCCCGACGCCGTCGCCAAGAACGTGATCGGTCAGATCTATGCCCGCTTTGAAGGCGCCGGCCTCAAGGTGGTGGCCGCCCGCATGGCGCACCTGTCCAAGGGCGAAGCGGAAGCCTTCTACGCAGTGCACAAGGCCCGCCCGTTCTTCAACGACCTGGTCAGCTTCATGATCTCCGGCCCGGTGATGATCCAGGTGCTGGAAGGTGAAGGCGCCATCGCCAAGAACCGCGAGCTGATGGGCGCCACCGATCCGAAGAAGGCCGACAAGGGCACCATCCGTGCCGACTTCGCCGACAGCATCGACGCCAACGCCGTGCACGGCTCCGACGCCGCCGAGACCGCGGCCGTCGAGATCGCCTTCTTCTTCCCCGGCATGAACGTCTACAGCCGCTGATCGGCGCTGGAAGTCCGCATGGCCGAGCTGCAGTCTTCGAACTCCACCGCCGCACCGGCGGTGTCGGAGGCTGCGCGCGTCAACCTGCTGGACTTCGACCTGGAAGGCCTCACCGCCTTCTGCGAACAGCTGGGCGAGAAGCGTTTCCGCGCCACGCAGCTGTTCCGCTGGATCCACCAGAAGGGCGCGGCCGACTTCGGCCAGATGTCCGACCTGGCGCGCTCGCTGCGCGACAAGCTGGCCACGCGCGCCGAAGTGCGCGGCCTGAAGATCACCAGCGAGCAGGCGTCGGCCGACGGCACCATCAAGTGGCTGTTCGACGTCGGCAACGGCGACGCAGTGGAAGCCGTGTTCATCCCCGAGGCCGACCGCGGCACGCTGTGCGTGTCGTCGCAGGCGGGTTGCGCGGTGGGCTGCCGTTTCTGCTCCACCGGCCACCAGGGCTTCAGCCGCAACCTGTCCACCGGCGAGATCCTGGCCCAGCTGTGGTTCGCCGAGCACCATCTGCGCGAGCGGCTGAAGCTGCAGCCCGGCGAGCGGGCGATCGACAACGTGGTGATGATGGGCATGGGCGAGCCGCTGCAGAACTACGGCGCGCTGGTGCCCGCGCTGCGGGTGATGCTGGACGACCACGGCTACGGCCTGTCGCGCCGCCGTGTCACCGTGAGCACCTCGGGCGTGGTGCCGATGATGGACCGGCTGCGGGTGGACTGCCCCGTGGCACTGGCCGTCTCGCTGCATGCGCCGGAAGACGGCCTGCGCGACCAGCTGGTGCCGCTCAACCGCAAGTACCCGCTGGCCGAGCTGATGGCGGCGTGCGGGCGCTACCTGGAAGCCGCCCCGCGCGACTTCATCACCTTCGAGTACTGCATGCTCGACGGTGCCAACGATTCCCCCGAGCAGGCGCGCCAGCTGGTGCGCCTGGTCACCGGGCGTGCCGGTACGCCGGCCGTGCCCTGCAAGCTGAACCTGATCCCGTTCAATCCGTTCCCGGCTTCCGGCCTGCTGCGCTCGCCGAAGGAGCGGGTCGACGCCTTCGCGAAGGTGCTGATGGACGCCGGCATCGTCACCACCGTGCGCCGCACCCGCGGCGACGACATCGCCGCCGCCTGTGGCCAGCTGGCCGGCGAGGTGCAGGACCGCACCCGCGTGACGCAGCGGCTGACGCGCCCGGCCATCCGCATCGCACCGGCTCCCGTCCAGCAAGAGGGAGACCGCCTGCACGGGCGGAGGGCCGGTTGATCGTGCACCGCGCTGCCGCGTGGGTGCTGGGCGCGCTGGCGGGCATCGGCCTGCTGGCCGGCTGCGAGACGCCGCCTGGCCAGGGCCTGCAGGGCAACACGCAGGAAATCCGCACCGCCTCCGACCAGACCGACAACGACCGCCGCGCGCGGCTGCGACTGGAGCTGGCCTCGGCCTACTTCGGCCGCCAGCAGTACGAGGTGGCGCTGGACGAGGTCAAGCAGGCGCTGAACGCCCGGCCCGACCTGGGCGAGGCCTACAACCTGCGCGGCCTGATCTATGCCGCGATGGGCGAGAACCGCCTCGCGGACGAAAGCTTCCAGCGCGCGCTGCAGCTCAATGCGCGCGACGGCGATGCCAAGCACAACTACGGCTGGTTCCTGTGCCAGCAACGTCTGTTTGCCGATGCGCAGCGCCAGTTCGACGCCGCGCTGGCGCTGCCGCAGTACCGCGACATGGTGCGCACGCTGCTGGCGCAGGGCGTCTGCCATGCACGCGCCGGCCAGCTGGATGCGGCCGAGCGGGCGCTGGTGCGTTCCTATGAACTCGATCCCGGCAATCCGACGATCGCGGTCAACCTGTCCGAGGTGCTGTACCTGCGCGGCGAGTACGAGCGCGCACGTTTCTACGTGCGGCGCGTGAACCTGCGGCAGGAGACGTCGAACGCGCAGTCGCTGTGGCTGGCCGTGCGCATCGAGCACCGCATGGGCAACCGGGGCGGCGTCGAGGAATGGGGGCGCCAGCTGCGCGCGCGCTTCCCGCAGGCGCCGCAGACCCTGGCCTTCGAAAGAGGACAATTCGATGACTGAGGCTGTTGCCGCCACCGCTGGCGGGCTGCTGAAGGCGGCCCGCGAGAAGCAGGGCATCCACATCGCGGCGCTGGCCGCGTCGATCAAGGTCACGCCGCGCAAGCTCGAGGCGCTGGAACACGACCGTTATGACGAGCTGCCCGACATGACCTTCGTGCGGGCGCTGGCCAAGACGGTTTGCCGCACGCTGAAGATCGAGCCCGAGCCGGTGCTGGCCCTGCTGCCGCACCAGGCCGACAGCGGCACCGCGCTGGCGCAGGTGAGCACCGGGCTCAACCAGCCGTTCCGCGAGCGCCCGGCGCGCGGCGATCCGCCCGAGTGGGCCGTGCTCCAGAAGCCGGTGCTGTGGGGCGCCGGCGCGGTGCTGCTGGCCGCGCTGGTGGTCTACCTGCTGCCCGAGCGTGCGCTCGAAGGCCTGGGCGGCGGCACCGGCACCGGCACCGAGGCAAGCGACCTGGTGGGTACCGTGGGCGCGGGCGCCTCGGGCGTCGTCACCGAGGTGATCGAGGCGGCCTCCGCCGCGGTCGATACCGTGCATTCCGTGCCTTCGGTGGTGGAGCCGCCGGCTTCCGCTGCGCCGGCCGCGCCGGCCGCCGCCTCCGCCGCCGGCCCTGTGGCGGCCACTGCGCCACCCGCGGTGGCCAGCGCCCCGGCCGCCGTTGCCCCGGCCACCGCCGCCGGCGCGCTGGTGCTGCGCGCCACCGCCGAGAGCTGGGTGGAGGTGCGCGACCGCAGCGGCCGCGTGCTGCTGTCGCGCACGCTGCAGTCCGGCGAAACGGTGGGCGTGGACGGGGAGATTCCGCTGCGCGCCACAATCGGCAACGCTGCCGGCACGCAGGTCACCTTCCGCGGGCAGCCGGTCGATACCTCGGCCACCCGGGACAACGTCGCCCGGCTCGAACTCAAGTGAACGCCATGAACACAGCCGCTCCCGCCGCCTTCGTCCCCGAGTCGCCGGACACCATGATCGATGCCGCCTTCCCGGCGCCGCGCCGCTCGCGCCAGGCCCGCGTGGTGTGGGGCGACCGCGTGGTGACGGTGGGCGGCGACGCACCGGTGCGCGTGCAGTCGATGACCAACACCGACACGGTGGAGGTGATCGAGACGGCCATCCAGGTCAAGGAACTGGCGCAGGCCGGCTCGGAGATGGTGCGCATCACGGTCAACACGCCCGAGGCCGCGCAGGCCGTGCCGCACATCCGCGAGCAGCTCGACCGCATGGGCGTGGACGTGCCGCTGATCGGCGACTTCCACTACAACGGCCACCGGCTGCTGACCGAGTTCCCGGACATGGCGCAGGCCCTGTCGAAGTACCGCATCAACCCCGGCAACGTGGGCAAGGGCGACAAGCGCGACCGCCAGTTCGCGATGATGGTGGAAGCCGCCGCCAAGTACGACAAGGCGGTGCGCATCGGCGTCAACTGGGGCAGCCTGGACCAGGAGCTGCTGGCCTCGCTGATGGACGACAACGCCCGCCGCGCCACGCCCTGGGACGCGAAGCAGGTGATGTACCAGGCGCTGGTGCAGTCGGCGCTGGAGTCGGCCGCCTATGCGCGCGAGATCGGCCTGGACCCCAACCAGATCATCATCAGCTGCAAGGTCAGCGGCGTGCAGGACCTCATCTCGGTCTACCGCGCATTGGCGCGCCGCTGCGACTATTCGCTGCACCTGGGCCTGACCGAAGCCGGCATGGGCACCAAGGGCACCGTGGCCTCGGCCACCGCGCTGTCCATCCTGCTGCAGGAAGGCATCGGCGACACCATCCGCGTGAGCCTGACGCCGCAGCCCGGCGAGGCGCGCACGCAAGAGGTGGTGGTGGCTGGCGAGATCCTGCAGGCCCTGGGCCTGCGCAGCTTCAATCCCAGCGTCACCGCCTGCCCCGGCTGCGGCCGCACCACCAGCACCACCTTCCAGGAGCTGGCCAAGCAGATCGACGACCACCTGCGCGCCAGCATGCCGGTGTGGAAGGCCCGCTACCCGGGCGTCGAGACGCTCAAGGTGGCCGTGATGGGCTGCATCGTCAACGGCCCGGGCGAAAGCAAGCATGCCGACATCGGCATCAGCCTGCCCGGCACGGGCGAGGCACCGGCGGCGCCGGTGTTCATCGACGGCGAAAAGGCGCTGACGCTGCGCGGCGAGGGCATCGCCACCGAATTCCAGAAGATCGTCGAGGGCTACATCGAGCGGCGCTTCGGCGCCGCCACGGCCACGCCCTGACCGGCCGGCCCGCTTGCGCGCGGGCCGCCTGCCGAACACAACCGGGCCGCCTGCGGCCCCCAACGCATTGCTGCTGACATGTCTGAACGACTGAGTGCCGTCAAGGGCATGAACGACCTGCTGCCGCCCGAGTCCGCGCGCTGGGAATGGGTGGAGGCCACGCTGCGCTCGCTGATGCAGCGGTACGGCTACCAGAACGTGCGCACGCCCATCGTCGAGCCCACCGCGCTGTTCGTGCGCGGCCTGGGCGAGGTGACCGACATCGTCGAGAAGGAGATGTATTCCTTCGAGGACCGCCTGAACGGCGACCAGCTTACGCTGCGCCCCGAGGGCACGGCCGGCGTGGTGCGGGCGATGAACGAGCACAGCTTCCTGCGCGAAGGCGGCCGGCGACTGTTCTACATCGGGCCCATGTTCCGCCACGAGCGGCCGCAGAAGGGCCGCTACCGCCAGTTCCACCAGGCGGGCGTGGAGGTGCTGGGCTTTCCCGGGCCGGACGTGGACGCCGAGATCATCCTGCTGCTGCGTGCGCTGTGGCGCGAGCTGGGCCTGGTGGAAGGCCGCGACGTCACGCTGGAGATCAACAGCCTGGGCCAGCCGGAGGAGCGCCGCGCGCACCGCCAGGCGCTGATCGCGCACCTGGAAGCCCATGCCGACCTGCTGGACGAGGATGCCAGGCGCCGCCTGCACAGCAATCCGCTGCGGGTGCTGGACACCAAGAACCCGGCGATGCAGCCGGTGGTGGATGCCGCGCCGCGGCTGATCGATTTCCTGGGCGAGGCCTCGCTGGCGCACTTCGATGGCGTCAAGGCCGTGCTGGATGCGGCCGGGCTGGCCTACCGCATCAACCCGCGCCTCGTGCGCGGCATGGACTACTACAACCTCACCGTCTTCGAGTGGGTGACCGACAAGCTCGGCGCCCAGGGCACGGTGTGTGGCGGCGGCCGCTACGACGGCTTGATCGAGCAGCTGGGCGGCAAGCCCTCGCCCGGCGTCGGCTGGGGCCTGGGCCTGGAGCGGCTGCTGCTGCTGCTGGAAGCGGCGCAGGCGCCAGTGCCGTCGGCGGCCCCGTCGGCCTATGCGGTGGTGCCTTCGGCCGCCAGCCTGCCACGCGTGATGCCGGTGCTGGAAGCGCTGCGCGCGGCCGGCGTGGCGGTGATCATGCATGCCGGCAATACCGAAGGGCAGGGCAGCATGAAGTCGCAGTTCAAGCGGGCCGACGCCAGCGGCGCGCGTTTCGCGCTGATCTTCGGCGACGACGAACTGGCCCGCGGCGTGGTGGCGATCAAGCCGCTGCGCGACGGGCAGGGCGCGCAGTCCCAGGCCGCGCAGACCGTGCGTCCGCTGGCTGACGTGGCCGCCTGGGCGCACGAACTGCGCAACGCATAATCCCGCCTCCTCCGCCCCCGGGCGGTCAGAACAAGACAAGCATCGCATGGCAACCCAACTCGACCTGCAAGAGCAGGAACAGCTCGACGAGCTGAAGGCTTTCTGGAAGCGCTACGGCAACCTCATCACCTGGGTGCTCGTGCTGGCGCTCGGTGGCTTCGCGGCCTGGAACGGCTGGAACTACTGGCAGCGCGACCAGGGCACCAAGGCCGCGGCCATGTTCGATGCGCTCGAAGGCGCCGCCCGCGCGGGCGATGCGGCCCGCACCGGCCAGGTGTTCGCCGACCTCAAGAACAAGTACCCGCGCACCGCCTATGCCGGGCAGGGCGGCCTGCTGGCAGCCCAGGCCCAGTTCGACAAGGGCCAGGTGGACGAGGCCGCGGCCACGCTCGGCTGGGTGGCCGACAATGCCAGCGAGGACGAGCACCGCACCGTGGCGCGCCTGCGGCTGGCCGGCATCCTGCTGGACAAGAAGCAGTACGACGAGGCGCTGCGCCAGGTGGACGCCGCCAAGGCGCCCGGCTTCGAGGCGCTGGCCGCCGACCGCCGCGGCGACGTGCTGATGGCCCAAGGCAAGAAGGACGAAGCGAAGACCGCCTACCAGGCCGCCTGGGCGGCGATGGATGCGCGGCTGGAGTACCGGCAGCTGATCGAGGCCAAGCTCACCGCGCTTGGCGCGGCGCCGGCCGCCCAGGGAGCCAAGTGATGCAGCGCCGTCTTCTTTCCGCCGCCGCTGCCGCCCTGGCGATGGCCCTGGCCGCCGGCTGCTCGTCCACCGACAAGCCCAAGCCCACGCCGCTGGAGACCGTCTCGCCGCAGATCGCCGGCCGCCTGGTGTGGAGCGCCCGGCTGGACAGGCTGGACTTCCCGCTGGTGCCCACCGTGCGCGAAGGCGAGCTGACGCTGGCCTCCGGCAACGGCAACGTGGTGGCCCTGCAGGCCGACAGCGGCGCTGAACTGTGGCGTGGCAATGCCGGTGGGCCCATCGTGGCCGGCGTGGGCAGCGATGGCCGCATCGCCGCCGTCGTCACCCGCGACAACGAGCTGGTGGCCATGGAGCGTGGCGCCGTCAAGTGGAAGGTGCGCCTGAACGCGCGCGTGGCCACGCCGCCGCTGGTGGCCGGCGAGCGGGTGTTCGTGATGGGCGTGGATCGCATCGTCAATGCCTTCGACGCGCTGGACGGCAAGCCGCTGTGGCGGCTGCAGCGCCCGGGCGACGCGCTCACACTGTCGCAGGCCAGCGTGCTGGCGCCGTTCAAGGACACCTTGCTGGTGGGCCAGGGCCCGCGCCTGCTGGGCGTCGACCCGCTGCGCGGCACCGTGCGCTGGGACGTGGCCGTGGCCACCCCGCGCGGTACCAACGAGGTGGAACGGCTCGCCGACCTGATCGGGCCGCCGGCGCGCAACGGCGACGCCGTCTGCGTGCGGGCCTTCCAGTCCGCCGTGGGCTGCGTGAATGCCGAGCGCGGCACGCTGCAGTGGAGCAAGAACGTGGGCGGCGTGCAGGCCGTCGGCGGCGATGCCGAACTGGTCGTCGGTGCCGATGCCAGCGACCGCATCACCGCCTGGCGGGGCACCAACGGCGACGTGGCCTGGACCTCCGAGCGGCTGCTCTACCGGCAGCTCAGCGGCGGCCTGGTGGTCGGCCGCACGGTGATCTTCGGCGACGTCGAAGGCCAGGTGCACTTCCTGGATCGCACCAACGGCACCACCCTGCTGCGCCTGCCCACAGACGGCTCGCCGGTCGTGGGCCTGCCGGTGCGGTGGGGCAACACCGTGGTCGTGACCACCCGCAACGGCGGCGTGTTCGCGTTCCGCCCGGAATGACAGTCAACAGGCAGCACACATGAAACCGGTCGTGGCCCTCGTGGGCCGCCCCAATGTCGGCAAGAGCACGCTCTTCAACCGCATCACCAAGAGCCGGGACGCCATCGTGGCGGACTTCGCCGGCCTGACGCGCGACCGCCACTACGGCGACGCCCGGCTGGGCAGCCGCGAGTTCATCGTCATCGACACCGGCGGCTTCGAGCCCGACAAGCCCACCGGCGTGGTGGCCGAGATGGCCAAGCAGACCAAGCAGGCGGTGGCCGAGGCCGACGCCGTGATCTTCGTGCTGGACATCCGATCCGGCCTGTCCGGCCAGGACGCCGACATCGCGCGCTACCTGCGCGCGGCCAACAAGCGGGTCTTCATCGCGGTGAACAAGGCCGAAGGCATGGCCGAATCGCCGATGCTGTCGGAGTTCCATGAACTCGGCATGGGCGAGCCGCATCCCATCAGCGCCGCGCACGGCCAGGGCATCCGCAGCCTGGTGGAAGCGGTGCTCGAGAGCTTCACCTGGCCCGAGGACGAGGAAGAACCCGCCGACGGCGAGGAACGCCCGATCCGCCTGGCCGTGGCTGGACGGCCCAATGTGGGCAAGAGCACGTTGATCAACACCTGGCTGGGCGAGGAGCGGCTGATCGCCTTCGACATGCCCGGCACCACGCGCGATGCCATCCATGTGCCGTTCGAGCGCAACGGCAAGCGCTTCGAACTGATCGACACCGCCGGCCTGCGCCGCAAGGGTAGGGTGTTCGAGGCCATCGAGAAGTTCTCGGTGGTCAAGACGCTGCAGGCCATCGCCGACGCCAACGTGGTGGTGCTGCTGCTGGACGCCACCCAGGGGGTGACCGAGCAGGACGCCCACATCGCCGGCTATGTGCTGGACGCCGGCCGCGCGGTGGTGCTGGCCGTCAACAAGTGGGACGCGGTGGACAGCTACCAGCGCGAGATGCTGGACCGCTCCATCGCCAGCCGGCTTGCCTTCCTCAAGTTCGCGCCCATCATCCAGATCTCCGCTTTGAAGCGGCAGGGCCTGGGCCCGCTGTGGAAGACGATCGCCGACGCGCACGCCTCGGCCACGGTGAAGATGAGCACCCCGGTGCTCACCCGGCTGGTGCACGAGGCGGTGGAACACCAGGCACCCAAGCGGGCTGGCAATTTCCGCCCCAAGCTGCGATATGCGCACCAAGGCGGCATGAATCCGCCGGTGGTGGTGATCCACGGAAACTCGCTCGAGCACATCACCGACGCCTACAAGCGCTTTCTGGAAGGTCGCATCCGGGAGCATTTCAAGCTCACCGGCACCCCGCTGCGCATAGAAATGAAATCTTCGCGGAACCCTTTCGACGACAAGGGCTCCTAGAGGCGGGGCGGGGAAAGGTTGTCGCGGGGCCCGCCGGCCACTAGGGGCAACCCTGTGCTAACGTGGCACGCATCTGAAACAGACACGGAGAATGTCGTGAGTAATAAAGGGCAATTGCTACAAGACCCATTTCTGAACCTGCTGCGCAAGGAACATGTTCCGGTGTCGATCTATCTGGTCAATGGCATCAAGCTGCAGGGCCACATCGAATCCTTCGACCAGTACGTCGTCCTGTTGCGCAACACCGTGACCCAGATGGTCTACAAACATGCCATTTCCACGGTGGTTCCCGGTCGCGCGGTCAATTTCCACGCGCAAGAACCCGGTGAAGCGGCCTGACGGCCGAGCTGGCACATCCTGCTTTGAGTTCTGACGTTTCTCCGTCCGGTGCTGCAGCCGACGGCGCCCGGGCGGTGCTCGTCGGCGTCGACCTGGGCCCATCGTCCTCCTTCGATCCCACGCTCGACGAACTGGCGCTGCTGGCCGAGTCGGCCGGCGACGTCGCGGTGGCGCGCCTGATCGCCCGCCGCAAGGCGCCCGATGCCGCGCTCTTCGTAGGCAGCGGCAAGGCCGACGAGATCAAGGCCCTGGTGGAACAACACCGGGCCACCGGTGTCATCTTCGACCAGGCGCTGAGCCCGGCGCAGCAGCGCAACCTGGAGCGCCACCTGGGCGTGCAGGTGGCCGACCGCACCGCCCTCATCCTCGAGATCTTCGCCCAGCGCGCCCAGAGCCATGAGGGCAAGCTGCAGGTGGAACTGGCGCGGCTGCAGTACGTCGCCACCCGCCTCGTGCGCCGCTGGAGCCACCTGGAGCGCCAGCAGGGCGGCATCGGCACCCGCGGCGGGCCGGGCGAAGCGCAGATCGAGCTCGACCGGCGGATGATCGGCGACCGCATCAAGACCGTGAAGCAGCGGCTCGAGAAGGTCAAGCGCCAGCGCGGCACGCAGCGCCGGGCGCGGGAGAAGAGCGGCACCTTCCGCATCTCGCTGGTGGGCTACACCAACGCCGGCAAGTCGACGCTGTTCAATTCTCTGGTCAAGGCCCGAACCTACGCCGCCGACCAGCTCTTCGCCACGCTGGACACCACCACGCGGCAGCTCTACCTGCCGCAGCTGGGCGGCACCGTCTCGCTGTCGGACACCGTCGGCTTCATCCGCGACCTGCCGCACAAGCTGGTGGAGGCTTTCCGCGCCACCTTGCAGGAGGCGGCCGAGGCCGACCTGCTGCTGCACGTGGTGGATGCCTCCAGCCCGCAGCTGGCCGAGCAGCTCGACGAAGTGGATCGCGTGCTGGCCGAGATCGACGCCGAACGCATTCCGCAAATCCTCGTCTACAACAAGCTCGACCGTCTCGACGAGGCCACCCGGCCGCGGGTGCTGGTCGATGCGGTGGAACGTGCGCCGGGCCTGCGGGTGCCGCGTATCTTCCTCAGTGCCATGGAAGGCACCGGCCTGGAGGCGCTGCGCGAAGCCATCGCCGCGGCCGCCAGCGGCAATGCCGACGATTACGTCACCCCGGCCGGCGAAGCCGCCGCCGAGGCCGACGAGCCCCCCTCACCGGAAGCCGACGAGGCTCCCGCCACCCGATCCATGCAAGCATGAACATGCGCCCATCGTTCCCCGAGCGTTCCAGCCTGTCGGCCGTCGCCCAGGCCTCCCGCGCGCTCCTGGCCGGCCTGGCTCGCAGCGCCTGGCCGCGGCGCCGCGCAGACGCCAGCGACACCCTCGTGCTCAACAACGGCCGCAACGACGGCCCACCCGATCTCGACGAACTCTGGCGCGACTTCAACCGCAAGCTCAGCGGGCTGCTGGGCGGCAAGCCCACCGGCGGCGGCAACAACAACCGCGGTGGCAGCGGCGATGGCGGCGGCCCGAACTTCCGGCCCGACATGAAGAGCGCCGGCATCGGCGCGGGCCTGATCGGCGTGGTGGTGGTGCTGGTGTGGCTGGCCAGCGGCTTCTTCATCGTGCAGGAAGGCCACCAGGCGGTGGTCACTTCCTTCGGGCGTTATGCCTACACGGCCGAGGCCGGCTTCCAGTGGCGCTTCCCGTATCCGTTCCAGGCGCATGAGACGGTGCCCGTGACGCAGCTGCGCTCGGTGGAAGTGGGCCGCAACAGCGTGGTGCAGGCCACCGGCCTGCGCGACTCCTCCATGCTCACCGAGGACGAGAACATCGTCGACATCCGCTTTACCGTGCAATACCGGCTGAAGGATGCCCGCGAGTTCCTGTTCGAGAACCGCAGTCCCGACGAAGCCGTGGTGCAGGCGGCCGAATCGGCGGTGCGCGAGATCGTCGGCCGCAGCCGAATCGACCAGGTGCTGTACGAGCAGCGTGACGCCATCGCCACCGACCTGGCGAAGTCCGTGCAGGCGCAGCTTGACCGGCTGAAGGCCGGCATCATCGTGGCCAACGTCAACGTGCAGAACGTGCAGGTACCCGAGCAGGTGCAGGCGGCGTTCAACGACGCGGTGAAGGCCGGGGCCGACCGCGACCGCTTCAAGAACGAAGGCCAGGCCTACGCCAGCGACGTGATTCCAAAGGCGCAGGGCACGGCCGCGCGCCTGCGCGAGGAGGCCGAGGGCTACAAGGCCCGCGTGACCGCCCAGGGCGAGGGTGACGCGCAGCGCTTCCGCTCGGTGCTGACGGAATACCAGAAGGCACCGGCCGTGACGCGCGACCGCCTCTACATCGAGACGATGCAGCAGGTCTACAGCAACGTCAGCAAGGTGATGGTGGACAGCCGCAACGGATCCAACCTGCTGTACCTGCCGCTGGACAAGCTGCTGCAGCAGCCGCAGGCCGGCGGCGCGGGCGCGCCCGCCTCCGGCGTGGCCACCCCACCGACGCCGATGGACAGCGTGCCCAGCGGCTCGTCCGCCGCCGACGTCCGATCGCGCGAGAACCAGCGCAGCCGCGACCGCGAAGTCCGCTGAGCTTGCAGGAGACATAGACAACATGAACCGAATCGGAGCCATCGTTGCCGGCGCGCTGATCCTGCTGATGCTCGCCAGCTCAACGCTTTTCATCGTCGACCAGCGCCAGGTGGCGGTGGTCTACGCGCTGGGTGAGATCAAGGAAGTGATCACCGAGCCCGGCCTCAAATTCAAGCTGCCGCCGCCGTTCCAGAACGTGGTGTTCCTCGACAAGCGCGTGCAGACCCTGGACAGCCCCGAGACCCGCCCGATCTTCACCGCCGAGAAGAAGAGCCTGGTGATCGACTGGCTGATCAAGTGGCGCATCGTGGAGCCGCGCCAGTTCATCCGCAACAGCGGCGTCGACATCCGCAACCTGGAAAGCCGCCTGGCGCCGGTGGTGCAGGCTGCTTTCAACGAGGTGGTGACCCGCCGCACCGTGCGCGGCGTGCTGGCCACCGAGCGCGAGCAGGTGATGCAGGCCGTGCGCGACCGCCTGGCCGACGAGGGCAAGGCCTTCGGCATCGAGATCATCGACGTGCGCGTCAAGCGCGTGGACTTCGTCGCCGACATCACCGACGCCGTCTACCGCCGCATGGAATCGGAGCGCAAGCAGGTGGCCAACGAGCTGCGTTCGCAGGGCGCGGCCGACGGCGAGAAGATCCGCGCCGATGCCGACCGGCAACGCGAAGTCATCATCGCCGAGGCCTACCGCGACGCGCAGAAGATCAAGGGCGAGGGCGATGCGCAGGCCTCGGCGCTGTATGCCGACGCCTTTGGCCGCGATCCCCAGTTCGCCCAGTTCTATCGCAGCCTGGAGGCCTACCGCGCCAGCTTCCGCACCAAGGGCGACGTGATGGTGGTCGATCCCAACAGCGAGTTCTTCCGCGCCATGCGCGGCTCGCAGAGCAGCACGCCGACCGGCCGCTGAGGCCGCAAGACTGCCGCTGCGTTCGGCGGCCGCAGCGCTGCATGCTGCAAGCGCGGCTGGGGCCCTGCGCCGCCTGAGGCTGGGGCCGGCCAGCGCCCGGACCCCGCCGCGCCAACAGGCCGCCGGCACCGGCTGGCGGCCGTTTCCACGCCCGTACAATCGGGTTTTTAATACCGGTGCATTTTGATGTCGTCTGCGTGGCTGCTGCCCGAGCACATTGCCGATGTCCTGCCTTCGCAGGCCCGGCGTATCGAAGAACTGCGGCGCGCCTTGCTCGACATGGCGCGTGGCTATGGTTTTGAGCTGGTCATCCCGCCGCTGCTGGAGCATCTGGAGTCCTTGCTGTCCGGCACCGGCCGCGAACTCGACCTGAAGACCTTCAAGCTGGTCGACCAGCTCAGCGGCCGCACCCTGGGCCTGCGCGCCGACACCACGCCGCAGGTGGCGCGCATCGATGCCCACCTGCTCAACCGCAGCGGCGTCACCCGCCTGGCCTACTGCGGCCCAGTGCTGCATACCCGGCCCGAGCGGCTGCATGCCACGCGCGAGCCGCTGCAGTTCGGCGCCGAGATCTATGGCCATGCTGGCCTGGAGGCCGAGCTGGAAGTCATCGAGCTGGCGCTGGACGGCCTGAAGGCTGCCGGCATCGAAGCGCCGGTGCTCGACCTGGGCGATGCGCGCGTGGTGCGCGGGCTGCTGGAAGGCGTCTCGGTCGATGCCACGCGGCTCAACGACGTGATGGCCGCGCTGGCGCACAAGGACAGCGCCGCGTTGTCCGAGCTCACTGCCGGCTTCCCGGCACGGGCCCGCGAGGGCTTTGCCACGCTGCTGCGCCTGTATGGCGGCGCCGACGTGCTGCAGGCTGCCCGGGCGCAGCTGCCGGCCAGCGGACTCATCGCTGCCGCGCTGGACGACCTGCAGTGGATCGAACAGCATGTGCGCCGCGCGCATCCGCAGGTGCGCGTGGGCTTCGACCTGGCCGACATGAGCGGCTATGCCTACTACAGCGGCGTGCGCTTCGCCCTATACGGCGCGGGTGCGAGCGATTCGCTGGTGCGCGGCGGTCGATATGACGAGGTGGGCGCGGTGTTCGGCCGCAATCGGCCCGCCGCCGGTTTCAGCCTGGACCTGAAGGTGCTGGTGGAGCTGGCCACGCCGCAAGGCCCGCGCATGGCCATCCGCGCCCCTTGGGGCGAAGACAGCGCGCTGCGCGACGCCGTGCGCAGCCTTCGCCAGCAGGGCGAGACGGTGGTGTGCGTGCTGCCGGGCCATGAACACGAGGCCCAGGAATTCGACTGCGACCGCGAGCTTGCGCTCGTCGACGGACGCTGGGCGCTGCGCGCGCTCTGATTCTCTTTCCACGAACCTTTCGGACATCATGCAACAGCAGAGCAACTCGGCCTCGCGCGCATCGCGGGGCAAGAATGTCGTCGTCGTCGGCACCCAGTGGGGCGACGAGGGCAAGGGCAAGGTGGTGGATTGGCTGACCGACCACGCACAGGCGGTGGTGCGCTTCCAGGGCGGCCACAACGCGGGCCACACGCTGGTCATCAAGGGCGTGAAGACGGCGCTGCAGCTCATCCCCAGCGGCATCATGCGCGATGGCGTGCAGTGCTACATCGGCAACGGCGTGGTGGTCGACCCGACCCACCTGCTGTCGGAGATCGAGCGGCTGGAGAAGATCGGCCTGGACGTGCGGTCGCGGCTGTTCATCAGCGAATCGTGCCCGCTGATCCTGCCCTTCCACGTGGAAGTGGACAAGGCGCGCGAGGCGCTGCGCGAGACCAGCGGCGCCGGCAAGATCGGCACCACCGGCAAGGGCATCGGCCCGGCCTATGAGGACAAGGTGGCCCGCCGCGCGCTGCGCGTGCAGGACCTGAAGCACCCCGAGCGCTTTGCGAAGAAGCTCAAGGAACTGCTGGAGCTGCACAACTTCGCGCTGGGCGGCTACCTAAAGGCCACGCCGCTGGACTACCAGCCCATCTTCGATCACGCAATGAAGGTGGCCGAGCAGCTCAAGCCGATGATGGCCGACGTGGGCTACCGCCTGCACACCGCCAACCAGCAAGGCGCTCACATCCTGTTCGAAGGCGCGCAGGGCACGCTGCTGGACATCGACCACGGCACCTATCCGTACGTCACCTCCAGCAACTGCGTGGCCGGCAATGCGGCCGCGGGCTCCGGCGTCGGGCCCGACCAGCTGCACTACATCCTGGGCATCACCAAGGCCTACACCACGCGCGTGGGCTCGGGCCCGTTCCCGACCGAGCTGCCGATGGACGAGGAGGGCACCGTGGGCCATCACCTGTCCACCGTCGGCCAGGAGCGCGGCACCGTCACCGGCCGGCCGCGCCGCTGCGGCTGGCTGGATGCCGCGGCGCTCAAGCGCTCGATCATCATCAACGGCATCTCGGGCCTGTGCATCACCAAGCTCGATGTGCTGGACGGCCTGAAGGAGATCAACGTCTGCGTGGGCTATGAGCTGGACGGCCAGCGCGTGGACATCCTGCCGCTGGATGCCGACGACATCGTGGCCTGCAAGCCGATCTACGAGACCTTCCCCGGCTGGACCGAGACCACCTTCGGTGTGACGCAGTGGGATGCGCTGCCGGCCAATGCACGGGCCTACCTGGAGCGTGTGCAGGCCTTCATCGGCGCGCCGATCGACATGGTGTCCACCGGTCCCGACCGCGACCACACCATCCTGCTGCGCCATCCCTACCAAGCCTGATGCCCCATCGCCAGACAAGGAGCCCACGATGCTGACCGACGACGGCAAACACCTGTACGTCTCCTGGGACGAGTACCACATGCTGACGGAGCGCCTGGCGCTCAAGGTCTACAACTCGGGCTGGGAGTTCGACCAGATCCTGTGCCTGGCCCGCGGCGGCATGCGCCCGGGCGACGTGCTGTCGCGCGTGTTCGACAAGCCGCTGGCGATCATGTCCACCAGTTCGTATCGTGCCGAGGCCGGCACCATCCAGGGCCGGCTGGACATGGCCAAGTACATCACCATGCCCAAGGGCGAACTGGCTGGCCGCGTGCTGCTGGTGGACGACCTCGCCGATTCCGGCATCACGCTGCGCGCGGTGGTCGACCGGCTGCGTGGCATGCCTTCCATCCAGGAACTGCGCTCGGCTGTCATCTGGACCAAGGGCGTATCGACCTACACGCCCGACTACTACGTCGAGATGCTGACGACCAGCCCGTGGATCCATCAGCCCTTCGAGGAATACGACGGGCTGCGCCCCGAAGGCCTTGCGAGGAAGTTCGCGGTTTGAGCGAAGGCAGCACCGGATTGGTTGATGCCATCAAGGATCGAGTGTCCTTGATGGCGCTTCCTTGGCTGACGCCGAGGTCCGGTGCTTCTTCGGTTGCCGCACAAACAAAAAGGGCCGATGCTGTGTGCATCGGCCCTTTTTGCTTCAATCCATTCAACTCTGGTGCCCAGGAGAGGACTCGAACCTCCACGGAGTTACCCGCTAGTACCTGAAACTAGTGCGTCTACCAATTCCGCCACCTGGGCATTTCAGGGAAGCCGAGAGTCTATCATCAAAAATTCGAACAACGCAAGCGCCTCCAGCCTCGGCGCCGCTCTGATGAGCGAAGTGGAAGGCATCGTGCAGGGCCACCGCGACGGCCACGGCTTCGTGCTGCAACCCGGTGGCAACGACATCTACCTGTCGCAGCAAGAGATGCGCGCCGTGCTCCACCGCGACAAGGTGCGGGTGCGCGTGGTGCGCTATGACCGCAAGGGACGGCCCGAGGGCCGCGTGCTCGAGATCCTCGAGCGCCGCAAGTCGCCCATCATCGGCCGGCTGCTGCATGAAAGCGGCGTGTGGCTGGTGGCGCCGGAGGACAAGCGCTACGGTCAGGACATCCTGATCCCGAAGAACGCCACCGCCGATGCGCAGGCCGGGCAGGTGGTGGCGGTGGAGTTGACCGAGCCGGCCTCGATGTTCTCGCAGCCGGTAGGCCGCGTGAGCGAGGTGCTGGGCGAGATCGACGACCCGGGCATGGAGATCGAGATCGCGGTGCGCAAGTACGAGGTGCCGCACCGCTTCTCGCCCGAGACGCTGGCGCAGGCCGCGGCGCTGCCCGACCGCGTGCGGCCGGCCGACAAGCGCCACCGCATCGACCTGACCGACGTGCCGCTGGTCACCATCGACGGCGAGGACGCACGCGACTTCGACGATGCGGTGTACTGCGAGCCCTTCAAGAAGGGCCGCGGCAAGACGGCGTTCAACGGCTTCCGGCTCATCGTGGCCATCGCCGACGTGAGCCACTACGTGAAGCCTGGCGAGCCGATCGACGACGACGCCTACGAGCGCGCCACCTCGGTGTATTTCCCGCGGCGCGTGATTCCGATGCTGCCGGAGAAGCTCTCCAACGGACTGTGCTCGCTGAACCCGTACGAAGACCGGCTGGCGATGGTGTGCGACATGCTGGTGTCCGACGTCGGCGACGTGCAGGCCTACCAGTTCTACCCGGCCGTCATCAACTCGCATGCGCGCTTCACATACACCGAGGTGGCGGCCATCCTGGCCAACACCCGTGGGCCGGAGGCCGCCAAGCGCAGCGACCTGGTGGAGCACCTGCTGCACCTGAACGACTGCTACCGCGCGCTGCTGAAGGCGCGTGCGGCCCGTGGCGCGGTGGACTTCGAGACCACCGAGACGCAGATCGTGTGCGACGAGAACGGCCGCATCGAGAAGATCGTGCCGCGCGTGCGCACCGAGGCCCACAAGCTGATCGAGGAAGCCATGCTGGCCGCCAACGTGTGCGCCGCCGACTTTATCCAGCAGGGCAAGCACAAGAGCCTGTACCGCGTGCACGAGGGCCCCACGCCCGAGAAGAAAACGACGCTGCAGAACTACCTGCGCTCGCTGGGGCTGGGCCTGTCGGTCAGCGACGACCCCACGCCGGGTGAGTTCCAGGCCATCGCCCAGGCCACGAAGGACCGGCCCGATGCGCTGCAGATCCACACCATGCTGCTGCGCTCGATGCAGCAGGCCATCTACACGCCGGCCAACAGCGGCCACTTCGGCCTTGGCTACCCGGCCTACACGCACTTCACCAGCCCGATCCGCCGCTACCCGGACCTGCTCGTGCACCGGGTGATCAAGGGCCTGCTGTCGGGCAAGAAGTACCAGCTCGACCCCAACCTGCTGGCCAGCGAACCCACGGTGACGATGCGCAAGGCCGGCAAGCCGGTGAAGGCCGCGGTGGCCACGCCCACCGGCGCCACGCGCGTCACCGCAGCCGATGTCTGGGACATCGCCGGCGCGCATTGCAGCGCCAACGAGCGCCGTGCCGACGAGGCCTCGCGCGACGTGGAAGCCTGGCTCAAGTGCCGCTACATGCGCGAGCGCCTGGGCGAGGAGTTCGGCGGCACCGTCACCGCGGCCACCAGCTTCGGCCTCTTCGTCACGCTCGACGGCCTGTACGTCGAAGGCCTGGTGCACATCACCGAGCTGGGCGGGGAGTACTTCCGCTTCGACGAGGCACGGCAGGAACTGCGCGGCGAGCGCAGCGGCGTGCGCTACACGATCGGCTCGCGGGTGCGGGTGCAGGTCAGCCGCGTCGACCTGGACGGTCGGCGCATCGACTTCCGCATGGTGCGTGAAGGCGAGCCGGAGCGGCCGCTGTCGCGCAACGGGCGCGACAAGCCGGGTGAGCGGCGCGCCGCTTCCAGCGCGGTGGACGAACTGGCTTCGGTGCAGGAAACCGACCGTGCGGTGAAAGCCCGCACGCGCAAGGCAGCCAGCAAGCGCAGCGCGGGCGGCGGTGGCGGCGCGGGCCGCAAGTCCACTGCGGCAGGCAAGACCCGCAAGCGGCGCTGAACCGCGCTGGCTGGCAGCGCAGCGATGCTCAGCCCAGCGCGAGCATCGCCTCCACCAGCTCGGCCGCGCGCAGCGGGCCGCGCCGGCCGGCGGCAGCGGCCGCGTCGGCGGCGGCACCATGCAGGCGCACGCTGTCCAGTGCGGGCAGCCAGCCATCCTCGCCGGGCGTTGGCGCCCAGCGCCCGCCCAGCCAGCCGGCCAGCACGTCGCCGGTACCGGCGGTGGCCAGCAGGGCGTTGCCGGTGGCATTGATCATCGGCAGCCGCGCCGGCGCCGCCAGCACTGTGCCGGACCCTTTCAAGACCACCACCACCTGCAGCCGCGCGGCGATCTGCAGCGCGGCATTCAGCCGGTCCGCCTGCACCTGGGCGGCGCTGCAGCCCAGCAGGCGCGCGGCCTCCAGCGGATGCGGCGTCAGCACCGTGTGCTGGCCGCGGCGCGCGCGGGCAGCCAAGGCCTGCTGCAGCGTGGCGTCGGCGGCAATGGCGTTCAGCGCATCGGCGTCCAGCACCAGGCGCGGCACATGTTGGAGCACCGGCGGCAGCACCGCCGCCACGGCCCGGCCGCCGCCACAACCGCACACCACGGTGGCGGCCGTCAGCAGGCTCGCGGTGTCGGACCATGCGGCCGGCCGGTGCATCAGCTCGGGTCGGCCGTCATCGCCTGCCGCCTGCGGATCTAGCACGCTCAGGTAGATGCGGCCGGCGCCTGCTGCCAGCGCCGCCCGGCCGGCCAGCCGTGCGGCGCCTGCCATGCCCGGCGCCCCGCCGATCACCACCACGTCACCGAAGCTGCCCTTGTGTTGCGCATGCTGGCGTCGCAGCAGCGACCCGGCGCCGGCCAGCGTGGGCGCCAGCCGTGCGAGCGGCGCCTGCAGTGCGCGCTGCGGCTCGTCGACGCCGATGTCGTCATGCCACAGGCGGCCGCACAGTTCCCGGCCCTGGCCGGTGAACAGGCCCGGCTTCAGCGCCAGCAGCGACAAGGTGTCGGTGGCGCGCACCACCGTGTCGCCCAGCGGGGCACCGGTCTCGGCATGCAACCCGGAGGGCAGGTCCACCGCCAGCAGCGGACCGCGGTGCAGGGCCGTGCGGCCGATGGCGGCGGCGACGGCGCCTTCCGGCGCGCGGCGCGCACCGAGGCCAAGCAAGGCGTCGATCAGCAGGTCGGCTTCGAGGCGCTCGGGCAGCGCGGTCTCGATGCGGGCACCGGCCTGGCATGCACGCTGCAGCGATCGGGCGGCGTCCTCGGGCAGGGCGGCGGCGTCCGCCATCAGCAGCACCTGCACCGGCCGGCCGCTGCGCAGCAGGTGCAGCGCCGCTTCCAGGCCGTCGCCGCCGTTGTTGCCCGGGCCGGCCAGCACGCACACGCGGCGCGCATGCGGTGCCAGCGCCTGGGCCAGCCGCGCCACTGCCAGTCCGGCACGTTGCATCAGGGTGTGGGGCGGCAGCACCGCGGCGGCGGCCGACTCGATCTGCCGTGCCGCCGCGATGCCGTGGAGCGGCCGCGGCTGATCCAGGGGCAGCACCGGTTCAGTCGTCCGCGCCATGGCAGCTCCTGGGAATGTCAGCGCAGGCGTTCCAGCGCCAGGCGCGTGGTGTCGATGGCCGGCGTGCGGCCTGCCAGCTGGTCGGCCAGCACACGGGCCGATCCGCAGGACAGTGCCCAGCCGCTGGAGCCATGGCCCAGGTTCAGCCACACGCCGGCCTGGCCGCTGGCGCCGAGCACTGGCGGGCCATCGGGCAGCATCGGTCGTGCGCCCTTCCAGCGCTGCGCCTGCGCCAGGTGGGTGGCACCCGGGAACCAGTCGTGCAGCACCTTGTACAAGGTGTCCATCGGCGCTTTCGACCATTGCCCCGGCGCGCCGCCCAGCTCCGCGCTGCCAGCCACCCGCACGCGCTGGCCCAGGCGAGAGATGGCGATCTTGTACTTCTCGTCCATCAGTGCCGCGCGGGGTCCGAAATCGGGATGGCCCTCGACGATGCGCAGCGGTGCGGTGAGCGAGTAGCCGTACACCGGCTGCATCGGCAGCTTCACGCCCAGCCGGCCCAGCAAGGGGAGGGCGCCCATGGCCGCACACAGCACCACCGCGTCGAAGGGCTGCGTTTGCTCGGGGCCGGGCATGTCCTGCTGTGCATGCTCGGCGAAGCGCAGCACCGGCGTGCGGCTGCCGGCGTCGATGCCGCGCACGGTGTGGTGGAAGCGGAAGCGTGCGCCCAACCGTTGGGCTTCCGCGCGCATCAGCATCGCGAACTGGCGGCAGTTGCCCACGCCGTCCTGTGCCAGATGCACGCCGGCATGCAGCGGCGTGGCCGCGTCCAGGCCGGGTTCGATCTGCCGGCATCGCGCGGCGTCCACCAGGTGGAAGTCCACGCCCAGCTCCGCCAGCAGCTTGAGCGAGCCTCGGGCGCCGGCCACGTCGCGCGGCGTGCGCAGCAGCACCAGCAGGCCCTGCGCCTGTTCATATTCCAGGTGCAGCGTGTGCTGCAGGTCGGCCAGGCGCTCGCGGCTGTAATGCGCCAGCGCATGCATGGCCCGTCGGTTGGGACCATAGGTGTCCGGATGGCAGGCGCGCCACCAGCGCCACAGCCAGCCCATCAGCGCAGGGCCGGGCATGCCGCCGAAGCGCACCGGCGCATGCCGGGTCAGCAGATGGCGCAGCACCTTGGCGGGCATGCCGGGCGCGGCCCAGGGGGTGACATAGCCTGGGGCGAGCACTCCGGCATTGGCAAAGCTGGTTTCCTCGGCCACGGTGCCGCGGCGCTCGAACACCTCCACCTCGTGGCCGTCCGCGGCCAGCTCATAGGTGGTGGTCACGCCGACGATGCCGGCGCCTATCACGGCGACGCGCATTCAGCGCGGGCCCGCCGCGCCAAAGGCGCCGCGGAAGCAGTGGGACACGGTGGAGCCGGCGCGTTGGCGCGCCGGAGAAGAGGGCCGTTGGGGCATGCTGGAAGGGCCGGCCGGCAATGCGCCGGTGGCGGAGAAGGAGGATGGCGCCTGGGCGCGTGCTAGAATCCTTTGGTTTACCCGGCCACTGCCATCCTGGCGGCGTGCTTGTCGGTAAATCAATCGCGAATCCGGCTGCTGAAAGGTGTCGGGACAGGCGCTCCAAGGAGCGTGACGCGAGGGGAAAAACCCTTGCAGTTCCTGTTTCGATTCACGCCGGATTCTAGACCCAACCTTCGGAGTCTCCATGTCCGTCACGATGCGTGAAATGCTGGAAGCCGGTGTCCACTTTGGCCACCAAACGCGCTTCTGGAACCCCAAGATGGCCCCGTACATCTACGGCCATCGCAACAAGATCCACATCATCAACCTCGAGAAGACGCAGCCGCTCTTCGAAGAGGCGATGAAGTTCGTCCGCCAGCTGGCGGCCAAGCGCGGCACGATCCTGATGATCGGCACCAAGCGCCAGGCTCGCGAGGTGATCGCCGAAGAAGCGCAACGCGCCGGCATGCCTTACGTCGACCAGCGCTGGCTCGGCGGCATGCTGACCAACTTCAAGACGGTCAAGGGCTCGCTGAAGAAGCTGAAGGACATGCAGGCCCAGGTCGAGGCCGGCACCCAGCCCGCGATCAAGAAGGAAGCCCTGATGTTCCAGCGCGAGATCGCGAAGCTGGAAAAGGACATCGGCGGCATCGGCGACCTGACCGCGCTGCCTGACGCGATGTTCGTCATCGACGTCGGCTACCACAAGATCGCCATCGCCGAAGCCAAGAAGCTGGGCATTCCCATCATCGGCATCGTCGACACCAACCACTCGCCGGTGGGCATCGACTACGTCATCCCCGGCAACGACGACTCGGCCAAGGCCGTGGCGCTGTACGCCCGTGCGGTGGCCGACGCCGTGCTGGAAGGCAAGGCCAACGCCACGAACGAACTGGTGCAGGCCGTGACGGCCGGCGACGACGAGTTCGTCGAGGTCAGCGAAGACGCCTGATCCGCGCCCATGGACTGCAACGGTGCCCCGGTGCCGTGCAAGCCGACATTGTTCGAAAGGGGCCGCTGAGCCCCTTTTTCACTCAACGGAGAATTTGAGATGCCCGCAATCACCGCAAGCATGGTCGCCGAGCTGCGCGCCAAGACCGATGCGCCGATGATGGAATGCAAGAAGGCGCTGACGGAAGCCGAAGGCGACCTCGGCCGCGCCGAAGAGATCCTGCGCGTCAAGCTGGGCAACAAGGCCGGCAAGGCCGCCTCGCGCGTGACCGCCGAAGGCGTGGTCGCCGCGGCCGTCAACGGCACCACCGGCGCGCTGATCGAAGTCAACTGCGAGACCGACTTCGTCTCGAAGAACGACTCGTTCCTGGCCTTCGTGCAGGCCGCCGCCAAGCTGGTGGCCGAGCACAACCCGGCCGACGTCGCCGCGCTGTCGGCCCTGCCGTACGAGCAGGACACCTTCGGCCCGACGCTGGAAGACGTGCGCAAGGGCCTGATCGGCAAGATCGGCGAGAACATGTCGATCCGCCGCTTCAAGCGCTATGCCGACGGCGGCAAGCTGGCCAGCTACCTGCACGGCACGCGCATCGGCGTGATGGTCGAGTTCGACGGCGACGACGTGGCCGCCAAGGACGTGGCGATGCACGTGGCCGCGATGAAGCCGGCCGCGCTGTCGTCGTCGGAGGTGTCGGCCGAGCTGGTCGAGAAGGAACGCAAGATCGCTGCCGAAAAGGCCGCTGAATCGGGCAAGCCGGCCGAGATCGTCGCCAAGATGGTTGAGGGCTCGGTCGCCAAGTTCCTGAAGGAGGTTTCGCTGCTGGACCAGACCTTCGTCAAGAACGACAAGCAGACCGTGGCCGCGATGCTCAAGGCCGCCAGCACCACGGTCAAGGGCTTCACGCTCTACGTGGTGGGCGAGGGCATCGAGAAGAAACAGGACGACTTCGCGGCCGAAGTGGCTGCGCAGGTGGCGGCGGCCAAGGGCCAGTAACCGTCTGCAAAGCAAAGGGGCCGCAAACGCGGCCCCTTAAACTAGAACAAGTTGAACATCGCTCACGGGGGAGCCGAATGCCGGCGTACAAGCGCATCCTGATCAAACTCTCCGGCGAAGCCCTGATGGGCGACGACCAGTTCGGCATCAACCGCGCGACCATGGTCCGCATGGTGCGCGAAGTGCACGAAGTCACCCAGATGGGCTGCGAAGTGGCGGTGGTGATCGGTGGCGGCAACATCTTCCGCGGCGTGGCCGGCGGTTCGGTGGGCATGGACCGCGCCACCGCCGACTACATGGGCATGCTTGCCACGGTGATGAACTCGCTGGCCCTGGCCGACACCATGCGCCAGGAAGGCATGACCGCCCGCGTGATGAGCGCCATCGCGATCGAGCAGGTCGTCGAGCCGTATGTGCGGCCGAAGGCGCTGCAGTACCTCGAAGAGGGCAAGGTCGTGGTGTTCGCGGCCGGCACCGGCAACCCGTTCTTCACCACCGACACGGCCGCCGCGCTGCGTGGTGCCGAGATCGGCGCCGAGATCGTGCTGAAGGCCACCAAGGTCGATGGCGTGTACACCGCCGATCCGAAGAAGGATCCGACGGCCACGCGCTACACCAACATCTCGTTTGACGAAGCGATTACCAAGAACCTGCAGGTGATGGACGCCACCGCGTTTGCGCTGTGCCGCGACCAGAAGCTGCCCATCAAGGTGTTCTCCATCTTCAAGAGCGGTGCGCTCAAGCGTGTGGTGCTCGGCGAGGACGAGGGCACGCTGGTGCACGTCTGAGGAATTGTCATGACCGTTGCCGACATCAAGAAAACCGCCGAAGGCAAGATGGCCAAGTCCATCGAGTCCTACAAGTCCGAGCTGCAGAAGATCCGTACCGGCCGCGCCCACCCGGGCATCCTGGACCAGGTGCAGGTGGAGTACTACGGCTCGCAGGTGCCCATCAGCCAGGTGGCCAACGTCACCCTGATCGATGCCCGCACGATCAGCGTGCAGCCCTGGGAGAAGGGCATGGGGCCGAAGATCGAGAAGGCCATCCGTGAAAGCGACCTGGGCCTGAACCCGGCTTCGCAGGGCGACCTGATCCGCGTGCCGATGCCCGCGCTGACTGAAGAGCGCCGCAAGGACCTGACCAAGGTCGTGCGCCACGCCAGCGAGGATTCCAAGGTGGCCGTGCGCAACCTGCGCCGCGATGCCAACGACCAACTGAAGAAGCTGGTCAAGGACAAGGCCATCAGCGAAGACGACGAGCGCCGCGCCCAGGACGACGTGCAGAAGCTCACCGACCGCACGATCGCCGAGATCGACCGCCTGACCCAGGCCAAGGAAGCCGAGATCCTGGCGGTTTGAGCGTGAGCGCCTCCGTTCCGCGCCATGTGGCCATCGTGATGGATGGCAACGGCCGATGGGCCAAGAAGCGCTTCATGCCGCGTTTCTTCGGCCACAAGCAGGGGGTCGATGCGCTGGTGCGCACGGTGCAGGCCTGCGCCGACCGCGGCGTCGAGTACCTCACCGTGTTCGCCTTCTCCACCGAGAACTGGAAGCGCCCGACCGAAGAGGTCTCGGGGCTGATGGGCCTGGTGCTGGTGGCGGTGTCCAAGTACCTCGGCAAGCTGGCGCGCGAAGGCGTGCGCATCCGCATCGTGGGCGATCGCTCGGCGGTGTCGGACAAGGTGCGGCAGGCCTGGGAGCAGGTGGAATCCACCACCGCCCACAACCAGCGCATCACGCTGATCGTGGCGTTCAACTATGGGGGCCGCTGGGACGTGGTGCAGGCCGCGCAGCAGGCCATCCGCGACGGCGTGCCGGCCGATGCGCTGGACGAGCGCAAGCTCGGCCAGTACATGGCGATGGGTTTTGCGCCCGACCCGGACCTGTTCATCCGCACCGGCGGCGAAGTGCGCATCAGCAACTTCCTGCTGTGGCAAATCGCCTATTCGGAGCTGCATTTCTCCGATTGCCTGTGGCCCGATTTTGGTGAAGCCGAACTCGACGCCGCCATCTCCGCCTATGCCGAACGCGATCGCCGCTTCGGTGGCGTCAAGCCCGCGCCGGCGGCGTCCCTTGCCGTCGGCAACTAGAAGTCGTCGCAGTCCATGCTCAAGCAGCGCGTGATCACGGCGGTGGTGCTGCTTGCAGTGCTGCTGCCCGCCTTGTTCGCCTCCAGTCCCTGGCCCTTCGGCCTGCTCACGCTGGTGATGGTTGCCGCGGCCGGCTGGGAATGGGGCCGGCTCAACGGTCTGGCGGGCGGTGCCGTGCTCGTGGGCGCGGCCGTGGCGCTGATCTGCGCGGCGGCCTGGTGGACCGGCACCGCCTTCGGCGCCTGGCCGCTGGTGGCGGTGGCCTGGATCGTGGGCGTGGCGCTGGTGCTGCGGGCCGGTCCAGCCGGCTGGCCAAAGACGCCAGCCGCCCTGCGCTGGGTGCTGGGCGTGGCGCTGCTGTGCGTGGCCTGGCTGGCGATGACGCAGGGCAAGGCGCTGGGCCTGAACTTCCTGTTGTCTGTCTTCTGCCTGGTGTGGATGGCCGACATCGCCGCCTACTTCAGCGGCCGCGCCTTCGGCCGGCGCAAGCTGGCCCCCACCATCAGCCCTGGCAAGAGCTGGGAGGGCGTGTACGGTGGCGTGGTCGGCGTGCTGCTGCTGGCGGTGCTGTGGTCGCTGGCCGATGCGCACTTCACGCCTGCATCGCCCAGCCTGTACAGCCTGCTGCCGGCCCGCCTGGGCTGGCCGCTGGCGCTGCTGGCCCTGATGGTGCTGACCGCGATGAGCGTGGCCGGCGACCTGTTTGAATCCCTGGTCAAGCGGGCCGCCGGCGCCAAGGACAGCAGCCAGCTGCTGCCCGGCCACGGCGGCGTGCTCGATCGCATCGACGCGCTGCTGCCGGTGCTGCCCATCGCCATCGCGTTGGCCACTCTCTGAGCCTCCTGTTCCCATGACCCATCGCCAGCGCATCACCATCCTCGGCTCCACCGGCTCGGTCGGCACCAGCACACTGGACGTCATGGCCCGCCACCCGGAGCGCTTCGAGGTGTTCGCGCTCACCGCCCATGCCAAGGTGGACGAGCTGGCCGCCCAGTGCGCGCGCTGGCGGCCGCGTTATGCGGCCATGCCGTCGGCCACGCTGGCCGGGCAGCTCCGCGACAAGCTGCGCGCCGAAGGCATCGCCACCGAGGTGCTGCAGGGCGAGCAGGCCCTCTGCGACCTGGCCAGCCACCCCGAGGTGGATGCGGTGATGGCCGCCATCGTCGGCGCCGCCGGCCTGCCGCCGTGCCTGGCCGCGGCCCGCGCCGGCAAGCGGCTGCTGCTGGCCAACAAGGAGGCGCTGGTGGTCGGCGGCGCGCTGTTCATGCAGGCGGTCAAACAGGGCGGTGCCACGCTGCTGCCGATCGACAGCGAGCACTCGGCCATCTTCCAGTGCCTGCCGGAAGACCGCAGCGCCTGGGCCCAGCGCATGGACCACATCGTGCTCACCGCCTCGGGCGGGCCGTTCCGCGACCGCGATCCGGCCACGCTGGCCGACATCACGCCCGACCAGGCCTGCGCCCATCCCAACTGGGTGATGGGGCGCAAGATCTCGGTCGATTCGGCAACGATGATGAACAAGGCGCTGGAGGTGATCGAGGCGCGCTGGCTGTTCGACCTCGCGCCCGAGCAGATCCACGTGGTGATCCATCCGCAGAGCATCATCCATTCGATGGTGGTGTGCCGCGATGCCTCGGTGCTGGCGCAACTGGGCACGCCCGACATGCGGGTGCCGATCGCGTATGGCCTGGCCTTTCCGGAGCGCATCGAGTCCGGCGCGTCGCAGCTCGACTTCCTCACGCTGTCGTCGCTCAGCTTCTCCCCGGCGGACCGGCAGCGCTTCCCCGGCCTGTACCTGGCCTGGGACGCCCTGCGCGCGGCCGAGGGCAGCACCACGGTGCTGAATGCCGCCAACGAGGTGGCCGTGGAGGCCTTCCTCGCCGGCCGTACCGGGTACATGGACATCCACCGCATCAATGCCGCGACGGTGGAGGCGGTGCAGCCGGCCTTGCCGGCGCAGCCCGCGCTGGACGACCTTCTGGCGCTGGACGAGGCGGCGCGTGCCCATGCACGGCAGCTGGTGCGCGGGGTGGCCTCATGACCACCGTGCTGGCCTTCCTGCTGACGCTGGGCGTGCTCATCGTCATCCACGAATACGGCCACTACCGCGTGGCACGCGCCTGCGGCGTGAAGGTGCTGCGCTTCTCGGTGGGCTTCGGCCGCGTGCTGTGGCGCCGCCAGGCCACGCCGGACAGCACCGAGTTCGTGCTCAGCGCGCTGCCGCTGGGCGGCTACGTGCGCATGCTGGACGAGCGCGAAGGCCCGGTGTCGCCCGACGAGCAGGACCAGGCCTTCAACCGCAAGTCGCTGCGCCAGCGCGCGGCCATCGTCGCGGCCGGTCCGGCGGCCAACCTGCTGCTGGCGGTGGTGCTGTATGCGGCCGCGCAGTGGATCGGCGTGGATGAGCCGCGCGCCATCCTGTCCGCGCCGGTGGCCGGCAGCCTGGCCGAGCGCGCCGGCCTGCGGGCCGGTGACGAGGTGACGGCGCTGTCCAGCGACGGCCAGGACTGGCAGGACGTGGCCTCGCTCACCGACCTGCGCTGGCGTGTCACCCAGGCCGCGGTGCAGGGCGAGCGGCTGCACATGCTGGTGGGTGAGCCCGGTGGCCACCGCAGCCGCACCGTGGTGCTGGAACTGGACCGCGTGGCAGGCCAGGACATGGACGCGGCGATGGTGCGACAGATCGGCATCGGCGCACCGTACAGCGAGCCGGTGCTGGGCGAGGTGAAGCCGGCCGGCCCGGCGGCACGTGCCGGCTTGATGGAAGGCGACCGCGTGCTGCGCGTGGACGGCCAACCCATCGGCGATGCCCAGGCGCTGCGCGAGCGCATCCGCCAGGGCGTGCGCCAAGGCGCGTCGGTGCCACAGTCGTGGACGGTGGAACGCCAGGGTCGCAACCTTGAGCTGACGGTGGAGCCTCGCGTGGCCACCGAAGGCAGCACCGCGATCGGTCGCATCGACGCCTTCGTGGGCCAGCCGCCGCAGATGGTCAACGTGCAGCGCGGGCCGGTCGAAGGCCTGGTGAATGGCGCGGCGCGCACCTGGGAGGTCTCGGTCCTCACGCTGAAGATGATGGGCCGCATGCTGGTCGGCGAGGCATCGCTGAAGAACCTCTCCGGCCCGCTGACCATCGCCGACTATGCCGGCCAGTCGGTGCAGCGCGGCCTGCCCGACTACCTCGCCTTCCTGGCGCTGGTGAGCGTGAGCCTGGGGGTGCTCAACCTGCTGCCGCTGCCCATGCTCGATGGCGGGCACCTCATGTATTATCTTTTCGAGGGTCTGACCGGGCGCCCGGTCTCCGAGTTGTGGCTCAAGTGGCTGCAACGTGGCGGCGCCTTCATCATGCTGCTGCTGATGTCCCTCGCCCTTTCCAACGATGTGGCCCGCCTCCTGGGCCTGCACTGAAGCGTTTCCCCCGATGCATTCATTCTTTTGCCCGAGCCCGCTGCGGCCGGTGGCTGCCTGCGTGGCCCTGGCCTGCGGCCTGGCCGCGCTGCCGGCGCTGGCCGTCGAACCCTTCACGCTGAGGGACATCCGCATCGAAGGCCTGCAGCGCACCGACCCCGGCACCGTCTTCGCCGCGCTGCCGTTCCGCATCGGCGATACCTACACCGACGAAAAGGGCGCGGCCGGCCTGCGTGCGCTGTTCGCCACCGGCCTGTTCAAGGACGTGCGCATCGAGGTGGAAGGCGACGTGCTCGTGGTCATCGCCGATGAGCGCGCGGTGATCTCCTCGGTCAACTTCATCGGCTTGAAGGAGTTCGACAAGGACACGCTGACCAAGTCGCTGAAGGACGCCGGCATCGGCGAAGGCCTGCCCTTCGACCGCGCGGTGATCGACCGGGCCGAGCAGGAGATCAAGCGCCAGTACCTCACCCGCAGCCTGTACGGCGCCGAGGTGGTGACCACCATCACCCCGCTGGAGCGCAACCGCGTGGATGTCACCTTCACCATGACTGAAGGTGAAGCCGCCAAGATCAAGGAAATCCGCATCGTCGGCGCCAAGGCATTCTCGGAGAGCACGCTGCTGGGCCTGTTCGAGCAGAGCACCGGCGGTTGGCTGACCTGGTACACCAAGAGCGACCGCTATTCGCGCACCAAGCTCAACGCCGACCTGGAAGCCCTGCGCGCGTACTACACCAACCGCGGCTACCTGGAGTTCGTCGTCGAGTCCACGCAGGTCACGATCTCGCCGGACAAGCAGGACATCTCCATCACCATCTCCGTGCGCGAAGGCCAGCGCTACACCGTCACCGCGGTGCGGCTGGAGGGCGACTACCTGGGCCGCGACCAGGAGTTCAGGGACCTGGTGCGCATCAAGCCGGGCGAGTCGTACCGCGCGGAAGACGTGGCCCAGACCACGCGCCTGTTCACCGAGCGCTTCGGCCTGTTCGGCTACGCCTTCGCCCGCGTGGAGCAGCGCCCCGAGATCGACCGCGCCACCGGCCAGGTGGTGGTGGTGCTGAATGCGGAACCGCAGCGCCGCGTGTACGTGCGCCGCGTGAACGTGGCCGGCAACACTCGCACGCGCGACGAAGTGGTGCGCCGCGAGTTCCGCCAGTTCGAGTCGGCCTGGTACGACGGCCAGAAGATCAAGCTCTCGCGCGACCGCGTGGACCGCCTGGGCTACTTCAAGGAAGTGAACGTCGAGACCAACGAGGTGGCGGGCACCGCCGACCAGGTGGACCTGACGATCAACGTGGTGGAGAAACCCACCGGCAACCTGATGCTGGGCGCCGGCTTCTCCAGCGCCGACAAGCTGGCGCTGACCGGCTCGATCAAGCAGGAAAACGTCTTCGGCTCGGGCAACTACCTGGGCATCGAGGTCAACACCAGCAAGTACAACCGCAACATCGTGTTGTCCACGGTGGATCCGTACTTCACGATGGATGGCATCTCGCGGGCCTTCGATGTGTACTACCGCACCAGCAAGCCGCTGAACAGCCAGGGCGTGGACTACGAGCTGTCCACGCCGGGCGCGTCCATCCGCTTCGGCGTGCCGTTCTCCGAGTACGACACGGTGTTCTTCGGCATCGGCGTGGAAAGCACGCAGATCAAGGGCCCGGGCGCGCTGCCCAACAGTTACCTGATCTACCGCGAGCAGTTCGGCGAACGCAGCCTGACCGTGCCGCTGACGCTGGGCTGGGCCCGCGACCAGCGTGACAGCGCGCTGGTGCCCACCACCGGCAGCTACAAGCGCGTGAACGTCGAGCTGTCGGCGCTGGGCGATGCCCGCTACGTGCGTGCCAATGCGCAGTACCAGCAGTACATCCCGCTGGGCCCGCAGTTCACGCTGGGCCTCAACGGCGAACTGGGCTGGGGCAAGGGTATCGGCGGCCGGCCGTATCCCATCTTCAAGAACTTCTATGGCGGCGGCCTGGGCTCGGTGCGGGTGTTCGACCAGAGCTCGCTGGGCCCGGTGGACGTGACCGGCACCTACATCGGCGGCAACCGCCGCATCAACTTCAATGCCGAGCTGTACGTGCCGGTGCCGGGCGCCGGCAACGACAAGACCTTGCGCATCTTCGGCTTCACCGACGTGGGCAACGTGTGGGGCGAACATGAGTCGCTGGACGCCGGAACGCTGCGTGCCTCGGCCGGTATCGGCCTGTCGTGGATCTCGCCGGTGGGCCCGCTGAAGCTCAGCTTCGGTGCGCCGATCCGCAAGGAACGCAACGATAGAATCCAGAAATTCCAATTCCAGATCGGGACAGCGTTTTGATGAACAAGGTGAAGACGTTGGCGGCCGCGGTGGCAACCGCGTCGCTGTGGGCGACGTGCTCGGTCGCACAGGCCCAGGAGTTGAAGATCGGCTACGTCAACAGCGAGCGCGTGCTGCGCGAGGCCACGCCCGCCAAGGCCGCGCAGAGCAAGCTGGAAGCCGAGTTCGGCAAGCGCGAGAAGGACCTGGCCGAGGTGGCCAACCGGCTCAAGGCCGCTTCCGACAAGCTGGACAAGGAAGCCCCCACGCTGAGCGAAGCCGAGCGCACCCGCCGCCAGCGCGAGCTGGTGGAGCAGGACCGGGACTTCCAGCGCAAGCGCCGCGAGTTCCAGGAAGACCTCAACAACCGCAAGAACGAAGAGCTGGCCCTGGTGGTGGAACGCGCCAACAAGGTGATCAAGCAGATCTTCGACAGCGAGAAGTACGACCTCATCCTGCAGGAAGTGGTCTTTGCCGGCCCGCGTGTCGACATCACCAAGAAGGTGATCGACGCGCTGAACGCCGGCAAGTGATGCGCGGCCAGCGCCCGGGCTGGCTGGCATGACGATCTCGCTCACGCTCGCTGACATCACCGCCCGCCTGGGGGGCGACGTCACCGGCGATCTGGCGATGCGCTTCGATCGCATCGGCCCGCTGGCAGGGGCCACCGCCACGACGGTGAGCTTCCTGTCCAATCCCCGCTACCGCTCGCAGCTGGCCGACACCTCGGCCGGCTGCGTGGTCGTCGCGCCGGCGCAGGCCGACGAGGCGAGGGCGCGGCCGGCCGGTGGCGCCGTCATCGTCACGCCCGACCCCTACTTGTATTTCGCCCGGCTGACGCAGCTCTGGGCCGAGCTGACGCGCCCGCGCGAAGCCGCCGGCGTGCATGCCAGCGCGGTGGTCGACGCCGCGGCGCAGGTGCATGGCACGGCCCACGTCGGCCCCATGGTGTGCATCGGCCCCGGCGCGGTGGTGGGCGAGGGCGCAGTGATCGGTGCGCAGACGGTGATCGGCCGCGATGTGCGCATCGGCGCGCACACCCGCATCGCGCCGCGCGTGGTGGTGGGGGATGGCTGCTCGGTGGGCGACCGCTGCATCCTCCACAGCGGCGTGGTGATCGGCGCCGACGGCTTCGGCTTCGCGCCGACCGAGGGCCGCTGGGAGAAGATCGAGCAGCTGGGCGCGGTGCGCATCGGCGACGACGTGGAGATCGGTGCCAACACCTGCATCGACCGCGGGGCGCTGGACGACACGGTGCTGGAAGACGGCGTCAAGCTCGACAACCTGATCCAGATCGGCCACAACGTGCACGTCGGCCGCCACACCGCAATGGCCGGCTGCGTGGGCGTGGCCGGCAGCGCGCGCATCGGTGCCGGCTGCACCGTGGGCGGTGGCGCGATCATTTTGGGCCACCTGCAGCTGGCCGACGGCGTGCACGTGTCGGCGGCCACGGTGGTCACCCGCTCCATCCTCAAGCCAGGCCAGTACAGCGGCGTGTTTCCCTTCGATGACAATGCCGCGTGGGAGAAGAACGCCGCCACGCTGCGTCACCTGCATACCTTGCGCGACCGCGTGCGGGCGCTCGAAAAGAAGAACGTTTGACGATGATGGACATCCACCAGATCCTGAAGAAGCTGCCCCACCGCTACCCGATCCTGCTGGTCGACCGGGTGCTGGAACTCGAGAAGGGCAAGCGCATCCGTGCCATCAAGAATGTCACCATCAACGAGCCGTTCTTCATGGGCCACTTCCCCAACCGGCCGGTGATGCCCGGCGTGCTGATGCTCGAAGCGCTGGCCCAGGCTGCCGCGCTGCTCAGCTTCGAGTCGATGGACGCGGAGTTGACCGACGACATGGTGGTGTATTTCGTGGGCATCGACGGTGCGCGCTTCAAGCGCGTGGTCGAGCCCGGCGACCAGCTGACGCTGGAAGCCAGCATCGAGCGCGCCAAGGCCGGCATCTACAAGTACAAGACCCGCGCCAGCGTGGACGGCGAAACCGCCGTGGAAGCCGAGCTGATGTGCACCATGCGCAAGGTGGCATGACCACGATCCACGCCACCGCCATCGTCGACCCGAAGGCCGAGCTGGATCCTTCGGTGAGCGTGGGGCCGTATGCGGTCATCGGGCCGCATGTGCGCATCGGCGCCGGCACCACGGTGGGCCCGCATGCGGTGATCGAAGGGCACACCACGATCGGGCGCGACAACCGCATCTTCCAGTTCGTGTCGCTGGGCGCCATGCCGCAGGACAAGAAGTACGCGGGTGAGCCCACCGAACTGCACATCGGCCACCGCAACACCATCCGCGAGTTCTGCACCTTCAACACCGGCTCCGCGCAGGACGCGGGCGTCACCCGCATCGGCGACGACAACTGGGTGATGGCCTACGTGCACATCGCCCACGACTG
Source organism: Aquincola tertiaricarbonis (assembly GCF_000969605.1). Taxonomy (GTDB): domain Bacteria; phylum Pseudomonadota; class Gammaproteobacteria; order Burkholderiales; family Burkholderiaceae_C; genus Aquincola; species Aquincola tertiaricarbonis. The sequence continues at coordinate 314,794 of NZ_JZUE01000002.1, read as the reverse complement.
CCAGGTGGGCAACGACAACACGCTGGCCAACAACGCCACCTTCGCCGGCCACGTGCATGTGGGCGACTACGTGACCGTGGGCGGCCTGACCGGCATCCACCAGTTCGTGAAGATCGGCTCCTACGCGATGCTCGGCTTTGCCAGCGCGGTGACGCAGGACGTGCCGCCCTACATGCTGGTGGACGGCAATCCGCTGGCGGTGCGCGGCTTCAATGCGGTGGGGCTGAAGCGCCGCGGCTTCAACGCCGAGCGGGTGAACGCCGTCAAGCAGATGCACAAGGCGCTGTACCGCAAGGGCCAGACGCTGGACGAGGCCCGCGCCGAGATCGCCGGCCTGAGCGCCACCGTGCCCGATGCGGCCGGCGACGTGGCGATGATGCTGGACTTCCTGCAGGCCGCCACCCGCGGCATCGCGCGCTGACCGTGGATACCGCGGCGCAGGCTCCGCGGTTCGGCATGGTGGCGGGCGAGACGTCCGGCGACCTGCTGGCCGGTCTGCTGATGGGCGGCATGAAGCAGCGCTGGCCGGCCATGCAGGCGGCCGGCATCGGCGGCCCGCGCATGGCGACCCACGGCTTCCAGGCCTGGTGGCCGCACGAGAAGCTGGCGGTGCGCGGTTATGTGGAGGTGCTGCGCCACTACCGCGGCATCTCGCGCATCCGCGACGAGCTGACCGAGCGCCTGTTGCAGCAACGGCCCGATGCCTTCATCGGTATCGATGCACCCGATTTCAACCTGGGCCTGGAAGCTCGGCTCAGGACCGCAGGCATCAAGGCCATCCATTTCGTGTGCCCCTCGATCTGGGCCTGGCGCGGCGGGCGGGTGAAGAAGATCGCGGCCAGCACCGACCATGTGCTGTGCCTGTTCCCGTTCGAGCCGGAGCTGTTGCACGCGCATGGCGTGCCTGCCACCTACGTCGGCCATCCGCTGGCCGATGCCATTGCGCTGCAGGCACCGCGGGCGGCCGCGCGCGCCGCGCTGGGCCTGGCCGACCATGCGCCGGTGGTGGCGGTGCTGCCCGGCAGCCGCCGCTCCGAGATTGAGATGATCGCGCCCGTCTTCCTGCAGACCGTGGCCCTGCTGGCCCGCCAGCGGCCCGACCTGCGCTTCGTGCTGCCGGTGGTGCCGGGCCTGCGGGAGCTGGTGGAGCCGCTGCAGCGCCAGCATGCGCCTGAGGCGCCGCTGACGCTGCTGGACGGCCGTTCGCACGAGGCCCTGGCCGCCTGCGACGTCACGCTGATCGCCAGCGGTACCGCCACGCTGGAGGCGGCGCTGTTCAAGCGGCCGATGGTCATCGCCTACCGCATGAACGCGATCAGCTGGCAGATCATGAAGCGCATGGCCTACCAGCCCTGGGTGGGCCTGCCCAACATCCTGTGCCGCGACTTCGTGGTGCCCGAGCGCATCCAGGAAGCTGCGCAACCGGCGACACTGGCGGCCGATGTGCTGGCCTGGCTGGACGCGCCGGCCCGCATGGCGGCGGTCACCGGCCGCTTCGAAGAACTCCACCATCTGTTGCGGCGGGACACCGGCCGCACCGCCACCGATGCCATCGCGCAAATCCTCGAAAGCTGAGCAGCTGGGCCTGTCCTGGGACGTGCCCGGGCTCCTGGTCGCCGGCGTGGACGAAGCCGGCCGCGGCCCGCTCGCCGGCCCGGTGGTGGCCGCAGCGGTCATCCTGGACGATCTGCGGCCGATCAAGGGCCTGGCCGATTCCAAGGTGCTGACCGCCCGCCGCCGGGAGGAGCTGTACGAGGAGATCCGCGCCCGCGCGCTGTGCTGCAGCGTGGGCGAGGCGACGGTGGAGGAGATCGACCAGATCAACATCCTGCAGGCCACGATGCTGGCGATGCGCCGGGCGGTCGACGGCCTGCGGCTGCTGCCGGGCAAGGTGCTGGTGGACGGCAACCGGCTGCCGGTGCTGCGGGTGCATGCCGAGGCCATCATCGGCGGCGACGCCACGGTGCAGTCGATCTCGGCGGCGTCGATCATCGCGAAGGTCACGCGCGACCGCGGCTGCAGGGCGCTGCACGAGCGCTTTCCGCTCTACGGCTTCGACGAGCACAAGGGCTACAGCACACCCGACCACCTGCATGCGCTGCGCACCCACGGCGCCTGCGAGGCGCACCGCCGCAGCTTCGCGCCGGTGCGCGAGGTGCTGACGCCGGTGGGCGTGCTGCCGATGCCGCCGACGCCGCGATGAACGAACCGGCGCTGATCACTTCGCGCGACAACCCGCTGCTGGTCAAGCTGCGCAAGCTGGCGCAGGACCCGGCCGGCTATCGCAAGTTGGGCCTGCTGTGGCTGGAGGGCGACCACCTGGCGCGTGCGCTGCAGTCGCGCGGCGGCCGTGCCCAGCAGGCGCTGGTCAGCGAAAGTGCCTGGGCCCGCGAGCCCAGCCTGCGCGACCTGGCCGGCTGGGCGGACAAGGTGAGCCTGCTGCCGGATGCGCTGTTCAAGTCGCTGAGCACGTTGGAGTCGCCGGCCGCCATCGGCTTCGTCGTCGCGGCGCCGGCCTCGCCCGCCATCCAGCCGGGCGTGCCCTCGGTGGTGCTGGACCGGCTGCAGGATGCCGGCAACGTCGGCAGCATCCTGCGCAGCGCGGCGGCGCTCGGCTTTGAGCAGGTGGTGGCGCTCAGGGGCACGGCGGCCCTGTGGTCGCCCAAGGTGCTGCGGGCCGGCATGGGCGCGCATTTCGGGCTGCGGCTGGTGGAGGGCGCGGACGCGGATGCATTGGCGGCGCTGCAGCTGCCGCTGGTGGCCACCAGCTCGCACACCGAAGCCGTGCTGCACCAGGCCGAGCTGCCCTGGCCCTGCGCCTGGGTGATGGGCCATGAAGGCCGCGGCGTGGCGCCGGACTTGATGGCGCGCTGCGCGCTGGCGGTGCGCATTCCGCAGCCGGGCGGCGAGGAATCGCTGAACGTGGCCGCCGCGGCGGCCGTGTGCCTGTACGAATCGGCGAGGCGGCGGCTTCAGTAGATCAGGCGGTCGGGGCGGATGTCCCGCAGGATCGTGGTGGCGATCTCCTCGATCGACTTGTGCGTGGAGCTCAGCCAGCCGATGCCCTCGCGCTTCATCATCGCTTCGGCCTCGTTCACCTCGTAGCGGCAGTTCTCCAGCGCCGCGTACTTGCTGCCGGGCCGCCGCTCGTTGCGGATCTGCGCCAGCCGCTCCGGGTCGATCGACAGACCGAAGCACTTGGCCTTGAAAGGCGCCAGCGCCGAGGGCAGCTTGTTGCGCTCGAAGTCCTCGGGGATCAGCGGATAGTTGGCCGCCTTGATGCCGTGCTGCATCGCCAGGTACAGCGACGTGGGCGTCTTGCCGCTGCGGCTCACGCCCACCAGGATCACGTCGGCCAGCTCCAGGTTGCGCGACGACTGCCCGTCGTCGTGCGCCAGCGAGAAATTGATCGCCTCGATGCGGTCGTCGTATTCCTGGCTCTTGGCCGCGTCGGAGAAGCGCCCCACCCGGTGGTTCGACTTCATGCCGAACTCGTGCTCCAGCGGCTCGACGAAGGTGCGGAACATGTCGAACACCATGCCGCGGCAGTCCGGCGCGGTCACCACGTCACGGATCACCTCGTTGACCAGCGTGATGAACACGATGGGCGGCTTGCCCTCACGCTCGGCCACCTCGTTGATCTCCAGCACCACCTGGCGGGCCTTCTCTTCCGTGTCGATGAAGGGGCGGCGCACACGCCGGGGCTTGGCCGTGAACTGCGCCAGGATCGAGTTGCCGAAGGTCTCGGCGGTGATGCCGGTACCGTCGGACACAAAAAACACGGAGCGATTGGGCATGGCCAGGGCGCTGTGGCAGCAGGGAAGGGGACATGGATCATAGGCCGCGAAGGACTTCACGAAGGCCCGCTTCCGGTGCGGCTTCGAAACTAGAATCGGCGCCAATTCCTTCCCACGCCACGACGCCCATGCGCTGCCCCCGCCCCATAACCCGAACAACCAGCACGGCTGGCTGGGTGGCGCGCGTCCTCGGCCGAGCGGAAGCACCGGTTTCTTGTCATCACGGAGTTTTCCCATGTCCCAACCCAACCTGGCGACCGCCCTGGTCGCGCCGTTCGAACAACTGAGAATGACCGATGTCGAGGTGGTCGGCGGCAAGAACGCCAGCCTCGGCGAAATGATCAGCCAGCTCGCCAGCACCGGCGTGCGCGTGCCCGGCGGCTTCGCCACCACGGCGCACGCGTTCCGCCAGTTCCTGTCGCACGGCGGGCTGGACAAGAAGATCAACGCCCGCCTGGCGGCGCTGGACACCGACGACGTGCGCGCGCTGGCCGATGCCGGCGCCGAGATCCGCCGCTGGGTGGAAGAGACGCCGTTCCCCGCCGACCTGGAGCAGGCCATCGCGGCCGAGTTCGAGAAGCTGACCGCCGGCAACCCGGGCGCCTCGTTCGCGGTGCGCTCGTCGGCCACTGCCGAAGACCTGCCCGACGCCTCGTTCGCCGGCCAGCAGGAAACCTTCCTCAACGTCGTCGGCCTGCCCGAGGTCATGTCGAAGATGAAGGAGGTGTTCGCCTCGCTCTACAACGACCGCGCGATCAGCTACCGCGTGCACAAGGGCTTCGCCCATGCCGACGTGGCGCTGTCGGCCGGCGTGCAGCGCATGGTGCGCTCCGACCTGGGCGCCGCGGGCGTGATGTTCACCATCGACACCGAATCGGGCTTCAAGGACGTGGTCTTCATCACCTCCAGCTACGGCCTGGGCGAGACGGTGGTGCAGGGCGCCGTCAACCCCGACGAGTTCTACGTGCACAAGCCGGCGCTCAAGGCCGGCAAGCTGGCCGTCATCCGCCGCAACCTGGGCTCCAAGCTCATCAAGATGACCTTCGCCTCGCCCGAAGAAAAGGCGGCTTCCGGCAAGCTGGTCAAGACCGAGGACACGCCGCCCGAGCAGCGAAACCGTTATTCGCTCAACGATGCCGATGTGACCGAGCTGGCCAGGTACGCCCTCATCATCGAGGAGCACTACGGCCGCCCGATGGACATCGAGTGGGGCAAGGACGGCGGCGACGGCAAGCTCTACATCCTGCAGGCCCGCCCTGAGACGGTCATGAGCCAGGCCGAAGGCAAGGTCGAGCAGCGCTACAAGCTGCGCGGCGACACCAGCAAGAACACGGTGCTGGCCGAAGGCCGCGCCATCGGCCAGAAGATCGGTACCGGCCCGGTGCGGCTGGTCAGCTCCATCACCGAGATGGAACGCGTGCAGCCCGGCGACGTGCTGGTCACTGACATGACCGACCCCAACTGGGAGCCGGTGATGAAGCGCGCCAGCGCCATCGTCACCAACCGCGGCGGCCGCACCTGCCACGCGGCCATCATCGCGCGTGAACTGGGCATCCCGGCCGTGGTGGGCTGCGGCGATGCCACCGACAAGCTGGCCGACGGCGCGCTGGTGACGGTGGCCTGCTCCGAGGGCGACACCGGCTACATCTACGACGGCCTGCTGGACACCGACGTGTCCGACGTCGAGCCGGTCGACCTGCCGTACTGCCCCATCAAGATCATGATGAACGTGGGCAACCCGCAGCTGGCCTTCAACTTCGCCCAGATGCCGAATTCGGGCGTGGGCCTGGCGCGGCTGGAATTCATCATCAACAACAACATCGGGGTGCATCCGAAGGCCATCCTCGACTACCCCAACATCGACGCCGACCTGAAGAAGGCGGTGGAATCGGTGGCGCGGGGCCATGCCAGCCCGCGCGCCTTCTACGTCGACAAGCTGGTCGAGGGCATCGCCACCATCGCCGGTGCCTTCTGGCCCAAGACGGTGATCGTGCGGCTGTCGGACTTCAAGAGCAACGAGTACCGCAAGCTGATCGGCGGCTCGCGCTACGAGCCCGACGAAGAGAACCCGATGCTGGGCTTCCGCGGTGCGTCGCGCTACATCAGCGGCGACTTCAGCGACGCCTTCGCGATGGAGTGCGAGGCGCTCAAGCGCGTGCGCAACGACATGGGCCTGACCAACGTCGAGATCATGGTGCCCTTCGTGCGCACGCTGACCCAGGCGCGCAAGGTCAACGAGATGCTGGCCGAGCACGGCCTCAAGCGCGGCCAGGACGGCCTGCGCCTGATCATGATGTGCGAGGTGCCGAGCAACGCCATCCTGGCCGAGCAGTTCCTCGAGTACTTCGACGGCATGTCCATCGGCTCGAACGACCTGACGCAGCTGACGCTGGGCCTGGACCGCGACTCCGGCCTGGAGCAGCTGGCCGGCGACTTCGACGAGCGGGATCCGGCCGTCAAGGCCATGATCTCGCGCGCCATCGCCGCCTGCCGCGCCACCGGCAAGTACGTCGGCATCTGCGGCCAGGGGCCCAGCGACCATCCGGACTTCGCCGACTGGCTGGCGCAGGAAGGCATCGTGTCGATCTCGCTGAACCCCGACACGGTGATCGAGACCTGGCAGCGGCTGGGCGCCGCCAAGTAGCCTTCGGGCGGGAGCGCGTCTGACTACCGCCCGCGGCAGCAGCGCAGGCGCCTTCGAACGGCGCCTGCACCGGCGCTACGGGATGTTCGCGCTGGGCGTGCTGCTGTTCGTGGCGCTGCTGGCCTGGGCCGAGCACGCGGGCTTCTCGCGGGCGTGGATCGGCACCATGTTCCTGGTGGCCACGGTGGCGGTGTACGCCACCATCGGGCTGTCGTGCCGCACCACCGACGAGGCCGAGTACTACGTGGCCGGCCGGCGCGTGCCGGCCTTCTACAACGGCATGGCCACCGCCGCCGACTGGATGAGCGCCGCCTCGTTCCTCGGCATGGCGGGCGTGCTGTACCTGCAGGGCTTCGGCGGCCTCGCCTACCTGCTGGGCTGGACCGGCGGCTTCTGCCTTGTGGCGCTGCTGCTGGCGCCGTACCTGCGTCGCTTCGGCCAGTTCACCATCCCCGACTTCATCGGCGAGCGCTACGGCGGGCTGCCGCGCTTCATCGCGGTGGCGGCGGTGCTGCTGGTGAGCTTCGTCTACGTGGTGGTGCAGATCTACGGCGTCGGCCTGATCACCTCGCACCTCACCGGCTTCAGCTTCGAGGTGGGCATCTTCGTCGGCCTGGGCGGTGTGCTGGTGTGCTCCTTCCTGGGCGGCATGCGCGCGGTCACCTGGACGCAGGTGGCGCAGTACATCGTGCTGCTGATTGCCTTCCTGCTGCCGCTGACCTGGCTGTCGGTCAAGCAGAGCGGCAGCTGGCTGCCGCAGATCACCTATTCGCAGCAGCTGCAGCAGGTGACGCGCATGGAGGAACACCTGCGCAACGACGCGGCCGAGCAGCGGGCGCAGGCGGCGCTGGAGCGGCGGGCCATCAGCGCGCAGCAGAAGCTGGCCGACGTGCCCGCGGCCATGAAGGAGGATGCGCAGCGACAGGCTGAACGCATCCAGGCGCTGCGTGCGGAAGACGCGCCGCTGCGCCGCATCCAGCAGGCCGAGCGGCAGCTGGCCCTGGCCCCGCGCAACGAGGCCGACGCGCGCGCCGCCTACGAGCGCGAGCGCGACCGCGCCGCGCAGCAGGCGCTGCCACTGGGCGGCATGGCGCCGCAGGCCGAGCCGTTCGCGCCGTCGCAGCCGGGGCCTTCCTCCGACGAAAGCGGCCGCCGCAACTTCGTGGCCCTGGTGCTGTGCCTGATGATGGGCACGGCCGCCATGCCGCACGTGCTCACGCGCTACTACACCACGCCCTCCGTGGCGCAGGCGCGCAATTCGGTGGGTTGGTCGCTGCTGTTCATCACGCTGCTGTACCTGTCGGCGCCGGCGCTGGCGGTGCTGGTGAAGTACGAGGTGCTCAGCCACCTGGTCGGCACGCCGTTCGACGAACTGCCGGCCTGGATACGGCGCTGGAGCAAGCTGGATTCCGGCCTGGTGTGGGTGGAGGACATCAATGCCGACGGCCTGCTGCAGCTGGCCGAGCTGCGGCTCAGCGGCGATCTCATCGTGCTGGCCGCGCCGGAGATCGGCGGGCTGCCCTACGTGGTCACCTGCCTGGTGGCTGCGGGCGGGCTGGCGGCGGCCCTGTCCACCGCGGACGGCCTGCTGCTGACGGTCGCCAATGCCCTGTCCCACGACATCTACTACCGCGCCATCAACCCGCGGGCGTCGGCCATCCGGCGGGTGATGATGTCGAAGATGCTGGTGCTGGTGATCGCGTTGATCGCGGCCTGGGTGGCCTCGCTGCGCATCGCCAACATCCTGCAATTCGTGTCGGCGGCTTTCTCTCTGGCGGCCTCGGCCTTCTTCCCGGCGCTGGTGCTGGGCATCTTCTGGAAGCGCGCCACCCGCTGGGGTGCCACCGCCGGCATGTTGAGCGGGCTGCTGGTGTGCATGGGCTACATGGCCGCCAATCTTTCGGCGTTCCGCAACCTGGTCGGCCTGCAGCCGGCCGCCGATGCATGGCGCTGGTGGGGCATCGACCCGGTGGCCGCCGGCGTGTTCGGCGTGCCGGTGGGTTTCCTGGTGATGGTGCTGGCCAGCCACCTCGGTCCGGCACCGTCGCGCGATCAGCAGACGCTGGTCGAACGCCTGCGTTCCCCCAGCCCGGGCTGAACTGCTATACTCGCGGGCTTTTCCGGGCCTGCAGGGTTCGGGGAAGAAGCCAATCCAGGGTGTGCGCCTGCGCGCACCCCGGCCTTGCCGCAGGCGAACCGATGCAGCGCCGCGGCTTCCACCACGGAATCCACAAGGAGAATCCATGCGTCACTACGAGATCGTTCTGCTGATCCATCCGGATCAAAGCGAACAGGTTCCGGCCATGCTGGAGCGCTACAAGGGCAGCATCACGAATGCTGGCGGCACGGTGCACCGTGTCGAGGACTGGGGCCGCCGCCAACTGGCCTACCAGATCCAGAAGCTCAGCAAGGCCCACTACCTCTGCCTCAACATCGAGTGCAGCAAGGAAACGCTGGAAGAGCTGGAAACCGGCTTCCGCTTCAACGACGCCGTGCTGCGTCACCTGACCGTGGCGATGGACAAGGCCGAAACCGCGCCGTCCGTCATCATGAAGCAGGTCGAGCGCGAAGAAGCCCGCAAGCAGCAAGCGCAGGAGAGCGCCGCCTGAGCATGATGTTCGCGGCCTGGCAGTTGCCCGCATGAACCGGCTGGTTCTGCAAGCGCAATTGCTGGAGCGTGCCGCGCTGCGCTACACCCCCGCCGGCCTGCCGGCCCTGGACCTGGTGCTTCAGCACGAGTCCGAGGTCAGCGAGAACGGCCACCCCCGCAAGGTGTCTCTCGAGATGCGTTCGGTGGCGATCGGGGAGATCACGCAGCCGTTGAGCAAGCTGGAACTGGGCGCCTCGCGCACCTTCGCCGGCTTTCTCGCAGCAGCACGCAACGGCCGCGGCGTCGTGTTCCATGTCACGGCACTCGACTGACGAGCGCACCTGTTCAATCCCGGATCCAGAATCAAACGAGGTCACTATGCCCCCGCCACGTGGTAAAGGCCGTTCGGCCAAAGATCGCAAGCCCAAGCGCAACCAACAATCGCTGCTGTTCCGCCGCAAGCGCTTCTGCCGCTTCACGGTCGCCGGCGTCGAGACGATCGACTACAAGGACATCGACACGCTGCGCGATTTCGTCGGTGAAAACGGCAAGATCACGCCCGCTCGCCTGACCGGCACGCGTGCGTTCTTCCAGCGCCAGCTGACGACGTGCATCAAGCGCGCCCGTTTCCTGGCCATGCTGCCGTACTCCGACCAGCACAAGTCCTGAGGAAACCGCCATGCAAATCATCCTGCTGGACAAGGTTGCCAACCTGGGCAATCTCGGTGATGTCGTCAAGGTCAAGGACGGCTACGCCCGCAACTTCCTGATCCCGACCAAGCGCGCCCGCCGCGCGACCGACGTCGCGATCAAGGAATTCGAAGCCCGCCGCGCCGAGCTCGAGAAGGCCGCCGCCGAAAAGCTGTCGGCCGCTCAAGCCCTGGGCGACAAGCTCAACGGCAAGTCGGTCCGCATCGCGCAGAAGGCCGGTGTCGATGGCCGTCTGTTCGGCTCGGTCACGAATGCCGACATCGCCGACGCGCTGAAGAAGGAAGGCTTCGACATCGCCAAGTCGCAAGTGCGCCTGCCCAACGGCCCGCTGAAGACCATCGGCGAGTTCACGGTGGCGGTCGCTCCGCACACCGACGTGGTGTCGGAAGTCACCATCGTGGTGGTCGGCGAAACCGACTGATCGCCTCGGCGCACCGTCGCTGCAAGAGGGCCGGCTGATCGCCGGCCCTTTTTCTTTGGCGCGGCGGGTTATCCGCGCAAGTTCCCCAGGTCATGCACAGGTCTGTCCACAGGCGCTGTCGCAGGGCCGGCTTATCCTCGGAACCATGTCTGTAGTCTTCCAGAGCCCCGTGTTTCCTGGCGCCGCGCGCGACGACGAAGTCGCCCGCCTGCGGGTGCCGCCCCATTCGATCGAAGCCGAGCAGAGCGTGCTCGGCGGCCTGCTGCTCGACAACGGCGCCTGGGACCGCGCCGGCGACCTGCTGCAGGAAAGCGACTTCTACCGCTTCGAGCACAAGGCCATCTATGGCGTGATCGGCTCGCTGATCAATGCCAACAAGCCCGCCGACGTCATCACGGTCTTCGAGCAGCTGCAGAGCCTGGGCAAGGCCGACGAGTGCGGTGGCCTGGTCTACCTGAATGCGCTGGCGCAAAGCGTGCCCAGCGCGGCCAACCTGCGGCGCTATGCGGAGATCGTTCGCGAGCGCGCCATCCTGCGCAAGCTGATCGAGGCCAGTGACGAGATCGCCACCAACGCCTTCAATCCGCAGGGCAGGGCGGTGTCGCAGATCCTGGACGAGGCCGAGGGCAAGATCTTCAAGATCGGCGAAGAAGGCTCACGCACCAAGCAGGGCTTCCAGAGCATGGACCACCTGGTCATGCAGCTGATCGACCGCGTGACCGAGCTGGCCGAGAACGGCGCCGAGGAAGTGACGGGCGTGCGCACCGGCTTCTACGACATGGACCGCATGACGGCGGGCTTGCAGCCGGGCGACCTGATCGTGCTGGCGGCGCGGCCTTCCATGGGCAAGACGGCCTTCGCGCTGAACATCGCCGAGCATGTGGCGGTGAACGAAGGCCTGCCGGCGGTGGTGTTCTCGATGGAAATGGGCGCCTCGCAGCTGGCGCTGCGGATGGTGGGCTCGCTCGGCCGCATCGACCAACAGCACCTGCGCACCGGCGCGCTGCGCGACGACGAATGGGGCCGGTTGACCGAGGCGGTGGACAAGCTGTCTAAGGCCAGCGTCTTCATCGACGAGACGCCCGCGCTCAACCCGGCCGAGCTGCGCGCCCGCGCACGGCGCCAGGCGCGGCAGTGCGGCAAGCTGGGCCTGATCGTCATCGACTACCTGCAGCTGATGAGCGGCACCGCCAGCAGCAACGAGGAGAACCGGGCGACCGTCATCGGCGAGATCTCGCGTGGCCTGAAGGCACTGGCCAAGGAGCTGCAATGCCCGGTGATCGCCCTGTCGCAGCTCAACCGCTCGGTGGAAACACGCACCGACAAGCGGCCGATGATGAGCGACCTGCGCGAGTCCGGCGCCATCGAGCAGGACGCCGACGTCATCATGTTCATCTACCGCGACGAGTACTACAACAAGGACTCGAAGGAGCCGGGCGTGGCCGAGATCATCATCGGCAAGCAGCGTAACGGCCCGGTGGGCACGGTGAAGCTCACCTTCCTCAAGCCGCTGACCAAGTTCGACAACCTGGCACCGGGCAGCAGCAGCGGCGAGTATTGAGTGATGGGCCGGCCGTGGCGCCGGCGTTTGCAAGGCGCGCAAGCACTGTATATATTCACAGTATGCGCACCGACCGTCCCATTCAGTCACGCCCGCCAGCGGCCACCTTGATGTATGCACCTCGCTCGCCGGTCAAGGGCCGGGGCACGGTGTGGGCCATCGAGCACCGCTTCACTTCCGATGCACGGGAGGCCTTTGACGACGGCTGGGGTGCGCTGGAGCAGGCGGCGCAGGAAGAGGTGCTGGCGCCCGGCACGCAGCTGGTGGAAGAGAACGTCAAGTCGATCCTGGCGGCCAACGACTCGCCGGACATCTCGTTCGACCTGTCGATCAACCCCTACCGCGGCTGCGAGCACGGCTGCATCTACTGCTTCGCGCGGCCCACGCACAGCTACCTCAACCTGTCGCCGGGGCTGGACTTCGAGACGCGCATCATCGCCAAGGTGAATGCGGCCGAACGGCTGCGTGAGGCCCTGGCCGGGCGCAGCTACCGTCCCCAGGCGCTGAACATCGGCTCGGCCACCGACGCCTACCAGCCGGTGGAGCGCCGGCTGCGAATCACCCGTTCGGTGATCGAGGTGCTGGTGGAGGCGCAGCATCCGTTCTCGGTCATCACCAAGTCGGCCGGCATCGAGCGCGACATCGACCTGATTGCGCCAATGGCCGCGCAGAACATGGCGGCGGCCTATGTCTCGCTCACCACGCTGGACCCTCAGCTCGCCCGCATCCTGGAGCCGCGGGCGGCCGCGCCGCACCGGCGCCTGCAGACGATCAAGGCATTGACCCAGGCGGGCATCCGCGTGGGCGTGAGCGTGTCGCCGGTCATACCCTTCATCAACGAGCCGGAGATCGAGCAGATCCTGGAGGCTGCGGCCGAGGCGGGTGCCACGCGGGCCTTCAGCATCGTCTTGCGGCTGCCGTGGGAGGTGAACCCGCTGTTCCAGCAGTGGCTGGAGCAGCACTTCCCTGACCGCGCAGCGCGGGTCATGGCACGAATCCGTGAGATGCGGGGTGGCCGCGACAACGATGCCAATTTCGGCAGCCGCATGCGCGGGCAGGGCATCTGGGCCGAGCTGTTGCACCAGCGCGTGAAGAAGGCCGCCGCGCGGCTGGGCCTGGACCGGGAGCGGATCGAGCTGGACTTCAGCCGCTTCAAGCCGCCGGTGAAGGCCGGCATGCAGGCCCAGGGCAGCTTGTTCTAGGCACCCTGCCTAGAGATCCTCGTCGTCGGTCAGCATGTCGCCGATGCGGTAGGCCTCGGTGAAGGCTTCCAGCCCGTGGCTGCCGCCGTTGACTGCGCGCCGGGCACTGCGCAGGTCACCTTCCAGTAGCGCCGACTTGATGCGCAGCTCGCGGTCCTTCAGGAAGGCTGCCAGCACCGCCGCGGCCACGGCGGGGTCATTGGCCTCGTGCGGATGGTCAATCAGCGAGGCGCCCAGCCGTTCGGCATACACGGTGTAGTTGTGGCGGCCGGTGAGCTGCACGAAGCCGCGGCCCTTGAAGGCGGCGCCATCCGGCGCGTCGTGGTTGCCAAGATCGGCGCGGCGGTCGTAGAGGTCGAATGGGTGGCCGCGCGGCGAGGTGTTGAAGCGCGACGGGCCTTCGTCGATGGGCACGAAGCCCGCCGTCTCGGCGCGGATGGTGGCCAGTGCGGCCAGCAGCATGATGCGGTCGGGCATGCCGGCGCTCTTCATCGCTTCCAGCACCGGCGGCAGGTGACTGCGGAGGGCGCCCAGCGGCGTGGCGGGGAACATCTGCGCCACCACCTGCAGCGTGAAGCGGTCGGTGGCGTCGGGAAGTTTGTCGCTGCGTGCCAGGCCCAGTGCACGCAAGGTGCGGGGGCCGGCCACGCCGTCGTGCAGCAGGCCGGCACTGTGCTGGAAGGCCATCACCGCGGCTTCGGTGCCGGCGCCAAACTCGCCGTCGATCTTGCCGGGATTGAACCCGGCCGTCAGCAGTGCCTGCTGCAGCTTACGGACCGCGGGTCCGCTGTCACCGATCTCGAGCATCGCCATGCAAGACCTCGTGGACGCTGGAGCTGCCGGCGTTACGAGGCTTATAGCAGCGCGCCGCCGGCTTGTAACCGGCGGCATCCCCAGAAGCGCAGGCTTACTTGAACAGGTCCTTGACCCGGTCGGTCCAGCTCTTGGCGTTGGGCGAGTGCTTGTCGCCGCCCTTGCGGAAGGAGTCGTCCAGTTCCTTCAGCAGCTTGCGCTGGTGCTCGGTGATCTTCACCGGGGTTTCCACCGCGATATGGCAGTACAGGTCGCCCGGATAACTGGATCGGATGCCCTTGATGCCCTTGCCGCGCAGCCGGAAGGTCTTGCCGTGCTGGGTGCCTTCGGGCAGCTCGATCTCCGCCTTGCCGCCCAGCGTAGGCACCTCGATGCCGCCGCCCAGCGCCGCGGTGGTCAGCCCGATCGGCACGGTGCAGTGCAGGTCGTCGCCGTCGCGCTCGAAGATCTCGTGCTGCTTGATGCGGATCTCGATGTAGAGATCGCCGGCGGGGCCGCCGTTGGTGCCAGGCTCGCCGTTGCCGGCCGAGCGGATGCGCATGCCTTCGTTGATGCCGGCGGGGATCTTCACCTCCAGCGTCTTCTGCCGCTTGATCTTGCCGTCGCCGCTGCAGGTCACGCAGGGCTCGGGGATGATCTTGCCGGTGCCGTGGCAGTGCGGGCAGGTCTGCTGGATGCTGAAGAAGCCCTGGCGCAGGTGCACCGTGCCGCTGCCGTTGCAGCTGGCGCAGGTCTTGGGGCTGGTGCCGGGCTTGGCGCCGGAGCCCTTGCAGGTCTCGCAGGTGTCCCACGTGGGGATGCGGATCTGCGTCTCCTTGCCGTTGGCTGCTTCCTCGAGCGTGATCTCCATCGCGTAGGAGAGATCGCTGCCGCGGTACACCTGTTGGCCGCCGCCCGGCCGGCGCTGGCCGCCGGGGCCGCCCTGCGCACCGAAGAGGTCGCCGAAGATGTCGCCGAACGCCTCGGCGAAACCGCCGAAGCCTTCCTGGCCGGGGCCGCCGCGGCCCATGCCCATGTTGGGGTCGACGCCGGCATGGCCGTATTGGTCGTAGGCGGCTCGCTTCTGCGGGTCGGAGAGCATCTCGTAGGCCTCCTTGGCCTCCTTGAACTTCTCCTCGGCCGTCTTGGCATCGTCCCCCTGGTTGCGGTCCGGGTGGAACTTCATGGCCAGCTTGCGGTAGGCCTTCTTGATAGCGTCATCGTCGGCGTTCTTGGGGACGCCGAGGATGTCGTAGTAGTCGCGCTTAGTTGCCATTGAAAGTTGCCATTGAATTTCGGGCTCATTCAAGCGAGGAAGCCGCGCCGGGGCGAAGAGGCGTTCATCACGCAACCTTCGCGCCCGGACGCGGCGCATTCAAGGAACGTCGGGGGCGGACCGGGCAGGGCCGCCGCCGTCGTTCAGCACGTCACTTCTTGACTTCCTTGAAGTCGGCGTCGACGACGTTGTCGTCTTCCGCCCGTGCTTCGCTCTTCGGGGCCGCGCCTTCGGTGGCACCGGCCGCACCGGCGGCGCCGGCGGCAGCCGCCTGGGCATCGCCGTACATCTTCTCGCCCAGCTTCTGGCTGGCGGTCATCAGGGCTTCGGTCTTGGCGTCGATGTCGGCCTTGTCCTCACCCGCGAGGGCGGCTTCCAGGTCCTTCAGCGCGGCTTCGATCTTTTCCTTCTCAGGCGCGTCGAGCTTGTCGCCATGCTCGCTCACGCTCTTCTTGACCGAGTGCACCAGCGCCTCGCCCTGGTTGCGGGCCTGCACCAGCTCCAGCTTCTTGGCGTCTTCGGCGGCATTCAGCTCGGCGTCCTTCACCATCTTCTCGATCTCGGCTTCGGACAGGCCCGAGTTCGCCTTGATGGTGATCTTGTTTTCCTTGCCGGTGCCCTTGTCCTTGGCGCTCACGTGCAGGATGCCGTTGGCGTCGATGTCGAAGGTGACTTCCACCTGCGGCACGCCGCGCGGGGCCGGCGGAATGCCCTCGAGGTTGAACTCGCCCAGGCTCTTGTTGCCCGAGGCCATCTCGCGCTCGCCCTGGAACACCTTGATGGTCACCGCCGGCTGGTTGTCGTCGGCCGTGGAGAACACCTGGCTGAACTTGGTCGGGATCGTGGTGTTCTTCTTGATCATCTTGGTCATCACGCCGCCCAGGGTCTCGATGCCCAGGCTCAGCGGGGTGACGTCCAGCAGCAGCACGTCCTTGCGCTCGCCGCCCAGCACCTGGCCTTGCACGGCCGCGCCCACGGCGACGGCTTCGTCAGGGTTGACGTCCTTGCGCGGTTCCTTGCCGAAGAACTCCTTGACCTTCTCCTGCACCTTGGGCATGCGGGTCATGCCGCCGACCAGGATCACGTCGTCGATGTCGCTGACCTTGACGCCCGCATCCTTGATGGCGATGCGGCAGGGCTCGATCGTGCGCTCGATCAGCTCGTCCACCAGGCTTTCCAGCTTGGCGCGGGTGAGCTTGATGTTCAGGTGCTTCGGGCCCGAGGCATCGGCCGTGACGTAGGGCAGGTTGATGTCGGTCTGCGACGAGTTCGACAGCTCGATCTTCGCCTTCTCGGCCGCTTCCTTCAGGCGCTGCAGGGCCAGCACGTCCTTGGTCAGGTCGACGCCTTGCTCCTTTTTGAACTCGGCGATGATGTAGTCGATGATGCGCTGGTCGAAGTCCTCGCCGCCCAGGAAGGTGTCGCCGTTGGTCGACAGCACCTCGAACTGCTTCTCGCCATCGACGTCGGCGATCTCGATCACCGAGATGTCGAAGGTGCCGCCGCCCAGGTCATAGACGGCGATCTTGCGGTCGCCCTTGCCGTGCTTGTCCAGGCCGAAGGCCAGGGCCGCGGCCGTGGGCTCGTTGATGATGCGCTTGACGTCCAGGCCGGCGATGCGGCCGGCGTCCTTGGTGGCCTGGCGCTGCGCGTCGTTGAAGTACGCGGGCACCGTGATCACGGCCTCGGTCACTTCCTCGCCCAGGTAGTCCTCGGCGGTCTTCTTCATCTTGCGCAGCACTTCGGCGCTGACCTGCGGGGGCGCCAGCTTCTTGCCGCGCACTTCCACCCAGGCGTCGCCGTTGTCGGCCGCGGCGATGGTGTAGGGCATCAGGTCGATGTCCTTCTGCACTTCCTTCTCGGTGAACTTGCGACCGATCAGGCGCTTGACCGCATACAGCGTGTTGCGCGGGTTGGTGACGGCCTGCCGCTTGGCGGCGGCGCCGACCAGGATCTCACCGTCTTCCTGGTACGCAATGATCGACGGCGTGGTGCGCGCACCTTCGCTGTTCTCGATCACGCGCGTGGTGTTGCCTTCCATGACCGCGACGCACGAGTTCGTGGTGCCGAGGTCGATGCCAATGATCTTGCCCATATTCTTTCTCCTGAAACTGAAAAATCCGGTTGTGTTCGAGTTGTGGATAACTCAGGTGTTTTCAAGGCTCACTTCGGCGCCGACACCGTCACCAGCGCGGGGCGAAGCACCCGCTCGGCGATGAGGTAGCCTTTCTGCAGCACGGCCACCACCGTGTTGGCCTCCTGGTCGGCCGGCACCACGCTGATGGCCTGGTGCTGGTGGGGATCGAACTTGGTGCCCGCGGGCGGCGCGATCTCGACCACCTTGTTGCGCTCCAGCGCCTGGCTGAGCTGGCGCAGCGTGGCATGCACGCCTTCCAGCATCTGCTGGCTGGTGGCGTTCTGGATGGCGATCGCGGCTTCCAGGCTGTCCTTGACCGGCAGCAGCGATTCGGCAAAACCTTCCACCGCGAACTTGCGGGCCTTGGCCACTTCTTCCTCGGCGCGGCGGCGGGTGTTCTCGGCCTCGGCCTTGGAGCGCAGGTAGGCGTCGGCCACCTCCGCATGCTTGGCCTCCAGCTCGGCCAGGCGGGCTTCGGCCGACGGCGCGGCGCCGTCGGCGCCCGACGGGGCGGCAGGCGACGCGGTCGTGGCTTCAGGGGCGGCCGGTGCTGCGGCGGGCGCACCGGCGGCGGCCGGATCGGCGGCTTGGGGGGCTTGTTGGGCGGGGTCGTTCGACGTCATTGTTTTCAAACGGAAAGAGGACTGCCGGGCACTTGAGGCGTGATTTCAGGGTTTCAAGAGGGCCTTCGCACGCTGGGGTTGATCCAGACGTGGCACGCGCGCGGGGATCAGCCGCCCTCGTCGTCGTCGACCGAGGCGCTCCAGCGCTGCCAGTCGGCCAAGGTGCGGCGGTCGCGCTTGGTGGGCCGGCCCTGCTCGATGCTGGCGGCCGGCTCCACGCCCTGGCGGCGGGCCTGCGCAGCCCGTTCACGGGCCTGGATGCTGTCCGGCGTTTCCTCGTACAGCGCCTGGGCCACCGGGGCAGGGCCGCGCACATGGCTCAGCCCCAGCACCACCACGGTGCGCAGCGCGGGCCCCTGGCGGAACTGCACCCGGTCGCCCAGGCGGAGCTCGCGCGAGGCCTTGGCCACCTGCTCGTTGATGCTCACGCGGCCCTTGCCGATCTCCTCGGCGGCCAGCGAGCGGGTCTTGAAGAAGCGGGCGGCCCACAGCCACTTGTCCAGGCGCGGGCCTTCGCGGGTGTCTCCGTCGTCGTGTTTGGTCTTCATCAGCGGGCGGCATTCTCCGCGAGCGGCAGGCGCACCACCGCATCGAGCCCCGGCGGCCGCCTGTCGTCGCCGCGCCGGTTCTCCAGGGCGATCTGGCCGCCCAGCGGTTCGACGATCTCGCGGCAAATGGCAAGCCCGAGTCCGGAGCCGCTGCCCGCCTCGCCGGCACTGAAGGGCTGGAACAGCCGCCGGCGCAGCGGCTCGCTGATGCCGGGGCCCTCATCGGCCACCGTGAGCACCGCCTGGCCGCCGTCGACGCCCAGGCGCACCTCCAGCGCGCTGCCGGGCGGGCCGTGCTTGATGGCGTTGTGCAGCAGGTTGCGGGTGAGCTCGCGCAGGGCCCAGGGATGCGCGCGCACCCAGGCCGGCGCCGCTTCCAGCGAGAAGTCGAGCCCGCGATCGGCGGTGAGCGGCGCGATGTCCAGCGACACCGCGCGCACGATGGGTGCCCAGTCCTGCGGCTCGGGTGCGCCTTGCTGGCGCAGCTGCTCCAGCTTGGCCAGCGCCAGCATCTGGTTGGCCAGGTCGGTGGCGCCCTGCACGGTGGTGGCGATCTCCTGCAGCGCCTGCGCCGGCGGCACGTCGCCACGCTGGGCCGACTGCACCTGCGCCTTCAGCACCGCCAGCGGCGTGCGCAGCTGGTGCGAGGCATCGCGCACGAAGCGCTTCTGGTGGTCCAGCAGCTGTTGCAGGCGCTGCATCACCTCGTTGGTGGCGTCCATCAGCGGGCGCAGCTCCTTCGGCGCGCCTTGCGCATCCACCGGCGTCAGGTCGCCTTCGCGGCGCTGGCGCAGCAGGGTGCTGAGCTCGCGCACGGGCCGCGTGGCGCTCTGCACCACCAGCACCACCACCAGCGCCAGCACCGCCAGCAGCGCGGCCTGGCGCCACACGGTGTCCAGCAGGATCTGGCGGGCCAGCGTCTCGCGCAGCTCCAGCGTCTCGGCCACCTGGATGGTGGCCACGCCCATGCCGTCGCGGCTGGCCACCGGCTGCAGCAGCACCGCCACGCGCACCGGTTCGCCCTGGTAGTGGTCGTCGTAGAACTCCACCAGGGCCGCATACGGTCCCTTGGCCGGCAGCGTGCCGCGCCAGGGCGGCAGGTCGGGGTAGCCGGCCACCACCTCGCCGTCGAAGCCGGTGACCTTGTAGAACAGGCTGCTGCGGTTGTCCGACTCGAAGGCCTCCAGCGCCGAGTACTGCACGGTGGAGGTGATGCGCAGCCGGCCGCCCACCTGTTCCACTGCCAGCAGTTCGCCCAGCGACTTGGCCGAGGCCAGCAGCGTGCGGTCGTAGGCGGTATTGACCGAGCGCAGCGCTTGTCTATACAAGCTGCCGGTGTTCAGCGCCACCAGCGCCAGCATGGGCAGCAGCAGCCCCCACAGCAACCGGCTGCGCACCGACAACCGGCCCAGGCGGCGCCGCAGGTCCTGCATCGAAGGCGGCTTCATCCCTTGAGCAGGTAACCCAGGCCGCGCAGGGTGACGAGCTGCGCGCCGGTGGCGGCCAGCCGCTTGCGCAGCCGGTACACCACCACCTCGATGGCCTCGGCCTGCGCGCTGGCGTCGCCCGGGAACACCAGCTCGAACAGGCGTTCCTTGGCCACAGCCTGGCCCGGCTGGGCCAGCAGGCCGCGCAGCAGCGCGGCCTCGCGCGGTGAGAGGTCCATCGGCTCGCCCAGGTGGTAGATCGCGCCGCTGGCGGCGTCCACCCGCAGGCCGCAGAACTCGGGCGTCGGCGCGGCCTTGCCGGCGCGGCGGGCCAGGGCCTGCACGCGGGCTTCCAGCTCGTCCAGGTCGAAAGGCTTGGGCAGGTAGTCGTCGGCGCCGGTGTTCAGGCCCAGCACGCGGTCGCCCACGGTGCTGCGCGCGGTGAGGATGAGCACCGGCGTGGTGAAGCCGCGCTGGCGCGCCTGCGCCAGCACTTCCAGGCCGTCGACGTCGGGCAGGCTGAGGTCCAGCAGCACCACGTCGGGCACGCTGGCGGCCCAGCGGTCCAGCGCGCGGCTGCCTTCGCCGCACACCACCACCTGGAAGCCGCGGCGCTGGAAGGAGCGCTGCAGCGTGGTCTGCATGGTGGGGTTGTCTTCGATCAGCAGCAGCTTCATGCGCGCGGGCCGGGGCCGCGAGGCCCTAGCGCTTTCCCTAGGTGGATGGACAGCCGTTTGACAGCTTTCTTGGCGAAGATCACCTCGGCCATTTTCACTAGAACGCCTTCCGTCTGGAGACACCATGCGTCGTGACACCTTCCTGAAATCCCTGGCGGCCCTGGCCGCTTCCGGTGCCCTGCCGATGTCGGCCTGGGCGGCGGCCAACCTGAAGATGATGGTGCCGGCCAACCCGGGCGGCGGCTGGGACACCACGGGCCGCGCGCTGGGCAAGGCGCTGATCGATTCCGGCGCGGCCGCGACCGTGAGCTACGAGAACAAGGGCGGTGCAGCAGGCACCATCGGCCTCGCGCAGTTCGTCAACAGCAGCAAGGGCGACGGCAATGCGCTGATGGTGATGGGCGCCGTGATGCTGGGCGGCATCATCACCGGCAAGCCGCCGGTGCAGCTGTCGCAGGCCACGCCCATCGCGCGGCTGTCCAGCGAATACAACGTCTTCGTGCTGCCGGCCAACTCGCCCTTCAAGACCATGCAGGACGTGGTGGCCCAGCTCAAGAAGGACCCCGGCAGCGTGAAGTGGGGCGGTGGCTCCCGCGGCTCGACCGAGCACATCGCCGCGGCCATGCTGGCGCGTGACGTCGGCGTCGATCCGGCCAAGATCAACTACGTGGCCTTCCGGGGGGGTGGCGAAGCCACGGCCGCCATCCTGGGCGGCAACGTGTCGGTGGGCGGCAGCGGCCTGAGCGAGTTCTCCGAGTACATCAAGGCCGGCAAGATGCGCGCGGTGGCCGTCACCTCGGAGAAGCGCCTGCCCGGCCAGGACATCCCGACGATGAAGGAGATGGGCTACAACGTGGTGATCGGCAACTGGCGCGGCGTGTTCGGCGCGGCCGGCATCACGCCCGAGCAGCGCAAGGCGCTGACCGACGCCATCGTCACCGCCACCAAGCACAAGTCGTGGGCGGAAGCCGTGGAGCGCAACGGCTGGACGCCGGCGCTGCTCACCGGCCCGGCCTTCGACCAGTTCGTGGACGACGAATTCGCATCGCTGCGGGCGGTGATGGCCAAGTCCGGAATGATCTGATGCACAGCGCCCGCCGCCCCAAGGGTGCCCAGACACTCGTGGCCGTCGGAACGCTGGTGGCCGCTGGCCTGCTGGCGGCCGGTGCCCGCGACATCAGCTCCGAGGCCGGCTATGCCGGCATCGGCCCCAACTTCGTGCCCTGGGTGGTGGCCATCGCCCTGGGCATCTGCGGGCTGTGGCTGCTGTGGGAGTCGCTGACCGGCGGCTTCCGCCAGATGGACGGGGACGAGCCGCCGCCGGTGCTGTCAGGCGGCGATGGCCGGCCTTACTGGCCGGGCTTCGCCGCGGTCTCCGCCGGCATCCTCCTGAACGCCGCGCTCATCACCACCATCGGCTTCATCCTGAGCTGCACGCTGTCGTTCGTGCTGGCCACGCGCGGCTACCGCGCCTCGCAGGGCCACCCGGACCTGAGGCCGCTGACGCTGCTGAAGGATGCGCTGGTGGGCATCGCGATCGCTGCGCCGGTGTACTGGCTGTTCACCAAGCTGCTGGCCATCAACCTTCCCGGCCTGACGGCCACCGGCTGGATCTGAACGGCACCCCATGGACGTCTGGAACCAACTCCTCCAAGGCTTTGCCACTGCCGGCACGCCGGTCAACCTGCTGTGGGCGCTGCTGGGCTGCACCATCGGCACCGCCATCGGCGTGCTGCCGGGCATCGGGCCGGCCACCGCGGTGGCAATGCTGCTGCCCATCACGCTGCAGGTCGAGCCCACCGGCTCGATGATCTTCTTCGCCGGCATCTACTACGGTGCGATGTACGGCGGCTCCACCACCTCCATCCTGCTGAATACGCCCGGCGAGGCGGCCTCCATGGTCACCGCGATGGAGGGCAACAAGATGGCCAAGAACGGCCGCGCCGGCGCGGCGCTGGCCACGGCGGCCATCGGCTCCTTCGTGGCCGGCACCATCGCCACGGTGGTGGTGACGATCGCCGCGCCGGTGGTGGCCAAGTACGCGGTGCTGCTGGGCCCGCCCGAGTACTTCATGCTGATGGTGCTGGCCTTCGTCACCGTCACGGCGGTGCTGGGTAAGAGCGCGCTGCGCGGCGTGACCGCGCTGTTCATCGGGCTGGCGCTGGGCCTGATCGGCATCGACCAGATCACCGGCCAGGCCCGCTACACCATGGGCGTGCCCGAGCTGATGGACGGCATGGAGGTGGTGCTGATCGCGGTCGGGCTGTTCGCGGTGGCGGAGGCGCTGCACGTGGTGCTGTTCGAAGGCCGCGTGGTGGAGACCCAGAACAAGCTGACCAAGGTGCACATGACCAAGCTGGAATGGAAGCGGTCCATCCCGGCCTGGCTGCGCGCCACCTTCATCGGCATCCCGTTCGGCACCATCCCGGCCGGCGGCAGCGAGATCCCCACCTTCCTCAGCTACGCCACCGAGAAGAAGTTCTCCAAGCACAAGGAGCAGTTCGGCACCACCGGAGCCATCGAGGGCGTGGCCGGGCCCGAGGCCGCCAACAACGCGGCCATCACCGCCACGCTGATCCCGCTGCTGACGCTGGGCATTCCCACCTCCAACACCGCGGCCATCCTGCTGGGCGCGTTCCAGAACTACGGCATCCAGCCCGGGCCGCAGCTGCTGGACACCAATGCCACGCTGGTGTGGGCGCTGATCGCCTCGCTGTACATCGGCAACGTGATGCTGCTGGTGCTGAACCTGCCGCTGGTGGGCCTGTGGGTCAAGCTGCTGAAGGTGCCGAAGGCGCAGCTGTATGCCGGCATCCTGATCTTCGCCACGGTGGGCGTGTACGGCATGCGGCAGTCGGCCTTCGACCTCTTCCTGCTGTACGCCATCGGCGTGCTGGGCCTGGTGCTTCGGCGCTTCGACTTTCCCGCCGCGCCGGTGGTCATCGGCATGATCCTGGGCCCGCTGGCCGAGGCGCAGCTGCGCAACGCGCTGTCCATCGGCGAAGGCAAGTGGAGCATCCTGTGGGAGCGGCCGATGTCGGCCACGCTGCTGGCCTGCATCGTGGCGGTGATCGTGCTGCCGCGCATCGTCAAGCGGCTGCGGCGGGGCTGACCACCGGCAGCCCGGCGCGGCGGTTCTTCAGGCGGCCGCGCCCATCGCGACGGCGCGCTCACGCTGGGCGGCCAGTGCCGCGGGCGGGGCGCCGCGCAGCTCCCAGCCTTGCAGATGGCGTTCGGCCAGCGCGGCCAGCGCGTTGATCCACTGCGGCTGGTCGTTCAGGCAGGGGATGTAGTGGAAGGCCTGGCCACCGGCATGCAGGAAGGCTTCGCGCGCTTCCTGGTCGATCTCCTCCAGCGTCTCCAGGCAGTCGGAGGTGAAGCCGGGGCACATCACGTCCACGCGCTTCAGGCCCTGCTGCGCCAGTGCGATCAACGTCGGCTCGGTGTAGGGCTCCAGCCACTTGGCCTTGCCGAAGCGGCTCTGGAAGGTGACCTGCAGTTCGTCGGACCGCAGGCCCAGATGCTCGCGCAGCAGCCGGGCGGTGACATGGCATTCGCAGTGGTAGGGGTCGCCCAGGTGCAGCGTGCGCTCGGGCACGCCGTGAAAGCTGAGCACCAGCTTGTCGCCGCGGCCGTGCGCCGCCCAGTGGTCGGTCACGCGGCGGGCCAGCGCGCCGATGTAGCCGGCATCGTCGTGGTAGTGGTTGACGAAGCGCAGCTCGGGCTGGCGCCGCTGCTTCGCCATCCACTCATTGATCTTGTCGTTGGCGGTGGCGGTGGTGGAGCCGGCGTATTGCGGATACAGCGGCAGCACCAGGATGCGCGTGGCGCCCTCGGCGGTGAGTTCATCCAGCACCGAAGGGATGGAGGGATTGCCGTAGCGCATCGCATGGCGCACCAGCACCGCCGGCTCGGGCTGGCCCAGGCGTTCGCCCAGGTGGCCTCGCAGCAGCGTGGTCTGGCGCTGCGTCCACACCGCCAGCGGCGAGCCTTCCTTCGTCCAGATGCTGGCGTACTTGGCCGCCGACTTGGCCGGCCGCACCCGCAGGATCACGCCGTGCAGGATGGGCAGCCAGGCGGCGCGGGGAATCTCCACCACCCGCGGATCGCTCAGGAACTCGGCCAGGTAGGTGCGCAGGGCCGGGGCGGTGGGCGCATCGGGCGTGCCCAGGTTGACGAGCAGGACCGCGGTGCGCTGGGGCGTGCCGTGGCGCCACGCGGCGGGGGGTGGGGTCGTCATGCAGTGTGATCTTCAGTGGATGCCGGCACCAAGCCGGCCGAGGTCGGCGAGGATACGGGACAAGTCCAGCGGCTTGGACCAGTAGCCCGCGAAGCCGGCCTGCTGCGCGCGAGCCATGTCCTCGGGCGCGGCATCGGCCGAGCACATGTAGGCCGGCACGGCCGCATAGCCGGGCAGGGTGCGCAGCCGGGCCAGCACCTCGTAGCCGTTGCAGTCGGGCAGGTGGGCGTCCAGCACGAGGACGTCGGGCCGCAGTTCGTCCAGCCGCTCGAACAGCTCGGCGCCGGTCTCCACCACATGCGGCTCCACGTCGCTGTGCATGCGCAGCGCCTCGGTGAACAGCAGCGCATTGACGCGGTTGTCCTCCAGGTACAGCAGGCGCAGCGGCGCGGTGCGCGCGGCGGGCCCGGGCACGCCGGCGGTGGTCCCGGCGGCCGGCGCAGCGGGTGGCTCGGCCGGCAGCAGGATGCGCACGACGGTACCCACGCCCGGCTGGCTGCTCAGGCTGAGGCTGCCGCCCATGTCGCCCACCAGGCGGCGGGCGATCAGCAGGCCCAGGCCGCTGCCTTCGATGTTGCCTTCGCGGCCCAGCCGCTCGAAGGGCTGGAACAGCCGGGCCTGCTGGTCCTGGGTCATGCCGGAGCCGGTGTCGCGCACCTCGATGGCCACCGAGCCGCCGGACTCCGCCTCGAGGTGCCAGTGCACATGGCCGGCGGGCCGGTTGTACTTGATGGCGTTGGAGCCGATGTTCAGCAGCACCTGGCGCAGCCGCTGCTCGTCGGCCACCAGCCGGGGCGGGGCCGGCAACGGCGGCGGCAGGTGCTGGCTGACGCCGCGGGCCTGCGCCAGCGGTTGCAGCATGGAGGCGCAGGCCACCACCAGCGGCGCGGCATCCATCGCACGCGGCTGCAGGTTGAGGCCACCTTCCTCCACCTGCTGCAGGTCCAGCACGTCGTTGATGAGCGTGAGCAGGTGCTGGCTGGCATGCAGCACATGGTCCACGTAGTCCAGCCGCGCGCCGCCCTGCAGCCGCAGCAGCTGCGCGAAGCCGATGACCGCATTCAGGGGCGTGCGCATCTCGTGGCTCATGCGCGAGAGGAACTCGCTCTTGCTGCGGCTGGCCAGCTCCGCGGCCTGCTTGTCGCGCAGGGCCGCCTCGGTGGCGCGCTGGCGGGTGATGTCGGTCTGCGTGCCCACCATGCGCAGCGCGCTGCCATCGGCCCCGCGCGCGACGATGCGGCCGCGGTCGCGTATCCACAGCATTCGGCCGTCGCGATGCCGCATGCGGTAGTCCACCTCGAAGCCGAGGGCCTCGCCCTGCTGGTAGGCCTGCAGCGCGGCCTGCACCGCCGGCAGGTCTTCCGGATGCACGCGCGACGACCATTCCACGGCGTCGTCGCCGATCTCGTGCTCGGCATAGCCCAGCATCTGCTTCCAGTAGGCGGAGTAGAAGGTGCGGCCAGTGTCGACCTCCCAGTCCCACACGCCGTGGCCGGCCGCATCGAGCGCAAACTTCCAGCGCTCCTCGTTCAGCCGCACCTCGGCGGCCAGCATGCGCAGCTCGGTCACGTCGCGCACCAGGTACAGCAGCTCGCCGTCGGGCATGGGGGAGATGCGCGCCTCGAAGCTGCGCGGCTGGCCACGCACCGGCAGCTCGTATTCCAGGCGCTGGCTGTCGCCGCTGGCGCGGGCCTGGCGCAGCGCGGCACGCAGGCTGTCGGCCAGCGGCGGCGGCAGCAGGTCTGCCATGTGGCGATCCGCCAGGCTGCTCCAGGGCACGGCCATGGACGGATGGTCGGGCGCGCTGCAATGCTTGAAGCGACCGTCGTCGGCGATGACGAACCAGAGGTCGGGCACCGCGCGCAGCACCGCACGCAGCCGCGCGTCGGAGGTGCGGGCGCGGTCCTGCTCCTCGGCCAGCGCGCTGGCGCGTCGCCGGCGGTCGGTGATGTCCATCGACAGGTGCACCACCGTGCCATCGGGCAGCCGGCGGTCGTTGATGGTCACCCAGCCGCCGCGCCATTGCGTTTCCTGCGGACGGGGCACCGCAGCGGGTAGCGACAGCCGCCAGGCGACGAAGGCTTCCTCGCGGCCGATGGCCTGCTGGTAGTGGCCGGCGGCGGCCAGGTGGCGCACGGCGGTGGGCCAGTGGTCGCAACCGCGCGGCAGCAGGGCGCCGATCTGGCGGTGCCAGCGCTGGTTGGCCAGCAGGATGCGGCCATTCGGGTCGCTGATCATCACGCTGCCGGCCAGGCCGTCCAGCGTCTGCGTCAGCAGCTCATGCGCACGCTGCAGCCGGACGTCGGCGGGCTCGGACGGCCCGGCCGGTGCGGGTCCGGGCAGGGCGGCCAGGCGGGATTCGATGAGGCCGCCGCAGGCGATGGCCAGGTCGTGCAGGCCTTGCAGCACCGGATCGTCCAGCACCAGGGCCGGCCCACCCATCACGCACAGCGTGCCCACCGCGCGGCCGTGCATGCGCACCGGCACGCCGGCATAGGCGGCGATGCCGAGCGCCAAGGCGGTGGCGCGGCCCGGTGCATCGGCCGGCAGCGCGTCGTGCAGCTGGCGCAGCACCTGCGCATGGTCGCGCCGGACCACCTGGGCGCACAGGGGATGCAGCGCAGCGGCCTCGGTGCGCAGCATGCCCACCGCGGCCTTGGTGAAGGACCGCTGGCCGGTAAACAGCGTGAGCGCCGCCACCGGGCTGCGGCTGCAGCGGGCGGCCTGGCGCACCAGGGCGTCGAAGGCGGCGTCGGGGCTGGCATCCAGCAGCGCCAGTGCATCGGCGGCCACGGGCGGCGGCTGCTGCGCCGGAGCGGTGTCGGCGGACACGCGGGACTGCGTCGTCATGTCGGCTGGGGCCGGTCAGGGCAGGAGCAGGCCGTCGTCGAGTGCGTTGTGGTGCGTGTCGCCGAAGCGGAGCACCTCGAACTGCACGATGGGCGAGGTGCTTTCCAGCGGGCTGCCCCCCAGGCCGATGCTGCCCTTGCTGTGCAGGGTGCAGCTGCTGCGGCGCAGGCCGAGGATGCTGTTGTCGTCGCGGAAGCGCACGTAGGTGCCGTTGTAGCTGAGGTCGGTGAGCTGGATGGCGCCGCCGTGCCACTGGATGCGCGCATGCGAGCGCGACACCCGCGAGTCGTCCACGCAGAAGCTGGCCTGCGGGCTGCGGCCCAGGATCACCGGCGTCTGGTCGGCGATGTACACCCGCTCGATCTCGCCCCACAGCAGCCGGATGCCGTCGGGCTCGGCCAGCGGCGACACCGGATCGAACTGCGTGGTGGCATCCATGTCGGCACGCCGGTCGCCCAGCAAATGCACGAGCACCGGGTCGGCGCGGCCACGCAGGTGCATCCAGTCGAGGCTGCGGAAGCGCTGCTGCTGCTGGTGCTGCGGCAGGCCGCGCAGCACCGCGTCGGTGATCAGCGTCTCGTTGTCGCCTGCATGGTCGATCAGCCGGGCCGCCACGTTCACCGCGTCGCCGAAGCAGTCGCCGCCCATCTCCACCACCTCGCCGCGGGCCAGCGCCACCTGGATGCGCAGCGAACGCAGGCCCGGCGAGGCGCCGTGGGCGCGGCCGCGCGACAGCAGCTGGTCCAGCGCCTCGTGCATGCGGCTGGCGGCTTCCACGCCGTCCACTGAGGTGTCGAACACCGCCATCAGGCCGTCACCCAGCGTCTTGACCACCTGCCCGCCGCATTGCGTGACGGTGGCGGCCAGCAGGGTGACGGTGTGGGTGACGACCGAGCTGGCTTCCGCATTGCCGAGTTGCTCGTACAGCGCCGTGCTGCCGCGCAGGTCGGCAAACAGGACGGTGCGTTCGGCGATCACGGTCATGCGGCGCTACTGGGCAAATAGGGGGTTGACGGCTCGGCCTGAGTTTAAGCGGCCGCGGCTCGCGCAAAAAAAAGCCCGGCGGTGCCGGGCTTCGGTGCGCGCAGGATCAGAGGTTGTCCAGGTAGGTGCGCAGCTTGTCCGAGCGGCTCGGGTGCTTGAGCTTGCGGATCGCCTTCGCCTCGATCTGGCGGATGCGCTCGCGCGTCACGTCGAACTGCTTGCCCACTTCCTCCAGCGTGTGGTCGGTGCTCATCTCGATGCCGAAGCGCATGCGCAGCACCTTGGCTTCGCGCGGCGTCAGGCTGTCGAGGATGTCCTTGACCACGTCGCGCAGGCCGGCCTGCATCGCGGCATCCACCGGGGCCACGTTGTTCGTGTCCTCGATGAAGTCGCCCAGGTGGCTGTCGTCGTCGTCGCCGATCGGCGTTTCCATGGAGATCGGCTCCTTGGCGATCTTCATGATCTTGCGGATCTTGTCCTCGGGGATCTCCATCTTCTCGGCCAGCGTCGGGGCATCCGGCTCGAAGCCGAATTCCTGCAGGTGCTGGCGCGAGATGCGGTTCATCTTGTTGATCGTCTCGATCATGTGCACCGGGATGCGGATGGTGCGCGCCTGGTCGGCGATCGAGCGGGTGATGGCCTGGCGGATCCACCACGTGGCGTAGGTCGAGAACTTGTAGCCGCGGCGGTATTCGAACTTGTCCACCGCCTTCATCAGGCCGATGTTGCCTTCCTGGATCAGGTCGAGGAACTGCAGGCCGCGGTTGGTGTACTTCTTGGCGATGGAGATCACGAGGCGCAGGTTGGCCTCGATCATTTCCTTCTTGGCGTCGCGGCTGGCCTTCTCGCCCTGGTTCATCCGCTTGTTGATGAGCTTCAGGTCGTCCAGCGGCACCACGGCCTTCGACTGGATGTCGATCAGCTTTTGCTGCAGCTCCTGGATGGCGGGCAGGTTGCGGCCCATCACGGCGCTGTAGTTCTTGCCGGCGGCCACTTCCTTCTCGGCCCACTGCAGGTTGAGTGCGTTGGGCGGGAAGGTCTTGATGAAGTGGTCCTGCGGCATGCCGCACTTGTCGACCACGATCTTGCGCAGCTCGCGCTCGTAGCGGCGTACGTCGTCCACCTGCTGGCGCAGGATGTCGCACAGGCGCTCGATGGTCTTGACGGTGAAGCGGATGCCGATGATCTCGCCGCTGACCGCCATCTGCGCCTTGTTGTAGGCGCTGGACTTGTAGCCTTCCTTCTCGAAGGCCTTGCGCATGCGGTCGAAGTGCTCCGACAGCGCGTCCAGCTTGACCAGCGCGGCGGCCTTCAGCTCTTCCAGCTTCTTGGTCAGCGCCTTGCTGCCGCCCTGGCCGTCGTCGTCGTCTTCCTCTTCGTCGAATTCGTCGAAGTCTTCCTCGGCCACGTAGTCGTCGGCCTCGTCCTCGGCCACGAAGCCGTCCACCGCCTCGGAGATCTGCATCTCGCCGGCGCGGATCTTCTCGGCCATCGTCAGGATCTCGGCGATGGTGGTGGGCGAGGCGCTGATGGCCAGCATCATGGCCTGCAGGCCGCCTTCGATGCGCTTGGCGATCTCGATCTCGCCCTCACGCGTGAGCAGCTCCACCGTGCCCATCTCGCGCATGTACATGCGCACCGGGTCGGTGGTGCGGCCGAATTCGGAATCGACCGTGGACAGCGCGGCTTCGGCGGCTTCCTCGGCCTCTTCTTCCGTCGCGGTGGTGGTGGAGCCGCCGGCGATCAGCAGCGTGGCGGCGTCGGGCGCCTGCTCGTACACCGCGATGCCCATGTCGTTGAGCATCGAGACGATCGCCTCGAGGATCTCGTTGTCGACCAGCTTCTCGGGCAGGTGGTCGTTGATTTCCTGGTGCGTGAGGAAACCACGGGTCTTGCCCATCTTGATGAGGGTCTTGAGCTCCTGGCGGCGCTTGGCGACTTCCTCTTCGGTGAGCGCGGTCTCGTCCAGGCCGAACTCGCGCATCAGCGCGCGCTCCTTGGCGCGCGACACCTTCATGCGCAGCGGCTTGGCCTTCGCGGCGGGCTCGCCATCGGCGGCTTCGACGGTGTCCACTGCATCGGCGGTGTCGGCCTCGGCCACCTCGGCTTCCGGCTCGCCTTCCAGGTCGGCCTCGATGTCCGACAGGTCGGCGTCGAGCGTGGCCTTGTCCTCGTCACCCTTCTTGCGCCCGGCGGCTTTGCCCTTGGCGGCAACGGGCTTCTTCTTGTCTTCGGCCTTGGCCTTGGCGGGGGCGGCGGCGGTTTTCTTGGCGGTCATGCGAAATCCTCGAAAGGTGAAGGCTTCTCAGGCGCGGTCGTGAGGCAACGGGCGGGCGGTCGGCGGGAAAGCGGGGTGGTTCATGACGGCCCGCAGGCTTCGATGTGCGGGCGGCGTCGGCGCATTCAAAGGCTGTTGGGCGCGTGACGACCGCTGTCATGGTGTCCGGCTGCTGACCTGCAGGGCCCCTCGGCTTGGCTCGGCAGTGGCGGTGAGGGCCTTGCCGCTGGAAGGAACCGCGGATTATACCCGTGAAACCGAGTTACGGCTCGTTGGACGCGGCGGCCTCGGCGCGGCGCTGGCGCAGCCGCTGGCAGTGCTCTGCCAGGCGGCGGTAGCTCTCACGTGCGGCCGCATCGGCCGCCATCAAGGGTGCCAGCGCCTCCATCTGCGCCTGGGCGGCGGCGAGCAGGCACTGGTCGAGCGCGGCGCGCAGCTGCTGGAACTGGGCCTCGTCGTCGGCCGGGTCGGGCGACAGCACGCGGCGCGCCGCCTCCGCGAGTGCCGGGTCGGCGTCGATGGCCACACGCAGCACCGCCCACGGCCGCGCGCCGTGGTCGTGCAGGTCACGCTCCAGCCAGCGCAGCAGCTCGCCGTGCACGCCGTCGAAGCCGTGCAGCAGGTCGAGGTCGTCCGGTGCGAGCTGGTCCCACCACTCTGCATGCGTGAGCAGCATGTGCACGATGCGGTCCTCGGGCTTGCGCGGCGCACGGCGCGGCGTGGCGGGCGGCGCGGGCGCGCGCCAGTCGCCGCGGCCGCCGCCGTTCCAGCCGCCGGCCTTGCGGGCGCCGCCCCACTTGCCGCGGCCACCGTCGCGCGGCGGGCCGGCGGGCCGGTATTCGGCGCCGCCGCCACCGGGCAGGGGCGCATGGCCGGCGCTGCCCGGCATCAGCACCGCATCGGCCGCGGCCTGGCCGCCGTCGTCCTCGTACACGTCGTGGCGCGGCTCCTGGCGGCCGCCGCGCGGGGCGGGTGCATGCACCCACTGGGCGGCCAGCTCGGCATCGGGCACGCCGGCCTGGCGGGCGATCTCGGCGCGCATCTGGCGCGACAGCGCGCCTTCCGGCGGCAACGCCGCCCACAGCGGCCGGGCCTGCGCCAGGAAGCGGGCACGGCCCTCGGGCGTGGCCAGGTCGCAGCCTTCGGCGGCCATGTCCAGCATCTGGCGCGACAGCGGCAGCGCCTCGTTCACGCAGCGCTCGAAGGCTTCGGCGCCGAATTCGCGCACGTACGAATCGGGATCGTGCTCGGCGGGCAGGAACAGGAAGCGGATGGTGCGGGTGTCGCTGGCGAACGGCAGGGCGGCCTCCATCGCGCGGCTGGCGGCGCGGCGGCCGGCGGCGTCGCCATCGAAGCTGAAGACCACCGATTCGGTGAAGCGGAACAGCTTGCGCACATGCTCCTCGCCGCAGGCGGTGCCCAGTGTCGCCACCGCGTTCTCGAAGCCGAGCTGCGCCAGCGCCACCACGTCCATGTAGCCCTCGACCACCAGCGCATAGCCGCGGGCGCGCATGGCGGCGCGGCCTTCGAACAGGCCGTACAGCTCGCGGCCCTTGACGAATACAGGCGTCTCGGGCGAGTTCAGGTACTTGGGCTCGCCGCGGTCCAGCACCCGCCCGCCGAAGCCGATGACCTCTCCCTGCACCGAGCGGATCGGGAACATCACCCGGTCGCGGAAGCGGTCGTAGCGCTTCTCGTCGGCATCGCCTTCGGCCGCATGCAGGATCACCAGGCCCGATTCGGCCAGCAGCGGATCGTCATAACGCGGGAACACGCTGGCCAGGTTGCGCCAGCCGTCGGGTGCATAGCCCAGGCCGAAGCGGGCCGCCACCTCCCCGGTGAGGCCGCGGCCCTTCAGGTAGTCGATGGCGCGCGGGCTGGCGCGCAGCTGCTTGCGGTAGTGGTCGGCGGCGCGGGCCAGCACGTCGGTCAGGCTGGCCTGCTGCTCCTTCTGGCGGGCGGCCTGGGCGCGTTCCTCGGGGTTGCGCTCGTCGTCAGGCACTTGCAGGCCCACCTGCTGGGCCAGGTCGGCCACCGCCTCGCGGAAGCTGGCGCCGGTGTGCTCCGACAGGAACTTGACCGCATCGCCCGAGGCGCCGCAGCCGAAGCAGTAGTAGAACTGCTTGCTCGGACTGACGGAGAAGCTCGGCGACTTCTCGCCATGAAAGGGGCACAGCCCCATCAGGTTGGCGCCGGTCTTCTTGAGCTGCACATGGCGGCCGACGACGTCGACGATGTCGACGCGGGACAGCAGCTCCTGGATAAAACCGGCGGGAATCATGCCGGCAGTCTAGCGAGGCGCCCGGTCAGGCCACCTGCGGCGGCGGCGGGCCCTCGGCGGCCGGCGCCACGGTGAACAGGCCGCGGTAGGCGGTCACCCAGGCCAGCACGGCGGGCGCGCGCATCGGGCTGGCGATGCCATGGCCCTGGCCGATGTCGCAGCCCATGTCGATCAGCAGCCGCGCCTGCGCCGGCATCTCCACGCCTTCGGCCACCACGCTGCAGCCGAAGGTGCGGGCCAGGCCGATCACGCCTTCCACGATGGCCAGGTCCTGCCGGTCGTCCAGCATGTTGCGCACGAAGGATCGGTCGATCTTCAGCACGTCCACCGGCAGCCGCTTGAGGTAGGTGAGGGTGGAGTAGCCGGTGCCGAAGTCGTCCAGCGAGAAGCGCACGCCCAGCCGGCGGCAGCGCTCCAGCAGGGCGGAGGTGTAGTCGATGTCGGCCAGCGCGGCCGTCTCCAGCACCTCCAGTTCCAGCCGCTCGCCCAGCGGCCGGGCATGGCGGGCCAGCATCTCGGCCAGGCGCTGGGCGAAGTCGGCCTCCTGCAGGTGGCGGGCCGAGACGTTGACGCTGACCGACAGGTCCAGCCCCTGGCGCTGCCAGCGGGCCAGCTGCTCCAGCGCCTGGCCCAGCACCCAGTCGCCCACGCGGGCCGACAGGCCGGTGTGCTCGATCAGCGGCAGGAACTGCGCCGGGGAGATGACGCCGTGCTCGGGATGGTTCCAGCGCAGCAGTGCCTCCATGCCCAGCACCGTGCCGCGGCGCATGTCGACCTTGGGCTGGTAGTACAGCTCCAGTTCGTGGTTGTCCAGCGCCTCCTGCACGCGGCCGATGGCCATCACGCGTTCCTCGGTGCGGCGGCTGTGCTCGGGGTCGAAGAAGCTGTAGCCGTTGCGGCCCGACTGCTTGGCACCGTACATCGCGTGGTCGGCATGGCGCAGCAGGGTATCGGCATCGCTGCGGTCCAGCGGGTAGACGGTGGCGCCCACGCTGGCGGTGACGGTGACTGGTTCGGCGCCGGGCTCGATGGCATAGGGCTGCGAGATGACGCGCAGCACGCGCTCCACCGCCAGCCGGGCCTCGTCCAGCGTGCCGGCGCGCAGCAGCAGCACGAACTCGTCGCCGCCCAGGCGCGCCGCGGCATCGGACCAGGCGGCATTGCTGCGCAGGGCGCCGCGCAGCCGGTGCGCCAGCTCCACCAGCAGCCGGTCGCCCGCCGCATGGCCGAAGCGGTCGTTGACTGGCTTGAAGTGGTCCAGGTCGAGGTAGCACACGGCCAGCAGCG
Organism: Aquincola tertiaricarbonis; assembly: GCF_000969605.1. GTDB lineage: Bacteria > Pseudomonadota > Gammaproteobacteria > Burkholderiales > Burkholderiaceae_C > Aquincola > Aquincola tertiaricarbonis. The sequence goes on along the minus strand of NZ_JZUE01000002.1, from coordinate 280,468 downwards.
TGCCCTCGCGGTCGGCCGACGCCATGGCATCGGCCAGCATCTGCGCCAGCCGCGCGCGGTTGGGCAGGCGTGTCAGCTCGTCGAACAGCGCCTGGCGCTCCAGCCGCTGGCGCTGCAGGTGCTGCTCGGTGATGTCGGAGATCACCAACACGTGATAGCGCGGCTGGCTGTCCGGCCCCAGCACCGCGGTGATGGTGACCTGCAGCGCGCAGGGGTCGCCGTTGCGGCGGCGGTCCACCACCTCGCCGCGCCAGGTGCCGGTGGCGCGCAGGCTGGCCCACATGCTGCCGTGGGTGGCGGCCGCGGCAGGGTCGCCGCTGGGCGTGCCGGCACGGGCGGCGGCCAGCAGCGGCGGCACGGTGCCCAGCAGCTCATGGCGGGAGACGCCCATGATCTGCGAGTAGGTGGGATTGACGTCCAGCACCCGCAGGTCGGCATCGGTGATCAGCAGGCCTTCGTGCAGGTGCTGGAACAGACGGGCGGACAGGCGCTGACGCTCCTCGTTGGCGCGGCGGTCGCCGATGTCGGCCAGCGTGGCGATCAGGCGGCTGGGGGCGCCGCGGCCGTCGCGCTCGGCCACCAGCATCTGCACATGGAACCAGCCCCAGCCGGTGGCGGTCTTCAGGCGCAGGTCGTGGCGGTAGGCGTCCTCGCCCGGGCTGTGCAGGCGCTGCAGCGCCTCGCGCTCGCGGTTGCGGTCGTCGGCATGCACCTGCGCCAGCCAGGCCTGGGGCGGCGGCAGGCTGGAGGGGCCGGCGGCATCGGCCGTGCCCAGCAGCGCCTGCCAGCGTGGCGAATGCACGCCGCGTCCGGTGGTCAGGTCCCAGTCGGCCACGCCGACGTCCGCGGCCTCCAGCGCCAGCCGCCAGCGGCTCTTGACGCGGCGCAGCTCGGCCGCACCGCTCTGCACGATGAGCACCAGCAGTCCGCAGCAGGCCAGGTAACCCCACAGCAGCAGCAGCGCATGGCCGCGGTCGCCCCGGCTGCCGAAAGGGCCGTGGCCTGCTTCCAGCGTGAGCAGTGCGCCGATGGCCAGCACGCCCAGGGTCGCCGAGGCCCAGCGGCCGGCGCCGCGCGCCGCCATCCAGGCCAGTAGCACCGGCGGCATGAACACCAGGGAGGCCTGCGCGGCCGACAGCGGCGCGGTGCCCAGCCAGGCGCCCCAGCCGGCGGCCAGCGTGGCCACCGCCAGCAGACAGGAGCCGGCCAGGCCGACCGTGCCCGGCTCTGGCGCCGCCACCGCCGCAGTCATCGGGGCGGTGCTGGCCGCGGCGTGGGCTGGAGAACCGGAGGGTGCCAGCGTGGAGGGGCCGGCCGGATCGACCGCGGGCGGCTGCGGGCGGCTGGCCGACGGCAGGCGGCTGCCGCGGCCCAGCCACGGCAGGCAGCCCAGCAAACCGCCCGCGGCCGCGCCCATGCCGGCCAGATAGCCGGCCGCCAGGGCGGACAGGGAGTCATCGCCGTGCACGGCCCACATCAGCGCATGCCAGGCGGCGGCCAGCGCCGCGCTGCCCACTACCGCGGCGCTCAGCAGCCGCGCATCGCGCACGCCGGGCATGCCGGCCTGGAACCGCTGGCGCGACAGCCAGGCCGCGCCCAGCCAGGGTGCCGCGGTTTCACCGGCGGCCAGCAGCAGGGCGCTGGTGGGTGACTCGCCAGCCAGCAGGTGGGCGGCGAGCAGCCCCGCCGCCACGGCCCCGGCCATCGACCGGCCCCAGGACAGCAACGCGCCCAGCGCGATGCCGGCGGGCAGCCAAAGCAGGGCGGGCCCCTCGTCGATGCGGCCGTGGCGCAGGGCCAGCAGGCCGAGCGCGGCGCACAGGCCGGCCACCAGGACCGCCCGCCCCAGCACGCCGGCGTCGGGCCGGGCGGCAAAAGGCGTGGCCGCCGGAGCGTCGGCGGCAGCGGTGGCGGCAGGAGAGGAGGGGGGCGGTAGCGAGGACACGAAGCACCACAACAACGCGTGCGGCGACATAACACGCGCGGTGCGCGCTACCGGATGCTAGGACCTGCCGTGGGGGCAGCGCAACCAGATGTGGAGTTTGTCTGGCAAGTGTGGCGCCGGCGCCGCCAAAGGTGCCGGCGCGGCGATCAGATGGCGAAATCGGAAAGCTGCTTGCCTTCGGCCAGGGCGGCCTTCAGCCATTTGGGTTGCAGGCCACGGCCCGACCATGTTTCGCCGGTATCACCGTTGCGGTATTTGGCTGCCACTTTCTTGGGCGTGCCTTCGGCGCGGGGAGGGGCGGCGCGTTGGGAAAGATCGGCCAGGGTCAGCCCGTGTTCGGACATGATCGACTTGACCTTGGCGATGGCGTTTGCACGCTCCTCGCGTTGCGTTTCAGCAATCTGCTTTTCGAGCGATGCTTTCTGGGCCAGGAGTTCTTGCAGCGTTGCCAATCGGGTCTCCTCAGACAATTCGGGCACGCGGCGAATATATCATCGCCGCGTGCCCGCGAGAAGACGAGCGAAGGGAAAGCGGCTTACTTGAAACCCACCCTGTCGAGCATTTGCTGCACCTTGCCCTGGTTGACGCCGACGGCCGACACGGGGATGGTTTCAGACTTGAATGTGCCCAGCGATTCCAGCGCAGGATTGGACGGTTTCACGCTGGCCACCGCCGGCCATTCGTTATTGCCGTTGGCGAAGTAGATCTGGGCTTCGTCGCTGGACAGATATTCAAGGAACTTCACCGCGGCTTCACGGTGGGGTGCGTATTTCGCAACGCCGGCACCGGCGATGTTCAGATGCGTGCCCCAGCTTTGCTGGTTGGGGAACACCACGGCCACCTTTTCAACCACGGCGCGGTCTTCCGGCTTGGTCGAGCGCATCATGCGCGCGAAGTAGTAGCTGTTGCTGATGGCGATGTCGCATTCGCCGGCGGCTACGGCCTTGATCTGGTCGGTATCACCGCCCTTGGGATCGCGCGCCAGATTGTCCTTGACGCCCTGCAGCCAGGCCTCGGCCTTTTCCGGGCCCATGTGCTCCACCATGGCGCCGAACAGCGACAGGTTGTAGGGATGCGAGCCGGAGCGCGTGCAGATCTTGCCCTTGTTCTTCGGGTCGGCCAGCGACTCGTAGGTGGCCACGTCGGCCGGCTTGACCTTGATCTTGTTGTAGATGATGACGCGGGCGCGGGTGGACATGCCGAACCACTGCGCGCCGTTGCCGGTGTCCTTGCCGCGCAGGTTGGCAGGGATGCGGCTGTCGAGCGTGCTGCTCTTGACCGGCTGGAACAGGCCGTCGGTTTCGGCGCGCCACAGGCGGGCGGCGTCCACCAGCAGGATCACGTCGGCGGGGCTGCTGGCGCCCTCGCTCTTCAGGCGGGAGAGGATGCCGGAGTCGTCGCCGTCGACGCGGTTGATGCGGATGCCCGTCGCCTTGGTGAAGTTGGCGTAGAGCGCCTCGTCGGTCTGGTAGTGACGGGCGGAGTACAGGTTGAGCACCTGCTCCTGCGCATGGGCGGGCGCCTGCAGCGCGGCCACGGCGGCCGCGGCCAGGAACACTCTCGAAAGGGACATGGGGCTCCTCAGCGGGATCAGTCGAAGACGGAGCCAGTATAGAAGCTATCGAGAATGATTCGCGTTAATCAACTGGCGTTGCCGGGGGCTTGCGGATCGCTCGGCGGCACGTAGCCGGTGGGCTGCTCGGCGCCTTCGCCGAAGAAGAAGCGCTCCATCTGGCGCGCCAGGTATTGGCGGGCGCGGGCATCGGCCAGATTCAGGCGGTTTTCGTTGACCAGCATCGTCTGGTGCTTCTTCCAGGCCTCGAAAGCTTCCTTGCTGACGTTGTCGTAGATGCGCTTGCCGAGCTCGCCCGGATAGGGCGCGAAGCTCAAACCCTCGGCTTCCTTCTTCAGGTAGATGCATTGGACGGTGCGGGTCATCGGGGTTCTCCGGGCAAAGGGTTACTGAAGGTGCTTGACCAGCACTTGCGAGCGCCGGTCCCAGTTGTATTTGCGCTTGCGCGCCTCGGGCAGCCAATCCGGATCCACCGGCTGGAAACCACGCTTGATGAACCAGTGCATCGTGCGCGTGGTAAGCACGAAAATGCTGGCGAGCCCCATCGACCTGGCGCGCTGCTCCACCCGCTTGAGGATGCGCTCGCCATCGCCCTGGCTTTGCACCTGCGGGCTGATGGTGAGTGCCGCCATTTCCGCGGTGCCGGCCTCGGGATACGGATACAGCGCCGCGCAACCGAAGATCACGCCGTCGTGCTCGATCACGGTGTAGTTGGCGATATCCCGCTCGATGGAAGTGCGTTCGCGGCGCACCAGGGTGCCGTCGCGCTCGAAGGGTTCGATCAGCTGCAGGATACCGCCGACGTCGTCTGCGGTGGCTTCACGCAGGCTCTCGAGTTTTTCGTCCACCACCATGGTGCCGATGCCGTCGTGGGTATAAACCTCCATCAGCAGCGCGCCGTCCTGGCTGTAGGGCAGGATGTGCGAGCGCTCGACGCCTTCGCGGCAGGCCTTGACGCAGTGGCGCAGGTAAAAGCCCGGCTCGGTGGGTTTGGTGGCCGGCAAAACCGCCAGCAGTTTTTCGGCGTCGGCCAGCGCCAGTTCGGTATCGATGTCGCTTTCCGGGTCGTCCTGCTTTTCGCGGATACCCGGCACCTCGGTCATGAACATCAGCTTGTCGGCCTGCAGCGCGATGGCGGTGGAGGTGGCCACGTCTTCCATCGTCAGGTTGAAGGCCTCGCCGGTGGGCGAGAAGCCGAACGGCGACAGCAGCACCACCGCGCCGCTGTCGATGGTGCGGCGTATGGTGATCGCATCCACCTTGCGCACGATGCCGCTGTGCATGAAGTCCACGCCGTCGACGATGCCGACCGGCCGCGCGGTGAGGAAGTTGCCCGACACCACCCGCACCGTGGCATTGGCCATCGGCGTGTTCGGCAGGCCCTGGGAGAACGCCGCCTCGATCTCGAAGCGCAGCTGGCCGGCGGCCTCCTGCGCGGCGTCCAGCGCCGGCGCGTCCGTGATGCGCAGGCCGTGGCTGAATCGCTCGGGGTGGCCCTTGGCGCGCAACTGCTCGCTGACCTGCGGGCGGAAGCCGTGCACCAGCACCAGCTTGATGCCCATGGCCTGCAGGATGGCCAGGTCTTGCGCGAAGGCACTCAGCTTGCCGGCGGCAATGCCCTCGCCCGCCATGGCCACCACGAAGGTCTTGCCGCGGTAGGCGTGGATGTACGGCGCTACCGAGCGAAACCAGGGCACGAAGGTATGGGGAAATATGAGGTTCATCGACGTACGGCTTTCGGGGCCGGGCATTGTGCCGCAGGGCACCTCGTCATAATCCGCGCCCCGTGAGTTCAGCCCCCACCCCTGCCGCCGGCGTCGCCGCGCTGGCCATCGAATTTCCAGAATCCCTGCCGGTTTCGGCGCGACGCGAGGAGATCGCGCGCCTGATCGCCGAGCACCAGGTGGTCATCGTCTGCGGCGAGACCGGCTCCGGCAAGACCACCCAGCTGCCCAAGATCGTGCTGGAGCTGGGCCGCGGCAGGATCAACGGCGGCAAGCTGATCGGCCACACCCAGCCGCGGCGCATCGCGGCCAGCAGCGTGGCCAAGCGCATCGCCGAGGAGCTGAAGACCCCGCTGGGCGAGGTGGTGGGCTACAAGGTGCGCTTCCAGGACCGGCTGCAGCCGGGCGCCAGCGTCAAGCTGATGACCGACGGCATCCTGCTGGCCGAGACGCAGACCGACCCGCTGCTGCGCGGCTATGACACGCTGATCATCGACGAGGCGCACGAGCGCAGCCTGAACATCGACTTCCTGCTCGGCCACCTGCGGCAGATCCTGCCGCGCCGGCCCGACCTGAAGATCATCGTCACCTCGGCCACCATCGATGCGGAGCGGTTTGCGAACCACTTCGCGGGCAGGAATGGCCCGGCCCCGGTCATCATGGTGTCCGGCCGGTTGTTCCCGGTGGAACAACGCTGGCGCCCCTTCGAGGAAAGCCGCGAATACGGCCTGAACGACGCCATCGTCGATGCGGTGGACGAACTCTGGTCGGGCCGCATCGGCGGCGACATCCTCGTCTTCCTGCCCGGCGAGCGTGAAATCCGCGAGGCGGCCGACCACCTGCGCAAGCACCTGGCGCACCAGCCGGCGCACCGGCACGCCGACATCCTGCCGCTGTTCGCAAGGCTGTCGCAGCAGGAGCAGGACCGGGTGTTCTCCACCGGCGGCGCGCCGCGGATCGTGCTGGCCACCAACGTGGCCGAGACCTCGTTGACGGTGCCCGGCATCCGCTTCGTGATCGACGCCGGCCTGGCGCGCGTCAAGCGCTACAGCTACCGCAACAAGGTCGAGCAGCTGCAGATCGAGCCGGTGAGCCAGGCCGCGGCCAACCAGCGCGCCGGCCGCTGCGGCCGCGTGGCCGATGGCGTGTGCATTCGCCTGTACGACGAGGCCGACTTCACGGCCCGCCCGCGCTTCACCGACCCCGAGATCCTGCGCTCGTCGCTGGCTGGCGTGATCCTGCGCATGAAGTCCCTCAAGCTGGGCGACGTGGAGGACTTTCCGTTCCTCGAAGCGCCGCCTCGCAAGGCCATCGCCGACGGTTATGCGCTGCTGGGCGAGCTGGGCGCGGTGGACGACGACAACGCGCTCACGCCCATTGGCCAGGAGCTGTCGCGCCTGCCGCTGGACCCGCGCGTGGGCCGGATGATCCTCGAGGCGCGCGAGCGCGGTTCGCTGGCCGAGGTGCTGGTGATCGCCAGCGCGCTCAGCGGCCAGGACGTGCGCGACCGGCCGCTGGAAGCCGCGCAGGCCGCCGACGAGAAGCACAGGAAGTTCGACGACGAGAAGTCTGAGTTCATGGGCTACCTGAAGCTGTGGCACTGGATCGAGCAGGGCCGCGGCGTGCATGGCCATGCGGGCAGCGAGGCGCCGGTGGACACGCCCAAGCTGAGCAACCGCCAGCAGGAGCAGCGGCTGCGCGAGAGCTTCGTCTCGCCGCGGCGGGTGCGCGAGTGGCGCGACATCCATTCGCAGCTGCTGACGGTGGTGCGCGAGCACGGCTGGCGCCAGAACACCCAGCCGGCCACCTACGAGCAGGTGCACATGGCGATGCTGGCCGGCCTGCTGGGCAACATCGGCCTGAAGAGCGAAGAGGACGACTGGTACCTGGGCGCGCGCGGCATCAAGTTCTGGAAGCATCCCGGCGCGCACCTGAGCAAGAAGCCGGGCCGCTGGCTGGTGGCCGCGGAGCTGGTGGAAACCACGCGGCTGTTCGGCCGTGGCCTGGCCGCCATCGAGCCCCAGTGGATCGAGCGCATCGCCGGCCACCTGCTGAAGAAGCAGCTGCTGGAGCCGCACTGGGAAAAGAAGGCCGGCGAAGTGGTGGCGCTGGAGCGGGCCACGCTGTACGGCATCGTCGTCTACAACAACCGGCGGGTGAACTATGCAGCGGTGGACCCGGCCGGCGCGCGCGAGATCTTCATCCGCGAAGGCCTGGTGCAGGACGAGTGGGACACGCGGCTGCCCTTCCTGGCGCACAACCGCAAGCTGATCCGCCAGGTGCAGGAGCTGGAACACAAGGCCCGGCGGCAGGACGTGCTGGTGGACGACGACCTGATCTTCGCCTTCTACGACCAGCAGCTGCCCGCCGACGTGACCAGCGGCCCGGCGCTGGAGCGCTGGTACCGCCATGCCGCGAAGGAGCAGCCCGAGCTGCTCAAGCTCACCCGCGACGAGCTGATGCGCCACGAGGCCGCCGGCATCACCACCTCGGCCTTTCCGAAGGTGGTGCGGCTGGGCGGCGTGGACTGCGCGGCCACCTACCTGCACGACCCCGGCGACGCCAAGGACGGCGTGACCGTGACCGTGCCCATCTATGCGCTCAACCAGGTGAGCGACGAGCGCTGCGAATGGCTGGTGCCCGGCATGCTGAAGGACAAGGTGCTGGCGCTGGTGAAGAGCCTGCACCAGCGCCCGCGTTCGCGCCTGGTGCCGCTGCCCGACTATGCGGCCGAGTTCGTCGCGACCGTGCCGTTCGCGCAGGGCAGCCTGATGGACGTGCTGCTGAAGGCGGTGCGCGACCGCACGCAGCTGGCCGTGCAGCGCAACGACTTCAAGCTGGAAACGCTGCCGGCCCACCTGTTCATGAACTTCCGCGTGGTGGACGAGCATGGCCGCCAGCTGGGCATGGGCCGCAACCTCGCTTCGCTGAAGGCGGAGCTGGGCGGCCAGGCGCGCTCGGCCTTCCAGGCGCTGGCGGGGTTGAAGCTGGGCAACGCCGCCGCGGCCGAGCCGGCTTCGGCGCCGGCAGGCAAGGGGGCCCAGCGCGTGCCCGCGCCTGCCGGCGACGGCCGGCCCGCCGCGCCGGCCGAAAACAAGCCCGCCGCGGCCTACACCGCCTGGACCTTCGGCGAGCTGCCCGAGCTGATGGAGATCCGCAAGGCGGGCCAGACGCTGGTGGGCTTCCCGGCGCTGATCGACAAGCGCACCCATGTCGAGATCGAGGTGTTCGACGAGCCCGACGTGGCCGCCGCCAGGCACCGCGCCGGCCTGCGCCGGCTGGTGGCGCTGGCCATCAAGGAGCCGCTGAAGTACCTCGAGAAGAACATCCCCGACCTGCGGCAGATGGCGGTGTGGTTCATGCCGCTGGGCACGCAGGAGGAACTGCGCGACCAGATCATCGACGTGGCGCTGGACCGGGCCTTCCTGGCCGACCCGCTGCCCACCGATGCACGCGCCTTCCAGGCCCGCATCGACGAGGGCCGGGCGCGGCTGAACCTGATCGCGCAGGAGGTGGCGCGCATGGCCGGCACCGTGCTCGTCGAGCATGCCGCGGCGCTGCGCAAGCTGAAGGACAGCCGCGCGCCCAAGGAGGTGGCCGACGACGTCACCGCGCAGCTGCAGCGGCTGGTGGGCAAGCGCTTCCTGCTGGACACGCCCTGGGCCGCGCTGGCCCACCTGCCGCGCTACCTGAAGGCGGTGGTGCTGCGGCTGGACAAGCTGCGCGCCGACCCTGTGCGCGACGCCCAGCGCCTGGCCGAGCTGCGGCCGCTGGAGCAGCGCTACACCCGCCGCATCGCCGAGCTGAAGGGCACCGCTGATGCGCGGCTGAACGAATACCGCTGGCTGCTGGAAGAACTGCGGGTGAGCCTCTTCGCCCAGGAGCTGCGCACGCCGCAGCCGGTGAGCGCCAAGCGGCTGGACAAGGCCTGGGCGCAGCTCAGCAGCTGACGACCCGGTTCGTCGTGGCAGACGCTCGCCATCGCCCGAGCCATGGCTGTGCCTGGATGATCAGCTATTCTTTTCCTATTCATCTTCGATTCGTCTGCGATTCGTTTGTCATCCATTCGCCAGTCGACTCGTGGCGGTGCAGGTGTAGCATGCGGCCATGGAGACGCCCCTGCAGTTTGAACTTCTGTCGACGCTGAAGCAGCTCGGCGTGGCCAGCTCGGCGCAGCTGCAGGCGGCCACCGGGCGCAGCCAGCCGACGCTGTCGCGGCTGCTGCGTGGGCTGTCGTCCGAGGTGGTGGCCCTGGGCAGCGGGCGGCAGACGCGTTATGGGCTGCCGCAGCCGCTGCTGGGCGCGCCGGCGGTGCAGCCGCTGCTGTGGGTGCTGCCTGACGGGCAGGTGCAGCGCTGGGGCCGGCTCAGCTTCCTGCAGGGGGACCGGGTGCACGTACAGGCCGAGGGCATGGACAGCCTGACGCAGGCCGGGTTGCCGTGGTTCCTGGCGCCGCTGCGTGCGCAGGGCTTCCTTGGCCGCGTGCTGGCCCGGCAGTGGGCGGTGCGCGGGCTCGATGCCAACCCCGAGCGCTGGTCGCTCGAGCAGGTGCTGGCCACCGCGCTCACGCTGCATGATGCCCCCGGCGCCATCGTGCTGGGCGAGCCGCCGGCCGCGGGCAGGGCGCCGGTGCCGCAACCCGGCGTGTCGCCCGACCTGGATGCCCTGGCGGATGCGGTGGCGGCCACGCTGCCGGCCGGGTCTTCCGCCGGCGGCGAACAGGCCAAGTTCCTCACCCATGAAGAAGCCGGTCATCCCCTCATCGTCAAGTTCACGCCGCCGCTGGCCACACCCTTCGGCGATCGCTGGCGCGACCTGCTGCAGGCCGAGGCACTGGCGCTGCAGGTGCTGGCCGACTGGGGCGTGCCAGTGGCCGCCAGCGAAGTGGTCGAGACGGGCCGGCGTGCCTTCCTGGTATCTCGGCGTTTCGACCGCCTGCCGGGTGGTGGCCGGCTGCATGTGGTGCCGCTGGACGCGGTGCACGATGCCTTCGTGGCCGGCGGCCGCCAGCACTGGGGCGCCACCTGCCATGCGCTGGAGCGCCAGCGGCGGCTGCCGGCCGGTGCCGGCATGCAGGCCGAGGCGCTGCTGCATTTCGGCCGCCTGATCGGCAACACCGACATGCACTTCGGCAACCTGAGCCTGGTGGTGCAGCCGCAGGGCGTGCCGGGCGGCCGCTTTGCCGGCCTGGCGCCGGTGTACGACATGCTGCCGATGCGCTGGCGGCCCGATGCGGCGATCGGCCTGGTCGACATCGAGCCGTTCAGCCCCGACGAGCTGGCCATGGGTTCACCGGCCCGCGCCCCGGCGCTTCAGTTCTGGCAGCGGCTGGCCGACCTGCCCGCGGCCTCGCGGCCGCTGCGCCGCACGGCGCAGGCGATGGCGCAGCGCCTGCGCTGAGCGCAGCCCGGGTCAGGTCGGCCGCACCACTTCCAGCAGCCGGTCCAGGCCGCCTTCGTTGATCGCCACCATGGCCTGCTCACGCACCTTAGGCTTGGCGTGGTAGGCCACCGAGAGGCCGGCCACGCCCATCATCGGCAGGTCGTTGGCACCGTCGCCCACCGCGATGGCCTGCGCCGGCAGGATGCCGTGCTCGGCGCAGGTCGACAGCAGCATGCGCTTCTTCTCGTCGCCGTCGCAAATGTCGCCCCAGGGCTGGTCGACCATGCGGCCGGTGAGCACGCCGTCGGCCACTTCCAGCACGTTGCTGCGGGTGGCGCCGATGCCCAGCCGGTCGCGCACATGGTCGGTGAAGAAGGTGAAGCCGCCCGAGACCAGCAGCGTCTTCAGGCCGGCGGCCTGGCAGGCCCGCACCAGCGCCTCGGCGCCCGGGTTGAGCTGCAGCCGCTCGTCCAGCACCTGCTGCATCGCGCTCACCGGCACGCCGGCCAGCAGTGCCACGCGGCGGCGCAGGCTTTCCTTGTAGTCGGTGATCTCGCCGCGCATCGCGGCTTCGGTGATGGCGGCCACCTCGGCCTTGCGGCCGGCCGCATCGGCGATCTCGTCCACGCATTCGATGTTGATCAGCGTCGAATCCATGTCGAACGCGATCAGCTTGAAATCGGCCAGCGCCAGCGGGGGCGTGAAGCCTTGCGTCACCAGGCCGGGAAGGGGCGTCGAAGAGGGCATGGGAGGGCCGCGCAAAGCCCGGAATTGTAGGTGCGCGGGCCTGCCGACCCGGCGTTCAGCCCACCACGCGGAAGCCGCTCATCGCGCCCTTGAGCTTGTCCGATTCACCCTTGAGCGACTGCGCGGCGGCGGACACCTGCTCCACCAGCGCGGAGTTCTGCTGCGTCACGCCGTCGATCTGGGCCAGCGCCTCGTGGACCTGGCCGATGCCCAGGCTCTGTTCCTGGCCCGCATGCGAGATGGCGCTCATCAGCGAGGAAGCATGGGTCACGCGTTCCAGCAGCTCGCGCATCGTCTTGCCCGCCTGGTCGACCAGCGCCGAGCCGGCGCCGATCTTCTCGGTGGAGTCGCCGATCAGCGTCTTGATCTCGCGCGCCGCGGTGGCGCTGCGCTGCGCCAGGCTGCGCACCTCGCCCGCCACCACTGCGAAGCCGCGGCCTTGTTCACCGGCGCGGGCGGCTTCCACCGCGGCATTCAACGCGAGGATGTTGGTCTGGAAGGCGATGCCGTCGATCACGCCGATGATGTCGGCGATGCGCGCCGCGCTGGCATTGATCTCGCCCATGCGGCCTTCCACGTCGCGCATCAGCTGCTCGCCGCGGGTGGCCACGTTGCTGGATTCCAGCACCACGCGGTTGGCTTCCTCGGCATTGCTGGCATTGGTGCGCACCGTGGCGGCCAGCTCGTCCATCGAACTGGCGGTCTGCTGCACTGCCGAGGCCTGGCTCTCGGTGCGGGCCGACAGGTCGGCATTGCCGTTGGCGATCTCGTCGGAAGCGTTCTTCACCATCTCCACGCTGCCGCGCACTTCCAGCACCATCGCGCGCAGCTTCTTGCGCATGCTGTTGAGCTCGTACCGCAGCCAGGAGACTTCGTCCTTGCCCGGCGACTCGATCTTGGTCTCCAGGTCGCCGCCGGCAATGCGGATGACGGCCTGCACCGTGTCTTCCACCGAGCGCTTGATGCTGCCGCGGATGAGCATTGCGGCGATGGTGATGACGCCCAGCGCGGCGGCCGTGCCGATGCCGATCGACCACGCGGCGCCAGCGGCGCCCAGCCCGTGGAGTTGGTGGGCGGCCGATCCGCCGATGCCGGCCAGGGCGGCCCCGGCCAGTCCAAAGCCGATCGTCGTCCTCTTCACGAGGCTGACCTTGCGCACCCAATCCATGACCGTGTCTCCTGCATCGAACCGCTGCCCGAACTACCACAGCACCGGGCCGGCCGTGCAGCCATATCGACGCGCCCGCCCAGCCGCTGAAGGCACCGCGGGGCCGCGGGTGGCCGTGCTGGCGACGATTAGAGTGGCAAGCTCAGGAACACGGATCGCCAGATGAAAAAAGTGATAGATGTCGGCCTGCCGGCGCTGAATCAACCATTTTCGTGGGCCACCCAGGCCCAGGGGCTGCTGTTCACCGCGCACGGCCCGGTGCGGCCCGACGGCAGCATCGATACCGGCCCGATCGAAGACCAGGCGCGGCTCACCTTCGCCAACCTGCGGCAGGCGGTGCAGGCGGCCGGTGGCACGCTGGCCGATGTGACGCAGGTGCTGATCTACATGACCGACGTGCAGGACATGAAGGCCATCGACGCGGTATACCGCGAGTTCTTCGAGGCACCGTATCCGAACCGTTCCAGCATGGGCGTGTCGGGCCTGGTGGTGCCGGGCATGAAGATCGAGATCGTCGCCTACGCCAGCATCGGTCCAGCCTAGCCCTCAAGCTTCCTTCGGCTGCCCCAATGAGCGCAGCACGTCGCGGATCAGCTGCACGCGGTCCTTGACCTCGGGCGTGTCGCGTTCGATGCGCAGCTTGTCGTTGCCGGCCAGCTTGATGTGCCGGTTCTTCTGCACCAGCTCGATGATCTTCATCGCGTCCACCGGCGGGTTGGGGCGGAAGCTCACCACCATCAGCCGCGGCGCCGCGTCGATCTTGCTCACGCCATAGGGCCGCGCCAGCACCCGCAGGCGGTGGGTGTCGAACAGCGTCTGGCCCTGCGCCGGCAGCTTGCCGAAGCGGTCGGTGATTTCCTCCAGCAGCGTGTCGATCTGCGCCGGCGTGGTGGCCGTGGCCAGCCGCTTGTAGAGGTTCAGCCGCGTGTGCACGTCGCCGCAATAGCTGTCGGGCAGCAGGGCGGGCGCATGCAGGTTGATCTCGGTGGCCGCGCCGAACACGCCGCCCAGCGGGCTCAGCAGGTCGGGCTCCTTGCCGCTCTTGAGCGAGCGCACCGCCTCGCCCAGCATGTCGTTGTAGAGCTGGAAACCCACTTCCATCATGTTGCCGCTCTGGTTGTCGCCCAGCACCTCGCCGGCGCCGCGGATCTCCAGGTCGTGCATGGCCAGGTAGAAGCCGGAGCCCAGTTCCTCCATCTGCTGGATGGCCTCCAGCCGCTGCGCGGCCTGCTTGGTCAGCGCCTCCACGTCGGGCACCAGCAGGTAGGCATAGGCCTGGTGGTGGCTGCGGCCCACGCGGCCGCGCAGCTGGTGCAGCTGCGCCAGGCCGAACTTGTCGGCGCGGCTCATGATGATGGTGTTGGCCGAGGGCACGTCGATGCCGGTCTCGATGATGGTGGAGCACAGCAGCACGTTGAAGCGCTGGGCGACGAAGTCGCGCATCACATGTTCCAGCTCGCGCTCGGGCATCTGGCCGTGGGCGATCGCGATGCGGGCTTCGGGCAGCAGCTCCTCCAGCTTCGCAGCGCGGGCGCGGATGGTGTCCACCTCGTTGTGCAGGAAGTAGACCTGGCCACCGCGCTTCAGCTCCCGCAGCACTGCCTCGCGGATGACGCCGGTGGTCTCGGTGCGCACGAAGGTCTTGATGGCCAGCCGGCGCTGCGGCGCGGTGGCGATCACGCTCAGGTCGCGCAGGCCTTCCAGCGCCATGCCCAGGGTGCGCGGGATGGGCGTGGCAGTGAGCGTGAGCACGTCCACCTCGGCGCGCATGGCCTTGATGGCTTCCTTGTGGCGCACGCCGAAGCGGTGCTCCTCGTCGATGATCAGCAGCCCCAGGCGCTTGAACTTCACGCTTTGGCTCAGCAGCTTGTGGGTGCCGATCACGATGTCGATGGTGCCGGCCTCGATGCCTTCCAGCGACGCATTGATCTCCTTGGTGGAGCGGAAGCGCGACAGCTCCGCCACCTTCACCGGCCACTTGCCGAAGCGGTCGGCGATGTTCTGGAAGTGCTGCTCGGCCAGCAGCGTGGTGGGCGCCAGCAGCGCCACCTGCTTGCCGCCCAGCACCGCGACGAAGGCCGCGCGCAATGCCACCTCGGTCTTGCCGAAGCCCACGTCGCCGCACACCAGGCGGTCCATCGGCCGCGGGCTCACCATGTCCTGGATCACCGCATGGATGGCCGCGCGCTGGTCAGGCGTTTCCTCGAAGCCGAAGCTGGCCGCGAAGGCCTCGTAGTCGTGCGGCGAGAAGCGGAAGGCATGGCCCTCGCGCGCGGCGCGGCGGGCATACAGGTTCAGCAGCTCGGCCGCGGTGTCGCGCACCTGCTCGGCGGCCTTGCGCTTGGCCTTGTCCCACTGCGGCGAGCCCAGCTTGTGCAGCGGCGCTTCCTCGGCGCTCACGCCGGTGTAGCGGCTGATCAGGTGCAGCTGCGCCACCGGCACGTACAGCGTGGCCTTGTCGGCGTACTCCAGGTGCAGGAACTCGCTGGCGCCGTCGCCCAGGTCGATGTTGAGCAGGCCCACGTAGCGGCCGATGCCGTGGTTCACGTGCACCACCGGGTCGCCGACCTTCAGCTCGGACAGGTCCTTGATCAGCGCCTCGACGTTGCTGACCTGCTCCTGCTTGCGGCGCCGGCGCGAGCTGGGTGCGGTGGAGAACAGCTCGGTCTCGGTCAGGAACTGGATCGACGCTTCCGGCGTGTGCCAGTGGAAGCCTTGCGCCAGCGGCGCGGCCGCGATGGCCACCTTCTCGTGGCCGGCCTCGAACTCGGCCAGGCTGCCCACGCTGGGCACGTCGATGCGGTGGTCGCGCAGCAGCTCCAGCAGGCTTTCGCGCCGGCCGTCGCTCTCGGCCACCAGCAGCACGCGGGCCGGCGTGTTCTTCAGGTGCGCTTCCAGGCCGGCCAGCGGCTCGGTGGCACCGCGGTTCACGCTCACGTCGGGCAGCGGCCGCGCCCAGTCCACCGGCTCCACGCCGCGCAGCGACAGCGTGGGATGCGCATGCGTCAGCGCGAAGAAGTCTTCCGGCTTGAGGAACAGCTGCTCGGGCGGCAGGATGGGCCGTTCGGGGTCGTGCTGCAGGAAGCGGTGGCGGTCGCGGGTGTCGGCCCAGAAGCGCTCGATCGATTCATCCACGGTGCCGTGCAGCACCACCGAGGCCTGCTCGCCGAAGTACTCGAAGATCGACGCCGTCTGCTCGAAGAACAGCGGCAGGTAGTACTCGATGCCCGCAGTGGCGATGCCGGCCGCGATGTCCTTGTAGATGCGCGACTTGGTCGGGTCGCCGTCCAGCTTCTCGCGCCAGCGGGCGCGGAAGGCGGTGCGGGCGGCCTCGTCCATCGGGAACTCGCGGCCCGGCAGCAAGCGCACCTCCGGCACCGGGTACAGGCTGCGCTGCGAATCGGGGTCGAAGGTGCGGATTGAATCCACCTCGTCGTCGAACAGGTCGACCCGGTAAGGCACCAGCGAGCCCATCGGAAACAGGTCGATCAGCCCGCCGCGCACCGCGTACTCGCCGGGCGACACCACCTGGCTCACATGCTGGTAGCCGGCCAGCGTGAGCTGCGACTTCAGCCGCGCTTCATCGAGCCGCGTCTTCTGCTTGAAGTGGAAGGTGGTGCCGGCCAGGAAGCTGGGCGGAGCCAAGCGGGTGAGGGCGGTGGTGGCGGGCAGCAGCACCACGTCCACATCGCGCTGGGTGGCCTGGTTGCCCGTTTGCGTGTGGCTCCACAGGCGCCACAGCGTGGCCAGGCGTTCCGAGATCAGGTCCTGGTGCGGGCTGAAGGTGTCGTAGGGCAGCGTCTCCCAGTCGGGGAACACGGCCACGCGGATGCCGGGCGCGAAGAAGGGCAACTCGTCGGCCAGCCGCTGGGTGTCCGAAGGCTCGGCCGTGACGATGGCCAGCAGCCTGCCTTCGGCGGCACGGGCCTGGGCCAGGCGCGCCAGCATCAGCGCATCGGCGGAACCAGGAGGGCGGGGGAGGGTGAAGCGCTTGCCAGGCGCGATGGAAGGCAGGGGAACGGACGGCGAAGCCATCGCGAATTCTAGAATCGCCTCGATGACCCAGCCCGTCGAGCGGATGCCCCGCTGCCATGCCCTTGTTCCCTGCGCCGGTGTCGGTGCACGCTCGGGCGCCGATGGGCCCAAGCAGTACGTGCCGCTGGCCGGCCGGGCCATGGTGGCGCACACGCTGGCCGCGCTGGCCGCCGTGCCGCGGCTGACAGCGACGCTGGTGGTGCTGTCGGCCGAGGACGATCTGTTCGAAGCTGCCGTGCCCTGGTTCGGCCGTGCGCCGAACCGCGAATGGCTGGCCCGCTGCGGTGGCGCCAGCCGCGCCGCCACGGTGGCCAATGGCCTGCAGGTGCTGGCCGAGCGCGGCGCGCAGCCCGACGACTGGGTGCTGGTGCACGACGCCGCGCGTTGCCTGGTGCAGCCGGCGTGGGTCGACCGGCTGATCGACGCCTGCCTGGGCGATGAAGTGGGCGGCCTGCTGGCCCTGCCGGTGGCCGACACGCTCAAGCAGGCCGATGCGCAGGGCCGTGTGGCCGCCACCGTCGACCGCAGCGCCAAGTGGGCCGCGCAGACGCCGCAGATGTTCCGCATCGGATTGCTTCGCCAGGCGCTGGCCGCCATCGGCGACGCACCCACCGACGAGGCCGGTGCCATCGAGGCGCTGGGCCTGCAGCCGCGGCTGGTGGTGGGCGATGCCGCCAACTTCAAGGTCACCTGGCCGGGCGATTTCACGCTGGCCGAACGTCTGCTGAACACGCTGTAAGGAATATCCCATGACGATAGAAACCGATGCCGACATCGAAGGCCTGCGCCGTGCCGGCGCGCTGGTGAGCGACGTGCTGCACAGCATGCTCGACGCCATCGAGCCCGGCATGCGCACCGACGAGCTGGACGCCATCGGCGCCCGGCTGCTGGCCGCAGCCGGTGCGCGGTCTGCGCCGCAGCTCACCTATGGCTTCCCCGGTGCCACCTGCATCAGCATCAACGAAGAGGCGGCGCACGGCCTGCCCGGCGCGCGCCGCATCGCCAAGGGCGACGTGGTGAACATCGACGTCTCGGCCGAGCTGGACGGCTACTTCGCCGACACCGGCGGCACCCGTGTGGTGCCGCCCACCACGCCGGTGAAGACGCGGTTGTGCTGGGCCGCCCGCCATGCGCTGGACGAGGCACTGGGCCAGGCCCGCGCCGGCCGGCCGGTGGCCGCCATCGGCCGCACCATCGAGCGCGTGGCGAAGCAGACGGGCTTCCGCATCCTGCGCAACCTGGGCAGCCACGGCGTGGGCCGCGCGCTGCACGAAGCGCCCGAGTTCATTCCCGGCTTTGCCGACCCGAGCGAGAAGCGCGTGCTGGCCGCCGGCATGGTGATCACCATCGAGCCCTTCCTGTCGACCCGCGCCCGCATCGCCGAAGACACCGGCGACGGCTGGACGCTGTCGGGCGGCGCAGGCAACCTGTCGGCGCAGTTCGAGCACACGCTGATCGTGACGAACGGCGCGCCCATCGTCGTCACGCGGCATTGAGCCCGGCGCGGCGGCCCGCCCAGGTTGATCGTGTCAACCAACAGCCGCCGCGAGCACGACCTGCGCCTGCGCAAGGTGCTGCTGCACATCGACCGGCACCTCGCCGCGCCGCTCGACCTGCCGAGCGTGGCCGCGATGGCGCACTTCTCGCCTTTCCACTTCCACCGCGTGTTCGCGGCCTGGATGGGCGAGACGCTGGGCGACTACCTGCGCCGCCGCCGGCTGGAGGTGGCGGCAATGCGGCTGCTGTGCAATCCGCGGCTGGGCATCACCGAAGCTGCGCTGGACGTGGGCTTCGGCTCCGGCGAAGCCTTTGCGCGCGCCTTCCGGCTGCGCTTCGGGGCGCCGCCGAGCGCCTGGCGGCAGCAGCGGCTGCAGGAGCGCAATCTGGATCAGGTGCTGCGCAAGATCGGTCAGGCGCCGGGCGCGGCGGGCAGCGAGCATGAAGCCCTCACCCACCCACCGACCGGAGCCCCCATGAACGACGTTACCCTGCATCACCGCGACAGCGTGCAGCTCGCCTGCCTGCGCTACGTCGGGCCCTACGGCCCGGGCATCGGCCGCTTCTGGCGCGAGACGATGGAGCCCTGGCTGCGCCTGCACGGCCTGATGGACTCGCCGTGCTACGGCATCGGCTACGACGACCCGAGCATCACCGACCCCGCGCAGTGCCGCTACGACGCAGGCGTGCAGGTGCCGCCGGGCTTCGTGCCCAGCGGCGGCGCGATGCTGCTCATGCTGCCGGCCGGCCGCCATGCCGAGCTGCACTTCCGCGGCACGCCGGCCACCATCGGCGAGGCCTGGAACGCGCTGTTCCGCGACTGGCTGCCCGACAGCGGCTTCGGCCTGGCCCACGGCCCGTGCTTCGAGCGCTATCCGCCGGCCGGCGCGCGCGGCGAGGGCGAAGGCTTCGAGTGCGACATCTGCATCCCGGTGGTGCCCTTGGGACAATAGCGGCCGAACCTGCCACCGGACCACGACATGACGACTCCCGCGATCCCCGCCCTGCGCATCGGCGAAGGCTGGGACACCCACCAGCTGGTCACCGGCCGCCCGCTGATCCTGGGCGGCGTGCCCATCCCGCACAGCCACGGCCTGCTCGGCCACTCGGACGCGGATGCGCTGCTGCACGCGATCACCGACGCGCTGTTTGGCGCGGCCGCGCTGGGCGACATCGGCCGCCACTTTCCGGACACCGACCCGACGTTCAAGGGCGCCGATTCGGTCGCTTTGCTGGTCGAGGCCGTCAAGCGTGTGCGTGCCGCCGGCTGGGAGCCGGTGAACGTTGACGCCACCATCGTGGCCCAGGCACCCAAGATGGCCCCGCACATTCCCACGATGCGCGAGCGGGTGGCGACCTCGCTCGGCATCCCGGTCGAGCGTGTGAACGTCAAGGCCAAGACGGCCGAGAAGATGGGCCCGGTGGGCGAAGGCCGCGCCATCGAGGCGCGGGCGGTGGTGCTGTTGTGCGGGCTCGGCGCCGGCGCAGTGCCGGGCAGCTGAGGCGCGCGGTGCGCTGACGCGCCGTGCGTCAGTGCGCATATTGACGTTGGGCAGTCGCCGGGGCAGGTCGAATAATCCGGCCCCCTTGCTCGCTGGCGGCCCGTGCGCCGACTCGCCTTGTCACCAACGCTCCCTGCTGCCGGACCGCGCCGCCTGAAGGCCATCCGCGCACTCCTGTGTGCCGAGAATTTCCTGCTCGCGTTTGGCGTCGGCGCCTTCCTCACGCTGCCATTGGCCATGAAGTCGCGGGGCCTGGACGAGGTGTTCTTCGGCCAGGTGTTCGCGGCTGGCGCCATCGGCGCGTTGCTGTGCGCAGGCAGCAGCCATGCCCTGTTACGTCGCTTCGGGCTGGCCGCCGTGGCGCCTTGGGGCAGCGGCATCTTCTTCGCCGGCAGCGCATGCCTGGCGGGTTGCATGGCCGGATGGCCAGAGCCGGCGGGCGGGGCGGCCTGGTACGCCGGCTCCGTGCTGCAGGGCGTGGGCTGGGGACTGTTCCTCGCACAGGGGCCGATCTGCCTGTCCAGTGTCATCGACGGTGAACGGCGGGCTTACCACTTCATGGTCTACGGCGCCTTCAACACCCTGGGCATCGGCCTGGCGCCGCTGGTGTCGCGCTGGGCAATGGCCCGGGCCGGCTGGCAGTTCACCGATCTATTCGTGCTGGGCTCGGCGGCCAGCGCTGCCGCCTGTGTTGCATCGGCATGGGCCGCCTGGCGCAATGCCGCCTATGCAGCCGCCGACGCGATGGCTCGCTCACCCTCCACCGACCCTGCGCGGCGTCGGCGGCTGCGTCAGCTGCTGGCCCTGCCCAGCGCCTGGTTCGTGGCCATGGTGTTCCTGTGCGCCTGTGTCTACACCAGCATGATGAACTTCCAGACGACGATGGCGGCGGCCAGACACATCGACTACGCGGTGTTCTACGGCGCCTACATGCTGGCCGTGGTCGCGGCGCGCTTCCTGTTGAGCGGGCCACTCGCCAGCCGGCCCGCGCGGGTGACGGTCCCTGCGCTGGCTGTGCTGATGGTCGCGGGATTGGCGCTGTTGTGCCTGGCTGGCGTCTCGGTCGTGGCCTATGCGGCTGGTGCGCTGGCGCTGGGCATCGGCTATGGGCTGCTGTACCCGACGCTGCAGGCCCAGGCCGCCGACTGGGCGCCACCGGCCCTGCGCTCGCAGGCGTTGATCGCGTTCAGCCTGTCGTACCTGTTCGCGCGCTACCTGTTCCCCTACGTCGGCGCCCTGTTGATTGAAGCCGGTGGTTACGACGCGCTGTTGGGCACTTTGATGCTGCTGGCCGCAGCGCTGGCTTTGCTGGCTGGCGCGTTCTTTCGCATGGGCCCGGGCCGGCGCGCAGCGCGTTGAGCACTCCCGCCGCGCTAACCGCTCGGCGGGCGGGCCCGCGTACCCGCGGGACCGGGTGCCCGCTCTACGGTGCGCGCTTGAGCTTGACGTGGGCCACCAGCCCACCTTCGGCCGCATTCGCCAGCTCCAGATTGCCGCCCATGCGCTGCAGCGACTTGTCGACGATGGCCAGGCCCAGGCCGGCGCCGGTGGCGGCGGTGCGGGCGGTGTCCCCGCGGTAGAAGGGCGTGGTCAGCTCGGCCAGCTTCTCGGGGGCCACGCCGCGGCCATGGTCGCGCACGCTCACCGTCACCCAGGGGCCGGCGCGCGAATAGCTGACGTCGATGCGGGTGATGCCGGTGCCGGGCGTCTGGCCATAGCGGCGCGCGTTCTCGAACAGGTTCTGGAACACGCGGCCCAGCTCGGTCTCGTCGGCCATCACCTTGACGTCGATGGCCACCCGTGAGGTGATCTGCAGCGCCGGGTCGCGGAAGCCCGCGGCCTCGCGGTCGATCAGCATCGACAGGTGCACCGGCACCAGCCGGGTATCGCCCGGCCGCGCATAGTCCAGGAACTTGTCGATGATGGCGTCGAGCTGGTCGATGTCCATCGCCATGTTGCGCCGCGCTTCGTCGTCGTTGACGCTCATCTCCGCTTCCAGCCGCAGCCGCGCCAGCGGCGTGCGCAGGTCGTGGCTGATGCCGGCCAGCATGATCGCGCGGTCTTCCTCCACCTTGGCAAGCTCGCGCGCCATGCGGTTGAAGCCCATGTTGACCTCGCGGATCTCGCTGGTCAGGGTGTTCTCGTCCAGCCGCGAATCGAACTCGCCGTCGCGGATGCGGCTGGCCGCGAACGACAGCTCGCGCAGGGGCTGGTTGATGCGCCGCGCGATGGCCACCGAACCCACCAGCGTGGCCAGCAGCGCGATGCCCACCCAGACGAACCAGGTGCCCGGCGTCAGCGGCACCACGCGGGTGGACTCGGCCTGCAGCCAGTACAGGTCGTTCTCGATGGTGAAGCCCACCCACAGCCCGTCGCGGCCGTTGACGGTGCGCGCCACCAGCGTCTCGGCGCCCAGCCGGTTGTGCAGCTCCTGGCCCACGCGGCGGGTGAAGCGGTCGACCTCGAAAGGCTCCCAGCGGTCACCGGGCTCGCGTGGCAGCACCCGCAGCGCATCCTGGTCGTCCATGGTCTTGACGATGGAGGTGCGGCTGATGCTGTCGGAGTAGCGCAGCGCAGCGCGGCTCAGGTTGACCAGCGCCGCGATCTGCTGCGCGGCCTGCACCGCGCGCGGCTCGAATTCGAGCGCGCGCAGGGTCTGCACCCACGCGAAGATGCCGCCCGTCAGCAGCAGGGCCAGCAGGACGAAGGTGCGCCAGAAGAGGCTGAGGGCGACATGACGGCTGCTCATCGGGCGCGATGATGCCCGCAGTCAGCGAAGAGAAAGCGCCTCAAGATCAGGCTGCGCCGTCCGGCACGAAGACATAACCGACGCCCCACACCGTCTGGATGTACCGCGGCTGCGCCGGGTCGGGCTCGATCATCTTGCGCAGGCGGCTGATCTGCACGTCCAGGCTGCGGTCGAAGGGCTCGAACTCGCGGCCGCGGGCCAGCTGCGCCAGCTTGTCGCGCGACAGCGGCTGGCGCGGGTGGCGCACCAGCGCCTTGAGCATCGAGAACTCGCCGGTGGTCAGCGCGATCTGCTCGCCGTCCTTGGTCAGGCGGCGCAGCGACAGGTCGAACTCGAACGGGCCGAAGGTGACGGTCTGCGCTTCCTTGGCCGGCGCACCGGGCGCTTCCATCGCCGGGCGGCGGCGCAGCACTGCATGGATGCGGGCCAGCAGCTCGCGCGGGTTGAAGGGCTTGGGCAGGTAGTCGTCGGCGCCCACCTCCAGGCCGACGATGCGGTCGACGTCCTCCACCTTGGCGGTGAGCATGATGATGGGCGTGACGTCGTTGGCCGCGCGCAGGCGGCGGCAGATCGACAGGCCGTCCTCGCCCGGCAGCATCAGGTCGAGCACGATCAGGTCAATGGTCTCGCGGGTGATGACGCGGTTGAGCGCCTTGGCGTCTTCGGCCAGCAGCACCTCGAAACCTTCCTGCGTCAGGTAGCGCCGCAGCAAATCACGAATGCGGGCATCGTCATCAACAACGACGATCCGGTCCGGCCGTGTGTTTGCGGGTGCGTTCATATGTGGACTCCAAACTTGTAACAGGCGCATTGTGCGCAGGAAAGACTAAGGGTTAACCCTTGTTCTGACCCGTGGTTACAAGTCTTTCGGTAACCAAAGGCCGGTCCGCCAGTCAACCCGGTGCCATGGCCAGCGGTTGTTGGCAGGGCGCATGCCCAGCGGAGAGCGGCCCCCTCCAGCGCAGGTGCCGGTCTGGCGCAGCCGTTGCGGCGTCACTTTTTCTTGCCCACAGGAGCTTCATGAAACCCACGATCGATCGTCCCCGCGCCACCATCCGCCGTTCGGCGCTGCTCGCCGCCCTGGTGGGCCTGGCGGCCTTCAGCGCCTCGGCCCAGCAGGCGGTGCTGCCCGCGCCGCAAGGGGTGCTCGGCTTGAACGCCAGCGCCAGTGTGGAAGTGGCGAAGGACCTGCTGACCATCACCTTCACCGCGACGCGCGAAGGGACGGATGCGGCCACGGTGCAAACCCAGCTCAAGCAGGCGTTGGACGCCGCGCTGGCCGAGGCCCGAAAGGCCGCCCGGCCGGAGCAGGTGGAGGTGCAGACGGGCAACTTCTCGCTCTATCCGCGCTATGCGGCCAAAGGCGCCATCAACGGCTGGCAGGGCACGGCGGAACTGGTGGTGCAGGGCCGCGACATGGCCGCCATCTCGCAGCTGTCGGGCCGCATCTCGACGATGACGATCGGCCGCGTGAACTACGGCCTGTCGCGCGAGGCGACGCAGAAGGTGGAGGCCGAGGTCGCCGCGCAGGCGATCAAGCGCTTCCAGGCGCAGGCCACCGAGATGGCCCGGCATTTCGGCTACCAGGAGGCCACCGTGCGTGAGGTGAACGTGCAGACCAACGAGGTGGGGTCGATTCCCATCGCGCCAAAGACCTACATGCGCGCCGCGGCCGCGCAGATGGACGAGGCCCTGCCGGTGGAAGCCGGCAAGAGCACCGTCACCGCCACGGTCAGCGGCACGGTGCAGATGAAGTAGCCGGCCCCCAAGCTCCCTGCGCTCGCGCCCCCCGAGGGGGATCTCAGCCCCTTGGGGCGGCCCGGCGGGGCTGAGGCCTACTGCGCGGCCCAGCCGCCGTCCACGTTGATGGCGGCGCCGCGCAGGTTGTCGGCCGCGGCCGAGCACATGAACACCGCCAGGTCGCCCAGTTGCTCGGGCGTGGTGAACTGCAGCGAAGGCTGCTTCTCGCCCAGCAGGTCGCGCTTGGCCTGGTCCACCGAGATGCCTTCGCGCGCGGCGCGGTCGTCGATCTGCTTCTGCACCAGCGGCGTCAGCACCCAGCCGGGGCAGATGGCGTTGGCGGTGACGCCGGTGGTGGCCGTCTCCAGCGCCAGCGCCTTGGTGAAGCCCAGGATGCCGTGCTTGCTGGCCACGTAGGCCGACTTCTGCGCCGAGGCCACCAGCCCGTGCGTGCTGGCCACGTTGATGATGCGTCCCCAGTTGCGCTGCTTCATGCCGGGCAGCGCATGGCGCGTGGTGTGGAAGGCGGAGGTGAGGTTGATCGCGATGATCGCGTCCCACTTCTCGGGCGGAAAGTCTTCCACCAGCGCCACATGCTGGATGCCGGCGTTGTTGACCAGGATGTCCACCGCGCCGAACTCGGCCTCGGTCTCGCGCACCAGCGCCTCGATCTCGTCGGGCTTGCTCATGTCGGCGCCG
The DNA here is from genome assembly GCF_000969605.1 of Aquincola tertiaricarbonis. GTDB lineage: Bacteria > Pseudomonadota > Gammaproteobacteria > Burkholderiales > Burkholderiaceae_C > Aquincola > Aquincola tertiaricarbonis. The sequence goes on along the minus strand of NZ_JZUE01000002.1, from coordinate 255,707 downwards.
TTGTAGGCCACCTTCACGCCCAGCGCTTCCACCTGTGCCTTCGGTCCGGCATGGTCGCCGAAGCCGTTGAGCATGATGTTGGCGCCCTGCGCGGCCAGCCGCATCGCGATGCCCAGCCCGATGCCGCTGGTCGAGCCCGTGACGAGGGCGGTCTTTCCTTTGAGCATTCCAGATCTCCGTGAGGGGGTTGCTACGATGCATTATCAAACGCAGGGGCACCTTTCCATGACCGTCGAACCCGTCCTCCAGCATGTGCAATGCCTTGGCAGCCGCGGCCTGCATCGCATGGCTTATTGGGAGTGGGGCGACGCGGCCAATCCCAGGGTGCTGGTGTGCGTGCATGGCCTGACGCGGCAGGGCCGCGACTTCGACGTCCTGGCCCGCGCAATGTGCGACGAGTACCGCGTCATCTGCCCCGACGTGCCCGGCCGCGGCCGGTCCGACTGGCTGGCCGATCCGGCCGGCTATGCAGTCCCTGCGTATGTGTCCAACATGGTCACGCTGGTGGCGCGGCTGGGCGTCGACAGCATCGATTGGGTCGGCACCTCGATGGGCGGGCTGATCGGCATGGGCCTGGCCTCATTACCCAACACACCGGTGCGCAAGCTGGTGCTCAACGACATCGGCCCGGCCATCGACTATGAAGGCCTGGCCCGCATCGGCACCTATGTGGGCAAGCCGGCGCACTGGGCCAGCGAGCAGGAGGCCGCGGCCGCGCTGTGGGCCATCTCGCAGGGCTTCGGCCCACATTCCGACGAACAGTGGCTGGCGCTCACGCGGCCACAGCTCAAGCCCGACGGCGATGGCTTCAAGCCGCACTACGACCCGGCCATCGGCCTGGCCTTCCAGGGCATGACGCCGGAGATGGCCAAGGCCGGCGAGGCCATGCTGTGGGCCGCCTATGACGCCATCGCCTGCCCCACGCTGCTGACGCGCGGCGCGCAGAGCGACCTGCTGTCGGCGACCACCGCGCAGGCCATGACCCGGCGCGGACCACGGGCGCGGCTCGTCGAATTCGAAGGCGTGGGCCATGCGCCCACGCTGGTGCAACCCGACCAAGTGAAGGCCGTGCGCGACTTCCTGTTGTCCCCGTGATCGTCGCCCCGTGAAGAGCCACGCCCCCGAAGTCACCACCGACCACGCTGCCACCATCGTCCGGCTGGCCGACGTGGCCGACGAACTGGACGCCAAGCACCGCGCACGCAGCTTCGCGCAGCCGCTGCTGCAGGGCGAAGTGCTGGACACCGGCGAAGATGCCCTCGGCCATGCCGACGGCGTGGCCGCGATCCTGCATGACATCGGCGCCTCGCCCGCGATGCAGGCCGCGGCCTACCTGGTGTATTCGGCCGACTTCCTGCAGCGGCCGGAAGAAGTCATCGCCAAGGCCTTCGGGCCTTCCTATGCCGGGCTGGTGCTGCACACCGTCAAGCTGGTGCAGATCCAGCGTGCGGCGCGTGAAGCCCGGCTGGCCGTCGCCGACCGCGCGGTGCAGACGGAGCGGGTGCGCAAGATGCTGCTGGCCTTCTCGCGCGACCTGCGCGTGGTGCTGCTGCGGCTGGCCTCGCGGCTGCAGACGCTGCGCTGGTATGCCGCCTCCCGCACGCCATGCCCCGAGGCGCTGGCGATGGAAACCCAGCAGGTCTTCGCGCCGCTGGCCAACCGCCTGGGCATCTGGCAGATCAAGTGGGAGCTCGAAGACCTGTCCTTCCGCTTCCTGCGGCCCGACGACTACAAGCGCATGGCGCGGCTGCTGGACGAGAAGCGCGTGGAGCGCGAAGCCGGTGTCGAGGCCTTCCGCCAGCAGCTAGCGCAGCAGCTGCAGGCCGCCGGCCTGCAGGCCGAGGTGCAGGGCCGGCCCAAGCACCTCTACAGCATCTGGAAGAAGATGCAGGGCAAGGGGCTGGACTTCGCGCGGGTGTTCGACGTGCGGGCCATGCGCGTCATCGTGGCCGATGTGCCGGCCTGTTATGCCGCGCTGGCCCATGTGCAGCAGCGCTACCGCGTGGTGCAGGGCGAGTACGACGACTACATCGCCAAGCCCAAGCCCAACGGCTACCAGTCGCTGCACACGGTGGTGCTGGACGACGACGGCCGCACGGTGGAAGTGCAGATCCGCACCCGTGCCATGCACGAGTACGCCGAGTTCGGCGTGGCTGCCCACTGGGCCTACAAGGAGGCGGGCGCCAAGGGATATGCCGGCGTCTCGGCCGCGGGCGCCGACGACGAGCGCGTGGCCGAGGCGCGGCGCTCGGTGCTGCGTCAGCTGCTGGCCTGGGAGCGCGACTTCGCCGGGCAGGGGGCTGACGATGCGGCCGGCGCACGCGACGAGCGCATCTACGTCTTCACGCCGCAGGCCGCGGTGATCGAGCTGCCTGCCGGTGCCACGCCGGTGGACTTCGCCTACACGCTGCACACCGACCTGGGCCACCGCTGCCGCGGTGCCAAGGTCGATGGCGCGATGGTGCCGCTCAACACGCCGCTGGCCAACGGCCAGACGGTGGAGATCAATGCCATCAAGGAAGGTGGGCCGTCGCTCGACTGGCTCAACCCCGAGCTGGGCTACCTGGCCAGCTCGCGCGCCAAGAGCAAGGTGCGGGCATGGTTCAACGCGTTGGCGCAGTCGCAGACCATCGCCAAGGGCCGCGAGCTGGTGGAAAAGCTGCTGCAGCGCGAAGGCCGCACCGCCATCAAGCTCGACGACCTGGCCTCGCGGCTGGGCTTCCGCGGCGCCGATGCGCTGTTCGAGGTGGTGGGCAAGGACGAGTACTCGCTGCGCAACATCGAGCAGCTGCTGCGCCCGCCGGTGGAAGCACCCACGCCCGACGAGATCGTGGCGCTGCGCCGCTCCAAGGGCGACGGTGCCACCCCGCGCGGCGGCGTGCTGGTGGTGGGCGTCGATTCGCTGCTCACCAGCCTGGCGCGCTGCTGCCGGCCTGCGCCGCCCGATGCCATCGGCGGCTTCGTCACCCGCGGCAAGGGCGTGGCGGTGCACCGGGTGGACTGCACCAACTTCCGCAACATGCGCGCGCAGCAGCCGGAACGCGTGATCCCGGTGGCCTGGGGCGCGGGGCAGGGCGTGCGCGGCGAGGAAGCGATGTATCCGGTGGACGTGGTGGTGGAAGCCGCCGACCGCCCGGCACTCCTGCGCGACATCTCCGAGGTCTTCGCCAAGGAGAAGATGAACGTGACCGGCGTGCACACGCAGTCGGTCAAGCATGTGCGCGGCGGCACCGCCTGGATGACCTTCACCGTCGAGGTGGGCGATGCCGCCCGGCTGGCCGCGGTGCTGGGCCAGGTGGCCCGCGTGGCCGGCGTGCGGCACGCGCGGCGCAAGTAGCCGACGCCCGCGTGCGTCAGCGCAGCAGCGTGAGCAGCGCGCCGGCCGCGCCGCTGGCCAGGATCACCGGGATCACGCCCACGCGCCCGCTGAACAGCGCGATGGCGGCCAGCCCGCCCAGCACCGCGGCCACCGGGTCGAAGCCCTGCCACATGCCACCGGCCACGCCCTGCGGCCACAGCACATGCTGCGCGAAGAACACCGCCAGGTTCACGATCACCCCCACCACCGCGGCGGTGATGGCGGTCAGTGGTGCGGTGAAGCCCAGCTTGCCGTGCGTGGTCTCGATGAAGGGCCCGCCCAGCAGGATGAAGCAGAACGAGGGCAGGAAGGTGAACAGCGTGACCACGCACGCGCCTGCGATGCCGGCCAGCGCCAGCGCATCCGGCCCGAACAGGGCGCGGCCCCAACCGCCGACGAAGCCGACGAAGGCCACCACCATGATCAGCGGGCCGGGCGTCGTCTCGCCCAGCGCCAGGCCGTCGATCATCTGGGTGCCGGTGAGCCAGCGGTAGTCGTCCACCGCGCCCTGGTAGACATAGGGCAGCACCGCATAGGCCCCGCCGAAGGTCATCAGCGCAGCCTTGGTGAAGAACCAGGCCATCTGCGTCAAGGCGCCATCCAGCCCGAAGCGCGCCGCCAGCGCACCGAAGGCCAGCAGCCACAAGCCGATGAACGCGGCCAGCACCAGGCCGAAGCGCCGCCAGGTGAAGCGTGCATGCGCCGGCGTCGGCGTGTCGTCGTCGATCAACGCCGGCGCCTGCGCCACCGGTGCGGATGCGCCAGTCGGTGCATGGCCGGCCGCACGTGGCATGAAGGAATCCGGCGACCAGCGCCCACCCAGGAAGCCGATGCCGGCGGCCGCGGCGATGATCAGCGGAAACGGCAGGTCGAAGGCGAATAGCGCGACGAAGGCTCCGGCCGCCAGCGCCCACATCCAGGCATTGCGAAGCACCCGCGACCCGATGCGCCACGCCGCCGCCAGCACGATGGCCGTCACCGCCGGCTTGATGCCGTACAGCACACCGGCCACTGCCGGCACCTGCCCATGCGCCAGGTACAGCCAGGACAGCCCGATCAGCAGCAGCAGCGACGGCAGCACGAACAGTCCACCGGCCACCAGGCCGCCTGCGGTGCGGTGCATCAGCCAGCCGATGTAGGTGGCCAGCTGCTGCGCTTCCGGTCCGGGCAGCACCATGCAGTAGTTCAGCGCATGCAGGAAGCGCCGTTCAGAGATCCAGCGCCGGCGCTCGACCAGCTCGGCATGCATCAGTGCGATCTGCCCGGCCGGCCCGCCGAAGCTGACGAAGCCCAGCTTGAGCCAGAAGGCAAAGGCCTGGGCCAGCGATACCGGCGCAGGGCCGGAGCCGGCCGCGGCGGAAGAGGGCGGGGCGGGGGTGTTGGACATCGGCCGCGAGTGTCGTTGTTTTTATGTTGAGCACCGTGCGGCGCAAGCCGCTTGCCAGCGCTTCGAAACGTCTGCTATAGTCACAGGCTTCCCCAGGCGCGTAGCTCAGCTGGTTAGAGCACCACCTTGACATGGTGGGGGTCGTTGGTTCGAGTCCAATCGCGCCTACCAACACTGAAACCCGGTAACTCTTGAGAAATCAAGGCTTACCGGGTTTTTCGCGTTCCGAACTTCGTTTTCGGCCCTTCACTACAGCGGCCTGCGGTAGCCAATCAACCGGCTGGACCAGTAACCCTCGGCAAGCCGTGCCAGGCTCACCGTGCCGCCGGTGCTGGGCGCATGCACGAAGCGGCCCTGGCCCACCAGGATGCCGGCATGGCTCGCGTCGCCGCGGCTGCCGAAGATGGCGAGGTCGCCCGTGCGCACGAAGCTGGGATGCACGGGCTGCCCCCACAGGCTCATCTCGCGCACGGTGCGCGGCGTGGCCAGCCCCGCCGCGCGGTACACGTACATGATGAGCCCGCTGCAATCGAAGCCGCCCTCGGGCGTGTTGCCGCCATAGCGGTAGGCGGTGCCCACCAGGCCCAGGGCCAGGACCGTGGCGTCCTGCGCCTGCTCGTCGCTCATGCGCGAAGGACGGGGCGGCGTGGCCGGCACCACCGGCGGGCCGCCTGCGCAGCCGGCCAGCAGTCCGGCCGCAAGCCAGGCGGCGGCGGTGCGGCGGTCCACGGTTGGGCGGGCAGGGCGGGCGTGGTTCATGTCGTGGGCATTCGTCATGTCGCGGTGGATGCTAGCGGCGTGGCCTCAGGGTGGCAGCAGCAGGCCTTCATGGCGGGCCACATGCTCCAGCGCCGCCTCGAAGCGGGCGCGCGCCGTGGCGGCCATGTGGCGCAGGCCGCGATGCAGCTCGGCATCCTCGGGGCTGCGGTGCTCGCACTCGGCGCTGTAGGCCTCGAAGTGGGACAGCTGCATCAGCAGCTCCGCCACGTGCCGTGGACATTCGCAGGCGATGGTGGTGGACAGTCCGGCGAATTCGGCCAGCGCCTCGTCGTCCCAGCGGCGGGGCGTGGCCGCTGCGGCGGGATCGTCCCAGCCACCGGCGACCGCGGCAGCAGACGGCGCCGGCCCGGCCAGCGAGCCGCACCAGGCGGCCAGCCATTGCGCCAGCACCGTGTCGCTCTGCGGCTCGCGCAGCAGCCAGGCGCCTGAATCCGCTAAGGCGGCGGCCGTGGTCTCGGCGGCGAAGCGGTACAGCAGTGCGCAGGGCCGGGTGGTGGACGGGGCGGCGTCCGCATGCAGGCGCGGCTGTTGCATCAGCACCGCATCGGCGGGTTGCCGTGGCCGATCGGCCTCCGCCTGCGCGAGGTCGTCGAAGGGCCCCAGCCACTGCACCGCCCGACCCAGCCGCCGCTGCAGCGCCGGCTGCTGCAGCCGCTGGAACAGCGCCCCGCCCACCACTTGCACCCTGAAGACCCGCGCTGCGTTGGCCATGGGCGCCGCGGCGGCCAGTGGCCCGGGCTGCAGCGCGATGGGCCGGGCCGCCAGTGCGCTGGCGTGGGTGGCCGCCACCTGCTGGAGCTGCGCCATGTCCAGCAGCGCCAGGCTGCCGATGGCATGGCCGGCGTCCACCAACTGCTTGAGCAGCGCCAGGCGACGCACGTCGTCGGCGGAGTACAGCCGCTGGCCGCTGGGCGACAGCGCGGGCTGGGTCAGGCCGTAGCGCCGCTCCCACACGCGCAAGGTGGCGACCGGCATGCGCAGCATGCGCGCCACCGCACCACTGCGGTGGCGGCCGCCGGCATCGACAGGGGAGGCGTGAGAGGCCATGACACGTATTGAATCGGCTTTGAATCGCATTAGCGGACACGGCCGCTGGGCCATGCGCAGGTTGAAGCGATTCTGACGCCGATGTGCGTACCCTTGCAGCATGTTTTTGAAGACACAAGGCATCGAAGTGGCGGTCATCGGTGCCGGCATCGCCGGCGCCAGCTGCGCCCGTTGGTTGGCCGAGAGCGGTTGCCGGGTGCAGGTGATCGACAAGTCGCGCGGCATGGGCGGGCGCCTGGCCACGCGGCGCTTGCAGTGGACGGACACCGAAGGCCGGCTGCAGACCACCGTGCTCGACCATGGCGCGCCGGGCTTTGCGGCGCAGGGCGAGCCCTTCCAGGCCTGGGTGGCCACCGCGGTGCAGGCCGGCGTGCTGGCGCCGTGGCGGCCCACGCTGGCACCCGGCAGCCGTCCGCTGGACGAGCCCGGCCCGCTGTACATCGGCCTGCCGGACATGCCGGCCGCCTGTCGCTGGCTGTTGCAGCACCTGCCGTTCACGCCGAACGCAACGGTGGAGCGCTTGCGCAAGACACCGGCCGGCTGGCTGCTGGAGGGCAGCGGGCCGCTGCCCACGCAGGCTTTCGATGCGGTGGTGCTGGCGCTGCCGCCGGCCCAGGCGGCGCCCCTGCTGGCCGAATACCGGCGCGACTGGGCCCAGCGCGCCGCGATGGCCCTGATGCAGCCTGGCTGGACCCTGATGGGCGTTTCCGACGCACCGCCTGGCATGCCGGCCTGGGATGTGGCGCGGCCGCAGCACGGGCCGCTGGCCTGGGTGCTGCGCCATGCGGCGCGTCCAGGCCGCCAGGCGCCGGCCGGCGAGGCGCACTGGGTGCTGCATGCCCGCGCCGGCTGGAGCCGCCAGCAGCTCGAGCAGCCGCCTAGCCAGGTGCAGGCCGCGCTGCAGGCGGCGCTCCAAGGCTGGCTGCAGCAGCCGCTGGCCTGGCGCCATGCCGTGGTGCACCGCTGGCGCTACGCGCTGCCGATGACCACCGGTGGCGAGGTGGACGCCAGCTGCTGGTGGGACGCCGCCCAGGGCCTGGGTGCCTGTGGCGACTTCCTCGGCGGCGGTGGCGTGGAGGCGGCCTGGGCTTCGGCCCGGGCGCTGGTGCAGGCCATGCGGCATGCACCGCAGACCCGCAGCACCGCACAGGCCACCGCCGCAGGCCGCGCCGCCGCGCCCGCTCTGGACACCTCCGCCGACGCCTGCCGCGCCGGCACCGACATGCCGCCGCAGGGCCATCCGGCCGCGGCATGAAGCACCGCTTTCTTCACGCCCCCAGCCATCGCAAGGAGCTTCCATGAACCACTGCAACCCACCACGCCGCGTCTTCCTCATTGGCCTGGCCGCCTCCACCGCCGGCCTGGCCGCCGGGCCGGCGGCCGCCCAGGCCATGGTCGACGAGAAGGACCCGCAGGCCACCGCCCTCGGCTATGTGGCCGACGCCAAGCGCGTGGACACCAAGAAGTACCCCAAGTACGCCGCCGGCCAGGTCTGCGGCAACTGCGCGCTGTACCAGGGCAAGCCCACCGACAAGGCCGCCGCCTGCCCGTTGTTCGCCGGCAAGCAGGTGGCTGGGCCCGGCTGGTGCAGCGCCTGGGCCAAGAAGGCCTGATGCCGCGGCGCGCGATGTCCCGCCACGTGTTGCCGCAGGACGCGACCGCGCCTGCCAGCGGCTTCCGCGGCAACAAGGCCGCCCTGCCCAGCAAGCCGTGCGCGGCCTGCGGGCGGGCCATGAGCTGGCGCAGCCGCTGGGCACGCTGCTGGCCGGAGGTGAAGTTCTGCAGCCAGGCCTGCCGCCGCCAGCGCGGCGGGCCACATCCCCAGGAAGGCACGCCATGAAACCCATCGCCCTCGTGACCGGTGCCAGCGGCGGCATCGGGCGCGCCGTGTCCGCCCGCCTGCAGGCCCAGGGCTGCGTGGTGGTGGCCGTCGGGCGGGATGCCGCGCGCCTGGCCGAACTGCCGGCCGTGCTGCGCCTGGCCGCCGACACCACCACGCAGGAAGGCGCCGCGCAGGCCATCGACGGCTGCCGCCAGGCGCTGGGCGCGGCGCCTACCCTGCTGGCGCATTGCGTGGGCAGCGTGCTCATCGCCTCGCTGCCGCGCACCAGCGTGCAGGCCTACCGCGAGGTGATGCGTGTCAACCTGGACAGCGCGGTGTTCATGCTGCAGGCCTGGCTGGCCGGACTGGAAGGCGGGGCGGGCGCGGCGGTGTTCGCCAGCTCGGTGGTGGCCCGCATCGGCGTGGCCAACCATGAGGCCATCGCCGCCGCCAAAGGCGGGGTGGAGGCCCTGGTGCGCAGCGCCGCGGCCACCCATGCCGGGCAGGGCGTGCGGGTGAATGCCGTGGCCCCGGGCATGACCGACACGCCGATGACGGCCTCGATGCTCAAGGTGCCGGCGATGCGGGAAGGCGCCGCCCGCCAGTACCCGCTCGGCGGCATCCAGGTCGCCGACGACGTGGCCGGCGTGATGGCCTGGCTGTTGAGCGAGGGTGCCGCGCGGCTGACCGGCCAGGTGATCCCGGTGGACGGCGGCTTCACCAGCGTGCGGCCGCTGGTGAAGTAGCGGCCCGGCAGGCTCAGGCCGCCACGGCCACGATCACGCTGGAGGCCTTGAAGAAGGCCATCGCGCGGCTGCCCACGACCAGGCCCAGGTCGCGCACGCTGGCTTCGGTCACCACCGCGGTGACCGCGCCGCCGGCATCCAGCGCCAGCGTCAGCTCGCTGTTGACCGCGCCGGTGCGCAGGCCCTGCACCGTTCCGGCGAACTGGTTGCGCGCCGACAGCCGCAGGCCGTGGTCCTCGGCCGCCAGCAGCACCGACGACGACTTGACCAGCGCCAGTGCCGTCATGTTCAGCCGCAGGCCCAAGGAGTCGGTGCTGTCGCGGGTGAGCACCGCCACGATGCGCGGGCCGCCGGGCACGGTGATCTCCACCTCGTCGTTCACCGCGCCGGCGCGCACCGCGGTCACCTGGCCGACGAACTGGTTCCGGGCGCTGGTCTTCAAGATCATGATCCTCGTCAGCGAGAAGTCGGCCTCCAGGTCGAAGGCCTGCTCGTCCAGCAGCCTGAGCAGCCGGCGGTGCACCGCGTCCACCTCCTGGTAGCGCTGCAGCAGCCGCAGGCCGTGGCCGGTCAGCCGGGTGGAGCCGCCGCCGCGGCCGCCGGCGCTGCGGTCCACCAGCGGCGCGCCGGCGGCCTGGTTCATCGCCTCCACCGCGTCCCAGGCGCCCTTGTAGCTCAGGCCCACCGCCCGTGCCGCCTGGGTGATGGAGCCGTGCTCCGCCACCGCCCGCAGCAGGGCCATGCGGGTTTCGCCGCCCAGCCGGCCGACGGGGCTGTCCACCCACAGCTCGCCGCCCAGGTGCAGCGGCTGGCGGCGCCTGCGGGCCGGGCGCGGGCCGGCGGTCATCGCGCCACCTCGGCCCACACGGCCTGGGCGGCCTGCGCCGCCGGCACCAGGCGGCCGGCCTGCATGTGCAGCACCTCGCCGGCCAGCAGCGCGGCATCCTCGTCGTCATGCGTGATAAGCAGCGTGGGGATGTCGATGTCGGCACGCAGGTCGCGCAGTTCGCGGCGCAGGTGGGCGCGCAGCGGCTTGTCCAGCGCAGCGAAGGGTTCGTCCAGCAGCAGCGCGGCGGGCTCCGCGGCCAGCGCGCGGGCCAGGGCGGTTCGCTGGCGCTGGCCGCCCGAGATCTGGTGCGGCTGGTGGTCGGCGATGGCCGTGAGGTGGAAGGCGCGCAGCCAGCGCTGCACCGTGTCGTCGGGCCATGCGCGCTGCGGATTGAGCCAGCCGCCGCGGCGGGCGAAGCCGATGTTCTGCCGCACCGTCAAGTGCGGGAACAGCGCGTAGTCCTGGAACACGTAGCCCAGGCGGCGCCGCTGCGCCGGCAGGCTGAAGCCGCTGGCGCTGTCGTGCAGCAGCCGCCCGGCCACCTGCACCCGGCCGGCGTCGGGGCGGGCGATGCCGGCGATCATCTTCAGCGTCTGCGACTTGCCGGCGCCCGAGGGGCCCACCAGCGCCAGGTGCGGCTGGGCGGTGGCAAAGCGCACGTCCAGCGTGAAGCGGCTGCCCTGGTGGACCAGTTGCCGCTGCAGGCTCACGTCCCAGGTGGGCTGCGTCATGGCCAGGCCCTCAGCCCCGTAGCGGCAGGCGGCCGGGCAGCAGCCGGCCGGCGGCCAGCAGCACCGCGATGCAGGTGAGCGAGGTGACGGCCACCAGGAAGTTGGCAGCGTCGTCCTGGCCGGCCTGCACCGCCTCGTACACCGCGATGGACAAGGTCTGCGTCTTGCCCGGGATGCTGCCGGCCACCATCAGCGTGGCCCCGAATTCGCCCAGCGCCCGCGCGAACGACAGCAGCAGCCCGGCCAGGATGCCGCGCCAGGCCAGCGGCAGCGACACGCGGAAGAACACCGCCGCCTCGCCGATGCCCAGCGTGCGGGCGGCGTCTTCCAGCTGCGGGTCCACCGTTTCGAAGGCGGCGCGCGCGGCCTTGAACACCAGCGGAAATGACACCACCGTGGCTGCGATCACCGCCGCCTGCCAGGTGAAGATGAGGCGAATACCGAAGGTGGACAGCAGCCAGCCGCCCAGCGGCCCCTGCGTGCCGATGAGCACCAGCAGGTAGTAGCCCAGCACCGTGGGCGGCATCACCATCGGCAGCGTGAGCGCGGCGTCCAGCAGGTCGCGCCCCGGAAAGCGCCAGCGCGCCAGCGCATGGCCGGCGGCCACGCCCAGCACCAGGTTGATGGCCGTGGCCCAGCCCGCCACCTTCAAGGTGAGCAGCAGCGGCACCCAGGCGTCGCCCATCACGGCGCGCCAAAGCCATGGCGGGCCAGCACTGCCTGCGCCGGCGGCGTCAGCAGCCAGTCGGCGAACTGCCGCGCCAGGGCCGGCTGTGCGCTGGCCGACACCGGCGCCACCGGGTACAGCACCGGCTGCGGCGTGGCCACGCGCAAGGCCACCTGCACCTTGTCGGGCAACAGCGCCGCATCGGTGGCGTAGACGAAGCCCGCATCCACCTCGCCGCGGGCGACGTAGTCCAGCGCCTGGCGTACGTTCTGCGCGCCGATCATCTTGGGCTGCACCGCCTGCCAGTGGCCGGCGGCCTCCAGCACCGATTGGGTGTAGCGCCCGACCGGCACGCTGGCCGGCAGGCCGATGGCGATGCGCTGGTAGGCCGGCTGGGCCAGATCGGCCAGGGTGCGTGGCCGCAGCCTGCTGGCCGCGGGCACCACCAGCACCAGGCTGTTGGAAGCGAAGGCCCGTGCCTGGCCCGCCGCCACCAGGCCCTGGGCCTGTGCCTGGTTCATCGTGTGCGCGTCGGCGGTGGCCAGCACATCCACCGGCGCGCCACGGGCGATCTGCTGCAGCAGCATGCCCGAGGCCGCGAAGTTGAACTGCAGCCGGGCGCCGGGATGCGCCGCCTCGAAGGCCGGAGCCAGCGCGGTGAAGGCCTGGTTCAGGCTGGCCGCGGCAGAGACGGTGAGCTGCTGCGCCGCTGCGGTGCCGGCCAGCGCCAGCAGGCTGAGCAGCAGGGCGATCGAAGGCAGGGTGGAGCGCCGCATGGCAGTGATGGGGGTGGCAGGGCTGTAAAGCAAACTATATATCCTGCCTGTTGGCACGACGGCGCCAGGAGGTGCGTCACGCATCGCACGCGCTATGTAGTGGCCTGCATGACGACGACAGGCGCGAGGCCGAATGCCGTCCAAGGCTTTTGTCGATTGGCGCCATCAGCCCGCCGCCAGCGCTTACCCTTATGCGCCCGCATCCGGGCCCGTCCGGGCTGCGTAGCGTGCTGCGGTACGGGGCATGCAGAGCGGCCTCGGTCCTCGTCTTGAACCAGAAAGGGAGTTGGCATGTCATCTCGCGCGCGTGTCGCGGTGGGTTGGGTGGAGCAGGGCCTGGTGCCCGATTCGGTGGTGCGGCTGGGCATCCGCCGGCTGCTGAAGGAACGGCTGGACGAGATCGGCGACCGCGACCCGGAACGCGCGGCCGAGGCCACCACCGCCTTCGTTCGGTCGCTGGGCCAGGCGCCGGTGGCGCTGCTCACCGACAAGGCCAACGAGCAGCACTACGAGGTGCCGGCCGCCTTCTTCCAGCAGGTGCTGGGGCCGCACCTGAAGTACAGCTGCGGCTGGTGGCCCGACGGCGTGGCCACGCTGGCCGAGTCGGAAGCCGCCGCGCTGCGCGCCACTTGCGAGCGCGCCGGCCTGGCGGACGGCCAGAACGTGCTGGAGCTGGGCTGCGGCTGGGGTTCGCTGTCGCTGTGGATGGCCCAGCACTACCCCGGCAGCCTGGTCACCGCGGTGTCCAACTCGCGATCGCAGCGTGCGCACATCGAGGCCCAGGCCCGTGAGCGCGGCCTGCGCAACCTGCGCGTCATCACCGCCGACGTCAACCACTTCCACACCGAGGACCGCTACGACCGCGTGGTGTCGGTGGAGATGTTCGAGCACCTGCGCAACTGGCCGGAGGCCTTCCGCCGCGTGGCCGGCTGGCTGAAGCCCGACGGCCGCTTCTTCATGCATGTGTTCGCCCACCGCGCCACGCCGTATGAATTCGTGGAGCGCGACGAGACCGACTGGATGAGCCGCCACTTCTTCTCCGGCGGCATGATGCCCAGCGACGACCTGGTGCTGCATTGCCAGGACGACCTGAGGCTGCAGCAGCGCTGGCGCTGGAACGGCCGCCACTACGCCCGCACCGCCGAAGCCTGGCTGTCCAACATGGACGCCGCGCGGCCCGCGCTGTGGCCGCTGTTCGAACGCACCTACGGTGCCGACGCCGCTGTGTGGTGGACCCGCTGGCGGCTCTTCTTCATGTCGGTGGCCGAGCTGTTCGGCTACGACGACGGCAACCAGTGGTGGGTCAGCCACTACCTGCTGGCACCGCGCCAGGCCCCGGCCCGATGACGACGCTGCAGGTGGCTGCGGGCGGCCTGGCCGCGGCGGTGGTGCTGGCGGTGCTCACCTGGCTGGCCAGCGTGGTGCGGCATGACGTGAGCCTGGTGGACCGGGTCTGGTCGCTGATGATCGTCGCGGTGGGCCTGGTGTTCGCCTGGCAGCTGGGCGCGACCGATCCGCGCACCGTGGCCATGCTGTTCATCGGCGCGCTGTGGGCGCTGCGGCTGGCGGCCTACATCAGCTGGCGCAACTGGGGCCATGGCGAGGACCGGCGCTACCAGGCCATCCGCGAGCGCAACCAGCCGTACTTCGCGGTCAAGAGCCTGTACCTGGTGTTCGGGCTGCAGGCGGTGCTGGCCTGGATCGTGGCGCTGCCCTTCCTGGCGGCGGCGCTGGGCGCACTGGGCAATGCCCGCGACTGGGAAGGGCTGGACACCGTCGGCGCCGCCATCGCCGTGGCCGGGCTGCTGTTCGAGGCCGTGGCCGATGCGCAGATGGCCGCCTTCAAGGCCCGTGACGCCAATACGGGCCAGGTGATGGACCGCGGACTGTGGCGCCATTCGCGCCATCCGAACTATTTTGGTGAATGCTGTGTCTGGTGGGGCCTGGGCCTGATGGCGCTGGCCGCCGGCGGCTGGTGGGCGCTGCTGTCGCCGCTGCTGATGACGGTGCTGCTGCTGAAGGTGTCGGGGGTCACCCTGCTGGAGAAGGACATGCATGAACGCCGCCCGGGCTACCGGGATTATGTCGCCCGCACCAATGCCTTCATTCCGGGCCCGCGCAAGCCGCCGCGGCCAGGCGCATGAAGGCCGCCGCCTCGTGGGCCGCCGTGCTGTTGCTGGCCGGTGCGGCCCAGGCCTCCACGCCACCGCCCGGCGCGGCGCGCACGGCGGTGACGGCCAGCCCGGCCGAATGGCACTTCGAGGTGCAGCTGGATGGCAAGCCGGTGGGCGAGCACCGTTTCAGCCTGAGCGCCGAGGGCAGCGAGCGCCGGCTGCGCAGCATCGCCAGCTTCGACGTGAAGCTGCTGGGCATCACCGTCTACCGCTACCGGCATGAGGCCCGCGAGCGCTGGAAGGGCGACTGCCTGGCCGAGCTGGAAGCCCGCACCGACGCCAACGGCAAGCCCACCACCGTGAGCGCCCGGCTGGAGCCCGAAGGCCTGCGCGTGAGTGCGCCGGCCGGCATGGCGGCGCTGCCGGCCTGCACCATGACCTTCGCCTACTGGCACCCGGCGCTGCGCCGCCAGGCCCAGTTGCTCAATCCGCAGACCGGCCGCAACGTGGCGGTGCAGATGGTGCCGGTGGGCACCGGCATGATCGACGTGCGCGGCAGCGCGGTGCCGGCGGAGCACTGGCGGCTGACGGGCGACGAGTCGCCTATCGAGCTCTGGTACACGCCCGGCGGCGAGTGGCTGGCGCTGGATGCCACGGTCAACGGCCGGCGGCTGAGCTACCGCCTGCGCTGATTGCTGCACTGCCGCGGGAAAACCCCCCGCGGGCTCAGGCAGGGCCCCCCTAGAATCTTTTCGATACCGTCCATCCGATCAGGAGTTCCCTGCATGGCTTCCCCTCGCCGCGGCGTGTCCGCGGATGCTGCAGACGCCGGCACCGCCGCCGGCGACGGGCCGCGCGTCCTGAAGAAATACCCGAACCGCCGGCTGTACGACACCCAGACCAGCAGCTACATCACGCTGGCCGACGTCAAGCAGATGGTGCTGGCCGTCGAGGCCTTCGAGGTACGTGACGCCAAGACCGGCGAAGACCTGACCCGCAGCATCCTGCTGCAGATCATCCTGGAGGAGGAGAGCGGCGGCGTGCCGATGTTCTCCGAGCAGATGCTGGCCCAGATCATCCGGTTCTACGGCCACAGCATGCAGGGCATGATGGGTGCGTACCTGGAGAAGAACCTGCAGACCTTCGTCGAGCTGCAGAAGCGCCTGGCCGGCCCCGCCACCTTCACGCCCGAGATGTGGACCCAGTTCCTCAGCGGCCAGGCACCGGGCATGCAGGGCCTGATGGGCACCTACCTCGAGCAGTCGAAGAACCTGTTCAACCAGATGCAGGAACAGATGGCCAAGGCGGGCACGCTGTTCCCGGGCTTTCCGCCGAAGCGCTGACATCCGCAGGCGATGCGGGACAATCCGGGGATGAACCTCCCCGTTTCGCCCGCCGCGCCCACCGCCGGCGCTGCCGCCCCCAAGATCGGCTTCGTCAGCCTCGGCTGCCCCAAGGCCCTCACCGATTCCGAGCTCATCCTCACGCAGCTGCGTGCCGAGGGCTACGACACCAGCAAGACCTTTGCCGGGGCCGACCTGGTGATCGTCAACACCTGCGGCTTCATCGACGATGCCGTCAAGGAGAGCCTGGACACCATCGGCGAGGCCCTGGCCGACAACGGCAAGGTGATCGTCACCGGCTGCCTGGGTGCCAAGGCCGGCAGCGACGGCGGCAACCTGGTGCGTGCGGTGCACCCCAAGGTGCTGGCCGTCACCGGCCCGCATGCCACGCAGGAGGTGATGGACGCGGTGCACATCCATGTGCCCAAGCCGCACGATCCCTTCGTCGACCTGGTGCCGCCGCAAGGCATCAAGCTCACGCCCAAGCACTACGCCTACCTGAAGATCAGCGAAGGCTGTAACCACCGCTGCACCTTCTGCATCATCCCCAGCATGCGCGGCGACCTGGTCAGCCGCCCGGTGGGCGACGTGCTGGGCGAGGCGAGGGCGCTGTTCGAGGCCGGCGTGAAGGAGCTGCTGGTCGTCAGCCAGGACACCAGCGCCTATGGCGTGGACGTCAAGTACCGCACCGGCTTCTGGGACGGCAAGCCGGTCAAGACCCGCATGCTCGACCTGTGCGAGAAGCTGGGCGAGCTGGCTGCGCAGCACGGCGCCTGGGTACGGCTCCACTACGTGTACCCGTATCCGCACGTGGACGAGGTGCTGCCGCTCATGGCCGCGGGCCGCATCCTGCCGTACCTGGACGTGCCCTTCCAGCATTCGCATCCCGACGTGCTCAAGCGCATGAAGCGCCCGGCCAGCGGCGAGCGCAACCTGGAGCGCATCGCCCGCTGGCGCGAGATCTGCCCCGAGCTGGTGGTGCGCAGCACCTTCATCGCCGGCTTTCCGGGCGAGACGGAAGAGGAGTTCGCGCACCTGCTGAACTTCGTGCAGGAAGCGGGCATCGACCGCGCCGGCTGCTTTGCCTATTCGCCGGTGGAAGGCGCCACTGCCAACGAGATCGCCAACCCGGTGCCCGCCGAGTTGCGCGAGGAGCGGCGCTCGCGCTTCATGGCCGTGGCCGAGCGGGTGTCGGCCGAGCGGCTGCAGCGCCGCGTGGGCGCCACCATGCAGGTGCTGATCGACAGCGCGCCGGCGCTGGGCCGCAAGGGCGGCCTGGGCCGCAGCTATGCCGACGCGCCGGAGATCGACGGCACCGTGCGCCTGCTGCCGCCGCAAAAGGCCTCGAAGACGCTGAAGGTGGGTGACTTCACCAAGGCCCGCATCATCGCCGCCGAGGGCCACGACCTCATCGCCATGCCCATCTGACGCCACCATGACCGACCGCGCCGATTCCCCCGACCTCGACCACCGCGCCACCGAGCTGATCCACCATCCGTACCAGCCGCCGGCGGCCTTCGCCGCGCCCACGGCGGGCGTGTTCAAGGCCTCGACCATCTACTTCGAGAACACGGCGGCGATGCGCAGCAGCCGCTGGATCGACAAGTCGGCCTACACCTACGGCCTGCACGGCACGCCCACCACCTTCCTGCTGGAAGAGCGGCTGGCCACGCTGGAAGGCGGCACCCATGCGCTGCTGGTGCCCAGCGGCCTGGCCGCCATCACGCTGGTGGACATCGCGCTGCTGAAAGCCGGCGACCAGGTGCTGCTGCCCGACAACGGCTACGGCCCCGGCACCCGCTTCGCGAAGGAAGACCTGGCGCGCTGGGGCATCACGATGGCGCTGTACGACGCCCTGGACCCGGCCTCGCTGGCCGCGGCCATCACGCCGGCCACCAAGCTGGTGTGGACCGAGGCGCCGGGCTCGGTCACGCTCGAGTTCCCCGACCTGCCGGCGCTGGTTCGCACCGTGCGCGAGAAGGCGCCGCAGGCGCTGGTGGCGCTGGACAACACCTGGGGCGCCGGCCTGGCCTTCAACGCATTCGACGCCGGCGTGGACATCACCATCCATGCGCTCACCAAGTACCCCTCGGGCGGCGGCGACGTGCTGATGGGCTCGGTGGTCTACCGCGACCATGCGCTGCATCCGAAGCTGGCCTGGGCCCGCGCCCGGCTGGGCCTGGGCGTGGGCGTGAACGACGTCGAGGCCATCCTGCGCTCGCTGCCCTCCATGCCGCTGCGTTATGCCGCGCAGGATGCCGCCGGCCGTGCCTTCGCGCAGTGGTGCCAGGGCCGGTCCGAGTTCAAGCGGGTGCTGCATCCGGCCCTGCCTGAATCACCCGGCCATGCCCACTGGAAGGCGCTGTGCAAGGCCGCTGCCGGCCTGGTGACGGTGGAGTTCGACCCCGAGCGCTTCAGCCCGGCGCAGGTCGATGCCTTCGTCGATGCGCTGCAACGCTTCAAGATCGGCTGGTCCTGGGGCGGGCCCGTGAGCCTGGCGGTGCCGTACCAGGCCGCGGAGATGCGCAGCCTGCCCACGCCGTACCGGGGCACGCTGGTGCGCTTCTGCCTGGGGCTGGAAGCGGTGGAAGACCTGATCGCCGACGCGCAGCAGGCGCTGCAGCGTCTGGGCTAGGCCTTCGGCGACGAGACCTTGTGCCGCATCAGGCGGCCCTTCTCGCGTTCCCAGTCGCGCTTCTTCTCGGTGTTGCGCTTGTCGTGCTCGGCCTTGCCCTTGGCCAGCGCGATCTCGGCCTTCACGCGGCCGCCCTTGTAGTGCAGGTTCAGCGGCACCAGCGTGAAGCCGCGCTGCTCCACCTTGCCGACGAGACGCTTGATCTCGTCCTTCTTCATCAGCAGCTTCTTGGTGCGGTCGGCCTCGGGGCTGACGTGCGTGCTGGCGGTGCGCAGCGCATTGATGCGGCAACCGATGAGGAACAGCTCGCCATCGCGGATCAGCACGTAGCCATCGGTGAGCTGCACCTGGCCGGCGCGCACGGCCTTGACCTCCCAGCCGTGCAGCACGATGCCGGCCTCGTACTGCTCCTCGAGGTGGTATTCGAATCGGGCTCGGCGGTTCTCGGCGATGTTGCTCATGGGGCGGCTTGCTTTCGAGTTCTGGTGCGGACTTCGTGATCCGCTGCAGGCAAAAGTGGGGGCGCAGCGGCCGCCTACAATCCGGGCCATTCTATGAAGCACGTGAAAAAGTCTGTCTTGCTGTGGTACTCGCCGCAGGAGATGTACGAGCTGGTGGTGGCGGTGGAGGACTACCCCAAGTTCCTGCCCTGGTGCGAACAGGCCGAGGTCCTCACGCGGGACGACAGCGGCATGACCGCGCGACTGCACCTCAAGTACCTGGGCCTGCGCCAGGCCTTCACCACCCGCAACCTCAACGTGCCGGGTGAATCGGTGCGCATGAGCCTGGTGGACGGTCCGTTCTCCATGCTGGAAGGCACCTGGCTGTTCAAGCCGGTGGGGCAGGGCGACCAGCAGGCCTGCAAGATCGAGTTCGACATCCAGTACACCTTCAGCAGCCGCGCCCTCAGCGCCGCGGTGAGCCCGGTGTTCGACCGCATCGCCAACACCTTCGTCGACAGCTTCGTCAAGCGCGCCGAAGCCGTGTATGGCAAGCGCTGACGACGCTGCGCCGCTGCGCATCGAAGTCGTCTACAGCCCTGCCGCCGACCAGACCGACCGGGTGATGCTGCGGTTGCCGGCCGGCTCCACCCTGCGTGAAGCCGTGCTGCAAAGCGGCCTGCCGGCGCGCCATGGCCTGCGGCTCGAAGCCTTGAAGCACGGCATCTGGGGCCGCCTGGCGCCGCCCGACCAGCCGCTGCGCGACCGCGACCGCATCGAGCTGTACCGGCCGCTGCAGGTCGATCCGAAGGAAGCGCGGCGGCTGCGCTACAAGGGCCAGCGGCGCGGATGAGCAGATCGCGTTGTATCGGCGTCAAAGGCGACGGGGACCACGCCGGCCGCGAATAACCTTCGGTCTTCCACGCGCCGGCGGTGATGGCGCACTGACTCCATCGCCCTGGAACCCTCGTGAAATCGCGCTTCGTCGCCCTGTTGCTGGCCGTGCTGCCGGCCGTGCTGCCGGCCTCCTGCCACGCCGACGGCTACACCCGGACCCGCCATCCCATCGTGCTGGTGCACGGCCTGTTCGGCTTCGAACGGCTGTTCGGCACCACCGACTACTTCTACGGCATCCCCGAGGCGCTGCGTGCCGGCGGTGCGCAGGTGCTGGTGGTGCAACTGTCCCCCGCCAACGACACCGTGCTGCGCGGCGAAGCGTTGCTGCGCCAGCTGCAGTGGTGGCAGGCCACCTATGGCCACGCGCGCTTCAACCTGATCGGCCACAGCCAGGGCGGCAGCAGCGCACGCTACGTGGCGGCGGTCGCGCCGGCGTTGGTGGCTTCGGTCACCACCATCGGCACGCCGCATCAGGGCTCGGCCAGCTTCGATGCGTTCCTGGCCCTCACGGGCGCGACTGGCACCACCGCGCTCGGCGGTGCCGCGGTGGGTGCCCTCGGTGGCCTGGTGAGCCTGTTCGCCGGCAGTGCCGCGCCCATCGACGGCCTGGCCGCGGCGCAGTCCCTGTCCAGCCGCGGGGCGCAGGCCTTCAATCGGCTGTTTCCGCAGGGCGCCCCGAGCATGCCGTGTGGCCAGGGCCCGGCGTTGGTCAACGGGGTGCGCTACTACGCCTTCGGTGGCCGTGGGGCGGCCACCAACCTGCTCGATGCCACCGACGCCATCCTGGTCACCGGTGCCACCGCCTTCCTCGGCGCGGCCAGCGATGGCCTGGTGAGCCCCTGCTCATCCCGGTGGGGCCAGGTGATCCGCGACGACCTGCCCTGGAACCACTTCGACCAGGTGAACCAGAGCTTCGGCCTGCGCGGCCTGTTCACGCCCGATCCGGTGGCGGTCTACCGCGCCCATGCCAACCGCCTGAAGGGGGCGGGCCTGTGAAGTGGCGCGTCGTGGGCGCGCTGGCCTTGGTCGTGGTCGGCGGGTGGCAGCTGCAGCAGGGCTTGCGCCAGCAGACGCCGCCGGCCGTGCCCCCGCCATCGCCTGCGCCAGCCGCGGCACAGGAGCCGCCCGACACGGCCGCCGCGCCGCGGCCCGCAGCGGCTTCGGATGCAGCCGACTGGGCCCGGTGGCTGGCCGGTTCGTCGCTGCGGGGCACCGAGCCCGATGCCGATTGGACGGTGGGTGCCGACGGCCGGCTGCGGCCCGATCCGGCGCTGCGCCGGCGGCTGGACCACTACCTTGCGCTGCAGGGCGAACTGCCGCTCCAGCGACTGCGCGACGCCTTGGTGGACGAGGTGGCGCACCGCCACGGTCCACAGGCGGCGACCGACCTGCGGCAGCTGTGGGCCCGCTACCTGGCGCTGGCGCAGTACCGCTGGCAGACGGTGGCCGATCCTTCCCGCCCCGAGACACTGGCCGCCGCCCTGGCCGAACGCACCCGGGTGCGGCAGCAGCTGCTGGGCCCGGCCATGGCCGAAGCCTTCTACCGCGAGGAGGACGACCGCCTGCGTGCCACCATCGCACGGCTGAACGGCGGCGCCGGGCCCAGCTTCGCGTCGTTGGCGCCGCTGGCGCTGCATCCCGAGCCGCTGCCCGATGCGCCGATGCAGCAACTCGCCCTGCAGCAAGGCTGGGCGGCCTGGGAGCAGCGGCTGTCGGATGCCCACTCGGAGCAACTGCGCCTGCAGGCGCAGCCGGGCCTGTCGGCCGCGCAGCGGGCAGCGGCGATGCAGGCGCACCTGGATGCGCACTTCAGCGCCGCCGAGCGGCCGCGGGTGGAGGCGCTGTTGCGCCTGATGCCGCGCTGAGCCGGCGTCAGCCGTTCAGCGGCACTCGCTGGCCGCCACCTGCCGGGCGCGCTGGGTCTCGGCGCCGAGCTGCTGGTCGTCCAGGAACTCGCGCTCGCCCTTCTCGTTCACGCGGGCGATGCGCAGGCCGCTTTCCAGCTGCCGCAGCGCTTCCCGCGCGCGGTTGCAGTTCTCCACGCGCTGGCTGGACTGGCGCGTTTCCTCGGCCTTCTTTTGCGCGGCCTGTTCCTCATCGGCGCGGCGCTTGCGCGCCTCCAGCTCGGGATCGACACGCGCAGCCGGCACCGAGGCGGCGGGCGAAGCCGGCGCCGCAGGTGCCGTGGTGGCACCCGGGGCCGCGGGCCGAGGCGTGGGCGCGGCGGCAGGGCGCTGGATGACGTTCTTGTCGGGGATGTCGCGGGGCGGCGGCAGGTCGCTGGCGTGCACCTGGCCGCGGCTGTCCTTCCACACCCACTGGGCCCGTGCGGCGGAGGACATCAACACGGCGGCGGCACACAGCACGCCGGTGGTCACGAACATTGAGGGTCGATGCATAAGGCGCCGTACTCAGGCCGTGAAACGGATAACCGCGCAGTGTAGCGGGCCGGTGGGGTGCAACAGGACGATGCCGCGAGCCTCCCTATAATCGCGCTTTGCGACTGGAGCTTTCTCATGCGCCTTCTTGGCAAAGCCCTCACCTTCGACGACGTGTTGTTGGTGCCAGCGTTCTCGCAGGTCCTGCCCCGCGACACGAGCCTCTCGACCAAGCTGTCCCGCAACATCGCGCTGAACCTGCCGCTGGTGTCCGCTGCGATGGACACCGTCACCGAAGCCCGGCTGGCCATCGCGCTGGCCCAGGAAGGCGGCATCGGCATCGTGCACAAGAACCTCACGGCCAAGCAGCAGGCGGCCGAGGTGGCGCGCGTCAAGCGCTATGAATCCGGCGTGCTGCGCGACCCCATCACGATCGGCCCCGACATGACGGTGCGCGAAGTCATCGCGCTGTCGGAGCAGCATGGCGTGTCGGGCTTTCCGGTGGTGCAGGGCAAGACGGTGGTGGGCATCGTCACCAACCGCGACCTGCGCTTCGAGACCCGCATGGACGTGCCGGCGCGCCAGATCATGACGCCGCAGGACAAGCTCATCACCGTCAAGGAAGGCGCCTCGCTGGCCGAGGCCAAGGCACTGATGCACCAGCACAAGCTGGAGCGCGTGGTGGTGGTGGGCGAGGGCTTCGAGCTGCGCGGCCTGATGACCGTCAAGGACATCACCAAGCAGACGACCTTCCCGAATGCCGCGCGTGATGCGCAGGGCAAGCTGCGCGTGGGCGCAGCGGTGGGCGTGGGCGACGGCACCGAGGAGCGCGTGGAACTGCTGGTCAAGGCCGGCGTTGACGTGCTGGTGGTGGACACCGCGCACGGCCACAGCGCCGGCGTGATCGACCGCGTGCGCTGGGTCAAGAAGAACTACCCGGGCGTGGACGTGATCGGCGGCAACATCGCCACCGGTGGCGCCGCGCTGGCGCTGGTGGAAGCCGGCGCCGATGCAGTCAAGGTCGGCATCGGCCCCGGCTCCATCTGCACTACCCGCATCGTCACCGGCGTGGGCGTGCCGCAGATCATGGCCATCGACGGCGTGGCCACCGCGCTCAAGGGCACCGGCGTGCCGCTGATCGCCGACGGCGGCGTGCGCTACTCGGGCGACCTGGCCAAGGCCATCGCCGCCGGCGCCAGCACCGTGATGATGGGCAGCGCCTTTGCCGGCACCGAGGAGGCGCCGGGCGAGGTCATCCTGTACCAGGGCCGCAGCTACAAGAGCTACCGCGGCATGGGCTCCATCGGCGCGATGCAGCAGGGCTCGGCCGACCGCTACTTCCAGGAAGGCGCCACCAGCAACCCCAACACCACCAAGCTGGTGCCGGAAGGCATCGAGGGCCAGGTCCCGTACAAGGGCTCGGTGGTGGGCATCATCTTCCAGATGGCCGGCGGCCTGCGCGCCTCCATGCACTACTGCGGCTGCGCCACCATCGACGAGATGCAGAGCAAGGCCGAGTTCGTCGAGATCAGCACCGCCGGCATCCGCGAGAGCCACGTGCACGACGTGCAGATCACCAAGGAAGCGCCGAACTACCGCGCGGAATGACCATGGACGCCGACGCTCGCAAGCCGGGCACGCCGCCCGGCATGCCGAGCGCCGGGCCGCCCCCAGCCGGCCCGCGCCCTCTTGGCGGGCCGTCGGGCGTACCCGCCCGGCGGGGGGCCGCCATGCCTTTCATCTTGATCACCGTGCTGATCGACATGGTGTCGATCGGCCTGATCATCCCGGTGTTGGCGCCGCTGGTGGGCAGCTTCACCGGCAGCCAGGCCGACCAGGCCTTCTGGTTCGGTGCCGTGTCCTTTGCCTTCGGCATCGCCAACTTCTTCGGCGCGCCGGTGCTGGGCGCGCTGTCCGACCGCTACGGCCGGCGGCCGGTGCTGCTGCTGGGCTTCACCGGCCTGGCGCTCAGCTTCTTCGTCACCGGCCTGGCCAATGCGCTCTGGATGCTGATCGCCGTGCGGCTGGTCAGCGGTGCGCTGCAGGCCAATGCCGCCGTGGCCAATGCCTATGTGGCCGACATCACCCCGCCCGAGGACCGCGCACGCCGCTTCGCGCTGCTGGGCGCGATGTTCGGCCTGGGCTTCGTGCTCGGGCCGGTGATGGGCGGGCTGCTCGGCAGCATCGACCTGCACCTGCCGTTCTACGTGGCCGGCAGCCTGGCACTGCTGAACCTGCTGTACGGCCTGTTCGTGCTGCCCGAATCGCTGCCGGCGGACAAGCGCAGCCCGTTCGAATGGCGCAAGGCCAACCCGGTGTCGGCGCTGCGCGGGCTCACGCGGCTGGAAGGCATCGGCCCGCTGGTGATTGCCATCGCCTTCGCCACGCTGGCGCAGCTGATGCTGCATTCCACCTGGGTGCTGTACACCGCCTTCAAGTTCGGCTGGGGGCCGCGCGAGAACGGCTGGTCGCTGTTCGCCATCGGCGTGATGATGTTCATCGTGCAGGGCGGGCTGATGCGTGCGCTGCTCAAGCGCTTCGCGGCCGAGCGGCTGGCACTGCTGGGGCTGCTGTCGGCCGGGCTGTGTTACCTGGGCTGGGCGCTGGCCACCGAGGGCTGGGTGATGTACGTGTTCATCATCGTCAACGTGCTGGGCTATGCGGTCACGGCGGCGCTGCAGAGCATCGTGTCCAACGCCGCGAGCGCCGACATGCAGGGCAGGGCCATGGGTGCGCTGGCCGGCATCAGCAGCATCATGGCCGTGGCCGCGCCGGTGATCGGCGCCGCGCTGCTGGGCTTCGTGTCGCACCTGGCGCCGGGCGACTGGCGCATCGGCGCACCCTTCTTCTTCTGCGCCGCGCTGCAGGCCATCGCCACGCTGCTGGCCTGGCGGCATTTCCGGCGCCCCGATTTCCGTTCCTCCGCATCTGCCACCGCGGGCCCGCCCGCGGCCGCCGACGTACATCCCTGACTGGCATCCGACCATGCACGACAAGATCCTCATCCTCGACTTCGGCTCCCAGGTCACGCAGCTCATCGCCCGGCGCATCCGCGAGGCGCATGTGTATTGCGAGATCCACCCGAACGACGTCAGCGATGCCTTCATCCGCGAGTTCGCGCCCAAGGGCATCATCCTGTCCGGCAGCCATGCCAGCACCTATGAGGAGCATGAGTTGCGCGCGCCGCAGGCCGTGTGGGACCTGGGCGTGCCGGTGCTGGGCATCTGCTACGGCATGTTCACGATGGCGGTGCAGCAGGGCGGCCAGGTGGAAGCCAGCGACCACCGCGAGTTCGGCTATGCCGAGGTGCGCGCCCATGGCCACACGAAGCTGCTCGACGGCCTGCAGGACTTCGCCACGGCCGAGGGCCACGGCATGCTCAAGGTGTGGATGAGCCACGGCGACAAGGTCACCGCGCTGCCGCCGGGCTTCAAGCTGATGGCCAGCACGCCCAGCTGCCCGATCGCCGGCATGGCCGACGAGGCGCGCGGCTACTACGCGGTGCAGTTCCATCCGGAGGTGACCCACACGGTGCAGGGCAAGGCGCTGCTCGAGCGCTTCGTGCTGAACATTGCCAAGGCCCAGCCGGACTGGGTGATGAAGGACCACATCGCCGAAGCCGTGGCGTCGATCCGCGCGCAGGTGGGCGACGAGGAAGTGATCCTGGGCCTGTCCGGCGGCGTCGACAGCAGCGTGGCCGCGGCGTTGATCCACCGTGCCATCGGCGACCAGCTGACCTGCGTGTTCGTCGACCACGGCCTGCTGCGGCTGAACGAAGGCGACATGGTGATGGACATGTTCGTCGGCCAGCTGCATGCCAAGGTCATCCGCGTGGATGCGAGCGAGCTGTTCCTGGGCAAGCTGGCCGGCGTGAGCGACCCCGAGGCCAAGCGCAAGATCATCGGCAGCGAGTTCGTCACCGTGTTCAAGCAGGAGGCGGCCAAGCTGGTGGGCGCAGGCGCCAAGGGGGCCAAGTGGCTGGCACAGGGCACCATCTACCCCGACGTGATCGAGTCGGGCGGCGCCAAGACCAAGAAGGCCGTGACCATCAAGAGCCACCACAACGTGGGCGGCCTGCCCGAGCAGCTGGGCCTGAAGCTGCTGGAGCCGCTGCGCGACCTGTTCAAGGACGAGGTGCGCGAGCTGGGCGTGGCCCTGGGCCTGCCGCCCGAGATGGTGTACCGCCATCCGTTCCCCGGCCCCGGCCTGGGCGTGCGCATCCTGGGCGAGGTGAAGAAGGAATACGCCGACCTGCTGCGCCGGGCCGACGCCATCTTCATCGAGGAGCTGCGCAACTGGAAGGACGAGGCCACCGGCAAGAGCTGGTACGACCTGACCAGCCAGGCCTTCACCGTGTTCCTGCCGGTCAAGAGCGTGGGCGTGATGGGCGACGGCCGCACCTACGACTACGTGGTGGCGTTGCGCGCAGTGCAGACCAGCGACTTCATGACCGCCGACTGGGCCGAGCTGCCCTACGGCCTGCTGAAGAAGGTGTCGGGCCGCATCATCAACGAGGTGCGCGGCATCAACCGGGTGACCTACGACGTGAGCAGCAAGCCGCCGGCGACGATCGAGTGGGAATGAGCCAAGATCGTCCCACGGTGTTCCCGAGGAGCCGGTCGTGGTGACGGTCAGGTACCTCGCTGCCACTGCACGTTGAGCGGCCGGCGCAGGACGCTCACGATCGGACGGCATGAGCCCACTCAGCATCACGTTCCGCGCGCGCAGTCGCCTATGCTTTCCTTGACATCCGTGCTGCCGTCCGTCAACGGTGAAACGACCCTTCGGCGTCTCGACCCCTCGGATCTGCGCGCCTTCCATGCCTACCGCAGCGATGGCGAACTCGCCAGATTCCAGGGTTGGGCGCCCATGGACGAGGACCAAGCTCGGCGATTCCTGAGCGACATGAGTGCGGCCAGCTGCTTGATGCCTGGTCAGTGGACGCAGTTGGCGGTGGCTCAGTCGAGCACCGACGTGCTTCTCGGTGACCTTGGCTTGCACCTGTCCGACGACGCACGGACGGTCGAACTTGGCATCACGCTGTCGCAGGCGGCCCAGGGCAGGGGACATGCGCTTCGAGCCCTGCAGTCCTGCACCACGCTCTTGCGGAGCCTGGATCATCGGCTCACTGTTCGCGCAGGCACTGACACCCGCAACCAGCCATGCCGGCGCTTGCTTCTGAGTGCCGGTTTCAGTCTTGCCGGCACGCGCTTCGAACAGTACAAGGGCGAGTGGTGTGAAGAACTGACCTACGTGTTCCACCTGTAGGCGGCGCTCCTGCGCCACGGCCCCACTGCCTGTCTCCTCCGTCATTGCGTGGCATGGCCACAGTGGCGCATGGCTGATGAGATCGGCACTAAGCTGCAGCCGACAGATCGAGGAGGAATCGCGACATGGACCTGCAACTGACTGACAAGGTGGCCCTGGTGACAGGCAGCACGGCGGGTATCGGCTTTGCGATCGCGCACACGCTGGCGCGGGAGGGCGCGACCGTGATCGTCAACGGCCGGACGCAGGCTGCGGTGGATGAGGCGGTCAACCGCATCCGCACGGAGACCGAGGGAACGGTCGACGGCTTTGCAGGGGACCTCAGCCGCGCCGAGGCAGCCGAGGAACTCGTGCGACGCCACGCGGGCATCGACATCCTCGTCAACAACCTCGGCATCTTTGAAGCCAAGCCGTTCGAGGACATTCCCGATGATGACTGGCGGCGCTTCTTCGATGTCAACGTGCTGAGCGGGGTGCGCCTGGCGCGCCTCGTGCTCCCCGCGATGAAGCGGGCCAACTGGGGGCGCATCATCTTCATCTCCAGCGAGAGCGCGGTGCAGATTCCGACGGAGATGATTCACTACGGGATGACGAAGACCGCGCAACTTGCGGTGTCGCGCGGGCTGGCGGAATCCGTGGCGGGCACAGGCATCACCGTCAACAGCGTGCTTCCGGGACCGACACGATCGCGTGGCGTCGGTGACTTCGTCGACGGCATGGCACGGTCCAGCGAGAAGAGCCCCCAGCAGGTCGAGGCGGAGTTTTTCGAGCATGTGCGCCCCACCTCGCTCATCCAGCGTTTCGCCACGCCGCAGGAGGTTGCCTCGCTCGTGGCCTATGTGGCCAGCCCACTGGCTTCCGCCACGACGGGCGCGGCCCTGCGCGTGGACGGGGGTGTCGTCAAGAGCGCCTTCTGACAGCGACGCGGTCACCACCGTTGGGTGCTCGCGCACAAGATCGCGCGGACCTGTCCAGGCGCAGCACCGGCGTGCGCTCCTCGGTGGCCACCGCCAGCAGGCCGCACCGAGCACGTTCACGCGCTGATGGCCTGCCCGGGCACGGCCGATGCCTGGCGTCTACCGGGTGATGGTTGCGCGGATCTCCGCCGCATGACCGCGGGGTTCGTCTCCCAGTGCCCGCAACAGTGCCAGGATGGGCTCGTTGCCGGCCATGACGTAGCCGCGCAGCACCAGCAGTCCGTTGGCACGGGCGTGCATGGCCAGGCGGGTCAGCAGCGTGTGGCCGAGGCCCATGTGCTGCCAGTCGTCGGCAACGGCGACACCCACCTCGGCCTCGTCGCTTCGGAGATCTGCGCTGACCGCGTAGCGCGCTTCGGCGCACAGCTCAGGCAGTCCGTCCGGGCCGTCGGCCAGCGCCACCAGCGCCACGTGCCGTGAGGCGACCTGTGTCGACAAGGTGCGTGCCATCGCGTCCGACAGGCCGTTCACCACGCCGTGGAAGCGCAGCAGCCGTGAGCGCGGCGAGAGTTCCGCGACGAAGCGCTGCAGCAACGCAGCATCGCGATGGTGTGCCGGGCGCAGCAGCACGCTTCGGCCATCGCGCAGCAGCACGCGCTCGCGGTAGCGGCTCCGCTGCCAGGAGTCGCCGCAGCCGCCAGTCGGTTGGACACAGTCCATCGCAGGCCAGCTGATCAAGCGCTGACGGCGCGCAGGCAAGGACATCGCGTTCATGGCTGCACCTTGCGGTGGACGATGCCCAGCCAGCGCCGCAGCCTGCGCAGCGCCGTGGCGGCGTCGTGCTCGGGCAAGGGCAGCAGCCGCAGCGCCGCCTCACCGCCAAAGGTTCCGATCGTCAGCCCACCGTGGCACTGGAAGTCCCGCTCGCTGCCGGCGTCCACCTCCATGTCCGCTGGCACGCCGTCCTGCGTCACCCACAGCGTGCCCTGGTCGGCAAGCACGCGCACGGGCTGCGCCGCCACATGAAGACAATCGCCGCGGCCAAGGCGATGGCTGGTCATCGGGGCGCTGTTCATGGCATTCTCCGTTCGCATGGGAGCATGGGCTCCGGTTGAGTGCCATGGTCCATCGACTGGTCGTGCCGCTCAAACGATCTTTTGGAAGTGCTTGCATTCCTCCAACGCATGGCAAACCAACGCCTGCCTTCGCTGGATCGCCTGAAGGTCTTCGACGCTGCAGCACGCCAGCGCTCCTTCACGCGGGCGGCCGGGGAGTTGTTTCTCACGCAGTCGGCGGTGAGCCGGCAGATTGCGGCGCTGGAGGCCGAGCTGGGACTGGCGCTCTTCGTGCGCCGACACCGCGCACTCGACCTGACCGACGACGGCCGCCGCCTTGCCGCGGCGGTGGCCCAGGCGCTGGGCGTGCTGGAGACCACGGTGGCTCAATTGCGCCAGCCGCACGGCCGTGAGGTGCTGACGATCACCACCACGCCGGGGTTGGCATCGCTCTGGTTGATCCCGCGCCTGGCCAGCTTCACGCAAGCGCATCCGGGCGTCGACGTGCGCATCGACGCCTCGCACGACGTGCGTTCGATGGAGCGCGACGGCTACGACCTTGCCATTCGCTATGGGCGCAGCGGCGCCCTGGCCGGCACACCGCTGTTCGACGAGGTGCTGGTCCCGATGTGCGCGCCGGCGCTGCTCAAGCGCACGGGGGCGCCGTTGAAGTCCCCCGCCGACCTGCGGCACCACACATTGCTGCAGATCGGCAGTGCTTCTGCCGGGCACGGCATCCCTTCGGAATGGGCCAGCTGGCTGACAGCGGTGAATGCCGCCCACCTGGAGCCCGCCGCACTGCTGACGTTCAACACCTACGACACCGCCATCGCCGCCGCCGTGGCCGGCCAAGGCGTGGTGTTGGGCCGGCGGCCGATCACCGACCGGCTGCTGCGAAGCAAGGCCCTGGTCGCGCCGTTCGAAGGCCAGTGGTCGATGGAACACGGCTACTCGCTCGTGATGTCCGCGGCGGCACGGCGGCGGCCGGCGGCCCTGGCGCTGCACGACTGGCTGCTGCAACAGGCGCGTGCGAAAGAAGCCAGGTAGGGCCTGAGTGGCGCCTGCCTGCATGGCGGGACAGGCGGCTCGGGAACTGACCCGATGGTGCGACAAGGCCTGCATCGCCAACGTGCATGCGTGCCGGGCCGGTGGGGCAGCCGTGCGTCGCCAGCGGGGGTGGGCTGAACGCATGGCGGCTGCAGGCGCAAGGACTCGACAGCGCGCCGCCGGAATAGGGAAGACGCGTTCGCCCTGGGCAGCTATGGTTTCTCCCTGCAGCATCGGCGCTTGCATCACCGCCATCGAAAGGATAACCATGGTCAACGTTGCCCTGTTCGTGCGCATGGAGGCCAAGCCTGGCAAGGAACAGGAGGTCGAAGACTTCCTGCGCGGCGGTTTGCCGATCGTGCAGCAAGAGCCCGCGACGATCGCCTGGTTCGGCCTGCGCATCGGGCCCTCCACCTTCGGCATCTTCGACGCCTTCCCGGACGATGCCGGCCGCCAGGCCCATTTGTCGGGCCAGGTGGCCGCGGCGCTGTTCGCGAAGGCGCCCGAGCTGTTTTCGCAAGCGCCGGTCATCGAAAAGATCGACGTGCTGGCGTCGAAATTGCCGCAGTGAAGGGGCGCGCATCCAACCAGCACGTGCTGCGACGCGGCCTCGATGCCGGCGAAGACCGACGCGAAGGTGGCCTCGCGCCGTGCGCGCCTTCATGACCGCCTGGAACCGTCATCATCGAACGCCGCAGCGGTCAGAAAGGCTCACGCCGCGGCCTTGTGTTCGACCTCCTGGACGATGCGCACTTCCTGAGTGGCAGGGTCGTAGGACAGCGTGGCATCGGCCCCCGGCTGCAGGTCGCCGTTGAGCAGCACGGTGGCCAGCCTGGATTCGACCTCGCTGCGCACCTTGCGCTTGAGCATGCGCGCGCCGAACTCGGGGTCGTAGCCGATCTCGGCCAGGTGATCGACCAGCGACTTGTCGAAGCTCAGGCGCAGGTCCTGCTGTTCCGCCGTCCGCGCCACCCGCTGCAGCTGCAGTTCCACGATGGAGCGGATCTGCTCGCGGCCCAGTGCATGGAACACCACCACCTCGTCGACCCGGTTCAGGAACTCGGGGCGGAAATGGTGGCGCAGCATCTCCATCAGGCGGTCGCGCAGTGCGGGATAGTCGAGCAGGTCGCGGTCCTTGGCCGTCAGGTTGCGCTGGATCACCTCGGAGCCGAGGTTGCTGGTGGCGATGATGACGGTGTTCGTGAAGTCGACCACGCGTCCCTTGCCGTCGGTCAGCCGGCCTTCGTCGAAGAGCTGCAGCAGGATGTTGTGCACCTCGCCGTGTGCCTTCTCGATCTCGTCGAGCAGCACCACGCAGTAGGGACGCCGGCGAACGCGTTCGGTGAGTTGCCCGCCTTCCTCGTAGCCCACGTACCCGGGCGGCGCGCCCACCAGCCGGGCCACCGTGTGGCGCTCCGCGTATTCGCTCATGTCGATGCGCACGAGCGCCTCCTCGCTGCCGAACACGGTGGCCGCCAGCGCCTTCGCGAGCTCGGTCTTGCCGACCCCGGTCGGCCCGAGGAACAGGAATGTTGCGGTCGGCTTGCCGGCTTCCTGCAGCCCGGCGCGGGCCAGGCGCACCGCCTGCGAGACCGCGTGCACGGCCTCCTCCTGGCCGACCACGCGCTCGCGCAGCCGGTCTTCCAGGTGCAGCAGCTTCTCGCGGTCCGCGGAGGTCAGCTCGGACACCGGGATGCCGCTGAGCGAGGCCACGATCTCGGCCACCTCCTGGGCGGTCACCACCTCGGAGCTGGTGCCACGCTGCTTCTTCCACTTCGTGGTCTCGTCGTCGAGCCGCTTCTGCTCGGTCTTGGCCCGACCCTCGAGCTCCTTGGCCTTGTCGTACTGGCGCGCCGCGCCGGCCGCGTCCTGCTCCTGGCGCAGGCGGCGGATGCCCTCTTCGATGTCATGCATGGCCTTCGGCCGCGAGCTGGCGCGGATGCGAACCCGCGCCGCAGCCTGGTCAACCAGGTCGATGGCCTTGTCCGGCATGAAGCGTTGGGTGATGTAGCGGTCGGCCAGCTTCGCCGCCGCCGAGATCGCCTCCTCGGTGATCTTCACCTTGTGGTGGGCCTCGAAGCGGTCTCGCAGGCCGCGCAGGATCTCAACGGTTTCGTCCACGCTGGGCTGGGGCACGTTCACGGGCTGGAAGCGGCGCTCCAGCGCAGCGTCCTTCTCGATGTGCTTCTGGTATTCGTTCAGCGTGGTGGCGCCGATCAGGTGCAGCTCCCCGCGCGCCAGCGCCGGCTTGAAGGTGTTGGCGATGTCGAGCCCCCCTTCGCCGCCGCCTTGCCCGGCGCCGACGATGGTGTGCAGCTCGTCGATGAAGAGGATCAGCTCGTCCTGGTTGGCGATGACCTCGTCGAGCATCTGCTTGACGCGTTCCTCGAACTCCCCGCGGTACTTGGAGCCCGCGACCATGCTGTTGATGTTCAGCTCCACCAGCCGCTTGCCGCGCAGCACCTCCGGCACCTGCTCGTTGACGATGCGCTGCGCCAGGCCCTCGACGATGGCCGTCTTGCCGACGCCGGGTTCGCCGATCAGGACCGGGTTGTTCTTCTTGCGTCGCGCCAGCACCTCGATCGTCGTCTCGATCTCCTTGGCGCGACCGATGACCGGGTCGAGCTTGCCCTGACGTGCGAGCTCGGTCAGGTCGCGCGCGTGCTTGTCGAGGTTGGGCGTGCCGATGCGCCTGGACACCTTGCCCTCTTCCGCGCCCTTGCCGACCACCTTCACCGTCTTCTGGCGCAGGGCCTCGCGCGTGAGCCCGAGCTTGCGCAGCGCGTCCCCCGCGAAGCCGTCCTCCTCCTCGACGAGGCCGATGAGCAGGTGCTCGGGCCCGACGTAGCTGTGGCCCAGCTCCCGCGAGGCGACCAGCGCGTTCTCGAGCGCGCTCTTTGCGCGCGGCGAGACGCCGATGCGCGGAGACTCGCCCTTGGCGGGCCGGTACTCGCCGCGCGGCGCGTTCTCGTCGATCTGCTGCTTCAAATCCGCGGCGTCCAGCTTGAAATCGCGCAGGATCTCCTGCACCACCTCGTGGCCGGCGAGTGCGTGCAGCAGGTGCTCGGTGTCCACCTCGTCGCGGCCGGACTCCACGGCCTTCTCGGCCGCGGCCTGCAGGCGGTCCAGCGCGGCCTGGTTCAGGAAGGACTGCAGGTCCACGGCTTCGCGCGAGCGCTGCCGGCGCTGCGGCAGGCGCCGCACCGTGCCGCCGGCCTGGTCGAACATGCCGGGCCGGTCGCTGCCAAGGAACTGCTTGAACAGGCCGCCGCCGAACAGCGACTCGAGTGGCGAGGCGGGCATGCGGTTTTGCCCCATCGCCTCTTGGTAGTGCTCGTCGCACAGCGCGATCTGTTCGGTGCGGCCGTTCTGCCGCATCGTGACCTGGGCGGTCGCCGGGCGGCCGCAGATTTCGCACTTGGCCATGTGAGGCTCCTTCTGTGGTGGGTCTCTTGGGTCCGCCCGCGGTCAGCCCTTGGCGACCGTGACGGGCACTTGCAGGCTCGCGCCGTCGCGCGTGTCCTTCACCTTCGGCAGTGCCGTCCTTGCAGCGAGCAGCGTGGACAGTGGCGCATGCGCAAGATCCATGGCCCGGCTCCTCGGTGCGCCGCCATCGTCAGGCCGGCGCGGCGGACAGGCCTTCGAGCGCCTGCCGCAGCTGCGCTTCCTCCTCGTTGGACAGGGAGGTCTTCAGCACCTTGCCGCCGAACGACTTCAACTCCGGCAGCACCTTGTCGAAGTTCATCCGCCGGGCGAGGATGAAGAGACCGGAGGTGCCCGGGGAGAACTCGGTGGCCATGCGCTTGATGAAGTCGTCATCGATGCTGTAGTCGGCCAGTGCGGCCGACAGCGCACCGGTGCCCGCGCCGACCGCCACCCCGGCCGCGAACCCGATCAGCGGATTGAGGAACAACACGCCCACCAGCACGCCGAACAGCCCGCCCCAGGCGGCGCCGCTGGCCGCGCCGATGCCGGCCAGGTTCACCGCCTGCTTCAGGTGCACCTTGCCGCCGTGGTCGCGCACGACGACCACGGCATCCTCGAGTTCGACGACATATTCCTTCTGCAGTGCCTGCAGCTTGTTGAGGGCCTGGTCGGCCGTGTCCTCGCTCTGGAAGCTCACCACGATCAGGTCGCTCATGGTGTGCTCCTTCAGGCGCCGATGGTGATGCGGTTGTCGACCGACACGACCCCGGGTGCCCGCCAGGCGGCGCGTTCGGCCTCCTGGCGCTCGGTCCAGGCTCGCACCGTGCCCTTCAGCGTGACCTTGCCGCCGTCGACCTCGACGCTGATGCGCCCGGCGTCGGTCTGCGCGCTGCGCACCAGCGCCTGCTCGACCTGCTTCCTGATCTCGTCGGGGTGTGCCTTGGGCTTGACGTCGATCAGGTTGCTGACGCCCTTCACGCCGGCCAGGCTGCGCACGGCACGCTCGGCCTCGTACTTCTTGTACTGCCAGTCGACCGTGCCCTTGAGCGTGATCCAGCCCTTGGAGACGGTCACATCGATCTTCTCCGGCACCAGCAGTGCATCCCATTGCAGGGCGCGCACCGCGGCCGCGGCGATCTCGGGGTCGGGCCGCTCGCCGCCCGTGCTCAGGCGGACCTCGATGTCGTTGGCGACCGCCTTGACACCACGCACCCGGTGTGCGGCCTCTTCGGCACCCCAGCGCTTGGTGTAGGAGTCGACCCAGCCGGTCAGCGTCACGACGCCGTCCTTCACGGCCACGCCGATCTCCGGCGCCTGCACGCGCGGCTCCCACTTCAGCTCGCTCAGCACCTCGGACTGGATCTCGGCATCCGAGCGCAGTGTGGTGGCGATGGTCATGATCGGTTCCTTCTCAGGGCCCGCTTGGATGAGGTCGCAGCCGACCGCGGCGGGCGAGGGCGGGCGATGCGTTGTCGTCGAGTGAAGACTAGGGCCGCGCGCCACCGCAGTCTTGCAAGGACCTGCGCTGCCATGCCACAGGCCTGCGGTATCGGAAGTCGGTGCCGTGTCGAGACCTGTCGCAGGCCTGGGGCAGCTTGAGCAGCAATCGGGAATACCGGCGCCGTTGCGCTGCCTACGCTGGACCCGATCCAACAGGAGAGCGTGCATGCTGAAAGTCAATCCGGTTGCACGCGTCGACGACGCGCCAGGCTTTCGTCGCATGTTCCGTGCAGGCCGCCTCACGGTCGGCATCTTCTTCCCCATCGAAACCTTCAAGGGCGACGAGCCCTCGATGCGCGACCAGGAGCGACTGGCGCAGCGCGCCGAGGCCCTTGGCTACGCCGCCCTGTGGGTGCGTGACGTGCCGCTGCGCGATCCGAGCTTCGGTGACCTCGGCCAGGTCCACGACCCGTGGGTCTACCTCGGCTGGATGGCGGCGCACACACGAACGATTGCGCTGGCCACCGGCTCCATCGTGCTGCCCTTGCGGCATCCGCTGCATGTGGCCAAGGCGGCGGCCTCGGTCGACCAGCTGTCGGGCGGCCGGCTGGTGCTCGGCGTGGCTTCCGGCGACCGGCCGGTGGAGTTTCCGGCCTTCGGCGTCGACATCGAGCAGCGTGCCGCCCTGTTCCGCGAGTACTTCGGCGTGATCCGCGACGTGCTGGAGCGCGAATACCCCAGCTTGGATTCGACGGCCGGTGTGCTCACCGGGCACGCCGACCTCGTGCCCAAGCCGCTCGGGCGCCTGCCGATGTTCGTCACCGGCAACAGCGGGCAGCCGCTGCCGTGGATCGCTGCGCATGCCGATGGCTGGGTCACCTATCCCCGCGGCATCGAGCTGCAGGCCGCGGCGGCGGCGCGCTGGCGCGGTGACGTCCAGGCCGCCAGCCCGGGCGCCTTCAAGCCCTTCGTGCAATCGCTGTACGTCGACCTTGCCGACGATCCGGACCTGCCGCCCAAGCCCATCCACCTCGGCTTCCGGGCGGGGTGGCACTTCCTGCTGCGCTTCCTCGACGCGCTGCGCGTCGTCGGCGTCAACCACGTCATCCTCAACGTCAAGTACGGCACACGGCCAGCGTCCGAGGTGCTCGAGGAGATCGGCACCGAGGTGCTGCCGCTGCTGTCCGACGTGCAGGGCGACGAGCCCGCCGCCGCCGAGCTGGAGCCGGACGATGTCGAAGTCGACGACGCGCTCGTGCCGCCGCGTTGAGCGCCTGAGGCGGCACGGAGCGCCGCGTGCCGACGCGCTGGCTGTTCGTCTGCACCGGCGGCGATCCGCAGACCCAGTGCGCCGGCGCCATCGGCATGGCGCGCGACGAAGCCAGCTACCTGCTGACCGGCCGCGACCTGCTGTGCGACGGCGCGCGGCCGCCGCACTGGCCGCTGGACCGCGAGCCCTACTTCCTCGAGACCAACATCCCTGGCGTGTTCGCCGCCGGCGACGTCCGCCACGGCGCGGTGCGCCGCTGTGCATCCGCAGTGGGCGAGGGCGCCATGGCGGTGGCCTTCGTGCATCGGGTGCTGGACATGTGTTGACAAACCCTGATGCGAAAGGCGCGGGCACTGGAGTCTTTCGCGGCGGGGTGTTCGGTCCTGGCCGGCTGCGGGCCAGGACATCCGGCGCGTGGCTGCCGAATGGCCGTCGCGCATGACGGCCCTCCGGCAGTGCAGCGTGCCGGCAGGCTCGTGCGCCACCGCACCTGTGCACCGCAACTCCTTGTCCGCCAAGCCAAATCGCCAGACCCGCGATGCCGCTTCACCGCCTTCGCACGCCGGCACGGGACATGCGCTTGTCGACCAGGGCCCGGCCGTCGCTTCGATGGCCGGCGCAGACCTGAAACCACGAGGATCGTGATGTTCGAAGAAGCCAGCATTGCAGGCGACAACGCATCGCAAGCCCACGCGAGCGCGCGATCACCCGGTCCGGCGATGCGCATCGCCTACCTC
This sequence comes from Aquincola tertiaricarbonis, assembly GCF_000969605.1. Classification (GTDB taxonomy): domain Bacteria; phylum Pseudomonadota; class Gammaproteobacteria; order Burkholderiales; family Burkholderiaceae_C; genus Aquincola; species Aquincola tertiaricarbonis. The sequence goes on along the minus strand of NZ_JZUE01000002.1, from coordinate 218,597 downwards.
GGCGCCGCGGACCTCGGCGGCGCGCGCCTGCGCGACTCGGTCGACATCCTCGTGCCGACGGACACCGCCAACCTGTCCGCCACCTACCGGGTCGGACAGGGGCGTGACCGCACGACCTTCCTGCGCGCTCCGCTGGTGTCGGTCGTCCCGCCTGCACTGCCGCATACGCTGGCCGACCGGCCAGGGACCAACACGCTCGTCCTGAGCATCGCGGCGCCTTTCTTCCACCAGGTGGCGCGTGCGCTCGGGGGCGACGACACGGCACTCGTGGAGCCGCACGCGACCGCCGACCCCTTGATCCGCGAAGTGGGCGACGCCGCCGAACGCGATGTCCGCGCACGGCGTCTGCCGGATGCGCGCTACATGGAGTCGCTGGCCATGGTCCTCGCGGTGCACGTTGCCCGGAAGTACGCGGTCCTGAGAAGCACGACAGCCGCAGCCTTGGGCGGACTCGCGCCCCACAAGCTGCGCTGTGTCCACAACCACATCTGCGAGCATTTGGGCGAGACGATCCGGGTCGAACAGCTGGCCGCGGCGGTGCAGCTGAGCCCGTTTCACTTCGCGCGCATGTTCAAGCAGTCGACTGGCCAATCGCCCCACCTGTACGTCCTCATGCAACGCGTCGAGCGGGCGAAGGCGCTGCTGACCGGGACCGACACCGCGCTTATTGACGTGGCAGCCAACGTGGGCTTTCGCACCCAGGGCCACTTCACCGGCGTGTTCCACCGGTACGCCGGCTTCACGCCGCGGGCGTTCAGGCTCCAGGCGAGGGAGACGGTGGCCTGCGACGCGCCGATCGCCTGCGCCCTCGACCGGACAAAAGCGCCTGCTGGATGACCGCCGGCAGGGCGTCCAGGTTGAAGCGCCGGCTGCGCAGATGGCCGCCTCCTTAGGGCGGCAGTCCCTGTTTAGCGTACGCTCAGGGGGAGAACAGCAGCTTTTCGCATCCGAGGTCTTGTCGATCCCGGCGTTTCGCTCTACCCCCGCGAACGCACCAACCCGTGCGTCCCACGGGTGCCAGCATGGCATCTTCATGACCTCATCCTCCCCTGAAACCCGCAGGCTGCAGGACTGCTTCAACGGGCTGCTCAGCCTTGTTGCTGCGCCTGCCCTGTGGTCCGGCAAAGGGCCGGACTGGGTGATGCGCGAGGTGCTGGACATGCTCGCGCGCATGCTGAATCTCGACCTCGTCTATTCGCGCCTGGACGACGGATCGGGCGGCGCGATCCGGGAGCTGGCGCGCAGCGACCGCTATGCGGACGCGGACCGCCGCGTGCATGAGATCGGCGTGGCCGTCGAGCCTTGGCTGCGCACCCAGCAGGCCGCCGAGTGTCATGTCGTGCCGAATCCCTTCGGCGCGGGGGAACTCAACGTCACCTGCCTGTCGCTGGGTTTGAAGGAGGGCGGCGGGTTCGTGCTCGCCGGCTCCAGGCGTCCGGGCTTTCCTGCCGACACCGACCTGCTGCTGCTGCAGGTTGCCGTCAACCAGGCCGTGGTGGAGTTGCAGCGGGCGCAGGTGGTGGCGGCCAAGCAGCGCGCAGAGGCCGCGGAGGCCCACAGCACCTACCTGCGCCAGGAAAGCGAGCAGCACTGGGGCGAGATCATCGGCGCCAGCGCGCCGCTCGCGCAGGCGCTGAAGCTCGTCGAGGAGGTCGCGCCCACCAACGCCTGCGTTCTCATCCAGGGCTAGACCGGCACGGGCAAGGAGCTGATCGCACGTGCGATTCACCGCCTGAGCCACCGAAGCCAGCAGCCCTTCGTTCGGCTGGATTGCGCCGCCATTCCGGCCGGCCTGCTGGAAGCTGAAGTCTTCGGGCACGAAAGAGGCGCATTCACCGGCGCCGTCGCACGGCGCATCGGCCGCTTCGAGCTGGCTGATCGGGGCACGTTCTTCCTCGACGAAGTGGGCGAGATCCCGCTCGATCTGCAAGCCAAGCTCCTGCGCGTGCTGCAGGAACGTGAGTTCGAGCGGGTCGGCAGCAGCCGCACCCGGCGCATCGATGTGCGGCTGATCGCCGCGTCCAATCGCGACCTGGGGCAGATGGTCGAGGCCCGCACCTTCCGTGAGGACCTCTACTACCGCCTGAACGTCTTCCCCATCGAGATCCCCCCGCTGCGCGAGCGGGGCGAGGACATCCCGCTGCTGGCGCGGCATTTCCTGCAAGTGCATGCGCGCGCGAACAACCGCTCGATCACGGCGATGGAACCGGGAGGGCTCGCGGCCCTGTGCCGCTATGCGTGGCCGGGCAACGTCCGCGAGTTGTCGAACATCATCGAGCGCTGCGTGATCCTCACCCACGGCTCCACCTTGCACGTTCCCGCCGATGCGCTGAAGTCGCGCGGCGCGGTCCCGGCCGTGGACAACAGTCTGGCGGGCGCACAGCGACAGCACATCCTGCAAGTGCTCGAAGGATGCCATTGGGTGATCGCCGGACCGACTGGCGCGGCCGCCAGGCTCGGCATGAAGCGCAGTTCGCTCCAGTACAGGCTCCAGAAGCTGGGGATCGTGCGCCCCACGTGAATCGGCCTGCGTGCCGGAGCGTTCGTGCAGCGCGCCCGCGCGCCAATTCCTGCTGTTCATGGCACGCGCTTGCGGCGAACCTGGGGGCCGAACGTCGGACAAGCGCCAAGGAGGGCCTCGACACGCACACGGCCGGGCTCCCAAACCTACGATGGCTGCGTGAAAGACTTGCGATATTTCGACCAGCACCGGCACGCGACCTGGCTGGAGCTGTTCTTCGACCTGATCTTCGTCGTCGCCCTGCGCGACGTCGGCGAGATCCTTGCGGAAGCGCACGACGGCCACATCACGGCGCAGCAGTTCCTGCACTTCGTGCTGATGTTCCTGCCGGTGTGGTGGATCTGGGCGGGCCACACGATCTACGCCAATCGCTTCGACACCGACAGCCGCCAACACCGGCTGTCGACGCTGCTGATGATGTTTCTGCTGGTCGTCATTTCCGCGCAGGTGTCGGACGCCACCCAGGATGCCGGCACGTACACGCTGGCCGTCGCCTGCTACTGTGGCGCGCGGCTGATCGTGGCGGGGATGTACTTCGTCTCCAGGCGCAAGCACCACGACCGGGGCGGCATGGCGACGACGGTGGGCGCCGTGTTCGCCATCGGCGCGGCGATCAGCCTGTCTTCGGTCCTGCTCGATCCGCCCTGGAGCTACGGCGTCTTCTATGCCGGCATCCTGTTCGACATGGCGGCCCTGGTGGTGCTCGACCGCCGCCTGCATGCGGTGCCCGCGCACACGGCGCACCTGGTCGAGCGCGTCGGCCTGCTGACCATCATCATGCTCGGCGAATCGGTGATCAGCATTTCGGCGGCCCTGGCGGGCATCACCTGGAACCGCTTCAACGTCATCGCCGCCATCAGCGGATTCGTCATGGTGTCGGCGATCTGGTGGATCTACTACGACAGCTTCCACCTGCTCGAGCGACGCAAGTTGACGACGGGACACTCGATCCTCTACTCGCACTTCCTGCTGTTCGTCGGGCTGGCGATCCAGGCCTCGCTGATCCGGCATGCGATCCTGGGCGGGCTCGACGCGCATGACTTCCGTCTGCTCGCCGCCGTCGGCACCGTGCTGTTCTTCCTAGGCAAGCAATATGGCTACTACCAGGAGGTGCCGGAACTGCGGCCCTACCTGCTGACCAACACGATGGCGGTGTTCGCCCTGACTGCACTGGTTCTGGTGCTGCCGCTGGGGCTCGAGGGCATGCTGGTGGGCCTGACGGCGACGATGATCTGCTATGTGCTGCTCAACCTGCGCTACCGCCACCCGTCTTGAAGACCCTTGTGCAGTACGCCAACAAGGATGCCGGCTCTGCCGCCGGCGCACGGAACGCGATGTGCCCATCGGGCCGCACCAGCACCAGCGCAGGTGGCTGGCCGGCCAGGCCATAGGCCGCATGGGCCACGCCGTCCAGGTCGTTCAGCAGCACCGCCGCTTCGTCGCCCGCGGGCGTGGCCGCGCTCAGCACCAGGCGCGGTCGCACCCAGGGCCAGGCCTGCACGGCGCGGCAGGCCTGCTGCAGCACGGGCAACGCGGTGTCGTCACGACCATCGAAGGCCAGCAGCGCCCAGCCGCAGGTCCAGCCGTCGGGGTTGTACAAGTGGTCGAACAGGCGGGTGCTGCGGCCGTCGGCCGCGATCACCGGGGCGTCCGGTGCGCGCGCACCGGCCCTTACCGCATCGCTGCCCACCAGCTGGCGCAGGCCGTTGGTGAGCCGGTCTTCGCTCAGCGGACTGTCGGGGTAGGCCACTGCCAGCTGTTGCCAGTCGTCGGTGCCCTGGATCATCGTGCTGATGGTGGGCACTGCCTTGGCCGCCAGGCTCATGGCCGCATCGCTCAGGCGGCCGCGGTACACGCTGTTGTGGAAGCCGCGGCGCTGGCGCGCGTCCAGCGCCCGGTGCTCGCCGCCGCGTTCGGCGTCATAAGAGTCGAGCACGACGGGCTGCGCGCGACCCTGCAGCACCATGGCCAGCCGCCAGGCCGCGGCCACTGCATCGTGCAGTCCGGCATTCATGCCCTGGCCACCGTTGGGCAGGTTGCGGTGGCCTGCGTCGCCCGCCAGCAGCACGCGGCCCTGCGCATAGTGCGCCGCTACGCCATGCTGGAAGCGGCTGTGGGTGAGCCAGACGGGGTCGGTCAGCGTCAGCGTCTCGTCGCCGGTCACTTCACGCGCCAGGGCCTGCATCTCTTCCAGCGTGGGATCGCGCTCGGGCACGCCTTCGTCGTCGGCCAGGAAGAAGAGGCGGTGATGGCCGCCCCACACCGGCAGCACGCCGCAGAAGCCCTTGCGGTAGTAGAAGAACCAGAGCTTGTCGAAGTCGGTGGCACGTCGCCAGCTGAGCTTGGCGTCCACCTGGCGGTTCATCACATGCGGTAGCCGCTCGGGTTCGAAGTCCAGGCCGAGCTGGCGGCGCACCAGGCTGTCGCCGCCATCCGCCGCCACCAGGTAGCGGCAGTGCAAGGTCTGCGGCTGGCCCACCGTGCGCTCCTCGTCGTCGGGGTCGACCTCGGCCACGGTCAGCGTGACGCCGTCGTCGTCCTGCTCGAAGCCCACCAGCCGGCGCCCTCGCTCGACCGTCACCCCGCGGGCCTGCAGCTGCTCGGCCAGCGTCGTCTCGATCACGTCCTGGCCGCTGTACAGCACCTCCGGGAACGGGCTGTCCACGTCGGCGATGCGCACCGGGTCCACCGGCTCGCCCAGCACCAGCGTGTTCACTTCGCGGATCCGGTAGGCCTGTGCCGCCAGCGCGTTGCGCAGACCGATGGCATGCAGCAGCTCCTGCGGCCGGGCCCACAGGTTGTTGGCGCGCGAGTGGGGCAGCACCTGGCGCCGCTGCTCGAGCAGGCGCACCTGCACGCCGTGGTGCGCCAGCGCGAAGGCTGTCGACAGCCCGACGGGGCCACCGCCGACGACGATCACGTCGGCATCCCAGGATGTATCGGCAACAGCATTCATGACAAAGGCTCAGGGAGTGGAGGAATCGGGGTCGTCGGCGTCGGCGGCGCTGACCAGGCCCTGCTGCAGCAAGGCGTTGAGTTCACGCAGCACCGCAGTGGCAGCGGCAACACGTCTCACGCCGATGCGCTCGACCAGCTGCCGGCTCATCGGGGCTTCGGCCGCCTCGGCCGCGGCGAGGGCCTGGCTGCCTTGTTCCGTGAGCACCACCAGCGGCGCGCGGCGGTGCTGCGGGTTGGGTTGCAGTTCAACGAAGCCCCGCTCGGCCAGCACGTGCACCACCCGCTGCACCGCCTGGCGCGTCAAGCCCATCGCGCGGGCAATGTGGGCCACCGGCAGCGGCACGGGTGCATATCCCAGTGCGGCCAGCACCTGCCATAGCGCGGAAGTGAGGCCCACGTCGCGCACCAGGCCGTTACCGGTGTCGATCAACAGGCCGTTGGCCTGGAAGACCTCGATCACCAGGTCTCGCAGGGGATTGGTGGGGGCGGAGCGCATGGCCGACATGTTCCCTAAATTGACAACATGTTGTCAGTAGGACAAAGCCGATAGTGGCGTCAAGCGGTGCTGCGGCCCGACGGCGTGGAAGAGCAGGGAAATGCATCCAACGGCACTGCAGCCGCTGGACGGGCGCGCCGCCCAGGAACGACACTCCGGCCGGCCTCTACGATCCCTGCACCACGAGCACATGGCGATGAACCAGCCTGCCAGACCTTTGCCACCCGGCGACTGCCTGCCCAGCGGCTATTGGCAAGAGCTGGCGACCACCGACTTCGCCCGCGTCGATCCCGCGCGCACGATAGCGCTGCTGCCGGTGGCGGCGATCGAACAGCATGGCCCGCACCTGCCATTGGCCACCGACGCGCTCATCAACGAGGGCGTGGTGAGCGAAGCACTGCGCCGCCTTCCGGCCACGGCTTCGGTGCTGGTGCTGCCGGCACTGACCATCGGCGACAGCCTGGAGCACACCGCCTTCCCGGGCACCCTCAGCGCCGAACTGGATGACCTGCTCGGCCTGTGGCTGGCCGTGGGCCGCTGCGTGGCGCGGGCCGGCGTGAACAAGCTGGTGATCTTCAACAGCCATGGCGGGCAGCGTGCGCACGTGGACCTGGCGGCGCTGCGGCTGCGGGTGGCGCATGGCCTGCTGGTGGTGCGGGCCCACAGCTTCTCCTTCGGCGTGCCGGCCGTGCCGCCGGGCCTGTTCAGCGCGGACGAACTCGCACACGGCCTGCATGGTGGTGCGGTCGAGACCTCCCTGGTCATGCACCTGCGGCCCGACCTGGTGCGCATGGACCGGCTGGCGCGTTTCCCCAGCCTGGGCAGTGTGCTGGCGCAGCGTGGTGGCTTGCTGGGGGTCGAGAAGCCGGTGGGCATCGGCTGGATGACGCAGGACATCAACCGCGATGGCGTGTGCGGCGACGCCACGGCAGCCACGCCGGAAAAAGGCGCACTGCTGCTGCAGCACATGGCCGGCCGGCTGGTACAGCTGCTGGCCGAGGTCGAGACCATGGACCCGCCCGCAGCCAGCGCGGGCCCTGTGGCCTGACTCAGTCGTCGCCCAGGTGACCGGCCTGCTGCTTGGTCCGCATGTAGCGTTCGTTGTGGCTGTTCATCGGCGCCGGCAACGGCAGGCGGTCGACCACCTCGATGCCGTGGCAGCGCAGCGCCTCGATCTTCTGCGGGTTGTTGGTCAGCAGCTGGATGCGCGGGTGGCCCAGGGCCTTCAACATCACGGCCGCTGCGGCGAAGTCGCGTTCGTCCTCGCGGAATCCCAGGTGACGGTCGGCCTGCAGCGTGTCCAGCCCGGCGTCCTGCAGCCGGTAGGCCCGCAACTTGTTGGCCAGGCCCAGGCCCCGGCCTTCCTGGGCCAGGTAGAGCAGCACGCCGCCCGTCCCGGCCAGCTGCGCCACGGCGCGCTGCAGCTGCGGGCCGCAGTCGCAACGCAGGCTGCCCAGCAGGTCGCCGGTGAGACAGGCCGAGTGCAGGCGCACCGGCACGGGCACACCGACCGGTGGTTGGCCGACGACGATCGCCACGTGCTCGACATCCGCATCGATATCGCGGAACAGCACCAGCGTGCAGTCTTCTTCTGCCGCCAGCGGCACATGGGCGTCGCTGACGCGTCTCAGCCGGGGGGCTTGGCCCGGCAGTGCCCGTCCGACGTCGGCCGGGTCGAAATGCAGCACCTGCGCGGCGGCCAGCGACGCCGGGGCAGGGCTTGGCAGGGCGACCAGCAGCAAGGCTGGCAGCAGCCGCGCACTCTTGCACAGGCTCAGGGCCGCCAGGGCGGCGGGTTCGGCGGCATGCAGCGGCTGCGGCTGGCGCAGCAGGTCGGAGTCGACAGTGCCGGCGCACACGGCCGCCAGCCGCTGCAGCGGCTGCAGGCCCACGCCGGGCGGCTGCACCCAGGCCTGGATGACCGGTTCGGCCGTTCCGCCAAACACGGCCAAGGCCTGCAGACGTTCTGCGCTCAGCACCAGTTGCAGCGGGGCCCCGGCCTGCTGCAGGCTGTGCAGCAGCGCTTCGTCGAGCGTCTCGACAGCGGCGGCAAGCAGGTGGCCCGACCCACTGGACAGCGCCAGCGGGCGCCCGTGGCGCAACTCGCCGCAGGCCCGCAGGACACGGATCGCGGCAGCTTCGCGCTCGTGATCCATGGGGGCTGGAGCAGGGGTGGTCTGGCGTGCGGCCGCCGTGCGTGCTGGCAATGTCGAGCCTGGGGTCATCGTGGGCACCTTAGCAAGTCGGGAGCATCCGCGCAGGCGTCAGGCGATCCGCGCGCTGCGATGATGCGGTACCCGCGTGTTGGATCCGGTTGCTGCGGCGGCCGTCACTGTGGATGACGAGTTGAACGTCCCTGCGAATCTCAGGTTGGACGCCAGTGCGGATGGCGAGCCAGGCGCCGCCGTGCCGGCCACATGGGCGGCGCTGTGGGAGGAGCTGCTCGAAGCGCGCGCAGCCCCCTCCGGCCGCGCTGCGGCTGCGTGTCTGGCGCGGCCCCGCAGCGCCGAGCAGGCCGCCTGGCTGGCGCTGTACCGGCCCTTGCTGGAGGCCCGCCATGCGCCGGCTCGGGCCGACGGCCTGCCTTGGGCCCTGGCGCAGCTGGGGCAAAGCCTGGACGGCTGCGTGGCGACGGCCAGCGGCGACTCGTACTTCGTCACCGGCGCAGCGAGCCTGTTGCACCTGCACCGGCTGCGGGCCTTGTGCGATGCGGTGCTGGTGGGTGCCGGAACGGTGGCTGCCGACGACCCGCAGCTCACCACCCGGCGCGTGCCCGGGCCGAACCCTGTGCGGGTGGTGTTCGACCCGGCGGCTTCGCTCGATGGCCGAGCGCGCTTGCTGCACGACGGCCTCACGCCCGTGCTGTGGCTGTGTGACAGCCGCCATGCCGAGAGCGCCCGCGCCCGCCTGCACGGCGCGGGGGACGCCGGGGCCGCCGGAGATACCCACCCCGCCGCGCCGCGCAGTTCGCAGGTGCTGCCGGTGGACGGTCTGCTCGATGCCGACGGTCCCGCCCGGGGCCCCGATCTGGCGCGGGCGTTCCGGGCGCTGGCCAGGCGGGGCTTGCGCGTCCTGCTGGTCGAAGGTGGCGGCGTCACCGTGTCACGCTGCCTGCAGGCCGGCTTGCTGGACCGTCTGCACCTGGTGATCGCGCCGGTGATCATCGGCACGGGCCGGCGCGGGCTGCAGCTGCCCAGCCCGGCGCGCATGGCCGACTGCCTGCGGCCCGTCGCGCGACGGCTGCCGCTGGGCGACGACATGCTCTGGGACCTGTCGCTGCGCCCCGCCGATGCAGGCATGACGGCCGGCGCGCAGACGCCGGCCTGAGCCGGCAGGAGCCGGCGCTCATCGCGGCGGCAGCGCCAGCACGTCCAGGTGGCCCACCTGCAGCACGCTGCGTGGGGCCAGCGCATGGCGCCGCTGCTGCCAGCGCCTGATGCGGGCCGACGCGGCGGGCGCCTGTTCCAGCGCGGCGGCGCCCAGGCCATCGACCATCGCCTGCTGCATCGCCAATGCTGCGCCGCCCTCGCGTCCATCCAGCCGCCAGTCGCTGCGCGCGCTGTGGACCTGGTAGCCGCCAACCCGCAGTGCCTCGACCAGCGCCGGTGCCGCGGCGGCACCCAGCGCTGGGCCGCCGAAACCCTTGTCGCGATGCTGGTGGGCGGCGAACAAGGCCGCAACGGCGGCGTCGTCCGGGTCGGCAGGTGACCAGGCATGCCGACCGTCGACGCTGAGCGCCATCAGCAGCGCCACCCGGGCCTCGGTCGCGGCCGCCACCAGCTGCTGCAGCCAGGCGGCGCTGACCAGGTCGAGCAGCGCCGAGGCGGTGACCAGCATGGCCGCCCGCCAGGGCAGGTCGGCCAGGGACTGGGCGAGGTCCAGCCGCTGCCGGACCACCGCGGCCTGGAAGCCGTCGCCCGTCAGCTGCAGGATCCGGCCCTGGAAATCGCCCATGCCGTCGGGCGCCGGGCCCTCGCCGTACGCGACCTCCACCGCGTGTGGCTCGGTGCGCCGGCCGGCCAGGGCCTGCGGCCAGTGCTGCAGCAGGGCGGCATCGTGGTCCACCACCAGCCATTGCTGGCTGCCGCCGATCATGGGCGCCAGCCAGCGCAGGTTCGAGCCCGTGCCGCAGGCCAGGTCGATGATCCGGAATGCTGCGCCGCCAGGCGGCCGGCGGCCGGCCAGCCGGGCCTGCAGCTGCAGCCGCGGTGCAGCGGCACGGCGGGCCAGGGCGTCGAAGGGCTCGCGCTGCTGCAACCAGCTGGCGCTGAAACCGGCGTCGGGCGCAGGCCGGCGGCTCACGGCGGAAAGGCCATCACGGCCGCCAGCACGGCCCCGACGCGCTTAGCCTGCGTCGGCCAGCTGGGCAAGCGGGCGCCGGCTTCACGCGCGCCAGCGGCCAGGCGCTGGCGCAACGCGGTATCGCAGATCAGCGCCTGGAGCGCAGCCCGCAGCGCCGGCACATCGCCCGCCGGCACGCACCAGCCGGCCTGCGGCGGCACGGTCTGCGCCAGGGCGCCGGCGTCGCTGGCCAGCACCGGCCGGCCCGCTGCCAGCGCTTCGGCCACGGCCATGCCGTAGCCTTCGTGCAGCGAGGCCAGCACCACCAGGTCCGCTGCCGAATAGTGGCCGTGCAGCGCGGCGTCGTCGACCTCGCCGTGCCAGGTCACGCGCCCGGCCAGCGGCGGCTCGGACGTCAGCGCCTGCAATTGCGCTGCGGTGGTCGGGTCGCGCGTCAGGCTGCCCACGCAGTGCAGTTCCCAGCGCAGCTCCGGCAGCCCAGCCAGGGCCTGCAGGAGCAGCGCATGCCCCTTGCGAGGCGTGAGGGTGGCCACGCACAACAGGCGCGCACCGTGCGCGGTGGCGGCGGCAGTGGCCCGTGCCCCGGCTGGCGGCGAAGGCCCGCGACGGGCTGCCACGCTCGTCGATGCCGCATCGATGCCCGGTTCGACGACCGCGATGCAAGGCGGGGGCACGCCCATCGCCACGACATCACGCGCGGTGCGCGGGCTGGTGACGATGACCTGGCGCGCGAACGACAGCGCCCGGGTCTCCTGCGCCAGCAGGCGCTCGCGTAGCGCCGGCGGCAGGCCGGTCTCCAGGTGCAGCGGATGGTGGACCAACGCCACCCAGCGCAGTCGTGCAGCGTGCGCCGCGACCACGCTGCCCAGCACGCCGAAGGCCAGGCCGTCGGCCAGCACCAGCGTGCCGTCGGCGAGGTCGGCCACGGTGGCCGCCGCGTGCGCCAGCGTGGCGCGGTCGGGCTCGGGCCAGGGGCCGTCGAGCCGGCGCACGTCGACCGCCCAGCCCGCGGCGATCAGCGCTTCGGCCAGCCGGCGGTCGTAGCGGAAGCCACCGGTGGGGGTGTGCCAGTCGCCGGGAACGAGAAAGGTGAACGCGCGGACCGGCGCCATCGCGACCGGCTCAGGCCGCCGGCAGGGCGCCTTCGTAGGCAGCCCAGGCCACGTGCGATTCATTCAGGGTGACGCGCATCCCCGTCAGGCCGCCATCGCCGGCGCCGGGCAGCGCATGCGGGCCGAGGGCGCCAGCGGCAATGCGCGCGGCGATGCGGTCGAAGATCGCACGCGCGAGGAATTCCGTGGTGGTGTTGCGGCCGGCGAACTCGGGCAGTTCGTCCAGGTTGCGGAAGTTCAACCGCGCCAGTTCTTCGCGCAGCACCTGCGTCGCCAGGCCAATGTCGACGACGACGCCGTCGACATCCAGCGTGTCGCGCTGCAGTTGCAGGTCGACGACGTACGTCGCGCCGTGCAGGCGCTGCGCCGGCCCGAAGACTTCGCCCTGGAAGCTGTGGGCGATCATGAAATGGTCTCTGACGTTGACGGCGTACATCGTGGTGGTGGCTGGGGCTGGTGTGGTGGGGCCGGGATCGGCAGCGGGGGTCAGGCACCCGGGGGGTAGTCGATGCGGTGGCACAGGGTGCCGAGGCCGTGCATGGCCTCGTCCATCCGGGCCAGCGCATTCATCACGCGGGGCAGTTCGGCATACGGCGAGACATGGGTGATCAGGCGGTCCAGCACCGGCGCGTCCAGCATCGACAAGGCCAGCGCCAGACGCTGCCGGTGGCTCCAGCGCGCGCGCTGCGGGGCGGCCACGCTGCCCACCTGCGAACTCTTCAGCACCAGGCGCCGCGCGTGAAAGGCCTCGCCCAGCGTCAGCGCCACAGGGCGGCTGCCGTACCAGCTGAGCTCCAGCACCGTGGCCTCGAAACCGGCCAGCCGCAACGCCGTGCCCAGGCCGGCCGCGGTTCCGCTGGTGTGCACCACGAGGTCGGCCTCGGGGGCGGCATCGTCAGGCAGCGCAAAGCCGGCGCCCAGGGCTGCGGCCAGGTCCGAACGGCCCGACAGGGTGTCGACCACCTCCACGCGACAGCCCGGCACCCGCGCAGCCAGCCAGGCCACCAGCAGGCCGAGCGTGCCGCCGCCGACCACCGCGACCCGGTCGCCCATCCGCGGTGGAGCGTCCCACAGCGCATTGATCGCCGTCTCCAGCAGCGCGGCCAGCACGGCGCGGCCCGCGGGCACGCCTGGTGGCAGCGGCAGCAAGGCGTGTGCAGGCACCTGGAACAGCGTCTGGTGCGGATGCAGGCAGAAGACCTCGCGCCCCAGCAGTTCGGCGGGGCCGGCTTCGACCCGGCCGACGTTGATGTAGCCGTACTTCACCGGCCCGGGCAGCTCGCCGGCCTGGAAAGGTGCGCGCATGCGGGCGTACTCGCTGGCGGGCACCTCGCCCCGCAGCACCAGGCCTTCGGTGCCCCGGCTGATGGCGCTGTGCAGGGTGCGCACGCGGGCCTCGCCGTCGCCCAGCGGTGGCAGGTGCTCGGGCAGCAGCTCGGCCCGGCCGGGGGCGATGATCCAGCAGGCGCTGGCGGCCGCATCCGCCTGAACGGCGGTGGCAGAGAGGGTGGCCACGGTGGAAGGCGGGGTGTTCAAGGCGTTGCAGGTCGTCGATCCGGCGCGGCCGGCTGCACCTCGGCAAGCCCCGCAACCTGCTCGGATGCCTGCTCGCCGTACGTTGTCTCGTGCACGATGGTACGTTCCACCCCATGGACGTGCAGTGCCCCCCGTTTTCGCCGCCCGGTCTGCTGGCGCGCAGCCTGTGGCGCGCCGTGGTGTGGGTCGCTTCGGTCGGGGTGCTGCTGGCCACCGGTCTGGCGTGGCTGGCCAGGCTGGGGCTGGGATCTGCTCTCCTTTCCTGGGGCCTGGCCCTGCTGTGGTTCGGCGCTGGTGTCCTGCTCGTGCGCCACGGCCTGCGCACGGGCGCGCATCCGTATGCCCGGTTCGGGGCCGCCAACGGCGTGACCTTGTTGCGCCTGGCGCTGGCCAGCGTGCTCGTCGGCCTGATCGGCCAGGCGGATTGGGCCCCGCCCTGGGCTTCGCCCGGCACCGCGGCCCTGGCCTGGGCGGCGGTGGTGTTGGCCACCGTCACCGCCCTGCTGGACGCGTTGGACGGCGTGCTGGCCCGGCGCAGCGGCCTGGCCAGCGCTTTCGGGGCCCGCTTCGACATGGAAGCCGACGCCGCCTTCATCCTGGTGCTGTGCGCCGGGGTCTGGCTGGCCGGGCAGGCCGGGCCCTGGGTGCTGGCCGCCGGCCTGATGCGTTATGCCTTCGTTGCGGCGGCCGGCGTCTGGCCCTGGTTGGCCGCACCGCTGGCTCCCAGCCGGCGCCGGCAGACGGTGTGCGTGGTGCAGATCACCGGCCTCATCGTCTGCCTGGTGCCGATCGTCACACCCGCGGTTGCCTCGGCGGTGGCGGCCTGCAGCCTGGGGCTGCTTGGCCTGTCCTTCGCCATCGACATCCGCACCCTGGCGCGCAAGCGCTCCTCAACCCGCGAGCCCTGACATGCACGCAATCCGCTCGGAACCTACCGCCCTGTGCCGATCCCGTCGCGCCTGGCTTGCCCGATGGCTGGCGGCGGGCCTGGGCCTGGCCGCCGTGTCATCGGCGTCGGCGCAGGCCGCGCGTTACGAGATCGACCCGAACCACCTGACCGTGGCCTTCCTCGTCGACCACGTCGGCTATGCCAAGACGCTGGGCATGTTCAGGACGGCGCGGGGCGGCTACAGCTTCGACGAGACCACCGCCCAGCTGTCGGCACTGCGCATCGAGGTGGACACCGCCAGTGTCTTCACCAACCAGCGCCAGCGCGACGAGCATCTCAAGGGCGCGGATTTCCTCAACAGCAGCGAGCACCCGCGCATGGTGTTCACCGCCGACGGCATGCGCCGCATCGGCGAGCGCAGCTTCGAGATCGCCGGGCAGCTGCAGCTGCTGGGCAAGACCCAGCCGCTGACCCTGCAGGCCACCTGGAACAAGAGCGCCGATTCCCCCCTCGGCGGCCTGGGCCGCAAGCCCTACGTGATGGGTGTGTCGGCGCGAGGCAGCTTCAAGCGCAGCGCCTTCGGCATGAACTACGCCGTGGCCAACGGCTGGGTCGGCGACGAGGTGTCGCTGATCATCGAGTTCGAAGCCATCCGGCAGTGAGACCGCCGGCACCGCCGCCCGGCACCTCGGTGCCGGCGGCTTCCTTGCGTCAGGCCGCGGGCTGGCTGCTTCGGTTCGGGCTGGCGTTTGCGTTCCTCAACGCGCTGCTCAGCTTCGAGAACCGGTGGCCGGGCTTCGGCGTGCACTGGATGCCGCGCTTGTCGTTCGAGCTGTGCCTGGCGGTGACGGCGCTGCTGGCCTGGGTGGCCTGGCGCGGCCACCTGGGCGTGCGCGCGGCCAGCGGCCTGGCGACGGTCTTCGTGCTGCTGGTCGCGGTGCGTTATGCGGATGTGACGGCGCCGGCGGTGCTGGGCCGGCCACTGAACCTGTACTGGGACGGCCGCCATGCGATGGAGCTGCTGCGGCTGGCGCTGCAGTCGGTGTCACCGGGTCAGGCCACCGCGGCCATGCTGGCCTTCGTGGCTGGCCTGGTGCTCACCTGGCTGGGCGCGCGCATGGCGCTGCTCGCCTTGGCCCGCTGCCTGGCCTCGCGGCGCCCCCGCCACATGCTGCTGGCCACCGTGGCGGCGCTGGCGGCCAGCTTCGTGGCCTACGTGCCGGCCCAGCGCGATACGCGCTGGTTCTTCAGCCTGCCCTTGACGCCCACGCTGACGCAGCAGGCCCTGCTGCTGGCCCGGGTGCTGCTGCCGGCGCAGGGCGAAGCGGTCCTGGGAACAAGCCCCGCCTTCGACACCAACCTGGATGGATTGAAGGGCGCCGGAGCGCAAGCCGACGTGCTGCTGATGTTTGCCGAGTCCTATGGCGCCAGCAGTTTCGACCTGCCCGAACTGGCGGCCGCTTTGGCGGGCCCGCGCGCGACCCTGGCGCAGGCCGCGGCCGACACGGGCCGCGGCGTCGTGTCGGCGCGCCTGCGCTCGCCCAGCTTCGGCGGTGCCTCATGGCTGGCCCATGCCAGCGTGCTGAGCGGGCTGGCCATCACCGGGCCCGACGAGCATGCGCTTCTGCTGACCACCCGCCGGCCGACCCTGGTGAGCCACTTCGCCCGCCACGGCTACCGCACCGTCGGCTGGATGCCCGGCATCAAGCGGGCCTGGCCGGAAGGCAGCTTCTACGGCTACCAGCGCATGGCCGGCGATGCCGCCATCGGCTACATCGGGCCAGACTTTGGCTACTGGCGCATTCCTGACCAGGCCGCGATGGCGGCATTGCACGGCCAGGAACTGGTGCCCGGTGCCGACGGCGGCGCGGTGCGCAAGCCACGCTTCGTGGTCTTTCCCAGCGTGAGCACCCATGCGCCTTTCCACCCGCTGGCGCCGTTCGTCGACGACTGGTCGGGCTTGAACGGGCCCGAGGCCTACACCGCCGCCCAGGCGGCGGCAGCGCGCGCCATGCCGCTGGCGCTGCAGCAGCCGATGCCCAACTACATCCAGGCCATGCGCTACCAGTTCCAGTGGCTGGCCAGTTACCTGCGGCAGCTTGCGCCGCTCCCGCTGGTGCTGGTGATGGTGGGTGACCACCAGCCGCCTGCCCTGGTGACCGGACCCGGGGCCAGCTGGGACGTGCCGGTGCACATCTTCAGCAGCGACGCGGCCTTGCTGCAACGCCTGCTGGACCAGGGTTTCGTCAGCGGGCTGCAGCCCCCGGACGCCCCGCTCGGCGCGATGCACGAGCTGACCGCGCAGCTGCTGCGGGCGTTCGATCGACCCGAGCGTCCTCGGCCGGGGCCATGAACACCGGCCAGCGTCGGCACGGGTCGCCGGACGGCCGCCGCCGCCGGCCGCCTAGACCGTGCGTGCGCCGTCCACCGGCAGCTCGACGCCGCTGATGAAGCAGGCGGCGTCGCTGGCCAGGAAGACCGCGGCAGCGGCGACGTCCGAGGGCTTCGACAGGCGCCCCAGCGGGATCGTCGCGATGAACCTGGCGCGGTTGTCCGGCGTATCGGGCACGCCCATGAACTTCTCCAGCAGCGCGGTCTCGCCGATGACCGGGCAGATGGCATTGACGCGGATGCCGTCCGGCCCGAGCTCGACCGCCATCGACTTGGACAGCAGGTTCACCGCGCCCTTCGAGCCGTTGTACCAGGTCAGCCCCGGCCTCGGGCGGATGCCGGCGGTGGAGCCGACGTTCAGGATCACGCCCGCCCGCCGCTGCCGCATCAGCGGCACCACCGCCTGCGCCATGTGGTAGATCGACTTGACGTTGACCGCGAACATGCGGTCGAACGTGGCCTCGTCGACCTGCAGCATCGGCTGGTTGGCGTGGGTGGTGCCGGCGTTGTTGACGACGATGTCCGGCGTGCCGAAGCCTTCGACGCAGGCCCGCACCGCCGCGGCGACCGAGGCGCCGTCGGCGACGTCGCAATCCACCGCCGCAGCCCGTTCGCCGCCGAGTTCGGCGGCCAGTTGCCGCGCCCGGTCGGCCTGCAGGTCGGCGATGAGCACCCGCGCGCCTTCGCCGACGTAGTGCCGCACGATGGCCTCGCCGAAGCCCGCAGCGCCGCCGGTGACGATCGCGACCTTGCCTTGCAGTTGTCCCATCGTCGCGCTCCGGTCAGCCGTGGTAATGCACCAGCGTCTTGGTGCTGCTGACTTCTTCCAGCGCCAGCAGGCCCTTCTCGCGGCCGTGGCCGCTGCGCCGGGTGCCGCCGAAGGGCAGCTCGACGCCGCCGCCGGCGCCATAGCAGTTCATGAACACCTGGCCGGCCTTGACCGCCTTGGCCACGCGCTGCAGCCGGCCGGCGTTCTCGGTCCACACCGCTGCCAGCAGGCCGTAGTCAGTGCCGTTGGCCAGGCCGATCCCATCCGCCTCGTCGTCGAAGGGCATGGCTGCCAGCACCGGGCCGAAGACCTCCTCGCGCGCCAGCGCCGCATCGCGCGGCACCGGGCCGAACAGCGTCGGCCGCACGTAGTAACCGGTCTTCGGTGCATCGGCGGCCACGGTGCCTTCGGCCAGCACCGGGATGCCCGCGGCCCGCGCCTCGTCGATGTAGCGCTGCACCCGTGCGCGCTGCGCCGGGTTCATCACCGGGCCGCAGTCGAAGTCCATGGCCGGCGTGCCGACGCGCACCTTCGCGAAGGCTTCGGCGACGCGGCCGACGAAGCTGTCGTAGATGCCGCGCTGCACCAGCAGGCGGCTGCCGGCGGTGCAGGTCTGGCCCGCGTTCTGCACGATGGCACGCACGATGATCGGCACGGCGCGTTCGGCGTCCACGTCGTCGAACACGATCTGCGGCGACTTGCCGCCCAGCTCCAGCACGCACTTGACCGCGTTCCTGGCCGCCGCCTGCTGCACCAGGGTGCCGACCTCGTTGCTGCCGGTGAAGGAGATGAAGTCGATGCCCGGGTGCGCAGCCAGCGCGGCGCCGGCTTCCTCGCCCAGGCCGGTGACCACGTTCAGCGCGCCTTCCGGCAGGCCTGCGGCGGTGGCGATCTCGGCAAACCGCAGCGCCGACAGGCTGGTGTCCTCGGCCGGCTTGAGCACGGTGCCGTTGCCCATCGCCAGCGCCGGTGCCACGGTGCGCCCCAGCATCTGCGCCGGATAGTTCCAGGGGATGATGTGCGCGGTGACGCCCAGCGGCTCGCGCAGCAGGCTCACCTGGTGGCCCCCCAGGAACGGGATCGTCTGGCCATGCACCTTGTCGGCCGCGCTGCCGTAGAACTCGAAGTAGCGCGCCAGCACCTTGATGTCGTTGCGCGCCGTGGTGATCGGCTTGCCGGTGTCGCGGGCCTCGAGCTGGGCCAGCGCTTCCTCGTGCGCCAGCACCGCCTCCCCGATCCTGACCAGGATGCGGCCGCGTTCGGTGGCGGTCATGCGGCCCCAGGCGCCGTCGAGCGACGCGCGGGCCGCCGCCACGGCAAGGTCGACCTCATGGGCCGCACCGCGGGCGATGTGATCGAAGATCTCGCCGTCGGCCGGCGAGGCGACGGGCAGGGTGGCGCCATCGCGGGCGGCGACCCAGCGGCCACCGATGAACATCTGCTTCATGGAACGCTCCTGTTGCCTTCAAGGCGGTGTTTGCGGCTGTGCAATGCCCGCGCACTGTAGGCAGCCGGCCGCGGCGGCTGAATTGGAAAGTCGGCAACGGCGCCTTGCGCGGCAAGCAAACCGCTGTCGCCGCGGGCGACAATCCGCGCATGCTGCCGGACCTCGATTCCCTTGCGCTGTTCGTGCGTGCCGCAGAGATGGGCAACCTCACCCGCGCCGCCGAAGCCAGCCACATCACCGTGCCGGCGGCAAGCCGGCGGCTCTCGCTGCTGGAGCATCAGTTCAAGGCGACGCTGTTCGAGCGTCATTCGCGCGGGCTGCAGCTCACGCCCGCCGGCGACCACCTGCTGAAGCTGGCCCGCGAGGTGGTGGCCGGCGTGCAGCAGATGCGTGCCGAGATGGGCAACTACGCCAGCGGCCAGCATGCGGTGCTGCGGGTGCACGGCAACACCTCCGCGATGACGCAGTTCCTGCCGGCGGACGTGGCCAGCTTCCAGGCCGGCCATGCCGAGGTGCGCATCGTGCTGGAGGAATGCTGGAGCGAGGAAGCGGTGCGGCGGGTGCGCAGCGGCGAGGCCGATCTCGGCGTCGTGGTCGAGGGTGCCGACCTGCACGGCCTGTGGTCGCGCGGCTACCGCGGCGACCGGCTTGCCGCCGTCGTCCGCGACGACGATCCGCTCGATGGCGAGGCGGTGTCCTTCCACGAGCTGCTCGAGCGCGACCTGGTCGGGCTGGAGGGCGGCAGCACGCTGACGCGGCTCCTGTCGGGCCAGGCGGCGCAGCACCTGCGGCCGATGGCGCTGCGGGTGCAGGTGCGCAGCTTCGAGGCAGTGTGCCGCGCCGTCGAGGCGCGCCTGGGCATCGGCATCCTGCCCATGGCCGCGGCCCGCAGCTTCGCACCGGCGATGCAGCTGAAGGTGCTGCCGCTGACCGATGAATGGGCATGGCGGCGCATGCGCATCGTCATGCGCAGCCAGCCGCCGCGCGAGACGCCGCTGGGCTTGCTGGCCGCCCACCTGGAAGGGTGTGCGGCCCCCGGCGACCTGGCGCCGGCTCCGGCTCAGGCCGGAATGTAGGGCTTCGTCCGCGCGAACGAGGTGCGTGAATTCCACGCTTGCGCCAGCGCCTTCAGGCCCGGCGTGGCGGGCAGCCAGGCTTGGTCGGCGAAGCGGAGTTGCTGGTAGTCGTGCAGCGTCACCGCCGCGATCGCATCCAGCGTCGGCGTGCCGGTGGCCGGTATCTCGCCGGCGCGGGCTTCCAGCCGCAGCATGCCTTCGACCATCGAGCGGCGGCGCCGCAGGCCCACCGGCGTCTCGTCGAACAGCGTGGGCGCGGTCACCTTGCGCGTGATGATGGTGATCACGGAGGCCTCGATCGCCCCCATGGCGATGCCGGCGCGGGAGAGCACGCCGGCGGCGCCGGCTGCCGGGCCGACCAGGCTCGGCCAGTCGGGCGCCGGGCGCGTGGCTTCCAGCCATTGCACGATCAGCATGGCTTCGGTCAGCGGCGTGCCGTCGTCGAGCACGAGCGTCGGCACCCGGGTGGCGGCGTTGGCCGCGCGCAGGCGCTCGTCGTCGGCCCAGGGATCGACCAGCGTCGGCTCGATGTCCAGTCCCTTCTCGATCATCGCGGTGCGCGCCAGGCGCACGAAGGGCGAGGTGGTGTTGGCCAGCAGTTGCATGGTGTGGGTCTCCCGGCGTCAGGCGGGCAGCGCGCCGAGCTGCTTGAGCATGCCGAGGTTGTCGAGCAGCGCCCAATGCTCGATGAGCACGCCGTCGCGGATCTGGAACAGGTCGAGCACGCCGATGTCGATGCGCCGGCCGGTGGCGGCCATGTCCCCCAGGGGGCCGGTATGCGTGGCCTGCACGCGCAGCCGTACCAGCACCTTCTCGCCCTCGGCGACGAAGTCCTGCAGCGGCAGCACCATGTCCGGAAAGGCCGGCATCAGCGCATCGTGCAGCTGTGCCACGCCCTGCGGCCCGCGCACCTCGAAGGGCAGCCCGGGGTCGTGCCGCACGAAGTCGGGCGCGATGTGCCTGGCCATCCATGCAGTGTCGCGGGCGAGGAAGGCCTTGAAGTAGTCGCGGCAGAGCTGCTTGTTGGCTTCCAGGATGCTGATGTCCATCGGCGGTCTCCTGTCGTTGTCGTGTGGATCGAGGAATGGCTCAGGCCGCGACGACGTCGAAGCCCAGTCGCGGGAAATGCAGGTGCAGGTCACCGGCCTGCGCGTCGTGGCGGTGGATCACCACTTCGTGGTCGCTGGCCGCCACCAGCGTGCCGTTGACCGGCACGCGCGCGTTGTCGTCGGGGGTCACCGTCACCGGGCAGCCGGCTCGCAGGCCGCCGGGGTCGCCATCGGGCGCCAGGTGGCTGACCGGGGCAGGTGCCGAGGCGCGCGCCACCTCGAAGGCCTCCTCGGCGCTCATCGCAGCCGGCGTGCCGTGGCCGATGGCGGCGATGCGCTCGTACCAGGGCACCAGCGGCGCGAGGCCGAGCAGCGCATCCACCTCCGGCGGGCAGTTCTTGCGCAGCAGGTGGATCGTCTGCCACACCGCCAGGTCGGCGGCGCTGGGGGCGTCGCCGAGAAGGAAGGGCTGCGCGGCCAGCGCCTGCCTCAGCCAGCCGAGCTGCGCGCGCACCGCCTGCAGGTGCTGCGGGAACTGCGGCGCCATCGCCGGCCTGGAGATGTCGATGCCCAGGTAGCCTTCCTTGCGGTCCTTGATGAATTCGGGCGGGATGTGCTCGCCGATGAAATGAACCAGCACGCCGATGACCGGGATCCACAGCTGCCGCTCCCAGGCAAAGCCCAGCCCCTCGGCGATGCCCTGGCTGCCCGGTGGGTACAGCGTGCGCTGCGGATGCAGCCGATCCAGCGCGGGCAGGATGACGTGGGTGTCGCAGTAGATGTCGGCGCCCACCTGCAGCACCGGCGCACGCCGGTAGCCGCCGGTCAGCGGGGCCAGCAGCGGCCGCGGCGGCATGCCGGCGATCTCGACCGAGCGCCATGCCAGGCCCTTGTGGCCCAGCGCGGTCCGCACCTTCTCGGAGAAGGTGGAGAAGGGGTAGTGGTGCAGGATCAGGTCGGGCATGGCGTGTCTCCAGGCTCAGTACATGATGTGGCCGCCGTCCACCACGATGGTCTGGCCGGAGACGAAGCCGGCCAGGTCGCTCAGCAGGTACAGCGCCGTGCCGACCAAATCGTCGGGCCGCTGCTCGCGGGAGATGGCGCGCGCCTTCAGGAAGCTCTGCTGCCACTCCAGCGGCCGGTTCCTGGTTGCGTCGGTGATCACGAAGCCCGGCGCGATGACGTTGACACGCACGCCGTGCGGCCCGCACTCCTTGGCCAGCCCCTTGGTCATCGACAGCACCGCGCCCTTGGTTGCGACGTAGTGGAGGTAGCCGGGCTGGCCGGCCACCGCCACCACCGAGGCGATGTTGACGATGGCGCCGGACTTCTGCTCGCGCATCGCGGGCATCACGGCCTTGCAGCACTGCCACACGCCCTTGACGTTGACCGCGAAGATGCGCTCCCACTGGGCGGGGTCGAGTTCCTCGAAGGGGGTCAGCTTGACCTCGCGGAAGTACGCGGCGTTGTTCACCAGGCCGTCGATGCGGCCGAACCGCTGCAGGGCGGCGCGTGCCATCGCCTGCACCGAGTCGTCGTCGGCGACGTCGACCCGCACCGCCAGCGCGTGGCCGCCGCTCGCCTCGATGGCAGCGACGGTCTCGTCGGCCGCATGCAGGTCGGCGACGACGACGTTGGCGCCTTGCGCCGCGCAGCCGATGGCGAAAGCCTGGCCGATGCCGGTGGCCGCGCCAGTGACGATCACGGTGCGGCCGGACAGGAGGTCGTGGGGAGTGCTCATGGGTGGGTCCTGGTGGTGAAGGAGGAACGGCGGTCCGTCGCCGCAGGTGAAGCGGTGCGCCGCCGCGGCAGCGCGCGCAGGGCGGCCAGCGTGGCCTCGTCGAGCAGGCCGCGCGGCCGCCAGCGCAGGAACAGTGCGACCAGGCCGCCAAAGACGACCATGCGCCAGCCCTCAAACCAGCGCGTGGCCTCCAGCAGGCCGAGGTCGAGCGCGGTGCCCAGCAGCGGGCCCGCCACGCTCGCCAGCCCGCCGATCAGCGCATAGCCGACCGCATGCACGCCGAGCATCGGATCGAACACGGCCGGGTCGATGAAGGTGGTGCGGTGCGCATACAGCCCGCCGCCCAGCGCGGCCAGGGCGCCGGCCAGGGCCGCGGCGGCGACGCGCAGCCGCGCCGCCGGCCAGCCGCTGGTGTCGGCCAGCGTGTCGTCCAGGCCGACCGCCTGCAGGCCCAGCCCGAAGCGCGTGCGCATCAGCAGCACCAGCGCCAGCGTGACGATGGCCAGCACCGTGAGCGCCATCAGCGCGAACTGCTCCGGCGTGACGCCGTTGGCCAGCAGCCAGCGGATGTCGCGGAAGCCGTGCACGCCGTCCGGCCCGGCCTGCGAGCCGTCGTCGGCCGGCACCCGCCAGTGCCAGGCCGA
Organism: Aquincola tertiaricarbonis; assembly: GCF_000969605.1. Lineage (GTDB taxonomy): Bacteria > Pseudomonadota > Gammaproteobacteria > Burkholderiales > Burkholderiaceae_C > Aquincola > Aquincola tertiaricarbonis. Next base: position 195,666 of record NZ_JZUE01000002.1, on the reverse strand, counting down.
CAGGCCCAGCCGCACCAGCTCCGCGAACGCGAGCGTGGCCACCGCGTAATGCAGGCCGCTCAGGCGCGACATCGCACCGGCGACCAGCGCCGACGCCGCCGCCCCCAGGGCCGCGGCGGCCAGCAGCGCCGGCGCCAGCGGCCAGTCCATCAGCGTGGTGGCGATGGCGGCCGCATAGGCGCCGATCGCGAAGAAGGCCTGCTGGCCCAGCGAGATGCGGCCGCTGCGCAGCACCAGCCAGGCCGAGATCGCCAGCAGCGACAGGACCGCCAGGTCGGTCGCGAGGCCGACGCCGCCGTCCGTGGTGCACAGCGCGTCACGCATGCGCCAGCCCGTGCGAACCGCCGCCGCCGCGCGCCGCGCGCCACACCAGCACGCCCAGCAGCAGCGCCCAGGCGGTGGCGTCGCGGCCGATCGCGCCGAAGGCCGCCTGCGCCTGGGCCTCCAGCACGCCGAGCACGACCGCGCCGACGAGAACGCCGCGCACCGAGCCCAGCCCGCCCAGCATGGCGGCAACCAGGCCCTTGACCAGCATCCACATGCCGAACATCGGCGTCACCTGGCCGTCCAGCGCAAGCACCGCGCAGGCCGCGACGCCCGCCAGGCCGCAGGTGGCGACGAAGGCCAGGCGCTGCACACGCGGCACGTCCAGGCCGACGACCTGCGCCGCGCCGCGGTGGTCGGCCACCGCGCGCCAGGCCAGCCCGGCGCGTGTGTGCTGCAGGAACCAGGCGACCGCGGCCACCAGCACGGCGGCCAGCATCAGCATCGACAGCTGGTCGCCGCGCAGGCCGAACGGGCCGAGCCGCCATTCGGCCGTCACCGCCAGCGACGGGAAGGGATTGAGGTGGCGCGGCAGCAGGGTGACCGCCAGCTGCTCGAGCTGCATCCACAGCGCGAAGCTGGCCGCCAGCGCAGCCACCTCGCGGCCGTCCGCACCGCCGACCGCCAGGCCGCGGGCCGCAGGCGCCGGCGCCCGCCGCGCGCCGGCAAAGCACATCCATTCCACATACAGGCCGACCAGCATCGTGCCCAGCACCAGCACCGCCAGCACCAGCCACGCCGGCGCGCCCATGCGTGCATGCAGCCATGCCCCGGCATAGGCGGCGAGCATGGCGCCGGCGCCGTAGGCGAGGTTGACGCGCCGGAGCACGCCGAAGCCAAGCGTCAGCCCCAGGCCGACCAGCGCATACGGCCCGGCCTGCAGCAGGCCGTCGAGGGTGCGCTGCAGGAACTCGACCATCGCGACTGCCGGCGGGGTGGGGGCGGGGCGGGGCGAGGCTCAGGCCGCGCGCCGTTCGCCGAGGTAGGCGCGCTGCACCACGTCGTCCTCGGCCAGCTCGCCCGGATTGCCTGAGAAGCCGATGCGACCCTGCTCCATCAGGTAGAAGTGCTGCGCCACCTTCAGCGCCATGTGGGCGTTCTGCTCGACCAGGAAGATCGAGGTGCCTTCGGCATGCAGCTGCCGGATGATCGAGAAGATCTCGGCGACGACCTTGGGCGCCAGGCCGACCGAAGGCTCGTCCATCAGCAGCAGCCGCGGCCGCGACATCAGCGCCCGCGCCACGGCCAGCATCTGCTGCTCGCCGCCGGACAGCGTGCCGGCGTTCTGGCCGATGCGCTCGCGCAGCCGGGGGAACCGGTCGAGCAGGCGCTCGATGTCGGCCTTGATGGCGGCGCCGTCGCGGCGACGGAAGGCACCGGCGAGCAGGTTCTCGCGCACGGTCAGCGCCGGGAAGACGAGCCGGTTCTCGGGCACCAGCGCCAGCCCCCGGGCGACGATCTCGGCCGGCGACCTGCCGGCGATCTCCTCGCCCTCGAAGCGGATCGAGCCGCGCTGCGGCTTCAGGATGCCGGCCAGCGTCATCATCAGCGTCGTCTTGCCGGCGCCGTTGGGTCCGAGCAGGCAGGTGACCTCGCCGGCCTTGGCGGACAGGCTCACGCCCTTCAGCGCCTCGATCTTGCCGTAGGCGGTGGCCAGGTCGGTGATCTCGAGCATCGCGGTGTCCTCCGGGGTGTGCAGGGGTCAGGCCGCCAGCGCGGCATTCATCAGCTCGTCGCCGTCGTCGGCACCGAGGTAGGCAGCACGGACCTGGGCATCGTCCTGCACCTGCGCGGGCGTGCCCTCGGCGATCTTGCGGCCGAAGTTCAGCACCGCCACGCGGTCGCACACGCCCATCACCAGCTCCATGTGGTGCTCGATCAGCAGGATCGTGCGGCCCTGGTCGCGCAGGCTGCGGATGCGGGCATCCAGCTCGTCGATCTCCTGCGCGTTCATGCCGGCGGCCGGCTCGTCCAGCAGCAGCAGCGAGGCGCCCGACGCCGCGGCACGCGCCAGCTCCAGCCGGCGCTGCTCGCCGAAGGCCAGGTTGCCGGCCAGCTGGTCGCGCCGGGCCGCCAGGCCGCTGAACTCGAGCAGCTGCTCGGCCTCGTCGCGTGCCGCGCCGGCACCGGCCAGCCAGCGCGCCTTGAAGCCGGCCCAGCCCGACTCGCGCACCACGCGCGCGGCCCACAGGTTCTGCCAGACCGTCAGCTGCGAGAACAGGCGGATGTTCTGGAAGGTGCGCGCGATGCCCAGCTCCGCGCGGCGGTGCGGTGGCAGCGCCGCGATGTCGTGCCCGTCGAAGCGCAGCGTGCCGGCCGTCGGCTTGAACAGGCCGGCGATCAGGTTGACCGTCGTGCTCTTGCCCGAGCCATTGGGGCCGATCAGGCCGAGGATCTCGCCGCGGCGCACCTGCAGCGTCAGGTGGTCCACCGCCTTGACGCCGCCGAAGTGGCGCGAGATGTCGTCCAGTTCAAGCATGGCGGGCCTCCGCGTCGATGGGCTTGGCAGGGCGGGGCGCCGGCCCGCGGCGCGCATGCGCGGGCTTCCACAGCGGTGCGCCGAGCAGGCCGCCGGGTCGCACCAGCATCACCACCACGATCAGCGCGCCGAACAGCAGGCTGCGCCAGTCGCCGAGGAACCGCAGGCCCTCCACCATCACGCCCTGGATGAAGACCACGGCCACCAGCGTGCCGGCCAGGCTCTTCAAACCGCCGAGGATGGGGTAGGCGATGGCGAAGGTGGCCAGCAGGATGGTGAAGTTGCCGTGCTCGATGTGGGTGGTGGTGTGGCTGAAGAGGCCGCCGGCCAGGCCCGCGATCGCGCCGCCGATGCCGAAGGCCGAGACCTTGGCGGCGGTCAGGTCGATGCCCGCGCCTTGCGCCGCCACCTCGTCCTCGCCCACCGCGCGCCACAGCGTGCCGATGCGCGATCGGTCGAGCCACCACAGCGCCAGCATCACCAGCCCGACCAGCGCCCAGATCAGCGCCAGCACCTGCCAGGCGCTCCAGCCGTTGGTCTGGAAGAAGCGGATGCCGCCGAAGCCGAGCCCGCCGTCGGGGCCGACCGGGCCGGACGGCGTCTCGATGCGCCAGCTGAAGTTGAAGAAGACCAGGCGCACGATCTCGGCGAAGGCGGTCGTGGCGACGACCAGCATCAGGCCCTTGACGCGCAAGGCCGGGAAGCCCACCGCCACCGCCACCGCGGCGGCCAGCAGCGCGGCCACCGGCAGCGCGGCGAAGATCGACCAGCCGGCCATCGCCGTGAGCATGCCCGCGCCATAGGCGCCGATGGCGAAGAAGCCGCCTTGCGCCAGGCTGACCTGGCCGGTGTGCAGCACGCACCAGGCCGACAGGCCCAGCAGCGTGTGCACGCCGATCACCTGCAACAGGCCGAGGTAGAAGTCCATGTCGAAGGCTCCCGGTCAATCACGCCCGCCGGGCGCGGCGAACAGGCCGCCGGGCCGGAAGACGAGGAACGCGAACAGCATCAGCATCACGTAGATGTCGCGTTCGCCCACGCCGCGCAGGAACTGGAACAGGTTCTCCACGCCGCCGACGATCAACCCGGCGACGATGGCGCCGGGAATGCTGCCGAGCCCGCCGATCACCGTGACCACCAGGCCCTTGACGGTCAGTGGCAGCGTGAGCAGCGGCGAGAGCACGCCGATGGCCGCGCCCGTCATCGCACCCGCGGTGCCGCCGAGCAGGCCGGCGATCACGAAGGTGCTGGCATTGGTGCGGTCCACGCCCATGCCGCACAGCCGCGCGGCGACCGACTGCTGCGCCACCGCGCGCGTTGCCAGGCCCAGCCGCGTGCGCTCCAGCAGCAGCTTCAGGCCGACCATCGCCGCGCAGCCAAGCGCGAAGACGAACAGCAGGTCGCCCCGCAGCATGAACGGCCCGATGTCGAACACCACGCCGGCAAAGGCCGCCGGGTAGTTCTGCGGCATGCCGGCCGTGGCGTGGATGATGGCCTCCTCCAGCAGCAGCAGCATGCCGACGGTGGACATCAGCGTGGCCAGCGGCTGGTTCAAGGGCAGGAAGCGGAAGCACACCAGGTACACCAGCGCGCCGAGCACGCCGCCGAGCAGCGCTGCGGCCACGTAGACGAGCGGCGTGGGCGCGATCTGCACCACCAGCAGGCTCAGGTAGGCCGCCCCGACCGAGGCCGCGGCATACGAGAGGTTGATCTTGTGCATCACGCCGAAGATGAGCGTGAAGCCGATGCCGATCAGCGCATAGGTGGTGCCGAACATCACGCCGTCGGCCACCGACTGCACCAGGTCCTGCACATCGAGCCAGGTCATGGCAGCCTCTTGCTCAGTTGGCGGCCGGGGTGTGCGCGACGGTCCAGGCCCCCTTCTGCGCACGCACGAACAGGAAGGGCTTGACCGCCTCGCGGTCGTCGGTGCGGCCCACCTTGCCGAGCAGGCCGCTGGTCTCCTTCATCGACGCCAGGGCCTCGCGCATCTTCTGGCGGTCGGCCTGCAGCGTGTCGGGCCGCGCCATGATCTTCGACTTCTCGATCAGGTCCTTCAGCGTGAAGATGTTCTCCCACGCGGCGGCGTTGTGCAGGTCCATGTTGGCGCCCAGCGCGGACACCGCCTCGGCCGCCTTCTTCGCCTCCGCCGTCACCGGCGCGAAGCTGGTCGGGATGATCAGGCCCTCGGCCTGCGCGGCGCAGCCCTGCAGCGTCTCCATGCTCGACGAGCTGGTCAGGCCGACAAGCATCTTCGGCTTGACGCCCTGGCGCTGCATCTCCTTGAGCACGCCGCAGGTGGTGAAGGGATGGGCCGAGACCATCACCAGGTCCGCCTCGCCGCGGCGCATCTCGCGCACCTGGGTGGAGAAGCTGGTGTCGGCCAGCAGCCATTCGCTCTGGCCCTTGACCTCGAAGCCGGTCTTCTCGGCGTGGCCCTTCATCACGTTGAAGGTCGCGTTGCTGTGCGCGAAGTCCTTCTCGACGCCACCCCAGACGGTCTTGATGTCCGGCCGGGTGGCCTTGATCCAGTCGAACAGGCTCTTGTACATCGCCGACTCGCTGGGCACGTTGCGGAAGGCCCATTGCGACATCGACGCCAGGCCGCCCTTGGCGGCCACGTCGGTGTACAGCGGGAACTGCAGGCCCGAGTCGCTGGCGTCGCCGGCCTTCTTCTGCAGGATGCCGAACACCGGCTCGGCCACGTTGCTGCAGGTGGGCCCGACGGCCACGAAGGCATCGTTCTGCGCGGCGATGCGGCGCAGCGCATTGATGCCTTCCTCGGCGTTGCAGCGGTCGTCCAGGTACTCGATGGCGAGCTTGGCCTTGCTGCCGTCGCCCAGCGTGACGCCGCCGGCCTTGTTGATCTGCTCGGCGGCGGCCTTCATCGCGGCCTCGCTGTTCAGGCCGAAGATGCGGACGACGCCGCTCTTGGCGCCGAAGCCGTAGATCTTGACGGTGCGCTCCTGCGCGGCGGCCGGCGCGGCGGCCAGCAGTGCAGCGGCGGTGAGGGTGCCGAGGGCGGCAAGCGAAGCGGCGGTGCGGGTGGCATGGCGGCCCATGGCTGTCTCCTGTGTTGTATGTGCCCGGTGGCGGCGGACTGTCGCGCCGCGCGGCAGGCACTGGCAATTTCAAAGAAGTTCACGCAGCGTTGCCGCCGCCGCAACGGACGGCTTGCGGCATCTGCAATGCTGGATTCGCGCAAAAGCAATTCCGTGGCGCCGCGCCGGCTTTCCACAATGCCGGGCCATGACATCCCCAGGAGCTGCCATGCCGCATCCCGACAACCGCGGCGCGTCCGCCGAAGGCTCGCGTCCGCTCCAGGGCGTGCTGGTGGTCGCGCTCGAGCAGGCGGTCGCCGCGCCGTACTGCAGCAGCCGGCTGGCCGACGCCGGCGCACGCGTCATCAAGATCGAGCGCCGCGAGGGCGACTTTGCTCGCGGCTACGACCGTGCGGTGCACGGCGAGTCGTCGTACTGGGTGTGGATCAACCGCGGCAAGCAGTCGGTCGTGCTCGACGTCAAGAAGGCCGACGACCTGGCGCTGCTCGAGCGCATGTTGTCGCAGGCGGACGTCTTCCTCCAGAACCTGGCGCCCGGCGCGACCGATCGCCTGGGCATCGGGTCGGCGGCGCTTCGGGAGCGGTATCCGCGGCTCATCACCTGCGACATCAGCGGCTACGGCGACGATGGCCGCCTGTTTGGCCTCAAGGCCTACGACCTGCTGGTGCAGGCCGAAAGCGGGCTGATCGCGGTCAGCGGTGCAGCGGGGCAGGGTACGGAATCGCTGGGCCGCATCGGCGTGTCGCTGTGCGACATCACCGCCGGCATGAATGCGCTCATCGGCATCCAGCAGGCGCTGCTGCAGCGCCAGCGCACCGGCCGCGGCTCGGCGGTCAAGGTCTCGCTGTTCGGCTCGGCCGCCGAGCTGATGGCGGTGCCCTACCTGCAGACGCGCTATGGCGGGCAGGCGCCGCAGCGCGTGGGCCTGCGCCATCCGACGATCGCGCCCTATGGTGCCTTCACCTGCGCCGATGGCCGCGACCTGGTCATCTCGATCCAGAACGAGCGCGAATGGGCCGACTTCTGCCGGGTGGTGCTGCGCCGGCCCGAGCTGCTCGAGGATCCGCGCTGCAGCGGCAATGCGGCTCGCGTGGCGAACCGCGGCTTCGTGGACGGCGTCGTCGCCGAGGTCTTCGCCGCCGAGCCCAGCGGCGCCATCGTCGACCGCCTGACGGAGGCGCAAACCGCCTATGGCAGTGTCAACTCGGTGCATGACCTGATCGAGCATCCGCAGTTGCGCACGCGGCGCATGCCGGTGGCCGGGCGCATGGTGGAGGTTCCGGCCTCACCCTGGAGCGTCGAATGGGAAGGTCAGGGCTTCGCGCCGGCCCCGGCGCTCGATGCCCAGGGTGACACGATCCGCGCCGAGTTCGCTCCATGGCCCGAAGCGGTTGAACGCTGAGCCGCCTCTGCGCCACGCGGCCGATGCCCATGGCATGGCCGTCGGAACCGAGCAGGCCAAGCTGGCGCCGGTGGCGGCCCGGGGTCGGGGTGCAGTGACCTCGTGCGCGTGGCACGACCAGGAGCAGCGCCACGCCAGCCATTCAGCGTCACCGCACCTGGCAGGTGCTCCCACAGGCGCGAGCTATGCTTGGCTGACATGCCCGTGCCGATGCCCGCCCACCGTTGCCAGCTGCTGCCCGCACCGTGGCACGGTGTGCATGGCGTGCTGACCGACAGCGCGCGGCATTTCGGGCGGCATGTGCACTACACCTTCGGCATCGGCCTGCTCGAGCGGGGCGGTCAGCGGTCGGCCAGCGGCTGCGGCGAGGTGGAAGCCCGGGCCGGCGACCTGCTGGCGCACAACCCGGGCGAAGTGCACGACGGCCGCCCGCTGCAGGGTGCACCGCGCCGCTGGTGGATGCTGCACCTGGAGCCCGACCAGCTGGCCCGCTGGGGCGGCACCGAGGCAGCGGCGGACGCCATCGAGCTCACCCGCCCGGTGCTGCAGGATGCGCGGCTGCACGAGGCGCTGCAGTCGCTGTTCGGGCGGCTGCTGCAGTGGCATCGGCAGCCGTCGCTGCCGGCTGCGCAGGCACTGGCCTGCGACGAGGCCTTGGCCCGGTGCTGCAGCCGCCTGCTGGGCGCCCATGCCGGCCGCGCCCAGGCCGCGGCCCCCGCGGTCGGCGGCGCCGCGCTGGAGACCGTGCGCGAACGGCTGGCCGACACCGCCTCGGCCGCGCCCAGCCTGGCGGAGCTGGCCCGGCTGGCCGGCAGCAGCCGCTTCCAGCTGCTGCGCCAGTTCCACCGGCTGCATGGCCTGCCGCCGCACGCCTGGCTGCTGCAGCAGCGGCTGGAACAGGCGCGCCGGCTGATACGCGATGGCCATGGCCTGGCCGAAGCGGCACTGCAGGCCGGGTTTGCCGACCAGAGCCACATGACCCGGCTGTTCGGGCGCCAGTTCGGCTACACGCCGGGTGCGTGGCAGCAGGCCGCCGGCCGCCGCAGGCCGCTGCAATAACGTTCAAGACGGGCGCGCGCCGGCTGCGCAGACTGACGGCATCGTCACTCCCAGCCGCCTACGCCATGCAGTTCTTCCACAGTCCCGCGGTGTGGGCCGCGCATCCCACGCTGGTGTGCGGTGCGCTGGCCGTCGGCGGCATCACGCCGTTGCTGGCCACCGGCCACGCCGTGGCACCGCTGCATGCCATGGCCCGCGAACGCCTGCAGCAGCACGGCGAGGGCGAGCTGCCGGAAATCCAGGCATGGCGCCGCGCCTTCTCGGCCATGGGCCACAAGCCGACGCAGGTGCGCTGCGCGGCCGAATCGCTGCTGCGGCGCTTTCGCAAGGAAGGCACGTTGCCCACGCTGCATCCGCTGGTGGACCTGTGCAATGCGGTGTCGCTCGGCTTCGCCGTGCCGATTGCGGTGTTCGACCTCGACCAGGTGGCCGGGCCGCTGGTGGTGCGGCCCGCCGACGGCAGCGAAAGCTACCTCAGCTTTGCCGGCGAGCTGGAGCAGCCCGAACCGGGTGAGATCGTGTTCGCGGATGCGCTGCGGCGGGCGCATGCGCGGCGCTGGTGCCACCGGCAGAGCGCGACCTCGGCGGTGCAGCCGGGCACCGCGCGGGCCTTGATCGTCGCGGAGGCCCTGCATGCCGGCGCGGAGGCCGGCATGCCGCAGTTGCTCGCATGCCTGGCCGAGGCACTGGCACAGGGCGGTGCGCAGGTGCACGCACGGGCCGTGCTGTCGGCTGCGGCGCCGGTGTTCCACGCTTGATGTCCGCTGCGGCCTGCGCTGCATCGGCGGGTCGTCGGTGCGCCAGCTCAGCCGAAGGTCAGTGCATAGACCTCGACCCCGGGGCGGTCGAAGGTGATCTCGATGTCGCTGAAGGCGATGGGGCCGGGCTGGCGCAGCAGCGCATACAGCCGCTGGCTGGACGCGGTGCCGCGGCCTTCGGGGTCGGTGTCCACGCCGTGTGCGGCGCCCGGCGCCCGGCCGTTGATGCGCACGGTGAAGTTCACGGCAGCGCCCGCGGCGGGGCAGCCCATCACCAGGTTGACGTCGCGTGCATGGAAGCGGCAGGTCAACTCCGCGCCGCCGTACTCGGCGCGGGCCGCCTCGGAGGTGACCGTCCAGTCGCCCGACAGGCTCCAGTGGTTGTCCGGCGTCTGCGGCGGACGGCGGTACGACTGCCGGCGCCCGGCCACCAGCGCCTGCGCGGCAGCCACGCGTTCGGCGGGCAGGGCGCGGAGGTAGATCTCCGGGGTTTTCAGGCTGGCCCAGTCGGCCGGTGCCTGCGCACTCCGCCCTTGCACCTGCACGAGGTCGGTCGGCACGCCGGCTGCACCGGCCTCGCCCAGCAGCTGCTGCAGCATCCGCTCGGTGGCCGCGTACTGCCCTTCGCCGTCGTGCTGCCAGCGGATGCGGCCGGCCGCATCCACCAGGTACAGCGCCGGCCACGCGCGGTTGCCGAAGGCCTGCCAAACCTGGCGTTGCGAATCGACGGCCACCGGGAACTCGATGCCGAGCTGCCCGCTCGCCCGTCGCACGTTCGCCAGCGATTCTTCGAAGCCGAACTCGGGCGTGTGGATGCCCAGCACCACCAGGCCCTGCGCACGGTACTTGCGCGACCACGCCTGGATGTAGGGCAGGGTGCGCAGCCAGTTCACGCAGGTGAAGGTCCAGAACTGCACCAGCACCACCTGGCCGCGGAGCTGCCGCGCAGACAGCGGTTCGCTCTGCAGCCAGGCCACGGCGCCACCCAGGTCCGGCAAGGGACGACCGCCAGGCTGCAGCGCGGCGCCTTGTGCCGCGGCGGAACGCCACCAGGCGCTGGCCAGCAGCAGCCCGCCGCTGCGGACCCAGCGGCGGCGTGAGGAGGAGGGCGGCGATGGGCTTGGCATGGGTCGGGCGGCCACTGCGCAGGAGGGGTCTGCCGGCATGCCGTGGGTGCACTGTACCCAGGAACGCCGCGAGGACTCACAGCCCGTGCAGCGCGCGGATCTCCTCGACCGCACGTTCACCGATCACCACGCAGGGCGCCATGGTGTTGCCGCTGGTGATGTGCGGCATGACCGAGGCGTCGGCGATGCGCAGGCCCTGCACGCCGTACACCTGCAGCCGGCCGTCCACCACCGACATGTCGTCGCGACCCATCTTGGCGGTACAGGACTGGTGCCAGTAGGTGACCGCGGCATTGCGCACATAGGCCTCCAGCGCCGGCCCGCCGAGCCGGCCCGGCAGGCTCTCCCGCTTCACCAGCCCGCGGAAGGCGCTCTGCGCACCCAGCTCCTGCACCAGCCGGATGTTGTCGAGGGCGCAGCGCAGGTCGTCGGGGTCGGACAGCGTGCCCGGCTGGATGACGGGCTCATCGCCGATGTCCGGGCCCGACAGCGTGATGCGGCCCCGGCTCTTGGGATGCGCCAGCCCGGCGAACATGGTCCAGCCGTGCGCGGGCACGTCCGGGCCGGCAGTCTCCAGGCTGGGCACCGGGAACTCCACCTGGCAGTGGAACATGTCGGGCAGGCGCAGCGCGGCATCGCTGCTCCAGTACAGCGTGGCCTCGGAGCCGCCGTGGCCCACGGCCTGCGGGGACTCGTATTCGAAGATCACCGCGAACGAGACATGGTCCTGGTGATTGGCGCCCACGCCCGGCAGGTGCTGCACCAGCGGAATGCCATGCCGGCGCAGCTCCTGCCCGGGGCCCACGCCGGACTGCATCAGCACCTTGGGCGTGTTCACCGCGCCCAGCGACAGCACCACCTCGCGGTCCGCGGTGAAGCGCTCCAGCCGCCCCTCGCGCAGCGCCTCCACGCCCACCACGCGCCGGCCCTCGAAGACCAGTCGGCGGACCTGCGTGTGCGTGAGGACGGTGAGGTTGGGCTGGCCACGCCGCGGCTGCACATAGGCGCGGTAGATCGAGTGGCGCTGCCCGTCCTTGACGATGAGGTCGTTGAGGGCGGCGCCGCCACGGCCTTCCATCATGCGGCCGTTGGGGTCGTCGAAGGCCGGGATGCCGATCTGCTGCGCGGCCTCCACCAGGGCATGCGCCACTGGCTGCGCATCGCGCGCCGGGCCGACGTGCACCGGCCCGCCGCGGCCGCGGCGCTGCGGATCGGGCTGGCCGATGTAGTCCTCGACCCGCCGGTAGATCTTCAGCACCGCGTCGTAGCCCCAGGCGTCGTCACCGCTTTCCAGGGCGAAGTCGTCCCAGTCGTTCTTGTGGCCGCGGGCCCAGACCATCACGTTCACGCTGGAGCCGCCGCCCAGCACCCGGCCCATGTTGAGCGGAATGCGCCGGTCGTGCAGATGCGGATTGGGCTGCGCGCGGAAGTTCCAGTCGCGTGCGCTGCCGAGGTTCAGCGGCCAGTTGGCCGGCTGCATCACGTCGGCATGCGCGTCGTCGCCGCCGGCCTCGATGAGCAACACCCGCACCGCGGGGTTCTCCGCCAGGCGGCCGGCGACCACGCAGCCGGCGGTGCCGGCGCCGCAGACGATGAAGTCGTAGGCCTGGCCGGCGGGCGGCCCGTCGTGCACGGGAGGATGGAGGGGAGCATTCATCGCTGCACCACCGCCTCAGTGCTGCGCGGCCTGCACGGCCTGCAGGATGGCCTGGGTCACCTCCTTGGGATGGGACAGCTGCGGCACATGGCTGGCCGGCACGCGCACGATGGTGGAGCCCACCTTGCGCGCGTTGTCCAGCTGCAGGGCCGGCTGGATCATCCTGTCCTGGTCGGCCACGATGAACCACGACGGCCGGGTGGACCAGGCCGCCACGGTGACCTTCTCGTCGAAGTTGGCGGCGCGGATCGGACCCTGCACCGCGTTCATCAGCCGCTGCTTGGCCGGTGGCACGTCCTGCGCGAAGTGCTGGGAGATGCCTTCGAACGACATGGTGACGAAGCCTTCCTTGTCGACCACCACATGCTCCAGCCCGCTGGCCTTGGGATAGTCCTTGGTCATGTCGTTGATCGACTGGCCGACGGCGGGCGCGAAGGCGGCCACGTACACCAGCGCATTCACGCGCGGATGGTTGCCGATCTCGGTGATCACCATGCCGCCCCAGGAGTGGCCCACCAGCACCACCGGGCCGGTCTGCACGTCCAGCACGCGGCGCGTGGCGGCCACGTCGTCCGCCAGCGAGCTCAGCGGGTTCTGCACCGAGACCACCTTCAGGCCCCGGGCCATCAGCGATGGCACCACCTCGTTCCAGCCGGAGCCGCCGTCGAAGGCGCCATGCACCAGCACCACGGTGGGCTGGCGGCTGTCGGTGGCCGCCTGCGAAGGGGCGACGATGGCCATCGAGGCCATGCCCAGCGCGAACAGGAAGGCGGAGGGCTTGAAGATCGACTTCATGGGGATTCCTTTCAGGGGTTGGGAGGACGATGAGCAGGACTGAGCCTGTGCCGCTACTGTCCTGCCGCCCCTGGAACGGCACATGGGGCCGTCGTCGAGGCGGGCGTTGCGCCCGAAGCCCGGGGTGGGCATTCGACTTTCGGCTGACGGCGCCGGAGGCGCTTATCGCGCGCCGCCGACGCCGGTCGACCTGGTGGCCTGCGTTGAAGCCGGGCGGGCGTGCTCATGGACGCGCTGCCCGCCGCTGTCGCTGCAGCTCGCCGATGCATCGCGTCGGCACCAGCCGCTGGCGGCCTGACCGGGCGGGCCGCGCAGGCGGCTAGCGCCGCTTGCGGCCGGCCGCGGCGGGTGCGGGCGCAGGTGCGGGTGCGGGCGCAGGTGCGGGTGCGGGTGCGTCGAGGATGCAGTCCTCGAACAGGCGCAGCCCGGCTTCCAGCACCGAGAACCCGCCCGGCACCTGCCGGAAACGCGCCAGCTGCGCGTCGAAGGCCACCCGCATGCGGCCCAGGATGCCGTCGACCACGTCCTTGCCGTGGGGCGTCAGCCCGATGAGGAAGCTGCGCCGGTCGTGGGGATCGGGGATGCGTTCGACCAGGTTGCGCTTGGACAGCTGGTCCAGGCGGTAGGTGGCGGTGCCCGAGGTCACGCTGTGCATCCTGAGGATGTCGGTGGGCCGGAGCGCATACGGCTCGCCGATGCGCCGCAGCGCCATCAGCAGGATGAACTCGTGGTGCTTGACGTCCGCCTGGTCGCACTCGGCGATGATGATCTTGTCCAGCAGCATGCCGATGCGGCGGATGCGGATGCCCATCAGCAGTGCCTCCGAGCCCTGCGCGCCCAGCACCTCGCGCCACTGCGTCACGAGCACGTCCGCATTGCCCCAGATCGGGCTTTGGTGGGCAGGGTCGTGCTGCGGATCGAGGGCATCGGCGTAGGCGGTCAACAGCGTCGCGACATCCGTGGACGGCTTGGCTTTGGGCGGCATCGCTGCAGTGTAACGTATCTTTAACTTGAAGAAGATGCTCTTTCATGTACCATGACTTTCAAGATACTTGAAGCTCGTGATGCTTGAACAGGAGGCTGGCGATGGAAGGCGTGAACCTGGGTGCGTGGGACGCGGCCATCGCCGAAGGCGCGCAGGCGGCCAGCCCGCGGCCGGCCGCTGCTGCGGCCCAGACCGAGGTCTTCCGCTTCGACGAGTTCGAACTGCATCCGGCGCAGCGCACGCTGCTCCAGCGCGGGCAGCTGCTGCGCATCGGCAGTCGCGCGTTCGATCTGCTGGTGGTGCTGTGCAGCCGCGCGGGGGAGGTGGTGTCCAACCGGGAGCTGCTGGCCGCGGCCTGGCCCGGCCGGGTGGTGGAAGAGGGCAGCGTGCGGGTGCACATCGCCAACCTGCGCAAGGCGCTGGGCGATGGCGTGGGCGAGCGGCGCCTGATCGCCAACGTGCCGATGCGCGGCTATTGCTTCGTGGCGCCGCTGGTGTGTGCCGTGCCGCCGTCGCCCGCGGCAGCCGCCGCACCCTCGGTGTCGGCGGTGCCGTCCGTGCCGCCCGCCCGTGCGCTGGTAGCCGGTGCCGCGCGCGAGCGGTTCGCGGGGCGGCTGCCGCTGCTTACCGGGCTGGTGGGCCGTGAACGCGAATCCGCCCAGCTGGTGCAGGCGCTGCACCAGCGCCGCTGCGTCACGCTGATCGGTACCGGCGGCATCGGCAAGACCAGCATGGCGTTGCCGGTGGCCCGCCAGTTCGCCCAGGCGGAGCAGTACGAGGCGGTGCTGGTCGAGCTGGCCGCGTTGTCGCATGCCGACCGGGTGCCGATGGCCATCGCCTCGGCGCTCGGCGTGGTGATGCCCGATCTCGATCCGCTGGCGGCCATCGCCCAGCACCTGCAGGGCGACCGCCGGCTGCTGATCGTGCTGGACAACTGCGAGCATGTGATCGACGGCGTGGCCACGGTGGCCGAGCAGCTGCTGTGCCGCTCCAGCACGGTGCGCCTGCTGGCCACCAGCCGCGAGCCACTGCGCATCCAGGGCGAATGGGTGCAGCGACTGGAATCGCTGCCCGCGCCGCCGCCGGCGCTGCAGGGCAGCCTGGCGGAGGCGATGCGCTTTCCGGCGGTGCAGCTCTTCGTCGAGCGCGCCGCCGCGGCGGCCGGCGGCATCCCCATCGGCGACGACGAGGTGCCGCTGGTGTGCAGCATCTGCCGGCGCCTGGACGGCATCCCGCTGGCCATCGAGCTGGCGGCGGGCGCCATCGAGGCGGTGGGCCTGCGCGGCCTGGTGGACCGCCTGGGCAGCCGGCTGGGCAGCCGCCTGGTGATGATCGGCCGCGGCCGCCGCACCGCATCGCCACGCCACCAGACGCTGCGGGCCACGCTGGACTGGAGCCATGCGCTGCTGCCGCCCGAGGAGCAGGACCTGCTGGCGCGGCTGTCGGTGTTCCGCGGCGTGTTCAGCCATGCCGGTGCGGCGGCGGTGTTCGGCCAGGCGCCGGAGTTGCTGGACGCCTGCCTGGCCGGCTTGATGAGCAAGTCGATGGTGGTGGGCGAGCACCTGGGCGAGTCGATGGCCTACCGCCTGCTGGAGACCACCCGGGAATACGCGGCCGAGCGCCTGGCCCGCAGCGACGCGCAGCAGGAGGTCGCGCTGCGCCATGCGCGCCACCTGCTGCAGCAGCTGCAATCCGGCCTGCCCGAGGACGCCGTCCACCTCGGCGTGCCGGGCGTGGCCGCGGCGGACTGCTGCATCGACGACCTGCGGCAGGCCGTGCAGTGGGCTTTTGCCGGCGAGGGCACCCGCGCCCTGGGCGTGGCCCTGGTGGCGGGATCGGCCCCGGTGTGGTTCAGCCTGTCTATGCTGACGGAGTTCCGCGGCCTGGCCGACACCGCGCTGGCCGCCATCGACGGCATGGCGCCGGGGGAAGCCGATGCGCAGGCCGAGATGCGCATCTGCGAGGCGCTGGGCCATGCGCTGTGGCACACCCGCGGCGGCGGCGAGGCGATGACCGCCGCCTTCCGCCGCGGCCTGGCCATCGCCGAACGGCTGCAGGCCACCGCCTTCCGCCTGCGCTGCCGCTGGGGGCTGTGGCTGGTGTGCAATGCCGAAGGCGACTATGCCGGCTCACGCCGCCTGGCCGAGCAGTTCGGCGACATCGTGGCCCACGACGACGATGCGGCCGTGCGCCTGACCCATGAGCGGATGATGGCGCTGGGCACCCATTTCCAGGGCGACCAGCCGCTGGCGCGCGAGTTCGCGCAACGGGTGCTGCAGCGCGCGCCGGCGCGCAGCCGGGCAGTGTCCCGCTGCCAGAGCCAATTTGCCCCGCGGGTCGCCGGCCTGACGGTGCTGGCCCGCACGCTGTGGCTGCAGGGCTTTGCGCAGCAGGCCCTGGCCCGCGCGGAAGAGGCGGTGCAGGAAGCGCTGGCCATCGACGATGCGTTGTCGCTGTCGTACGCCGTGGCCATCGGTGCCGCGCCGGTGGCCTTCTGGTGCGGCGACCGTCGCCGGGCCCGTGAATGGGTCGGCCTGTTGAACGAGCAGGCGGGCGTGCGCTCCCTGCGCTTCTGGAAGGCCTTCGGCGATGGCTACCAGCAGCTGATCGCGCTGCAGGACGATGCCCGGGCGCCAGCCCCGGCGCTGGCCAGCGGGCTGGGCCTCACGGTGCGCGAGGCCTTGTGCACCGTCGACCCGCGCTTCCTCGATGCGCCGCTCATCGCCCGTGCCGAAGCCGGCGCCGCCGGCTGGTGTACCGCCGAGCTGCTGCGCCTGGCGGGCGAGGCGCAGCTGCGCGCCCAGGCCGGCGACGCGGCCCTGGCGCTGTTCGGCCAGGCGCTGCAGGTGGCGCGGGCGCAGCAGGCCCTGGCCTGGGAGCTGCGCTGCAGCACCAGCCTGGCCAGCCTGCTGATGGCGCAGGGCCAGGCCCGCCAGGCCCGGGATGCGCTGCAGCCGGTGCTGGACCGGTTCGAGGAAGGGCACGACACGCCGGACCTGCTGCAGGCGCAGGCGCTGCTGCGGCATGACATCGTTTGACAAGCCATAACTGGCCTGTGCGGCCGCCGCGGGACACCATGCCAGCCATGCCGCGGCGAAGGACGCCGCCGGCCAGCCAAGGAGTTGTCATGCATCCCGTCTCCCGCATCCACAGCCTGCCCGTGGGCATCGAGCACAAGGACGACATCGTCGCCTGCGGCCTGCGCGCCCTGCTGAGTGCCCAGCCCGGCCTGACCGTCTGCGACGGTGCCGGTGAAGTGCTCGTGTGCGACTACGACAAGGCGCTCGAGCATGCCGCGGCGGCCCGCGGCAGCGGCGGGCCGGCGCCGCGCATCCTGGTCTTCACCACGCGCCACGGCGAGCAGGAGGTGCGCCAGGCCCTGTCGATGGGCGTGCAGGGCTACCTGCTGGCCGACGCGGTGCAGGACGACATCGTGCGCGGGGTGCGGGCCCTGGGCGCCGGCCAGCGCTACCTGAGCCCGGTGGTGGCGGACCGCATCGCCGAAAGCCTGGCTCACACGCCGCTGACGCCGCGCGAGCACGAGGTGCTGGGCGGGCTCGGCGCGGGCCAGTGCAACAAGGCCATCGCGCGACAGCTGGGCATCTCGGTGGCCACGGTGAAGGCCCATGTCAGCGCCATGATGGACAAGATGAACGCCCGCAACCGCACGCAGGTCGTGAGCAAGGCCGTGCAGCGCGGCCTGCTCGCCGGCCACCGGTTCGCCTGAGGCGCAAAGGGGCTGGCCCATGGACCACCCGCTCAACGAGGCCGTGCTGCGGCTGCGTGCGCCGGCGGCCTTCGCCGTGCACCAGCTGGCCAAGCACATGCCGGTCTTCCAGGCCTTGTTCCCGCAGGTCAGCGTCGAACTCTGCACCCGCAACAGGCGGCTGGCGGGCGCGCAGGCGCAGGACCTGACGATCCAGATGCGGCAGCCGCCGCGCGGCGCACAGCTGCAGGCGCGACGACTGGCGCGCACCGAGGCCGTGCTCTGCGCCTCGCCGGACTACCTCGACCGCCACGGGCGGCCGCGGCATCCGGCCGAGCTGTCGCAGCACAAGCTGCTGCGCCCGCCCGTGGCCGCCCCCCGCGGCGCCGGGCCTGCCGCCGGTGCGCTGCTGCTGTGGCCGGCGGGTGAAGGCGCCGTCCCGCGCGCGGCGCCGCCGGTGCTGGTGCAGCCCGAGGCGCGCGCCTGCATCAGCACGATCGACCTCGATCTTGTCTATGCAAGTGCGCTGTCCGGCCTGGGCATCTGCGGCCTGCCGT
Source organism: Aquincola tertiaricarbonis (assembly GCF_000969605.1). Lineage (GTDB taxonomy): Bacteria > Pseudomonadota > Gammaproteobacteria > Burkholderiales > Burkholderiaceae_C > Aquincola > Aquincola tertiaricarbonis. The sequence goes on along the minus strand of NZ_JZUE01000002.1, from coordinate 177,755 downwards.
CCTTCGTCGTGGAAGACGCCCTGCTGGAGAACGTGCTGGAGCGGGTGCTGCCGCGCTGGCACCTGCACACCGCCAGCCTCTGGCTGTGCAGGCCGGCGGGCCCGGTGCTGCCGGCGGCCACGCAGGCGATGCTGGACTTCCTGCACGGCACCTTCGGTGGCCGGGAAGACGATCCCTGGCTCGCCGCCGTCGAGCGGGCCACCCGGTCCGACCACGGGCGGCCTTCGGCGCAGGCAGCTGCCTGATGCCTGATGCCGGATGCCGGATGGGCCGGATGGCGCGCCACTGTGTGGCCAGGCTGCATGACCCATGCGGTTCCTGGCGGATTCACGCCGCCGGAGGGCCGCTGCATGCTGCAGCCCGACCCCACTCCATTCTTGCGAGGCTTCACGCATGACCACCGATCCCACCCTGCCTGCCCCGATCGCCGACTACTTCGAGGCCGACCGCCGCGGCCCGGAAGCCGTGGCCGCCTGCTTCACGCCGCAGGCGGTCGTGCGCGACGAAGGCCGCACTTACCAGGGCCGCGAGGCCATCCGCGCCTGGAAGCAGGCCGCCTCCAGCGCCTACCGCTACGAGGTGCGGCCGCTGTCGCTGACCGCAGCGGCGGGGGAGCAGATGGTGCTGGCGCGCGTGACCGGCACCTTCCCCGGCAGCCCGGTGGACCTGCGCTACCGGTTCCGCCTGGCCGACGGGCGGGTGGCCGCGCTGGAGATCACGGCCTGAGCATCACGGCCTGGGCTGCCGCGTCCCGCTGCCGCGGGCCGGCAGGTCGCGGTCCAGCAAGCAGTCGATGAAGGCCGACAGCGCCGGCTGCGGATGGCGGCGGTTGGCGTAGTACAGGTACAGGCCGGGACGGGTGATGGACCAGTCCGCCAGCACCTGCACCAGTCGCCCGTCGGCCAGCGCCTCGTCGACCTGCGCGCGCTCGAAGGCATAGAGCAGGCCCAGGCCCTGCAGCGCGGCGGCCAGGCCCAGGGCCGCGTCGTTGGTGACCAGCGGGCCGTCCACCGCCACCTCCAGCCGCTTGCCGCGCTTCGCGAACTCCCAGCGGTAGCGCCGGCCGTCGTCCTGCAGCCGCCAGGTGATGCAGGCATGGGCCGGCAGGTCGGCCGGCAGCTGCGGCGTGCCGTGCCGGGCCAGGTAGTCCGGCGAGGCGACGACCGCCATGGGCAGGTCGGGCGTCAGGCGCACCGCCAGCATGTCCTGCTCCAGCCGTGCGCCCACGCGGATGCCGGCATCGAAGCGGCCTGCCACGATGTCGGTGAGCTGGTCGTCCACCACGATGTCCAGCACCACGCCCGGGTGCGACTGCCGGAACCGCGCCAGCCGTGGCGCGATGAGCTGCCGCGCCGCGATGCCCAGGGTGTTGATGCGCAGCGTGCCCTGCGCCTGGCCGGCGGCGGCACTCGTCTCGGCCACGGCGCGTGCCATCTCCTCCATCAGCGGCGCGATGCGCTGGTGCAGGCGGGCGCCGGCTTCGGTGGGGGCCACGCTGCGGGTGGTGCGGTTCAGCAGCCGCAGGCCCAGCCGCGCTTCCAGCTGGCGGATGGTCTGGCTCAGCGCCGAAGGCGACAGGCACAGGTGCTCGGCTGCGCGGGCGAAGCTGGAGCGCTCCACCACCGCCACGAAGGCCTTCAGCTCGGCATAGTCGGCTCCGCGCATTATGGTGTTTCCGCTTAATGAGCTCGTTCGATTCTAGTGGATTCACTCAGCGGTCAAGCACGCGCAAGCTGGCGGCCTTCTTGAACGAAAGGTCCTGACATGACGCACTTCGATCTTCAGCTGGCCGGCCAGCGCGCGCTGGTCACCGGTGGCACCAAGGGCGTGGGCGCGGCCGTCGTGCAGGCGCTGCAGGCCGCCGGCATGCAGGTGCTGGCCGTGGCCCGCAGCGTGCCCGCCGAGGCGCCGCCCGGCGTGCAGTACCTGGCGGCCGACCTGTCCACCCCCGAAGGCACCGACCGGGCGGCCCGCGCGGTGCACGACCGGCTGGGCGGCATCGACCTGCTGGTGCATGTGCTGGGCGGGTCCGATGCGCCGGCCGGCGGTTTCGCGGCGCTGGACGATGCGCAGTGGTGGCAGGAACTCGACCGCAACCTGATGCCGGCCGTGCGGTTGGACCGGGCGCTGCTGCCGGCCATGCTGGCCCAGGGCCGGGGCGTGGTGGTGCACGTCACCTCCATCCAGGACGTGCTGCCGCTGCCGGAATCGACCCTGGCCTACGCGGCGGCCAAGGCGGCGCTGTCCAACTACAGCAAGGCCTTGTCCAAGCAGGTGGCGGCGCAGGGCGTGCGGGTGCTGCGGGTGTCGCCCGGCTGGGTGGAGACCGAGGCCGCGGTAGGCCTGGCCGAGCGCCTGGCCCGCGAGGCCGGCACCGACCTGGCCGGCGGCAAACGGCTCATCATGCAGTCGCTCGGCGGCATTCCGCTGGGCCGGCCGGCCCGGCCGCAGGAGGTGGCCGACCTGATCGCCTTCCTCGCCTCGCCGCGGGCAGGCGCCATCACCGGCTCGGAACACCGGGTGGATGGCGGCACGGTGCCGACGGTGTGACCACCGGCCCGCGGCCGTGCTTCAGATCGGCGGCGCGGGCAGCGGGCCCAGCAGGGCTTCGATCGCCATGCCGATGGCGATCAGCCGGCGGTCGCTGCCCACCGGCCCGTCGAGCTCCAGGCCCACCGGCAGGCCGGCGGCCGTGAGCCCGGCCGGCAGCGACAGGCCCGGCAGCCCGGCATTGCTGCCCGGGTCGGTGTTGCGGATGTAGGTGCCGAAGGTGTCGGCCGGCGGGCCGCCATGGATCGACACGGTGGAGGAGCCGTTGACCGCGTCGATCGTCGTGGCCGGCAGCACCGTGGTCGGGAACAGCAGCGCCTCGATGCGGTTATCGGCGAAGCAGGCGGCATACAGCGCCTGAAGGCGCGGCCGGTGCACGTTGATCGCATCGGCATAGGCGGCGCCGAATGCATCGGCCAGGATGGCCGAGAAGGCGCCCTTCACGTCGGGGCTGGCCACGCCCGCCGCGACGTCCGCCAGCGTGATCTGGCCGGCGCCGTTGGCCGCCAGCCAGGCAGGCAGGTCGGCAATGGGCTCGTGCAGCGCGATCTGGAACGAGACCTGGTCGTTCAGCGCCGACAGGCCGGGCAGGTCCACCTCCACCAGCACCACGCCGGCGGCCTGCAGCCGGTCGCGGGCCGCCTGCACCACCGGGGCCAGGCTGGCGTCCAGCCCGGACCAGAAGCCCGCCGGAATACCCAGCCGCAGGCCGGCCAGCGCGGCGGGCGCCGGCACCGCGGTACCGGTGATGGCGGCGTCCAGCCAGGCCAGGTCGGCCACGGTGCGGCCCAGCGGGCCCACGGTGTCGCGGGTATGGCTGATCGGCACCACCGCGTTCTCGTCGTGGTAGCGGCGCTCGGCACCGCCGTTGCCCACCGAGGGCCGCAGGCCGGCGATGCCGCACAGCGCGGCCGGCACGCGGGTGGAGCCGCCGGTGTCGGTGCCCAGGCCGGCCACGACGATGCGTGCCGCGATGGCCGCGGCGGTGCCGCCCGACGAGCCGCCGGGGATGCGGGTGGTGTCGTAGGGGTTGTGCACCGGCCCGGCGAAGGGCGAGAGGTTGGTGCTGGTGATGCCGAAGGCCAGCTCGTGCAGGTTGGCCTTGCCCAGCACGATGGCGCCGGCGTCCCGCAGGCGCTGCACGCTGGGCGCATCGGCGGCCGCCACCACATGGCGCAGCGCCGGCGTGCCGGCGGTGGTGGGCAGGCCGCGCACGTTGATGTTGTCCTTCACCACGATGGGCAGGCCGGCCAGCGGCGGCAGCGTGGCGCCGCTGCGGCGGCGCTCATCCAGCTCGCGGGCGGCTGCCAGCGCGCCGGCCTCGTCCAGCGTGATGAGGCTGTTGAGCGACGACAGCGCCCGCGCCCGTGCCAGCAGCGTGGACACCAGCGCCTGCGCGTCGAGGCGGCCCTGCGCGATGGCGGACACGGTCTCGGCCACGCTGAAGCCGCGCTGCTCGGCCGCGCTGTAGCGGCCGTCGTCGCCGCCGCAGGCGGCCAGCAGGCCGGCCGCGCCGGTGGCGCCCAGCGCGCCCAGCGCACCGGTGGTCTGCAGGAAATGGCGGCGGTCGGTGGCTGCGGGCATGTGGACGGCTCCTGGGATGAGGGCCCCACGGTAGGCCGCAGCCGCCGCAGCCGCCCATCCTCGGGAATGAGGAGGGCGGACAGGCGGGTCGGCCCGCGCTTCAGGCGCGCAGCCGGTGCGCCAGCGCGGCGCGGTTGGGCACCTCCAGCTTGCGGAAGGCATGTTCCAGGTGGGTGCGCACCGTGGTGACGGCGATGCCCAGCCGCTGTGCGATGACCTTGTCGGGCAGGCCTTGCGCCGCCAGGCCGGCCACCTGGCGCTCGCGCGTGCTCAGCAGCCTGGCTGCGATGGCGCCGTCTTCCGGCTCGGCGGCCGGCACCGGCGGCGCCGTGGGTGCCGGCGGTGCGGTGCGGCTGCGGCGTAGCGCCGCGACGAAGGCCGGACGCACCAGGTCGAGCAGGTCGCGGTCGTCGTCGCTGAAGTTGGCATGGCGGCGGTCGCGCCAGATGCGCATGTCGCCGATGTTGTCGGCGCCGTCCCAGGCATACAGGTTGATGCCCCAGTGCAGGCCGTCGCGCGCCAGGAAGTCGTTGAAGAACTCGGTGCGCCGCAGGGCCGGCTGGGCCATCACGTCGGTGGCACGCACCGCGCGGCGGTGCTGGCGCATCCGCAGGGTGATCGGGTCGTGGAACTGGTAGTAGCGCTCGTAGCCCGCCAGGTTGGCCGGGTCCATCTCCAGGTGCACCCCGCGCCCGAAGCGCTGGCCTGCCTCGTCCCACACGTAGCTGGCGAAGAACTGCGCGTCCAGCAGCTGCAGCATCAGCCGGCCCAGCTGCAGCCGCACCTGCTGTTCCTGCAGCGGTTCAGCCAGCGTGCCCATGACACGGGCCAGCACATCGGCGCGGCAGCGGCTCAGGTACATGCGGCCTCCAACGCGCCGGAAAGGCTGGCGCGGCGCCGGGATGATAGGGCGGTCAGCGTGCCGGCTGGTTCAGGTCCACGTCCGCCGGCAGCGCCGGCCGCACCGCCGGCAGGGCTTCGCCGCGGGCCACCTGCACCAGCCGTGCCTCGAAGCCGTGCACCACGCTGTCCCAGCCCAGCGCCAGCGCGGTCTGCCGGGCCGCTTCGCCCAGCCGCGCGCGCCAGGCCGCATCGCCGGCGGCCTGTGCGGCCAGCGACAGGAAGGCCGCGCCGTCGTCCAGCGGTGCCAGCAGGCCATTGCGGCCGGGGCTGATGAGCTGGCCCGCGGCCGCATGGTCGAAGGCTACGACCGGCAGGCCGCTGGCCATCGCCTCCACCGTGGCATTGCCGAAGGTCTCGGTCTGGCTGGGGAAGAGGAACAGGTCGAACGACGCATAGTGCGCCGCCAGCGCATGGCCCTGCTGCACGCCGGCAAATACCGCATCGGGGCAGGCGGCCTGCAGGGCCGCGCGCTGCGGGCCGTCGCCCACCAGCACCAGCCGCAGCCTGGCCTGCCGGCCGCGCAGGCGGTGGAAGGCCTCGATCGCCAGCAGCAGGCCCTTCTCGGGCGCGAGGCGGCCGACGCAGCCGAGCACCAGGTCGTCGGCTGCGGCGCCCCATTGCGCGCGCAGCGCCGGGCTGCGGTGCGCCGGGCCGAAGCGGCCGGTGTCCACGCCGCGCGGCACCACATGCAGCCGCTCGAAGCCGCTGCGTGCCAGCCGCTGGCGCAGCGGCTCGGTGGGCACCAGGGTGCAGCCGCAGCGGTTGTGGAAGCGGCGCAGGTAGGCGGTGATCGGCCGCTGCAGCCAGCCGATGCCGTAGTGCCGGCTGTACGCATCGAAGTTGGTGCGGAAGTCGGAACTCACGGGCAGCCCGAGCCGTTGCGCCGCCCGCAGCGCCGACCAGCCCAGCGGGCCTTCGGTGGCCACGTGCACCACGTCGGGCCGCTGCCGGCGCCACAGCCGCAGCAGCGTGCCCGTGGCCGGCAGGCCCATGCGCAGCTGCGCATAACCGGGGATGGCCAGGCCCGGCAGCAGCACCTCCTGCAGCCCGGGCCGCTGCACCGCCGCGTCGGCCGCCTGCTGGCGAGGCCGCAGCAGCTGCACCGCATGGCCGCGGGCCTGCAGGCCCTCGACGAACTGCTTCGTGGTGGTGGCCACGCCGTTGACTTCCGGCGGATAGGTCTCGGTGACGAAGGCCACGCGCAGTGCATCCATGGCCGCATGCTGCGCAGGCTGCGCAACAGGTTGATGACACGGCCGGCGGTCATGCGGCTTTCATGCGGCGCGGGCAGCATGGCGGCGCCCCTCCACCGTGTCGACGGAGACCGCCTCATGAAAAGCTTCAGCCAGACCCTGCGCGAACAGCGCTGGGACGACCACCGCTTCTATCACCAGAGCCGCATCAACCAGAGCCTGCACTTCATCAGCGCCATCAGCTTCCTGGTGGCCTATGCGCTGCTGTTCATCGACCCGGCGATGGCCGCCATCCTCGGCTGGTGCTTCTCGATGACCACGCGCCAGGCGGGCCACTTCTTCTTCGAGCCGCGCGGCTTCGACACGGTGAACAACGTCACCGACGAATACAAGGAAGCGGTGAAGGTGGGCTACAACATCCGCCGCAAGCTGCTGCTGATCGCGGTGTGGGTCGGCCTGCCGCTGCTGATCTGGCTGCAGCCTTCGCTGTTCGGCCTGATCACGCCGGCCACGAACTGGCAGGGCACGCTGCACGACATCGGCATCGCCTGGCTGGCGCTGGGCGTGGCGGGCCTGGCCTTCCGCACCGGGCAGCTGTGGCTGCGCGACGGCGCGGTGCCGGCGCTGGCGTGGATGACCAAGATCCTGACCGACCCGGTGCACGACATCATGCTGTACCACAAGGCCCCGCTGGCGCTGCTGCGCGGCGAGCGGCTCGACCCGATGCCGCATGTGCGCCAGCAGGTCGCCGGGAGGCACTGAGGCCTCCTCGGGGCCTTCAGTGCCGCCCTGGGGGCCACATCAGCGCAGGCGCTTGAGCAGCATCTCCTTCAGCAGCCCGCGGCGGATGCCGCGGTTGCTGGCGCCGGCCTCATGCCACCACCAGCCGTCGGCCTGCATCTCCTGCGCCGCGGCCACGAACTTCGCGGCCACCGCATCCACCTCCGCCTCGGTGTAGTTGAGGCTGAAGACGATGCGGCCGCTGCCCACCCACGACAGTGCCAGCCCATGCGCCCGGAGGTAGAACTGCAGCATCCAGTTGTAGCGCGATGGCGAGGTGTACAGCACCGTCCAGATGCTCTGCAGGCCGGCCACGCGCACCGGCACGCCGGCCGCCTCCAGCGCGGCATTGAAGCGCGCCAGGTGGCCGGCCCAGCGCTCGTCCAGGCCCTGGTACACCGCCTGCACCTCGGGCGTGTCCAGCCGGCGCAGGAAGGCATTCATCGCCGCCATCACCGTGGGGTGGGCGTTGAAGGTGCCGCGGGCGAAGCAGATGTCGGCCGGCCGCTCGTCGCGGAAGCGCTTCATCAGCGCACGTTTGCCGCACACCACGCCCACCGGCAGGCCGCCGCCCAGCGTCTTGCCGTAGGTCACCAGGTCGGCCTGCACGCCGAAGTACGCCTGCGCCCCGCGCTCGGCCAGGCGGAAGCCGACGAACACCTCGTCCAGGATCAGCACGATGCCGCGCTCGGTGCACACCTCGCGCAGGGCCTTCAGCCAGGCGCCGTAGGCCGCGCGGTCCACGCCGGCGCGGCGGCTGCTGTCCACCAGCGACGAATCGCCCGGCGCCGCGGCATTCGGATGCAGCGCCTGCAGCGGATTCACCAGCACGCAGGCGATGTCGTTGCGGGTGCGCAGCACCTGCAGGGTGCGGGCGTCCATGTCCTTGAGCGTGTAGGTATCGCGCGGCGGCATCGGATTGCCCGGGCCGGGCTGCACGTCGTCCCACCAGCCGTGGTATGCGCCGGAGAAGCGCACCAGGTGCCGGCGGCCGGTGTGGTAGCGGGCCAGGCGCACCGCCTGCATCACGGCTTCCGTGCCCGACATGTGGAACGAGACCTCGTCCAGGCCGGACAGCGACCGCAGCCGCTCGATGTTGTCGGCCACGCAGGGCAGGTAGCTGCCCAGCACCGGGCCCACGGCCAGGGTGGCGGCATGGGCCTCTTCCATGCAGGCCTTGTAGAAGTCGACGCCGAAGACGTTGACGCCGTAGCTGCCCGTCAGGTCGTGGAACCGGTTGCCGTCGGCGTCTTCCAGCGTCACGCCGCTGGCGCGGGTGACGAAGCTGCCGCCGCGCAGGTGCTGGCGCACCAGGGGGCTGAACGGGAAGGGCACCCGGTAGCGCGCGGTGAACTGCAGGTCCGACAGGCCCTCGCTGGCCTGCGCCGTGAGTGCCGCGCCCTGTGCGAAGCGCTGCGCATACAGCGCCGACAGCCGCTCGAAGCCCTGCCGGCGCCGCGTGGCCACGGCCTCGGGTACGCCGTCGGCGTTGAAGAAGCGCTCGGGCCCGTAGGCATAGCCGGGAATCCAGCCGGCCACGCGCTTGGCCATGCGGGCGTGGCCGGTGAGCGAGCGGTGCTTGGCCCGCGAGAGCTGCAGCCGCCGGCGCGTGCGCGGCCAGCCCCAGCCCAGGGTACCGAGCGCGGCCATTGCCAGTGCCGTCAGTGCGAAGGTGTCTTCCATGCCATGTCCTGTTCTGCCACCCCAGGGGTCTAACCGAGATGATTGACAGCACCGTGAAACCCGGCGCCTGGCGCCGCCTGCTGCAGCAGGAAGACCTGAACTTCCTGCTCACCAACCGCATTCCGCGCATCGCGCTCACGCGCTGGATGGGCCGCTTCAGCAAGCTGCGCAGCCCGCTGCTGGCGCGGCTGTCGATTGCGGTGTGGCGGCTGTTCACCGACCTCGACCTGAGCGATGCCAAGCAGCAGCGCTTTGCCAGCCTGCACGACTGCTTCACCCGCGAGCTGCGCCCCGGTGCCCGCCCGGTGGCCACCGATCCCGCGCTGCTGTGCAGCCCCAGCGATGCCATCGTCGGCGCCTGCGGCACGGTGCAGGCCGGGCGCGTGTACCAGGCCAAGGGCTACCCCTACCGCATCGACGAGCTGTTCGGCCCCACGCAGGACACGCGGCCCTTCGAGGGTGGCCGCTACGTCACCCTGCGGCTGACCTCGGCGATGTACCACCGCTTCCATGCGCCCGACGATGCGGTGCTGGAGCATGTGACCTACCTCAGCGGCGACACCTGGAACGTCAACCCCATTGCGCTGGCGCGGGTGGAGCGGCTGTTCTGCCGCAACGAGCGCGCGGTGCTGCGGCTGCGGCTGGCGCCCGGCGGCCAGCCGGTGGCCATCGTGGCGGTGGCCGCGGTGCTGGTGGCCAGCATCCGGCTGCATGCGCTGGACGTGCTGCTGCACCTGCGCTGGCGCGGCCCGAACGAGATGCCCTGCGACGCGCCGGTGCGACGCGGGCAGGAGATGGGCTGGTTCGAGCACGGCTCCACGCTGATCGTGTTCGTGCCGCCGGGCTTCGAGATGGCGCAGGGCGTGGGCCCCGGCAGCCGGCTGCGCATGGGGCAGCCGCTGCTGCGGCGGGTGCCGCCGTCAACGGCCGGTCATGCGGCGGCGACACCATCGGCCGCGCCATGAAGACCATCGACCTCGTGTACTTCGATGCCGGCGGCGGCCACCGCGCCGCGGCGCAGGCGCTGCAGGAAGCGGCGGCGCTGCAGCAGCGGCCCTGGCGCGTGCGGCTGGTCAATCTCACCCGCGTGCTGGATGCGCAGTCCAGCTTCCGGCGCCTCACCGGCTTCGAGCCGGAGGACTACTACAACCTGCGCCTGCGCCGCGGCTGGACGCTGGGCCTGGGCCAGGAACTCAAGCTGCTGCAGATGATGATCCGCCTGGGCCATGCGCCGATGGTGCGGCTGCTGCAGCGCCATTGGCAGCGCAGCGCACCCGACCTGGTGGTCTCGCTGGTGCCCAACTTCAACCGCGCGCTGTTCGAGGGCCTGCGGCAGGCGGCGCCGCAGGCGGGCTACATCACGGTGCTGACCGACCTGGCCGACCATCCGCCGCATTTCTGGATCGAGCCGCGGCAGGCGCAGACCTTCGTCTGCGGCACCGGCCGCGCGGTGCAGCAGGCGCTGCAGGCCGGCGTGCCGCCGCAGCGGGTGCACGCCACCTCGGGCATGGTGCTGCGGCCGGCCTTCCATGCGCCGCCGATGGCGCCGGCCGAGCGGGCCGCGCATCGGCGCCAGCTGGGCCTGCCCGAGGACCGGCCGCTGGGCCTGGTGATGTTCGGCGGCCATGGCTCGGTGCAGATGCTGGCCATCGCCCGTCGGCTGGACGAGGTGCCGCTGCTGTTCGCCTGCGGCCACAACGTGGCGCTGCGGGCCGAGCTGCAGGCCCTGCGCCGCCCAGCGCCGCATGCGGCGCTGGGCTTCACCCAGGACATCCCGCAGCTGATGGACCTGGCCGACTTCTTCATCGGCAAGCCTGGCCCCGGCAGCCTCAGCGAGGCCGTGCAGCGCGGCCTGCCGGTGATCGCGCTGGCGCCCACCGGCGTGATGCCGCAGGAGCGCTACAACGTGCAATGGGTGCGCGACCACGGCCTGGGCCTGGCCGTGCGCACGGTGCGCGCGCTGCGCGGCGCGACGGCGCATCTGCTGGGCGAGCTGCCCGCCTACCAGGCGCAGGTGAGGGCGCGGCGCAACGAGGCGGTGTGGGAGGTGCTGGAAATCATCGCGCAGGAGCTGGCGGCCGGCGAGGCGGCCGTGGCGCGCACGGCGCAGGGAAGCCGGCAGCCGGGTTGAGCCGTGCGCCGGGCCGTTGGCGACGCGCTCAGGCCACGCCGTCCACCGGCACCGGCTCCGGCGCCGCTTCCTCCGCCTTGCGCCCCTTGCGCAGGCTGCGCTTGCCCGCCGTCTGCGGCACCCGCGCCGTGCGGCTGCGGTCCAGGATCTCCAGGCGGCCGTCGGCGTGCTCCACCAGGGCGGTCAGGCTCTCCACCCAGTCGCCGTCGTTGCAGTAGAGCACCCCGTCGATCATGCGCATCTCGGCATGGTGGATGTGGCCGCAGACGACGCCGTCGGCACCGCGGCGCTGCGCTTCGCGGGCCACGGCGGATTCGAAGTCGCCGACATAGCTCACCGCCCGCTTGACCTTGAGCTTGAGGTAGCGCGACAGGCTCCAGTAGGGCAGCCCCAGCCGGGCCCGCGCGCTGTTGAACCAGCGGTTGACCTTCAGCGTGAACTCGTAGGCCACGTCGCCCACCAGGGCCAGCCAGCGGGCGCACTGCACCACGCCGTCGAACAGGTCGCCGTGGGTGATCCACAGCGTGCGGCCATCGGCCGTGCGGTGCATGCAGTCCTCCAGCACCTCCACGCCGCCGAAGTTCACCGACAGGTAGCGCCGCGCGAATTCGTCATGGTTGCCCGGCACGAACACCACGCGCGTGCCCTTGCGGGCCTTGCGCAGGATCTTCTGCACCACGTCGTTGTGCGACTGCGGCCAGTACCAGCTGCGCCGCAGCTGCCAGCCGTCGATGATGTCGCCGACGAGGTACAGCGTCTCGCATTCCACGTCGCGCAGGAAGTCCAGCAGCGCCGCCGCCTGGCAGCCCGGCGTGCCCAGGTGCAGGTCCGAGATCCACACCGTGCGCAGCTGCATCACGGGCGGGTCGAGGGGCTCGGCGCCGGCGTCAGGATCATGTCGCATGCGGCGATGCTGGGGCCGCCACATGACGGTGGCGTGAACGTCCGGTGCCCACCGGTGCCCGGCCGCGCATTCACGCCACCGTCATCCAGGCTGCTTAAGGTGCCGGCCAGCCCATTTCCGGATGCCTCGCATGCGCCCACTTCGTCCTGCACTCCGCCCCCACGCCGCGCTGATGCGCGCCAGCCTGCTGTGCGCCGCGCTGGCGGCGGTGTTCCCGGCCTCGGCGGCGGTGGTCATCAGCCAGGTGTACGGCGGCGGCGGCAACAGCGGCGCGCAGCTGAAGAACGACTTCATCGAGCTGCACAACAACGGCAGCACCGACGAGATGCTCGGTGGCTGGTCGGTGCAGTACGCGTCCGCCGCCGGCAGCAGCTGGCAGGTCAGCCCGCTGCCGGCCGGCACCGTGCTGGCGCCGGGCCGCTACCTGCTCATCAGGCAGGCGGCGCAGGGCGGCGGCACGGTGGAGGTGGTGGCCGACGTGACGCCGGCCACGCCGATCGCGATGTCGGCCAGCAGCGGCAAGGTGGCGCTGAGCCGCGCGGCCGTGCCGCTGACCGGTACCGCGCCCAGCGGCGGCACGCTGGTGGACATCGTCAGCTACGGCAGCGCCAATGCCACCGAAGGCACGCCGGCCGGCGGCCTGTCGGCCACCACGGCGGCGCTGCGCCGCAACGGCGGCTGCGACGACAGCAACGACAACAGCGCCGACTTCAGCGTGGCCGCCCCGGCGCCGCGCAACGCCGGCACGCCGGCCCGGCTGTGCGACGGCAGCGGCGGCGGCGACGGTGGCACCACCCCGCCGCCGATGGCCGCGGCGATCTACACCATCCAGGGGGCCGGCACCACCAGCCCGCTGGCCGGCAAGACGGTGGTCACCACCGGCGTGGTGACTCGGCGCAACAGCAACGGCTTCTTCGTGCAGGACGCGGTCGGCGACAACGACCCGGCCACCTCCGACGGCCTCTTCGTGTTCACCGGCAGCACCGCCTACCCGGCGGTGGCCGTGGGCAACCTGGTGGAGGTCACCGGCACGGTGACCGAGTTCAACACCGGCGCGGCCGGCAACGCGGTGACCGCCGCCCGCCCGGTGACGCAGCTGTCCAACGTCACCGGCGTCGTGCAGCGCGGCAGCGGCTACAGCATCGCGCCGGTGGTGGTGACGCTGCCCGAGGCCGTGGACGACGAGCTGGAGCGCCATGAAGGCATGCTGGTGACGCTGACCGGCCCCTTCACCATCGCGCAGAACTTCTTCCAGGGCCGCTACGGGCAGCTCACGCTGGCGGTGGGCGGCCGGCTGGAGACGCCCACCAACCGCTACCGCCCGGGTCCGCAGGCCCAGGCCCTGGCCGACCTGAACAGCCGCCGCCGCATCGTGCTGGACGACGGCAGCAGCCTGCAGAACCCCAATCCCACGCCGTACCTGGGTGCCGACACGTTGCCGCGGGCCGGCGACCTGGCGGGCAGCATCACCGGCGTGATCGACTACGGCCTGGCCACCAGCAGCAATGCCGATGCGGGCGACTACAAGATCCATCCGACGGTGGCGCCGGTGTTCAGCACCGCCAATCCGCGCAGTGCCGCGCCGGCCACGGTGGGCGGCAACGTGACGGTGGCCAGCTTCAACGTGCTGAACTACTTCACCACCTTCACCGACGGCCGCACCGCCGACGGTCGCAGCGGCCAGGGCTGCAGCCTGGGCACGAGCGTCAGCGCGGCCAACTGCCGCGGTGCCAACAGCCTGGCCGAGTTCCAGCGCCAGCAGGCCAAGATCGTCGCGGCGATGGCGGCCATCCCGGCCGACGTGTTCGGCCTGATGGAGATCCAGAACAACGGCAACGTGGCCGCACAGAACCTGGCCGATGCGCTGAATGCCCGCGTGGGTGCCGGCAGCTATGCGGTGGCCGCGCTGCCGGCGGCCAGCACCGGCACCGACGCCATCCGGGTCGCGCTGCTGTACCGGCCGGCACGGCTGTCGCCGGTGGCTGCGCCGGTGAGCGATGCCGACCCGGTGAACAACCGCCCCACGCTGGCGCAGACCTTCGCCGCGGCCAACGGCGAGCGCTTCACCGTCTTCGTCAACCACTTCAAGTCCAAGGGCAGCTGCCCGTCGGCGGGCGATGCCGACGCGGCCGGCAACACCGATGCCGGCGACGGCCAGGGCTGCTGGAATGCGCAGCGGCTGCAGCAGGCCCAGCGGCTGCGCAGCTTCGTGGCCCAGCAGCAGGCTGCGGCCGGCGCCAGCGACGTGCTGCTGATCGGCGACTTCAACGCCTATGCGCAGGAGGACCCGATCCATGCGCTGACGGCCAGCGGCTTCGTCGACCAGAGCGGCCGCTTCGAGTCCTTCGGCTACTCCTACGTGTTCGACGGCGCGGCCGGCCGGCTGGACCATGCGATCACCGGTGGCAACCTGTCGGGCCGCATCACCGGCGTGACCCACTGGCACATCAATGCCGACGAGACGGCGCTGGCCGACTACAACCAGGAGTTCAAGGCGCCCGCCATCTGCAACGGCGCGCTGTGCCCCGCCGACCCCTATGCGCCCACGCCGTACCGTTCGTCGGACCACGACCCGGTGCTGGTGGGCATCGACCTGACGAAGACCGTGACGGGCGGCACCGGCCGCGACACGCTGGTGGGCACGCCCGGCGACGACCGCCTGGTGGGCGGCGCGGGCCCCGACGTGCTGACCGGCGGCGCCGGCCGCAACGTGTTCGCCTACCAGTCGATGCGCGATGCGGGCGATACCGTCACCGACTTCGTGCCCGGCAAGGACCGCATCGACCTGGCCGCGCTGCTGGCGTCGATCGGCATCGACCCGGCACGCGGCGGCAGCGCCGGCGTGGTGCGGCTGGTGGCCTCGGGCAGCGACACGCTGCTGCAGATCGACGTCGACGGCAGCGCCGGCCCGATCGCGCCCCGCACCCTGGCCACGCTGCGCGGCGTCAGCCCGACGACCGTGTCGCTGTCGCGCGACCTGGGCGTGCAGTGATCCCGCCGCGCCTTCCTCATCGCACCGAGCCCATCACCATGCAGCTGCTTCGACCCATCGCCTTCCTCCTCGGCCTGGCCACCGCCGGCCTGGCCAGCGCCGCGCCCGCCGACCTGGGCACCTGGAACACTGCCGGCGACGTGGTCGTCGATTCGGCCACGGCCGTGCGCCTGACCACCGCCGCGGTCGAGTCCGGCGAGACGCCGCTGGGCAGCGGCAGCGCGCTGCAGTTCTACGAGCTGGAGCCCGCGCTGCAACTGGCGCCCGGTGCCTTGCCAGCCGACAGCTTCGAAGGCTCCGGCCTGTTCCTGCGCTTCGACCATGGCCAGCCGCTGCAGGTCAGCTTCGACTGGACGCTGACGACCACCGGCTTCGACGCCGACTACCGCGACCGGGGCTTCGTCGCGCTGGGCGGCCAGCTGATCGCACCGCTGGGGCAGGCGCAGGCCACGCCGGTCTCCGGCCGCTTCAGCCTGCTGCTGCAGCCGGGCAGCCATGCGCTGGCCTTCGGCGTGCTGGACGTGAACGCGGTGGACGGCGTGTCCACGCTGTCGATCGGCCAGTTCAGCGTGAGCGCGGTGCCCGAGCCCGGCACCTGGGCGCTGTGGCTGGCCGGCGCCAGCGGGCTGCTGGCCTGGCGCCGCCGGGCCTCGACACGCCGCTGAAGGGCGGGGCCATGCGGGCGGCCTCGGGCCGCCGCATGACCCGGCCCCGCATCAGGCCCGGGCGAAGGCCAGCAGGTCGGCGTTCAACTGGTCCTTGGCGGTGTCGCCCAGGCTGTGGCTGCCGCCCTTGTAGATCTTCAGCTCCGCGCCCTTGACCAGCTTGGCCGACAGCAGCGCGGCACCGCCGATGGGCACGATCTGGTCGTCATCGCCGTGGATGATCAGCGTGGGGATGTCGAACTTCTTCAAGTCCTCGGTGAAGTCGGTCTCGCTGAAGGCCTTGATGCAGTCATAGGCGTTCTTGTGGCCGGACATCATGCCCTGCATGTACCAGGACTGGATCAGCCCCTGCGACACCTTGGCGCCGGGCCGGTTGAAGTTGAAGAAGGGGCCGCTGGCCACGTCCAGGAAGAACTGGGCGCGGTCGGCCAGGTAGGCCTGGCGGAAGCCGTCGAACACCTCCATCGGCAAGCCTTGGGGATTGTTCGGCGACTTCACCATGATGGGCGGCACCGCGCCCATCAGCACCGCCTTGCTGACGCGCTGGCTGCCGTGGCGGCCGATGTAGCGTGCCACTTCGCCACCGCCGGTGGAGTGGCCGACCATCATGGCGCCGGTGATCTCCAGCTTGGTCAGCAGCGCCTGCAGGTCGTCGGCATAGGTGTCCATCTCGTTGCCGTGCCACGGCTGGCTGGAGCGGCCGTGCCCGCGCCGGTCGTGGGCGATGCACCGGAAGCCGTGCGAGGCCAGGTGGAACATCTGCGCGTCCCATGCGTCGGCGCTCAGCGGCCAGCCGTGGCTGAACGTGACGACCTTGCCGTCCTTCGGACCCCAGTCCTTGTAGTAGATCTGGGTGCCGTCGGGGGTGGTGATGTACATGGCTGTCTTCCTTTCAGGGGGGTGGGTGGCCGGGAGGGCCGCGAGGGAGGAGGTGGCGGTGAAGGCGGTGACCAGCGGGAAGGAGCCGGCCGCCACCAGCGCGGTGGTGCCGGCAAGCAGGTCGCGTCTGCGCAGCCGCAGGGCATCGTTGGCGCGGTCCATGGCTGCCGCGTCAGAAGGCGGAAGGCGCGACGAAGGGCGCGCTCCACAAGGTGACCTGCAGCGTCACCGACTTGAACCAGGCCGCGTGCATCGCCTCCACCTCGTCGGCCGCATGGCCCTTGCGGGCCAGGAAGGGCTTGACCGTGGCGGTGATCGGCACGATGAAGGCGATGATGTAGCGCAGGTGCACCGACTGCGCTGCCGAACAGACGCCGTCGGTCCGGTTCTTCCCGGCGCTGGTGTGGCGCAGTCCGATCTCGTGCTGGTAGTCCAGCCAGGCGCGGTCGTAGCTGGCGGCGCAGGTATCGCGTATCCATTGTCCGAAGCGGCGCCGCACGGCGGCCAGGTAGGCGGCATCGGGCTGCCCGTCGGCACCGCTGAAGTAGCGCACCAGGTGCGGATGGGCACCGACAAAGCCGTACCAGACGTCCAGCACGTCTTCCACCTGGTCGGCCAGCACCTCGCCGGCCCGCCGCAGGTGCTCCAGGTCGTCCGGGCCGAGCAGCACGCTCTGCTTGAGCAGGCCGAATTCCTCGTCGCTGATCGGCGATCGCGCGACGGCGCTGCTGCCGTAGGTGTAGCCGGGGATCACGGTCTTGCTCATGGCGCAGGTCCTTGGGTTGGTCAGGTGCCCACAGCTTAGGCAGCACCCCCCGGGCCGTGCATGCTCCGGTGGTCACACCGGCGGCTATCGCTTTGGTGCAGCCCGGCCCGGCCGGCAGGCGGCTACAACGCGTCGAGCCGGACATTGGCGGCCTTGACCATCCTGGCGTAGCGCTGCTCGTCGTGGGCGAGCTGCTCGGCGAACGCGGCCGCTGGCCTGCCGACCGCCTCCACGCCGAACGGCAGCACCACGCGGCCATGGAAGCCGGGCGAGCGGGCGAGCCCGCTCAAGGCGTGCGACAGGCGCTCCACCACGGCGGGCGGCGTGGCGCGCGGCGCCACGATGCCGAACCAGCCACCGCCTTCCAACGGCACGCCCTGCTCGGCGGCGGTGGGCACGTCCGGCATGGCGGGCTGGCGCTGCGCGGAGAAGGCCGCCAGCACCTTCAACCGGCCGGCCTGCACCAGCGGCAGCGTGGGACCCTGCAGCGACATCAGCACCTGGATCTCGCCGTTGAGCAGCGCGGGCATCGCATCGGCCGTGCCCTTGTAGGGCACATGCAGCAGGTCGGTGCCGGTCATCTGCTTGAAGGTCTCGGTCAGCAGGTGCGGGCTGCTGCCCAGGCCGTAGGAGCCGTAGGCGGCCCGGCCCGGATGGGCCTTCAGCCATGCCACCAGTTCCGGCAGGCTGGTGGCCGGAACGCCGGGATGCACGAAGAGGTAGACCGCGGCCGTCACCATCTGGCACACCGGCACGAAGTCCTGCTTGGGGTCGTAGCGCAGCCGCGCGTACACCAGCGGATTGATGGACATCGCCGCGTCCGACGCCAGCATCAGCGTGTGGCCGTCGGGCACCGACCGGGCCACCAGTTCGGCGGCGATCTGGCCGTTGGCACCCGCGCGGTTGTCCACCGTCACCGGCTGGCCCCACAGGCTTGCCAGTTCGGCGGCGGCCAGTCGGGCCACCAGGTCCGCGACGCCGCCGGGCGGGAACATCACGACGATGGTGATCGGCCGGCTGGGGAAGGGCATCACCGGCGGCGCCGCGCGGGCGGCGGGCCAGGCAAGCGCGGCCAGGGCCAGGGCATGGAAGTGGCGGCGGCGCAGTGCGGCAAGGTCGGGCATGGGGCTCACCGGAAGTCGAGGGTGGCGGGGGCCTTGCATCTTCGCCAAGCGGGCGGCCGAGCGGTGGGTGCGGCATGCCGATGCAGATGACAGATGACATGCGGCCCCTGCCACCAAGGTCGTAGGCCGCGGCCGCACTTTGCGGCGATGTGCCGGCCCGCCGGGCTGCCTACGCTTGCCTGCATGCCCGCCCCACTGACGCAAGGAAGCCCATGAAGACTGCCCTGTACCACGCCAACGGCGCACCCGTGGCCGACAACCAGAACATCCTCACCGCCGGCCCGCGCGGCCCGGCGCTGCTGCAGGACCTGTGGCTGATCGAAAAGCTCGCGCACTTCGACCGCGAGGTCATCCCCGAGCGACGCATGCATGCCAAGGGCTCCGGCGCCCATGGCAGCTTCACCGTTACCCACGACATCACCCGCTACAGCAAGGCCGCGCTGTTCTCCGAGGTGGGCAAGCACACGCCGGTCTTCGTCCGCTTCTCCACCGTGGCCGGCGAGCGCGGCGCGGCCGATGCGGAACGCGACATCCGCGGCTTCGCGGTCAAGTTCTATACCGAGGAAGGCAACTGGGACCTGGTGGGCAACAACACGCCGGTGTTCTTCATGCGCGACCCGCTGCGCTTCACCGACCTGAACCGCGCCGTCAAGCGCGACCCGCGCAGTAACCTGCGCAGCGCGCATGGCAACTGGGACTTCTGGACGCTGGTGCCCGAGTCGCTGCACCAGGTGACCATCGTCATGAGCGACCGCGGCATCCCGGCCAGCTACCGACACATGCATGGCTTCGGCAGCCATACCTTCAGCCTGGTGAATGCCGACAACGAGCGGCACTGGGTCAAGTTCCACCTGCGCTCGCGCCAGGGCATCCGCAACCTGACCGATGCACAGGCGCAGGCCCTGGTAGGGCAGGACCGCGAGAGTTCGCAGCGCGACCTGTTCACGGCCATCGAGTCGGGCGACTTCCCGCGCTGGCAGCTGTGCATCCAGGTGATGACGGAACGGCAGGCGCGCTCGCTGGCCTTCAATCCATTCGACCTCAGCAAGGTGTGGCCGCATGCCGACCATCCGCTGATCGAGGTGGGCGAGCTGGTGCTGGACCGCAATCCCGACAACTACTTCGCCGAGGTGGAGCAGGCGGCCTTCTCGCCGGCCAACCTGGTGCCGGGCATCGGCCTGTCGCCCGACAAGATGCTGCAGGCGCGGCTGTTCTCGTACGGCGACACCCAGCGCCATCGGCTGGGGGTCAACTTCCACCTGATCCCGGTCAATGCGCCGCGCTGCCCCGTGCACAGCTACCACCGCGACGGTGCCATGCGGGTGGATGCCAATGCCGGCGGCACCATCGGCTATGCGCCCAACAGCCAAGGCGAATGGCAGGACCATCCGGCGCTGGCCGAGCCGCCGCTGGCGCTGCAGGGCGATGCCGCCCATTGGGATGCACGCGGCGACGACGACCACTACTCGCAGCCGCGGGCGCTGTTCCGGCTGATGAGCCCGGCGCAGCAGCAGGCGCTGTTCGACAACACCGCGCGTTCCATCCAGGGCGCATCACGCGAGGTGAAGGAGCGCCACGTCGCCCGCTGCGCCCGGGCCGATGCCGCCTACGGCGCCGGCGTGGCCGCGGCCATCCGCGCGCTGGAATTTCCCACATCCCCACAAGGAGCACACCCCATGATCGACCGACTGGACATCGCCACGCCCGACGGCGCCTTGCATGCGCATGTGCATCGGCCCGCCCGGCCCAACCGGGCCGCCGTGGTGGTGCTGCAGGAGATCTTTGGCATCAATAACGACATGAAGCAGACCTGCGCGGAGCTGGCGGAGCAGGGCTTCCTCGCGGTGTGCCCCGATCTTTTCTGGCGGCAGGAGCCCGGCGTGGAGCTGAGCGACGCGACGCAGGCCGAGTGGGAGAAGGGCTTCGCGCTGTACTCGCGCTTCGACCGCGACCTGGGCGTGGTCGACGTCGGCGCCACCATCGCCGCGGTGCGGCGCCATCTCGGCGGCACCGGCAAGGTCGGCGTGATGGGCTATTGCCTGGGCGGGCTGATGACCTTCCTGACGGCGGCGCGACTCGGTGCCGATGCGGCGGTGGCCTATTACGGCGGCGGCACCGAGCAGTACGTGGACGAGGCCGCCACGCTCAGGTCGCCGCTGCTGATGCACCTGGCGGAGGAAGACGAGTTCATCGACCGCGCCGCACGCGAACGCATCGTGCAGGCCCTGGCCGGCCATCCCTGGGCGCAGGTGCATACCTATCCCGGCTGCAACCATGCCTTCGCCCGCCACCGGGGCGCGCATTACGACGCCGCGGCGGCGGCGCTGGCCAACGGCCGCACGGCGCAGTTCCTGGCCACTCACCTGGCCTGACGACGCCCAGGCCGCAGGCCGCGGCTTCAGGCCGCGGACGACCAGGCCGACAGCAGCCCGGTGGCGGTGCGCAGGTCGTGCGTGGCCCAGCCCTCGGCGAAGCGTTCCACCACCGGTTCCAGCACCGCACGCGCAGCGCCGGGCCCCTGGTGCAGCGCTGCTTGCCGTGCCAGGGTGGTGGCGGTGCGCAGCTGCCAGGCCAGCGCGCCCTGGGCCTTGGCGATGGCTGCGGATTGCCGCAGCAGCGCCTGCGCCTGGGCCGGTTGCGCGGCCTGGCCGAGCAGCGCGACAGCCTGGCTGCGCAGTACCTCCGGCGCGCACCAGACGCGGTGGCGCTCGGCCAGCGCACGCTGCACCGCCTGCGGCGAGGCCATGCCCTCGACCAGGGTGGCCAGCACCTCCTGCTGCATCGCGTTGTAGGGCAGGGCGTCGGCGGCTGGCGCGGCGGGCCGCGGCGCCGGCGAGTGGCCCCGCAGCACCAGCGCCGCATCGAAGCAGCGCGCCCACAGCGACCAGATCGTCAGCGACTGGCTGGCCGCGCGCTCCGCCAGCATGGCCACGCAGTCGTCGGCCGCGGGCAGGTCGCCGTTCCACAGCGCGACCAGGCAGGCACTCACGCCCAGGGCGTACATCTGGCCCAGCAGCTGGCCGGCGGACAGGCTCTCCTCCACCGATTCGCGGGCCGCCGCCCAGGCGGCATCGGGCCGGCCCATCATCCACAGTGCCCGGGCATTGAAGGCCAGCGCGATCACCCGGTGGTCCACCTCGAAGGCGCGCCGCTGCAGGCTGCGCCCCGCCACCCCCGGGTGCTGCAGGATGGCCTGGCCATGCGCATGGGCGCGCTGGTGCTCGCCCAGGGTGTGCAGGCTCAGCAGCATCATCCGGTGGCGCAGCAGCTCGTCCTGCGGGTCGTCGGAAGCGGCCGTGGCGCTGGAGAACTGCAGCGCCCACTCGAGCGCCGTCTCGTACTCGCCATTCACCACGCTGGCATTCCACAGCCGGAACAGCATCTGCCGGCCGCAGGCCGCGTCGCCCAGCTGGCCGGCCAGGGCCAGCGCGCGCCGGCAGGCGGCCACCAGCAGCGGCGAGCCCGGCCCGGCGGCATGCACCAGCGCCTGGGCATAGGCCGCCTGCAGCCGCATCTCCAGCGGCGGCGGTGCCTGCGGCAGGCCGGGCAGCAGGGCCAGTGCGCGCTCGGCGATCAGCCGGTATTCACCCAGCAGCGAGCGCTGGAACCAGGGGCCGGCCGAATCGGCGGCCAGCTGCAGCGCCAGGGCCGCGTCGCCCTCGGCCGATAACGCCCATTCCAGTGCCGCCCGCACGCCCGGCTCCAGCCCCGGGCCGTCCATCGCGCCGGCCTGCAGCCGGGCGGCCATGTGCAGCGCATGCTGCCGCTGCACCGCCGCGGACTCGCCCGCCTGCAGCAGCTGCTCCCGGGCATAGGCGCGGGTGGTCTCCAGCAAGCGGTAGACGACTTGCGCGCCGCCCACGTCCGCCTGCAGCAGCGACTTGAGCGCCAGCGACGACAGCAGCGGCAGCGGGCGCAGCCGGGGCCAGGGCCGCAGCACCGCGCTGGCGTCCTCCAGGGTGAAGGCCGACGGGAACACCGACAGCGCCCGCAGCGCCTGCTGCTCGTCGGCCGACAGCGTCTGGTGGCTCCACTCCAGGGCCGCATGCAGCGTCTTGTGGCGCGGCGGTGCGGTGCGCCGGCCGCCGCTGCGCAGCAGCAGGAAGCGGTCGAGGTCGCCCAGCAGCCCGGTGAGGCCGAAGGTGGCCGCCCGTGAAGCGGCCAGCTCGATGGCCAGCGGCAGGCCGTCCATGCGGCGGCACAGCGCGGCCACCGTGGCCAGCCGCTCCACCGTGTGCAGCCCCGTCTCGCCGGAGGCGCTGGCGCGTTCCACGAACAGCTGCACCGCGGGATGGGCGAGGTACTGCTCGGCCGTCAGCTCGGCATCGGGCGGCGGCAGCGGCAGCGGTCCCAGGCGCTGCACCGCCTCGCCGCGCGCGCGCAGTGGCTCGCGGCTGGTGGCCAGCAGCAGCACGCCCGGCGCACCCTGGGCCACCTGCTCGGCCAGCGCCGCGGCGGCGTCGATCACATGCTCGCAGTTGTCCAGCAGCAGCAAGGCCCGCCGCGCATGCAGCCAGGCCAGCAGGCTGGGCAGGGGATCGGCCTGCACGGCCGGCAGTCCGAGCGCGGCCGCGGTGGCCGCCGGCACCAGGGCCGGGTGCGCCAGCGCCGCCAGGTCCACGAAGAAGACGCCGTCGGCGCAGTCGGCCGCCAGCGCCTGCGCCGCCGCCCGGGCCAGGCTGGTCTTGCCGGCGCCGCCCGGCCCCACCAGGCTGACGAAGCGCTGCTGGCGCAGGCGGGCCTGCAGCGCGGCGATATCCGCTTCACGGCCGATCAGCACGGGTGCGGCCGGCAGGTCGGCCGGGGCGCCGCCGGCCACCGCTGGCGCTGGTGCGGGTGCCGCGGCGGCCTGCAGGGCCTGCACCGCGGCCACGAAGCAGTAGCCGCGCATCGGCACGTGGTCGATGTAGCGGCCCTGGCCCTTGCCGTCGCCCAGCACCTTGCGCAGGGCCACCAGGTGCACCCGCAGGTTGCCTTCGTCCACCACGCTGTCGGGCCACACCATCGCCATCAGCGCCTCCTTGGACAACACCTGGCCGGCCTGGCGCACCAGCGCCAGCAGCAGGTCGAAGGCGCGGGCGCCCACGCGCAGCGGTGCACCGTCCCGCTCCAGCCGCCGCTGGTGGGGCAGGAGGCGGAAGGGGCCGAAGCAATACGCTGCAGCCGGCGGCGGCGGTGTCACGGTCAGGGTGTCGGCCATGCATCGACGGTGGGCGAAAGGCCCGCCAAGCTTAAGCCGGCGCAGCCCGTTGCCAGCAGCTGCCGACCGCTTGCGGCCTATCTCCTTGGAGGTAGCGCCGCCTGCCCTCAAGGTGGCGGGCCGCGTACCCACCGCAGCCGGATGGCGGGGCTGCGCATCGCCGCCACAGTGGCCGCCAGTCCCACCGCGGCACGGCCGTTCTTGACGGAGGAGGCCCGATGAAGATCGACATCGGCCATGAGAATTCCACCTGCATCCAGCTGCACGGGCACGACCTGGGCAGCGGCACGCCGGTGCTGCTGGTGCATGGCTGGCCGGTGCGCAGCAGCGTCTGGGACAAGCTGGTGCCGCCCTTGCTGGCGGCGGGCCGCCGCGTCGTCACCTTCGATCGCCGCGGCTTCGGCCGCTCCGGCCGGCCCAGCACCGGGCACGACCTGGACACGCTGGCCGACGACCTGTCCCGCGTGATGGCCAAGCTCGCGCTGCAGGACTGCGTGCTGGTAGGGCATGGCCTCGGCTGCAGCGAGGTGCTGCGCCTGCTGGGCACCTATGGCAGCGAGCGGGTGCGCCGCCTGGTGCTGGTGTCACCGCTGCCGCCGGTGCCCACCGCTGCGCAGGCGCTGCATGACGCGCTGGTGGACGACCGCCCGGCTGCGCTGGAAGCGTTCCTGGCGCGCGCGCTGGGCCGCGAGGCAGCCCCGCTCACCGCCGCCGGCGACCGGGCGCTGTGGATCGATGCGCTGGATGCCTCGCCGCTGGCGCAGCTGGCCTGCGTGCAGGCCTGGGCGGGCGCCGACCTGCGCGACGACCTGGCGCGCATCGCGGTGCCCGGCGTCGTGGTGCATGGCAGCGAAGACCGCATCGCGCCCCCGGCCAGTGCCGCAGTGCCGCTGTGCGAGGCCCTGGCCGGCGGCGTGCTGCACACGGTACCCGGCGGCCCGCATGCGCTGCCGTGGACGCATGCGCCGCAGGTGCTGCAGGCGCTGCTGGCGGCCAGCGGCTGACAACCTAGCGCCAAGGAGGTAGGCCGCACCTGCCGCTTGGCGGGACGCGGCGCGACCGCCGTCCTGCCACAGTGCGGAGCCCGGCCACCTGCCCCTTGCCATGCCCGACGAGACTGCGCTGCATTTCGGTCCGTTCCGCCTGTTGCCTTCGCGCCGCCAGCTGTTCGAAGGCGACAGGCCGGTGGCCATCGGCGGCCGTGCCTTCGACCTGCTGGTGGCCCTGGTGGACTGCGCCGGCGACGTGGTGCCCGCCAAGGTGCTGCTGGAGCGGGTGTGGGGCCGCAGCGTGGTGGACGACAGCAGCCTGCGGGTGCACATCGCGACGCTGCGCAAGCTGCTGGGCGATGGCCGCGACGGCCTGCGCTACATCAGCAACGTGCCGCTGCGGGGCTACTGCTTCGTGGCACCGGTGTCCCCTGTGCAGGCGGGCGAGGCCGGTGCGTCGACCGATGCACCGGCCGCGGCCGCGGGCGCGCTGCCACCCGACCCTGAGCGCCCGGGCCGCCTGCCCACCCCGGTGCGCCTGCTGGGCCGGGAGGCCAGCATCGACGAGATCGCGCAGCGGCTCGGGGCCTGCCGGTGCCTGTCCATCGTCGGCCCTGGCGGCATCGGCAAGACCGCCGTGGCCGTGGCCGCGGCGCACCGGCTGCGGGAGGCCTTCGAGCACGGGGCGGTGTTCCTCGACCTCACGCCGCTGGGCCACGCCGCGCTGGTGCCCACGCTGCTGGCCTCCGCGCTGGGCATCGCGGTGGATGCCTTGCGGCCGATCGACGCGCTGGCCCGCCACCTGCAAGGCCGGCAGCTGCTGGTGGTGCTGGACAACTGCGAACACCTGATCGACGCCACCGCCGACCTGGCGCAGCAGCTGCTGGCCCGGGCACCGCGGCTGCGCCTGCTGGCCACCAGCCGCGAGGCCTTGCGCGTGGACGGCGAGCTGCTGCACCGGTTGCCGCCGCTGCCGGCGCCGCCGGCCGCCGTGCCGCTGAGCCTGGACCAGGCCCGCAGCTATCCGGCGGTGCAGCTGTTCGCCGAGCGGGCCAGCGACGGCCTCGGCGGTTTTGTGCTGCAGGAAGCCGATGCCGAGGTGGTGGGCGAGATCTGCCGCCGGCTCGATGGCATTCCGCTGGCCATCGAGCTGGCCGCCGCCAGCGTGCAGGTGCTGGGCATCCATGAGCTGGCCAGTCACCTGGGCGACCGGCTGTCCATGCTGGTGCACGGCCGGCGCACTGCCTTGCCGCGCCACCAGACGCTGCGGGCCACGCTGGACTGGAGCTTCGACCTGCTGGGCCCGGCGGAGCAGTCGGTGCTGATGCGGCTGTCGGTGTTCCGCGGCTGGTTCACGCTGGAAGCGGCGGACGCCGTGTGCACCGACGGCGCAGGCCGGCTGGACGTCATCGACTGCGTGGGCCAGCTGGTGGGCAAGTCGATGCTGTCGGCCGACGTGGGCGGCGAGGTGGCGTACTACCGGCTGCTGGAAAGCACGCGGGCCTATGCGCAGGAGCGGCTGGCCGCGCGTGGCGAATGGGCGGCCACCGCGGCCCGCCACGCGCTGCACCAGCAGTCGGTGTACCTGGAGGCCGAGGCCGGCCGCGAGCAGCGCTCGCCCGGCCAGTGGATCGCGCTGCATGGCCGCGGCATCGACGACCTGCGCGCCGCCATCGCCTGGGCCTTCGGTGCGGGAGGGGCCGGCGTGGTGGGCGTGACGCTGGTGGCCACCTCGGCGCCGCTGTGGTTCGCGCTGTCACTCATCGGCGAATACCGGCAGCTGGCGGAACAGGCGCTGGCCCAGGCCCGCCAGCAGCCGGTGGACGCCATCCGGCTGATGCAGCTGCACGAAGCCCATGGCCATGCGCTGTGGCACACGCGAGGCAGCGGCCCCGCGATGCACGAGGCCTTCAGCCAGGCCCTGGCGCTGGCCGAGCGCAACGCTGCCGTGGCCTACCAGCTGCGCGCGGTGTGGGGCCTGTGGCTCATCTGCAATACCGTGGGCGACTATGCCGGCTCGCGGCGGCTGGCCGAGCGCTTCGGTGACATCGCCGGCCCGGCGCCGCCACCGGACACCGCGCTCACCCACGACCGCATGATGGCGCTGGGCCTGCACTTCCACGGCGAGCAGGCGCGTGCAATGCAGCATGCGCGGCGGGTGCTGGAACATCCCATCACCGTCAACCATGTGGCCCGCAACAGCGGCTTCCAGTTCGACCAGCGGGTGAGCGCGCTCACCGTGCTGGCGCGCATCCTGTGGGTGCGCGGCTTGCCAGAGCAGGCGCTGGCACATGCCCGGCTGGCGGTGCAGGAGGCGCAGCAGATCCGGCATGCGCTGTCGCTGTGCTACGCCATCGCCAACGGGGCGGCACCGGTGGCCTTCTGGGCCGGCGACCGGGAGGCGGCGCGGCACTACACCGGCCTGCTGCTGGATTGCGCCACCGATGCCGCGCTGGACTTCTGGCTGGCCTTCGGCCACGGCTACCGGCTGGCACTGCTGCTCACCGATGCCGATGCCGCCGCGCGCATGCCGGCCCCGCCGCTGCAGCATCCGGCGGCCGGCCAGCTGCTGCGCGAGACGCTGTGCACCATCGACGCCACCCTGGCGGACGACGACCTGCTGGCCCGTGCCCGCCTGGGCGGCGGCAGCTGGTGCGCGCCCGAGCTGATGCGGGTGAAGGCACTGCGCCTGCTGCAGCAGGGGGAGGGCGCCTGCCAGGCCGAGGCGCGCCAGCTGCTGCGCGAGGCCATCGAGCTGGCGCGCGAGCAGCAGGCGCTGTCGTGGGAGCTGCGCTGCACCATGGCGCTGGCCCGCTGCTGGCAGCAGGAAGGCCAGGCAAGATGGGGCCTGCCGCTGTTGACCGGTGTGCTGGAGCGCTTCACCGAAGGCCATGACACCGCGGACCTGCGCGCGGCCGGCCAGCTGCTGTACAGCCTGGAGGCCGGCTGATGCCGGCCCGTCCTGCGGGCAGGTCATGCCGCCAGTACCGCCAGGTGCGATGGCAGCGGCGCCTGCCGGACGGGGGCCTGCGGCAATGCGGCCTGCACCAGGTGATCGATCAGCTTGCGCACCGCCAGCGGCTGGTTGCGGCGCGAGTTGTAGGCCAGGTGCAGGCTGATCGGCTCGCAGCGCCAGCCGCCGAGCACCCGTTGCAACTGGCCCGCCTCCACCGCGTCCTGCACCAGCGGGACCGGCTGCATCAGGATGCCGGCGCCGTGGATGGCCGCGCCCACGAGCACGTCGGCCTGGGCCGATCGCAAGGTGCCGCGCACCGGGTAGGCGGTCAACGAGCGGGCGGGTGCCTGGCCCAGCCGCCACGTCGTCTCGGCCGCGCCCTCGTCGCCGATCAGACAGTGGTGGCTGGCCAGCTCGTCCGGATGCTGGGGCCGGCCATGGCGATGCAGGTAGTCCGGCGAGGCGAACAGGCCCACCGGCACGTCCGCCAGGTGGCGCGCGATCCAGCTGCTGCGCAGCTGGCTGCCCAGGCACAGGGCGAGATCGGCTTCCTCGCCCACCCGGTCCAGCGGGCCGCTGGCCAGCCGCAGGTCCACCCACACCCGGGGATGGGCGGCCACGAAGCCGGCCAGCGCCGCGCTCAGGTAGGGCCGGGCCAGCGACGCCGGCGCGCTCAGCCGCACCGTGCCGGCCACTTCCGAGGCGCTGAGGCTGCTGAAGGCGGCCAGCTGCTCGTAGCCGTCCAGCAGGTCCACTGCGCGGTCGAGCACCTGCTCACCCACCGGGGTGAGCGCCACACGGCGGGTGGACCGGTGCAGCAGCCGCACGCCGAGCAGGGCTTCCAGGTCCTGCACCGTGCGCGTGACGATGGAACAGGAGACGTCCAGCTGCGCGGCGGCCCGGGCGAAGCCGCCGTGGTCCACCACCGCCTTGAACGTGGCGAGGGCCTTGAGCTTGTCCATGGGAGGTCCTTCCGCGGGCGGATCGGGTCAGGCGTACTGCGGCTGCGCGGCGGGCAGGTCCACCAGCCCGCGGCGCGTGGCGATGCTGGCCGCCTGGGTGCGGCTGCTGGCATCCAGCTTGGACATGATCGCCTTCATGTGGGCCTTGACCGTGCCCACTGCGATCTGCAGCTCGCGTGCGATGGACTTGTTGCAGGCACCGCGCGCCACCAGCCTCAGCACCTCGGCCTCGCGGGCGGTCAGCGCTTCGCGGGTAAGGCTTTCGGCCATGCGCTGCACCACCGCCTGGGACAGGTAGCGCCCGCCATTGCCGACGGTGTGCACGCCTGCGGCCAGTTCGTCGATGGGGCTGCCCAGCACCAGGAAGCCGTACACGCCGGCTTCCAGCGCGCGGCGCACCTCGTGCTCGCGGTCGCTCATCGCCACCACCAGCACCCGGGCGCCGGCCAGGGCCCGCGGCAGCGCATGGCAGCGGGCTTCGGCCAGGTGGGCCAGGCCGCGCTGGTAGTCGGTGACGATCACGTCCACCGCCTGCAGGGCGCCGGCCTGCAGGCCGGGCGGCTCCAGCAGCACGTCCAGCTCGGCCTGCGGCCGCAGGGCCGCCGCCAGGCCCACCGCCAGCAACGGCTCGGCATGGCTGATCAACACGGTGAGGCGCTTGTTCGATACGGCTTGCATGGGGCACTCCTGTGGTGGCTTGCGGGGGCGGCAGCGGCTTCTTGCGCTGCCATGGCTTCATGTTCGTCGCCGGGCCGCGTCGGCGCGAGTTAATGCTTGTGAAACGTTGATGGGTCCGCCGGCATGACACCAAGGACATAGGCGCCGCTACCGCTTCATGGGCTACGGCCGTCGGCGCCGCCGCCCCACGATGCGGCCACCGACCCACCCCTGAAGGAGCCACCATGTTCGGACTCACCCCCCTCGGCGCCGTGCACACCCTGATCAGCCTGCTGGCCCTCGGCTCGGCGCTGCTCGCCCTCGGGCGCCACCAGGCCATCGCCTGGCGCAGCCGCCTGGGACGCTGGTACGTGGGCTCCACGATGCTCACCTGCCTCACCGGCTTCGGCATCTTCCAGCATGGCGGCTTCGGCGTGCCGCATGCGCTGGGCGTGCTGACGCTGCTGGTGCTGGCCGCATCGGCCGCGGCGGAATACGCCGGCTGGTTCGGCCGCGCGGCTCGCTACGTGGCGACGCTGGGCCTGTCGCTCACCGTGTTCTTCCACCTGATACCGGGCGTGACCGAGACCTTCACCCGGGTGCCGGCGGGCACGCCGCTGTTCACGGGGCCGGACGATCCGGCGCTGCAGAAGCTGGTGGGGCTGCTGTTCCTGCTCTTCCTGCTGGGTGCCGGCTGGCAGGTGCGCCGCCTGCGCGCCGGCCGCGGGGGCACCACGCCGGTGGCCGCGACCGGCCGGGTTGTCTAGACAAGTCCGGTGCCGGCCGCCAGGCAGGCCCATACGCGGTCGGCGGTCAGCGGCACCTGCAGGCTCGGCGCGCCCGATGCCTGCCCGCCGCGCAGCAGGGCGTCCACGACGGCGTTGACCACGGCGGGCGTGGCGCCGATGGCGCCCAGCTCGCCCGCCCCCTTGGCGCCCAGGCCGTTGGTCAGGCAGGGCGTGTCGCCGGCCAGCCGCGTGCGGAAGGCGGGCAGGTCAGCGGCGCGCGGCAGCGCATACTCCATCAGGCTGCCGGTGAGCAGCTGGCCCTGTGCGTCATGGCGCAGCTGTTCCCACAGCGCCTGGCCGATGCCCTGGGCCACCGCACCGTCGATCTGGCCACAGGCCAGCACCGGGTCCACCACGTGGCCGATGTCGTTGGACGAGCTGTAGGCCACCACCTGCACCTCGCCGGTGGCGGGATCGACTTCCACCTCGCAGGCATGGCAGGCATTGGGCCAGCTGGGGCCTTGTGCGGTGGCGGCGCTGCCGGCCTCGAAGCGGCCACCCGGCTGGCGCGCGGCCAGCTCGAACAGGCTCACGCCGGCGTCGGTGCCGGCCACGCGCAGCAGGCCACGTTCATGGCCGATGTCCTCCAGCGGTGCTTCCAGCACCTGGGCGGCCAGCTCACGCGCTGTCTGCACCAGTGCCGCGGCCGCCGGCGCCATGGCCGCGCCGCCCATGAACAGGGAACGGGAGCCGGCGCTGCCGAAGCCGTCCACCTCGTCGGTATCGCCCTGCACGAGGCGCAGGCTCGACGCCGGCAGACCCAGCGCGCCGGCGGCCAGCTTCAGCAGGCTGGCGGCGATGCCCTGGCCCATCTCCTGGGCGCCGGACACCACCTCCACCCAGCCGCGGGCGTCCACCCGCAGGCGCAGGGTTTCGCTGAGGGCGAAGGCGCCGGTCCATGCCAGGAAGCAGGCCAGGCCGCGGCCGCGCAGCCGTCCCCGCTTTGCCGAGTCGGTGGCGCGGCGCTCGAAGCCGGCCCAGTCGGCCAGCGCCAGCGTGTCGTCCAGCCGCCGGGCGAACTGGCCGCTGTCGATCACCTGGCCGCAGGCGCTGCGGTAGGGCATCTGCTGCGGCCGCACCATGTTGCGCCGGCGCAGCGCCGCGGCATCCATGCCCAGCTGGCGCGCGGCCGCTTCCACCAGCCGCTCCAGCAGGTGCGCCACCTCGGGCTGGCCGGCACCGCGGTAGGGGCCCACCGGTGCGGTGTGGGTGAGCACGGCGCGGCATTCGATGTCGACCTGGGGAATGTCGTACACGCCCGTGGCCACCATGGGGCCGACGGCCAGCGGCATCAGCACCGCCATCGGCGCGGCATAGGCGCCGATGTTGGCGATGCAGCGCAGGCGCAGGGCCAGCATGCGGCCCTCGGCATCCAGGGCCAGTTCGCCCTCCAGGAACACGTCGCGCGCATGCGGCGCGGCGCACAGGTCCTCGCTGCGGCTGGCCTGCCAGCGCACCGGCCGCTGAAGCCGCCATGCCGCCAGGCAGGTGACCACGTCTTCGGCATGCAGCACCGTCTTCATGCCGAAGCCGCCGCCCACGTCGCCGGTGCGCACCCGCAGCGGCACGTCCCGCAGCATGGGCAGCGCCGCCAGCAAGGCGCTGCGCAGCGGGCTGGCCATCTGCGTGCTGGCCTGCACCGTCAGTCCGCCGGTGTGCACATCGGGCAGCGCCAGCAGCACGCGCGGCTCCATCGGGCAGGCGGCGACGCGCGGGCTGTCCACGTCCAGGCACACCCGGTGTGCGCTGCGGTCGAAGGCGGCCTGGGTGGCGGCCGCATCGCCGTGGCGCAGGCAGGCGGCGACGTTGTCGGGCAGGTCCTCGCACAGGCGCGGTGCCTGCGGCGCCTGGGCACCGTGCGCATCGGCCACCGCCGGCAGCGGCTGCCAGCACAGCAGGGCCTGCAGGGCTTCGGCAGCGGCCCGTGCCTGGCGGGCGGTGCAGGCCACCACGGCGGCCACCGGCTCGCCCACATGCCGCACGAGGCCACCGGCCAGCACATGCCGCGTGGCCGAGGTGGCAGCGCCGCCATCGGGCCGCTGCAGGCCGCTCACCAGCGGCAGCGGCTGCACGCCGGCCTGCTGCAGGTCGGCGGCCGTCCACACCGCCAGCACGCCGGGCCAGCTGCCGATGGCGCCGGCCTCCACCGCAGCCAGCCGCGCATGGGCATGCGGCGACCGCACGAAGCAGACCACCGCCGCCTGCGCCGCGGCGGCCAGGTCGTCCACATAGGCGCCCGCGCCGCGCAGCAGGCGCTCGTCGTCGGGGCGGCCGGGCCAGTCGCCGGCAGGTGGCGGGGAAGGTTCCACGAACACCAGCATGCCAGCGGCCGCCGCAGGTGCGGGCGCCCGGCCGCGTCTTTGTGTCAGATGACATCCGCGGCGCATGGTGCCGGCGGGCGCGGTGTCATGATCGAGCCGGGCCCGCCAATGTCCCTGCTGTTCGATGACATCGCCTGACACTGCCGACGAAACGCTCCTGCTCGACGACGGTGAACTGGTGCTGTTGCGCACCGGCAGCGGCCGCCTGCTGCGCCGGGCCCGCGGCGGCGGTGCGGCCGCCCGCCGCCTGCTGGAGGCGGAATACGCCTGGCGCGGCCGGCTGCAACCGGCCTGGGCCGCGGTGCCATTGGCCCTCGAGCTGGATGCGCCCTGGCCGCAGCTGCATCTGCAAGATCCGGGCGGCGAGCCGCTGGCCGGCCTGCTGGAGCAACCCTGGCCCTTCGAGCGGTTTCTGGCGGTGGCCGTGGCGATGGCGCGTGCGCTGGGCCGTCTGCATGCGGCCGGCCTGGTGCACCGCGACCTCCACCCGGCCCGGCTGCTGGTGCAGCCGGGGGAGGGCCGGGCCTGGCTGCTGGGCTTCGCCCATGCGGCGGAAGCGGCACGGGCCGATGGCGACCCCGGCGGCGAAGCGCCGGCCCGGCTCACCCATGCGGCGCCGGAACTCAGCGGCCGCGGTCACCGCCCGGCCGATGCCCGCAGCGACCTCTATGCCCTCGGCGTGGTGCTGTTCGAGATGCTGACGGCCCGGCTGCCGTTTCCGGGCCACGATCCCATCGCGCTGATCCAGGCGCATGCGGCTGCTCCGGCACCGCTGGCCGGCGCCTGCGTGGCGGGCCTGCCGGCGCAGCTCGACGACATCCTGCAGAAGCTGCTGGCCAAGTCGCCAGCCGAGCGCTACCAGACGGCCGCCGCGCTGGCGGCCGACCTGCACCGCTGCCAGGCCGACTGGCGCCAGACCGGCCAGGTGGCCCGCTTTCCGCCGGGCCGCAGCGACCTCGTCGCCCAGCTGCGCATGCCCGACCGCCTGTATGGCCGCGATGCCGACCTGCAGGCCGGCCGCACGCTGGTGGCGAGGGCGGCGGCGGGCGGCTCGGCGCTGCTGGTGCTGACCGGGCCGGCCGGCAGCGGCAAGTCGTCGCTGGTCGAGGCGCTGCAGCAGCGGCTGCCCGATGGCAGCTTCGCCGCGGGCAAGGCCGACCAGTTCCAGCCGCCGCTGCCCTTCGGTGCCTTGTCGCAGGTGCTGCGCAGCCTGGCGCGACGGGTGCTTCGCATGGAGCCGCAGGCGCAGGCGCGCTGGTGCCAACGGCTGCGCGAGGCCCTCGGCCCGCAGGGCGAGGCGCTGCGCCCGCTGGTGCCCGAGCTGGCGGCCTGGCTGCCGGTGGCCGATGCCGCCGGCGAGCTGTCGGCGCAGGACCTGGCACTGCGCTTCCGGCTGGCGGTGTGCCGCTTCCTCGGCGTGTTCGCGCAGCCGGGCCGCCCGCTGGTGCTGTTCTTCGACGACCTGCAGTGGTGCGACGCCGCCACGCTGCAGCTGGTACTGCACCTGCACCGCGAGGCCCGGCCGCCGCACCTGCTGGTCATCCTGGCCTGTCGCGACACCGGCACCGCGATGCCCGAGGCGCTGGCCGAGCTGCTGGCCGCCCTGCGCGCTGCGCCCGACAGCAGCTTCTGGACGCTCGGCCCGCTGGGCCTGCCCGACATGACGGCGCTGGTGGCCGACAGCCTGCATTGCGGTGAGCAGGAAGCGCTGCCACTGGCCGCGCTGGTGCATGCCGCCAGCGGCGGCAATCCGCTGTTCGCGGCCCAGTTGCTGGGCAGCCTGGCTGACGACGGCCTGCTGCACAACGACGATGCCACCGGCCGCTGGCATTGGCGGCTGGACGAGTTGCACGGTCGGCAGCACCGCGGGGACCTGGTGCGCCTGCTGGTGGACAAGGTGGCGCGGCTGGACACCGCCACCAGCGAGGTGCTGGCGCCGCTGTCCTGCCTGGGCCGCGCGCCGGCCTCGGTGCTGGCCGAGGTGTGCGCGCTGGACGAGGCGGCGCTGCACCGGGCGCTGCAGCCTTCGGTGGATGCCGGCCTGGTGCTGCGGCTGGAGGAGGGCTACGGCTTTGCCCACGACCGGGTGCAGGAGGCGGCGCATGCCCGCCTGGCCGAGGCGGACCGCGTGGCCTGGCACCTGCGCCTGGGCCGGGTGCTGGCCCGGCGGCTGGCGGCCGACGACGCCGGCAGCGCCACCTTCGAGGCGGTGCACCAGCTCAACCTCGGCGCCGCCGCCATCACCGAGCCGCAGCACCTGAAGGCGCTGGCACGGCTGAACCTGGCGGCCGCCCAGGCCGCCCGGGCCGCGACGGCCTACCGGGCGGCGGCCGACTTCGCCGCCAGCGGGCTGGCCCACCTGCCGCCCGGCGCCGGGCCGGACGAACTGGCCGGCGCGCTGCGCCTGATGCAGGCGCATGCGGAGTTCCTGGCGGGCCATCCCGCCCGGGCCGAGCCGCTGCTGCTGGCGCTGATCCACGATGCGCCCGACGCGGTGGCGCATGCGGCCGCCACGCGGGTGCTGATGAGCCTGCAGGTGATGGCATCGCGTTACGCCGATGCGGTGCAGGCGGCCCTGGCCTGCCTGGACCGCTTCGGCCTGCGCATGCCGGCGCATCCCACGCAGCAAGCGGTGCAGCAGGCCTATGACGACGTGCAGGCGCGGCTGTCGGCCCGCCCGCTGGAAGCGCTGCTCGACTTGCCGGCTTGCACCGACGCCGAGGTGGAAGCGGCGATGGGCGTGCTGGCCGAGCTGTTCGCGCCGGCGTGCTTCACCGACGAACGGCTGGCCCTGCTGCACCTGTGTGCGATGGTGGACTTCAGCCTGTCGCGCGGCGTGTCGCCGGGCACGCCACATGGCCTGGCCTGGTTCGGCGTGATGAGCGGCCGCCTGTTCGGCCGCTACCGGGAGGGCCTGGCCCTGGCCCGGCTGTCGCTGCGGCTGACCGAGCGTCCCGGCCTGCGGTCGGCCCGCGCGCGGGCCTTGTTCTCGCTGGAGATCGCCAGCGTGTGGGCGGCGCCGCTGGGCGAGGCCATCGCGCATGGCCGTGCGGCTGTGGACGCCGCGGCGCAGACAGGCGAGCTGGCGGTGGCCTGCTTCGCGCGCCACCATGTGGTCAACGACCGGCTGGTGCGCGGCGATGCGCTGGATGCGGTGGCGCGGGAGATCGAGGACAGCCTGCCCCCGGTGCGGCAGGCGCAATACGACGACGTGATCGACGAGCTGCTGAGCCAGCAGCGCTTCGTCGCGGCGCTGCAGGGCCGCACCGCCGCGCTGCACCGGCTGGACGGCGACGGCTTCGACAGCGCCGCCTTCGAGGCCCGGCTGACGCCGCACCGCATGCCCACGATGATCTTCTGGCACCGCGTGCTGCAGGCGCAGCTGGCCTTCATCGCCGGCCGGCCGTGGCATGCGCAGGCGGCGCTGGATGCGGCCGCGCCACTGCTGTGGTCGGCGGTGCACCTGCAGATCGCCAATTTCCACCTGTTCTCGGTGCTGTGCTGGGCCGCGCTGGCGCGGCGGCTGCCCGTGCAGCAGCGCCAGCCACGACGCCGGCAGGTGCAGGCCCTGCTGCAGGGCCTGCAGGCCTGGCGCGACGGCTGCCCGGAGGGCTTCGCCGACCTCGCCGCGCTGGCCGAGGCGCAGTGGACCTGCGCCGTGGCCGGGCCGCTGCAGGCCCTGCCGCAGCATGAGCAGGCGGTGGCGCTGGCGCAGGCCAGCGGTCGCTCCTGGCTGGAGGCCCTGGCCAGCGAACTGTCGGCACGCTGCCATGCGCAGGCCGGCCTGCCCACGGCCGCACGGGCGCACTGGCGCCATGCGCGCAGCGCCTGGCTGCGCTGGGGCGCCATGGCCAAGGTGCGGCAACTCGACCGGCAGCAGCCCTGGCTGGCCGAGGAGGCCGGTGCCGCGGCGGCCGGGCCGCCCCTGGTGCAGGTGGACCTGGACCTGGTGGCGCGGGTGTCGCAGACCATCACCGGCGAGATGGACGGCAGCCGGCTGGTGCACACGCTGATGGCCACCGCGCTGGACCTGGGCGATGCCGACAGGGGCCTGCTGCTGGTGCCGGATGGCCAGCCGCTGCTGCTGCGCGCCGTGGCCACGCGCAGCGCCCGGGGCATCGACGTGCAGCCCTGTGCGCGCCCGGTGACGCCGGACGACCTGCCGCCGGACATGCTGGCGCGGGCGGTGCAGCACTCGCGCATCGTCTCGCTCGACGAGATGCCCGCGGCAGACGCGGCGGCGGGAGCCGCGCCGCGCGCCGTCGCAGCGCTGTGCCTGCCGCTGCTGCGCCAGGGCCGGCTGAGCGGCGTGCTGTACCTGGAGCGCCAGGGTGCGGCGCCGGACCCGGGCGGCTTCAGCCGCGAGCGCGCGGCCTTGCTGGCGCTGCTGGCCTCGCAGGGCGCGGTGGCGCTGGACAACGCACGGCTGTACCGCGACTTGACGCACGAGATCCGGGAGCGCCGGCAGGCCGAGCACGAGGCAGAGCAGTCCCGCGCGGCGTTGCAGGAAAGCGAGAACCGCTTCCGCCGCATGGCCGATGCCACGCCCGACGTGATCTGGATCACCGACATCCATCCGGAGCGGGTGCTGTATGCCAATCCCAGCTTCGAGCGCACCTGGGGCCGTCCGGTGGAGGCGCTGTACCGAGACCCGCGGCTGTGGACCGACTGCATCCATCCCGACGACCGCGAGCGCATCAACACCGAGTTCGGCCGCTGGCTGACCTCCGCCGCGCCGCAGGGCTGGGACGTGGACTACCGCATCGTGCGGCCCGACGGTTCGCTGCGTTGGATCCATGAACGCGGCTTCTTCGTCGTCGACGACGAAGGGCGTCCGCGCCGGGTCAGCGGCATCTCCAGCGACGTGACGGCCGCGCGGCTGGCGGCCGCGGCGCTGCGCGAGTCGGAAGAGCGCTTCGCGCTGGCGGTGGCAGGCTCCAACGACGGCATCTGGGACTGGGATCTGGCCTCGGACCGCATGTTCCTGTCCGAGCGGGCGCAGCGGTTGTACGGGCTGTCGCCGGGCATGGACACGCGGCCGAGGTCGGAGTGGGTGGCGATGGTGCGCCTGCACCCCGACGACACCCAGCCGCAGCAGGCCATGCTCAGGGACTACCTGGAGCAGCGGCTGCCGCACTACGACTTCGAGGGCCGGGTGCTGCATGCCGGCGACGGCTACCGCTGGGTGCGCATCCGCGGCCTGTGCATCCGCGGCGACGACGGCCGCGCCATGCGCATGGCCGGCTCGGTGAGCGACATCGACAGCATGCGGCGCGCGGAAGCCGCCTTGCGCCAGGCACAGCGGCTGGAGGCGGTGGGCACGCTGGCCGGCGGCGTGGCGCACGACTTCAACAACATCCTTGGCGCCATCCTCGGCTTCGGCGAGATGGCCCTGCGCAACACCCGCGCCGGCAGCCGGCAGCGGCGCGACCTGGAATGCATCGTCGCCGCCGGCGAGCGCGGCCGGGCGCTGGTCGAGCGCATCCTGGCCTTCAGCCGCAGCAGCGTGGGCGAACGTGTGCCGGTGCATGTGGAGGCCGTCGTGCGGGAGGCGCTGGCCCTGCTCGACGCAATGCGGCCAGCCTTCGTGGCGGCCGACGTGCGCCTGGCGGCGGGCCGTGCCGCCATGATCGGCGACGCCACCCAGGTGCACCAGCTGGTGACCAATCTGGTGACCAATGCGCTGCATGCGATGCCGCAGGGCGGCCGCCTCACGGTAGCGCTGCAGCCGCAGGCGCTGGCCGAGCCGGTGCAGACCACCACCGGGCCGCTGCCGGCGGGCGACTACCTGGTGCTGGTGGTGTCCGATACCGGCAGCGGCATCGAGCCGGAGATCCTGGACCGCATCTTCGATCCGTTCTTCACCACCAAGGAGGTGGGCACCGGCACCGGCCTCGGGCTGTCGCTGGTGCATGGCATCGTCACCGACCTGGGCGGCGCGGTGGACGTGGCCACCGCGGTGGGCTGCGGCAGCCGCTTCACCGTCTACCTGCCGCGCAGCGGCGAGGCGCCGGTGCAGCCGCCGCGCGAGCTGCCTTCGCCGCAGCGCGGCCGCCAGGAACAGGTGATGGTGGTGGACGACGAGGAGATGCTGGTGCGCCTGGGCTGCGAGATGCTCAGCGGCCTGGGCTACGTGCCGGTGGGCTTCACCTCGGGGCAGGAGGCACTGGCCGCCTTCCATGCGCATCCGGAGCGCTTCGACGCGGTGCTGACCGACGCCCGCATGCCGCGGCTGTCGGGCCTGGAGCTGATCGAGGCCGTGCGTGCGGTGCGGCCGGCGCTGCCGGTGCTGCTGGTCAGCGGTTTCCTCGGTGCCAGCGCCGCCCAGCGTGCGCGCAAGGCCGGCGCCAGCGCGGTGCTGGCCAAGCCGCTGTCGCAGCGGGAACTGGCCGCGGCGCTGGCGACGGCGCTGGCAACGCGGCGCGCGGACTGATGCCCATGCGTCAGTCACCCGTCGTGCCGGTGGCCAGGGCCCGCTGCACCGCGGCCAGCAATGCTTCCCGCGTGAAGGGCTTGGGCAGCACGCCACGCACGCCCAGCTGCGCCGCCAGCGCGGTGGAATGCTGCTGGCCAGGGCGCAGGCGGGCGGACATCAGCAGCACCGGCACCGGGCGCTCGGCCTGCAGCAGCCGCAGCGCCGGCTCGGCCTGCCGGGGATTGGCGCAGTCCAGGATCACCAGGGCCACCGGCCGCCGCGGCTGCGACAGCGCACTGCCATCGACGACGCGGAAACCCGCTTCACGCAACCACTGCCGCGCCAGCGCACGCATGAGGTCATCGGGGTCGAGCAGGGCGATTCGAAGGCCGGCAGGCACAGGCTTGGGGATGCGGGGCAACCAGGGCAACGGACCCATTGGATGCCGCGGGCCGGCCGGCCGCGTGTCGATCCGTCATCTGCACATGTCATCTGTCATGCCCGCTGGCTTACATTGCCTGCCGGGCTGCCGTGAATCGCTGTTGAATACCTGCCGCCATGTTGGAAGTCTCCGGTGAACGTTCCGTCGCAAACGCCCCCCACGTGGTGGCAGTGGA
Organism: Aquincola tertiaricarbonis; assembly: GCF_000969605.1. GTDB lineage: Bacteria > Pseudomonadota > Gammaproteobacteria > Burkholderiales > Burkholderiaceae_C > Aquincola > Aquincola tertiaricarbonis. The sequence goes on along the minus strand of NZ_JZUE01000002.1, from coordinate 138,696 downwards.
CGACGATCCCTCCATCCGCCAGCTCATCAGCCACTACCTGGGCGACCACGGCTTCCGGGTGAGCGCCTTCGCCAGCGGACGCGAGCTGATGGCGCTGCCCGCGCGCGAGGCGCCCGCACTGGTGCTGCTGGACCTGCGGCTGCCCGGCGAGGACGGGCTGGAACTGGCGCGCATGCTGCGGGCCGGCTCCAAGGTGCCGATCATCATCCTCACCGGCATCCATGACGAGGCCGACCGCGTGATGGGCCTGGAGCTGGGCGCCGACGACTACCTGACCAAGCCGTTCTCGCCGCGCGAGCTGCTGGCGCGCATCCGTGCCCTGCTGCGGCGTGCGCGCATGCATGCCACCGTGGCCGATACCGTGATGCATGTGCGGGCCTACCGCTTCGCGGGCTGGGACCTCAACCTGCGGCTGCGCAAGCTGACCGCGCCGGACGGCCAGGCGGTCACGCTGCGCAACAGCGAATACAACCTGCTGGTGGCCTTCCTTTCCACGCCGCGGCGGGTGCTCAGCCGGGAGCAGCTGCTGGAGCTCTCCCGCCTGCACAACGCGGAGGTGTTCGACCGCACGATCGACGTGCAGGTGGGCCGCCTGCGCCGCAAGCTGCAGGCCAGCCCGCAGGCCGCGCGGCTGATCGTCACCGAGCGCGGCGTGGGCTACCGCTTTGACAGCGACGTGGAGGTGGTGCGCGGCTAGCGGCTCATGCCGTGCGCCGGGGCCAGGCCGGCAGCGGACGGCCAGCGGCGGGACGGCAGGCCCCTGCGCTGCGGGCCGCCGTGGTCGCACAGTCCGCGCTGCACCGCGATGCTGGCCGCATGGGTCCGGCAATCGGCCTCCAGCTTGGACATGATGGCCTTGACGTGGACCTTGACCGTGCCCACGGCGATGGTCAGCTCGTTGGCGATCACCTTGTTGCTGCAGCCGCTGGTCAGCCGGCGCAGCACTTCCACCTCGCGCGGCGTCAGCGGCTCATGGGCCAGGCACTCGGCCATGCGGCGCGCGATGGGCGCGGCGAGGTAACGCTCGCCGCGGGCCAGGGCCCGCACGCCCTGCACCACCTCCTGCAGCGGGCAGCCCAGCAGCAGGTAGCCATGCACGCCCTGGCTGAGCGCCGTCTTCACGTCCTGCTCGCGGTCGCGGTGGGTGACGACCAGCACGCGTGCCTGGCGGCACGAGGCGGGCCGGTCCAGCGCCGTCGGCAGGTCGGTGACCAGCACGTCCGGCGGCCTGCCGTCGTCCGCTGGCGCGCCCTCGGCGGCCAGCCAGGCCTCCAGGTCCTCGTGCGGCTTGAAGGCAGTGAGCAACCCCAGCTCCACCAGCGGTTCGGCATGCTGGATGCGGACTCTGAGGCGGGCGGGTGTCGCGGTGTCGTTCATGCAGCGCTCCGGCGGGTGGACCGATGCAGCGCATGATGTCCATGCGGGCACGCACGACGGTGAAACCGACCACAGACGGGATGGCATATGACATGCGCCCGTCAGGCCTATGTCAGAAGTCGTAGCGCCAGGCTGCCCCAAACGGCGAGGCCGGCGCCCGGCCCGCTCACTACGCTGGCGGCTCCACATCCAGCAGGAGGCACCATGAGCCTTGCCAGCACCCGTCGGGCCCTCGTCGTCATCGACGTGCAGAACGAATACATCGATGGCCGGTTCCGCATCGAGCATCCGGCGGTCGAGCAGTCGCTCGCCAACATCCACAGGGCGATGGACGTGGCCGAGCGGCACGGCGTGCCAATCGTGGTGGTGCAGCACCTGCTGCCGCCCACCGCGCCCATCTTCGCCGAGGGCACGCCGGGCGCGGACCTGCATCCGTCGATCGCAAGCCGTCCGCATGCGCACCTGGTCCGCAAATGCCTGCCCAGCGTCTTCGCAGGCACCGACCTGCGCGAATGGCTGGCCCGCCGCGAGATCAACACGCTGGCGATCTGCGGCTACATGACGCACCAGTGCGACGAGTCCACCATCCGCCAGGCCCTGCACGAGGGCTACCAGGTGGAGTTCCTCGCCGATGCCGCGGGCTCGCTGTCCTATGCCAACAAGGCGGGGCAGGCCAGCGCCGAGCAGATCCATTCGGTAGCCTGCGTGGTGCTGCAGTCCAGCTACGCGGCCGTGGTCAGCACCGACGAATGGTCGCAGGCCCTGGGGAGCGGCCGCGACCTCGAACGCGACGACGTGTTCTCGTCCCACCAGCGCGCGCTGTCGCTGGCGACGGCCGGGACGGCGAGCCGGACGCTGTCCGCCGAAACGCGCTTCGTGGAGGTGAGCGGCGCCACCATCGCCTACCGGGACCTCGGCCCGCGCCACGGCACGCCGCTGGTGATGATCAACCGCTTCCGCGGCACGATGGACCACTGGGACCCGCTGCTGGTCGACCGCATCGCGGCTGAGCGGCGCGTGATCCTGTTCGACCAGCCCGGCTTCGCCCGCTCCGTCGGCACCCCGCCCGATCACCTGTCCGGCTTTGCCGCCAACGTGGTGGCCCTGGCCAGGGCGCTGGGCATCGCGCAGTTCGATGCCTTCGGCTTCTCCATGGGCGGCACCGTGGCGCTGCAGCTGCTGCTGGACCATCCGCGGGCCGTGCGCCGTGCGGTCGTCGCCGGTTCGGCGCCCGGCCACGTGCCGGGAGACCTGCCTTCCAACCAGCCGGCGGGCCAGGAGGTGTGGTCGGTGGCCACCAAGCCGGTGAACTCGGACGAGGACTTCCTCTACCTGTTCTTCGAGCCCAGCCCCGCCAGCCAGCAGGCCGGCCGCGACTACCTGGCCCGGCTGGCCGGCCGCGCCGATGCCTTCAGCCATCAGGTGGATGCGCAGGCCTGGCAGGCGCAGCTGAAGTCCGCGATGGGCGTGCGCGAGGCCGCCACGTCGCTGCTGCCCCGGCTGAAGGAGATCGGCCATCCGGTGCTGGTGGCCAACGGGCGCCACGACATCATGGCGCCGACCTATGCCTCCTATGCCATGGCGCAGGAACTGCCCCGCGGCTGGCTGAAGGTGTTTCCCGACGCGGGCCACGGCTTCCTGTTCCAGCATGCACAGGAGTTTGCCGACGATGTGCTGCGCTTCCTGCGCTGAGCCTGCACCGCCCCGCGGTGCGGGCCAGGGCGCCCGCCGTCAGCGCTCGCGCAGCGGCACCCGCTCGCCGTCGATCATCAGGTCGGGCCAGCGGGGCGGCACCGGCGTCACCGTGCCGCGCTCGATGGCTTCGCGCCACGCAGTGAGCGAGCGCACATCGTGCGAGGTGCCGGCTTGCCGTGCCCAGCCAGCCGGCGTGCGGGCGAAGATGGTGAACGACTGGTAGCCGCTGCGCGAGAAGACGAGGCCCAGGTCCCGGGCGCCGTCGCCGTCGAAGTCGCGCAGCCACAGCAGGCAGTTGGCGGGAGTGGCCAGGCAGGCGGACACCTCCCAGTCGGCCTGCCGGGCCAGCCAGGCCCGCATGTCCTCGTCGAGGGCCGCGCCGCGGGGCAGCACCGTGGCCAGCGCCAGGGCCCGCAGCGGCTGCGCCGCCTGCTTCGGTCCCGGCTGGTCGCCTTCGGCCAGCGTCCGCTGCGCCAGCGACGCGATGCGTGCATCCGCCGGGCCCGGGCCCTGGTGCGCCGCCAGCGCGGCCAGTGCCGGCCGGCCATAGGCCGGATTGCGCGCCAGGTGGCTCCAGTCGAAGTCGTCGGGCGTCACCACGCCCTGCAGCAGCCGCTGGACCTGCGCCTGCACACCCAGCCGGCGTGCATCGGCCAGCGGGCTGATCAGCGCCACGAGCAGCACCACCTTGAGCAGGGCGACGGCGATGTTGGCCGGCGCGATGGCCCGCATCCAGCCACCACCGCGTGCCAGGGACGAAGCGGCATAGAGCACGGCATGCAGCGTGAGCAGGCCGGCCACCACCGCCGCCCAGATGCGGTCGTCGGTCCAGCCGTGCTGGGCGATGCGCAGGCCCAGGGCCCAGCAGGCCAGCGCGGCCATCGGCGGCATCGTGAGCCAGGCCAGGCTCAGCAGCCGGGCCAGCGGTGCGGGGTAGGGCGGCGGCTCGCGCCCGCTCTGGAAGGCCGCATTGCCGAACACCACCGCCAGCAGGATGAACCACAGCAGGTACAGCGCCGCCTTCCGGGTGGCGAACAGCGGCTCCACGCCGGTGGCGGCCAGCATGGCCAGCCAGCCGGCGGCGAACAGCAGCGTGAGCGGCAGGAACCAGGTGAGCAAGGACAGCAGGAAGCGGCGCAGCGTGACCAGCGCCGCGGCCCGTGCCAGCACCAGGCCGGAGCCCAGCCCGAAGGCGCTGCCGGTGATCAGCGCGATGGACGACGACTGCAGCAGCAGCCTGCCGGGGGCCGGAACGCCGATGCTGTCCATCAGCCAGGCGGCGGCCCACAGCAGCACCCACAGCACGCCGCTCAAGCCGGCGGCCAGCGGCAGCACCAGGGCATTGCGCCAGGCCGCATCGAACAGGGCCTCGTAGTCGAACCGCCTGCGGCGGGCGTCGAAGCCGGCCACCAGGCCGATCACCACGAAGCCCAGCACCAACGCCGCCACCGCATGCGCCAGCGGTACGCCGAAGCCCGTCGCGCCGCCATGGCCCGCGTGGGCGCCGAGCCCCGCGAAGGCTGCGCCCATCGCCAGCGCCGCCATGGCGCGGCGCAGCGCGGTGCAGAAGGCGCCCTGCCACAGGATCCATGACCCGGCGGCCGCGACGATGGCGTACAGCCCGGCGAAGCCCGCCCACGCCGGCAGAGCGCGCCAGCCGTCGGCGAGCAGCCACAGGGCCGCGCCGGCGGCCAGCCCGACGCTGCCGTGGGCCAGCAGCGCGGCGGAGGGGGGCGATGCCGGCACGGCGGCATCCGGCGGAGGATCTTGGTGCATGGGGTACCGGGACGCGGATGGGCGCATCGGTCGGGTGGCCTCGGGGGCGCGATTGTGGAGGCCCCCGGTGCCGCCCATGCGCGCCGGCCGGCCTTCATGCCGCCAGCCGCATCGTGGGCAGCGCGGTGGCGGTGCCGATGGACCACGCGTCGTGCGTGCCGCCGGGGAATTCGGCGCGCAGGAAGTCGAGCATCGCCCGCACCACGGCCGGCACCTGCCGGCGGCTGGGCAGGCAGGCATGCACCGCCAGCCCGGGCAGGCGCCAGTCGGGCACGACTTGCTCGAGCCGGCCCTGCGACAGCTCCTCCTGCACCGCGAAGCTGGGCAACGCCGCGATGCCCAGGCCCGCCAGCGCGCCGGCATGGCACAGCGCCGGCTGCGAGGTGTGCAGCGGCGCCGCTGCCGCCGGCACCTCGACCGCCGCGCCGCTGGCATGGCTGAGCCGCAGGCCGCGTGGCCGGCGCGGCAGCTCGGCCAGCAGCAGCGGATGGCGGGCCAGCTCGCCGGGATGCAGCGGCCGGCCATGGCGCTGCAGGTAGCCCGGGCTGGCGCACAGCAGCAGGCCGGCGCCGGCCAGCCGGTGGGCGACGAAGCGGCCGTCCAGCGGCCCGGCCTGCACCACGATGCTGATGTCATGGTCCTCGCATGCAGTGGCCGCCGGGCCGGTTTCCAGCGCCACCGCCAGGCCCGGGTGCCGGGCCTGCAGCCGCGCCAGCCGCGGCATCAGCTGCCGGCTGGCGAAGAGCGCCGGCGCGATCAGGCGCACGCAGCCCTGGAGGGCCTGCTGTCCGTGGGATGCCAGCGCGGCGGCCTCGTCCACCTCCCGCAGGATGGTGCGCACCCGCTGCAGGTAGGCCTGGCCGATGGGCGTGAGAGCCACGCGCCGGGTGCTGCGCACCAGCAGCCGCGCGCCCAGCAGGCCCTCCAGCTCGGCCACCTGCCGGGTGACCGCCGAGGGATCCAGGTCCAGCGCCCGCGCCGCGGCGGCGAAGGCGCCGCGCTCGGCCACCTCGACGAAGGTGCGCATCGCACGCAGCTGGTCCATGGTGCGGTCCTTCCAGCGCCTGCGCTGGCTTCAGCGCCGGATCTCGAAGACGAGGTTGAACGGCGTCTGCGCCGCTGGGCGGAAGTGGCTGAAGCCGGCCTTGCGGAACACCTGCTCCAGCCGCTGCGGCCCGGCCTGCGCCCCCAGCACCAGCTGGCCGCCTTCGGCGATGGCATGGGCGCAGCAGATCAGCGAGGAGCCGCTGTAGTACAGCTGGCCCACCGGCGTGAGGTTGTCCTCCACCCGGTCGTGCGCGAAGGGCTCCACCAGCAGCACCGTGCCGCCCGGCGCCAGCGTGCGCGCCGCATGCCGGGCCGCGGCCACCGGGTCGCCCAGGTCGTGCAGCGTGTCGAAGAAGCAGATGAGGCCGTAGCGCTGGTCGAGGTAGTCGTCGGCACGCGCCTGCGCGAAGAAGGTGCGGTCCGCCAGGCCGGCGGCCGCCGCCGCCTGCCGGGCCGCCTCCAGCGAGGCCGCATGGGTGTCGAAGCCGTGGAAGCGCGAGCGCGGGAAGGCCTCGGCCATCAGCAGCGTGGCATGGCCGTGGCCGCAGCCGATGTCGGCCACCGCGATGCCGGCCTCCAGCTGCGCCACCACGCCGTCCAGCGCCGGCAGCCACTGCGCCACCAGGCTGGCGCGGTAGCCGTTGCGGTAGAAGGCCGCGATGCCGCAGGCCATGCGGGCATCGTGCTCGCCCCAGGCCACGCCGCGGCCGGTGCGGAAGGCCTCCAGCGCCTTGGGCTCGTCGAACCACATGGCGGCCGGCACCTCCCAGGCCGGCGGGATGAAGACCGGGCTGTCCTCGTCGGCCAGCACCAGCGCATGTTCGGGCGAGAGCTCGTAGGTGTCGCTGGTGGCGTGGTAGGCCAGGTAGCCGCCGGCGGCCTGGGCATTCAGCCATTCGCGCACATAGCGCTCGGCGCAGCCCGCGCGGCGGGCGACCTCCCTGGCGCTGAGCGGCCCGGCGCCGGCCATGGCCTTGTACAGGCCGAGCTTGTGGCCCAGGCTGACCAGCACGCCGGTGTAGCCGGCGGTGGCGTCGCCGATGGCGCGCATCGTGAAGGCCTCGACCCGGGCCATGTCGATGGTGGACGTTTCCATGGATGTTCCTGTGGTTGGGGTTGAACAGGCGCCCATCGTCGCGAGGCGCCACCATTCCCGGCAGAGCCGAAATCGCCCAAGATCGGTCCGTTCGTGCCAACCGCCGGCCCGCCGATGCCCCGATCCGCCCATCCGTCCGCCGCATCCACCGCCGATGCACCCGCCGCTGCGCGCCATGTGTCGCTGGTGGCGCTGCCCGAGGCCGGCTTCGCCACGCTGGCCGGGCTGTACGACGTGATGAATGCGCATGCGCTGATGGGACTGGCCGACACGCCGGCGCGCGCGCCGTTCCAGGTGGAGATCGTGGGCGAGGCGGCCGGCGCGCTGGACATCGCCAGCGGCGTGCCGGTGCCGGTGCAGCGGGCCATCGACACGGTGGCCTCCACCGACATCGTCATCGTGCCTTCGCTGCTGGTGCGCGGCGCCGGCTGGCAGGCCGGCCGCCATCCGCGGCTGGTGGACTGGCTGCGCCGCATGCACGAGCGCGGCGCGGTGCTGTGCTCGGCCTGCTCGGGCATCTTCCTGCTGGCGGAGACGGGCCTGTGGGACGGCCGCGATGCCACGGTGCACTTCGCCTATGCGAAGCCCTTCGCCGCGGCGCATCCGGCGGTGCGCATCCATCCGGAGAAGGTGCTGGTGATCTCCGGCCCGCGGGAGGACCTGGTCAGCTCCGGCGCCTCCACCACCTGGCACGACATGGCGCTGTACCTGGTGGCGCGCTTTGCCGGCGCCACCGACGCGCAGGCGCTGGCCCGCCTGTTCGCGCTGCAGTGGCACCAGGACGGCCTGGCGCCCTACATCACCTTCGAAGGCCGGGCCGACCACGGCGATGCCGAGATCGAGGCGGCGCAGCGCTGGCTGGGCAGCCACTTCTCGGTGGCCAGCCCGGTGGAGGAGATGATCAAGCGATCCCGGCTGGCCGAGCGCACCTTCAAGCGCCGCTTCACCGCGGCCACCGGCCTGGCGCCCATCGCCTACGTGCAGCGGCTGCGCATCGAGGAGGCCAAGCGGCGGCTGGAGCGCACCGACGATCCGGTGGACGAGATCGGCTGGCGCGTGGGTTACGAGGACGCCGCCTTCTTCCGCCGCCTGTTCAAGCGCACCACCGGCCTGGCGCCGGGCGCCTACCGCAAGCGCTTCCGCATCCCCGACTTCGCGCGGCCGTAGCCCGCCGCTGCCTCAGCCTTCGAACCGCACCCGGCACTTGACGCCGGCCGGCAGCTCGCCGTTCGGGTTGGGCAGCTCCAGCCGCACGCCGAAGGTGCCGCTGGCCGAATCGACCACGCGGTCGACCACGGTCACCAGCGCCGCATGGCGGCCCGACAGCGGCGCCTCCAGCGACACCTCGCCGCGCATGCCGGTCTTCACCCTGCCCAGCATGGCCACCGGCAGCACCACCTCCACCCGCAGCGGATGGGTCTGCGCCAGCCGCAGGATGGGCCGCGCGCTTCGCCGGTCTGCGCCAGCTCGCCCACCTGCTGCAGCCGCTCGGTCACCACGCCGTTGAAGGGCGCACGCAGCTTGCGCTGCTCCACCAGCTCGGCCAGCTTTCGCTGCTCCAGCACGGCCAGCCGGCGGTTCTCGTCGGCTTCCACCAGCGCGGCCTCGGCCACGCGCACGTCGGTGCGGGCATCGTCGCGGTCCTGGCGGGCGATGAAGTGCTCCTTGCTCATCTCGTCGCGGCGGGCGAACTTCTCCCGCGCCGCCTCCAGCCGGCTCTGCGCGGTGCGCACCGGCCCTTCCATCACCGCGCGGTATCGCGCGGCCTCCAGCGCGGCGCGTTCGGCGGCGCTGTCCAGGTCCACCAGCACCTGGCCTTTCTTCACCCAGGCGCCGCGGTCCACATGCACCGCGGCGATGGTGGCTTCCACCGGGCTGCGCAGCTCGATCTTCTGGAATGGCTCCATCAGGCAGGCATGGCCGGCGGCGGGCGGCGGGCCATCCTGCGGCGCCGGCCAGGCGGCGCCGGCGGCGGCGGCCAGGCACAGCGGCCCCGCCAGGCGCACGGCGAGGGCAGGCCCCAGGCGGGGGCGGCGGAAGAAGGGTGCGGTTCGGTTCATATCTGGTTGCCGGCAAAGGCCAGTTGGGTGTCGAGGGCGCGGTCCTGCTTGAGGTTGTCGCGCCGGGTGCGTGCATGGCGCCGCTCGGAGGCGCCCTGGGCCAGGCGGCGGGCCAGGTCCAGCAGGGCGGCATCGCGCCGGTGCGCCAGGGTGGTGGCCACGCCGGGTGCCTGCAGCACGGCCACCGGGCGGCCGTGCCCGGCCCAGCGCACCAGGCGCCGCGCCAGTGCATGGGTGCCGAACAGCGCATCGTCGGCGGCCACCACGGTGGCGGTGCCGCCGGCGTCGCCCTGGCGGGCGCAGCGGCCGATGAGCTGGCGGTCGATGCGGGCGGATTCATGGAACTCGGTGAGCACCACGCCCAGGCCGCCGGCGGCGTCCACGCCGGGGCCCAGGCGGATGTCGGTGCCGCGCCCGGCCATGTTGGTGGCCACGGTCACGGTGCCGGCCTGGCCGGCCTGGCCGATGATGTCGGCCTCGGCCTGGTCCTGCCGCGCATTGAGCACCTGGTGCTCGATGCCGGCCGCCGCCAGCACCGCGCTCAGCGCCTCGGACGCCTCCAGCGAGCGCGTGCCCACCAGCACCGGCCGCCCGGCCTGCTGCCAGTGCCGCACCGCCTGCACCACGGCCTGCCACTTGGCGGCCTCGTCCTGGCACAGCACCAGGCGCTCGGCCACGCGGCGCGGCGTGCGGTGGGGCGGGATGGTCACCGTCTCCAGGCCGTAGGTGCGGCGGGCCTCGGCGCTCATCTCGCGCGCGGTGCCGGTCATGCCGCCCAGCCGCAGGTAGCGGCAGAAGAAGCGCTGGTAGGTGATGCGCGCCAGCGTGCGGTTGTCGCTGGAGATGGCGCTGCCTTCCTTGGCCTCGATCATCTGGTGCAGGCCCTGCTCCCAGGTGCGGCCGGCCAGCACGCGGCCGGTGTACTCGTCGATGATCTGCACGCTGCCGTCCTCGGCCACCAGGTACTGCTGGTCGCGCAGGAACAGGTGGCGTGCCCGCAAGGCCTGGGTGACGAAATGCTCGCGGCCGCGGGCCGAGGCCCAGAGGCCGGCGCGGCCGGCGGCCGCCTCGCGCAGCCGCTCCTTGCCCGGCGGCAGCAGGCGCAGCTCGCGCCGCACGCCGTCCAGGTGGAAATCGGTGCCGGCGGCCAGGGTGTCGGCCACCGCCAGCGCATCGTGGAAGGCCTGCGGCTCGGCCAGCGGGTCGCCTTTCTCGGCCAGGATGAGCGGCGTCTTCGCCTCGTCGATCAGCACGCTGTCGGCCTCGTCGACGATGGCGAAATGCAGGCCGCGCTGCATCAGCCGGCTGCCGCCCTGGCCGGCCAGCGCCCGCGTGGCCAGCTGCGCCCGCGTGGCGCCGCCGCCGGCGCTGACCCGGTCGCGCAGGTAGTCGAACACCAGGTCCTTGCCGGTGCAGTAGGTGATCTCGCAGGCATAAGCCGCCACCTTCTGCTGCGGACTGCGGTCGTGCACCACCACGCCGCAGCGCAGGCGGAAGAAGTCGAACAGGCCCTGCATCTCCTCGGCGTCGCGCTCGGCCAGGTAGTCGTTGACGGTGATCACATGCACCGGCAGGCCGGCGGCCCCGGCCAGGCAGGCGGCCAGGCCGGCGGTGAGGGTCTTGCCCTCGCCGGTGCGCATTTCCACCAGCCGGCCCGACAGCAGCCCGGCCGCACCCATCAGCTGGGTGTCGAAGGGCTCCTTGCCCAGCGCGCGCCAGGCGCCTTCGCGCACCGCGGCCAGCGCGGCGGCCAGGTCGCCGGGCTGCAGGTCGCGTGCGGCGGCCGGCGCCATGCGGGCCAGCCCGGCGCGCAAGGCCTCGTCGTCCAGCGCCCGCATCGCCTCGCGCAGCGCCATGGTGCGCCCGGCGATGCGGCGCAGCCCGGCCAGCGGCGGCTGCAGCCGCGTGCGCAGTGCGCTCCAGGCCACGCGGGCCAGCGCGTCCAGCGCCTTGGCGGGGCGGTCGCGCCGCTCGGGCCAGGCGCCGGGCGCCAGGTCGGGCACGTCGAGCAGCAGCGTCCTAGCCATGGCTGATGCTCAGGAACAGCCGCCGCAGCTCGCGGCCCCAGCGCAGCCCCACCGGCTCCGGCGCATGCTCGAAGCGCACATGCACCCGGCTGCCGAGGAAGCCGTGCGGCATCGCGCGCGGCAGCTGCAGCTCGAACTCGAACAGCGATTCCAGCGCCTGCGTGCCCTTGGTGTCGCGCGGATCCAGCGCGATCTCGCCGCCGCCCTGGCGGCCCAGCACCGGGCTGGGCAGCTGCTGGGCGGCCGCGGGCGTCACCTGCGTGAGCGTGGCCGGCCAGCTGCGGCCGGGCTCCTGCGGCATGCGCACCTCGATGGCCCGGGTGGAGCGGCGCACCGTGTCCACCTGGGCCTGCGTCACCACCAGCCGCACCAGCGGCGCCTCGCCGGTGCGCAGCCAGCCCACCACCTCGCCGCGCTTGAGCCAGCGGCCGGGCAGGCCGGATTCCTGGCTGATCACCAGCTCGCCGGCGGCGCCGGCGCGGGCGGTCAGGCGCAGCAGCTGGTCGTCCAGCTCGGCCAGCGAAGCCTGCTCGCGGCGCAGCTGCTCCTCGATCTGCTGCGCCTGGGCGGGCGAGCTGCCCCAGGCCGCGTCCAGCTGGCCCTGCACCTCTTCCAGCCGGGCCTCCTGCGCGGCGCGGCGCGCGGCCAGCTGCGGGTCGTAGGCCTCCAGCACCGGCGTGCCGGGCTGCACCGCCTGGCCGCTGCGGGCCGCCACCCGGCTGACGAAGCCGGCGCCGCCGGCCCGCACGATGGCGCGCTCGGGCACCCACAGCACGCCCTCGGTGGCGGTGTGGTAGGGCAGCGGCACGACGAACAGCAACAGCGCCGCCAGCGCCGCGCCGGTGGCCAGCACGCCGCGCACGCGGGCGCCGTGGGCGGCGTAGCGCGGCTCGGTGAACAGCGCCTTGAGCATCTTGACCAGCGGCCACAGCACGCCCGAGGCCACCGCCCACAGCGCCAGCAGCGTGCCCACCAGCAGGTACTGCGTGGCCACGAAGAAGGCGATGCCGAAGGTGATGAAGAGCCGGTAGACGTAGGCCAGCGGCGCATAGGCGGCGAACCAGCGGCGCTCGCCGGGCGTGGCATGCACCGGCTCGGGCTGCGGCAGGCGCAGCAGGTGGCGTTCGGCCAGGTGGCGCCAGTAGCGGTTGGCCCGGCTGGCCAGGTTGGGGATCTCCAGCCAGTCGGCCAGGATGTAGTAGCCGTCGTAGCGCAGCAGCGGATTGGCGTTGAACATCAGCGTGGTGACGCTGCCCAGCACGCACACGCCGTAGGCCACCGAGCGGGCGAAACCCGGCTCCAGCGCCAGCCAGGCGTAGAAGGCCAGCGCCGCGACGAACAGCTCGGCGCCCATGCCGGCCGCGCCCACCAGCATGCGCTGCCACTTTCCGGCGAAGCCGGAGGCGGCGGAGGCGTCCACATAGGGCACGGGATAGAACAGCATCAGCATCAGGCCCAGCTCATGCACCTCGCCGCCGCGCATGCGGCAGGCCAGCGCATGGCCCAGCTCATGCACCAGCTTGACCAGCGGGAACACCAGCGCCATCACCAGCAGGCTGTCGGCGGACAGCAGCCGTTCCTGCCAGTTGCCGGTGAGGGCCTGCCACTGCCCCGGCACCAGCGCCAGCGCCGGCAGCACCACCGCCAGCCAGAGCAGCGCGCCGGCCCGGCCCCACAGCCACGGCGCGGCACGCACCAGGGCGGCCACGTGGCGGTCAGGGTCCAGCAGCGGCAGCTTGAGCGACATCGGGTTGCCCAGCCGGCCCATCCACTTGCGCTTGCGCTCCTTGCCCCATCGCTCGAAAAGCTCCGCCACCTCGGGCGTGACGTCGGCCTGCACCAGGTCGGCCGCATGCAGCTGGCCCAGCAGGGTGGCGATCTCGTCCTGGCCCGGCGTGTCCTCGCGCGGGTCGGCGGCCACCAGCTGCCACACGGTGCCCAGGTCGCGGCGGCCGTCCAGCAGCGCGATGACGCGGTAGGCCGCCGGATTGAAGCGGTGGTAGCGGCCGCTGGCGCGGTCCTCCACCACGTACCAGACCTGGCCGCGGTAGACATGGCGGTGCACCTGCGCATGGCCGCGCAGCCGCGGACGCAGGTGCTGGATGCGATACCAGTTGCTCGACAGCAGCGAGGTCATGGCAGGGCCTTCCACCAGGCCAGGCGCAGCCAGTCCAGCACAGGCCGCGTCCACACCCACAGCAGGCCGGCGCGGCCCACCGACACCTTGGCCACGCCCTGCATGTTGGGGCTGAGCGCCGGGGCGTCGTCGCCCAGCGCGGCTTCCACGCGGAAGGTGTTGCGGCCTTCCTCGGCCACGCTGACCGGCGTGACGCGCTGCACGCGGAAGGGCCAGGCGCGGTCCGGCAGGCTGGACAGCACCAGCTCCCCGGCCTGCCCCGGCTGCACATGGGCGACGTCGCGCTCGTCCACCTTCAGCACCACGCGCCAGCCGCCGCCGGCGGCCACCTCGAACAGCACCTGGCCCTGCTGCACCGGCGAGCCCAGCTGCTGCGACAGGTCGCCCTTGACCACCACGCCGTCCACCGGCGCGGTGATGGCCACGCGCGCCAGCTTCTCCATCACCAGGCCCAGCTGGGCCCGGGCCTGGTTGGCCTGGGCGGCGGCCAGCCGCTGCTCCACCCGCTTGCCGGCGGACATGGCCTCGCTCTCCTTGCGCTGGGCCAGTTCCAGCTCGGCCTCGTAGCGCACCCGCTCCAGCCGCAGCTCCTGGTCTTCCAGCACCGCCAGCACCTGGCCGGCGCGCACGCTGTCGCCGGCGCGGCCGGGTGCCTCGCGCACGAAGCCGTCGAAGGGCGCCACCGCGGCACGCTGCACCGTGCCTTCCACCGTGGCCGGGGCGGCGATGCGGAAGGGCGCCGGCACCAGGGCCAGCACCAGCAGCAGCAGCGCGCTGGCGCCGGCCGCCAGCTTGAGCCCCGGGTGCGAGCTGTCCACCAGCCGCATCGCCTGCGTGCGCAGGCTGCGCCGGGCATGGGTGGCCAGGCCCTCGTCGGCGCGGCGGCGCTGCGCCAGGGTGGTGGCCAGGGCCAGGCCCAGGGCTTCCAGCAGCATCAGCTCGTCGGGCTGGAAGGGCTGGTCGCGTTCGAGCAGCAGCACGCCGGCCACGCGGCCGGGCTGCTCCAGCGGCTGGGCCAGCAGGGCGGCGCTGCCGGTGGCCTCGGCATAGCGGCGCAGCGCCAGGTCGGCCACCGCCGCCTCGGCCGCGACCGGCGCCGGGCGCTGGGTGCGCTGGCGCTGGTCGGCGGCCTCGCTCATCGCCTCCACCGCCAGGTGGAAGCGGCTGCTGCGCTCGTCGAAGGTGGCCGCATGGGAGACGGCCTGGATGCGCAGCCGGTGGCCGTCGTCCAGCGCCAGCAGCACCTGGTGGCAGGCCAGGCGCTCGGCCACGCGGTTGACCAGCGCCAGCGTGGCTTCGCGGAAGCCGGGCGCACCCAGCGTGCCCAGCACCAGGTCGAGCACGAAGCCGGTGTGCTCCAGCCGCCGGGCCTGGGCCTGCAGCACCTGCTGGTTGGCCAGGTCCAGCAGCCAGGCCGCGCCCCAGTGCAGCCACTGGCGGCAGGCGGCCAGGGCCGCGGCATCGGCGGCGCTGCCCAGGTCGATCACCACCGCGCCCACCAGCGCGCCGTCGCCGCCCAGCAGCGGATAGGCGCAGCGCAGCGCGCCTTCCTCGCCGCGCTGCACCGCCACCGCGCGGCTGGTCATGGCCTGCCGCGCCACGTCGGACAGGGCATTCAGCGCGCGGCCGGGCGGCCAGGCGCCGGCGGGCGCGAAGGCGCCTTCGGCATCGGCCAGCAGCACCACGCCGGCCTGGGCCTGCGTCAGCTCGCCGCACAGCACGGCCAGCCAGGCCTGGCACAGCGCGTGGACGGTGCGCGCCTGTGCCAGCTGCTGCCAGGCGCTGCCGGGCGCGGCCGCGGGCGGCACGGGCACGGCAGCTACCGGCGAGGGCGGGGCCACGGGATCGAGGGCTGGCGTCATTCCTTCAGCAGCGCATCCAGTGCGCGCAGGTCGGCCTCGCCCAGCGTGTTGGCCGCGGCCTTGAGCTGCAGGGCCGCCACCAGGGTCTGGTAGCGGGCGGCGGCCAGGTCGCGCTGGGTGGCGAACAGCTGCTGCTCGGCATTGAGCACGTCCACCCGCGCGCGCAGGCCCAGCTCGAAGCCGCGGCGGGTGGAGCGCACCTGCGTCTGGCCCGAGGTGAGCGCCTGTTCCAGCGCCGCCACCAGCGCGCTGCCCGACATCGCGCCCAGCATGGCCTGCCGGGCTTCGAACTCCGACTGCCGGCGGGCCGCATCCAGCTCGAAGCCGGCGCGCGACAGGTTGGCCGCCGCCTCCCGCTCGCGCGAGCTGATGGCGCCGCCCTGGTACAGCGGCAGCGAGAACTCCACGCCGATGGTGGCCTGCCGGGCATCGGTGCGCACCAGTGCGCCCGGCGTGCCGGAGTTGCGGTTGTCGTTCAGGCCCAGCACCAGGTCCACCGTCGGGTTGTGGCCGTAGCGCTGCTTCTCGGCCTCGCGTTCGGCGATCTCCTGGTTGGTGCGGGCGATGCGCACCGCCGCGCTGTCGTTGAGCGCGCGGTCCACGTCGGCGGCCAGCTCGCCCGGCGGCGGCGCCTGCACGCGGGCGGCACCGTCCAGCGGCGCCAGCGGAGGCACCTCCTGCTGGATGATGCGCTGCAGCGCCCGCCGCTTGACCGCCAGGTCGTTCTCCGCGGCGATCTGCTGCGCGCGGGTGAGGTCGTGGCGCGACTGCGCCTCGTTGACGTCGGTGATGGGTGCCGAGCCCAGCTCGAAGCCGCGCTTGGCCTGGGCCAGCTGCTCGCCGAAGGCCTGCAGCTGCGAGCCGATGGCCGCCAGCACGTCCTGCGCCTGCAGCACCTCGAAGTAGGCCCGCGCGGTGCGCAGCAACAGGTCCTGCTCGGCCTGCTGGAACTGCTCGGCCGCCAGCCGGGCCTGCAGCTCGCCCTGGGCGCGCGAGACCACGTTCTGCTGCCGCATGATGGGCTGGGTGAGCTGCAACGCGACGGTGGAGGTCTTGTAGTCGCTGCGATCGTCGCGCTGCAGCGCATGTTCGTTGACATGCTTGACGCTGCCGGTCAGCCCCACCGAGGGCCGCATCAGCGCGCGGCCCTGCTCGGCCTTCTCCTCGCCGGCCCGCAGCGCTTCGCGGGCGGCCGCATAGGTGGCGTCGTGGCGCTTGGCCAGCTCCAGGATCTGGCCCAGGTTGGCCGCCGCGGCGGGCAGGGTGGCGGCCAGCAGCGCCAGCGGCAACAGCGCGGTGGCGAGGTGCCGGATTCGGCGGGGAGCGTGCTTCATCGTCGGAACAGGGGTGAGCGGGTTCATAGGGTGATGCGCCAATCGTTCAGGTCGTCGGCCGGTCCGTCCTGCAGGCCGCCGGCGACCCGGTGGGCATGCAGCGGCGACAGCGGCGTGTCGTCGGCCGGCGGATGCCAGGCCAGGTGCAGGCCGGCCTGGGCGTCGTCGGCCTGCGGTGCGGATGGCGCGGCCGGGTCGGCGTCGCGGCGCGCGCGCGGCTTGCGGCCCACCGCCGCCAGCGCCGCCAGCGCGGCCAGCCAGGGCTGGTCGAGCAGGGCCAGCGGGCCGGCCGGCGCGGGCGAGGCCGGCACGGTGGCCGCTCGCGGCGCGCGCAGGGTGCCGGCCTCCGGCGTGACGTGGAAGCGCACGCGGTAGTCGCCGCCCGGCCGGCCGCTGTCGTCGCCGTCCAGCAGCTGGCCATCGGGCGTGGCGAAGGCGCCGGCGGCGGACACCAGCCGCAGGGTGTAGTCGCCCTCCGGCAGCAGGCCGCCTTCGGCCAGGAACACGAAGCCCTGGCCGTCGGGGTCGAACAGCAGCACGCCGGCCACCGGGCGGCCGTCGCGCATCACCTGCACATGCGGCGAATGCCAGGCATGGCCCTCCGCATCGCGCTGGGCCAGGCGGGCCACGTCCACCGGCAGGCTGAAGCGCACCCGCAGGCCGTTGCCGGAGAACACCACCGCGCTGACGCGCAGCACGCCCGGCTGCGGCGGCTGGCCGCTGGCGGTGGGCTCGTTTTCCAGCAGCTCGGCCATCGCATCGGCGGTGAGCACCGGGGGCAGGCTGGTGCCCGGCGGCGCGCCCACGGCGCGGCCCTGCACGTTGGGATGCGCCGACTGCAGGTACAGCGCCGGCTGCACACCGGCCAGGCCATCGAGCGCACCGGCGCGGCCGGGCTGCACGCCCAGGCCCAGTCCGGCCAGGCCGCCGGCAGTGGACAGGCCGAAGCCGCCGGCCAGCAGGCCGGCGCCCACGGTGGTGCCGGTGGTGGCCGGCGTGCCGGTGCCGGGGCTGCTGCCCGGGGTTCCGCCGCCACTGCCGACACCACTGCCGACGCCACCCACGCCGCCGGCGCCGGAGCCGACACCGCCGGTGCCGTTCCCGTTGCCATTCCCGGTGCCGCCTCCCGTGCCGCCACCGCTGCCGCCGCCATCGACCGGCGGCGGCAGGCCGTCGGCCAGCACCGTCAGCGCCAGCGGCGCGGCCTGCCAGCGGCCGTCGTCGTCGATCGCGGTGACCACCACCGAGCGCTGCGCGCTGGCGGTGTACACATGGCTGGCCCGGGTGGCGTCGGCGCCCAGCACGCTGGTGCTGCCGTCGCCCCAGTCCACCACCCAGCCGGTCACGGCGTCGGCGGCGTCGGCATAGGCCAGGTCCAGCACATAGGGCTGGCCCACCACCACGCGGTTGGCGCCGCCGGCCCGCACCGCGGGTGCCAGGTTGCGCACGCCCACGTCGAAGCTGCGGCTGCTGCTGGCGCCGGCCACGTCCACCACCCGCACGGTGAAGCGGCTGGTGGCCGCGCCATCGGCGGCGCGCCAGGTGAGCCGGCCCTGCGGCGACAGCACCGCGCCGGCCGGCGCCTCGTCCAGCGTCCAGCGCAGGGCGTCGCCGTCGGCATCGCCGGCGGAGAGGTCGAGCGTCCAGCCCTGGCCTTCGTCCAACAGCGGCGGCACCACCGGCGCGATCACCGGCGCGTCGTTCACCGGCCGCACCACCAGCGTCACCGTGGCCAGGGCGCTGCGGCCGCTGCCGTCGGTGGCGCGGTAGCTGAAGCTGTCGCTGCCGTGGAAGTCGGCGTCCGGCGTGTAGCTGAAGCGGCCGTCGGCCAGCAGCAGCACGCGGCCATGCTGCGGCCCGCTGGCCAGCACCGCGGCCAGCGCAGCGCTGCCGCTGTCGTTGGCCAGCACGTCGAGGGCCAGGCTGCCGTCCTCGTCCAGCACCGCCTGGTCGTCGCGTGCCACCGGGGCCGCGCCGCCTTCCTGCGGCGGCTGCACCACCACGGTCACGTTGACGGCCACGCTCGCACCGGCGCCGTCCAGCGCCCGGTAGCTGAAGACGTCGGTCCCCGCGAAGCCCGCGGCCGGCGTGTACACCACGCGGCCATCGGCCGACCACTGCAGGCTGCCGTGCGCCGGGCCGCTGACCAGTTCGGCCGCCAGCACCGGGCCGTCCACGTCGGCGTCGTTGGCCAGCAGGTCCAGCGCCACCGGCGTGCCGGCCGCCGTCACCGCGGCATCGCCCTGCGCCACCGGCAGGTCGTTGACGGCCGCCACTTCCAGCGTGACCGTGGCCAGGTTGCCGAACAGGCCGCCGGCCACCACGCGGTAGGTGAAGCTGTCTACGCCGTACCAGTCGGCATCGGGCGTGTAGCTGTAGCGGCCATCAGCCTGGCGCACCAGCACGCCATGGGCCGGCCCCTGCACCAGCAGCGTGTCCAGCGGGTCGCCGTCGGCATCGCTGTCGTTGGCCAGGAGGTCCAGCAGCGCGCTGCCGTCCTCGGGCAGGGCGAAGGCATCGTCCGCCGCCACCGGCGCCTGGCCGCCATCGCCGAAGCCGAAGCCCACGTCGTCCAGCACCACGCGGCTGCCGCGGGCGCCGAAGCCCAGCAGGTCGAAGAACAGCGCCGCCTGGCTGCCCGCCGGCAAGGCCGACAGGTCCACCACCACGCGGGTGCTGCCGTCGGGCAAGGCCACCGTCTGCACGCCGGCGGCGCGGTACGCGGTGCCGTCGGCCTGCAGGTTGAACAGGGCGTCGCTGCCCGCCAGCCCGATGGTGGCGCCCAGCGGCGCCAGCGTGGCCGCATCCAGCAGTGCCACCTCGAAGGCATCCTGCGGTCCGCCGGCCACCGGGTCGAACTGCGCCGACACCAGCGTGAAGTGCAGCGTGCGGGCACCGGCCGGCACCTGCAGCGCCTGGGTGAAGCGCGAGGCCAGCGTGCCGTCTTCGGTCAGCACGCCGCGGCCGGCTTCCACCCGGGCGCCGCCCACGGCCGTCCAGCCGCCGCCGGCGCCGCCGAGCACGGTGCCGAAGTCGCCGTTGATCACCGCCACCGGCAGCGCCGGTGCGGCGGTGGCCGCAGCCGGGCCGGCCGGCAGCCCGGTGGCGGGCAGGCCGGCCGCGCGTGCGGCGGCCAGCACCGCCGCATCCAGCGCCGAAGGCAGCCGGCGCTGGCCGGTGGCCAGCTGCGTGGCCATCAGGTCGCCGGCATCGGCCAGGTGCTGGCCATCGGCCGACAGCGCCGCCTGCACGCCCGGCGCGACGAACACCAGCGAGCCGTCCGCCGCCTGCTGCACATGCCGGTCGAAGCCGGCGAAGCCGCGCAGCAGGCCCAGGCTGTGGCCCAACTCATGCGCCACCACGCTGAAGAGGTCGAAGCGGCCGGCCGCGGCGGAACCGGCGGCGCCGAATTCCGACGCCTCCAGCGGCGTGGCATCGGCGAACCAGCCGCGGCCATCCGCATTCCAGTCCAGCACGATGCGCGCCTCGGCCGGCCTGCCGTCGGTGCCCAGGCCGGTGACGAAGGCCTGGCCCAGCTGGCCGTCGGCCAGGTCGGCGATGGACACCCGCAGCAGCAGCCCGGCGGTGTCGCCCAGCGCCTGCTGCCACAGGCCCAGCGCCGCATCGGCCAGCGACAGCAGCAGCGTCGTGTCCTGCAGCACCGCCGATTCCGGCAGGGCCGCGGCCGGCTGCGCGGCCGGCGTGGCCTGCAGCGGCGCGCCGCCCGGCAGGCCGGCGGCGGGCGCCTGCGGCCCCGGCGCTGCACCGCCGGTCGGCTTGTAGCCGTGGGTGTTGGCCATCGGCAGGGGGTTGCCGTTGCTGCCGCGCACCAGCGAGGCCTCCAGTTCGTACACGCCGCCGCCGCGCACCGGCATCTGGTGCACGAAGGTGGTCTCGTACTCGGAGATCCAGCTCAGCCCGGTCTGCCGCACGCCGCCGTGCGGGTAGGGCACCTCGGCCCGCAGCAGGTAGGGCCGGGTGCCCGGCCGGTTCTGCGCCGCGGTGAGCGCGAAGTACTCGGCGAAGTCGCGCTGCGAGGTCATGGAGATGCCGGGCGAGCTCGGGTTGGATCCGTCCACATGCACCGCCACCATCTGCTGCAGCGGCGAGCCCGGCCGGTTCTGGCGGGCGGCGATCTCCAGCGCCCAGGCCTCGGCCTGGGCCGGCGTGAGGCCGTTGCGGGCCGCGTTCGACAGCAGCGGCTGGCCGGCCGACACCTGGCCGGCCAGGCCGGCCGCTTCCTCGGGCGTGAGGGCGATGCCGCGCCACAGCGTCTGCGTGCGGGTGGCCTGCACCGCGGCGGCCACGTTGCCGCCGGCCGCGCCCAGGCGGTTGGCGGTGCCCACGCCGCTGCCCACCGTCACCCAGTCCAGGCTGCTGCCACCGCCCAGGGCGGCGCCGGCCAGCTTCGGGCCGCTGGTGGCGGTGCGGCTGGTGACGTTGGCGCCGGCCGGCCGCTTCCAGCTGGCGTACCAGGGCTCGGTCCCGTTGCTGGCGATGGCGCGGTTGTAGATCTGGCGCTCGGACAGCTCGCGCGTGACCAGGCTGCCGACGTCGTCCAGCCGGAAGCCGGTGACCGCGCCCGGGCCGCCCAGCTTGGCGATGCCCTCGTAGTTCAGGTAGCCGCCGCGCAGCACGTCCATGGTGTTGTGCGAGCCGTGGATGAACGACGGCGTGTGGCCCATGGACGCCAGCCGCTCGTTCAGCCGGTGGCCCAGGGCCACCACCTCGTCGTTGCCCAGCACCTTCAGCGGCTGGCCCGGCACCGAGTAGGTGACGCGGGCGATGTCCAGGTCGGAGCGGTAGAAGTTCTTCTGCGCCCAGTCCTTGAAGCGCTGGCCGAAGGTCTCGCCGCTGGCCTGCTGCCAGGAAGTGCGCAGCGACTTGAAGTCGGTGATGGTGCCCTTGGACGAGATGCCGAAGATCGACTTGGCCTTCAGCACCTCGGGCTTGGCCTCCAGGCCCAGCCGCGCGCCCAGCTTGCTGATCTTCTCGGTCAGCACGTCCACCGAGCGCAGCTCCATGCGCAGCTCGCCCGGCGCATAGGCGGTGCCGGCCAGGTTCAGGCCCTCGCGGCGGGCCAGCGACATCTCCTGCGACACCGCCAGCCGCTCGAAGGAATCGGCCGCGCTGCGCGCGCCGAACAGGTCCTTCAGCGTGCTCTTGGTCTTGGCGACCATGACGTCCCGGACCGGCTTGGGCTTCTCGGCGAAGGGCCGCGGCTTGAAGTTGGCCTCCAGCCACTGCGCCACGTCGCGGCGGTAAGTGACGGCGCCGCGCGCCTGAGCCGCGGCGGCCTGCGCGGCGCGCAGTTCGCCGGCCAGCTGGCGGGCGCGCTGCACCTCGGCGGCCTCGGCCACCGCAGCGGCCTCGGCCCGCAGCGCGCGGCCGGAAGCCATGGCGCCTTCGATGGCCGAGGCGGTGCGGATGCCCGACACCAGCTCGGAGCCCGCACGCACCACCGCACCGGCCACCGGCACCACCACGGCGGCCACCTCGGCCACCGGCTTGGCGAAGGTGAAGCCGGCCTTGAGGTTGTCGGTCAGGCTCTCGCTGCTGTAGAGGCGCTCGACATTGGCGGCCCAGGCATCGAAGGATTCGCCGATGGCGCTGCCGACCCGGGAAGGCAGCTGGCCGATGGTGGTCACGGTGTGCAGCAGGTCGCTGCAGGGGTCCATCGCCTCCTGCATGCGCTGCGCCTGCACCCGGGCCATCTCGGCGTCCTTCTTGGCCGTCAGGCCCGACCAGCCGTGCTGCATCGCATAGTCGATGTCGCTGCCGACCTGCCAGCCGGCATCGAACACCATGCCCAGCGTCATGTCCCAGGCGGCCTTGGCCACGCCGGCCACGGCGCCCACGCCCACGGCCACGCTCTTGCCCACCTGCTGCAGGAATTCCTCGGCGGTGCGGCCGGTGGGGTCGGTGCGGGTGAGCGGGTTGTTGCCCACGTAGCGGTACAGGTTGGCATCGCCGGCGGCGAAGCCGCTTGGGTCCTCGCTGGCAAAGCGGCCGATGGCCGGGTCGTACCAGCGGGCGCGGTAGTCGGCCAGTCCCAGCGCGGCATCGAAGTCGCGGCCGGTGAATCCGAAGCGCGGCGCCTGGGCCGGCGCGCTGTGCGAGACCACCCGGCCGAAGGTGTCGTAGCGCACATGGTCGAGCAGGCTGCCGCCGGCATCGGCCACGTCGCGCACGGTGTTCAGGTGGTCGCCCAGCGACCAGCGCAGCGCGCCGCCACGCTGCTCGGCCAGCACCATGTCGGTCCGCGGGCCGAGGAAGAAGCGCTCGGCCACCTGGCCGGCGCCGTCGAACACCATCGCGACGTGGGTGCCGTTCCAGGCGTAGCCCTCGGTGTTGCCGTCCACGGTGCGCGAGACCTTGCGGTCGAAGGCGTCGTAGCGCAGCGCCACCGTCTTCAGCAGCTGGCCGCCGGCATCGCGCGTGACGGCGCCCACCAGGCGGTTGAGGTGGTCCCAGGCGTAGGTGGTCACCTGGCCGGTGGCAATCTCGGTGCGGGTGCTGCGGTTGCCTTCGGCGTCGTAGGTGTAGCGGTAGGTGCCGTCGCTGGTCAGCCGGTTGTCGGTGTCCACCGTCACGCCGGTCTGCACCGGGTTGCCGGCGGGGTCGTAGCCGAAGGCCTCGTCGGGCTGGCCGCTGTGGTCGCTGCCCAGCACCTGGTCCAGCGCGTCGTAGCGCCAGGCGGTGCTGCCATCGGCACTGGCCTGCGCCACCAGCCGGCCGCCGATGTCCCAGGTGTTCTGGTAGTCGGCGATCACGCCGGCCGGGCCGGCGTGGGTGAGCTGCAGCAGGCGGCCTGCGCCGTCATAGCGGTAGCTGCTGACCACCGCCGGCGTGTCGCCGCTGGCGCTGGCGTGGCGCTCCACGCGCAGCAGCTGGCCGGCGGCGTCATGGCGGAATTCGGCGCGCTGGGTGGCCACGCCGGGCCCGCTGCGCAGGCTGCTGGTGCGGCGGTCCAGCCGGTCGTAGCCATGCGCCGTGGTGGCGCCCGGCTGGCCGTCCAGCGTCTCGGTCTCGACCAGCAGGTTGCCCACCGCGTCGTAGCGGCTGTCCAGCACCAGGCGCGGGCGGCCCGGCGCGGCGGCGGTATCGGTCTGGATGCGGCGGCCCAGGCCGTCGTAGCGGAAGCTGGTGTCGGTGTCGGGATCGGTGACATTCAGCAGCTGGCCGGCGGCATCGAAGCGCCGCACGATGCTGCGCACCAGCGCGCCGCCGGCGTCCAGCCAGCGCTCCTCGGTCGGGCGGTCCAGGTCGTCGTACCCGAACTCGGTGATGCGGCCCAGCGCATCCACCCGGCGCGTGAGGCGGCCGGCGGCATCCCAGGTGCTGCTGCGCTCGTGGCCCAGCGTGTCCTTCTCCAGCGTCACCCGGCCCAGCTCGTCGTGCTGGTAGGTGGTGGTGTTGTCGTTGGGATCGGCCAGCGCGGTCAGGCGGCCGGCGGCATCCCAGGTCCAGCGCGTCTTGCCGCCGGCGTCGTCCAGGCGCTCGATGCGGCGGTCCAGCCGGTCGTACACCGTCTTCTCGCTCTCGCCATGCGGATCGATGCGTTCCACCAGGTTGCCCACGGCGTCGTAGCGCCATTCGGTGACCGCGGCGGCCAGGGAGCCGCCCGGGCCGTCCGGGTCCGGCGCCACCATGCCGATGCGGCGGCCCAGCGCGTCGTAGGCATAGGCGGTGGTGCGGCCCAGCACGTCGGTCTCGGCCAGCACGCGGCCCATCGCGTCGTAGCGGGTGGTGGCCACGCCCTGGGCGGCATCTGTGATGCTCACCACGCGGTCCAGCGCGTCGTAGCCGCGGGTGGTCACACGGTCCAGCGCATCGGTGACGGTGAGCAGGTTGCCCACCGCGTCATAGCCGTAGCGGGTGACCGGCGCGGCCTGCGCGCCACTGCCATCGGGGTCGGGCAGGGTGATGGCGAGCAGGCGGTCCAGCGCATCCCAGCTGCGGGTGGTGGTGCGGCCCAGCACGTCGGTGCTGGCCACCAGGCGGCCGGCGGCGTCGTAGGCCATGGTGGTGCGGCCCGCTTCGGCGTCGACGGTCTCCACCAGCCGGTCCAGGCCGTCGTAGCGGTAGACGGTGCGGCGGTTCAGCGGGTCGATGGTCTCCACGGTGTTGCCCACCGCGTCGTACACCGTGGTGCTCAGGCCCTGGCGGGCATCGGTCACCGTGGTGCGGCGGCCCAGCGCGTCGTAGCCGTAGCGGGTGGTGTGCTGCAGCGGATCGGTCACCGCCAGCAGGCGGCCGGCGGCGTCGTAGGCATAGCGGGTGACGGGCGCGGCCTGCGGGCCGGCGTCGCCGTCGGGGTCGGCCTGGGTCAACGTCGTCAGCCGGTTCAGCGCGTCGTAGGCGTACTGGGTGGTGCGGCCCAGCGCATCGGTCACGGACAGCACGTTGCCCACCGCGTCATGGCGGGTCACGGTCTCGTGCTGCAGCGGGTCGATCACATGGGTGCGGCGGTCCAGCGCGTCGTAGCGGTAGCGGGTGGTGTGCTGCAGCGCGTCGGTGGTGGCCACCAGGTTGCCCACGGCGTCGTAGGCGAAGGTGGTCACCGGCGCGGCCTGCGCGCCGGCCTCGCCGTCCGGGTCGGGCAGCGTGGTGCTCACCAGGCGGTCGAGGTCGTCGTAGGCATGGCGCGTGGTGCGGCCCAGCGCATCGGTGGTGGACAGCAGGTTGCCCACCGCGTCGTAGGCGGCGAAGCTGCGCTGCTGCAGCGCATCCACCACTTCCACGCGGCGGTACAGCGCGTCGTACACATGGCGGGTGGTGCGGTCCAGCGCATCGGTGGTGGCCACCAGGTTGCCCACGCGGTCGTAGGCGTAGCGGGTGGTGGGCCGCGCCTGCGCGCCGGCCTCGCCGTCGGGGTCGGGCGAGGTCACGCTAACCAGCCGGTTCAGCCGGTCGTAGGCCAGGTCGGTGCGGCGGCCGGCGGCGTCGATGCTGGCCACCACGTTGCCCACCGCGTCATACACCTGGCTGCGGGTGTGCTGCAGCGCATCGGTGGTGCTGGTGCGGCGGTTCAGCTTGTCGTAGCCGAACTGCGTCACCTCGTTCATCGGGTCGGTCACCGCCAGCAGGTTGCCCACCGCGTCGTAGCGGTAGCGGGTGACCGGCGCGGCCAGCGGGCCGTCCTCGCCGTCGGGGTCGGGCTGGAAGGTGGCGGTCACCCGGCCCAGCGGGTCGTACTCGAAGCGCGTGATGCGGCCGAGTGCGTCGCGGGTTTCCTTCACCAGGCCCCGCTCGTCGTACACGGTGAAGCTGCTGCCGCTGCGCGGGTCGATCACCTCCACCACGCGGTCCAGCGCGTCGTAGACGAACTGGGTGCTGCGGTCCAGCGCGTCGGTCACGCTCACGCGGTTGCCCGCGGCGTCGTAGCCATAGCGCGTCACCGGCGCGGCGGCGCCGCCGCTGCCGTCGGGATCGGGCTGCGTCATCTTCACCAGGCGGTCCAGGCGGTCGTACTCGTAGCCGGTCACCCGGCCCAGCGCGTCCTGCTGGCTGAGCACGTTGCCCACCGCGTCGTAGGTGGTGATGGCGGTGCGCTGCAGCGCATCGGTGAAGCTGGTGCGGCGGTTCAGCGCGTCGTAGCCGTAGAAGCTGCGGTGTTCCTCGGCATCGATGCTTTCCACCAGGTTGCCCACGGCGTCGTAGACGTAGCGGGTCACCGGCGCCGGCTGCTCGCCGGCGCCGTCCGGGTCGGCATCGGTGGTGCGGATGCGGCGGTCCAGCGCGTCGTACGCATGCGTGGTCACGCGGCCCAGGGCATCGGTCTCGGTGAGCAGGTTGCCCACCGCGTCGTAGCTGCGCAGGCTGCGGCCGTTCTCCGCATCCACCGTGGCCACCAGGCGGTCGAGCTTGTCGTACTCATGCCGGGTGACGTGGTTGCGGGCGTCGGTCACCGACAGCAGGTTGTCGTTGTCGTCGTAGGTGTAGCGCGTCACCGGCGCGGCCACGCCGCCCAGGCCGTCGGGGTCGGGCTGGGTCATGCGCACCAGGCGGTACCAGGCGTCGTAGACGTAGCTGGTCTCGTGGCCCAGCGCATCGACGGTCCTGGTGACGTTGCCCACCGCGTCGTACTCGCTGCGGGTCACGCGCTCCAGCGCGTCCACGGTGCGGATGCGGCGGTCCAGGTCGTCGTAGACATGGCGCGTGACATGGTTGCGCGGGTCGGTGACGGACAGCAGGTTGCCCACCGCGTCGTAGGCATAGCGGGTCACCGGCGCGGCCTGCGCGCCGCTGCCGTCGGGATCGGGCTCGGTCACGCTGATGCGGCGGTCCAGGCCGTCATAGGCATAGACGGTGCGGCGGCCCAGCGCGTCCACCGTGGCGGTGACGTTGCCCACCGCGTCGTATTCCACCGTGGCGGTGTGCAGCAGCGCATCGGTCACGCCGGTCTGGCGGTTCAGCTCGTCGTAGCTGCGGATGGTGCGGCGGTTCAGCGGGTCGATGGTCTCCACCAGGTTGCCCACCGCGTCGTACGCGTAGCGCGTCACTGGCGAGGTGGAAGCGCCGCTGCCGTCGGGGTCGGGCTCGGTGAGCCGCACCAGGCGGTCGAGCGCGTCGTACTGGTAGCGGGTGACCCGGCCCTGCGCGTCGGTGCGCGAGAGCACGTTGCCCACCTTGTCGTAGGCGATGACGGTCACGCCGTTCTCGGCATCGCGCTCCTCCACCAGGCGGTTGAGCCGGTCGTAGCGCTGCTCGGTGGCGTGATGCCGCGGGTCGACGGTGCGCACATGGTTGCCCACGTCGTCGTACACATGCTCGGTGATGCGCTCGGCGCCGTCGTCGCCCTGCTCGCGCACATGGGTCAGGCGGTGCAGCTCGTCGTAGTCGTAGAAGGTGGTGTGGCCGGCGGCATCAGTCTCGCGGGTGCGGTTGCCCACGCGGTCGTAGCCGTAGGTGGTGTGCTGCTGCAGCGCATCCACCACTTCCACCAGCTGGTCCACCTCGTCGTAGATGTAGACGGTCTCGCGCTCCAGGGCGTCCACCACGCGGGTGAGGTTGCCCACCGCGTCGTAGCTGCGCAGGGTGACGGGCGCGGCCAGCGGGCCGCTGCCGTCGGGATCGGGGCCGGTGGTCTTCTTCAGCCGGTTGAGCTTGTCGTACTCGGCCGTGGTCTTGCGGCCCAGCGCATCCAGCGTTTGCACCACGTTGCCGGCCAGGTCGTAGGTGGTGTGCACCGTCTGCTGCCGCGCATCGCGGCTCCAGACGCGGCGGTTCTGCAGGTCGTAGCCGTGGGTGGTGGTGTGCTCCCGCGCGTCGGTCTCGGCCACCAGGTTGCCGGCGGCGTCGTAGGCATATCGCGTCACCGGCGAGGCCAGCGGGCCGTCCTCGCCGTCGGGGTCGGCGGCGATGGTGCGGATGCGGCGGTTGAGCTGGTCGTACTCGTGTGCCGTCACGCGGCCCAGCGCATCGATCTCCTGCGCCAGGTTGCCTGCCAGGTCGTAGCGCCACTCGGTCACGCCCTGCTCGGCGTCGGTGCGGCGGATCGCCCGATTCATCCGGTCGTATTCGGTGACCGTGGTGCGCAGCAGCTCGTCGGTCTCCACCGTGCGGTTGCCCACCGCGTCGTACTGCATCGTGCGTGTCTTGTTGCGCGCATCGGTGATGGAGGTGCGGCGGTCCATCGCGTCGTAGCCGTAGACCGTGGTGCGGCCCAGGTCGTCGGTCACCTGCACCAGGTTGTCGGCCGCGTCGTACAGCATGGTGGTGGTGCGGCCCAGGTGGTCGCGGGTCTCCACCAGGCGCTCGCGGGCGTCGTACTCGTAGTGCGTGGTGTGGCCGTTCTCGTCGGTCACGCTGTGGGCCAGCTCGCCGCCTTCGTAGCCGTAGTGGCGGTGGCCGTTCTCCGGGTCGATCACCTCCTTCAGCCGGTTGCGCAGGTCGTAGACGTAGCGGGTCTCGTAGCCGCGCGGATCGATCACCTTCTCAAGGTTCTCGGCGTTGTTGTAGACGTAGGTGGTCACGCCGCCCTCGGCGGCCTTGACGGTGAGCACCCGGCCGCGGGTGTCGTAGGTGCGGGTGGTGACGCCGCCGCGCGGGTCGGTGCGGGTGAGCTCGTTGCCCGCCGCGTCATAGGTATGCGTGGTCACCGGCGAGCCGAGCGGCCCGGCGGCGCCGTCGGGGTCGGCCTCGATCAGCGTCACCACGCGGTTCATCGCGTCGTACACGTAGCGGGTGACGCGGCCCAGTTCGTCGGTGATGGCGGTGGTGTTGCCCGCCGCGTCGTAGCCGTAGCGGCGCATCGTGCCATCGGGGTTGATGGTCAGCGCCAGCCGGCCCTGCGCGTCGTAGCGGTAGATCGTCTGCCGGCCCATCGGGTCGGTCATCGAGCTCATCATGCCCTGCGGCAGGTAGCTGTAGAGCCAGGTGCTGCCGTCCGGGTGGCGGGTGGCGAGGTTGTTGCCCTTGTCGTCGATGGTGTAGTGGGTGGTGCGGTGAAGCTCGTCGGTGACCGAGGTCACCTGGTTGAAGCGGCCGTCGTAGGTCAGGCGCGTGGCGGCGCCCGGGGCGGATTCGTCGTCGCTGTAGCTCAGGCGGTTGCCGCGCTCGTCGTAGGTGGAGCGCACCACATGGCCTTCGGCATTGGTGTGCTCGATCACGCGGCCGAAGTCGTCGCGGACGAACTTCTCCAGCAGGCCCAGCTCGTCCTGTTCCTGCAGCACCAGGCCGCGCTCGTCCAGCGTCACCGTGCGGGTGTTGCCGTTGGGCAGCTCGTAGGTGGCGGTGAACTGCTCCAGCCGTTGCGTGGTCACCAGCGCGGGGTTGTCCTTGCTGGCGGTCAGGGCAGGGTCGATCAGCCCGTTCACCTGCCAGGGCTGCACCTTCATCGTGCTGCCGTCGGGCCGCAGTGCCTCCACCAGGCGACCATGGTTGCCGTAGGTGTTGCTCTCCACGCCGCCCAGCTTGTTCACCTCGCTGGTCATGTGGCCCTTGGCGTCGTAGCCGAAGCGCCGCATCGAGCCGTCGGGGTCGGTGATGGCGATGAGGTCGCGGCCGCTGTAGGACAGCCGCGTGGTGCGGCCGGCCGCATCCACGATCTCGCTGACCTGCTGGCCGCTGTAGCCGAAGCGGGTGACGCCGCCCACCGGGTCGGTGATGGACTGCAGCAGGCCGGCGGCGTCGTAGGCGTAGCGGGTCTCGTTGCCGTAGCGGTCGCGCACCGACTGCAGCCGGCCCGGCTGCAGCTTGCCGGCGGCGTCGATGGCCTGCGCGCTGTACAGGTACACCGTGCCGTCGCGCAGCGTGCGGCGGAAACTGCCGTCGGTCAGCCGCTCGAAGGTGGAGAAGTCGGAGGGCAGGGTGCTGTAGCTCTCGGCCACGCCCGGCGCGCAGCTGGAGGCGTCGTAGCCCGGCAGCTGCTGCCGCGCGAAATGCTGCGCGCTGCCGTCGCCGTCCACCAGCGAGATGCTGCCGTCCTCGGCCTCGTACAGCGTCTGCACGCCGTCGATGCCCCAGCCGCGGCCGAAGCCGCTGTCGCTGGCATTGACATGCAGCAGCGCGCCGCTGGAGATGCGGTCCTTGCCGGCGAAGTTGGCACGGATGGTGTAGCCGTAGTAGCCCGTCTGCAGGCTGCCCAGGTCGGTCTGCACCGCCACGCTGAAGTGGTTGGTGCCCGGCGCGATGGACCAGTACTGCATCGGCCCGGTGAGGGTCTGGGTGCGGCCGTTGAAGATGATCTGCACCGACAGCAGCGCATTGCCTGCGTCGGTGAGCTCCTGCGGATGGCTGGCCATCCAGGCCTGCAGCTCGGCGCCGATGCCCTCCCAAGAGAAGTTGAGGATGGGGCTGGGATCGGCGGCCAGCGAGTCGTAGGCCAGCGTCAGGTGCTGCTCGCGGCCCAGCACGGTGCTGCCCACCAGGTCATGGGTCTCGGTCACCACGCCGGAATCCAGCTGCACCTGCGAATTGCTGTGCGGGTCGGGGCAGGTCTGCGGCTCGGTGAGCTCGGCCAGCAGGTCGCTGATGCCGAAGTCGTTGCGCTCGGCGATGCCGATGGTGCGGCCGAGGTCGAACTGGTTCCAGATGCGCGGGCCCGCGCCCACCTGCGTGGGATGCGACTCCAGGCCCTGCGGCGCGCCGCCGGTGCCCAGCGGCGCATTGGGCGAGGGGATCTTCTGGCCGTTGGCGTCCAGCACGTACTCGCCGTTGGCATTCATCAGGTAGGGCACGCCGTACACGTAGCGGCTGGCCGCGGCATTGGCCAGCAGGATGCGGTAGTCGGCGCGAATGTCGATGCCGTTGGACAGGCCCTGCAGGTTCTCCTGCAGCGGCAGGATGGTGTTGCCCAGCAGCTGCTCGATCGGGTACTTCTGCATGCGCGAGCGGCCGATGTCGCCCAGCTGCTCGATCTGGTATTCCACCTGGCCCAGCAGCGCCACGGCGTTGTAGACCAGCACCGCGCCCTCGCCGCCGCCCTGCACCCGCACGCCGCGGAAGCCGGCGTAGATGAAGTTGTGGCCGGCGCCGAAGGCCAGGTTGTCGATCAGCCCCAGCGGGATGGGCAGCGTGGCCGCCACCAGCTCGCCGTCGCGGAAGATGCCGATGTTGCTGCCCGACGGCGGCTGGCCGCTGTTGGCATTGGGGTCCTGCGAGGGCACGCCCTGGATGAAGCGGTTGAAGGCGCCCACCAGCACGTATTCCGGATGGCTGCCGATCGAGGCCTCGAAGGCATCGGCCGGAATCACCAGGATGGACACGCCGTTGTTGGCGTCGAAGGTGTCGTTGGTCGAGCCCAGCGTCATCTCGTGGGTCGAGGTGGTGGCGCTGAAGCCCGTGGGCGAATCCGAGGTGACGTGGATGAAGCCCAGCGCCTCGCTGTCGTCGTGGCGGTTGGTGTAGGCGATGCGGTGCGGATCGCCGGTGCGCTGCAGCGCATAGGTGTGCTGCCCGGTGTCGATGCGCGCGATCACCTCGCCGTAGCGGCGCGGGTTGCCGGCCTGCGGATCCTGCGGCCGGTCGGCTTCGTCGATGTTGATCACGTAGACGAAGCTGTGGTCCATCGCCGGCGTGCTGAAGTCCTCCCGGTTGGGTGCGGCGGCGTACAGGCGCTTGCCGTCCTCGCTGATGAGCACGTGGCGCACGCCCTTGGGCGCCTGCGGCAGCGTGATGGTGCGCAGCACCTGGTGGAAGGTGGCCGACTGCGGATCCACGTCGATGACGTAGATCGCGCCCTCGGTGCCGGTCTCGCCGCCCACCGGGTCCTCGTTGGACACGTAGGCCAGGCGGCCGGCCGGATCGATCTCGATCCAGAACGGGCGCGAGCCATTGGGCAGCCGGATGATGTCGATCGGATTGGCGCCGCTGGCGTCGGCATTGCCGGGATCGGCATCGGCCCACTGCATGGCCACCAGGTCGATCACGGCCACGCCCTCGTGCCCGGGCACGCCGGACAGCGTGACGTAGGCGCGGGTGTGGTCGCCGGTGAGCGCGGTGTCGCGCGGATAACCCGGCACCGGGATGCGGGCCACGGTCTGGATGGTCTGCGCCGGCTGCGGAGCGAAGGGGTCGCCCTGCGTCATCACCGCCACCTGCTGCTCCAGCCGCAGCGCGGCCACGACGTAGTTGCCGGTGGCCGGCAGCGTCAGCGGATTGCTGGCGTAGGCGCGCTCCTGCTCCTCGTATTCGCCGGTGCACGGGCCCACGCCCAGCACCGTGTCGATGCGCACCACGGCCACCTTGGCCACGCCGGCGATCACGGTGGGCGGCAGCTCCACCACGATCTGCTGCTGGCCGTTGACCACCTGCAGCGGCTGCACCACCGGGGCTTCGAACATCTGGCCCTGCTGCTGGAACACCACCACCAGGCGCGAGCCCAGGCTGCTGGCCGGGCTGCCCTGCAGCTGCTGCCCGGTGATGACCATCACCGGCCGGGTGGTGCCGCCCACCTGGCGGAACTCCAGCTGCATGCCGGTGAGCGCCGGGCTGCGCGGCGTGGCCTGCGGCGGACGCTCCAGCGTCACCGCCACGTTGGTCACCGCCGCCGGATTGAGTTGCACGCCCACCGTGGTGGTGACGGGCAGGCTGTCGGGCGGAATGGCGGTGACCGTCAGCTGCGACACGTCCATGCTGATGGCGATGAACGGCGCCACGGTGGCGATGCCGCCGATGCCGCCGCCGCTGATGATGGGGATGATGCCCACCGGTACGTTGACGGTGAGCACCCCGCGCGCCAGCGCCACGCGGCTGGACGGATCGCCCAGCACGTACAGGCCTGAGGGCGTGACGCCCGGGTAGGGCGGCGAGCTGGTGCGGGCATAGCCGTCGGCACCCACCACCGCGATCTCGTCCTGGAACCACATGTCCACCAGGTTGCCGCTGGCGTCGGGCAGCTTGGCGGCGCGGAACAGGTACAGCGTCTTGCCCACCGGCACCGTGTCGGGCACCTTGATGGCCAGCTGCGCCGGCACGTCGAGCTGGCCGCCGAAGTCGATCTGGAAGCTGCCCAGCAGGCCGAACTCGGCCGGCATGGGCATCGGCAGCGTGGTGGCCGGCGTGATGGAGACGGACACGTCCGCGCCCAGCGCACCCGGGCCCACCGCCAGCACCGCGCGGCCGTCGGCCGACGCCACCGCGCCGCCCTGGCTGCCCAGCACCGCCTGGCCCACGGCGGGCGCCTGCACCCGCACCGGCACCACGAACTCGGCGCCCTTGTAGATGACGGTGACCTGGGTGTCGCCCGCCAGCGCGCCGGCCTTCACCAGGCCGTCCAGGCTGGTGGACACCAGCGCGCCGTTGCCGCTGAAGTACAGCGCGCCGGCCTGCGCCGCAGAGACGTTGCGGCCGTCCAGCGTCACCAGCAGCGGCTTCTGGCCGGTGACCGGCACCAGCGTCAGCCCGTGCGGGTAGACGTCGATGCCGCTGGCCAGCTGCACCTCCTCGAACGGATTGGGACGGCCGGCCACCACGGCGGTGGCCGCCTGGATGTCGCCGCGCCGCACCACCAGGGCGGCGAAGCCTTCCTTGACCGCCACCACGGTGTCCTCGCGCACCTTGCGCAGCACGCTCTCGTCAATGCTGCTGAGCAGGTAGTAGTCGGGCGGCAGCTCCACGCCCTGCTGGTCGGCGAAGTCGCCGATGACCACCGGGCGGTCCAGGTGGCCCAGCTGCAGCTCGGGCCGGCGGTGGGCGAAGTCCAGCCGCACCAGCGGCGCATCGCTGACCTTGACGGTGAAGGCGTGCAGCAGGCTCTGGGTGTAGCCGTCGTCGGCCACGATGCTGAAGCTGGCGTCGCCGGCGAAGCCATCGTCGGGGCGGAACAGCACCCGCAGGCCGTCGCCCGACAGCCGGGCCACGCCATGCGCGGCACCGACGATGCGGAAGGTGACCGGGTCGCCTTCGGGGTCGTCGATCAGCGTGGACACGGCCACCTGCGTGCTGAGCGACATGTGGGTGAAGCCGGCGCCGTTGCGCACCGTCGGACCCTGGTTGGGCGAGAAGCCCAGGTTGCCGAACAGCAGCGCCGCATCGGCAGCGTCCACGTCGCCGTCGCGGTCGATGTCGGCCCCGGCCTGCCAGCCGCTGCCGCCCGGCAGGCTGCCGCGCGCGGCCATGAAGGCGGCCACGTCCGCACCGTCCACCCGCTGGTTGCCGTCCACGTCGCCGGCAGCGAACAGCCGCAGCGTGTAGCCACCCGAGCCGCCGGCCGCGGCCACGCGCAGCGTGCGCAGGCCGTCCTCTGTCACCCGGAAGATGGCGAAGCTGCGCCCGCCCTGCGTGGCGGAGGCGATGGCCTGCAGGCCGTCGACCTGGGGCAGCGCCGGGGCCAGGCTGCCGCCCGCGGCCGTCAGCTCCACGCCCAGCAGGAAGGCACCGCCCTGCGGCAGGGCCACCTCGCTGGGCCGCACCGCCAGGCTGTACAGGTCCTGCCCGCCCGCGGACAGCACGCCGCTGAAGGCCTGGCCCAGGTAGCGCAGCGCGCCGCCCAGGTCGGCGGTGAGGGTGCGGGTGGTGACGGTGCTGCCGTACTCCACCACCCGGCCGCCGCCGGCACCGGCCACCAGCGTGAGCCGGTGGTCGTCCGGCTGGCTGTAGGCATAGCGCTCGGAGAGGCCGGCCGACAGGTCGCGGGCCGACACCAGGTTGCCGTGGCCGTCGTAGGCGTACTGCCAGCCGCGGCCGTCGGGCGCGGTCACGCCCACCAGCCGGCCTTGGGCATCCCGGGTGAAGACGATGGCCTCGTTGCCCGGGCCCTTGATGCCGCTGTCGCTGACCTGCAGCCGCACGCCGTCGGCATAGGTGATGGCGGTGACGCCGTCCTGCACCGTGAAGGCATAGCGGGTGCCCTGCGCATCCACCAGGGTGTACTGGGCGCGCTCGGCGCCGAGCGCCGCGGGGTTGTAGGCGGCGCCGTCGTCCAGCGCATAGAAGCTGCCGGCCGCGCGCTGCAGCGGCAGCGGCGCCGATTCCAGCTGCCAGGCATGGCCGTCGTCGGCCACCCAGCGGGGCAGGAAGTAGCTGGTGCCGGGCAGCAGCACCTGCTGCGGCTGGAAGGTGAAGCCCACGCGCTGGCCGTCCGGCGCGGTGACCACCACGCGTGAGCCGGCCCGCAGCGGCGCATGCACGCCGCTGGCTTCGGCACCGGTGGGCGCCAGGTCGGTGTCCAGCCGCAGGTCGCGCAGCGACAGCCGCCAGCCGTTGCCGAAGCTGCCGGCATCCGCCGCGGCCAGGGAGTCGTAGCGGCGGGTGAGGTCGAGCGTCTTGCCGCCCAGCGTGGCCTGGAAGTCGGTGACCGCATGCACGAAGTGCACCGCCGCGTCGTTGGCGGCCAGTTCCAGCGTGCGCAGGGTCTCGGCACTGCGGCCGGCGATGTCGGTGGCCGACAGCCGCAGCTGGTAGAAGCCGGCCTCGAAGCGGCGCGGGTCCAGCGTGGCCAGCGCGCCGTCCAGCGGCGCGTGGCCTTCGGCCAGCGTCACCCAGTCGTCGCTGCCGCTGCGCGCGATGGCCAGCACCCAGTGTTCCAGGTTGGCATCGGCCACCTGGCCGCGCAGCACCGTGGCACCGGCCAGCCGGCTGCCGGGCAGCGTGGGGTCCAGCGCCACCACCGGCGCGCCCAGGTCCAGCGGGTTCTTCACCCGCAGCAGCGTCTGCGTGCTGCGGGTGAAGCCGTCGATGTCGGTGGCCGTGGCCACCAGCTGGAACAGCCCGCTGGCCGGCGCGGTGAAGAAGGCGCGGCCGCTGTCGTCCAGCGCCAGCGCGGCGCCATTGACGGTGAGGCTGCGGCCGGCCAGCGCCGAGAAGGCGTCGGCCAGCACCGTGATGGCCACCGGCTGACCCGGCACCGCCGGGAAGCTGGGCGTGAGCACGATGGTCACGTCCGGGCCCTGCGGCTGGGCGGCCACGCGCAGCGCCAGGCCGCGCTCGACGATGCTGCGGCCGTCGGTCAGGCGCAGCATCACCAGGTGGTCGCCGATCTGGCCGGCGCTGGGCGTCCAGCTGAAGCGGCCGGTCTGCGCATCGACCGAGGCGCCGTCGGGCAGGCCGCTGGCCAGCAGCGTCAGCACGGCGCCGCTGTCCGGGTCGGTCATGCCGACGTCGAACTGCAGCGTCTGGCCGAGCTGCACCTGGTGGTTGCTGAAGGCCAGCACCGGTGCGCGGTTGGCATCGGCAATGGACAGGCGCACCTCCACCGTGTCCTGGGCGCCCGCGGCGTCGCGGGCGGCGAAGACCAGCGTGTAGTCGCCGGCCTGGTCGTGGCCGGGCGTCCACTGGAAGCGGCCGCTGCCGGTGTCGAAGAAGGCGCCGGCCGGCAGCGGCGACAGCGCGCTGTACAGCAGGCCCTCGCCATCGGGGTCGGTGGCCACCAGGCTGAACTGCAGCTGCTGCTGCTCCTGGCCGCCCAGCGGCGGCATCAGCGCCAGCAGCGGCGCCTGGTTGGTGGGCGTGACGGTGATGGCGATGGTCTCGCTGCTGCTGCTGGCGCCGTCGCTCACCGTGAGCACCACGCCGGCATAGCGGCCGGCGGAGAAGAGGTTGGTCTGCCAGGTGAGCAGGCCGGTGGCGCTGTCCAGCACCGCGCCGGGCGGCAGGTTGGTGGCGCTCCAGGTCAGCGGGTCGCCATCGCTGTCGCGGGCGGCCAGCTGCAGCTGCATCAGCTCGCCTTCGGCCACGCTGCGGTCGCCCACGGGCAGCAGCAGCGGCGCCGCGTTGCTGGCACGGGCCAGGACGCGCACGCTGAGCTGGTCGCTCAGGCCGGTGCTGTCGGTGACGGTGAACTGCAGGTCATGCACGCCGGCCTGGGCGGCCGTGGGTGTCCAGCGGAAGACGGCGGTGCCGTACTGGGTGCCGGGCGTGAGCGTGGCGCCCGGCGGCAGGCCGGCATGGCTGAAGCCCAGCGCATCCTGGTCGAGGTCGGTGGCGCGCAGCGTGAACTGCAGCGCCTGGCCGATCACCGCCACCTTGGGGCCGGTGGGCTGCAGCAGCGGCGGCTCGGCGTCGGAATCGGCGGAGATCACGAAGCTGCGGCTGGTAGAGAGCGCGGCCTTGGCGCCGCCGCCGTCGCCATCGTCGCGGGCGGTCAGCGTCACCACGTAGTCGCCGCGGTCGCGGGCGCCCGGGGCCAGCGTGAGCAGGCCGCCGCCCTGGGCGTCGGGCGTCCAGGTGGCAAAGCGCGGCAGCTGGTCGAAGCTCAGCGTGACCGGGTTGCCGTCGGCATCGGTGGCGGCGATGGGCAGGTTCAGCACCTGGCCCTTGGCCACGTGCTGGGTCGGGATCTCCGGCAGCACCGGCGGTCGGTTGGCATTGCGCACCAGCAGCGTCACCGTGGCGGTGGCGCTCATCGGCGTGCCGGTGCCGCCGCCATCGTCGGTGGCGGTCACGGTCACCTGCCAGCTGCCGGCCTGGGTGAAGCCGGGGGTCCAGCGCAGCAGGCCGGTCACGGTGTCGAACTCGGCGCCGGGCGGCAGCCCGGCCACGCCGTAGCTCACGCTGGGCAGCGTCGCCTCCGGCGGCGACAGCTCGCCGTCGGCCAGGCGCACCTGGGGCACGAAGCGCGGGTTGTCGGGATCGAAGGCGAAGAGCCGCAGCGCCAGCGGCTGGCCTTCCAGCACCGACAGGTTGCTGAAGCTGTCGAACACCGGCGCGGCATTGGCTTCCAGCACCGTCAGGCGCACCAGGCGCTCGGTGCTGCCGCCGGCGTCGTCGGTGGCCCGGAAGCGGATGCTGAAGGTGCCGCTCTGCTCGTAGCCGGGCGTCCAGCGGAATTCGCCGGTCACCGCATGCAGGGTGGCACCGGCGGGCAGGTCCAGCGCGCTGTACCTCGGCGCGCCGCCATCGGCATCGGTGCCCTGCAGCGCGAAGCGCACCGGGTCGCCCTGGCGCACCAGCCGGTCGGGGATGCCGGCCAGCACCGGCGGCGCATTCACCTGGTCGACGATGAAGCGCACGCTGCGGGTGACGGTCTGGCGGCCGTCGCTGACCGAGAAGCGCACGTCGGGATAGTCGCCGGCGGCATCGAAGCCGGGCGTCCACTCCAGCACGCCGCGCTGCGCATCGAAGCGCGCGCCCGGCGGCAGCTGGTCCACCCAGTACGAAAGCACGCGGCCCTCGGGATCGCTTGCGGCCACGCCCAGGCTCCAGGCCTGGCCTTCCCGCAGGCGCACGCTGGGCGGCAGGTCGAGCGTGGGCGCGCGGTTGCCGCCCGCCACCTCGATGGTGAACACCTGGGTGGCGTAGCCGCCGCGCGTGTCATACGCGCGCAGCACCACCGGCGTCTGCGCCAGGCTGTCGGCGGTGGGCGTCCAGCGCAGCACGCCGGTCTGCGCATCCAGGCTTAGGCCCTCCGGGCCCTGCAGCAGCACATAGGTGACCACCGCGCCGTCGGCGTCGGCGGCCTGCGCGGCGTACTGCCAGGCGGTGCCGGCCTGGGCCTGCTGCGGCGGCACGCTGCTGAACACCGGCGCCTGGTTCGGGTAGGGCAGGGCATACACGCCGCTGCCCATCTCCACATGCTGGCCCAGCGGGTTGTTCAGGGTGACGGTGTGCACCAGGGTGGAGGCACCGGCGGCCAGCACGCCGCCGGGCAGGCCGGCAGCGATGTCCAGCAGCCAGAGGCCGTCGGGCCGCACTGCGGCGCCCACGGCGCTGCCCGCGAAGTAGCGCGCGGGGTCCAGCGCCAGCAGCGGCGCCCGCAGCTCGTAGGCGGTGAGGTTGGTCACCCGCACGTCGAAGCTCACCTGGCCGGTGGAGCGGTCGGCCCGGGTGGCCACGAACTCCACCTTCACCAGCGGCGAGAAGTCCTGCACCGCGGTGAAGGCGAGGGTGTATGGCGCCGTCAGCTCCAGCCCGCCGGTGGAGCGGATGCGCTTGTCCACCACCAGCTGGTAGTGGTCGGGCTCCGGCGATTCGAAGCGCAGCGTGGCGGTGCGGGTGGCCGCGTCGTAGCTCACGGCGGCGAGCTGCACCCGCCGGCCCAGCGAATCGGTGAGCCGGTAGTTGGCCGGGTTCAGCACCGAGTCCGGCATGCCCGCATCGCCGCGGCGCATGTCGCGGTCGAAGGTGACGGTGATGCTGGCCATCGGCAGCGCCACGAGGCTGCCGGCCACCGGGCCGGTGCGCAGCACCGAGGGCGCCACCAGCGGCGCCACCACGTCCACCTGGCTGCCGTTGGCGATCAGCAACCGGCCGTCACGGGTGGCCAGCAGCTGCTCGGCGCTGGGGCCGCCCTGGCCCAGCATGACGCTGCGGCGGGTGAACAGGTCCACCATGTGGAGGGCTGCGCCTGCGGCGCTGCCCGAGGGAATGCGGCTGCTGACGAACAGCAGGCCCTGCAGCGGCGTGCCGGCGCGGCCGAAGGCCAGCGAATCCAGCGCGCCGTCGAGGCGGAACTGCACCGAGGCCTTGCCCAGCGCATTGAAGCTCAGCACCTCGCCGCGGCGCGGCCAGCCGGTGCCCCACAGCGTGCCGTCGGGCGCGATGGCCAGGTCGTCCACCCGCACGTTGCTGAAGTGGGTGAAGCGCCGGCTCACCGGGTCGAAGCGCTCGATGCCGTCGCCGGAGGACACGTAGAACACGCCCTCGGCGGCACTGAA
Source organism: Aquincola tertiaricarbonis (assembly GCF_000969605.1). Taxonomy (GTDB): domain Bacteria; phylum Pseudomonadota; class Gammaproteobacteria; order Burkholderiales; family Burkholderiaceae_C; genus Aquincola; species Aquincola tertiaricarbonis. Next base: position 99,246 of record NZ_JZUE01000002.1, on the reverse strand, counting down.
CACCAGCGACTGGGTCAGCCCGTCGCCGTAGCGGTTGATGATCTGCAGCGTGACCGGGTCCAGCTCCAGCAGCGCACCGCCGCCGGTGGTGGCCCACAGGCCGCCGTTGGCATCCCAGCCGAAGTCGTAGACCGGCTGGTCCAGCGCCACCGCAGGCTGCAGCGCATGGCCGCCGTCCTGGTCGAACAGGTACAGCGCGCCGCGGTTCATGCCGCCGGAGACGATGAAGCTGCCGTCCGGCCGCTCGGTGATGGCCAGCGGGCCGATGCCGGAGATGCTGAGCCCGATGCCGGTGGCGAACTGCTCGGCGCCGAAAGGTGCCAGCACCTTCTCGAACAGCGCGGGCCGGTCGGCCGGCTGCGCGGGCAGCTGGGCCTCGGCCTGGGTGAACAGCGCGTTGGTGGAGGTGGCATTGGTGGGCGCCGGCGGCGTGCCTGTGTCCTGCGTGGGCGTGCCGGCGTCCGGCAGCTCGCCCAGCTCCACCTGGGTGCCGTCGTCGGGCACGCCGCCGCTGGCGGGGCGCTCGCGGTTGCCGGCCAGGTCGGTGGACAGTGCCATGAAGGCATAGTTGTGCCCGGCCTGGCCCTGGAACAGGGCCTCGGTGGTGCCGGGGGGCACCTGGCGCAGCCACAGCGTCCAGTCGCCGCCGTCGGTGCGCACGTAGACGCTGGTGTGGCGCAGGCCGGAGCCGTCGGCGCCATCCTGGGCCTGCCACTTCACCAGCACGTCGGGGCTGCCCGCGCCCATCGGCACCGCGCTCAGCGTGGTCACCGGCGCGCCGGCATCCAGCATGTGGGTGACGGCGGCGGTCTCCATCACCGCGCGGGTGTCCAGCGCCACGCGCGCCTTGGCGCTGATGGTCTGGCCGGTGGTGGCGCCGAAGGCGGCCTGCACCGAGTAGCTGACGAAGCCGGCGCCGCGGCCCTGGCTGTTGTCCGGCGGCAGCAGGCCGCGGGTGGCATCGCGCATCACCTCGCCGGTCAGCGGGTCGATGGCCTGCAGCACCCAGCTGGCGGTGCGGCTCACCGGGTCCACGCCGGCGCTGATGCGCAGGATGAAGCCCAGCGAGTTGCGCAGGTCGATGTCGCCCTGGTAGTTGGCCCGGTCGGGCGGCATGCTCACGTTGATGCCGCCGATGCGCAGGTCGCCCAGGCGGAAGGAGCGCAGCGACAGGTGGTCGTCCAGCCGCGTCTCGATGCGCACCTCGTTGGCGGTGATGGCGGCCTCGGCGGGGTTGCTGAAGCGCACGGTGTACGGCAGCGCGGTGTCCGCCGGCACGTACTGGCGGTCGCCCTGGCCGGTGGGGCCGACGATGGCCGCGCCCTCCACCTTCTGCGCGATGCGGTCGAACAGCGCCTGCAGCTCCAGCGCGGTGAGCCGGTCGCTGGACTGCAGCGAGGAGAAGCCGGGGTCCACCGTCAGGTCGGCGCCGGCGCCGCGGCCGGGCGAGAAGATGTTCAGCGCCTGGAAATGCGTGGGCCGCGACAGCTTCATGTCGAACATGTCGGCGGTGGGAATCTTCGGCACCGGGATGCCGTATTCGCCGCAGTCGATGCTCTCGCGCAGGTCCACGCCCACCAGCGGCGACATGGTGCGCGGCGCATCGCCGTACCAGCGGTGCACCTGCTCGAAGAAGGCGGCCAGGCTGGGCGCACCGGCGATCTCGTGCCCGGCCGGGCCCACCAGCACGCCGCTGGACAGCACCGCCATCAGGCTGATGACCTTGGCGTCCTCGCGGATCGGCGGCGCCTGGTCCTCCTGGCGCAGCAGGCCGCTTTCCTCCAGCGCGCCCAGGTAGGCGTCCACCCAGCGGCCGCTGCCGGCGGCCAGGTTCACCAGCGCGGCATTGGCGGTGGGGTCCTGCAGGATGGCGTCGCGCAGCCGCAGCGCCTGCTGGGTCTGCAGCATCACGAATTCATCGCGCGTCAGCGGCGTGGCGGCCGCGCTGACGTTGAACAGGAAGGGCATGAACAGGTCGACGCAGTCGTCGTTCAGCTTCGCGTTCGGGTCGCTGAAGTAGGCCGCCAGGTCGCTGCCCAGCGAGCCCACGCCGTCCTTCAGTGGATCGAGCTTGGCGATGTCGGGCCGCGCCTCGTAGAGCGCGCGCTTGTAGCCCTCGAAGTCGCGGTCGTACAGCGCCTTCAGCCCCGGGTAGGAGGTGACGGTGAAGCTGAAGCCCACGTTGCCGCCGCCGCTCAGGTCCAGCGCATAGCCGGCGGCCAGCAGGCGGCCGGTGGTGTTGGTCTCGCTGTCCAGCGTGGCCCAGGCCACGTCGGTGCGCTGGCCGTTGTCCGGCCCGCCGCGCACGTTGGACGAGAAGGTGACGTAGGGCAGGCCGAACACCTTGGCGTTGTCGCCCAGCTCGCTGGCGCCCACGTTGAAGTACACGTAGGGCGTGTCCACGTTGGTCAGGCTCTTCAGCGTGACGTTGTAGACCCCGGTCTGGCCGGCCGGCAGCACGCGCGAGCCGCCCAGGCCGATGGACACGTCGATCGGCAGCGCCGCCTCCACCAGGTAGCGGTAGGGCAGGGTGGCCACCGTGCCGTCCGGATGCGTCACCACCACGTCGTACAGGCCGTGCGGCGCATGGCGCAGGTCGAAGGTGGCGATGATCCTCGTGGCGTCGATCACCTGGAAGGCGGTGGGCTCGACCTCGGCGATGCCCGCGCGCGCCAGCTTCACCACCGTGCCCGGCGCGAAGCGCGCGCCGGTGATGGTGGTGGTGACCCAGCGGCTGTCGCCGCCCTGGTCCACCGTGATGTCGTTGACCTGGAACGGCAGGCTGCTGGCCTGCAGCGTCACCGGCGAGGCGGCCGGGCCGGAACGGCCCCGCACCAGCACGTAGTAGGTGCCGGGCTGGGTGGTGGGCACGGTGGCGCGGGCATCGGCGGCCAGCACGCCGGTGCTGCCGACGTCGAAGCTGGCCGGCGTGGCCACGTCGGCGTAGCGCACGTACAGCTCGTTGGCGGACACGTCGTCCACGCCGTCCAGCGTCAGCCGCAGCGTGTGGCCGGCGGGCACCACCACCTTGTACAGCCGCTCCTGGCCGGGCGACAGCGTGGTGCTGACGCTGTCGCCCAGCGCCAGTTCGGGCACGGTGAGGTTGATCTTGTCGGTGCTGAGGCCGTCGTTGTTGCGCTCGTCCACGCCTTCGACCACCTGGTCGCGCAGGTCGGTGCGCACCACGATGCGGTACTGGCCTTCGCGCGCCGGCGGCAGCGTCACCGTCTTCTCGGCGTGGTAGCCCTGGCCGGCGGCCAGGGTGCGGTCCTGCTCCAGCGTGCCCAGCAGCACGTCGTCCAGGCTCCAGCTGTCGTCCAGCGACAGGTACAGCGCATCGGTCCAGCGGCCGCTGACGGTGGCGCCGTGGTCGTTGCGCACGTCCCAGCCGATCTTCACCGTGCCGCCGGTCTGGCCGGTGGGCGGCACCTGCACCGCGCGCACCTGCAAGTCCGAGGGCGGCGGCAGCTGGATCAGCACCGGGTCGGCGCTGCGCCCGGCATTGTTGCCTTCCAGGCCGCCTTCGAACACCGCGCCGCGCGGCTGGCTGCCGGGGCTGGTGATGGGGTCCGTCTCCACGAACAGGTAGTACGAGCCGGTGAGGTCGTTGGGCAGGCGGAAGCTGCCGCTGCGCTCGTAGAAGCCGCCGTTGGCGGCCACCGCGCCCTGGTGCTCGATCTGGCCCAGCAGCCGGTCGGTGTTGGGATCGAAGTTGCCGTCCACCGACAGGTACACCCGGTCCAGCCAGCGGGCATCGGCCGGCGTGGCCGCGCCGCCCACGTTGCGCACGGTGTAGCTGAAGTCGATCGGCTGCCCGCGGGTGTACTTCGCCGCCGAGGGCGTGACCACCGTCACCCGCAGGTCGGCCGCCGGCGACAGCACCACGTCCACCGCCTTCACGGCGATGTTGTTGCCCTCGTCGCGGAACTCGGGCACCGCGTCCTGGCCCACCTGCACCTGGCCCAGCCCCACGGTGGCGGCCTGGCCGGTGCGCTCGGCGCCGATCACGTTGCTGTCGGTGAAGGCGATGAGGTACCACGGGCCCTCGGTGTCGCCCGGGATGGTGACCACCGCATCGCGCTGGTAGGACTGCCCCGCCGCCAGGCCGCCGTAGCGGATGAAGCTGGCCAGCTGCAGGTCGTTGGGGTCCAGCGAGGGATCGCGCGACAGGTACACCCGGTCGGTCCAGATGGACTGCCGCGTGTCCCGCGTGCCGGCATTGGTGACGCTGAAGCTCACCGTCACCGTCTGGCCCGACATCACCGGCGTGGCCGACAGCGTGATGGGCGAGATCTTCAGGTCGGGCTCGCGGTAGGTCACCTGGATGTCGCCGCGGCCCAGGTTGTTGGCGGTGTTGGCGGCCTCGTACACGGTGCCCAGGTAGCGGCCGCGCGAATCGCCGTTGCCGCCGGTCTCGGGCTCGGGCGAGGGATAGCTGTTGGGCTGGTAGTCCGTCAGCACGTAGACGTAGTAGGGACCGTCGAAGCCCGCGGGCAGCGCCAGCTCGGCCGAGGCCTGGTAGCTGGCCTGGCTGGCCAGGCCGCTGCCGGCCGGATGCGTGACCGTGCCCAGCAGCCGGGTGCGGCTGCTGTTGGGCTGGAACACCGGGTCGGGCGAGATGAAGACCGCATCGGTCCAGGCGCGGGTGCCCGACCACACGGCCGCGCCCACGTTCTGCACCGTCCAGCTGATCAGCGCCTTCTCGCCGGAGAAGTTCTGCGCCGGCGTGCCGACCGTGATGACCTTCAGGTCCGCCGGGCGGGCCTGCACCTCGGCGGCCACGGTGCGGCCGTTGTTGTTCTCGATGGTCTCGGCGATGGTGCGCAGCGGATCGGTGTCCGCCAGCACCGTGACGTACCAGCCCTTGGCGGCCGGCGAGAGGTCGAAGCTCCTGGTGACGGTGTAGCCCGTCTTGGAGGCCAGGCCCGCCGGGCGATCGAAGGTGCCCAGCACCCAGCGCTTGGCCGCCGGGTCGTTGAGGTTCGGCGTGTCGTGCAGCACCACGGTGTCGGTCCACGGCCCGTTGGCCGGGCCTTCGCCCTCGTTGCGCACGGTGTAGGTCACCTCGAAGGGCCGGTCCACCGAGCCCGGCTGGTCCGACGTGGCATTGGTGCTCACCGCCGTGACCTGCAGGTCGGGCAGCGGCAGCACCGGCGTGCCCAGGATGTCGATGGCCCGGGCCTTGTAGTTGTTGCCGCTCTCCTCGTTGGGATCGTCGGCGTTGACGTGGATGTCCAGCGTGTCTTCCAGCACCGCGTCGTAGGCATCGGCCCAGGGCGTGAGGTACCAGGTGCCCGACTCGATCTGCTGCGGCAGCCGCACCGTCAGCTCCACGTCGTAGCTGCCGTCCTTGGACAGCGCGCCCACGTGCGTCCTGCTGCCCAGCAGGATGGCGGCGTTGCCCGGGATCTGGATCGGCGTGCCGTCGGCGGTGAGCACCGAGCGCGGGCCGGGGCTGGGGCGGGTCCTGTCGCGGGTGAGCCAGAGGGTGTCGGTCCAGCTCGATCGGTTGGTCGGCGTGTCGTTGACGTTGGTCACCGTCCAGCGCACCGTGATCTCGCCGCCGTACACGCCCTGCGAGGGCGCGACGACGTTACTGGTGAGCAGGTCGGCGCTGGGCTGGGCCACCACGTTCACCGCCCGCGAGGCGCTGTTGTTGCGCTCGTTGGCCTGCGGATATTCCTCCACCGCATTGCCGCCATCGGCCACCACCAGGAAGTGGCCGCCGCCGCGGTAGCGCTCGGGCATCACCACCGAGGCGGTGGTGCTGTAGCTGCCGGTGGTGGCAGGCAGGGCCTGGTCGTTGATGACCGTGGCCAGCAGCACCGCACCCTGCATCGTCCCGCTGGGCGAGAACCACACCTGGTCGTGCCACACGCCGGTGGCCGCCACCGGGCCGCGGTTGACCACGGTGAAGGTCACCGCCACCGTCTGGCCGGCCGTGGCCTGCGCCGGCGCGGTGACGCTCTGCACCTGCAGGTCCGGCCGCGGCAGCAGCGACAGCATCAGCACCGCATCGTCCAGCGTGGTGTTGTTGGCCGGCTCGGTGGCGCCTTCGAACACCGAGTTGCCGGCGTCGGTGGTCACCCGGATCTGCCAGCCGCCTTCGATGCGGCTGGGCAGCTTGAAGCGCTCGGTGCGCAGGTAGCTGTTGCCGGCGCCCAGGCCGGCCGCATGGGTGAAGCTGCCCAGCGTGATGGGCCGCGGCGTGGCCGGGTCGGCCGGATCGGCGCCGGCCTTGACCAGCACCACGGTGTCGGTCCAGCTGCCGGCGGCACGGGCGTCGCCGTCGTTCAGCACCTCCCAGGTCACCTCGACGGTGTCGCCCTCGTGGGCGTCGGCCGGGCCGCTGATGGCGATCACCCGCAGGTCGGGCAGCAGCGACTGGGCCACCTGCACCGGCTGCGGCGCGGCCGCACGGTTGTTGTCGGTGTACACCAGCTCGAACGGGCCGCTGGTGCGCACGAAGGCGTACAGCGTGCCGCTGAAGGTGTCGGGCAGCGACACCACGCCGGTGCGGGTGTAGTGCCCGCCCACCTCCAGCACGCCGATGTGCTGGAAGCCCATCGCCTTGACGATGTGCTGCCCGGCGGGGTCGCTGGTCAGCACCACCTCGTCGGTCCAGCGGTCGGTGTCGGTGCGGCCGATGCCGCGGTTGGTCACCGTCCAAGTCACCGCCACCGTGCCGCCCGACTGCGCGTTCGCCTGCGCCGACACGCCGCCCATCTCCAGGTCGGCATACGGTCGGGTCATCAGGTCGAGCGGGGCGGCGGGCGAGTCGGTGTTGTCCGCCTCGCCCCCGTGCTCGAAGACCTGGTTCTCCGCATCGGTCTTCACCAGCACATGGAATCGGCCGCTGCGTCCGGGCGGCGCGAACATGGTCTCGGTGCGGCTGTATACGCCGCCCTGGGCCAGCCCGCCCTCGTGGCGGAAGCTGCCCAGCAGGATGTCGTCGGCATCGCCGAACACGGTGTTGGTGCTCAGCACCACGGTGTCGGTCCAGGCGTCGGTCATGCCGGCGCCGGTGCCGGGGTTGCGCACGCTCCAGCTCACCGTCACCCGCGCCGGGTCGGCGATCAGCTGCGTCGGCGCGACGATGTCGAAGGCCTGCAGGTCGGCATAGGCCTGCAGGTCGGCCTGCAGCGACAGCAGGCTGCGGTTGTCGGCCTCGTGGCCCAGCTCGCGCAGTGCGTCGCCGTCGTCGGTGACCGCGATCAGCTGCCAGGCGCCTTCGGCATCGATGGGAATGGTGACGTCGAAATCGACGTGGTAGCCGCCGCCGGGCAGCAGGCTGCGCGTGGCGGTGTGGCTGGCCAGCAGCCGGTCCCCGGCATCCACGGTGCCGTCGCGGGAGAGGTACAGCCGGTCGGTCCAGGTGCCGCTGGCTGCAGCGGTGCCCGACTGGACGACGTCGAAGCCCACGGTGAGCTGCTGGGCGGAATCCACCCGCGCCGGCGCAGTGAGGCCGCCGGCCTGCAGGTTGAGGTGGCGCAGGCCCAGCGTGCCGTCCACGCGGGTGTTGTCGCTGTCGCGCCCGGCCTCGAACACCTTGCCGCCGGCATCGGTGACGACGATCAAGCGTGCCTGCACATCGGCCCAGGCCGGCAGCTGCACCTGCAGGCTGTCGGCATAGCTGGCGCCGGCGGCCAGGCTGCCGCTGCGCTGCTTGGTGCCCAGCAGCACCGCGCCGGCCAGCTGGCCGTCGGCGGAGAGGTAGAGGTAATCCACCCAGGGGCCGGTGGCGGCGGCCTCGCCGCCGTTGAGCACCTCCCAGGTGACGGTGGCGGTGCCGCCGGCCAGCGCCGTGAGCGGTCCGCTCACGCCCTGCGCCACCAGGTTGGGCGCCGGCGCGGGACGGACGGTGAGCACCGCATCGGCCGCGCGCAGGTTGTCGGAGGTCCGGCCGTCGTCGAACAGCGCGCCGTCCAGGTCGGTGCGCACCAGTACCTTCCACGGGCCCTGCAGGTCGGGCGGCAGCAGGAAGTTCTCGCGGCGGCCATAACTGGCGCCGGCGGCCAGCGGGCCGATCACGGTGACGGTGCCCAGCACGATGTCGTCGGCATTGCCGAACTCGTCGTCCTGCGACAGCACCACCCGGTCCTTCCAGCTGCCGGTGGCGGCGGTGTCGCCGCCGTTGGCCACGCGCCAGGCCACCTCGATGGCCGCGCCGGCCAGCGCCACGGTGGGCGCCTGCACCAGCTGCACCGCCAGGTCGGTGTAGGGCGCCACCAGGCTGATGGCGCGCGGCTGGGAGGTGTTGTCGGCCCGGGTGTCGGGCTCGGTCACCTGCTGGGTGGCATCGGTGACGACCACCCAGCGCAGCATGCCGTTGCGCTGCAGCGGCAGCGGCACCTGGGCGCTGGCCTGGTAGCTGGCGGTGGTGCCCAGCGGGCCATCGTGCGGCACGTCGATGGTGAGCAGCGCATGCGCCGGATTGCCGTCGGTGGTCAGCAGCAGCCGGTCGACCCAGCGACCGGTGGCGGGCAGGGCACCGCCATTGGTCACCGTCCACTTCACCGTGACGGTGGTGCCGCCGCGGCCGGTATCGGGTGCCTCGTCGATCACCACCGACAGGTTGGGCGCGGCCGACAGCAGCGCATTGAAGCCGAGGGTGGCGCTGTTGTTGTTCTCGGCGTCGTTGGCGGCATTGGCCTCCAGCACGGTGCCCGCGGCTTGCGGGCTGGCATCGGCGGTGACGGTGACGCTGATGGCGCCGGCGCCGCGGCTGCCCACCGGCAGCTGGAAGGTGGCCAGGCGCTCGCGCGACTGGCCGGGCAGCAGCAGGCCGGAGACGGTGGCGTCGTAGGGCAGGGCCTGGTCGAACAGCACCTCGCCGGTGGTGGTGTTGACCACCCGCAGGCGGTCGCGGAAGCTGCCCGGCACCGCGGTGTTGCCCGCATTCACGTCGCGCCAGCGCACGGTGACGGTGTCGCCGGACTGCGCGCCGCCCACCCGTTCCAGCCCTTGCACCACCAGGTCGGGCGCATTGGGCACCAGCAGCTGGGCGATGTTGTTGGTCTCGCCGCTGCCGGCAGGGTTGGACTCCGCAAGCAGGCCGGTGCTGTCCACCGTCACCTCGAAGCGGATGCGGCCTTGCGCACCGGCGGCCGGCCAGTCGAAGGTCTCGCTGCGAGACAGGCTGGCGCCGTTGCCTTCCAGCGTGCTGCCGTCGTGCAGCACGGTGCGGGTCAGCAGCACCTGGTTGTTGCTCAGGTTGCGCACCACCAGGGTTTCCTGCCAGGACCCCTGGGCCGGGCGCTGGCCGGTGTTGGCCGTCTCCCAGCGCACGGTCACGCTGGCGCCGGCCGTCCAGCCGCCACCGGCCGGCTCCACCCGCAGTTGCTGCGGCACCAGGTCCGGGTAGCTGGCCAGCACCGAATTCGCCACCGTCGCGGTCTGGTTGTTGGTCTCGGCGCGGCCGGCGCGGTTGTGCTCCCTGAGCGTGTTGTCCACGTCGGTGGTGACGGAAAAGCGCAGCGCCCCGGCGCCGCGGGCGCCTTCGGGCAGCGTGATCTCCACGCTGCGCGGCTGGCGGCCGCCGCTGGCCAGCGGGCCGTCCGCGGCCGGCCGCGGCAGCCGCCGGGTCTCGATCACCTCGCCGGTGTCCACCCGGGTGAGGACCAGCCAGTCCACCCAGGCGCCATCGGCCGGCAACTCGCCGGCATTCACGTCGGTCCAGCTCACCGTCACGCGGCCACCGGAGCCGATGGGCCCGCCCCCCACGGCGGTGACGATCACGTCCTCCACCGTCAGGTCCGCGCCGGGCTTGCCTTCCAGGGCGGTGATGGGCACCGGCGCCCGGTCGGGCAGCGGCTGCAGGTTGAAGCGGTAGGTGTTGGCCGCGCTCTCGTCGCGCGCGCCTTCGAAGGCCAGGGTGTAGCGGCCGGCATCGGCCAGGCGAAACACGTCCACGTCGGTGCCGATCGCGGTGTCCCACACCAGGTTGCCGTAGGGGCCCCACAGCCGCACGCGGCCGCCGGTGGCCTGCGCGGCCTGCTGGTCGAAGAAGAAGCGGTCGCCGGCGTTGGCGCTGAAGTGGTAGAAGTCGGAGCGGTTGCCCGGGCTGAGCGTGCCCTCCTGCGCGGTGCCGGGCGTGGCCTGGGCCACGGTGCTGCCGGCCACGTCCACCAGCCGGAAGGCGAAGCTGCCCACGGTGTCGCCCGCGGGATCGACGGTCAGGGTGTAGATGCCGGGCGGCAGTTCCAGCAGCGCGCCGCCCAGGTCGGCGCTGTCGGACCAGCGCAGCTGCGTGGGAGCCACCACCGTGCCGCGCGGCCCGGTGAGCGACCAGCGGAAGGTGCTGGGCGACAGGCTGTCCATGCGCACCCGGCGCGCGGTCTGCAGGTCCAGCGTGTACACCGCCACGCCGCCGGGCGTGTTGAAGGTGTGGCTCGTCACCGCGTCCAGCACCAGCGTGGCCGCATGGTCGGCCACCGGCTGCACGCCGTAGTTCAGCACGTTGGGCTCGGCGCCCGCCGTGCGGTAGCCCTCGAACACCAGGGTGTAGCGGCCGCTGAGCGGCAGGGCCAGGGTGTCGACGTCGCTGTCGATGGCGCGGCTGAACAGCAGGTCGCCGGTGGGCGAGACCAGCCGCCAGCTGGCCTGGTTGCTGGTGGCGCCCTGGGGGTCGAAGTAGAAGCGCTGGCCGGCCTGCGCATCGAAGTAGCGCACCTCGGTGGCATGGCCGGGCGACAGCGTCACGCTCTGGGCCTGGCCTGGCGTCAGCGGCAGCGCCGCGCCCAGGTTCACCAGCCGGAAGCCGTAGCTGCCGGTGGTGTTGCCGTGGATGTGCACGGTGTAGCGCCCCGGCGGCAGCTCCATCACCGGATTGCCCGGGGCATCGGTGGCCCGCTCCTGGAAATTGCGCTCGAACAGCGTGCCGCGGCCCTGGGCGTCCAGCGACCAGCGCAGCGCGCTGGAATCCACCCGCGGATCCATGATGACCCGGGTGGTGCTGGTGAGCTCGAAGCTCCAGCTGTCGCGCTGCTGGCTGCTGTTGCGCTGGCCCTCGGCCAGCGCGCCCAGCTCCAGCGGCTGCGGCACGGTGGGCGTGCTGTCCAGCTTCACCCAGTCGATGGCCACGTCGGTCCTGGCAAGGCTGCCACCGGTGGTGGACGCCTGGTACAGCCCCAGCCGCAGCCCGTTGGCAAAGGTGGCGGTGGTGAAGCTGAACTGCCGCGCCGCCAGTTCCTGGCCCTGGTCGTCCAGCAGCACCGCGCGCACCCGCTGGCCGGGGCCGCCTTCCAGCCGCAGCCGGTACCAGGTGTTGTTGGCGAAGTCGAAGGCCGTCTCGCCGAAGCCGTCGAAGGGCCGGGCATCGCTGCGGAACACGCGGCCCTGGCCGTCGGGGTTGCTGCGCAGGGCCACGGCGGTCCAGCGGCTGGCGTCCACCGCGTCGGCCAGGTACAGGCCGATGGGCTCGTCCCAGGCCACGCCGGGGGCCTGGGTCAGGGTGTTGAAGCGCACCTCCCAGCGGAAGTTGTCCGCCGGCGCCAGCAGGCGGCTGGACATGGCTTCGAGCGTGCCGTTGGCCACGCTGTTCTGCAGCCGCAGCACGGTGGCGCCGTCCAGCGTCTCGAAGACGGCGGCCGGCAGCGGCCGCTCGCCCAGCGTGGTGGGCCCGCGGCCGGCCTGCCAGTCGGCCGACAGCTGCGGGCCGTCGAAGTCGTCCTGCCAGTGGGTGCCGGGCAGCATCTCGGCCAGGGTGTTGCCGCGGTGCTCCACCCGGAAGCGGTAGGTCTTGGGCCAGGTGTCGGCGCGGCCGCCTTCGACCAGCAGCACGTAGCGGCCGGTCTGCTGCAGCTGCAGCGTGCCGCTGTCGCTGGCGAAGGAGGCGCTGTAGACCTGCTCGCCGGTGGGCGCGATCAGGCGCCAGCGCAGGTCGTTGTGGCCGCTGGGCACGCCCAGGCTGTCCAGCGCCAGGCGGTCGCCGGCGGTCACGTCGATGGCATGGGCCTGGGTCATCGCGCCCCAGGCCAGGGTGCCGGTGACGTCCTGCCCGGTCTGCACCGGCTGCGGCTGCAGGCCGCTGGCCAGGTCCAGCAGGCGGAAGGCGAAGTCGCCCACCGCATCGCCCGGCGGGTCGATGGTCAGGCTGTAGCTGCCGGGCACCAGGGTGAACACCACGCGCTGCGAAGCGCCCGGGTCGGCCGACCAGCCGTCCAGCCCGCCGATGTCGTTGGCATCGGTGTTGCGCAGCGAGCGCTGGTCCACCAGCCGGCCGCGCGGGCCGTCCAGCGACCACAGGAAGCCGCTGTCGCCCAGCACGTCCATCACCACGTTGCGCGGCGTGGTCACCTCGAAGGTGTAGGTGGCCTTCTGGCCCGGCTGGCTGATGCGCCCGGCCACGGCGCCCGGCACGGCGGCCAGGCCGTCCACCACCTCGCCGTGCAGGCCCAGCGGGCCGCCGTCGGCCACGGCGGTGCCGGCGCCTTCATGCAGGCCGTAGCTCAGCACCAGGCCGGGCGTGGCCGGGTCCACCGGCTGGCCGCTGCTGGTCCCGATCTCGTCCGGCGTGCGGGCGACGTTCCATATCCGCACGTCGGTGATGCGGCCGTCGAAGGCGGCCAGTCCGCTCCACGACTCGTCGCTGCGGCCGATCTGCAGGCCGCGGCTGGGCGAAGACACCATGTCGGCCTTGCGCACCACCATGCTGGCCACCTCGTCGCCTTCGACGAAGAGCTTCATCACGCCGTTCACGCGGTCGATGGTGGCGGCGATGCGGGTGGCCACGCCGGCCTTCACCAGGCCGTTGGCGGTGGTCAGGTACTGGTCCTGGCCGTCGCTGGTGCTCAGGTGCAGCGCGCCGCCACTGGTGACGTACAGCGCCCAGCTGCGGCCAGGACCGTAGCTGGCATCGCCCCGGCCCAGGTAAAGCACCGGCATGTAGCTGGCGGCGAAGCTGTCCACCGTCACCGTGGCTTCCATCGACACGGTGCGGCGCGCATCCAGCGCCGGGCTGGGCGGCACCGCCACATGCCAGTGGCTGCCGAAGTCCAGGCCGGCGGCAGCGCCGCTGCCGCGCCACGGCGGCGTCAGTGCCTGCGGCTGGCCGATCTGCAGCGGCAGCACCGTGTCCTGCACCCGGTGCAGCGCAAAGCGGTAGGCCACCCGCTGGTCGGCATTGCCGCGCGCGCCTTCCAGCAGCACGGTGTAGCGGCCGGCGGTGGTCGCCTCGAACACGCCGGCATCGCCGTTGAGTCCCTGGTCCACCAGCAGGTCGCCGTGGGGCGTGAGAACCCGCAGCCGCCCGCCCTGCAGCGCCAGCGCCTGCAGGTCGAAGTAGAAGCGCTCGCCGGCCGCGGCGTTGAAGGCATGGGCCTGGGTGGCGCTGCCGGGGACCAGTTCGCCGGACACCGGCTGGGCATCGGTGAGCAGGGGCGCCTGGTCCAGCGGCAGCAGCCGCAGGGCATAGGGGGAGCGGGCATCGCCCTCGGTGCGCAGCGTCAGCGTGTAGACGCCGGGCTGCAGGTCCAGCAGCGTGTGGCCTTCATGGCCGTCGGTGTTCGCCAGCCAGCCGCCGCGCGAGAGGCCGCCGGTGCCGCTGAGCTGCCACTTCACCTGGCCATAGGGCTCGCCCAGCGTGTCCAGCACCACCAGGCGGCGCTGGTCCACGGTGAGGCGGTAGGTGTCCACCTGGCCGGGCACCGCCAGCAGGCCCGACAGCGTGCCGGGCAGGCCGGCATACAGGCTGCTGACGCTGGCCGCCGGGCCACCGGGCCGGCCGCTGGGGCTGCTGCCGTCCTGCAGGCTGTCGAAGGGCAGGTACACCGCCAGGCCGGATTCCTGTCCGGTGAGGGCGCTGCCCTTGAGCCCGTCGATCTGCTGCGCGCTGCGCACGCCGCGCCACAGGCGCAGCTCGTCGATGGCGCCGTCGAACAGGCCGCCGTCCAGCGCACCGCCCACCATCAACGCGGCGCCGTTGTCGGCCGGCGGCTGGCCGTCCAGCGTGCCGGTGGAGGCGAGCACGCCGTTGATGTACAGGCGCAGCTGCGGCGTGGCGGCGCTGCGGTCGATCACCGCGGCCACATGCGTCCATTGGCCCAGCTGGATGCTGCCGGCCGCGGTGTCCAGCGTGCGGTTGCTGCCGTTGGCGTCGGCGGTGCTCAGGTGCAGGTAGCCGGCGCTGTTGAGCCACAGCGAATAGCTGCGCGTGGCCGCGGTGCCGTTGGAACGCGCCACGATCGGCATCCAGCTGCCGTTGAAGCGGTCGGGGCGGATCCAGGCCTCGATGGTCAGGTCGCCGCGCAGGTCCACGTCGGGGCCGTTGGCCACGCTCACGCGGGTGTCGGCCACGTCGCGCAGCGCCTGGCCCACCGGCCCGGCCACCAGCACCGGCGCCGTGCCGCGCGACTGGCCCAGCACCACGTCCACCACCGGGGACGGCGCCGGCACCAGGTTGAAGCGGAAGGGCGTGGCCTGCTGCCAGGCCTGGCGGCCGCCCTCGACCAGCAGCACGTAGGTGCCGGTGGCGGGCAGGGTGAAGTGGTCCTGGTCGCCGCGCAGGCCGCTGGTCCACAGCGCGCTGCCGTCCGGCTTGACCAGCCGGTAGCGGCCCAGGGTGCTGCCGGCGCTGATGGCGTCGAAGTAGAAGCGCTGGCCCGCCTCGCCCTGGAAGCTGTAGGCCACGGTCTGGCTGCCGCGCTCCAGCAGGCCCTGCACCGCGGTGCCGGGCACCATGGGCGCGGCCTGGGCCAGGTCCAGCAGCCGCAGCGCATAGGGCGAGGTGGTGTCGCCGCCGGTGGATTCGACGGTCAGCGTCCAGCGGCCGGCCACCAGGTCGAACACCGCATGGCCGTCGCCGGCATCGGTGTTGTCGAAGCCGCGCGGGCCGATCTGCCGGCCCTCGGGGCCGTCCAGACGCCAGCGCACGTTGCCCAGGTTCTGCAGCACGTCCACCGCGATGCGGCGGCCGCCCTCCAGCATGAAGCTGTAGCGATCCTTCTCGCCGGGCGTGCCCAGCAGGCCGGCGATGGTGCCGGCGGGCACCGCCACTGGCGACAGCCGCTGCACCGGCAGCGACAGCGGGCCGGCGTCCTGCACCTGCGCGCCGTCGAAGGCCAGCCGCAGCACCAGGCCTGCCGCATCGGCGGCCACGGTGGCGCCGCGCTGGCCCTCGATCTGGGCGGCACTGCGGGCGGTGTTCCACAGCCGCAGCTCGTCCATGGCGCCGTCGAAGAAGCCGTGGTCGCCGGCGTTCTCGATGTCCGCGCCCAGGCGCAGCGCGCCCTGCACCGCCACGGCCGGGGCCGCCGACGCCAGCGCCAGGCTGCCCCGCAGCTGGCCGTCGACGTACAGCCGCAGCGCGGGCTGTGCGCCGCTGCGGTCCACCACGCCGGCCAGGTGGGTCCAGCGGCCCAGCTGCACCAGACCGGCGGCGCTGGTCACCACGCGGGCGCCACCGGCATCGCGGGTTTCCCAGCGCACCGAGCCGTCCGCGTTAAGCCACAGGCCCATGCTGCGCTGCGCGGCCGCATCGCCACGCACCGCCACCGGCATCCAGGTGTCGGACCAGGCGCGCGGCTGGACCCAGGTCTCCAGCGTCAAGTCGCCGCGCAGGTCCACCGCGGGCTCGTCCACCACCACGGCCTGCTGCTGGTCGAAGGCCAACGCGCCGCCGTTGCCCGCCACCGGCGCGCCGGCCACCGCGCGCGGCGGCGCCAGCACCGTCTCGCCGAAGTCCATCTGCCGCACCGTGTCCTGCAGCGGCGTGACGCGCAGCCGCACGGTGTTGGCCACCGTCTCGCTGCGCTGGCCCTCGATCAACAGCGTGTAGCGGCCGGTGTCGGGCAGCGGCAGGCTGCTCATGTCGCCGGCGGTCTGCGCCAGCAGCTGCTGGCCGCTGGGCGAGATCAGCCGCCAGTGCGCATTGGGGCGGGTGGCCGACAGCAGGTCGACGAACACCGCGCTGCCGGCCTGCGCCTCGAACGAGACCAGGGCCGAGGTGTTGCCCGGCGACAGCGTGATGCTGGCTTCCTCGCCCAGGGCCACCGGCGTGGTGCCGGCGCCGTCCAGGTCCAGCAGGGCGAAGGCGTAGGCGCCCGTCTCGCCGCTGACGGCCATGCTGTAGGTGCCGGCTTCCAGCGTCATCACCGGATTGGCCGACCACGACGCGGCATCGCGCCACAGCGCGCGCGACACCGTGCCGCGCGGGCCGGTGAGCTGCCACACCATGTCGTTGTTGCTGCGCGAGTCCAGCACCACGCGGCGCGTCTGGTCGAGCGTGAAGGTGTAGCGGGCCACCTCGCCGCTGCTGTTGCGCGTGCCGGAAGCCTCGCTGCCCAGCTCATAGCCGCTGCCGGTGGGCGCGGGCGGCGGCGTGCCGCCCTGGCGGCGCACCGCGAACTGCAGCTGGTTGGCATCGGCGCGGTTGCGCCGGCCTTCCACCACCAGCGTGTAGTGGCCGCTGGCGGCCAGGGTCAGCGCCTGATCGCTGCCGAGGTACTGCGAGAACAGCTGGTCGCCCTGGGCATTGAAGAGCCGCCATTGCGCGTCATAGCTGGTGGCCGAGAGGATGTCGAACAGCAGCTGGTCGCCGGCCTGCGCATCGAAGTGGTAGAGGTGGGTCTCGGCCCCGGTGGCCAGCGTGTCGTCCACCACCTCGTCCAGCGAGATGGCGCGGCGGTAGGTGGCGTCGGTGGAAGCCAGGTCGAGCAGGCGGAAGTGGAAGTGCGGCCGGGCGTCGCCCGCGGCCTCGAAGTGCAGCGTGTAGTGGCCGGCGTCCAGGTCCAGCGCCTGGCGGTCGGTGCGCGAAGGATCCCAGCCGGTGAAGCCGCCGAAGTCGCGCGAATCGCTGAAGGCCACGGTGCGCGGCGCGCTGGCCGACACCACCTCGCCATGCGGCCCGGTGAGCCACCAGGTGGCGGCGGACGTGTCGGACAGCAGGTCGAACAGCACCTGGCGGCGGCCGTCCAATTGGAAGTCGAAGGCCAGGCTCTGGCCCGGCACATCGAACCTGGCTTCGCGGGCCTGGCCCAGCACCAGGCTGGCGTTCTTGTCCGGCACCTGGTGCAGCGTGATGGCATAGGCCGTCACCGCATCGGCGGGCCGCTGCACCTGGCCTTCGATCAGCAGGGTGTAGGTGCCGGTCTGCAGCGCGGTGAAGGTGTCGATGTCATGGGCCAGGCCGCGGGCATCGAGCACCTGCTTGCCGTCGGGGCCCAGCAGTCGCCAGGTGGCGTCGTCGCCCTCGGTGCGGTCGATGAAGAAGCGCTGGCCGGCATTGGCATCGAAGCGGTACAGGTCGGTCTCGCGCGCCGAATCCAGCGTGCCTTCCACCGCCTGGCCACGCGGCAGCAGCTGGGCCTGCGCCAGGTCCAGCAGGCGGAAGCGGTAGTCGCCCACCGTGTCGCCCACGCCGTCCACCGACAGGGTGTAGCTGCCGGCGGCCAGCGACAGCGCATCGGCCTGGGGAGCATTGCCGGCATCGGCCTGGCGCAGCGTGTGCGGCGACACCACGGTACCGGCGGGGCCCTCGAGCTGCCAGCGGATGTCGGTGGCCGGCGTGAGCGAGTCGAAGACCAGCCGCACGTCGCTGGCCAGCGTGAAGCTGTACTGATCGACCTCGCCCGGCACCTCGATGCGGCCCTGCACCTCGGGCGCTGCAGGCGCGGGGGCGGCTGCGGCCGCGGCGCTGACCGGATCGGCCGACAGCAGCACACGGGGCTCGACCGTCTCGAAGACCAGCTTGCCGGGCAGTTCCTCCGCGGGCGCCAGCTCCTGCGTGGCCCGCCGCAGCAGCCGCTGCAGCAAGGTCCGGCTGGGGAGCCGGCCGGTTTCCATGCGCGCATCCACGCGCTGACGCTCTGCCGAGCCCTTGCTGCCCTTGCGCTGCCCCATCCCGCCACCCTCGTACTGCCGGGGACCGCCTGCTTCGGGCGGGCCGAGTTATTGAAAAAGTTTCCGATCGCAAACAACTGCAACCGTGTAAGAAATCCTAGCGACGGCGGCATGGCGCGCCAATGGTCATTTGGAGCCATGCGCAAGGCCCCCGGTGGGCCTTCACCGAGGGCAGCGGCCTGTTTCAGGGCTTGCCCATCCAGCATCCAGGGGGTGCGGATGCGGTGAGCGCCCAGGCGGGTTCTGACGGGACCGGACAGCTTCTGATGAGGTGAGTGCCGTTCAGCTTACAAGTGGCTCGGGCCTCGCGTGTGGACATTGCCGACGTACGGCCTTGGGGTACAGGGCGAGCTGGGCGGGCAGGCCGAACGACTGGAGCGCGGGGATGGACGAGCGTTGGCACGCGGCCCGCCATCACGTTTCTTCGATGCCCCGTTCGGCAAAACACTGCTTTGTCCGAAGGGTGCGGCGGCCTACCGTGCGGGCTCATCATCCAATCCCGCGACCCGCAAGCCGATGGCCTGAGCGGCCTGGTGGAGCGACGGCTGCGTTTCGTGCTGCGGCGCCTGAAGGCGCGGGTGCCGCGGGTGCAGGTGGCCTTGTCGGACGTGAACGGACCGCGCGGCGGCATCGACAAGCGCTGCCAGGTGGCCTGGCGCACGGACGGTGCGGGCGAGCTGGTGGTCAGCTCGGTGGCCGCCGACTGGCGCAGCGCGCTGGATGCGGCGCTGGCCCGGGCTGCACGCTTCCTGCTGCGCCAGGCCCGCCGCGGCCAGGACTTCCGGCGGCTGCAGCGCGCCCGGCCGCGGGCCGAAGGATAGGAGCCTCCCGCAGTGCTGGCCGCGCGGGCCTAGAACACCACGCCGGCGTACAGCACGATGTTGCGGTAGGGCGTGAATTCGCCGGTGCGCACCACGGCGCGCGCGCCGCGGGTGGCCAGCTTCAGGTCCTCATGGCTCACCGCCTGCACGCTGGCGTCGACCGGCGCCACCCAGGCGGGCAGGGCGCCGCCCGCGCCGCAGGCTTCGGTGGCCACGAGCGCCCGCTCCACCTGCAGCTCCGACAGCACTGCGGCCAGCACCTCGTCGAAGGCCGGCACGCCGCGGCTGACGGCCAGGTCGATGCGCTGCGGGCCGCCCGGGCACTGCGGCGCGTCGGGGATGGGCAGGCCGGCGTCGCCGATCACCAATGCGTCGCCATGGCCCATGGAGGCGATGACGCGCGAGAGTTCGGCATGCAGCAGCAGGGTGCGTTTCATAGGTCGGTCCAGGCAGGAGGCGCGGGCATCGCATCCACTTCGGCGGCCCGCGGAATCGAAGGTTGGGCACCGGCGCGGGTGACGCACAGCGCCGCCGCCTGCACACCGCGGGCGGCCGCCTGCTGCAGGCTGGCGCCTTGCGCCAAGGCCACGGCCAGTGCGCCGGTGAAGGTGTCGCCGGCCGCGGTGGTGTCCACCGCCTGCACCGGCATCGACGGATGCAGGCAGGCCGATCGGGCGTCCACGCTGACGGCGCCCTGCGCACCCAGCGTGACCACCACGCGGCCCACGCCGCGCTGCATCAGCGCACGCGCCGCGGCCACCGCGCCGGCCGCATCGGCCACCGGCAGGCCGGTGTATTCGGCGGCTTCCACCTCGTTGACCACCAGCGTGGCCACCTGCGGCCACACGCTGTCGGGCAGCGGCTGCATCGGCGACGGATTGAGCACCACCGGGCAGCCGGCCTCGTGCGCCAGCGCGATGGCGCGGAGCACCACCGGCAGCGGCGATTCGAGCTGGGTGACGAAGCAGGCAGCGCCCTGCAGCGCCGCCGCGAACGCCGCTTCGTCCAGCGACACCGCCAGGTTGGCGCCGGGGATCACGACGATGCGGTTCTGCGCGCTGTCCTCCACCATCACCAGCGCCACGCCGGTGGCCTGCGTGGCATCGCGCTGCACCGCGTCGAGGCGGATGCCGTCGGCCGCCAGCGCGGCGCACAGGGCATCGCCATCGGCATCGCGGCCCACGCGGGCGATCATGGTCACATGAGCGCCCTGGCGGGCGCAGCTCACCGCCTGGTTGCCGCCCTTGCCGCCAGGCAGGTGCTGCAGCGACCGACCGAGCAGCGTCTCGCCGGCCAGCGGCGCCCGTGGCACCCGCATCAGCAGGTCCATGTTCAGGCTGCCCAGCACCACGATGTCGACGGTCATGGCGCGGCTCCGCTGGAAGCGCGCACGCGCAGCTCGGGCTGCAGCACCACCTTGCGGGTGTCGGCGCGGCGGCCTTCGATGCGTTCCAGCAGCATGTCCACCGCCAGCGCGGCGATGCGCTGCTTGGGCTGGGCCACGGTGGTCAGCGGCGGGCTGCTGAAGCGGGCCAGCTCGATGTCGTCGAAGCCGACCACCGAGATGTCGCCCGGCACGTCGATGCCGCACTCGTGCGCGGCGCACAGCGCGCCGATGGCCATCAGGTCGTTGGCGACGAACACCGCGCTGGGCCGCGGCGTGTGGCGCAGCAGCGCATGCATGCAGGCATAGCCGCTCTCGCTGGTGAAGTCGCCGTGCCACAGCAGCGCATCGGCCTCGGCCTCGGTGGCGGCGCCCATCTCGGCCAGGGCCAGCCGCCAGCCGGCGATGCGCTGCTCGCTGGGCACCAGGCCGCGCGGGCCGCCGATGCAGGCGATGCGCCGGTGCCCCAGCGTGGCCAGGTGGCGGGTGGCCAGCAGCGCGCCGTTCATGTGCGCGGTTTCCACCAGGTCGCAGGGCAGGGTGTCGATCTCGCGGTCCAGCAGCACCGTGGGCATCTCCAGCCCGGCCAGCAGGCCCGGCAGGCTGGCGTCGTCGCCGGAGGAGACGACGATCAGCCCGTCGATGCGCCGCTGCGCCAGCACCTGCAGCACCATGCTCTGGCGGCGCGGCTCGTCGTCGGTGTTGCACAGGATGAGGGTGTAGCCGGCGCCGAAGCAGCGGTCTTCCACCGCGCGAACGATCTCGGCGAAGTAGGGGTTGGAGCTGTTGGGCGTGACCATGCCCAGGGTGTGCGTGGTGTTGCGCTTCAGGCTGCGCGCCACCGCGCTGGGCACGTAGCCGAGCTCGCGGATGGCCTGCTCGACACGGTCGCGCCCATCGGCACTGACATGCCGCGTGCCGTTGACCACATGCGACACGGTGGTGACCGACACGCCGGCGCGCAGCGCGACGTCCTTGATGGTGGCCATGGGTGTTCCGGTGTTGGAGTTTCAGCCGCCGCGGCGGCGCTGCCGCAGCGTGTCCACGATCACCGCGGCCACGATCACGCAGCCGGTGACCACGCGCTTGCTCGGCTCGCTGGCGCCCACCTGGGCCAGGCCGGCTTCCAGCACCGCGATGATCAGCACGCCGAAGAAGGTGGTGACCACCGAGCCGCGGCCTCCCATCAGGCTGGTGCCGCCGATCACCACCGCGGCGATCACGCGCAGCTCGATGCCCTGGCCGGCATTCGGGTCGGCCGCTTCCAGCCGCGCCGCCTGCATCAGCCCGGCCAGCCCGGCCAGCAGGCCGGTGAGCGCGAACACCGCGATGCGGATCGGCCGCGGATCGACGCCGGCCAGCCGCATGGCTTCCTCATTGGTGCCGATGCCCACCACGCTGCGGCCGAACACCGTGCGGCTCAGCACCAGCTGCCCCACGATCACCAGCGCCACCGCGATGACGAAGGCCGCCGACACATTGCCCAGCCACGGCTGCGCCAGCCAGGAGATGCGCTCGCCCACGTACTGCGTGCGCGAATCGGTGACCAGGTAGGCGCCGCCGCGCACCACCTCCAGCATGCCCAGCGACACGATGAAGGAGGGCAGCCGGAAGGCCACCGAGACGGAGCCCAGGATGGTGCCGGCCAGCATGCCCGCACCCAGGCCCAGCAACGAGGCGGCCGGCACGCTCCAGCCCCACTGCAGGATGGCGGTGGCGCACAGCGCGGCGCTCAGCGCCAGCACCGAGCCCACCGACAGGTCGATGCCGGCGACGATCAGCACGAAGGTCATGCCCACCGCCATCACCGCCAGCGCGGGAATCTCGTTGACGATGGCGATGAAGGTCTCGGTGCTGAAGAAGTAGTCGCTCAGCGTGCCGAACAGCGCCACCATGGCCACCAGCACCACGGCCAGGCCGAGGTAGGTGGCCAGCTCGCTGCGCAGCGCGCCGGCGCGGGTGGGGGAGGTCGTCAGGGGGGTGCTGCTCATGCGGGCTCGCTGCTCATTGCTTCATCGGCCGGCGCAGCGGCCGAGAAGGCCGCCGCCAGCAGGGATTGTTCGGTCCATTCGCCGCGCTCGAAGCTGCGCACCAGGCGGCCGCCGCTCATCACGCCGATGCGGTCGCACAGCGCCATCAGCTCGCGCAGGTCGCTGGACACCACCAGTAGCGCGCGGCCCTCGGCGGCCATGCGTTCGAGTTGGCTATACAGGTCGGCGCGGGCGCCGATGTCCACGCCGCGGGTGGGTTCGTCCAGCAACAGCACCTCGCAGTTGCGGTGCAGCCAGCGGGCGAAGATCACCTTCTGCTGGTTGCCGCCGCTGAGCGATGCCACCGGCTGCTCTTCGCTGCTGGAACGCACGCGCAGCATCTGCACCAGCTGGCGCACGCGGCTGCCTTCCAGCGCCGGCTTGAGCCAGCCGCGGCGGGACACCGCGCCCAGGTCGCTCAGCGTGGTGTTGACGCGGATCGACTGCGGCAGCAGCAGGCCTTCGGCCTTGCGATCCTCGCTGACCAGGCCCACGCCGGCCTTCACCGCCTGCACCGGCGTGCGCCAGGTGCGCGGCGCGCCGCCGTCGATGGGCAGCAGCTCGACGCTGCCGGCATCGGCCTTGTCGGCGCCGTAGATCAGGCGCAGCAGTTCGGTGCGGCCCGAGCCCACCAGGCCAGCCAGGCCCAGGATCTCGCCGCCGCGCAATTCCAGGCTGGTGGGCTGCACCACCTTGCCGCGCGCCAGGCCCTGCACCCGCAGCCGCACCGGGCCGGCCGGTCGGCGGCCGCGGCCGCTGTCCTCGACCAGCGTGCGGCCGATCATGCGTTCGACCAGATCCTCCTCGCGCAGGCCGGGCATCGGCAGCACGTCCACCAGCCGGCCGTCGCGCAGCACCGCCACCCGGTGGGCGATGCGCTGCAGCTCTTCCAGCCGGTGCGACACATAGACGATGGACACGCCCGCGGCCACCAGCTGCGCCACCTGCTCGAACAGGCGGTCGGTCTCGCGCGGGGTGAGCATCGCGGTGGGTTCGTCCAGCATCAGCACGCGGGTGTCGTCGTGCAGGTTGCGCGCGATCTCCACCATCTGCTGGTGGCCGATGCCCAGGCGCGAGACCGGCGTCCACGGGTCGAGGTCGTCCAGGCCGATGCGGGCCAGCTGCAAGCGCGCACGCCGGGCCATCTCGCCGAGCTTCAACCAGCCGGCGGTGTGCGGCATCGCGCCCAGCAGCAGGTTCTCGGCCACGGTGAGCGTGGGCACCAGGCCCAGCTCCTGCAGCACCATGCGCACGCCGTGCCGCTCGGCATCGCGGCGCGAGGCGGGTGCGTAGGGCTGGCCGTCGAGCGTCATCCGCCCGCGGGTGGGATCGACCAGCCCGCAGACGATCTTCGACAGCGTGCTCTTGCCGGCACCGTTCTCGCCGGTGAGCGCCAGCACCTCGCCGCGCTGCAGCGAGAGGCTGACGCCGTCCAGCACGGTGGCGGCGTAGTCCTTGCCGATGCCTTCCAGCACCAGCAGCGGCGTGCGCTCCATGGCCTGCGTGCCTTCGCGGCTTACTTGCTGTCCTTGGTGACCAGCACCACGTCGGTCTTCACCTCTTCGGGCATCTGGGCCTGCGGTGTCTTGTCGGCCAGGGCCTTGAGCGCGGTCTCGATGCCGAACACGGCCTGCTTGGCGGCGTACTGGTCGGCGGTGGCGAGCACCCGGCCGTCCTTCAGCATCGGCTTGATCGCGCTGATGTTGTCGTAGCCCACCACGGCCACCTTGCCGGTCTTGCCGGCGGCCTTGACGGCGGCCACGGCGCCCAGGGCCATGCTGTCGTTGCCGGCGAGCAGGGCCTTCAGGTCGGGGTGCTCGCGCATCATGCCGGCGGCCACGGTGTTGCCCTTGTCGATCTCCCACTGGCCCGACTGCACGCCCACCACGGTGATGCCCGCGGCCTTCATCGCGTCCTGGTAGCCCAGCGTGCGCTGCTGCGCATTGAAGGTGGTGGACACGCCTTCGATGATGCCCACCTTGTCGCCGGACTTCAGCGTCTTGGCCAGCGCATCGCCCACCAGCTTGGCGCCGGCACGGTTGTCGGGGCCGACGAAGGGCACCTTGATGCCCTTTTCCTTCAGCGCGGCGGCATCGAAGCGGTTGTCGATGTTGACCACCAGCACGCCCTTGTCGATGGCGTTCTTGATGGCCGGCACCAGGGCCTTGCTGTCGGCCGGCGCAATCACCAGCGCATCGACCTTCTGCGCCACCATCTGCTCGACCATGCGGATCTGCGCGGCGGTGTCGGTCTCGTCCTTGATGCCGTTGGCCACCAGGGTGTACTTGCCCGAGTTTTCCTTCTGGTGGGCCTTGGCGCCTTGCTCCATGGTCAGGAAGAACTCGTTGGCCAGCGACTTCATCACCAGCGCGACCTTGGGCTTGTCGGCGGCGTGGGCGGCCGGCAGCAGCGCGGCCGACAGCACCAGCGCCGCGGAGGCGCCGAACACCTGCGCGCAGCGGCGGCGGGTGAAGAGGGAAGCAGCAGCGGACGGAATGCGTGAGGTCATGTCTTGTCTCCTGAGTCGGGATGAGCGGTGCCGTACTGTCGTGCGCCTGGTCGGCCGGCGGCGTGCAGTCTAGTACGCGCAAACGTTTGCGCAAACGTTTGCGCGCTTCTGGATGCTCGTCGTTTTCCCTGATGCATCTAGGCGTTGAACCGGGAGCAGGGCGGCGGCGCCATGGAGCGCAGGAACGCCTGACGCCGCGGTGTTGCGCGCTGCAGCAGCCTCCGTGAACCGGCGGCCCCCGGGAAATGGCGGGCCCCTCGTTACCATCACATGGCGGCGGGCTCGCAGCGGGCGCGCCAATCAAGCCACAGACAGCAGCACGCATGCTGCCTGCACCTAATTCGCCATGCGCCTTCTGCACTACATAGAGATCGAGAATTTCAAGCGCTTCGGTGCAAGGCAACGAATTGAGCTTGACCATCCTGCCGTCCTCATAGGTCCGAACAACTGCGGCAAAACCAGCGCGATCCAGGCCATGGCGCTTTGGTCTCAGGCGGTGAGAACCTGGTATGACGTGCGCAGAGAATCATCCGCGAAGGAACGCACGGCGACGTCGCTCAACCGCCTGAGCATCGTTGCCGTCCCTGTGACCCGCACGCGCTTCTTTTGGCACAACACGCAGGTGCGCAAAGGAAGCAAGGACATTGCACTGAACATCACGGTGGGCGTTGAATTCGAGGGCCACGTGCACCCGTTGACCATGCGGTTCAGAAACCAAGGCGACGAACTGGTTTATTGCACTCCGGACCCCTCCGTCATGGGCAATTTGAAGCTGCTGGCTTATGCATCCTCCCTGCGAGTCGAGTTGCTTTACCCGATGTCGGGGCTTGATACGGAGGAGCCCATTCTGCAGCCGGGGCGGGTCGACGTGCTGTTGGGTCAGGGCAGAACAGCAGACGTGCTTCGCAACCTCTGCCTGGCTGTGGCGCGGACATCGGTTGGTGATTGGCAGCGCATCGTCGATCTGATGCGGCGCCTTTTCAAGGTGGACTTGGGTGCCCCCGAGGAAACGTCACGTGGCAGCATCACACTGGCATATCGCCAAGATAGCGTGAAGGAAGCACTCGACATCTCCTCGGCCGGCCGCGGCATGCTGCAGATGCTGCTGGTGTTTGCCTATTTGTTCTCGCACAAGCGCAGCGTGTTGCTTGTTGACGAGCCGGATGCGCACCTGGAGATACTGCGTCAGAAGCAGGTGTATGTCTTGCTCCGCGATATTGCCAGCGAGAACGGCTCACAGGTTGTGATGGTCACGCACTCCGAAGTAATTCTGGACGAGGCGCTGGACAAGAACCTGACGTTGCTTCTCGAAGGTCGCGCAGACGATCTGGCCAGAAAGGACGATATTCGGAACAGCCTGAAGCACTTCGGCGCTGAGCACTACGTCAAGGCGCGCCAGCGCGGGTATGTGCTCTACGCGGAGGGCGGCACCGATGTGGATATGCTTCGTGCACTGGCCACCCGCCTGAATCACGAGGCTGCTCAGGTTTGGGACGAGCGCATCAACACCTTCTATGTCCAGAATAATTTCCCGCTGCAGGACTTCGACGCGGAACTGGAGCGGGTGGAAGGTGGATTTGGTATTACCCCGTTGGACCACTTCAACGGATTACGCAATCTCTTGCCTGATCTTGAGGGGCTCGGCATCCTTGACAACGATGGGCGAAATCGGCCTGATCGCGATTACGGCGCATTGAAGCTGCGTTACTGGAGGCGGTATGAAGCGGAAAACTACTTCGTCGTTCCAGACCTTCTTGAACGGTTTGCGCGTTCCAGATATCCATCCGAAGACCTCTTCGCGGCGCAGGTTCATGCGCTCATCACCGAGGTGCTGGATGAAGTGTTGATCAGCCTTGTATTCGATGGGCAAGCCGAAGATCATCGCGCTTGGCGCGGGGCTGCGTCCGACGCTGCTCGTGTCATCTGGGAAGCAAAAACCGAGCACCGCAAACTGAGTGCAGTCGCGGAAGAATTCTTCCGAAGACTTGCGCAACGGCAGGGCGGCGCCATGTTGCTCACCAAAGGCGAACTGCATCGCCTGGTCCCTCTTGCGGATCTGTCCGCATCGGCGGAAAAAGAAGTGCCGGAAAAGCTGGACCTGGTGGCGGCACTCTTCAAGAGTGCTCAGCGCAGGCAAACTGCCATGCTGGTCGCTATGGGTGCAGAAGCCAATTCGAACTCTGACTGACAGCCGGCAGCCGGAGATTGACGGTGGCGCGGCTTCACTCGATGCCCGACAGGAAGAACTTGATCACCCCCTTGGCCGCGAAGCCCACCAGCCCCAGGCCGAGCCCCAGCAGCAGCACGAAGGTACCAAAGCGGCCGGCCTTGGATTCGCGGGCCAGGTTCAGGATGATGAACACCATGTAGAGCATGAAGGCGCCGAGGCCGAAGGTCATGCCGAACCATGCGAACTGCTCTTCGCTGTAGCCGAACATGTCAGGCGTGCTCCACGGAGCCGGCGGGCACCACCAGGTCCCGATAGGCATGCCAGCTGGCATGTGCCAGCCAGGGCGCGACGAACACCAGCCCCAGCAGCAGCGGCAGCATGCCCAGCACCGTCAGTGCGGTCAGCAGCACCGCCCACAGGGCCATTGGCACCGGGTTCTCCAGCACCACCCGCCAGCTGGTGAGCACCGCGCCGAGCACGCCCACGCGGCGGTCCAGCAGCAGCGGCATGGCCACCACGCTGGAGGCGAAGACCGGCGCGGCCAGCAACGCGCCCAGCGCGACCCAGGCCTCGAACACATGGCCGTGCTCTGCCAGCACCACATGGCGCAGGAAGTCCATCGGGTTGTCGATCGGATGCGGCGACAGCCCGGTGATCAGCCCGGCGGAGGTGACCACCCAGCCGGTGCCGGCAAAGGCCAGCAGCACGCCGAACACCACCAGCCGGCCGTCGTCGGGATACCAGGCGCGCATGGCCGTGGCCAGGGCGGCGGGCTCGCCATGCTCCAGCGCGCGGCTGATGGCATACAGGCCCGTGGCCAGTAGCGGACCCACCAGCAGGAAGCCGGTGAAGGCCCCGGTGAGCAGCCAGAAGTGCCGGTGTGCCACCAGGGCCAGCACAATGCCGAAGACGGCCAGCGCCAGCCCGTGCAGCAGGCCGGGCAGGGGGCAGCGTCGAAGGTCGCGCCAGCCCAATGCCAGCCAGCGCAACGGTTGCAGGACCGGCACCGGGCGCACGCCCAGGCGTCGGGAGTCTTGGAGGGCGCGGGGCGCGAGCGGTCGGGTCATCCGCCATGCTGGCATGCAGCGGCCGGGGCGGGCTTGATGCGCGTCATGCCAAAGCCAACCGGTGTGGGGACTGTCTTACACGGCACTGCGGCGTGTGCTTCTGGCCCTCGCGCGCGGGCGCTCCTAAGCTCCCTGCATCACTTTCAAGGAGACCTGCATGAACACCCTTCAACGTGGCGCGATCCTGGTGGCTGGCCTGGTGACGGCGGCCTTGGCCACTGGCTGCTCCAGCATGAGCGACTGCCAGAAGGGCACCGCTGTGGGCGCCGGCGTAGGCGGCGTCGCCGGCTCGGTG
Source organism: Aquincola tertiaricarbonis (assembly GCF_000969605.1). Classification (GTDB taxonomy): domain Bacteria; phylum Pseudomonadota; class Gammaproteobacteria; order Burkholderiales; family Burkholderiaceae_C; genus Aquincola; species Aquincola tertiaricarbonis. The sequence goes on along the minus strand of NZ_JZUE01000002.1, from coordinate 71,132 downwards.
CTCAGCGGCGGCAGCACCGCCGGCACCGTGGGCGGTGCGGTGGTGGGTGGCGTGCTGGGCGCCGGCGGCCGCTGCAGCTGATCGCGCAGGCTAGGACCGCCGGCGCGTGCTGGCCATGTAGGTGTCGAACGGCTGCTCGCAGAACTGCTGCCACAGCAGCTGTTCGTCCCTGAACTTAGACCAGTGCGCGTGGATCTTGCGGAAGGCCGGGCTCTTCTCGGCCAGCTCCTGGTAGAGCTGCCCGGCCGCGGTGAAGCTTGCATCCATCACCGGCTTCGGAAAGGCGCGCAGCTGCGCACCGCCGCTGACCAGCCGCTTGAGCGCCGCCGGGTTGCCGATGTCGTACTTCGCGGTGCTCCACTGGTTGGCCTCGGCCGAGGCCGCCTTCACCGCCGCCTGGTAGGCAGCGGGCAGCGCCGCCCAGGCCTTCTGGTTGATGAACAGCGGCAGCGTGGCCGAGCCCTCCCACCAGCCCGGGTAGTAGTAGAACTTGGCCACCTTGTGCAGGCCCAGTTTCTCGTCGTCGTAAGGGCCCACGAACTCGGCCGCGTCGATCACGCCTTTTTCCAGTGACGGGTAGAGGTCGCCCGCGGCCAGCTGCTGCGGCACCACGCCCAGCTTGGACAGCACCATGCCGCCCAGCCCGCCGATGCGGAACTTCAGGCCCTTGAGGTCGTCGACCGTCTTGATCTCCTTGCGGTACCAGCCGGCCATCTGGGCGCCAGTGTTGCCGATGGGCAGGTGGTACAGGCCGAAGCCGGCATAGAACTCGTTGAGCACGTCGTTGCCGCCGCCCTCGTACAGCCAGGCGTTCTGGCCGCGGGTGTTCAGGCCGAAGGGCATCGCCGTGCCGAAGCCGAAGGCGGGGTCGCGGCCGATGTAGAAGTAGCTGGCGCTGTGGCCGGCTTCCACGGTGCCGTCCATCACCGCGTCCAGCACCTGCAGCGGCGGCACCAGCTCGCCGGCGCCGTGCAGGCTGATCCTGAAGCGGCCGTCGGTCAGCTCGGCCACGCGCTTGACGGCGAGGTCCACCGCACCGTAGATGGTGTCCAGCGTCTTCGGATAGCTGCTGGCCAGGCGCCAGCGGATCTCGGGGTGCTGGCCCTGGGCCAGCGCCGGTGCGGCCAGGGTGGCGGCGGTGGTGGCGCCGAGGGCGCTGCGGGTGATGAACTTCCTGCGTTGCATGCGGGGGTCTCCTGTGTTGTTGGACTAGACGCAGCGGGCGCCATCGACCTCGATGCACACGCCCGAGATGAACGAGGCCTCGTCGCTGGCCAGGTACAGCGCGGCATTGGCCACATCCAGCGCGGTGCTGAAGCGCCCGAGCGGGATGGTGGCCAGGAACCTGGCGCGTCGGGCCTCGTCCACCGGGCCGCCGGCAAACTCCGCCGACAGCGCGGTATCGGGGTTGAACACCGGGTTGATGCAGTTGACCCGGATGTTGTCCGGGCCCAGCTCGGCCGCCATCGACTTGCTGGTGGTGATCACCGCGCCCTTCGATCCGTTGTACCAGGTCAGGCCGGGCCGCGGCCGCACGCCGGCGGTGGAGGCGATGTTGATGATGCTGCCGCCGCCTTGGCTGCGCATCACCGGCACCGCATGCAGCGCGGAGAGGTAGATGCTCTTGACGTTGATGGCGTAGAGCCTGTCGAACTCTTCCTCGCTCACTTCCAGCATCGGCCGGTTGCGGTGCGTCCAGCCGGCGTTGTTCACCATCACGTCGAGCCGGCCGAAGGCCTGCACCGCGGCGGCCACCAGCGCCTGCATCTCTGCCGTCTTCGTGACGTCGGCCTTCACGAAGGTGGCGCTGCCGCCTTCGGCCACGATGGCCTCGCACACCCGGCGGCCGGCCGCCTCGTTCACGTCGTTGACCACCACGCGCCCGCCCTCGGCGGCCAGGCGCCGCGCGATGCCTTCGCCGATGCCACCGCCCGAACCGGTGACGATGATGGACTTGCCCTGCACACGCATTCGCTGGTCTCCTGCTTGTCTAGTCATGTTGGATGGCCACCGTCTTGAGCACGGTGAAGGCATACAGCGCCTCGAAGCCCTTCTCGCGGCCATGGCCGCTGGCCTTCACGCCGCCGAAGGGCAGCTCCACGCCGCCGCCGGCGCCGTAGTTGTTGACGAACACCTGGCCGGCCCGCACCCGCCGCGCCATGCGCAGCTGGCGGCCGCCGTCGCGGGTCCATACGCTGGCCACCAGGCCGTAGGGCGTGCCGTTGGCGATGCGCACCGCGTCGTCTTCGGTGTCGAAGGGCAGGGCGGCCAGCACCGGGCCGAACACCTCCTGCTGCGCCAGCCGGTGGCCGGGCGGCACGTCGCGCAGCAGCGTGGGCACCTGGTAGAAACCGCCGGCCGGCACGCCGGGCTCGATGCGGCCCTGGGCCACGATCGGCAGGCCGTCCGCACGCGCCTCGTCGATGAAGCCGGCCACGCGCTGCAGCTGGCTGCGGCGGATCAGCGGCCCGCAGTCCAGGTCCATGGTGGCGCTGCCCACGCGCAGGCGGCCGAAGGCCTCGCCCAGGCGTTCCAGCACTTGTCCATACAACTTGCGCTGCACCAGCAGCCGGCTGCCGGCGGAGCAGGTCTGGCCGGCGTTCTGCACGATGGCATTGATCACCACCGGCAGCATCCTGTCCACGTCCGCATCGTCGAACACGATCTGCGGCGACTTGCCGCCCAGCTCCAGCGTCACCGGCGTGTGGTGCTCGGCAGCGGCCCGCACCACCACCTGACCGATGGCGGGCGAGCCGGTGAAGGACACATGGTCGATGCCCGGATGCCGCACCAGTGCGTCGCCCGCCTCATGGCCATAACCGGTGACGATGTTCAGCACGCCCGGCGGCAAGCCCACCTCGGCCGCCAGCTCGGCCACGCGCAGCAGCGACAGGCAGGCATCTTCCGCCGGCTTGACCACGCAGGCATTGCCCGCAGCCAGGGAGCCGCCCACGCTGCGGCCGAAGATCTGCAGCGGATAGTTCCAGGGCACGATGTGGCCGGTGACGCCGTGCGGCTCGCGCAGCGTCAGCACGGTGTAGCCGGCCTGGTAGGGCAGGGTTTCGCCATGCAGCTTGTCGGCTGCGCCGGCATAGAACTCGAAGTAGCGGGCGATGGCCGCCGCATCGGCGCGGGCCTGCTTGAGCGGCTTGCCGCAGTCGCGGGCCTCGAGGGCGGCCAGTTCCTCGGCATGGTCGGCCAGCCTGGCCGACAGTCGCTGCAGCAACCGGCCGCGTTCTGCCGCGGGCATGCGGCCCCAGGGGCCGACGTCGTAGGCGCGGCGGGCAGCCTGCACCGCCAGGTCGATGTCGGCCGCATTGCCGCGGGCCAGTTCCTCGAAGGGCTGGCCGTCGGAGGGATCGAGCACCGGGATGCGCTCGCCGCTGGAAGGCGCCACCGCGCGGTTGTCGATGAAGTGCTGCTTCACGCTGGTCTCCTGCGTGTGTTCTTCATGGGGGTGCGGGCCATCATAGGTTCGGGCCCGGGCAAGTTGTCAGTGCGATTGACTGCTTTTGCTCGGTGGATTCCCTGAGCGACCGGGCCCAGTCCGCACCGCATGCTGTCAGCCTGGCAGACAGCTTTTGCATCCCCTGCAGCCATGTCTCGACACGAAGCTTCCGACGATGCGCACGCCAGCGGCCCGGCGGTGGCACCCGTGCGCCCGCTGCGCAACGAGCGCTTTGCCGAACGGGTGTACGACAGCCTGTTCCACTCGATCATGACCGGCCAGCTGGCCGCGGGCGCCCGGCTGCCGTCGGAGCTGGCGCTGGCCGAGGCCTTCCAGGTCTCGCGCCCGGTGGTGCGACAGGCGCTGGACCGGCTGCGTGCGGAACGGCTGGTGCAGTCGGTGCGCGGCTCGGGCAGCTACGTGGCCACGCAGCCGGCTGCGGCGGCCTCGGCCAGCCAGTCAGCGCGCAGCACGGCGGCCGACCTGAGCCACATCCTGCATGGCATCGAGCTGCGGCTGATGGTGGAGCCCGAATGCGCCGCGCTGGCCGCACTGCGCCGCCAGCCGCCCGACCTGGCCCGCATGCGGCAGATGCTCGACGGCTTCGAGCAGGCGCATGCGCGCGGCGACGTGGCGCACCACTTCGACTACGGCTTCCACGAGGCCATCGCCCAGGCCACCGCCAACCCGCGGCTGGTGGGCGTGCTCAAGATGCTGGAGTACGACGTGAGCCGCGCGGTGAACCTGTGGCGCCACCTGGCCCACATGAAGCCCTGGCGCCGCACGCAGGAGGCGCTGGACGAGCACCGCGCGCTGTATGCGCTGATCGAGGCGCAGGACGCCGAGGGCGCCCGCCGCTGCATGCGTGCCCATGTCGAGAACGCGCGGGTGCGCATGCTGGCGCTGGAGCCGTCGATCTGAGCGTCAGCCCAGCATGTCGGCCCAGGTGTTGCGCGCCCAGGCTTCGGCCAGCCGCGCTTCCTGCGCCGAGCGCATGGCCGACACGCCGCCCGAGCCCAGCACCACGTTGAAGGTTTGCGAGGCCGCGTCGTAGCGGTGCACGCTGGCCACGTGGATGGCCTCGGTCGCGCTCACCAGGCTGTAGCAGGTGTTGGTCAGCATCGGCTCGGCCGGCGGCGGCAGGCCGGCCAGCTCGGCGACGATGGCGGCCGCGGCCACCTTGGCATGGTTGTTGGCCATGTGGCCCGACTTGGGCATCTGCGCCGCGGCCTGCACCGCATCGCCCAGCACATGCACGCCGGTCGCATGCACCGACTCGAAGCTGCGCCAGTGCACCGGGCACCAGCGGCCGTTCACCGTGGCCAGCCCGCTGGCCACCGCGATGTCGCCGGCCCGCATTGGCGGCAGCACGTTGAGCACGTCGGCCCGCACGTCGGCCTGCACCTCGAAGCGCAGCAGGCCGCGCGCCGCGTCCACGCCGGCCAGCGCATGCTGCGGCCGGTACTCCAGGCGGCCCGCATGCAGCTCGGCCCAGGCCTGCTTGAACAGCGCGGGCTTGGACACCACGTCGTCGTTGGCGTCCAGCACCAGCACCTTGGCGCGTGGCTTGTGCAGCCGCAGCCAGTCGGCCACCAGGCTGGCCCGTTCATAGGGCCCGGGCGGGCAGCGGTAGGGCGCCAGCGGCACGGTGATGGCAAACACGCCGCCATCGGGCAGGGCCTGCAGCTGCCGGTGCAGCGCGGCGGTCTCGGGCCCGGCCTTCCAGGCATGCAGCACGCGTCCTTCGGCATGCGCCTGCGGCAGGCCCTCGATGCGCTCATGCATCAGCTGCACGCCGGGCGACAGCACCAGCCGGTCGTAGCCGATGCGCTGGCCGCCGGCCAGCTGCACGCTGCGGCGATCGACGTCGATGGCCACGGCGCTGTCGCGCAGCCACTGCACGCCATGGCGCCGCACCAGGGTGTCGTAGGGCAGGGTGATGTCGGCCAGCGTCTTCAGCCCACCTACCACCAGGTTGGACACTGGGCAGGAGACGAAGGCCGCCTGCGGCTCCACCAGCGTGACCTGCACGTGCCCTTCCGACAGCAGCCGGATGTAGCGCGCCGCGGTGGCGCCGCCAAAGCCGCCACCGATCACCACCACCCGTGCCGGTGCCCGCGGCGCCACGCCGGCGCAGCCCACGCCGGCCACCAGCGCGCCGCCGGCGATGAAGCTGCGTCGCCTCACCGCGCCGGCCCCGGCAGGCTGGCGAAGTAGCCGGCCAGGGCCTGCACCTGCGCCTCGGTGTAGCCGCGGGCGATCTGGTGCATCACCGTGGCCGGTCGCTCGCCGCTGCGGAAGGCCCGCATCTGCGCCACCACGAAGGCCTGCGGCAGCCCGGCCAGCGGCGGCATTGCTGCGTCGGCCGGGCGGCCTTCGCTGCCGTGGCAGTTGGCGCAGGTGGCGGCCAGCGCGTGCAGTGCGATGCGCGATGCGTCAGCTGCCGGGGCGGGCTGCGCCTGCACCGCCACGGCGGCCGCCGCCAGCAGCAGCCCCGCCGCGGTGCGACGAAGCCGGTAGACAAACGGTGCAGCGGCCGATGGCGACATGGTTGACTTCCTTCGGTCCAGCTTACTGCTTGCCGCGCCCGCGGCCGGCCGCGCCGCTGCCGGGGCCAACCCGCATTGACATCGTCTGCCCCCGCCCGCCCGCCCGTCATCGGCCATGCCGAATTGCCGGTGTGGGTGCCGGGCGAGATCCTGTGCGCCAGCGACGATCTCGGCTGGCATGGCGTCAGCCAGCGCAGCTGCCGCTACCACAGGCAGGACGTTGATCCGGCGTCGTTCGTGCGCAGCATGAACATGGAGACGGCGGCCTACCAGCCGCTGGTGGGGCTGGAGGCCGCCCACGCCTGACTAAAGCGCCGGTGCCGGCGCGGCGGCCGCAAACATCGCCTTGCCCCGACGGCCGCGCCAGTCGCCCAGCAGCAGCAGGATGGGCGCCGCGATGAACACCGACGTGGCCGCCGCGATCACGATGCCGAAGGCCATCGGCACCGCGAAGCTGGCCACCGCCGCGCCACCCCACAGCGCCAGCGGCAGCACCGCCAGGAAGGCGGTGACGGAGGTGTAGAGGCTGCGCGTGAGCGTCTGGTTGATCGACAGGTTGATGGCCTCGCGCAGCGGCAGCTCGCGCCGCGCGCGCAGGTTTTCCCGCATGCGGTCGTACACCACCACCTTGTCGTTGACCGAATAGCCCACCAGCGTCAGCAGCGCGGCGATGGCGGTGAGGCTGAAGTCCAGCCCCGTCCATGCGAACAGGCCCAGCGTCAGCACCACGTCCAGCACCAGCGTCAGGATCGCGCCCACCGCGAACGGCCACTCGAAGCGCACCCAGATGTAGATGAGCATCGCGATGCTGGCGAGGATGACGGCCAGCACGCCGGCGGTGGCCAGCTCGCCGCTGACCTTGGGGCCGACCACCTCGGTGCGCTCGAAGCGGGCCCCGGGGTCGATCGCCTGCACCGCGGTCTTCAGCCGCTCCACCGCCTCGGTCTGGCGGGCTTCGCCGCCGGGTTGCTGCTCCAGCCGCACCAGCAGCCGGCCTTCACCGTCCATCGTCTGCAGCGAAACCTCGCCCAGGCCCAGCCCGTCGAGCTGCGCGCGGTAGCGCGACAGGTCGGCCGGGGCGCTGGTGGCCACTTCCACCTGGATGCCGCCGCGGAAGTCGATGCCGAAATCCAGCCCCGGCCGCAGCAGCAGCAGCAACGAGCCCAGCACCATCGCCGCCGCCAGTCCGAAGCCGATGAAGCGGGTCTTCATGAAGTCGAAGCGCGTGCCGTCGGGCACCGGGCGAAAGCCCAGCAGCGGCCGGATCTGCAGGGTCTTCAGCCGCCGGCGGCGGGCGATGGACAGCATCATCACCTTGACCACCGACACCGCGGTGAACATCGAGATGACGATGCCCAGCGCCATGGTCACCGCAAAGCCGCGCACCGGACCGGAGCCGAACCAGAACAGCAGCACCGTGGCGATCAGCGCGGTGACGTTGCTGTCCATGATGGTGGCGTAGGCCCGCCGGAAACCGGCGTCGATGGCGGCCAGCGCGGGCCGGCCGCGCAGGGTCTCCTCCCGGATGCGCTCGTTGATCAGCACGTTGGCATCCACCGCCAGCCCGATGCCCAGCACGATGCCGGCAATGCCGGGCAGGGTGAGCGTGGCCCCCAGCAGGCTCATGCCGGCCACGGTGAGCACCACGTTGAGCGACAGCGCCACGTTGGCCACCAGGCCCCAGCCGCCATACAGCAGGAAGAGGAACAGGCACACCAGCACGAAGGCACCGATGCCGGCCTGCACGCCACGCTCGATCACGTCCGCACCCAGGTCGGCGCCCACGCTGCGCTCCTCGATCACCGTGAGCTTGGCGGGCAGGGCGCCGGCGCGCAGCAGCGCCGACAGCGTGGTGGCCTCCTGCACCGTGAAGCTGCCGGAGATCTGGCCCGAGCCGCCGGTGATGGGCTCGCGGATGACCGGCGCGCTCAGCACCTGGCCATCCAGCACGATGGCGAAGGCCCGGCCCACGTTGGCCTGCGTGATGGCCGCGAATTCACGCGCGCCGGTGCGGTCGAAGCGGAAGTTGACCACCGGCTCGCGGGTCTCGGGATCGAAGCCGGCGCTGGCGTCGGAGAGACGGTCGCCGCCCAGCTCCACCCGCAGGTTCACCGGGTAGCTGTTGCCCTGGGCATCGCGCAGGGTGCGCACGCCGTCAATGCCGTTGCCGTTTCCGTCGCCCAGCAGATGGAAGCTCATCTTGGCGGTGGAGCCCAGCAGGGCGCGCAGCTGCGCCGGGTCCTGCAGGCCGGGCAACTGCACCAGGATGCGGTCGGCGCCGATGCGCTGGATGGTGGGCTCGGCCACGCCCACCTGGTCCACCCGCTGGCGGATCACTTCGAGGCTCTGCTCCACGGCGCGGCCGACCGACTGGTGCAGGCCCTCCTCGGTGAGCAGCACGTCGACGGCGTCGCCGCCACGGCGCGACACTGCCAGGTCCTGCCGCGCTGCGCCGACGGGTTGCGACAGCGTGCGCATGAGTTCCAGCGCACGGTCTTGCTGCGCCGCCGAGCGCAAGGTGATGGCCACGCCCCGTTCGGCCGGCTCCACGCTGCGCCAAGGGATGTCGGCTTCGCGCAGCAGGCGGCGGGCGTCTTCGCCCAGGGTGCGCAGGCGCTCGCGGCGCAGCTCGCTGCCGTCCACTTCCAGCACGAGGTGGGAGCCGCCGCGCAGGTCCAGGCCCAGGGCCACTGTGTTTTGCGGGAGGAAGGCGGGCCAGCGCTCCAGCAGGGAGGCGGGCAGCACGTTGGGCAAGGCCAACAGCAGGCCGGCAAGGATGATGGCCAGGTACAGGGCCACCAGGGAGGGTGAGTTTTTCATCGATGGCTTTGACGGGCGCACGCGGGCCAGGGCCCGGGCACGCCGGCTTCAGGAAGGCGAAGTTCGCGCGCAGCGGTGCGCGCGGGTCGTCAGGCCAGCGAAGGCGGTGCGCGGCTGCGGTGCGCGCGCGCGGGTTGCCGCGACCGCGGCGGCCCGGTGACCGGCGGCGGCTGGGCGGCCTGCTGCGCCAGCACCGGCAGGCGGAAGACGGCCGAGGGCAGCGCGTCCATGCCGGCATCCAGCACGGCGTGGGTCCAGCGCGCGTCCGGCAACCGCATTGCGGCAACCTGCGCGGTATCGTGCCGACGCGCCGAACGCGTGACCTGCGACGCCCCGGAGGCGCTGGTCGGCCGCTGCATGGGCTGCACATGCGCCGACAGCTTGCCCGCCAGTGTGTGCGACGCCAGACCGACACTGGCGCCCAGGCCTGCGCACAGGACGCCCAGCCACGCCAGCAGCACGAACATCGCCGCACGCAGCCATGCGGCGGCCGGCGCCGGGGCATGAAGGGATTGGTGCGGGCGGTTCACGCCGGGACTGTAGGCGATGGCATCGGAGGCGCTTGGAGCGCGTGTCGTCGGGATGGTTCTGCTGCCACAATCAAGATTATGTCAATTACTGGATGGGCGGCCCGATGATTGCCCACTACACGCTGCCGCTTCATGGGACCGCCCGCTTGCAACCAGATTCCTTGCCACCCCCGCCACCGCACGCCGCAGCCGCCATGGTCCGCGTGCGTGGCGCGCGTGAACACAACCTGAAGGACGTGGACGTCGACATCCCGCGTGATGCGCTGGTGGTGTTCACCGGCGTGTCGGGCTCGGGCAAGTCGTCGCTGGCCTTCGGCACCCTCTACGCCGAGGCGCAGCGGCGTTATTTCGAGTCGGTCTCGCCCTATGCGCGGCGGCTGATCGACCAGGTGGGCGTGCCGGACGTGGACAGCATCGATGGCCTGCCGCCCGCGGTCTCGCTGCAGCAGCAGCGCGGCACGCCCAATGCACGCTCGTCGGTGGGCAGCGTCACCACCTTGTCGAGCTCGCTGCGGCTGCTGTATTCGCGCGCCGGCAGCTACCCGCCCGGGCAGCCGATGCTCTACGCCGAAGACTTCTCGCCCAACACGCCGCAAGGCGCCTGCCCCGAGTGCCACGGCGTCGGCCGCGTGTTCGAGGTGAGCGAGCGCACCATGGTGCCGGACGATTCGCTCACCATCCGCGAGCGCGCGGTGGCCGCGTGGCCCACGGCCTGGCAGGGCCAGAACCTACGCGACATCCTGGTGACGATGGGCCACGACGTCGACGTGCCCTGGCGCGACCTGCCGCGCGAGACACGCGACTGGATCCTCTTCACCGACGAGCAGCCCACGGTGCCGGTGTACGCCGGCCTCACGCCCGCGCAGACGCGCGAGGCCCTGCGCCGCAAGCTGGAGCCCAGCTACCAGGGCACCTTCATCGGCGCGCGCAAGCATGTGCTGCACACCTTCAGCCATTCCCACAGCGCGCTGATGAAGCGTCGCGCCGCCCGCTACATGCGGGCCAGCCCCTGCCCGCTGTGCCACGGCAAGCGGCTCAAGCCCGAGTCGCTGTCGGTCACCTTCGCCGGGCTGGACATCGGCGCGCTGCAGCAGATGCCGCTGGATGGCGTGGCCGAGGCGTTGGCGCCCGCGGCCCGCGGCGAGTTCAAGACCGAGGCGCCGCGGCGCAACCCGGTGCTCAGCCGCGAGGCCGCCCGCGCCGACACCGCACGCCGCGTGGCCGCTGGCGGCTCGGCCCATGCGGCGGCCAACGACGCGCGGCGCACGCCCAACCTGTCGGAGGAAAAGCGCATCGCCGCGCAGCGCATCGCTGCCGAGCTGCTGTCGCGCATCCGCACGCTGCAGCAGCTGGGCCTGGGCTACCTGTCGCTGGACCGGGCAACGCCGGGCCTGTCCCCCGGCGAGCTGCAGCGGCTGCGGCTGGCCACGCAGATCCGCTCCAACCTGTTCGGCGTGGTGTACGTGCTGGACGAGCCCTCCGCCGGCCTGCACCCGGCCGACAACGAGGCGCTGATGTCGGCGCTTGAGCAGCTCAAGCAGTCCGGCAATTCCATCTTCGTGGTGGAGCACGACCTGGGCATGATGCGCCGCGCCGATTGGCTGGTGGACGTGGGCCCGGACGCCGGCGAACGCGGCGGCCAGGTGCTGTACAGCGGGCCGCCCCAGGGCCTGAGGCAGGTGGCCGCGTCGCACACCGCGCGCTACCTCTTCGCCGAAGAAGCCGCAGTGCGGCGCACGCCGCGCGCGCCGGCGGACTGGCTGGCGCTGCAGGGCGTGACGCTGAACAACCTGCGCAACGTGGCGGCAAGCTTCCCGCTGGGTGCGTTGACGGCGGTGACCGGCGTGTCCGGCTCCGGCAAGTCCAGCCTGGTGACGCAGGCGCTGGTGGGCCTGGTGCAGGCGCACCTGGGCGGCGAGCCGGCCGTGCCGCCCGCGGACGAGGACCCCGATCCACTGCAGGCCGAGGTGGCGGTGCGGGCCGAGGGCCGTGTCGACGCAGCCGCTTTGAAGCGCATCAAGCGCCTGGTGCAGGTCGACCAGAAGCCCATCGGCCGCACGCCGCGTTCCAACCTGGCGACCTACACCGGCCTGTTCGATGCGGTGCGCAAGCTGTTCGCGGCCACGCCGGCCGCGCGCCGGCGGCACTACGACGCCGGCCGCTTCTCCTTCAACGTGGCCAAGGGCCGCTGCACCACCTGCGAGGGCGAGGGCTTCGTCTCGGTGGAGCTGCTGTTCATGCCCAGCGTGTACGCGCCCTGCCCCACCTGCCACGGCCAGCGCTTCAACGAGGCCACGTTGCAGGTGACGCTGCGCGGCCGCAACATCGCCGAGGTGCTGGCGATGACGGTGGAGGAAGCGCTGGACTTCTTCGCCGAGGATGCCGCGGTGGCCCGTCCGCTGGCGCTGCTGCGGGACATCGGTCTGGGTTACCTGCGGCTGGGCCAGCCCGCCACCGAGCTGTCGGGCGGCGAGGCGCAGCGCATCAAGCTGGCCACCGAGCTGCAGCGGGCCCAGCGCGGCGATGCGCTGTATGTGCTGGACGAACCCACCACCGGCCTGCATCCGGCCGACGTCGACCGGCTGATGGCCCAGCTGCAGCAGCTGGTGGAAGCCGGCAACACCGTGGTGCTGGTGGAGCATGACCTGCGCGTGGTGGCGGGTTGCGACTGGGTGATCGACATGGGCCCGGGCGGCGGCGACCAGGGCGGGCGCATCGTGGCCGCCGGCACGCCGGCCGCGGTGGCGAAGGCCGAGGGCAGCCGCACCGGGCCCTACCTGCGGCCGCTGGTGGGCGGTGCTTAAGATGGGGCATCACCCCTTCATTGCACAAACACGTCCATGCGCCTGCTGATCGCCCTCCTACTGCCCTGGCTCACCTTCTTCACCATCGGCCGGCCCATTGCCGGCGTGATCTGCCTGGTCCTGCAGGTCACGCTGATCGGCTGGCTGCCTGCCACCATCTGGGCGGTGTATGCGCTGAGCCAGTACAAGACCGATCAGAAGATCGAGAAGGCGCTGGGCCGGCGGGGCTGAGAGCGCGACCCCGGCCCGGATCTCGACATGAAGACGAGGTAGCCCAGGGCCGACAGCAACGCCAGCATGAGCATCGCCAACCGGTAGGCATCGGCCACCCCCAGCACAGGCTGCAGCCAGGCAATCACGAGACCAAAGCCCCATTGCCAGAAGAACACACCCGCGAACAGCAGCAGGTTGAACCAAGCGAGGGCCCGCCCCGCCTGCGCGCCCGCGAATCGCTGTCCGACCAGCGGGTGCGTCACCGACAAGGGCCAGGCGCACACGTGGGACATGGGCATCGCGCCGTCCACCGTCGCCAAGTCGGTCGCCCGGCTGGAGCAGGCATGGCAGGTGCGGCTGTTCCAGCGCACGACGAGAACCGTTCGCCTGACCGTGGACGGCACGCTGCTGTCCGAGCGATGCCGGCAACTGCTGGTCGACTTCGACGCCCTGGCCGTGCAGCCGGCCTGTGCGCAAGGCACGGCCGGCACGCTTGCCTGTTGCCTGAGCGCGTGCGCGCGGTGCTGGATAGACTGGCTGTTGACACCGTTCTACGTTGAGGCGTGAAGCCTGCAGCGCACGCGGGCGTGGTGTGCCGCCACCAGCTTCCTGGTCGGCTTCACGTTCAAGGTCGGCCATGGCCATGGCCGCGGAATGAGGCGCTGGCGTATGGTTCAAAATCGACCACGTCGCCCTTGTGCAACCGTTCAAGACCCCATGCTCACCGCCCTCCGCCAAGCCGACGGCCGCAAGGTACAGGCCGGCCACAGTCATCGGGTGCACGGGCCGTTCCGCTGTGCGGGCTGCGGCCAGCCGGCGCTGCTGGTCAAGGGGGCTATCCGCGTGCACCACTTCCGCCACCAAGCCGAGCCCGGCGACTGCGTGCGCAGCCTGGGCGAAAGCACCCAGCACCGTGAATGCAAGCAGGCCATCTTCACCGCGCTGCAGGCCACCGCGGACGTGGCCGGCGTCGAGCTGGAGAAGGACATCGGCAGCAACGTGGCCGACGTGTTCGCGATGATCCGCGGCGTGCCGGTGGCCATCGAGATCCAGCGCAGCGAACTGCCGCTGGACGTGCTGGAACGCCGCACCCTCGCCTACCACGCGCAGCGGGTGCATGTGCTGTGGGTGGCGCTGGCCGGCGAGGAGATCGGCTTCAGCCCCTACAGCCCGCGCGCCTGGGAGCGCTGGTGCCATGCCACGTACGGCGGCCGGGTGTACTACTGGACCCAGGACGACGAACTGCAGCCGGTGCATTTCGAACCGCACTGGCTGCACACGCCGGCCTACACCACGCGCGACGCCCAGGGCCAGCCCTTGACGGTGGGCGGCCAGGTGCGCCGCTCCAAACGCTACCGCTCGCCCAACCACGGCGAGCGGGTGGCGATCAGCCGGGGCTTCCGGCCGGTGGTGCGGCGTGAGTGGTCGGGCGGCACGGTGCAGGTGCCGCAGTGCAGCCTGTACGTGGACTGCCAGCCGGCATGGTGGAAGCCGGGCGAGTCACCTGTCTAGCAGCTGCGGGCGGTAGTCGTCGTAGAACGGGCCGTCGCGGCCGACCTTGCCTTCGCGTGCGATCAGCGTGAGCGAGGCCGGCGTGTCGGCCGCGGCCGGCTATTCGATGCGCCGGTCCTTCGGATCAGCGGCCAGGGCCAGAGAAGCGCAGCACATGAGCAGCGGGAGCGCGAAGACGGTGGGGGGCGTGGGGTCGTCATGGACATCTGCCGCCGGGCGGCGGTGGTGCGGCGCCTGCAGCGTCCAGGCGCCCGAATCCAAAGGTACAGCCCGTGGCGATGCTGACTGCGGGCGTCGACCCCGCCAAGCAACGTGTTCCGGCAGGCCAGTGCCTGCACGGTTCACCTGTCTAGACAAGCCCGCTGTCCGGCGCCTCGCCGGCCGGGGCCGGCGGCAATTCCACCTTCGGCGCCCAGCTCCAGTTCAGCAGCTCGGCGGTGCGGCGTACCACCCAAACGGCTTCATCGCCCGTTACCGTGTCGGTGGCGGCCTGCAGCCCGCGCAGGCAGCGGTCGAGCACGATGTCCTCGGGCAGGTCGTCCTTGAACTGCAGCGTCTGCGCCTGGTCCACGAGCATCGTGGCCAGGTCTTCGCACAGCTCGTAGCGTGCGGTGAGTTCCAGCCGCGGCAGGCTGGGCTTGCGGCCCGGGGCGCTCTGGTACAGCGCGATGAAGGAGTCGGGGATGACGATCTGACTGCTGTCGTCCATGCCGTTCAACCCTGGCGGCCCCCGCCCAGTGCCGCGATCACCTCGGGCGGCGCCTGCACCAGCTCGATCAGCACGCCCTCCCCGCCGATCGGGAACTGATCGTTGCCCTTGGGGTGGATGAAGCAGATGTCGTAGCCCGCCGCGCCGGGGCGGATGCCGCCGGGTGCGAGTCGCACGCCGTTGGCATTCATCCACTCCACCGCCTTCGGCAGGTCGTCCACCCACAGGCCGACGTGGTTCAGCGGCGTGGCATGCACGGCCGGCTTCTTGTCGGGATCGATGGGCTGCATCAGGTCGACCTCGACCTTGTGCACGCCCTCGCCCAGCGCGCAGATGTCCTCGTCGACGTTCTCGCGCTCGGACACGAAGTTGCCGGTCACCGTCAGCCCCAGCGTGTCCACCCACAACGTGCGCAGCTTGTGCTTGTCGGGCCCGCCGATGGCGATCTGCTGCAGGCCGAGGATGCGGAACGGCTTGTCTTGTTGCGTGGCCATGGTGTGCTTCAGCCGCGGGTGGCGGTGATGGGCAGGTCCAGCCGCGCCAGCAGCGCGCGGTCGGCGGTGGCGTCGGGGTTGCCGGTGACCAGCAGCTTGTCGCCATAGAAGATGGAGTTGGCGCCGGCCATGAAGCACAGCGCCTGCACGCCTTCGTCCAGGCCGCGGCGGCCGGCCGACAGCCGCACCCGCGAGCGGGGCATCGTGATGCGCGCCGCTGCGATGACCCGCACCACCTCGAACGGATCGACCGGCTCGGCCTCTGCCAACGGCGTGCCGGGCACGGCCACGAGCTGATTGACCGGTACCGACTCGGGCGCGGGGCTCAGGCTGGCGAGTTGCGCGATCAGGCCGGCGCGCTGCAGCCGCGTCTCGCCCATGCCGACGATGCCGCCGCAGCACACCTTCAGGCCCGCATCCCGCACATGGCCGAGGGTGTCGAGCCGGTCCTCGTACTCGCGGGTGCGGATGATGTCGCCGTAGAAGTCGGGCGCGGTGTCGAGGTTGTGGTTGTAGTAGTCCAGGCCCGCGTCCTTCAACGCGCCAGCCTGCGATGGCGTGAGCATGCCCAGCGTGGCGCAGGCTTCCAGCCCCAGCGCCTTCACGCCGCGCACCAGCTCGCTCACCTTCTCGATGTCGCGGTCCTTGGGCGAGCGCCAGGCCGCACCCATGCAGAAGCGTGCGGCACCCGCCGCCTTTGCGGCGCGGGCGGCTGCCATCACCGCGTCCATGTCCATCAGCTTGCCGGCTTCCACGCCGGTGTCGTAATGAACGGACTGCGGGCAGTAGCCGCAGTCCTCCGGGCAGCCGCCGGTCTTGACCGACAGCAGCGAGGCCAGCTCCACGTCACCCGCCGGAAAGTGCTGCTGGTGGACCGCATGGGCCCGCTGCACCAGCGCCATGAAGGGCATCTCCATCAGCGCCAGCACGCCCTCGGCCGACCATGCTGCGGAAGCTTCGGCCACCGCATGCGGCTTGCGCGGCAGCTGCCATTGCAACGGCTGCACCACCGGTTGCGCGATCACTTCCTCACCCATCTCACGTGCCGTCATGCAGCCAGGTCCTCTTCAATTCAACGCGTTCATTCGAAGCGCACGATGGGCTGGTCGACCGACAGGCTTTCGCCCTTCTTCGCCAGCACCTCGGCCACCGTGCCGTCCTGCAGCGCGAAGAGGATGTTCTCCATCTTCATCGCCTCGATCACCGCCAGCTTCTCGCCGGCCAGCACCTTCTGGCCGACCGCCACCGGCACGTCGGCCAGCAGGCCGGGCATCGGCGCCAGCAGGAACTTGCTGGTGTCGGGGGGCGCTTTATACGGCATCAGCTTGTGGAACTCGGCGCCGCGCGGCGTGAGCACCAGCGCGTCGATCCGAGTGCCGTGGTGGCTGATGCGCAGCACCAGGCCCAGGCGCTCCACCTGCGCGGTGAAGGGCTGGCCGTTGCACTGGCCAGCGATGCGGATGTCGCGCAGCGTCCAGTCGGAATCGAAGGTGTAGGTCTTGCCGTCCACCTCGACCGCGATGCCGCCATTGAGCTTGACCTGCACCGGCACCTGCGTGTCGTTGCCCTGCTCGCCCTTGACCACCACCACGTAGTCCTCGCGCACCACGAAGCCATGGCCGGGCATCTGGCCGCTCAGGCCGGCCGCGCGCATCAGGTAGCGCAGGTTCACCGCCGCAGCCAGCGCCACCAGGAACTTCGGGTCCTGGTGCTGAACATCTTCAGCGCGGAAGCCGCCGGGGAACTGCTCGGCGATGAAGCCGGTGTTGAAGTCGCCCGACACGAAGCGCGGGTGTGCCAGCAGCGCCGCCTGGAACGGGATGTTGCTGTTGATGCCGCGGATGACGAAGCCGTCCAGCGCCTCGCGCATCTTCTCGATCGCGTCGTTGCGGTCTTTCCCGTGCACGATGAGCTTGGCAATCATCGAGTCGTAGAACATCGGGATCTCGCCGCCTTCGTACACGCCGGTGTCCACCCGCACGCCGCCTTCGGCCGGCACGGGCGCCGCGGCCTCCATCGTGGTGACGGGCGGGCGGTACTTCACCAGCCGGCCGGTGGAAGGAAGGAAGTTGCGGAACGGGTCTTCCGCATTGATGCGGCATTCGATCGCCCAGCCCTTGCGCTGCACGTCGGCCTGCTGCAGCGGCAGCGGCTCGCCGGCGGCCACGCGGATCATCAGCTCCACCAGGTCCAGGCCGGTGATGCTCTCGGTGACAGGGTGCTCCACCTGCAGCCGGGTGTTCATCTCCAGGAAGTAGAAGCTCTGGTCCTTGCCGACCACGAACTCCACCGTGCCGGCGCTCTGGTACTTCACCGCCTTGGCCAGCTGCACCGCCTGGGCGCCCATGGCCTGGCGCGTGGCCTCGCTGATGAAGGGCGACGGTGCTTCCTCGATCACCTTCTGGTGGCGGCGCTGGATGGAGCATTCACGCTCCCACAGGAAGATGCAGTTGCCGTGCGCATCGCCAAGCACCTGGATCTCGATATGGCGCGGCTCCTCGACGAACTTCTCGATGAACACGCGGTCGTCGCCGAAGCTGTTGCGCGCCTCGTTGCGGCAGGAGCTGAAGCCCTCGAACGCTTCCTTGTCGTTGAAGGCCACGCGCAGGCCCTTGCCGCCGCCGCCGGCGCTGGCCTTGATCATCACCGGGTAGCCGATGTCCTTGGCGATCTGCACCGCCTGCTCGGGCGTCTCGATGGCCTCGTTCCAGCCCGGGATGGTGTTGACCTTGGCCTCGTTGGCCAGCTTCTTGGAGGCGATCTTGTCGCCCATCGCCGCGATGGAGTAATGCTTCGGGCCGATGAAGACGATGCCTTCTTCCTCCACCCGCTTGGCGAACTCGGCGTTCTCGCTCAGGAAGCCATAGCCGGGATGCACCGCCTCCGCCCCGGTGGCCTTGCAGGCGGCAATGATCTTGTCGGCCACCAGGTAGCTCTCGCGCGAGGGCGCCGGGCCCAGCAGCACCGCCTCGTCGGCCAGCTCCACGTGCCGCGCATCGCGGTCGGCCTCGGAGTACACCGCCACCGTCGCAATGCCCAGCTTCTTCGCGGTCTTGATGACGCGGCAGGCGATCTCGCCGCGGTTGGCAATCAGGATCTTCTTGAACATGTGGCTACTGGAGACCCAGCTCCTTGCGCATGGATTGGTTGCGCGCCTCGGCACGCTGGAAGGCCGGCCGCTCGTCGAGCCGGGCCACGTAGGCGGAGAAGCCAGGCGTGGCCTCGATCTGCTTGAAGCCAATGAGAAAGCGCAGCATGCCGCCGAACACCACGTCGGCCATCGAGAACCGCTCGCCGAGCAGGAAGGGGCCGGGCACCAGCGCACTCTCGGCCGCGGCCAGCATCGCCTGGTAGTTGCCCCAGCCGGCCGACATCTCCTTGACCTCCCAGCCCGAGCCCTTCGCCATCACGGCCGGCTCCACGACGCCGGGCGTGAAGAACGACCAGCGCAGGTAGGTGCCGCGCTGCGGCGAATCGGGCGGCGGCGCCAGCCGGTCGGCGGCATAGCGGTCGGCAAGGTACAGCGCGATGGCGGCCGCCTCGGTGACGACGACGTCGCCATCGACCAGCGTGGGCAGCTTGCCCATCGGGTTGATCGACAGCAGGCCGGGTTGCTTCTGCTCGCCCTTCATGATGTCGACGACCTTCAGGTCGTACGGGACGCCGGCTTCCTCGAGCGCCCAGAGCGTGCCGGCGGCGCGGGAATAAGGGTGGTAGTGCAGCGTGATGGCCATGGCATGCGCTCCTTCGCTCACAGAGGGATGTTGCCGTGCTTGCGCCACGGGTTGTCGAGCTTCTTGTCCTTGAGCATCACCAGGCTGCGGCAGATGCGCTTGCGGGTCTCGTGCGGCTGGATCACGTCGTCGATGAAGCCGCGGGCGCCGGCCACGAAGGGGTTGGCGAAGCGGGCCTTGTACTCGGCCTCCTTGGCGGCCAGCTTGGCCGGGTCGCCCTTGTCCTCGCGGAAGATGATCTCCACTGCGCCCTTGGCGCCCATCACGGCGATCTCGGCATTCGGCCACGCGAAGTTCACGTCGCCGCGCAGGTGCTTGGAGGCCATCACGTCATAGGCACCGCCGTAGGCCTTGCGGGTGATCACCGTCACCTTGGGCACGGTGCATTCGGCATACGCATACAGCAGCTTGGCGCCGTGCTTGATGATGCCGCCGTACTCCTGGCTGGTCCCGGGCATGAAGCCGGGCACGTCGACGAAGGTGACCACCGGGATGTTGAACGCATCGCAGAAGCGCACGAAGCGCGCGGCCTTGATGCTGCTCTTGATGTCCAGGCAGCCGGCCAGCACCTGCGGGTTGTTGGCCACGATGCCCACCGCCTGGCCTTCCAGCCGGCCGAAGCCGATGACGATGTTGGCCGCGTATTCGGGCTGCAGCTCGAAGAAGTCGCCGTCGTCCACCACCTTGGCGATCAGCTCCTTCATGTCGTAGGGCTTGTTCGGGTTGTCGGGCACCAGCGTGTCCAGCGACAGGTCGAGCCGGCCCGCCGGGTCGCCGCTGGGACGCACCGGCGCCTTCTCGCGGTTGTTCAGCGGCAGGTAATTGAAGAAGCGGCGCAGCATCAGCAGCGCTTCCACGTCGTTGTCGAAGGCCAGGTCGGCCACGCCGCTCTTGCCGGTGTGGGTGACGGCGCCGCCCAGTTCCTCGGCGGTCACTTCCTCGTGCGTCACCGTCTTCACCACCTCGGGGCCGGTGACGAACATGTACGAGCTGTCCTTCACCATGAAGATGAAGTCGGTCATGGCCGGGCTGTACACCGCGCCGCCGGCGCACGGGCCCATGATCATGCTGATCTGCGGGATGACGCCCGAGGCCATCACGTTGCGCTGGAACACGTCGGCATAGCCACCAAGCGAGGCCACGCCTTCCTGGATGCGGGCGCCGCCCGAATCGTTCAGGCCGATGACGGGCGCGCCCACCTTCATCGCCTGGTCCATCACCTTGCAGATCTTCTCGGCATGCGCCTCGGACAGCGCGCCGCCGAAGACGGTGAAGTCCTGGCTGAAGACGAACACCAGCCGGCCGTTGATCATGCCGTAGCCGGTGACCACGCCGTCGCCCGGCGGCCGGTTGTTCTCCATGCCGAAGTCGGTGCAGCGGTGCTCGACGAACATGTCCCATTCCTCGAACGTGCCGTCGTCCAGCAGCAGGTCGATGCGCTCGCGCGCGGTGAGCTTGCCCTTGCCGTGCTGCGCGTCGATGCGCTTCTGGCCGCCGCCCAGCCGCGCCTTGGCGCGCTTGGCTTCGAGCTGTTCGATGATGTCGTGCATGGCGTTCAGCCTCTCCTGGGATGCGTGGTTTTCAGTTCAAAAGATCGAGCAGCCGGCGGGCCGCGACCGAGGCGGCCAGCGTGCCGGCGCGCACTTCGGCGTTGACTTCGGGCAGGGCCTCCCGCACCGCCGGATGGTGGCGAAAGCGGCTCTTCAATCCGGCCTCGATGCGTTCCCACATCCAGGCCTGGTCCTGTGCGCGGCGGCGTTGCAGCAGCCGGCCGCCGGCCGTCTGCAGCTCGCGGAAGCGGCTGACGGCGGCCCAGAACTCGGGCAGGCCCTGGCCCTTGAGCGCGCTGAGCTGCAGCACCTGCGGCTGCCATTGCACCGGCGCGCCGTCCACCGCATGGCTGGCATGCGCCGGGTTGCCATGGTGGCCAAAGAGCCGCAGCGCCGAGGTGATCTGCGCGCGCGCCCGTGTGGCCGCGGCTTCGTCCAGGTCGGCCTTGTTGATCACCACCAGGTCGGCCAGCTCCATCACGCCCTTCTTGATGGCCTGCAGGTCGTCGCCGGCATTGGGCAGCTGCAGCAGCACGAACATGTCGGTCATGCCGCTGACGGCGGTTTCGCTCTGGCCCACGCCCACGGTCTCGACGATGACCACGTCGTAGCCCGCGGCCTCGGCCACCAGCATCGATTCACGGGTGCGCTCGGCCACGCCGCCCAGCGTGCCGCTGGCCGGGCTGGGGCGGATGAAGGCCTGCTCATGCACCGACAGCTGCTCCATGCGCGTCTTGTCGCCCAGGATGCTGCCGCCCGACACGCTGGACGACGGATCGATGGCCAGCACCGCCACCCGGTGGCCCTGCGCGATGAGGAAGAGGCCCAGGCCTTCGATGAAGGTGCTCTTGCCCACACCCGGCACGCCGCTGATGCCCAGCCGGAACGAGCGGCCGCTCTGCGGCAGCAGCGTGTTCAGCAGCTCGTCGGCACGGCGGCGGTGGTCCTCGCGGCTGGACTCCAGCAGCGTGATCGTCTTGGCGATGGCACGGCGCTGGGCCGGGCCCGGCGGGCCGGTCACGGCATCGGCCAGCGCCTGGTCGGCGGCGGGCAGCATCGGCGCAGCGGCGTGTGCGAGGCTCAAGCCGCCGCGCCGGCCGAGGCGACGGCGCGGCGGATCTGCTCCAGCACGTCCTTGGCGCTGGCCGGGATCGGCGTGCCGGGGCCGTAGATGCCCTTGACGCCCGCCTCGTACAGGAAGTCGTAGTCCTGGCGCGGGATCACGCCGCCGACGAAGACGATGATGTCGTCCGCACCCTGCGCCTTCAAAGCCGCCACGATGGCCGGCACCAGCGTCTTGTGGCCGGCGGCCAGCGTGCTCACGCCCACCGCATGCACGTCGTTCTCGATGGCCTGGCGGGCGCATTCCTCGGGCGTCTGGAACAACGGGCCCATGTCGACGTCGAAGCCCAGGTCGGCAAACGCCGTGGCCACCACCTTCGCGCCGCGGTCGTGGCCGTCCTGGCCCAGCTTGGCAATCATCACGCGCGGCCGGCGGCCCTGTTCCTGCGCGAACTGGTCGATCTCGGTCTTCAGCTTGTCCCAGCCTTCGGCGCTGTCGTAGGCCGCGGCATATACGCCGGTCACCTTCTGCGTGTCGGCGCGGTGGCGGCCGAACACCTTCTCCAGCGCGTCGGACACCTCGCCCACGGTGGCGCGCAGCCGCATCGCCTTGACCGTGAGGTCGAGCAGGTTGCCCTGGCGACTTTCGGCACAGGCGGTCAGCGCATCCAGCGCGACCTGCACCGCGGCGCCGTCTCGGCGGGCGCGGATGGCCTTCAGCCGCTCGATCTGGCTGTCGCGCACCTTCACGTTGTCGATGTCGAGGATCTCGATCGGGTCTTCCTTGGCCAGCTTGTACTTGTTGACGCCGACGATCACGTCCTGGCCCGAGTCGATGCGGGCCTGCTTCTCGGCCGCGGCGGCCTCGATCTTCAGCTTGGCCCAGCCGCTGTCCACCGCCTTGGTCATGCCGCCCATGGCCTCGACTTCCTCGATGATGGCCCAGGCGGCGTCGGCCATGTCCTGGGTGAGCTTTTCCATCATGTAGCTGCCGGCCCAGGGATCGACCACGTTGGTGATGTGCGTCTCTTCCTGGATGATGAGCTGGGTGTTGCGGGCGATGCGTGCGCTGA
Source organism: Aquincola tertiaricarbonis (assembly GCF_000969605.1). Taxonomy (GTDB): domain Bacteria; phylum Pseudomonadota; class Gammaproteobacteria; order Burkholderiales; family Burkholderiaceae_C; genus Aquincola; species Aquincola tertiaricarbonis. The sequence goes on along the minus strand of NZ_JZUE01000002.1, from coordinate 48,634 downwards.
ACTCGGTGGGCAGCGCGATGGCTTCGTCGAAGCTGTTGGTGTGCAGGCTTTGCGTGCCGCCGAACACCGCGGCCATGGCCTCGATGGTGGTACGCACCACGTTGTTGTAGGGGTCCTGCTCGGTCAGGCTCCAGCCGCTGGTCTGGCAGTGGGTGCGCAGCATCAGGCTCTTGGGGTTCTTCGGCCCGAAGCCCTTCATGATCCGCCACCACAGCAGCCGGGCGGCGCGCATCTTGGCGATCTCGAGATAGAAGTTCATCCCGATCGCCCAGAAGAAGCTCAGGCGCCCGGCGAACTCGTCCACGTCCAGGCCCTTGGCCAGCGCGGTCTTCACGTACTCCTTGCCATCGGCCAGCGTGAAGGCCAGCTCCAGCGCCTGGTTGGCGCCGGCTTCCTGCATGTGGTAGCCGCTGATGGAGATCGAGTTGAACTTCGGCATGTTGCGCGCCGTGTACTCGATGATGTCGCCGATGGCCCGCATGCTCGGCTCGGGCGGGAAGATGTAGGTGTTGCGGACCATGAACTCCTTGAGGATGTCGTTCTGGATGGTGCCGCTCAACTTGTCCTGGCTCACGCCCTGCTCTTCCGCCGCCACGATGTAGCCGGCCAGCACCGGCAGCACCGCGCCGTTCATCGTCATGCTGACGCTGACCTTGTCCAGCGGAATGCCGTCGAACAGGATCTTCATGTCCTCCACGCTGTCGATGGCCACGCCGGCCTTGCCGACGTCGCCGGTCACGCGCGGATGGTCGCTGTCGTAGCCGCGGTGGGTGGCCAGGTCGAAGGCCACGCTCACGCCCTGGGCGCCAGCGGCCAGGGCCTTGCGGTAGAAGGCGTTGGACTCCTCGGCGGTGGAAAAGCCGGCGTACTGGCGGATGGTCCACGGCCGCACCGCATACATCGTGGCCTGCGGGCCGCGCAGGTAGGGCGGCAGGCCGGGCAAGGTGTCGGCGTACGGCAGCCCTTGCAGGTCGGCCGCGGTGTACAGCGGCTTGACGGTGATGCCGTCGGGCGTGTGCCAGTTCAGGGCCGACAGGTCGCCACCGGGTGCCGACTTGGCAGCCGCCTTTTCCCAGGCCGGCAGGCCATTGGCAGAGGTGGGCGTATCGGGTTTGGCGTCGGACATGAAAGGCTCCAGCAGGGAAGGCGCGCCACCGCGGCGCCCCGGACGCACTGGACATCCAACCGCCCGCACGCCCATAATTCAAAACTGAATTATGTTGATCCCCCCTGGCGATGTCAAATTCCGTCGAGAAGTCACAGCCTGCGCCTGAGGCCTCCCCCGCCGAGGTGATGCCGGCAGGCCGCCATGATGGCAGGCCGCTGTACGAGCACGTGGCCGAGCGGCTGCGTGCGGGCATCCTCTCGCACACCCTGGCGCCGGGCAGCTGGATCGACGAGCAGCGCCTTTGCGGCGAATACGGCATCAGCCGCACGCCGCTGCGCGAGGCGCTGAAGGTGCTGGCCACCGAAGGCCTGATCACGATGAAGCCGCGCCGCGGCGCCTATGTCACCGAGATGTCGGTGCGCGACGTGACCGACGTGTACCACCTGCTTTCCCTGCTGGAAAGCGATGCCGCCGCCGATGTGGCGCGGCTGGCCAGCCCGGCGCAGATGGCCGAGCTGGAGGCGCTGCATGCGCAGCTGGAGGCGGCGGTGGACGACCGGGAGCGCTTCTTCGCGCTGAACGAGGCCTTCCACCTGCGCATCCTGGACATCGCCGACAACCGCTGGCGCACGCAGGTGGTGATCGACCTGCGCAAGGTGATGAAGCTCAACCGCCACCATTCGCTGTTCCGCGAAGGCCGGCTGGCCGATTCGCTGGCCGAGCACCGGGCGCTGATGCAGGCCCTGCAGGCCCGCGACGCCGCGGCGGCCGAGGCACTGACACGCGAGCACTTCCGCAACGGGCTGGCCGCGGCCACGGTGCGGCCGCGGCAGGCATGAACGAGCCCGCCGCCGCGGCCGCTCAGATAGCGGCGGGCGTGCCCCCGGGCCCGAAACTCAGCCGGTAGCAGCTGGCAAACCCCGGCGGCGGCGGCCGCTGCTCGAAGCGGGCGTCATGGATCGTGGCGACCTTGTCCACCACCCGGTGGCCCAGGCCGAGCCCGGCGGTGTAGACGCTGGAAGCGGCGGGCCCCGTCGACGCCGTCCTCGCGCCGGCCGGCCCGCCGCTGTCGCACACCTGCAGCCAGCGCTCGCCGGCCTGCAGCTGCACCTCCACCAGCGTGCCGGCCGGCGTGTGGCCCAGGGCGTTGTCGATCAGGTTGCGCAGCGCCAGGGCCAGCAGCAGCGGATGCCCGGCCAGCATGAAGGCCTGGCCGGCCGGTTCCTCGACCAGGGCCAGCTCATGGCCGCTGTCGTGGGCGCGCTGGGCATAGTCGGCCACCACCTCGCGCGCCAGCGCAGCCAGGTCGCAGGGCTGGGCGGCCTCGTCCATCTCGGTGCGGCTGGCGCGCGCCAGGGACAGCAGCTGCTGCACCACCTCGCCGGCGCGCATCGCATCGTCCTCCAGCCGCTGCAGCGAGGCGCGGCGGTCGGCCTCCGCCATCGGGCCCTGCAGCGTGCGCGCATGCAGCGCCAGCGAGGCCAGCGGCGTGCGCAGCTCATGCGCCAGCTCGCTGGCCAGCTGCCGCTCGCGCTGCAGGGCGGCATGCTGGCGGCCCACCAGGGTGTTGATGGCCGCCACCATGCCCTTGAACTCCTCGTGCGGATGGCGGTCGGGCAACGGCTGCGGCCGGTGCACGTCCAGCGCCAGCACGTCGCGCGAGAGGTCGTGCAGCGGCTTCAGTCCGCGCCGCGTCGCCAGGCCCAGCACCACGGCGATGGCCGGCATCAGCCACAGGCCGGGGCTGGCCACCTGCTCGGCGATGTCCCAGGCCAGGTCGTCGCGCTCCTGCACGCTGAGCATCACCGTGATCTTGCGCTGGCGCTCCGGGCCGTCCCAGCGGGAGAAGCTGCGCCAGCGCGCGGCCGGCTGGCCCAGCTGCAGGTCGGCGAAGCCGGTGGCCGCATCGAACGGCGGCAGCGGCGCATCGCCGGTGGAGGTGAGCAGCCGGCCCTGGCCATCCCACACCACCACGCTGAGCGACTGCTGGTAGTCGTGGCTCTTCAGGCTGGCATCCACGTCGCGGCCGGGGTCGGGCCGGCGGGCGGGGTCGAAGCGGCTGTCGCCCAGCGCCGCCTGCAGCGCGGCCACGCTGGCCAGGTGGCCGTCGGTCAGCTCGTCGGCCTCGTGCAGGCCGGTGGTGAAGCCCACCACCACGAAGCTGGCCCACACCAGCGCCAGCGCGCCCAGCGACCAGGCCAGCAGGTGGCGCAGCAGCGTGCGGCCGGCCATCAGGCGGCGTCCGCCGGCACGAAGTAGCCCACGCCGCGCAGCGTGCGGATCACGCCCTCGCCCAGCTTGCGGCGCAGGTGATGCACATGCACCTCGATCGCATTGCTTTCCAGCGCGCCATCGAAGTTGTATAGGCAGGCTTCGATCTGCGGCCGCGAGAGCACCCGCGGCCGCGCCTCCACCAGCGCCAGCAGCACCGCGAACTCCCGCGCCGACAGCTCCACCGGCCGGCCCTCGCGCAGCACGCTGCGGGTGGCGGGGTCGATGGTGACGCCGCCGCACTGCAGCAGCGGCTGCGCACGGCCGGCCGCGCGGCGGCGCAGCGCGCGCATGCGGGCGGCCAGCTCGTCGGGATGGAAGGGCTTGATCACATAGTCGTCGGCGCCGAGGTCCAGCCCGGCGATGCGCGAGGCCACTTCGTCGCGCGCGGTCATGATGAGCACCGGCATGGCCGCGTCCGGCAGCCCGGTGGTGTTGCCGCGCACCCGGCGCAGCAGCTCGCTGCCGTCGCCATCGGGCAGGCCCAGGTCCAGCAGCAGCAGCTCGAAGGGCTCCGCCCGCAGCAGCGCCCACCCGGCGGCCACGCTGGCCGCGCCATCCACCGCATGGCCTTGCTGGCGCAGCGCCAGCGCCAGGCCCGCGGCAATGCCCTCGTCGTCTTCCACCACCAGCACTCGCATGCAGCGGATTGTGGCGCCGCGGCCCTTAAGGTGGCCTTAAGCCGCCCTGCCTACCGTGGCGGCCATGCCGACCACTGCGCCGTTCTCCCGCCCCTTTCTCCTGCGCAACACCCTGCTGGCCCTGGCCGCGCTGCTGGCCTGGGATGCCGGCGGGCTGGACCTGCCGCTGGCCCGCCTCTTCGGCGATGCCGCCGGCTTCGCCCTGCGCGACCACTGGCTGCTGGGCCCGGTGATGCACGAGGGCGGGCGGCTGCTGGGCTGGCTGGGCGCGCTGCTGCTGTGCCTGGGCGTGTGGTGGCCCCGCGGGCCGCTGCGCGGGCTGGCCCGCCGCCACCGGCTGCAACTGGCGGTGAGCACCCTGGCCGCGGCGCTGGCGGTGTCGGTGCTCAAGGGCTTCAGCAGCACCAGCTGCCCGCAGGAGCTGGCGCTGTTCGGCCGCAGTGCGCAGTACCTCTCGCACTGGCGCTGGCCAGGCACGGCCGATGGCGGCAGCGGGCACTGTTTTCCCGCCGGCCATGCCTCGGCCGGCTTCGCCTTCGTCAGCGGCTGGTTCGCCTTCCGGCGCGCGGGCTTGCGCGGCCAGGCGGACGGCTGGCTGCTGGCGGCCCTGGCCGCCGGGCTGCTGCTGGGCCTGGCGCAGCAGGCGCGCGGCGCGCACTTCATGAGCCACACGCTGTGGTCCGCCTGGCTGTGCTGGGTGGTGGCCTGGGCGATGGACGGCCTGTTCAACCGCCAGGCTGCAGGCCGGGCGGCACCTTCCTGCCTGGAGCCTTGATGACCACCCTGCCCTACCACGCCGGCCCCCGGCTGGCCCTGCCCACGCCGACCACTGCGCGCGCTGCGCCGGTGGCCGGCCGCTCGCCGCTGTGGGCGGTGCTGGGCGCCAGCGCCTGGATGGCCACCGTCGGCAACCTGGCGCTGTGGCGTGAACTGGCCGCGCTGGGCCAGCTGCAGGGCCTGCGCGGCCTGCTGCTGGGCCTGGGCCTGGCCGGCATCGTGATGGCGCTGACCACCGCGCTGGCCAGCCTGCTGGCGTGGCACCGCACGCTCAAGCCGGCGCTGGCGCTGCTGCTGCTGGTCACCGCGGCCAGCCTGCATTTCATGCTGGCCTACCGCATCGTCATCGACCCCTCGATGCTGGTGAACGTGCTGCAGACCGATGCCCACGAAGCCGCCGACCTGCTGAGCGCCCGGCTGCTGGCCACCCTGGCGCTGGCCGGGGGGCTGCCGGTGCTGCTGCTTTGGCGGCTGCCGCTGCACCATGGCGGCGCGGGCCGGCAGGCGCTGCGCAACCTGGGCCTGCTGCTGGGCAGCCTGGCGATGGCGCTGGCGCTGCTGCTGGCGCTGTTCCAGCCGCTGGCATCGCTGATGCGCAACCACAAGGCGCTGCGCTACCAGATGAGCCCGCTGAACAGCGTGTGGGCGCTGGGCAGCGTGGCGGCGCAGCCGCTGCACGGCGGCGCGGGCGTGCTGCAGCCGCTGGGGCGCGACGCGCAGCTGGGCCCCAGCCATGCCGCCGGCCGCAAGCCGCCGCTGCTGGTGCTGGTGCTGGGCGAGACCGGGCGCAGCGGCAACTTCGGCCTCAACGGCTACGACCGCGACACCACGCCGGCACTGGCGCGCCTGGACGTGGCCAGCCTGCGCAACGTCTGGTCCTGCGGCACCAGCACCGCGGCCTCGGTGCCCTGCATGTTCTCGCACCTGGGCCGCGAGGCCTACGGCGCCCGCGAGCACGATACCGAGAACCTGCTGGACGTGCTGCAGCATGCCGGCCTGGCGGTGCTGTGGATCGACAACCAGAGCGGCTGCAAGGGCGTGTGCGAGCGCGTGCCGCATGTGAGCACCAGCGCGGGCACCGACCCGATGCTGTGCCCCGACGGCAGCTGCCAGGACATGGTGATGCTGCAGGGCCTGGAGCAGCGCATCGCCGCCCTGCCCGCCGAGCGCCGCGCCCGTGGCGTGGTGGTGGTGATGCACCAGATGGGCAGCCACGGCCCGGCCTACAGCAAGCGCTCGCCACCGCAGGCCAAGCGCTTCCTGCCCGAATGCACCAGCGCCCAGCTGCAGGACTGCAGCCCGCAGGCCCTGGTCAATGCCTACGACAACAGCATCGCCTATACCGACCAGTTCCTGGCCGCCACCGTCGGCTGGCTGCAGCGCCAGACCGAGGCCAGCACCGCGATGGTGTACCTGGGCGACCACGGCGAATCGCTGGGCGAGAACAACCTCTACCTGCACGGCCTGCCCTATGCGGTGGCGCCGGACGTGCAGAAGCGCGTGCCCTGGATCACCTGGCTGTCGGCCGACTGGCAGCGGCGCAGCGGCGTGCACACCGCCTGCCTGCGCCAGCAGGCCGACGTGCGCCGCAGCCACGACGACTGGTTCCATTCGGTGCTGGGCCTGCTGGACGTGCACACCAGCGTGTACCGGCCGGAGCACGACATCTACGCGGCCTGCGCGGCGGGCTGAGCCGGGCGCCCGATCCCGACGGCGCTACTACTTGCCAGGGCATCATTTCCATCATTGGCACAGGCATTGCGCATCATTTCCGGACCAACACTCCGGAGCGCGCGCATGCCCCTTCCCTCTTCCCCAACGCTGCCCGCAGCCGGCAGCCGCCCTGCGCCCAGCTTGTTGCAGCGGCTGCTGCGTACCAAGCCCATCGACAGTTTCGTGGAGGAGCCGGAAAGCCAGGGCCTGCGGCGCAGCATGGGCCTGTTCCAGCTCACCATGCTGGGCGTGGGCGCCACGGTCGGCACCGGCATCTTCGTGGTGTTGACCGGCGCGGTGCCCAAGGCGGGTCGGCCGTGCTGCTGTCCTTCCTGCTGGCCGGCATCACCGCCGCCCTGACGGCGCTCTGTTATGCGGAGCTGGCCTCCACGCTGCCGGTCTCGGGCTCGTCCTATTCGTATGCCTATGCCACGCTCGGCGAAGCGGTGGCCTATGGCGTGGGCTGGTGCCTGCTGCTGGAATACGGGGTCTCGGCTGCAGCCATCGCGGTCGGCTGGGGCCAGTATCTCAACGAGCTGCTGCAGCAGCTGTGGGGTTGGCAGCTGCCGCATGCCATCAGCGCGCCACCCGGCCAGGATGGTGCCCTGTTCAACCTGCCAGGGGTGCTGTTGGTGGCGTTGTGCGGCCTGCTGCTGATGCGGGGCGCGCAGGAGTCCGCCGCGGTCAATGCGGTGATGGTGCTGCTCAAGCTGGCCGTGCTGGTGATGTTCGCGGCCATCGCCTTCACGGCCTTCAGCGCGTCCCACCTCGCACCGTTCATGCCGATGGGCATGGCGGGCGTGGGAGCGGCCGCCTCGTCCATCTTCTTCTCCTACATCGGCATCGACGCAGTGTCCACCGCCGGCGAGGAAGTGAAGAACCCGCGCCGCAACCTGCCGCTGGCCATCGTGCTGTCGCTGCTGATCGTCACCGCCCTCTACATCCTGGTGGCGCTGGCCGGCCTGGGCGCCCAGCCATGGACCGAGTTCCAGGGCCAGGAGGCGGGGCTGGCCGTCATCCTCGCCAGGATCACCGGGGCCGCCTGGCCGGCGGTGGTGCTGTCCATCGGCGCCATCGTGTCCATCTTCAGCGTGACGCTCATCGTGATCTACGGCCAGACCCGCATCCTGTTCGCGATGAGCCGCGACGGCATGCTGCCAGCGGCCTTCGGCCGGGTGCATCCCCGCACGCTGACGCCGGTGTTCAACACCGTGGTGGTGTGCGTGTTCATCGGCCTGCTGGCCGGGCTGGTGCCGCTGGATGCGCTGGTGGACCTCACCAGCATGGGCACGCTGATCGCGTTCGCCGTGGTGTCGGCCGGCGTGATGGTGTTGCGCCGCACCCGCCCCGAGCTGCACCGGGGCTTCCGGGTGCCGCTGTACCCGCTGGTGCCGCTGGCCTCCATCGGTTGCTGCCTGTACCTGGTGGCCAGCCTGCCGCGGACCACCTACCTGCTGTTCGGCGGCATGCTGGCGGTGGCCGCGCTGGTCTACGCGGGCTACAGCCGGCACCACTCCCGGCTGCAGGCCGGCAGCCGCCGATAGGCGGCATCAGCGCGCCGCGGTCGCCTCTTCGGTCCAGCCGCCGCCCAGCGCCTGGTACAGGCTCACCTGGTTCTGCAGCTCGGCCAGGCGGATCTGCACCGTGGCCTGCTGGGCGGTGAACAGGGCGCGCTGCGCATCCAGCAGGTCCAGGTAGCTGGCCACGCCGTTGCGGTAGCGCAGGTCGGACAGGCGCAGCCGCGCCGCCTCCGCATCGGCCTGCTGCTGCTGGAACCGCAGCTGCTCGCCCAGCGTGGCACGGCCCGCCAGGGCGTCGGCCACCTCGCGGAAGGCGGTCTGGATGGCCTTCTCGTACTGCGCCACCGCGATGTCGCGTGCCGCGGTGCTGGCGTCCAGGTTGGCGCGGTTGCGGCCGGCATCGAAGATGGGCAGCGTGATCTGCGGCAGGAAGGTCCAGGCGCCGGAGCCGCTCTTGAACAGGCCCGACAGCTCGCTGCTGGCGGTGCCCGCGGTGCCGGTGAGCGTGATGCGCGGATAGAAGTTGGCCCGCGCCGCGCCGATGTTGGCATTGGCCGACAGCAGCGTCTGCTCGGCCTGGCGCAGGTCGGGCCGGCGCGCCAGCAGGTCCGACGGCAGGCCGGCCGGCAGGTTGTCCACCATGCGCGTGTCCGCCAGTGACAGCAGCGGCGGCAGGTCGGCCGGCAGCGGCTGGCCCACCAGCAGCGTGAGCGCGTTCTCGTCCAGCTCGCGCTGGCGCTGCAGCTGGCTCAGCGTGGCGCGCGCGGCGGCCACCAGGCTGCGGGCCTGCTGCAGGTCCAGCTCGGACGACACCCCGTTGTCGAAGCGCAGCTGCGACAGCTTCAGCGACTCCTCCCGCGTGGCCAGGGTCTGGCGGGTGATGGCCAGCAGCTCCTCGTCGGCCTGCACCGCCAGCGCCGCCCGCGCCACCGAGCCGACGAGGCTGATCTGCGCGGCCTTGCGCCCTTCCTCGGTGGACAGGTAGGTGGCCAGGGCTGCATCGCTCAGGCTGCGCACGCGGCCGAACAGGTCCAGCTCGTAGCTGGTGATGCCCAGGCCCACGGTGTAGAGGCTGGTCTGGTCGCCTTGCGCATTGGGCTCGCGGCTCAGCGATGCCGCGCCGCTGACCGACGGCAGCCGGTCGGCCCGCTGCACCTGGTACAGCGCGCGGGTGCGCTCGATGTTGAGCACCGCCACCCGCAGGTCGCGGTTGTTCTGCAGCGCCAGCTCGATCAGCCGGCGGGTGCGCGCATCGGCGAAGAACTGCTGCCACTGCACGTCGGCGGCCGGGGTGCCGGTGGTGGTGTCGCCCGCCACCGAGACCGGGTAGCTGGGCGCCACCGGCGGCACCGGGCGCTCATAGGTCGGCGCCATCGAGCTGCAGCCGGCCAGCAGCGCGGCCAGGGCCGCGGCGGCCAGCGTGGCCGGGCGGAAGAAGTCAGACGTCATGGCGGGCACTTTCACGAGCGGCCCTCCGCTTGCGGAGGCATCGGGGGCGGCAGGGTGTCCTGGTCCAGTTCGTGGGCATAGATGCGGCGCTGCCGCTCGCTGCCCTTGAAGAAGCGGCGGATCACCACGAAGAACAACGGCACGAAGAACACCGCCAGCACCGTGGCCGCGATCATCCCGCCCATCACGCCGGTGCCGATGGCACGTTGGCTGGCCGAGCCGGCGCCGGAGGCGATCACCAGCGGCAGCACGCCGAGGATGAAGGCCAGCGAGGTCATGATGATCGGCCGGAAGCGCAGGTGGGCCGCCTCCAGCGCCGCATCGAACACGTTCTTGCCCTGCGCCTGCAGGTCCTTCGCGAACTCGATGATCAGGATCGCGTTCTTCGCCGCCAGGCCGATCACGGTGATCAGGCCGACCTTGAAGTACACGTCGTTGGGGTAGTCGCGCAGGTACACGCCGGCCAGTGCGCCCAGGATGCCCAGCGGCACCACCAGCAGCACCGACGCCGGGATGGACCAGCTCTCGTACAGCGCGGCCAGCGCCAGGAACACCGCCAGCAGCGAGAAGGCGAACAGGATGGTGGCGGTGGAGCCCGAGAGCTTTTCCTCGCGGGACTGGCCGGTCCACTCGAAGCCGAAGCCCGGCGGCAGCTGGCGCGCCAGCCGCTCCATCTCGTCCATCGCCTGGCCGGTGCTGATGCCCGGCGCCGCATCACCGGCAATGCGCATGGTGGGGTAGCCGTTGTAGCGCACCGTCTGCATCGGCCCGGTGACCCAGCGCGTGGTGGCGAAGGCCGACAGCGGCACCGGCTGGCCCTTGCTGTTGCTGGCATTCAGCCGCAGCAGGTCGTCGGGCTGCATGCGCTGGGGCGCATCGGCCTGCACGATCACCCGCTGCAGCCGCCCGTTGTTCGGGAAGTCGTTGATGTAGCTGGAGCCCATGGACGTGGACAGCGCGGTGTTGATCGCATCGAAGGTCACGCCCAGCGCGCTGGCCTTGTCGCGGTCGATGTCCAGCTGCAGCTGGGCCGCGTCTTCCAGGCCGTCGGGGCGCACGCCGGCCAGCAGCTTGCTGCCGCGGGCCATGCCCAGCAGCTGGTTGCGGGCGTTGACCAGCGCCTGCCGGCCCTGGCCCGAGCGGTCCTGCAGCCGGAAGTTGAAGCCGGTGGCATTGCCCAGCTCGGGGATCGGCGGCGGGCTCAGCGGGAAGATGAAGGCATCGCGGATGCCCATCAGCCCGCCGAAGGCACGGCCTGCCAGCGCACTGGCGCTCATGTTCTCGCCCTCGCGTTCATGCCAGTCCTTCAGCACCACGAAGGCCAGCGCCGCGTTCTGCCCGGTGCCCGAGAAGCTGAAGCCCAGCACGCTGACCATGCTGCGCACCTCCGGCTGCTTGAGGATGAAGCCTTCCACCTGCTTCATCACCTCCAGCGTGCGGTTCTGCGCCGCGCCCGGGGGCAGCTGCACGTTGACGATGATGTAGCCCTGGTCCTCGTTGGGCAGGAAGCTGTTGGGCAGGCGCAGGAACATCCAGCCCACGCCCACCACGATGGCCAGGTAGATGATCATGAACCGGCCGGCGCGGTGAAGGATGCGGCGCACCCATCCCTCGTAGCCCTTGGCGGTGCGGCTGAAGCTGCGGTTGAACCAGCCGAAGAAGCCGCGCTTCTCGTGGTGGTGGCCGGCTTCCACCGGCTTGAGCAGCGTGGCGCACAGCGCCGGGGTGAGCGACAGCGCCAGGAAGGCGCTGAAGGCGATGGCCGACACCATCACCGCCGAGAACTGGCGGTAGATGTTGCCCACCGCGCCGGCGAAGAAGGCCAGCGGCACGAACACCGAGATCAGCACCACCGTCACGCCGATGATGGCGCCGGAGATCTGGCCCATCGCCTTGCGCGTGGCCTGGCGGGGCGACAGCCCCTCCTCGCTCATGATGCGCTCGACGTTTTCCACCACCACGATGGCGTCGTCCACCACGATGCCGATGACCAGCACCATGCCGAACATGGTCAGCACGTTGATCGAGAAGCCCAGCGCCAGCAGCACCGCGAAGGTGCCCAGCAGCGCCACCGGCACCACGATGGTCGGGATGATGGTGTAGCGCCAGTTCTGCAGGAACAGGAACATCACCAGGAACACCAGCACCACCGCCTCGAACAGCGTCTCCACCACCTGCTCGATGGAGATGCTGACGAAGCGCGAGGTGTCGTACGGGATCTCGTACTTGACGCCGGCGGGGAAGAACTTCGACAGCTCGGCCATGCGGTTGCGCACCGCCTCGGCCGTCTGCAGCGCATTGCCGGTGGGCGAGAGCTGGATGCCGATGCCGGTGGACGGCTGGCCGTTCAGCCGCGCCGAGGTGGCATAGGCCTGGCCGCCCAGCTCGATGCGGGCCACGTCGCGCAGCCGCACCGACGAGCCGTCGGCATTGGCGCGCAGCACGATGTTGCCGAACTGCTCCGGCGTGGAGAGCTGGCCGGCCACCACCACGGTGGCGAAGATGCTCTGGCCGGGCACGTTCGGCAGGTCGCCGATGGTGCCGGAGGACACCTGCGCGTTCTGCGCGCGGATGGCGGCGTTCACCTCGGCGGTGGACAGGTTGAAGCCCACCAGCTTGGCCGGGTCGATCCAGATGCGCATCGCGCGCTCGGTGCCGAACAGCTGCGCCTGGCCCACGCCCGGCACCCGCTGCAGCTCGGGCAGCACGTTGCGCGAGGCGTAGTCGCCCAGCGCCACGGGGTCGTAGCGCGGGTCGTCCGACGACAGGATGGTGAACATCAGGAAGTTGTTGCGCGACTTGTCCACGCGCACGCCCTGCTGCGTCACCGCCGAAGGCAGCCGCGGCGTGGCGCGGGCCAGCCGGTTCTGCACGTCCACCTGCGCCAGCTCGGGGTTGGTGCCCGGCTCGAAGGTGATGGTGATGGCGCCGGTGCCGTCGGCCTGGGCCACCGACTCCATGTAGATCAGGCCCGGCGAGCCGTTCATCTCGCGCTCGATCACGCTGAGCACGGAGTCCTCCAGCGTCTGCGCGGAGGCGCCCGGGTAGGCGGTGTTGATGACGATGGCCGGCGGCGCCACCGTCGGGTACTGGGCGATCGGCAGCTGCTTGATCGCCACGCCGCCGAGCACCAGGATGAACAGGGCGATCACCCACGCGAAGATCGGGCGATCGATGAAGAATTTGGCCATGGAGGTCCCTCGTTGCTCTGCCGCGAGGGCTTACTTGCTGGCGGCGCTGGCGGCGCCTTGCGGGGCGGAAGCGGGGGCCGAGCCCGCCGGCGCCGACGCGGCACCCGGGGTCCACGGCACCGGCTTGACCGGCGCGCCGGGCACCATCATCTTCTGGAAGCCGTCGACGATGACCTGCTCGCCGGGCTTCAGGCCTTCCAGCACGATCCACTGGTTGTTCTGGTTCTGGCCCAGCTTGACCGGCCGCGGCGCGGGCTTGTTGTCCGGACCCACCACCAGCACCGTGTCGCCGGTGGCCGCGCGGGTGACGGCCTGCTGCGGCAGCAGGATGGCCTGCTTCAGCTGCGCCTGCTCGATGCGCACCCGCACGTACATCCCGGGCAGCAGCAGGCCGTCAGGGTTGGGCACCTCGGCACGCAGCGTCACCTGGCCACTGGTCTGGTCCACGGTCAGGTCGGAGAACAGCAGCCGGCCGGTGCGGCCGTACTCGCTGCCGTCGTCCATCAGGATGTGCACCACGGCCGACTGGTCGCCTCCAGCCTGGCTCACCTTGCCGGCGGCCAGCGCGCGGCGCAGGTTCAGCACCTCGGTGGCCGACTGCGTGAAGTTGACGTACATCGGGTTGATCTGCTGCACCACCGCCAGCGGCGTGGGCTCGCCCTGGCCCACCAGCGCGCCTTCGGTCACCAGCGCGCGGCCGATGCGGCCGGAGATCGGCGCCGTCACCGCCGCATAGCCGCGGTTGATGCTGGCCGTCTTGACCGAGGCGCGGGCCACGGCCACGTCGGCCTCGGCCTGCTTCTGGGCCGCCACGGCATTCACGTATTCCTGCTTGCTGATGGCATTGGCTTCCACCAGCGGCGCATAGCGCTCGGCCTGCGCCTTGGTCTGCGCCACGTTGGCCTCGGCACGCGCCAGCGAGGCCTGCGCGCTGGCCAGCGCCGCTTCATACGGCGCGGAGTCGATCTGGAACAGCGGCTGGCCAGCCTTCACGTCGCTGCCTTCGCGGAACAGCCGCTTCTGCAGGATGCCGGCGGCGCGGGCACGCACCTCGGCCACGCGGGAGGCTTCCAGCCGGCCCGGCAGCTCGGTGACCAGGCCCACGGACTGCGGCTGCACCGCAACCACGCCGACGGTGGCCGGCGGCATGCCGCCGCCCGGCCCGCCCGCGGCGGCGGCCTCTTCCTTCTTGCCGCAGGCGGCCAGCAACACTGCCAAGCCGATCACGGCCAGGGCGGCGCCCGGGGTGCGGGCGCGTTGCGATGCGCCGAAAAACATAGCAACAGCTGACTCTCGTCGCATCACGATGCACGTCCTTGGAAAGTTTTTCTGGGGAGAAGCCGGGAGGGCTGCGGGTATACCCGGAGCCAGAACGGGCGCCAGTATACATACAGCCTAGAATGTATGCGCCACCCTCCCTCACGCCGCCGCCGAACACATGGTCCGCAAGACAAAGGAAGAAGCCCTCGCCACCCGCGCCAGCATTCTGGACGCGGCGGAGCTGCTGTTCCATCGCCAGGGCGTCTCGCGAACCTCGCTGCACGACATCGCCCAGGCCGCCGGCGTCACCCGCGGCGCGGTGTACTGGCATTTCAAGGACAAGGCCGACGTCTTCACCACCATGATGGACCGGGTGTGCATGCCGGTGGAGGACAGCGGCCCCAGGGCCTGCGCTGGCGCCGGGGGCACCGGACTGGCCGGCCTTCGGGCCCATCTGCAGGAGGTGTTCCACCTGGTGGCGCACGATGAGCGCGCCCGCCGCGTGATCGAGATCGCCACGCAGAAGGTGGAGTACGTGGACGAGCTGATGGCCGTGCGCGACCGCCACCTGGAAGTGCGCGGCGGCCACGTGGCCGAGCTGGCCGAGATGTTCGAGCAGGCGCAGGCCGCCGGCGAGGTGCCTGCCGCGGTGCCGGCGCGGCAGCTGGCGCTGGGGCTGCATGCGGTGGTCGACGGCCTGCTGCACAACTGGCTGCTGGACCGCGAGGCCTTCGACCTGGAGGCCACCGGCGCCATCACCGTGGACATCTTCCTGCGCGGTGCCGCGGCACTGCCGCCGGCCGTGTGAAGCCGGTGCCGCCGGCGGCCGGCACGCCGTCGCTGTTTGGCGATGAGCCGGCCGCGGAGCCGGAGGCCGCAGCCCCGCTGCAGGCGGCGGTCCCCTCGCCCGAGCTGGTGTCGCTGGCCGACCGGCTGCAGCAGCGCTTCGGCGGCCGCTTGCGGCTGGGCACCTCGTCCTGGAGCTTTCCCGGCTGGCAGGGCCTGGTGTGGGGCCGGGCGTATGGCGCGCCGGTGCTGGCCCGCCGCGGCTTGACGGCCTACCACTGCCATCCGCTGCTGCGCACCGTCAGCCTGGACCGGGCGTTCTACCGCCCGCTGGATGCGGCCACCTACGCCGGCCTGGCCGCGCAGGTGCCGGCCGATTTCCGCTTCGTGGTCAAGGCGCCGGCGCTGGTCACCGACGCACTGCTGCGCGAGCCGGGCAGCGGCAAGCCGGTGCACGCCAACCCCTGCTTCCTCGATGCACAGCGAGCGCTGCAGGAGGTCTTGCTGCCTGCCGTGCAGGGCCTGGGCCCGACGCTGGGCGCGCTGGTGTTCCAGCTGTCGCCATTGCCGGCCGACTGGCTGGCCGACGAGCCACGGCTGCACGAAGCACTGGACAGGCTATGGCAGGTGCTGATGCCCGCGCTGCGGGCCGATGCACGCCTGCAGCACACGGTGGTGGCGCTGGAGCTGCGCAACGCCGCGCTGCTGACGCCCGCGCTGGCCGGGCTGCTGCAGTCGCACGGCGTGCGCTACTGCGCCGGCCTGCACGACCGCATGCCGCCGATGGCGCAGCAGCTGCCGATGCTGCGGGCGACGTGGCCGGGCGACCTGGTGTGCCGCTGGAACCTGCAGCGGGGCCAGCGCTATGCGCAGGCCAAGGACGCCTGGGCGCCCTTCGACCGCATGCAGCAGCCGGACGAGGCCACGCGCACGGCGCTGGCCCGGGTGATCGTCGGCACGCTGGGCGCGGGCCACGGCGTGCTCGTGACGATCAACAACAAGGCCGAAGGCTCGGCCCCTCTGTCGGTGCTGGCGCTGGCGCAGGAAGTGCTGCGCCAGGCCGAGGCACCGCGCTGACGTCAGGCGAAGTTCTTCGCCGCGAAGTCCCAGTTCACCAGCTTGTCGAAGAAGGTCTCGACGAACTTCGGGCGGGCATTGCGGTAGTCGATGTAATAGGCGTGTTCCCACACGTCGACCGTCAGCAGCGGGGTGTCGCCGGTGGTCAGCGGGGTGCCGGCGGCGCCCATGTTGACGATGTCCACCGAGCCGTCGCCCTTCTTCACCAGCCAGGTCCAGCCGGAGCCGAAGTTGCCCACGGCGCTCTTGACGAAGGCTTCCTTGAAGGCGGCGTAGCTGCCCCACTTGGCATTGATCGCATCGGCCAGCGCGCCGGTGGGCTCGCCACCGCCTTGCGGCTTCATGCAGCTCCAGAAGAAGGTGTGGTTCCAGATCTGGGCGGCGTTGTTGTAGATGCCGCCGGACGACTTCTTGATGACGTCCTCGAGTTCCATCGCTTCGAACTCGGTGCCCTTTTGCAGGTTGTTCAGGTTCACCACGTAGGCGTTGTGATGCTTGCCGTGGTGGAACTCGAGCGTCTCTTGGCTGTAGTGCGGTGCCAGCGCGTCGATCGCGTAAGGCAGGGGGGGCAGCACTCGTTCCATGAAGATTTCCTCGTTGTTGAGCCGGTCTTACCGACGGGTGGGAGCGGTTTGGCGGCCGCATTGTAGGCAGCACGCCAAAGGCGGCGCGCCGTCAAGGCAGCATGTCACACAGGCGTGTCGGGAGTTGGTCGTCGCTCGGCGTGCACCGTCTGCACCAGCGCGTCGGCGCGGCCGTCGGCAAACACCGCGGCGATGCGCGAGCCCGGCTGCAGCGCAGCGGCGGAAGTGACGGCATGGCCGTCCTCGCCGGTCACCCAGGCATAGCCGCGCTGCAGCACCCGCGCCGGGTCCAGCGCCTGCAGCCGGCCGGCCAGCGCGCCTAGCCGGGCCTCGGCCCGCGCCAGCGCCGGTTGCGGCGCCCGCGGCAGGCGCTCGGCCAGGTTCTGCAGCCGGGCTTCGGCCCGGCCGAAGTGCTGGGCCAGCGCCCGGTGCAGCCGCGCGCCGGCCTGCTGCTGCGCCAGCGCCTGCTGCTGCAGCACCTGGCGCAGCGCCTGCTGGCGCCGGTGCTCCAGGCCCTGCAGCCGCTGGGCCTGCCGGGCCAGCGCCTGCGCCGGCCGCGCCAGCTGCATGGCCCGGCGGTCCAGGTGCTGCGCCTGGCCCTCCAGGCGGCGGTGCACCAGGGCCTGCAGCCGGTGGGCGATGGCGGCCAGCCGGGCCAGGGAATCCATCCGCGCCGGCGACACCAGCTCGGCAGCGGCGGTGGGCGTGGGCGCGCGCAGGTCGGCCGCGAAATCGCACAGCGAGACGTCGGTCTCATGGCCGACGCCGCACACCAGCGGAATCGGCGAATCGGCCACCGCCCGCACCACGCGCTCGTCGTTGAAGGCCCAGAGGTCTTCCAGCGAGCCGCCACCGCGGCACAGGATGAGCGTGTCCACCTCGTTGCGCTGCGCCGCGCGGGTGAGCGCCGCCACCAGCGAGGCCGGCGCCTCCGGCCCTTGCACCAGGCTCGGATAGACGATCACCTCCACCTGCGGCGCGCGCCGCTGCAGCGCGGTGAGCACGTCGTGCAGCGCGGCTGCCCCCATCGAGGTGATGACGCCCACCCGCTGCGGGAACGGCGGCAGCGGCCGCTTGCGTTCGGTGCTGAACAGGCCCTGCGCCTCCAGGCGGGCCTTCAGCCTCAGGAACTGCTCGTACAGGCTGCCGGCGCCCACCTGCTGCATCGACTCCACCACCAGCTGCAGCTCGCCGCGCGCCTCGTACACCGCCATGCGGCCGCGCAGCTCCACCTGCTGGCCGTCGCGCGGCTGGAAGTCCAGCAGCACCGCCGCGCGGCGGAACATCGCGCAGCGCAGGGTGCCGGTGGCACCGTCGGCATCCTTCAGCGTGAAGTAGCAGTGGCCGCTGGCCGCGCGGGTGTAGCCGGAGAGTTCGCCGCGAACCGAAACCGAGCCGAAGCGCGCTGCCAGCGCATCGCCCGCGGCCAGCAGCAGCGCGGACACGCCCCACACCGTGCGCGCCGGCAGTGCGCCGAAGGGCCGGTTCATGCCGCCAGCGCCCGGCTGGCGCGGTGCGAGAACTCCACAAGCGCGCCGTTGCTGGGCTGGCGGCCCCAAACGCCTGTCACCAGGCCGTCATACTCAAGTAAGTGCTTGATTTTGAACACTATTTATGTGCCTAAATTTGCAGCAATCTGTGCGCGGCCCAATGATTTCAAGCCTTTGCGGACGCCATCAGGCACTTGCCCACAAAGTTATCCACAGCAGCCGTGGATTGATGGTTTGTCAAGCGGGTGCGCGGCGGATGGGCCGCCGCGCAGCGAACCGAAGCGCTGTGCGCAAGGCCCGGAACGTGGGGAGGCAGGGCCCATAATCGCGCCTCTCTTCACGGCCGGCGCCCCTGTGGCAGCCGGCGCATTCCCTGGAAGAAGCGTGATTTCGATCATACAAGCCGCGGGTTGGCCGATCTGGCCGTTGCTGGTCTGCTCCGTGGTGGCGCTGGCCCTGGTCATCGAACGGTTCTCCAGCCTGCGGCCGGCACGGGTGGCGCCGCCGCGGCTGCTGGACGAGGTGCTCACCCTCACCCGCTCCAATCTGCCGGGCCCGGACGTGGTCAACCGGCTTGGCGGCAACAGCGCGCTGGGCCAGGTGCTGGCCGCCGGGCTGCGCAGCGTGATCGCGGAGCCGCGCATCACGGAGGAAGCGCTGCGCCAGTCGCTGGAAGGCGCCGGCCGCATCGCGCTGCACCGGCTGGAGCGCTACCTGAACACCCTGGGCACCATCGCCACCGCGGCGCCGCTGCTGGGGCTGCTGGGCACGGTGGTGGGCATGATCGAGATCTTCGGCGCCCAGGCCCCGGGCACCGCGCTGGCCGCGGGCGCCGGCGCCAACCCGGTGCAGATGGCGCACGGCATCTCCATCGCGCTCTACAACACCGCGTTCGGCCTGATCGTGGCCATCCCGTCGCTGATGTTCTACCGCTACTTCCGCGGCCGGGTGGACGAATATGCGCTGGACCTGGAGCAGGCCGCCGAGCGCCTGGTGCCGCACCTGATGCGCTTTGCGGTGCGCACGCCGGCATGAACTTCCGCCGGCCGCGGCGCGAGGAGCCGGACATCAACCTCATCCCGTTCATCGACGTGCTGCTGGTGGTGCTGATCTTTCTCATGCTGTCCACCACCTACACCCGCTTCACCGAGCTGCAGGTGAGCCTGCCGGTGGCCCAGGCCGAGCCGATGCGCGAGCGCCCGGACGAGGTGCTGGTCTCGGTGGCCGCCGATGGCCGCTATGCCATCAACGGCGAGCCGCTGCCCGGCCGCAGCGTGGAAGGCCTGGCCGGCGCGATGAGCCGCGCGGCGTCGGCGCTGGGCGCGGCCGGCCCGGGGCCGGTGGTCATCGTCTCGGCCGATGCCAGCGCGGCGCACCAGTCGGTGGTGAACGTGCTGGACGCGGCCCGCCGCGCCGGCCTGCCGCGCGTCACCTTCGCCACCCAGGCTGCCCCCGGCGCGGACACCGGCGTCCCCACCGCGGCACCGGCCGGGCGCTGAAGGCGCAAGCCCGTGCACCGGCCTGCTGGAGCCCGCGCGTGAGCCTGCCTGCACATGGCGGCGCGCTGGCCGCCTGGCTGCAACGCCAGTGGTGGCGGCCTCGCCCTACCCTCGGCGCGCGGCTGCTGCAGCCGCTGAGCTGGCTCTACCGGGGCCTGGCGGCGCTGCACCGCCGCCGCAATGCCGCGCCGGCCGACCGCGGTCCCGGCGAAGTGCCGGTGGTGGTGGTGGGCAACCTGATCGTCGGCGGTGCCGGCAAGACGCCCAGCGTCATCGCGCTCGTGCGCTGGCTGCGTGACACGGGCTGGACGCCCGGCGTGATCTCCCGCGGCTATGGCCGTGGCACCGACGCGGTGGCCCAGGTGCAGCCCGGCCTGGGTGCCGCCCACGGTGGCGACGAGCCGCTGCTGATCCAGCTGCGCACCGGCGTGCCGGTGTGGGTGGGTGCCGACCGCGTGGCCACGCTGGCGGCGCTGCGCGCGGCGCATCCGGCGGTGGACATCGTGGTGTCCGACGACGGCCTGCAGCACCACCGGCTGCGGCGCGACGTGCAGCTGGTGGTGTTCGACGAGCGCGGCGCCGGCAACGGCCTGCTGCTGCCCGCCGGCCCGCTGCGCGAGCCGCTGCCGCCGGCCCTCCCGCCGCGCACCCTGGTGCTGTACAACGCGCCGGCCGCCAGCACGCCGCTGCCGGGCTTCCTGGCGCGCCGATCGCTGGCCGGCGTCACGCCGCTGGCCGACTGGTGGGCCGCCACCGACGGCGCCGCGCAGCCGCTGCACGCGTTGCAAGGCCGGCCGCTGCATGCGGCGGCGGGCATCGCTTCGCCCGAGCGCTTCTTCGGCATGCTGGAAGCCGCGGGCTTGGCCATCGAGCGCCTGCCGCTGCCCGACCACCATGACTTCGCCACCCTGCCCTGGCCGCGGGACGCCGAGGTGGTGATCACCGAAAAGGACGCGGTGAAGCTGCGGCCCGATCGCCTGCCGCCGGGCCAGCGGGTGTGGGTGGCCACGCTAGACTTCCCGCTTCCGCCCGGCCTGGCCGCGGCCCTGCAGCCGCTGCTGCCTCCGCCCCCTTCGGGCTGCCCCGCCCCACCTGCCCCATGACGCTCGACCATCGCCTGATCGACCTGCTGGTGTGCCCCGTTTGCAAGGGCCCGCTCGAAATGCTGCGCGACGACGCCAGCCAACCCGCCGAGCTGGCCTGCCGCGCCGACCGCCTGGCCTTCCCGATCCGCGATGGCCTGCCGGTGATGCTGGAAGGCGAAGCGCGCAACCTGGAATGAGCGCCGCCGCCGCCCCCTTCACCGTGCTGATACCCGCCCGGCTGGCCTCCACGCGCCTGCCGCGCAAGCCGCTGGCCGACATCGGCGGCCTGCCGATGGTGGTGCGCGCGGCGCAGCGCGCCGCGCTGGCCGGCGCCGCCCAGGTGGTGGTGGCCGCGGACGACGCCGAGATCCTGAAGGCCTGCGAAGCCCACGGCGTGCGCGCCCTGCTCACGCGCGCCGACCATGCCAGCGGCAGCGACCGCCTGGCCGAGGCTTGCGAGCAGCTGGGGCTGGACGGCGACCACATCGTGGTCAACGTGCAGGGCGACGAACCCTTGATCGACCCGGGCCTGATCACCGCCTGCGTCGAGCAGCTGCAGCTGCGCAGCGACTGCGTGATGAGCACCGCCGCCCATGCCATCGACAGCGTGGCCGACCTGGCCAATCCGAACGTGGTCAAGGTGGTGCTGGATGCGCAGTCGCGTGCGCTGTACTTCAGCCGCGCGCCGCTGCCCTGGTGGCGCGATGGCAGCCACCCCGGCGCACCCGCCCTGCCGCTGCCGCCCGCACCGCCGGCGCTGCGCCATGTGGGCATCTACGGCTACCGCGCGGGCTTCCTCCGCAGCTTTCCCACGCTGGCCGCATCGCCGCTGGAAACCATCGAGGCGCTGGAGCAGCTGCGGGTGCTGTGGCATGGCGAACGCATCGCCGTGCACTGCAGCGCCGCCGCGCCTGCCGCGGGTGTGGACACGCCCGAAGACCTGGCGCGCGTGCGTGCGCTGGTGGCCGCGCAGGCCGCGCTTTGAGCGTCATCTGAAGGGGGCCAGGCCCCCGTGCCGCCACCCCTGGCGCGTCAGTTTCGCGCAGGGGTGTGCGTGTTATCTTCCACGACTGACAGCGTAGAACACCGCAAAACGAGGACAACGATGAGACTGATCCTGCTGGGGGCACCGGGTGCCGGCAAAGGAACCCAAGCCACCTTCCTGTGCCAGAAGTACGGCATCCCGCAGGTCTCCACCGGTGACATGCTGCGCGCCGCCGTCAAGGCCGGCACGCCGCTGGGCATCGAAGCGAAGAAGGTGATGGACGCCGGCGGCCTGGTCAGCGACGACCTCATCATCGCCCTCGTCAAGGAACGCATCGCACAGCCCGATTGCGCCAAGGGCTTCCTGTTCGACGGCTTCCCGCGCACCATCCCGCAGGCCGAAGCCATGCGCGCGGCCGGCGTCAAGATCGACGCCGTGCTGGAGATCGACGTGCCGCACGAAGCCATCATCGAGCGCATGAGCGGCCGCCGCACGCACCAGCCCTCGGGCCGCACCTACCACGTCAAGTACAACCCGCCCAAGGTGGCCGGCAAGGACGACGTCACCGGCGAGGACCTGGTGCAGCGCGAGGACGACAAGGAAGAGACCGTCAAGAAGCGCCTGGAGGTCTACCAGAGCCTCACGCGCCCGCTGGTGGACTACTACAGCCAATGGGCCGCCACCGGCGATGCCCAGGCCCCGCGCTACAGCAAGATCAGCGGCACCGGCACGGTGGACGAGATCACCGCCCGCGCACTGCAGGCGCTAGGCTGAAGGCCCGCCTGCCGCTCACCGACGAATGCCGCCTGCGGGCGGCGTTTTCCATTCCAGGACTGTCATCTCAGGAGTAATCACGCATGGACATCGCAGGCAAGGTCTTCATCGTCACCGGCGGCGCGTCGGGCCTGGGCGAAGGCACGGCGCGCATGCTGGCCGCCCACGGCGCCACCGTCGTCATCGCCGACCTGCAGGCCGACAAGGGCGAAGCCCTGGCCGCCGAGCTGGGCGGCGCCTTCGTCAGGTGCGACGTGAGCCAGGAGGCCGACGGCCAGGCCGTGGTGGCCAAAGCCACGTCGCTGGGCAAGCTGGTGGGCCTGGTGAACTGCGCCGGCATCGCGCCCGCGGCCAAGACGGTGGGCAAGGACGGTGCGCATGCGCTGTCGCTCTACACCAAGGTGATCACGGTCAACCTGATCGGCAGCTTCAACATGATCCGCCTGGCCGCCGAGGCCATGGCGAAGAACGAGCCCGAGCCCACCGGCGAGCGCGGTGTGCTCATCAGCACCGCCAGCGTGGCCGCGTACGACGGCCAGATCGGCCAGGCCGCCTATTCGGCCAGCAAGGGCGGCGTGGTGGGCATGACGCTGCCGATCGCCCGCGACCTGGCGCGCAACGGCATCCGCAACATGACCATCGCCCCGGGCATCTTCGGCACGCCGATGCTGTTCTCCATGCCCCAGGAAGTGCAGGACGCGCTGGCCGCGGGCGTGCCATTCCCCTCGCGCCTGGGCACCCCGCAGGACTACGCCAAGCTGGTGCACGCCATCGTCACCAACGAGATGCTCAACGGCGAGGTGATCCGGCTGGACGGGGCGATCCGGCTGGCGCCGAAGTGAAAAGAGCCCGCGGCCTGTGAAGGCCGCGGGCTCCTGTGCGTCCGGGCGTGCGGCCCGGACGGTGCATCAGAAGGCGAAGTTGCCGTTGATGTAGAAGGTGCGGCCGCGCGGGTCGTAGTAGCGGTCGTCGTAGCCCACCATCTGGCCCTTGTTGATGCCGCTGATCACCAGCGACAGCGGCGGTGCGCGGTCGAAGATGTTCAGCACGCCGGCGGTGATGGCGAACTGCTTGTTCAGCTGCACGCGGCTCTGCCAGTCGAAGGTGTAGTAGCGCTTGACCTTCAGGCGCACTTCCTCGAACTCGCCCGTGCCCACGCCGGCGGCGTCCAGCACTTCCACCTCGGCCGGCACGTCCTTGTAGCCGGTCTTGAAGTTGAAGCCCAGCGTGTGGTTCCAGGCACCGGCGCGCAGCGAGGTCGTCAGGCGGCCCTGCCACCGGAAGGTGACGGTGCCCAGCGACTCGTTGTTGTTGCCGATGGCCGAGTAGTACTCGCCGCCCGGCACCAGCTGCTGTTTCTCGCGCAGCATGTAGGTGGCCACGAACTGGGAGGTGACCGTGCCGAGCGGCGTGGGCACGCGGCCCACGACATCGAAGTCGATGCCGCTCATGTAGGTCTTGCCCAGGTTCAGGTTGCTCTGGTTGTAGGCCAGGTAGTTGGTGCCCGTGCCCACGTCCACCGCCGAAGTCCACGCGCCTGCGTAGGCGTTCGGGTTGGCGAAGGCCTCCTGCTCGGTGATCTGGCCGAAGGTGTCGCGCAGCGCCACCATCCACAGGTCGGCACCGGCGGAGATCGCGCTGCTGGGCTCGAAGCGGATGCCCAGCGTGGCCTGCTTCGACTTCTCGGGCTTCAGCTCCTTGTTGCCGCCGGCGTACACGTCGTACTGCGTGCCGCTCGGGCGGCAGGTGGCGCCCTGCGCGGCAGCGATGGCGGCCAGCTCCGGCGTGCAGTCGTAGTTGCCCGACGTCACCCCATAGGACTGCAGCGCACCGTTGAGCTGCGGCACCGTGGGCGCACGGAAGCCCGTGCCCACCGAGCCGCGCACCAGCAGCTGCGGCGTCGGGTTCCAGCGGAACGCGGCCTTGCCGGTGGTGGAGTTGCCCGAGTCGGAGTACTTGTCGTAACGCACCGAGGTGGTCAGCTCGAAGTTGCGCGCGATGGGGAACAGCATCTCGCCGAACAGGCCCCAGGCGTGGCGGTCCGACTTGTACGGCGGCTTGGCCGACGCATCGCCGAAGCGCTGGTCACAAGGCAGCGCGTCGTTGTCCGGATCGCACAGCTCGCCGGTCACCGGGTTGGTCAGCACGCCCTGCGCGAACAGGCTGGGCTTGCTCTCGAAGCGCTCCTTGAAGAAGTTGATGCCGGTGCCGAACTGCATCGGGCCGCCGGCCAGCTGGCCAAAGGCGCGCGACGCACGCAGCTCGACGCCGTCGAGCTTGGACTCGCCGCCGTCCCAGTAGCCCTTGTACGAGGCGCCGTTGATGGCTTGCAGGGCTTCGGCGCTCTGCTGGCCCGGACCCACGAAGGGATTGAGCAGGCCGCTGGTCAGCAGCCGGTTGAAGGCGATGGCGCCGGGATAGCCCGAGATGCTGCCCTTGACGATGCTTTCCGAGTGGGTGTACGCGGTGTCGTAGTCCCAGCCGGCCACGGTGCCCTTCAGGCTCAGGCTCAGGTTGCGGAAGTCGGCCTTGTCGTCGCTGGTTCGCTTGCCCAGGTCGGCGGCGCGGTACGAGGCCACGCTGTCCTCCGTGATGCCCACCGGCAGCAGGTACTGGTTGTGCAGCGCGGAGCCCGCTTCCACCAGCACTTCGCCCGGCACCGGTGCAATGCGCGAGATCGACTTGGTGCGTGCCAGCAGCAGGTCGGCGCCGAAGGTGTGGTCGGTGCCCAGCTTCTTGGTGAAGCTGGTCATGAAGCTCTCACGCTCGCGCACCGGGTAGATCTCGAGCTGCGTGACGAAGTCGTAGTAGCAGGCGCGCTTGCCCGGCGCCGTTTCCAGCGAGACGTGCACGTCGGGGCAGCTGCCGTTGGCCAGCAGGTAGGGGCTGACCAGGTCGCCGTCGTCGTCCGTGGTGTTGGCAGGAATGCCGCGCGGCGAGCCGTTGAAGAACTGGTAGGTCTTGCCGTTGGCGTTGAAGTTGACGATGCCGCTCTTGGCGAACTTGCGGTCGGTCGAGTTCAGCTTGGTGCGGCGGTCGGCGCTGGCGGCGATGAGCACGTTGTAGCCGTCGCTCTCCAGGTTGCCGAAGCCCTTGGAGAAGTTCACGCGCTTCTCGGTGGCGCCATCGGAGGGCCGCGAGTAGCCGACGGTGATGTCGCCTTCCTGCGTGTCGCGCTTGGTGATGAAGTTCACCACGCCGGCGATGGCGTCGGAGCCGTACAGGGCCGAGGCGCCGTCGGACAGGATCTCGATGCGCTCGATGGCGGCGATCGGAATGGTGTTGAGGTCGACCGCCGCGGCGAAGCCGGTCAGGGTCTGGCCACCGAACTGCGCCAGGCGGCGGCCGTTCAGCAGCACCAGGGTGCGGTTTTCGGTCAGGTTGTGGATGGATACGCCGGCGAAGCCGTAGCTGTTGCCACCGACACCTGCGGTCTCGGTCACCGCGCCCTGGATGGAGGGCAGTTTCTGCAGAAGGTCGACCGTGGACGTGGCGCCCGTGCGGTCGATCTCCTCCTTGCGGATCACCTGCACCGGAAGGGCACCTTCCGCCTGCACCCGGCGAATCGCCGAGCCGGTGATTTCGACGCGTTGCGCGCTCTCTTGCGCCAAGGCGACGCCGGCGAAGGGGCCAACGGTGCCGCCGAAGGCGAGCAGTATGCTGGACAGTAACTGCGTGCGTTTGAACATACTCATACTCCTAACGTTCAAGTCAAGGTGTCCAGCCACCTGGAGAAATGTCATTGCGGGGCGCTTGTGGCGCCGGTGGCATGCGATGACATGGCAGGAAGCCTGGTGGCCGCCTGCGGGCAAGAGGCGGGTTGCCAATGCCCGGTTAACAAGGAATCAAGGTGCGGGGTTACCGATCAGGTGCCTGGCCTCCATGGTTTTCTAAGGGAAAAAACGGAAATTCACACGTGCGCACGCGGCCCTGCGCCGGGCCGACGCGCAAGCGTCCCGGTCAACAAGGCGGTGGGGAGAAAGTAACCGGCGGGTGCCGGTGCGCCAGGCAGGCGCGAAGAGGGGCTACAGCGGTACTGCGGAATGAACAAGACTGCGACTACCTATTGTTCAAGACGGTGGCTCGACATTGCGTGCACACAGTTGGTGCAGGCTGCTGGGTGAAAGCACACCCGTAGACAGGCGCACGCTGGGCGAATGTTTCTGTTTGTTCCCGACTGGCTGCGTTACGTGTCTGGATTGTCCTTAAGCATTTACGGGGCCAGCCTTGGGACAAACCTTGATGGTGCGCGCGCGCCACGGCCGTGCCGGGCTTGCCGGTAGTGCGGATTGACGGGCAAGAAAAAACGGGCCGCGAGGGCCCGTTGTGCATCCAAGAGACGTCTGCACCGCAGTGCGGTGCAAAGGCGTACGCTGGTCAGTCAGCGGAACGCATAGTTGGCTGACACGAAGACATACCGTCCCCGGGGGCTGTACATCCAGGGAAACCCAATGCTTCCGTACTGATTCGACGCGCCCATGTCGCTGTACGGCGGCATCTGGTTCAGCAGGTTACGCACGCCGGTCGTCAGCGTCAGCGACTTGACGCCGGTGTACTGGAACATCAAGTCCAGTTCCTCATGGCCACTGATCTTGCGGGTTTCGGTGGAGTCGAAACTGCCCCAGGGCTGGTCGGTATCACGCATGCTGTCCGTGGTTCGCACGGTGGCGGTGGCCGACCATGTGTCGTTTTCCAGCGTGGCCGACAAGGTGTTGCGCCACCGGGGCTTCAGGAACGTGCCGACGTATTCTGCTGACGGTTCACCGGACAACTGCTGTTCCAGCTGGTTGTAATACGTCAGCGTGTTCTTGATCGACAAACGGCCCAACGGCGTCTTCAGTGCACGAGCCTGAACCTGCAGGTCATAACCACGCACCTTGGTGGATGCCAGATTCAAGTTGTTGGTAAAGACCTGCGCCTCGCCCGCAGTGCTGATTGCAACGGCACCATTGACCACCGCCGTCTCGACCGTAGGCTGCGAAATTTCGTCCCGCTTCTTGATCCAGAAGAAGTCGATGCCCGCGCTGAACTGGGGTATGGGTTCGATGACAAAACCCAGGTTCCAGGTCTTGCCCACTTCAGGCTTTAAACCCGGGTTGGAGCCAGTGATCTGCTGGTACGGGAAGCTGTCACAGTTGCCCGACAAGGTTGGGAAAGCGTTGCAGATCAGCGCGTCGCTGGTGGAATTGGCACCTTGGTCCACGCCACCAAACTGCTGTTTCAAGCTGGGCGGCAGAAAGCTGCCCGCGTAAGAAGCGCGCGCCATGAACTGCTTGCTGGGCTGGTACCGCAGCGCCACCTTGGGGCTGGTCTTGCTGTAGCCGGAGAACGACTGCCTTTCACCGTCCACGACGGCGGACACATCAGTGAAACGGTCATGGCGAACAGCCAGCTGGGCTTCAAGGCCTGTGAAAATCGGAATCGACAACTCGCCAAAGATCGCCTGCGAGCTGCGTTTGGCGTTCACAGGTGCCTGGGCAATGCTGCCCAGCACGTTGTTGCCAATCTGGTCGTCATCCGGGATGTCAGTCAGCGACTCCTGGTTGAAGGAGACCCCCACCGCGTAACCCAGCGGCCCGCCGGGCAGTTCGGCCAGTTGGCCGCTGCCTTTGGCATTGAAAAACTTGAGGACCGATTTGCCAGTGCGCGTTGGGCGCAGGCTGAGCGCGTCGATGATCGATTGCGGATTGGTCGTTACCGTGGGGTCGAAGGTGCCGTCGTCCAGCGCCGCGTAGGTCTTGTCGACTGCGGCAAAATTGCGATCGTTGTTGCTGGTCTTGTTGGTGCCCTGACCTGCGGCGATGTCCCAATCGATCCCGAAGTGGCTTCCCTCGAATCCCAGCACCAGGTTGGTGAGGGTGGAGTGCCTGTCCGTGGTGCGGGGACCGAATTGCATTGCGCGGTGCCGGTAGGTGGTACCTTCCGAGTCGGTGTACGCAAATGGCGCCGGCTGCGACTTGAAAGTATCGTCCGACCGGGACAGCATGACCTCCGTGAATGCGCGCGTAGAAGTTCCGAGCTTCAGGTTGCCGATGAGCAAGGCGCTGACACGATCAGCGCCGTTGATGGAGTTGAGGATGCTCCGGCTGTAATCGAACCGGCAGAGACCACCTTTCAGGTCCTCAGGCGGGCAATCGCGCACCTGTCCCGGTGCGCCGGGGCCGCTAACGATGTTGCCAACGGGGTGAAAGGTGCTACGGCCGTCCAGCGCATCGGGGCCAGCCACATTCCGGAAGTCGGCCGAGCGAGTAAGGCGGCGCGCCGCGCGCGGCAGGGGGTCACGTTTAAGCACATCCACGGCAGCAAGCAGATTGAAGCCGCCTTCGTCATAGTTGCCCAGACCGAAGGTCAAGCCACCGGTCTTTTCAGTCGCATCGCCATGCGTGCTTTGGCCGATACCCGCGCGCGCTTCAATGCCGGTGTAGTTCTTCTTTGTGATGAAGTTGATGACGCCCGCAACGGCATCCGCGCCGTAGATGGCGGACCCACCGTCTTTCAGGATTTCCACCCGTTCGATGGCACTGAGCGGAATGTTGTTGACGTCGACTGCCGCGCCAGAGCCGGAGCCATCCTGGATGGCTGCTACCGGCAGGCGCCTGCCGTTCAACAGGATGAGGATGTTCCGCTCGCTCAAACCGCGCATTTGCAGATTGGATGCACCGGAGCCTGAAGGCGAACCTTGGGTCATCTCCCCCTGGTCGTCAATCTCCAGCGCGGAAATGCTCTTGACCAGTTCCGAGACCGTGGTGGCGCCGGTGCGGGCGATGTCCTTGCGGGTGAAAACATCCACCGGCGCGGGACCCTCGGCATCAAGTCGTTTGATCGCCGAGCCAGTGATCTCGACCCGTTGGGTCGGTTGCGCACTAGCCACACCCGCAGCGAGCAAACAGAAGCCCACCACGGCGGTACTGCTTGCCGTCTTCTTCACCATATTTCTCCTAGCAGTTGATTGCACAGTCAGCCTTGCATCAAGACATTCATTGCTGAAAGTATTAATTTCGCAGGGACAGGCTGATTGTTAAGCAATCTTTCTGCCAGAAGAATCGATATTTCTATCTATTCGGGCTACCACCTATCAAAATCATCAACTGTCGTTGGGATGCTGCAACGCGTCGCTCGACCGTCAAGCCGGGTGCATTTGCAAGCGAGGTACCGCCGCCAACAGCGTGCGCGTATACCCCTGCGTCGGCGCATCCAGCACGCTGGCCGCCGCCCCCTGCTCCACGATCCGCCCGCGTTGCATCACCGCCACCTCATCCGCGATGTACTCCACCACGCCGATGTTGTGCGTGATGAACAGGTAGCTGATACCCAGCTCACGCTGCAGCTGCTTGAGCAGGTTGAGGATCTGCGCCTGCACCGACACGTCGAGCGCGGAGGTCGGCTCGTCGCACACGATCAGCTGCGGCTGCACTGCCAGTGCACGCGCGATGGCGATGCGCTGGCGCTGGCCGCCGGAGAACTCGTGCGGATAGCGGTGCAGCGCCTCCCGGCGCAGGCCGACCTGATCGGTCAGGGCTTCGATGCGCGCTCTTCGTGCACCGGCGTCCATCTCGGTGCGCAGCGACATCAGGCCTTCCTCCAGCACGTCGAACACGCGCATGCGCGGGTTCAGCGAGGCAAACGGGTCCTGGAAGATGATCTGGATGCGCTGCCTCGCCGCGCGCAGCGCATCGCCGTTCATGTCGAACAGGTTCTGGCCGTCCAGCAGGGCCCGGCCCTCGATGCGGGCCTGGGTGCGCAGCAGCTGCACGATGGCCTTGCCCGTGGTGGTCTTGCCGCAGCCCGACTCGCCCACCAGCGCCAAGGTGCGACCCGCGCCCACCTGGAAACTCACGCCGTCCACCGCGTCGAAGTAGCCCGCCACGCGCTGCAGCGCGCCCTTGCGGATCGGGAAGCGCACCCTCAGCCCCTCCACCTGCAGCAGCGGCGCGCCCACCGGCAGGCCGCGGGTGGCCTCGGCCGCGGCAGCGGGAGGCAGCGGCGCGGGTGTGGCCTCGGCCGGCGCCGCGGCGGCCAGCGCGGCCAGGCGGGCATCGTCCACGTACAGCAGGCAGCGCACCGGGTGCGGCGCCTGGCCGGCCGCCGCGGTCTCGTACAACTCGGGCAGCGTGGTCGCGCAATGCGGCATCACCCGGTCGCAGCGCGGCGCGAAACGGCAGCCGGTGAAGGTGGTGGTCAGCGGCGGCACGGTGCCCGCGATGGCGGCCAGCGGCTGGTCGCGGCGCTGGGCATCCGGCAATGCCTTCAGCAACGCGCGCGCATACGGATGGCGCGGGTGGGCAAAGAAGTCGGCGGCCTCGGACACCTCGATGATCTGCCCTGCGTACATCAGCGCCACGCGGTGGGCCATGCCGCTGACCACCGCCAGGTCGTGCGTGATGAGCAGCATGCCCATGCCCTGCTCGCGCTGCAGGTCGCGCAGCAGCTCCAGGATCTGCTTCTGGATGGTGACGTCCAGCGCCGTGGTGGGCTCGTCGGCCACCACGAAGTCGGGCTCGGTGGCCAGCGTCATCGCGATCATCACCCGCTGCTTCTGGCCGCCGCTCATGCGGAACGGGTACTCGTCGATGCGGCGCTCGGGCTCGGGGATGCCGACGCGGCGCAGCCAGTCGATGGCCTTGGCGCGGGCCGCATCGCCGCGCAGCGCGGTGTGCGCCTCGATGGCTTCCACGATCTGCTGGCCCACCTTCATCACCGGGTTCAGGCTGGTGGAAGGCTCCTGGAAGATCATGCCGATGCGCCCGCCGCGCACCGCGCGCATGCGCGATTCGGGCAGGCTGAGCACATCGGTCTCGCCGCGGCGGTCCTCGTCGCCCAGCAGCACGCGGCCCTGGGCCACGGTGCCGTTGTCGGGCAGCAGGCGCATCAGCGCCAGCGCGGTCATGCTCTTGCCGCAGCCGGACTCGCCCACCAGCGCGAAAGTCTCGCCGCGGCGGATGGCCAGGTCCAGGCCGTCGATGGCCTTGACCAGGCCGGCTTCGCTGTCCAGCTCCACCTTCAGGTTGTCGATGCGCAGCACGTCAGGCCCCTTGTGTCTTGCGTTCGCGCCGCAGCACGCGGGCACGGAAGGTCCGCGCGCGTGGATCGAAGGCGTCGCGCACGCCGTCGGCGAACAGGTTGGCGGCCAGCACCACGGTGACCATGAAGCCGAAGGCCGCCGCGAACGACCACCACACCACCGGGTCGCGGCTCATCTCGGAGCGGGCCAGGTTGATCATGCCGCCGAAGCTGTTCATCGACGGATCGACACCCACGCCCACGTACGACAGCACCGCCTCGTAGAGGATGAGCGAGGAGAACTCCAGCACCGTGACGATGAGCATCAGGTGCGCCACGTTGGGGAAGATGTGCCGCACCATGATGCGGCCATGGCCCACGCCGAAGGCATTGGCGGCCTGCACGTATTCCAGCTCGCGCAGCTTGAGCGTCTCGCCGCGCAGCAGGCGGCACAGGCCGGCCCAGCCGGTGGCGCCCAGCACCACGCACAGCAGGAAGAGCTTGAGGTCGGCCCGCTCGGCGCCGGTCTCGAACAGCTCCGGGTGCTTGTCGAGGAACACCTGCACCATCAGCACGCAGGCCGCGATGAGCAGCACGTTGGGCACCGAGCTGAGCACGGTGTAGAGGTACTGGATCAGCTCGTCCACCCAGCCCTTGAAGTAGCCGGCCATGATGCCCAGCACCACCGCCAGCGGCAGCGTGGCCACGGTGGCCAGCGTGCCGATGACGAAGGCGGTGCGGATGCTCTTGATGGCCTGGTACAGCACGTCGTTGCCGGTGCGGTCGGTGCCCATCAGGTGGTAGGGGCCGGACAGCATGGTGCTGGGGCCGACCACCAGGGCCACCAGCCACAGCGTGATGAGCAGCGCATGCCAGGGCACCTGCCCTTCGCGGTGTCGCACGGCGGCCCAGGTCTCGGCCAGGCCGGTGCCGCGGGCACGGCCGATCATGGCCAGCAGCGCCACCGTCAGCAAGGCGGCCGCCAGGGCGCCGGCCAGCAGGCCCACGCCGGCCCGCCAGGCCACGTCGCCCAGCAGCTCGGTCTCGGGGTCCTTCAGGTGTGCGCCGCCGAACTGAAGCCGCGGCGCGGTGCGCACCACCTGGCCGTCCACCTCGCTGGATTCGCGGTTCCAGCTGACGGCGGCCAGCGGATGCGAGTAGGTGGACTCCCGCGCAGCGACCAGGTCCCACATCAGCATGTCCAGCAGGGAGCGGGTGCGTGCGTCGTAGGCCGGCCCGGCGTCCGCGGCGGCGCCGGGTGCCGGCGGCAGCAGCGGGCGGTAGTGGATGCTGTCCACCAACGTGATGCCCAGGCACAGCAGCAGGATGAGGGAAGACGCCAGCGCCGCCGGATCGCGGAACACCTTGCGCCAGTTGGCCGACAGCGCGGGCTTGCGCACCACCATCAGGCTATAAGCCAGCAGGGCCAGCAGCAGCAGCCAGATCGCGGCGTCGGTCCAGAGCAGAACGAACTTGGGCATGGAAGGCTCGCAGGTCAGCTGAGGCGCACCCGGGGGTCGGCCCAGGTGTAGGCGATGTCGATCAGCACATAGGTGGCGATGTAGAGCAGCGAGCCGAGGAACACCATCGTGCGCACGATGGCGAAGTCCTGCTTGCCGATGGCCTCGATCACGTAGGCGCCCAGGCCCGGCAGGCCGAAGAAGCTCTCGAACACCAGGCTGCCGAGGAACACGTAGGGCAGGTAGGAGCCGGCGCTGGTGATGATGGGGATGAGCGCGTTGCGCAGCACATGCCTGTACAGGACGACCGCCTCCGACAGGCCCTTGGCACGGGCGGTGCGCACATAGTCCTTGCCGATCTCCTCCAGGAACATGGCCCGGTACAGCCGGGCCTCGCCGCCCAGCCGCGCCACCAGCGACAGCAGGATGGGCAGCACCAGGAACTTCACCGCATCCAGCCCCGGCGCATAGCCCGAGATCGGCGCCAGCTTGAGCACCCGCGAGAACAGGAACTGCCCCACGATGATGTAGAACAGGCTGGAGATGGACAACATCACCACGCAGGCCACCACGCCCCACACGTCCAGCCGCGTGCCGCGCAGCATCACCAGCAGCAACGCAAAGGCGGTGCTGGCGATCACCTGCAGCACGAACAGCGGCAGCGCCATCTGCAGGCTGACCTTCATGCGGGTGGCCACCTCGGCGCCGATGTCGCCGGCGCTCTCTGAATCGGCGCGGCCGAACTTCAGCGCGAACAGCGACACCGAGCGGTCCCAGAAGATGGTGTCGGTGAGCTGGGCCGTGCCCTGGGCCTGCGCATTGAAGTACAGCGGCTTGTCGTAGGCGCGTTCCTCCTTCCAGCGCTCGATGGCCTCCTGGGTGATGCGCTTGCCGCCCAGGTTCAGCCGCGCCATGTCGTCCGGCGTGTTGACGGTGAAGAAGAGCACGAAGGTGGCCAGGTTCACACCCAGCAGGATCAGCGCGCCGTAGACGATGCGGCGCATCACATAGGAAAGCATCGGGTCAGGGCTCCGCTTCGTCTAGGCCAGCACTTCGCCACGGGCGTTCATGCGTTCGCGCCGGCGCAGGCTGCGCGCGGCCACCACCACCAGCACCACCACCGCCACGGCCATCAGCACGGCGGGCCACCACACCGGCTGGTTCCAGGCCTTCTGGCGCGCCACCCGCTCGGCCGCATCCACCCGCAGGTAGCGGCCCTGGTCGCGCACCAGGATGGCCGGGCGCGAGTTGTAGACCCAGTGCTGCACCGCAGCCGACGCATGCGGGAAGAAGCCCATGGTCCAGGGCGCGTCGGTCTGCGCGATCTTCACCAGTTCGTCGACCAGCTGCTGCTTCTCGGGGCCGTCGTCCAGCGTCTTCATGCGGCCGTACAGGCGGTCGAACTCGGCGCTGGCGTAGTTGGAGGTGTTCTCGCCGTCGTGCTTGGTCTTGCCGTTGGGGCCGTACAGCAGGAACAGGAAGTTCTCCGCGTCGGGGTAGTCTGCATTCCAGCCCAGCCAGAACACCTGGTAGGTGCCCTTGCGCACCTTGTCCTGGAACTGGTTGTTGTCGGTGGCGCGCACCTCAAGCTGCACGTCGATCTTGGCGAACTGCCGCACCACCCAGTCGATCTCCGGCTTGCGCTCGGGCGTGGGCGGTGCGTAGTAGTCGTAGTTGAGCACCAGCGGGCGGCCGGTCCTGGCGTCGCGGCCATTGGGGTAGCCGGCCTCGGCCAGCAGCCGCTTGGCATCGGCGATGGGCCGGCGCTGCACCTTCCCGTCCACCAGGCGGTGCGTCACCGGGTTGAAGTAGCCCGGCTCCTCCTCGCGCGAGCCGACGATGCCCGGCGGCAGCGGGCTCATGGCGGTGTCGCCCGCCTTCTTCGGGAAGACCTTGCTGTATTCCTCCCAGTCGATGGCGATGGAGATGGCCTGGCGCAGCTTGCGGTTGCGCTCGGCCTGCTCGGGCGTGCTGCCGACGCCGATCACCGGGTCGAGCATGTTGAAGGCGATGAAGTAGCTGTTGACGTCGGAGCGGGTGTCCAGCCGGAAGCCCTTCTCGGTGTACTCGCGGCGCACGGCGTCGGAGTCCTGCATGTCCACCAGGTAGTCCTTGCCGGTGTCGGTGCGCTCGAACACCTCCACGTCGTAGAAGCCCTGGCGGAACTTGCCCTTCTGCGGCACGGCCTCGCGCTCCACCGTGACGACGATCTTGTCCAGGAACGGCGTCTTCTTGCCGCAGTCGGCCAGCAGGCCGGTGGCCTTGGCGATCTCGTCGCCCTCGCAGGGATACGGCTCACCGCGGTAGTTGGGATTGCGCACCATCACGTGCCGGCGGTCCTGCACGAACTCGGTCATCATGAACGGGCCCGTGCCCACCGGCCAGCGGTCCAGCGTCATGCCGCGCTCGGCCATGCCGGGCTGGGCATAGAAGGCATCGGCCTCCCAGGGCACCGGCGCGGTGAAGGTCATCTGCAGCCAGTAGTTCCACTGCGGATACTTGCCCTTGATGCGGATGCGCAGCAGGTGCTTCTCGGGTGCGCTGGCACCGGCCAGCGGCCACTGGCGGAAGTCGAGGAAGGGTTTGTCCAGGCTGGACGGATCCAGCCCTTCGCGCAGCTTGGCGTCCTCGGCCTTGACCAGCGCGGTGTACTCGCGCAGGCCCACGATGTACTCGCCGAAGATGCCGGCGATCGGCGTGGTGATGCGGGTGGTGGCATGCCGCTTCAGGCCGTAGACGAAGTCCTCGGCCACCAGCTCGCGGGTGCCGGTGTGCTCGAAGTCCACCGGCGTGCGGCGGCCGCCCAGCTCGCCCGGCTTCATCGCGTGGTAGCGATAGCGGCCCTGCTCGTCCTTGGCAAAGGCCGGATGCGGCTGGAACAGGATGCCCGGCTTGATCGGGATGTCGTAGACGCTTTCGGCGATCACCGCACTGTCGGCATCGTCGGGCAGCGGCTGGCCGTTCTTGTCCAGGTAGTGCGGCTTGACCACCTCGGCCGCGCTCTTCGGCACCAGCACGAAGGGCCGCTTCAGGTAGTGGTAGCCGTAGGGCGGCTCATAGATCTGGTAGGTGAACGGCGTGTCGTTCGACCAGTAGCTGGCCACCGGGTCCAGGTGGCGGGGAGAGTTCTCGATGGCCGCGGTGTACAGCGTGTTGGAAGCGGCGGCATCTTCAGGCCAGGGATTGTTGTTGCACGCGGCCAGGCCGGCGGCCAGCGCCGCGGCCGCCAAGGCCTTGCCCCATCGAACCCACCCATGAATGCCCATGCATGCTCCTCGCGTGTTGCGCAGATCGTTATGCCGCGTTGGCGAACTGCGGGCTCGTGGCCCAGGCACCCCACGGAAGGCGCGGATTCTAGGAGAAGACATCTGCCAGATTTGCAGCTTCCATGCCAGGGAGTTGTACGTACAACTTGATGTCCCGTGGGAGACAGCCTGGCGCCGGCCCCCGTGATTACCAGCCGATGAAGGCGTCCCGCCCCTGCACGGCCAGCGTCACCCTGGCGCCCACCGGCAGGCATACCTTGGTGGGCACATGGCCGAAGGGCAGCCCGGTGAGGATGGGCACCGGGCACACGGAGCGCAGGTGCTCGATGGCCGACTTCAGCGTGTAGCCGCGGTCCAGCGGCGACTTGCGCCAGGCGGTGAACTCGCCCAGCAGCACGGCCTTCTGCTGTGCCAGCACGCCGGCCTGGTGCAGCTGCAGCAGGCTGCGCTCGATGCTGTAGGGATGTTCGTTCACCTCCTCGATGAACAGGATGCCGCCCTTGATGCGCCGCGTGGCCGGCCAGTGCCGCGTGCCCAGCAGCGTGCTGATGACGCGCAGGTTGCCGCCCCACAGCGTGCCGCGGGCTTCCAGGCCGTCGAAGCCCTCGCCCGTGCGGAAGCCCAGCGCTTCCAGCTCGCCGGACATGGCCTCCAGGAAGCAGCCCTCGGTCACGTCGTCCACGCCGCCCTCCTCGTCGGTGGCGCCGAAGTCGCCAGCGGCCATCGGCCCGGCCCAGGTGACGCCGGCCGGCGCATGGGCCAGCAGGCCCAGCTGCAGCGCGGTGAGGTCGCTGTAGCCCACCCAGCGCGTGCCACGCTCGATGCTGCGGGCTACCAGCGGCCAGTCGATGCGGTCCAGCAGGCGCGACATGCCGTAGCCGCCGCGCGTGGCCAGGGCCACCGAGGGTGCGGCCTCGGCCACCCGGTGCAGCGCGGCCAGGCGGATGTCGTCGGTGCCGGCGAAGCGCTGGTGCTTGCCCAGCGCATCGGCGTCGATGGTGACCTCGAAGCCATGGGCCTTCAGGCGGCGGGCGGCGCGGCGCACCGGCGCGGCCTGCACCACCACGCCCGCGGGCGAGAACAACGTGAGCGTGCGCGGGCCGTCGGGCACGCCGTGGGCGGCATGGTCGCGGTGGGCATCGTGGGCATGCCCGTGGTGGTCATGGCCATGACGGTGGTCATGGTGGGCATGGTCGTGCGCCGGCGCGGCGGTCTTGCGGGAGGTGGCGGTCATCAGGGCTCGGGGGACGGGTCGGCGGGCAGCTCGGTGGCCTCGCCGGTGGGAATGGGGGGCGGGCCGCGGCGGGCGGCCTGCAGGGCCTTCTGCCGCGCGCGGCGCTCGGCGAAGAAGCCGCGCAGCAGCTGCGCGCTGGCCTCGGCCAGCACGCCGCCCTGCACCGTGGTGTGGTGGTTGAGCTGGGGCTGGGCGAAGAGGTCGATCACCGAGCCGGCCACGCCGGTCTTGGGATCGGCCGCCGCGAACACCACCCGCTTGAAGCGGGCATGCATCAGTGCCATTGCGCACATGGCGCAGGGCTCCAGCGTCACGAAGAGCTCGCACTCCGGCAGGCGGTAGTTCTGCAGCAGCTGCGCGGCATGGCGCAGCGCCACGATCTCGGCATGCGCCGTGGGGTCGTGGGTGGTGATGGGCCGGTTGTAGCCGGTGGCGATCACCTGGCCGTGGCGCAGGATCACCGCGCCCACCGGCACCTCGCCCGCCAGCTGCGCATTCAGGGCCTGGTCCAGCGCCAGGCGCATGGCATGTTCATCCGCCGGGCTGGCGGGCAATGGAGAAGGCACTGCGGACATGCCGCTACGTTACCAGCCGGCCATGCGACGCCCTACAGCTGGAAGCCCACCCACAGCACCAGGCCCTCGCCCACGTCGCGCAGCAGCCCGGCCTTGCGCGGCAGGTGCGCCCGGGCCAGGCGGCGTTCGTGCTCGAACCACTGGGCGAAGGCGGCGATGGCCGGCTGGTCGTGGAAGGCCACCATCAGCTCGTAGTTGAGGAACAGGCTGCGGCTGTCGATGTTGGCCGAGCCGGCCAGGGCCAGCACCTCGTCCACCACCACCAGCTTGGCATGCAGCATGTGCGGCGTGAGCCACAGCCGTGCACCGGCGGCGGCCAGCGCGCGCAGCGCGCGGCCGCGGGCAATGTCGGACATGCGGTGGTTGGAGCGGGCCGGCAGCAGCAGGTCCACCACCACGCCGCGGCGGGCCGCCAGGCACAGCGCGGCCAGCAGGGACGAGTCGGGCACGAAGTACGGCGTGACCATCATCAGCCGGCTGCGGGCGCGGTAGGCGGCCGTCACCAGCATCGACTGGATGGTGTCGTCCAGCTGGTCGGGCCCGCTGGCCACCATCTGCGCCCGGGCGCTGCACTGCGGGCCGGGCCCGGGGGGCGGCAAGGCAGGCAGCGCCGGCGCGGGCAGCCGCGGCCGGCCGCCGGCAAAGCGCCAGTCGTGGCGGAACAGCGCGCTGGCCTGCTGCACGAAGGGGCCGCGCAGGTCGAAGCTGAGGTCGTGCCAGGCGGGCCTGCCGGGTTCGCCGTCGAAGTACTCGCTGGCCAGGTTGCGCCCGCCGCACCACAGCCGCTGCGTCGGCAGGCCGGCATCGGCCACCAGCAGCTTGCGGTGGTTGCGCAAGTTGGTGCGGCCCTTCAGCGGTGAATGCAGCGGCGGCACGAACTGCACCGAATGGCCGCCCGCGGCCTTCAGCACTTCCAGCTCGGGCCGGCCGCCCATCAGCGCGCCCAGGCCATCGAGCATCAGCCGCACGGTGACGCCGGCACGCGCCCGCGCGGCCAGCCGCTCCACCACCGCCTGACCGAAGGCATCGCGGCCGATGATGAAGGTGCACAGGTCGATGGAATGGCGGGCCTGGTCGATCACCTCCCACAGCGCGCCGCGGGCCGCCGCGCCGTCGGCATGGATGGCCAGGTCCGCATACGGTGCCGCAGCCGGCTGGCG
Organism: Aquincola tertiaricarbonis; assembly: GCF_000969605.1. GTDB lineage: Bacteria > Pseudomonadota > Gammaproteobacteria > Burkholderiales > Burkholderiaceae_C > Aquincola > Aquincola tertiaricarbonis. The sequence continues at coordinate 9,729 of NZ_JZUE01000002.1, read as the reverse complement.
CAGTGCCAGCGCGGTCTGCTCGGCCCAGCTGGTGGCCTCGCCCACCGGATGGGCGCCGGCCAGCCGCACCGGCCGGGTGCGCTTGCGCGAGCCGAAGATGAGGAAGCCGGGCAGCGCCAGGTAAGGCACCAGCAGGATGAACAGCACCCAGGCCACGGCGGCCGCCGGCTGGCGCCGCTGACCCAGCACATGGGCGGTGATCACGTAGATCAGCAGCGCGATCACGGTGACCAGGCCGTGCAGGCTCAGCCAATGGGCAAGCGTGAGGACCGGCAGCATCGGCGGTGGTGGCACTCCGTGGACGACGACAACGCCCCGCAGGATAGCCGCCCTGGCGGCCGCGCCGCAGTGGGCTAACCCAGCCGCAGCGCCATCACCCCGGCCACGATGATGGCGGTGCCGGCCGCGCGTTGCCAGCCGAAGGGCTCGCGCAGCAGCCAGGTGCCCAGCAGCGCCGCGAACAGCACCGAGGTTTCGCGCAGTGCCGCCACGGCGGCCACCGGCGCGCGGGTCATGGCCCACAGCGCGATGCCGTAGCTGCCCAGCGAGGCCGCGGTGCCCAGCGCGGCCACCGGCCAGCGCCGCGCCATGTAGCGGCGCGCGGCCGGCAGGTCGGCGCGGCGCTGCCACATCACCAGGGCGAAGTACGGCAGGCCATCGAACAGGAACAGCGCGGCCACATAGGCGCCGGCATGCCCGCTGGCGCGCACGCCCAGGCCGTCCACCACCGTGTAGGCGGCGATGATGGCCGCGTTGAACAGCGCCATTCGCATGGCCTTGCGGCGCTGGGCCTCCGGTCCGGTGTGGCCGCTGCGCGCCAGGCCCAGCAGCACCACGCCCACGCTCACGGTGGCCACGCCGGCCCAGGCGGTGGCCGACAGCCCCTCGCCGATCAGCGCATGCCCGCCCACGGCCACCAGCAGCGGCGCGCCGCCGCGCATCAGCGGATACGTCAGGCCCAGGTCGCCATGCCGGTAGGCACTGGCCAGGGCCACGTAGTAGCCGATGTGGATCAGCGCGGACAGGCCGATGTACGGCCAGGCCGCGGCCGGCGGCAGGCCGGTGAACAGCAGCAGCGGCAGCGCGATCACCGGGCCCAGCGCATGGATCAGCGCGGTGTCCAGCGACTTGTCGGCGGCCGACTTGATCAGCGCGTTCCAGCTGGCATGCAGCGCGGCGCCGCACAGCACCGCGGCCAGCACGCCGCCGCCCAGGGCACCCGGCAGCAGCGGTGCTGCCTCAGCCACCGGCGGCGCAGCGGCGCGCCCGGGCCAGGTAATGCGCCAGCGGCGGCATGGCCAGGCCGGGCGCCTTGGCCGCGTCGTCCCACAGCCGCAGCGCCACCGCTTCCTGCGCATGCGGCTGGGCGATGAAGGCCTGCGCCTGCGCAGCGTCGAACACGCCGCCCTGCAGCCGCAGGCTGCGCTGCGAATCGGTGGACAGCGCCGCGTGGTAGCCAGGCCGCACCGCGCACAGGTAGCGCTTGGCATCCACATGGCGGGCGATGGCGTTCAGCACCCGTTCACCGAACAGCGGGCGCAGGAAGGGCAGCGCCAGGTACTGGTGCAGGTCGTCGATGCCGCGCAGCGTGGGCGTGGCGCCGTGGTCGGCCAGCAGGTGGCCCAGGTCGTGCAGCAGCGCGGCCGTGACCAGTTCGTCGTCGGCACCGGCCTGCTCGGCCAGCCAGGCGGCCTGCAGCGCGTGTTCCTGCTGCGTTACCGGCTCGCCGGCGTACTGCTCGGCACCGCGGGCCGCGAACACCGCCTCGATGTCTTCCAGCGTCAGGGCCATGCTGCGCTGTCCTGCCTCAGGCCGCCGCGGCCTGCTGCTGCAGGTGCTTGTGCAGCGTGCGCTCGCGGCTGTTCATCACATGGCGGAACATGGCCTCGCCGGCCGCCTCGGCGTCGCCGGAGGCGATGGCCTTGACGATCTGCTTGTGCTCGCGTGCGAACACCGCCATCGATTCGCCCGACAGGTTCTGCCTGCGGTGCAGCGTCAGCTCCTTGGTGAGCTTGCGGTAGGTGGCGGCCAGCTTCTGGTTGCCGGCCAGCGCCAGCAGCCGGTCGTGGAACTGCAGGTTGCTGGCATGGAAGGTGTCGGCATCGCCGGCCTTGGCGGCGCGGTCCATCTCGTCGGCCATGCGGCGCAGCTCGCGCACCTGCGCCGTGCCCAGGGACTGCGCCAGCTTGCGGCCGATGTACTGGTCCATCATCGCGCGCACCTCGAAGATCTCCAGCACCTCGTCGATCGGCGGGCTGCGCACGAACACGCCGCGGTTCTTCTCGGTGCGCACCAGGCCGGCTTCCTCCAGCCGGCGGAAGGCCTCGCGCAGCGGCCCGCGCGAGACACCGAGCTGCGCGGCCAGCGCAGCCTCGGTGAGCTTGTCGCCAGGGGCCAGCACGCCTTGCAGGATCAGCCGCTCGAGCTCGGCCTGCACCAGGTCGGCCAGTGACGTGCCCTGCAATTGGGCGATGGTGGGATGCGGCGGTGCGGCGGCGCTGTCGGTCATGGCCAAAGTATGCCCCAGCCGGCTGATTGTCGACAATCTTCAATCGTCAATCAGCGATCTTTCGTTGGCCTTGTTCTTGCTGACGCCCCGAATTCATGCGCTTGTCACGTTGCCAAGACATAAACGGGTCATTCGCACCAACCGACGCAAGGGGTTCAAGCATGGGTTTCCGCAAGACGATGATGGCCGCGGTGGCCGGGCTGCTGATGGTGGCTGCCGCCCAGGCGGCCGACAAGACGCAGCTGACGGTGTACACCGCGCTGGAGACCGACCAGCTCAAGGCCTACCAGCAGGCCTTCAACAGGGCCCACCCCGACATCGAGATCAAGTGGGTTCGCGACTCCACTGGCGTCGTCACCGCCAAGCTGCTGGCCGAGAAGGCCAATCCGCAGGCCGACGTGGTGTGGGGCGTGGCCGCCTCCAGCCTGGCCCTGCTCGACCGCAACGGCATGCTGGAGCCCTATGCACCGATGAACCTCGACGCCATCATGGCCAAGTACCGGGACGCCAAGAACCCGCCGGCCTGGTGGGGCATGGACGTCTTCGGCGCGGTGGTGTGCTTCAACACCGTGGAAGCGAAGAAGCGCAACATCCCGCTGCCCACCAGCTGGAAGGACCTCACCCGGCCCGAGTTCAAGGGCCAGGTGGTGATGCCCAACCCGGCTTCCTCGGGCACCGGCTACTTCGACGTGGTGGCCTGGCTGCAGATGTGGGGCGACGACGGCGGCAAGGGCGGCGGCTGGAAGTACATGGACGCGCTGCACGAGAACATCGCGCAGTACACGCACAGCGGCTCCAAGCCCTGCAACATGGCCGCCGCCGGTGAGTACGTGGCCGGCATCTCGCTGGAATACCGCGGCTACACCAACAAGGCCAAGGGCGCGCCCATCGAGCTGGTGTTCCCGAAGGAAGGCCTGGGCTGGGACCTGGAGTCCTTCGGCATCCACAAGGGGACGAAGAACCTGGCCGCCGCCAGGAAGCTGGCCGACTGGGCTTCCAGCAAGGACGCGATGGTGCTCTACGGCAAGAACTTCGCGCTCACCGCGCAGCCCGGCGTGGCGCCCAAGCTGGAGCACATCCCGGCCGACTACGAGTCGCGGCTGATCAAGATGGACTTCAACTACGCCGCCGCGCAGCGCGACGCCATCCTCACGGAATGGTCCAAGCGCTACGACGCCAAGAGCGAAGCGAAGAAGTAGGCCGCTGCCGTGGCCACCCTGTACGACGAAGCCCTGCCCTACCTGCAGCTCGAAGGCGTGGGCAAGCGCTTCGGCGCCTTCCAGGCGCTGAGCGACGTCGACCTGCAGATCCGCCGCGGCGAGTTCGTGTGCTTCCTCGGCCCCTCGGGCTGCGGCAAGACCACGCTGCTGCGCATCATCGCGGGGCTGGAGCAGCACGACGTGGGCCGCATCGTCCAGGCCGGGCGCGACATCTCCGCCCTGCCGCCGGCCGACCGCGACTACGGCATCGTGTTCCAGTCGTATGCGCTGTTCCCCAACCTGAGCATCGCCGACAACGTGGCCTACGGGCTGGTGAACCGCCGCCAGCCCCGGGCCGCCGTGGCCGCGCGGGTGGAAGAACTGCTGGCGCTGGTGGGCCTGCCGGGCAGCGGCGGCAAGTACCCGGCGCAGATGTCGGGCGGCCAGCAGCAGCGGGTGGCGCTGGCGCGTGCGCTGGCCACCTCGCCCGGGCTGCTGCTGCTGGACGAGCCGCTGTCGGCGCTGGACGCCATCGTGCGGCTGCGGCTGCGCAAGGAGATCCGCGCGCTGCAGCGGCAGCTGGGCGTCACCACCATCATGGTCACGCACGACCAGGAGGAAGCCATGTCGGTGGCCGATCGCATCGTGGTGATGAACCATGGCGTGATCGAGCAGGTGGGCACGCCGATGCAGGTGTACCGCGAACCGGCCACGCCTTTCGTCGCCGATTTCGTCGGCAAGGCCAGCCGGCTGCAGGCGGTGGCCGAGGGCGACCGCTGGTTCCGCGCCGGCGCGCTGCGGCTGCAGTGCCCGCCGGGCCAGGCCGCCGGGTTCCGCCCCGGCGCGCCGGTGGCGCTGTACCTGCGGCCGGAAGACCGCCTCGTCGAAGGCTTCGACGCGACCCACCCGGGCGCCTGCAGCGGCACCGTGCAGCGCATCGAATTCGCCGGCAGCAACTGCCTGGCCGAAATGGCGGTGGACGGCCTGCCGGGCCAGCCGGTGCAGCTGCAGTTCTCGCTCAACCAGATGGAGGAGTTCGGCGTGCGTGAAGGCGCGGCCCTGCGCTTTGCCCTGCGCACCGACCGGTTGCGGGTGTTCCCGGCCACGTCTTCCGCCGGCGCGGCCGCATGAGCACGCCGCCGATGGCCCTGCCCGTGCTTGCCGCCGCTCCTGCCCGCACGGCCGCAGCAGCGCCTCGCCAGCGCATGCACTGGACCGACCGGCTCTCGCAGGCCGGCCTGCTGCTGGTGGCGCTGGTGCTGGCCGCCGGGCTGCTGGGGCCGCTCGCGGCCCTGCTGTCGCAGGCCTTCCAGCCCGGCGATGCGGCCGCGGCCCCGGCTTCGCGCTGGGCGCGCTTCGGCGCCTACCTGGCCTCGCCCGCGCTACGGCAAAGCCTGCTCAACAGCCTCTGGGTCTCGGGCCTGGTCACGCTCATCGTGCTGCCGCTGGCCTTCACCTTCGCCTATGCGCTCACCCGCAGCTGCATGCCGGCCAAGGGCCTGTTGCGCAGCATCACGCTGCTGCCGCTGCTGGCGCCTTCGCTGCTGTCGGCCATCTCGCTGATCTACTGGTTCGGCAACCAGGGCCTGGCCAAGGACTTCTGGCTGGGGCTGGGCTTCAGCGGCCTGTACGGCGCGCCGGGCATCGTGCTGGCCGAATGCTTCGCGGTGTTCCCGCATACCTTGATGATCCTGGTCAGCGCGCTGGCCATGGCCGATGCCCGGCTGTACGAGGCGGCCGATGCGATGGGCACCTCCACCCTGCGCAAGTTCGTCACCATCACGCTGCCGGGGGCGCGCTACGGACTGGTCTCGGCAGGCCTGGTCACCTTCACGCTGGTCGTCACCGACTTCGGCATCCCGAAGGTGGTGGGCGGCAATTTCAACGTGCTGGCCACCGACGTGTTCAAGCTGGTGATCGGCCAGCAGGACTTCCAGCGCGGCGCGGTGGTGGCGCTGCTGCTGCTGGCCCCGGCCGCCCTCAGCTTCGCGGTGGACGGCCTGGTGCAGCGGCGCCAGACGGCCATGCTGGGCGCCCGCGCGGTGGCCCTGGTGCCGCGGCCGGCGCGTGGCTTCGATGCGGCGATGACGGCCTTCTGCATGACCGTGGCGGCACTGATGCTGGCGATGTTCGGCATGGCGGTGTTCGCCTCGTTCGCCAAGCTGTGGCCCTACAACCTGGCGCCCAGCCTGGACCACTACATCGCCGGCATCGTCGACGCCGAGCTGGGCGATGCCCTGTTCAACAGCCTGAAGCTGGCCGCCGGCACCGCGGTGATCGGGCCGGTGCTGGTGTTCGTCGGCGCCTACCTGCTGGAGAAGACGCGCGGCCTGGGCTGGGCGCGGCCGGCGGTGAGGCTGATGGCCCTGCTGCCGATGGCCGTGCCCGGGCTGGTGCTGGGCCTGGGCACCATCTTCTTCTTCAATGCGCCGGCCAATCCGCTGCACGGCCTCTACCAGACCGGCGCGCTGCTGGTGCTGTGCACCGTGGTGCACTTCTACACCACCGGGCACCTGACGATGGTCACCGCGCTGAAGGCCATCGATCCCGAGTTCGAGTCGGTCTCGGCCTCGCTCAAGGTGCCGTTCTACAAGACCTTCTGGCGGGTCACGCTGCCGATCTGCCTGCCCACGCTGCTGGATGTGTCGCGCTACTTCTTCGTCAATGCGATGACGACCATCTCGGCCGTGGTGTTCCTCTACACGCCCGACACCAGGCTGGCCTCGGTGGCCATCCTCAACCTGGACGAAGCCGGCGAAACCGGCGCCGCCGCGGCGATGGCGGTGCTGATCGTGGCGGTGTCCGGCACCGTCACGCTGCTGTACCTGGCCCTGGGCACCTGGGTGGACCGCCGCACCCAGGCCTGGCGCCGCCCTGCCCCCTGACCGACCCTGCACCATGGACCGCGACCACATCCTGCTCACCCCCGGCCCGCTGACCACCACGCTGCGCACCAAGCTGGCGATGCTCAAGGACTGGGGCTCCTGGGACGCCGACTTCAACGCCCTCACCGCCCGCGTGCGGCATGGCCTGCTCGACATCCTGCACGGCCATGACACCCATGCGGTGGTGCCCCTGCAGGGCAGCGGCACCTTCAGCGTGGAGGCGGCGGTGGCCACGGTGGTGCCGCGCGACGGCCACCTGCTGGTGCTGGACAACGGCGCCTACTGCAAGCGCCTGGGCAAGGTGGCCACGCTGATGGGCCGCCGCACCACGGTGGCCACGCGGGCGGAGCACCTGCCCGTCTCACCCGCCGAGCTGGAGGCCCTGCTGCTGGCCGACCGCAGCATCACCCACGTGGGGCTGATCCACTGCGAGACGGGCACCGGCATCGTCAACCCGCTGGCCGAGGTGGCCGAGGTGTGCCAGCGCCTGGGCCGCCGGCTGGTCGTCGATGCGATGAGCAGCTTCGCAGCGCTGCCCATCGATGCCCGCGCGATCCGCTTCGACGCGCTGATCGCCGCCAGCGGCAAGTGCCTGGAAGGCGTGCCCGGCATGGGCTTCGTCTTCGTGCGCAAGGAGGTGCTGGCCGAATGCGCCGGCAACAGCCATTCGCTGGCGATGGACCTGCACGACCAGCATGCCTACATGGAGCGCACCGGCCAGTGGCGCTTCACGCCGCCCACGCATGTGGTGGCGGCGCTGGCCGAGGCCCTGGCCCAGTACCAGGAGGAAGGCGGCCAGCCGGCCCGCCTGGCCCGCTACACCGACAACTTCGACACCCTGACCGACGGCATGGCGACGCTGGGCCTGCGCACCTTCCTGGCGCCCGAGCACCTGTCGCCCATCATCGTCACCTTCCTCGCGCCGGCCGACGCGCGCTACGACTTCGGCGCCTTCTACGCCAGCGCCAAGGCCCAGGGCTTCCTGCTGTATCCCGGCAAGCTGACCGAGGTGGACACCTTCCGCGTCGGCTGCATCGGCGCCATCGGCCGCAAGGAGATGCAGCAGGCGGTGGACGCGGTGGGCCACACCCTGCGCGCGATGGGCCTGCGCGCCTGAAGCCGCTCGATGGCAGCACGGCACTTCGACGTGGTGGTGGTCGGCGCAGGCATCGTCGGCCTGGCCCATGCGTACGCCGCCGCGCGCCGCGGCTGGCGGGTGTGCGTGGTCGAGCGGGACGCGGCCTGCGTGGGCGCCTCGATCCGCAACTTCGGCTTCATCACCGTCACCGGCCAGGCGGCCGGTGACACCTGGCGCCGGGCCCGCCGTGCGCGCGACCTATGGGCCGAGGTGGCGCCGCAGGCCGGCATCGCGGTGCTGCACCAGGGCCTGTGGCTGGTGGCCCGGCGGCCTGCGGCGGCCGAGGTGCTGCAACAGTTCATGCACGGCGACATGGCCGACGGCTGCAGCCTGATGAGCCCGGCCGAAGCCGCCCGCCGGGCCGATGCGCTGGCACTGGCCGATGCCGCCGCGGTGCTGCACAGCCCGCACGAGCTGCGCGTGGAATCGCGCACCGCCATCGGCCTCCTCACACGCTGGCTGGCCGAGGCACATGGCGTGGTCTTCCGCTTCGACGAGGCGGTGCTGCAGGTGGATGCGCCGCGGCTGCACACCGGCCGCGGCATGCTGCAGGCCGAGCGCATCGTGCTGTGCACCCACACCGACCTGGCCAGCCTGCAGCCCGAGCGCCTGGCCCCGCACGGCCTGCGCCTGTGCCAGCTGCAGATGCTGCGGGTGCAGCCGCAGGCGGGCTTCAGGCTGCCCGGCGCGGTGATGGGCGACCTGAGCCTGGTGCGCTACGGCGGCTTCGCCGCGCAGCCGGCCGCGCAGGCCCTGCGCCAGCAGCTGCAGCGGGAGGAGCCCGACGCGCTGGCCCACGGCATCCACCTGATCGCGGTGCAGAGCGCCGACGGCAGCCTGGTGGTGGGCGATTCGCACCACTACGGCGCCGCGCCGGAGCCCTTCGCCAGTGCCGACGTCGAGGCCCTGATCCTGCACCACCTGCGGCGCCTGCTGCGGCTGACCGAGGGCCGCGTGACCGAACGCTGGCTGGGCCAGTACGTGTCGTCGCCCCACACCGATTGCCTGATCGACGCGCCGTGCGATGCCGTGCGGCGTGTCGTCGTCACCAGCGGCACCGGCGCCAGCACCGCCTTCGGCATCGCCGAAGAGGTGTTCGACGCCTGGTGAGCCGCACCGCCTGGAAACCCTCATGCACCCAACCTCCTCCCAGCTCACCGCCGTCGTCTTCGACTGGGCGGGCACCATCATCGACTTCGGCTCCTGCGCGCCGATGGGCGCCTTCGTGCGCCTGTTCGAGCAGTTCGGGGTGCAGATCAGCATCGCCGAGGCGCGCGGGCCGATGGGCATGGCCAAGTGGGACCACATCCAGGCGCTGGGCCGGCTGCCGCGCATCGCCGCGCAATGGCAGGCCCGCCATGGCCGGCCCTTCACCGATGCCGACGCGGATCATCTGTACGACGTGTTCACGCCGATGAATGCCGCGGTGGTGCCCGACCATGCCGGCTTCATTCCCGGCGCCCTGGCCACGGTGGATGCCCTGCGCGCACGCGGCCTGAAGATCGGCAGCACCACCGGCTACAACCGGCCGATCATGGAGGTGGTGACGCCGATCGCCGCCCGCGGCGGATACGTGCCGGACAACCTGGTGTGTGCCGGCGACCTGGCCGCCGGCCGGCCCAGCCCGCTGATGATGTACCGCACCTTCGCCGACCTGGGCGTGTGGCCGCCGCACACGGTGGTGAAGGTGGACGACACCGGCGTCGGCCTGGAGGAAGGCCGCCACGCCGGCACCTGGGCGGTGGGCCTGGCCATCAGCGGCAATGCCAACGGCCTGACGCTGGCCGAGTGGCAGGCCTTGGACGAAGCGCAGCAGCAGGCCCGCCGCCAAGCCGCCACCGCCGCCCTGCAGGCCGCCGGCGCGCACTACGTGATCGACAGCGTGGCCGAGTTGCTGCCGGTGATCGACGACATCCAGGCGCGGCTGCTGCGCGGCGAGCGACCGGAGGGCCAATCCGTCCAGCCCACCTAGCTGTGAAGCTTCAATAGGTTGTATCC
>NZ_JZUE01000001.1 GCF_000969605.1 Aquincola tertiaricarbonis | reverse complement strand
CGGCCATGGTGGCGGCACCGCCGCCCACGGCGGCAGGCGGCCTGGCCGGCGCGGGGCTGCCGGACGCGGCAGCCGGGCCGGCGGCCGGCCGCTGCAGCGCGGCGCAGCCGGACAGGATCAACAAGGCCGCTGCAACGGCACTCAGGCGGACGGGTCGGACGGATGAACGCATGTCGGCTTTCAACGGGTTCGCAGCAGGAGCGCCTATGTTCCCACGCTGCGCAAGCCAGCGTTCAGGGGTGGCCGATAGACTGGCTGCGTGAACCAAGCGCCCACCCACCTGCTGTACCTGCACGGCTTCCGGTCGTCACCGCAATCCTTCAAGGCCCGCCACATGGGCGCCTGGATCCAGGCCCACCGGCCCGGTGTGCAGTGGTGGTGCCCCCAGCTGCCGCCCTCGCCCCGCGCGGCGATGCAGCTGCTGACCGAAGGCATCGCCGGCTGGCCGGCCGATCACATGGCGGTGGTGGGCAGCTCGCTGGGTGGCTTCTACGCCACCGCGGTGGCCGAGCGCACCGGCTGCCCCGCCGTGCTGCTGAACCCGGCGGTGAACCCGGCGCGCGACCTGGAAAAGTACATCGGCGAGCAGACCGCCTTCCACGACCCCGGGCAGCACTTCTTCTTCCGGCCCGAGTTCATCGACGAGCTGCGGGCGCTGACGGTGCCGGCGATCACCCGGCCCGAGCGGTATGCCGCCGTCATCTGCCAGGGCGACGAGGTGCTGGACTGGCGCGAGATGAGCGGCCGCTATGCCGGCGCCAATGTGCGCCTGCTGGAAGGCGGCGACCACGCCATCTCCGATTTCGACGTGCACCTGCCCTTCGTGCTCGATTTCCTCCACCTGACACCCTGAAGCAACCATGAGATTGAAAGACAAGATCTGCATCGTCACCGGCGCGGCCCAGGGCATCGGCCTGGCCACCGCCGCCAAGTTCGCGGCCGAGGGCGCGGTGGTGATCGTGTGCGACGTGAAGCCCGCGGCCATCGATGCCGCGGTGACGCACTGCGTGCAGGCCGGTGGCCGCGCCGAAGGCCATGTGGTGGACGTGACCGACCGCGCCCAGGTGGATGCGATGGTGGCCGCGGTGAAGGCCCGCCACGGCCGCATCGACGTGCTGGTGAACAACGCCGGCATCACCAAGGACGCCCGCCTGGTGAAGATGACCGAGGCGCAGTTCGACGCCGTGATCGACGTCAACCTGCGCGGCGTGTTCCATTGCGCGCAGGCGGTGGCCGAGACCATGAGCGCGCAGGGCGGCGGCGTGATCCTGAACGCATCGTCGGTGGTGGGCATCTACGGCAACTTCGGCCAGACCAACTACGCGGCCAGCAAGTTCGGCGTCATCGGCTTCACCAAGACCTGGAGCCGCGAGCTGGGCCCCAAGGGCGTGCGGGTGAACGCGGTGGCGCCCGGCTTCGTTGAAACGCCCATCCTGTCCACCATTCCCGAGAAGGTGCTGGACCACATGCGCGAGCAGGTGCCGCTGCATCGGCTTGGCAAGGCGGAAGAGATCGCCAACGTGTATGCGTTCCTGGCCAGCGACGAGGCGAGCTATGTGAACGGCGCCGTGATCGAGGTGTCTGGCGGCATGACCGTCTGAATCGCGCACCCGGTGCGGTGAGTACACGGCCCCACCCGCCAAGCGGTTAACGCGGCCGCCTTCGGGGCGGCCGGGCGGCGGCCGCGAGAGGCTCCGCTTGATCAGGGTGTGACAATTGGCCGATGTATGCACTGTTCGATGAATCCGGCAAGTTCCTGGCCGGCCGCGTGATGTCCGAGGCCGAGAGCTCGATGCAGATCGAGCTCGACTCGGGCAAGCGCGTCAAGGTCAAGGCGGCCAACGTCCTGCTCAAGTTCGACAAGCCCGCCCCGGCGGAGCTGATCGCCGAAGGGCAGCGCCTGGCACCCGAGATCGACCTCGACCTGGCTTGGGAATTCGCCCCCGAAGGGGAGTTCGGCTTCGCCGACCTGGCGCGCGACTACTTCGATGCCAAGGCCGGGCTGGCGCAGCAGGCCGCCGCCCTCTTCCGCCTCTACGAAGCACCGCATTACTTCCGCCGCGTCGGCAAGGGCCTGTTCAAGAAGGCGCCGGAGGAGACCGTCAAGGCCGCGCTGCTGGGCATCGAGCGCAAGAAGCAGCAGGCCGCGCAGATCGAGTCCTGGGCCACCGAGCTGGCCGAGGGTCGCTGCCCCGAGCCGGTGCAGGAGCAGCTCTACAAGATCCTGTTCAAGCCCGACAAGAACGCGCCCGAGTACAAGGCCGTGGTGGAGGCGGCCAAGCGCTCGCAGCGCGCGCCGCTGGACCTGCTGAAGGCCGCGGGCGCCATCCGCAGCCCGTACCAGTTCCACTGGAAGCGCTTCCTGTTCGAGCAGTTCCCGAAGGGCACGGGCTTTCCGGCGCTGCAGGCGCCCGACATTGCCGAGCCGCTGCCGCTGGCGCCGGTGCAGGCCTTCTCGATCGACGATTCGCAGACCACCGAGATCGACGATGCGCTGTCGGTGCAGGGCCTGGGCACCGGCACCGTGGTGTTCGGCATCCACATCGCCGCGCCCGGCCTGGCCTTTGCGCCGGGCAGCGCCATCGACAAGGTGGCCGGCGAGCGCCTGTCCACCGTCTACATGCCCGGCTGGAAGCTGACGATGCTGCCCGACGAGGTGGTGCAGCGCTACACGCTGGCCGAAGGCCAGGACTGCCCGGCCGTCAGCCTGTACGTGACGATGGACGAGGCCACGCTGGAAGTGCGCGCCAGCGAGACGAAGCTGGAGCGTGTGCCCATCGCCGCCAACCTGCGCCACGACCGGCTGGACGACGTGGTGACCGAGGCCACGCTCACCGGCGCGGCGCCGGCGGACTATGCCTTCGCGCCCGAGCTGGCCTTTGCCTTCCGGCTGGCGCAGCACCTGAAGGCCCGGCGCGAGGTGGTGCGCGGCAAGCCGGAGAACTTCAATCGGCCCGACTACAACTTCCGGCTGGAAGGGAATACCGGCGTGCCCGAGGGCGACGAGACGGTGCAGATCAGCACCCGCCGCCGCGGCGCACCGCTGGACCTGATCGTGGCCGAGGCGATGATCCTGGCCAACAGCACCTGGGGCGGCTGGCTGGCCGAATGCGGCCTGCCCGGCATCTACCGCAGCCAGGCCAGCCTGGCACCCGGCATCAAGGTGCGCATGGGCACCAAGGCGCTGCCGCATGCGGGCATGGGCGTGGCGCAGTACACCTGGGCCACCTCGCCGCTGCGCCGCTACGTCGACCTGGTCAACCAGTGGCAGATCATCGCCTGCGCGCGCCACGGCCGCACCGCCGCGCTGGCCGCGCCCTTCAAGCCGAAGGATGCGCAGCTGTTCTCCATCATCTCGGCCTTCGACGCCGCCTACGGCGCCTACAACGACTTCCAGCACGGCATCGAGCGCTACTGGACGCTGCGCTGGCTGGAGCAGAACGGCGTGACCGAGCTGGAAGCCGCGGTGATGAAGGACGGCCTGGTGCGCGCCGACACGCTGCCGCTGGTGTTCCGTGCCAACGGCTGCGAGCAGCTGCCGCGCGGCGCGCACGTGCGCGTGCGCATCACCGGCATGGACCTGCTGACGCTGGACCTGCATGCGCAGCTCGTCACCCGCCTGGACGACGCGGTGGCCGAGGTGGCTGCCGAGACCGATGCCGAGGTGGACGAGGAGGTGCAGGAAGCCGCGCCGCTGTCGCTGGCCATCGACCTGGGCGATGCGCCCGAGGCGGGCGCCGCCGCACCGCAGGAGGGTGCCGCCCCCGCGGCGGCCTGACGCCGATGGCCGCGGCGCAGCGCCTGGCACGCGGTGGCGGGGGCCGGCCGGCCGGCCGCCCCGCCCTGCTGCGGCGCCTGCGCGGCTGGGGCACGCTGCAGTGGGCGCTGCTGGCCTCGGTGGGCGTGCATGCCGGCCTGTTGACGATGCAGGTGGCCTCGCCTGCCGGGCTGCTGCAGCGCATGGGCGAATCGCCGCTGGAAGTCATCCTGGTGAACGCCCGCGGCGCGGAGCCGCCACCGCAGGCCCAGGCGCTGGCCCAGGCCGCGCTGGCTGGTGGCGGCGAAGCCACGCAGGGCCGCGCCACCTCACCGCTGCCGCCCACGCTGGAAGTGCGCAGCGGCGAGGACGCCGACAGCCGCCAGCGCCGCATCGAGCAGATGCAGACCCAGCAGCAGCAGTTGCTGGCCCAGGTGCGGCGCGAGCTGGCGCTGCTGCCGCCGCCCGATCCCCGGCGCGACACCGGCGCGGCCGACGGCGACGCGCAGGAGGAAAAGCGCCGCCAGATGCTGCGCCTGCTGGCCGAGATCGAAACCCGCATCAACCAGCAGAACGCCGAGCCGCGGCGCCGCTACATCAGCCCGGCCACCCGCGAGGTGACCTACGCCACCTACTACGACCGCCTGCGCCGCCGCATCGAGGAACGCGGCACCCGCGACTTTCCGCGCTTCCAGGGCCGCAAGCTGTACGGCGAGCTGACGATGAACGTCACCGTGGATGCGCTCGGCCAGGTGGTGGAGGCCGAGGTGCTGCGCTCCTCCGGCAACCGCCACCTGGACCAGCGCGCCGTGGCCATCGTGCATGCGGCCTCGCCCTTCGGCCGCTTCAATGCGGCCATGCAACAGGAGGCCGACCAGATCGTGGTCACCTCCCGCTTCAGATTCACCCGCGACGACGGGCTGGAAACCAGCCTGTCCGCCACCTCCCGACGATGAGCACCTCCGCAACCGCCTCCGCGCCCGCCGACGAGCTGTATGCCGTGATCGGCAACCCGATCCAGCACAGCCAGTCGCCTTTCATCCACGCCGCCTTCGCCCGCCAGACCGGCGAGCCGGTGCGCTACAGCCGGGTGCTCAGCCCCTTCGACGGCTTTGCCGACACGCTGCGGCAGTTCATCGCCGAAGGCGGCAAGGGCTGCAACGTCACCGTGCCCTTCAAGCTCGAAGCCCCCGGCCTGGCCGCCCGCGTCAGCGAGCGCGCCGCGCTGGCCGGCGCGGCCAATGTGCTGGACCTGCGGCCCGACGGCTGGGTGGCCGACAACACCGACGGCATCGGCCTGGCGCGCGACATCGCCAACGCCGGCGTGCCGCTGGACGGCACCCGGGTGCTGCTGGTGGGCGCAGGCGGGGCGGCCGCCGGCGCACTGGGGCCGCTGATCGAAGGCCGGCCGCGTGAGATCGTGGTGGCCAACCGCACGCCAGCCAAGGCCCAGGCCCTGGTGGACCGCCACGCCGACTGGGCCCGGCGCCACGGCGTGCGGCTGCAGGCCGGCGGGCTGGACCTGCCCGAAGGCCCGTTCGACGTGGTGCTCAACAGCAGCGCCACCAGCCTGCAAGGCGCGGCCGTGCCCGTGCCGGCCTCGGTGCTGCGGCCGGGCACGCTGGCCATCGACCTGATGTACGGCCCGGCGGCCGAGCCCTTCCTGCAGTGGGCGCGGGCCCATGGCGCCGTGGCCCGCGACGGCCTGGGCATGCTGGTGGAGCAGGCGGCCGAGGCCTTCTTCCTCTGGCGCGGCGTGCGGCCGCAGACGGCGCCGGTGCTGGCTGCGCTGCGCGAGGCGCTGGCCCGGCCATGAAGCAGCTGGGCCGTTGGATCGCTCTGGCGGTGCTGTGCTTCCTGGCACTGCAGCTGTACTTCGGCCTGCGCGTGGCGCTGATGGTGGTGGTCGACCCGCAATCCACCGCCTTCCAGCGCAGCGAGGCGCGGCGGCTGCTGGGCAGCCAGGCCGGGCGCCAGGCCGGCTGGAGCCAGCAGTGGGTGCCCTATGAGCGCATCGCGCCCAGCCTGAAGCGCGCGGTGATCGCCAGCGAGGACGCCAGCTTCGTGGACCACGGCGGCGTGGACTGGGAAGCCATCGAGAAGGCCTGGGACCGCAACCTGCGCGCCGAGGCCCAGGCCGAGAAACGCAACCAGCTGCTGGCCCAGCGCCAGGGCAAGGCCGCGGCCAAGGCACCGCCCGTGCCGGCGCAGCCGCGCATCGTGGGCGGCTCCACCATCACCCAGCAGCTGGCCAAGAACCTGTTTCTCTCGTCCGAGCGCACCACGGTGCGCAAGGGGCAGGAACTGGTCATCACCTACATGCTGGAGACCCTGCTGGGCAAGCAGCGCATCCTGGAGATCTACCTGAACAACGTGGAATGGGGCGAAGGCGTGTTCGGCGCCCAGGCCGCCGCGCGGCACTACTTCCGGGTCGATGCGGCGCAGCTCGGCACGGCGCAGGCCGCCCGGCTGGCGGTGATGCTGCCGGCGCCCAAGCGCTTCGAGCGGCGGCCGGGCTCGCCCTACATCGTGGGCCGCGCCGGCACCGTCGCCGCCCGCATGGGCGCGGTGGAACTGCCCTGATCCGTATCATCCCCGGCATGAGTGAATCGATGAGTGCCGACATCGCCGCCACCGCCGCCCGCCTGGTAGTGGAAGAAGGCATGGAGTACGGCCCGGCCAAGCGCAAGGCCGCCCGTTCGCTCGGCCGCTCGCGCCCGGCCGACCTGCCTGGCAACGACGCGGTGGAGGACGCGGTGCGCGAGTACATCAGCGTGTTCTGCGCCGATACCCAGCCGGCCGAACTGGCCGCGCTGCGCGGCCTGGCGCTGCGCTGGATGGAGCGGCTGGCCGAGTTCCGGCCGCACCTGTCGGGCGCCGCCTGGCGCGGCACCGCCACCCGGCTGTCGGCCCTGCACCTGGACCTGTATTGCGACGACACCAAGTCGGCCGAGATCGAGCTGATCAACCAGGGCGTCGACTACGACGTCGGCAGCCTGCCGTCCCCGCGCGGCGGCGAGCCGGTGGACATGCTCTCGCTGGCCAGCTGGTGCCCCGAGCTGGACGATCACGTGACGCTGTTCCTCGCCATCCGCGACCTGGACGACCTGCGCGGCGCCCTCAAGCCCGATGCCACCGGCCGCACCCTGCGCGGCGACCTGGGCGCCTTGCGGCGCCGCATGGCCGAGGATGCGGCCGACCCCGAGGCTTCCGACACATGAAAAGACGCAGCACCTTGTTCGCCGGCGTGGGCGCCCTGGCCGCGGTAGCTGGCGCCGGCCTGGCGTGGTGGCGGCTGTCGCCCGGCCCGGTGGATGACGAGGCCGCGGCGGCGCTGTGGTCGCTCAGCTTCACCCAGCCGGACGGCGGCGAGCTCCAGATGGCCGGCCTGCGCGGCCAGCCGCTGGTGCTCAACTTCTGGGCCACCTGGTGCCCGCCATGCGTGAAGGAGCTGCCGCAGATCGACCGCTTCCACACCGACTTCCGGGTCGCCGGCTGGCGCGTGGTGGGCCTGGCGGTGGATGGGCCCACCCCCGTGCGCGAGTTCCTGCGCAAGCAGCCGCTGGGGTTCCCCATCGGACTGGCGGGGCTGGAAGGCACCGACCTGTCCAAGCGGCTGGGCAACACGGCCGGTGCGCTGCCGTTCACCGTGGTGTTCGGCCGCGATGGCCGGCCGCTTCATCGCAAGCTGGGCGAGACGAGCTACGAGGAATTGGCCTCCTGGGCCCGCTCCGCGGGCTGAAGCCCTAACAGCCTTCTAATTTTTGTCAACACCGGGTAACGGCGGATAAACCGCGTAGAGTTCGCTCCCCGCGCCCTGCTCGCAATTATTCGCGGACCTGTTGTTCCGCTGCGACGCCAGGGTGGACGAAACGCCGGTGATGCCGGCCACTTCGCCGCAAAACTTGACTTGATCGCGCGTGATGCCGGGTGCTGCCCGCTTCGTGTGCAGGAGAACGAACAATGGATCTGCGCAAGCTCAAAACGCTCATCGACCTCGTGTCGGAATCGAACATCTCCGAGCTCGAGATCACCGAGGCCGATGGCAAGGTGCGCATCGTCAAGGCCGATCCGCAGGCCGCGCCGCAGGCCTATGCACCGGCTCCCGCGCCGCTGCAGCAGGCACCGGCGCCGCTGGCCGCTGCCGCCCCGGCAGCCGCGCCGGCGGTGGAGGCACCGGCCGAGCCCAGCGGCCACATCGTCAAGTCGCCGATGGTGGGCACGTTCTATGCGGCGTCCAGCCCGGGTGCCAAGCCGCTGGCCGAGGTGGGCCAGGCCGTCAAGGAAGGCGAGCCGCTGTGCATCATCGAGGCGATGAAGATCATGAACGAGATCGAAGCCGACAAGAGCGGCACCGTCACCAAGATCCTGGTGGACAACGGCCAGGCGGTCGAATTCGGCCAGCCGCTGTTCATCATCGAGTGAGGCCGGCCTCGTGTTCAAGAAACTGCTGATCGCCAACCGCGGCGAGATCGCCCTGCGCATCCAGCGCGCCTGCCGCGAGATGGGCGTCAAGTCGGTCGTGGTGTATTCCGAGGCCGACCGCGACGCCAAGTACGTGAAGCTGGCCGACGAGGCGGTGTGCATCGGCCCGGCGCCGTCGGCGCAGAGCTACCTCAACATGCCGGCCATCATCTCCACCGCGGAGGTGACCGACGCCGAGGCCATCCACCCCGGCTACGGCTTCCTGTCCGAGAACGCCGACTTCGCCGAGCGCGTGGAGAAGAGCGGCTTCGTCTTCATCGGGCCGACGCCCGAATCCATCCGCATCATGGGCGACAAGGTCTCGGCCAAGCAGGCCATGATCAAGTCGGGCGTGCCCTGCGTGCCGGGCTCGGAGGGCGCGCTGCCCGACGACCCGAAGGAGATCATCCGCACCGCCCGCGCCATCGGCTACCCGGTGATCATCAAGGCCGCCGGCGGCGGCGGTGGCCGCGGCATGCGCGTGGTGCACACCGAGGCAGCGCTGCTGCATGCGGTGCAGACCACCAAGGCCGAGGCCGGTGCCGCCTTCGGCAACCCGGCGGTGTACATGGAGAAGTTCCTCCAGAACCCGCGCCACATCGAGATCCAGGTGATGGCCGACTCGCACCGCAATGCGGTGTGGCTGGGCGAGCGCGACTGCTCCATGCAGCGCCGCCACCAGAAGATCATCGAGGAAGCGCCGGCGCCGGGCATCCCGCGCCGGGTGATCGAACGCATCGGCGACCGCTGCGCCGCCGCCTGCAAGAAGATCGGCTACCGCGGTGCCGGCACCTTCGAGTTCCTGTACGAGAACGGCGAGTTCTACTTCATCGAGATGAACACCCGGGTGCAGGTGGAGCATCCGGTGACCGAGATGGTCAGCGGCATCGACATCGTGCAGATGCAGATCCGCGTGGCCGCCGGCGAGAAGCTGCCCTTCGCGCAGCGCCAGATCCAGCAGCGCGGCCATGCGATCGAGGTGCGGGTGAATGCCGAGAACCCGTACACCTTCGTGCCCTCGCCGGGCCGCATCACGATGTGGCATCCGCCGGGCGGCCCGGGCGTGCGGGTGGACTCGCACATCTACTCGAACTACTTCGTGCCGCCGAACTACGACTCGATGGTGGGCAAGATCATCGTGCACGGTGACACCCGCGAGCAGGCCCTGGCCCGCATGCGCACCGCGCTGGACGAGACGGTGGTCGAAGGCATCCAGACCAACATCCCGCTGCACCGCGAGCTGATGGTGGACGCCAAGTTCATCGAAGGCGGCACCAGCATCCATTACCTCGAAGGCTGGCTCGCCCAACACAAGAGATGATGTCCGCCCCCACGCTCACGGCTTCGCCGCTTCGCTGCCCCGCGAGGCGGCTCGGCATCGGCTGCGGAGGCCCGCATGTTTGAGCTGGTGCTGCGCGCGCCGGAGCCGCTGGTCGAGGCGGT
The DNA here is from genome assembly GCF_000969605.1 of Aquincola tertiaricarbonis. GTDB lineage: Bacteria > Pseudomonadota > Gammaproteobacteria > Burkholderiales > Burkholderiaceae_C > Aquincola > Aquincola tertiaricarbonis. The sequence goes on along the minus strand of NZ_JZUE01000001.1, from coordinate 518,055 downwards.
GTCCGATGCCTTGATGCTCGAGCTGGACGCGCTGTCGGTCTCGGTGGAAGACGCCGACGCAGACAGCGACGCCGAGCAGGCGCTGTTCGGCGAACCGGGCATGCCGGCTCCCAAGGCCGGCTGGCAGCGCTCCACGCTGCGCGCGCTGTTCGCCGAAGAGGCACAGGCCACCGAGGCCGCCACGCTGCTGCTGGCCCAGGACTGGGCCGCCGACGTGGCGATGCAGGGCCTGCAGCTGGTGCCGGAGCAGGACTGGGTGCGGCTGACGCAATCGCAGTTCGCGCCGGTGGAGATCACGCCCGACTTCTGGATCGTGCCCACCTGGCATGAGCCGCCCGCCGCCGCCCGGCAGGTCATCCGGCTCGACCCTGGCCTGGCCTTCGGCACCGGCACGCATCCCACCACCCGCATGTGCCTGCGCTGGATCGCCCGCCAGGCGGCCGGGCGCGGCGCCGGCTGGTCGCGGGTGCTGGACTACGGCTGCGGCTCCGGCATCCTGGCCATCGGCGCGGCGCTGCACGGCGGCCGGGCCATCGACGCGGTGGACATCGACCCCGCGGCCGTCACTTCCACCCTGGCCAATGCCCAGGCCAACGGCGTCACGCTGCACGCTGGGCTGCCCGACGCGGCCGGCGGGCACTACCCGCTGGTGCTGGCCAACATCCTGGCCACGCCGCTGAAGCTGCTGGCGCCGCTGCTGTGCGGCCATGTGGCCCCGGGCGGCGACCTGGTGCTGGCCGGCATCCTGGAACGCCAGGCCGAGGAACTGACGGCCGCCTACGCACCCTGGTGCGAGCTGGCGGTGCACGACCGCGAGGACGGCTGGGTGCTCATGACCGCCCGCTTCGCACCATGAGCCTGGCCACCCGCTGCGCCCAGTGCGGCACGGTGTTCCGCGTGGTCGAGGATCAGCTCAAGGTCTCCGAGGGCTGGGTGCGCTGCGGCCGCTGCGAGGCGGTGTTCAATGCGCTGGAGTCGCTGTTCGACCTCGAACAGGAGACGCCCCCGCCCTGGCCGGGCGCGCCCGATGGTGAACCGCCTGCCCCGCAGGCGCCGCAAGAGCCCCTGCCGGCGCCGCGTGCCGGCGCGCTGGGCCCCCTGGAGCCGCCGCCCTTCGAGCCGTCCGACCTGCCCGGCGACGACCTGCCCGCTTCCGCCCGGCTGGACCACCGTCCGCTGCTGCACCAGCCCGACGACGAACCCGACGACGGCCACCGCCTGGACCCGCGCTTCCAGCCCACGCAGGCGCCGCAGGAATTCTCGGACGACGAGCCGGACGACGAGCCCTTCCGTGCCCGCTCGGCCCCGCTGCCGATGCGCGAATCGCCGCCCGACCTGGTGCCGCCGCCGCCGGCCGCCCGACCCGCCGCCGCCTGGGCCGATCCGGCGCCGGTGCCGCCGGCGGCCGCCGCCGCGGCCCCGGCCCGGCCTGCCACGCCCGAGTTCATGCGCCGCCCATCGCCGCGACAGGCCGGCCTGTGGCAGCGCCCCGGCGTGCGCGGGCTGCTGGTGCTGGCCGCGGTGCTGCTGGCGCTGCTGCTGCTGGCCCAGATCGGCCTGCGCTGGCGCGATGCGCTGGCCGCCCGCTGGCCGGAATCGGCGCCGGTGCTGCACGCACTGTGCGGCCTGGCCGGCTGCCAGGTGGAGCCGCTGCGCCGGGTGGACAGCCTGGCCGTGGACAGCAGCGGCCTGGTCAAGCTGGAAGGCCATGCCAACAGCTACGAGTTCAACGCCACGCTGCGCAACAACGACCGCGTGCCGGTGATGCTGCCCGCCTTCGAGCTCACGCTCACCGATGCGCAGGGCCAGGTGGTCAGCCGCAAGGTGCTGAGCGCTGCCGCCATGGGCGCCAGCGGCAACACCCTGGCGGCCGGCGGCACGCTCAAGCTGCAGGGCGTGCTGGCTGGCGGCGAACGCAAGCTCACCGGCTACACCGTCGAGATCTTCTACCCCTGATCCCTTCGCCCTCTCTTCTCCAGGAGCCTCCATGGCCGCCCTCATCTGCGGATCGCTTGCGTTCGACACGATCACCAACTTCCCGGGCCGCTTTGCGCAGCAGATCCTGCCGGAGCAGGTCCACATCCTGAACGTCAGCTTCCTGGTGCCCACGCTGCGCAAGGAGTACGGCGGCTGCGCCGGCAACATCGGCTACACCCTGCGGGCGCTGGGTGGCGACGCTGTGGTGATGGCCGCGGTGGGCAGCGACGGCAAGGACTATGTGGAGCGGCTGCAAGGCCTGGGCATCGACGTGTCCTGCATCCACACCGACGCCGGCAGCTACACCGCGCAGGGCATGTGCATCACCGACCAGGACAACAACCAGATCTGGGCCTTTCACCCCGGTGCGATGAGCCTGGCCCACCTGACCGAAGTGCCTGCGCGCAGCGACCTGAAGATCGGCATCATCGCCCCCGACGGCCGCGACGCCATGTTGGTGCATGCGCAGCAGATGCATGCGGCCGGCATCCCCTTCGTGTTCGACCCGGGCCAGGGCCTGCCGATGTTCGACGGCGCCGAGCTGCGCCGCTTCGTCGAGCAGGCCACCTGGGTGACCGTCAACGACTATGAAGCCCGCATGCTGTGCGAACGCATGGGCACCGACATCGAGGCGCTCTCGCGCTCGCACCTGAAGGGCGTGGTGGTCACGCTGGCCGACCAGGGCTGCGAGGTGTGGCAGCAGGGCCAGCGCACGCTGGTGCCCGGCGTGAAGGCCAGCGACGTGCTCGACCCCACCGGCTGCGGCGACGCCTTCCGCGGCGGCCTGCTGTACGGCCTGGAACGAGGCTGGGAGCTGTCCCGCTGCGCGGCGCTGGGCAACCGCCTGGGTGCGCTGAAGATCGCCAGCCGCGGCGGCCAGAACCACCAGGTGGATCCGGCCATCCTGGAGGGCTGAAGCGCCCCACAAAAAGAAAAGCCCGGCACCAGGCCGGGCTTCATGTCGTCAGAAGACGATCAGGGCTTGTTGCCGGTCGGGAAGGGCCAGGCTGCCGCCGGGCTCAACGCCGTCTTCGCCGCAGGGGCCGCAGGGGCACTGGGGGTCGGCGCCTTCTTCGCGGCCTTCTTCGCAGCAGCCTTCTTGGCCGGGGCAGCGGCCGCCTTCTTGGCCGGCGTGGACGACGAGGTCTTCTTCGCAGCCGCCTTCTTGGCCGGTGCGGAAGCCTTCTTCGCCGGCGCGGCGGCCTTCTTGGCAGCCGCCTTCTTCGCCGGAGCCGCCGCCTTCTTGGCCGGTGCCGCCGACTTCTTCGCCGCGGCCTTCTTCGCCGGAGCTGCCGCCTTCTTGGCCGGCGCCGCTGCCTTCTTGGCGGCAGCCTTCTTCGCCGGTGCAGCGGCCTTCTTCGCCGGCGCCGCCTTCTTGGCCGGTGCCGCCTTCTTCGCGGGCGCCGCCTTCTTGGCCGGTGCCGCGGCCTTCTTCGCCGGGGCCTTCTTGGCCGGTGCGGCCTTCTTCGCAGTTGCCATTTCAATCTCCTTGATCAAGTTGCAAACAGCACCCTGCCGCTCGAGTTACAGCAAGGTGGCCCACCGTCCGTGGTCTTCCGGCGTAGCGCCGGCTGCCTCGGTACGGTGAACGGGGTGGCGACCCGGGAGCCCGGCTTCTATGGCCTGGCTTCTCGTGCCGCGGATCTTGATCTCTTCACACCAGGGAGCTGTCTGCTGCTCGTCAAAGCGGCGTTCAGTCCCAGCTCAGTGCGCCACCGGATTGGTACTCGATGACGCGGGTTTCGAAAAAGTTGCGCTCCTTCTTCAGGTCGATCATCTCGCTCATCCACGGGAACGGGTTCTCCTCGTTCGGGAAGAGCGGGTCGAGGCCGATCTGCGTGGCCCGCCGGTTGGCGATGTAGCGCAGGTAGCCCTTGAACATGGACGCGTTCAGACCCAGCACGCCACGCGGCATGGTGTCTTCGGCATAGCGGTATTCGAGGTCGACGGCCTTCAGGAACAGCGCCGTGATCTCGGCCTTGAACTCCGCCGTCCAGAGGTGCGGGTTCTCGAGCTTGAGCTGGTTGATGAGGTCGATGCCGAAGTTGCAGTGCATCGACTCGTCGCGAAGGATGTACTGGTACTGCTCGGCCGCGCCCGTCATCTTGTTCTGCCGGCCCAGCGCAAGGATCTGCGTGAAGCCGACGTAGAAGAACAGGCCCTCCATCAGGCAGGCGAAGACGATCAGGCTCTTGAGCAGGGTCTGGTCGTCCTCGGGCGTGCCGGTGTGGAAGTTGGGGTCCATGATCGCGCCGATGAAGGGGATCAGGAACTCGTCCTTGTCGCGGATCGACTTCACCTCGTTGTAGGCGTTGAAGATCTCGCTCTCGTCGAGCCCGAGCGACTCGACGATGTACTGATAGGCGTGCGTGTGGATCGCTTCCTCGAACGCCTGGCGCAGCAGGAACTGGCGGCACTCGGGCGCCGTGATATGGCGATAGGTGCCCAGCACGATGTTGTTGGCGGCCAGCGAATCGGCCGTCACGAAGAAGCCGAGGTTGCGCTTGATGATGCGGCGCTCGTCGTCCGTCAGGCCGTTGGGGTCCTTCCAGGTCGCGATGTCGCGCGACATGTTCACCTCTTGCGGCATCCAGTGGTTGGCACAGGTGGCGAGGTACTTCTCCCAAGCCCACTTGTACTTGAACGGGACGAGCTGGTTGACATCCGTCTGGCCATTGATGATCCGCTTGTCGGCCACGTTGACGCGGCGCGTGTTGTGTTGAACAGCGGCGGCAATCGATGTGCCTGCGGGGACGGTGGCAGCCGCGACGGCGGGGGCTGCAGCGGGCATGGACTGCGCGGTTTGCAGGGCCGGTGAAGCCGTCGTCGCGCGAGTCGTTTGGGGCTTCGCGTCAACAGTGTGGGGGGCTCTTTCAGGAGCCTTGGCTTCGACCGGTTTGTCTTCTTCCCAGACCAGCATGTATGTACATCCTCAGGTGTTGAAATTATCCGAGTGTTGTGTTCAAACACCAAGCACTTATTGACATCAATGCGATGTCGATGTTGCCGCATTGCATCGACAACATCGCATCGCAGACGGCATCACTGGCAGGCTTCGCAGCCGGGGTCGTCGATGCTGCAGAACTTGATGTCGGTGGCCGGCTCGGCGGCCGCTTGTGCGGCACGGGCCTGGGCTGCAGCGGCATCGATGGCCGACATGCCGCCACCGCTCACATGCGCACCATGCGAGCTGTTGGCACCCGAGCTCACCGAGTTCATCGCACCGGCCTTGACCGTCGACTTCTCCGCATGCGTGGCACCCATGGTGCGCAGGTAGTAGGTGGTCTTGAGGCCGCGGATCCAAGCGAGCTTGTAGGTCTCGTCGAGCTTCTTGCCCGAGGCACCGGCCATGTAGATGTTGAGGCTCTGCGCCTGGTCGATCCACTTCTGGCGGCGGGCCGCGGCTTCCACCAGCCACTGCGTCTCCACCTCGAAGGCGGTGGCGTACAGCTGCTTCAGGTCTTCAGGCACGCGGTCGATGCGGCGCAGCGAACCATCGAAGTGCTTGAGGTCCATCACCATCACGTCGTCCCACAGGCCCAGCTTCTTCAGGTCCTGCACGAGGTACTCGTTGATGACGGTGAACTCGCCCGACAGGTTGGACTTGACCGACAGGTTGCCGAAGCAGGGCTCGATCGATGCATCCACGCCCACGATGTTGGAGATGGTGGCCGTGGGCGCGATGGCCACGCAGTTGCTGTTGCGCATGCCGTGCTCGGCGATGCGGGCACGCAGCGCGTCCCAGTCCAGCGTGGCGGCGGTGTCGGCTTCCACGTAGCCGCCACGCTCCTCGGCCAGCAGCTTCAGCGAATCGAGCGGCAGCACGCCACGGTCCCACAGCGAGCCGCGGTAGCTGGAGTAGCGGCCGCGCTCGGCGGCCAGGTCGGTCGAGGCCCAGTAGGCGTGGTAGCACACGGCTTCCATCGAACGGTCGGCGAACTCCACCGCGGCCTGGCTGGCGTAGGGCGTGCGCAGCTGGTACAGCGCGTCCTGGAAGCCCATGATGCCCAGGCCCACCGGACGATGCCGCAGGTTGGAGTCACGCGCCTTCTTGACGGCGTAGTAGTTGATGTCGATCACGTTGTCGAGCATGCGCATCGCGGTGGACACGGTGCGCTTCAACTTGTCGTGGTCGATCGCGCCGTCCTTCAGGTGCTGCGCCAGGTTCACCGAGCCGAGGTTGCACACGGCGATCTCGGAGTCGCTGGTGTTCAGCGTGATCTCGGTGCACAGGTTGGACGAGTGCACCACGCCCACGTGCTGCTGCGGCGAGCGCACGTTGCAGGCGTCCTTGAAGGTGATCCAGGGGTGGCCGGTCTCGAACAGCATCGAGAGCATCTTGCGCCACAGGTCCTTGGCGGGCATGCGGCGGAACAGCTTGATCTCGCCGCGGTCGGCCTTGGCCTCGTAGGCGACATAGGCCTCCTCGAACGCCTTGCCGATCTTGTCGTGCAGGTCGGGGCAGGTGGAGGGCGAGAACAGCGTCCACTCGCCGCCTTCCATCACGCGCTTCATGAACAGGTCGGGAATCCAGTTCGCCGTGTTCATGTCGTGGGTGCGGCGGCGGTCGTCGCCGGTGTTCTTGCGCAGCTCCAGGAATTCCTCGATGTCGAGGTGCCAGGTCTCCAGGTAGGCGCACACCGCGCCCTTGCGCTTGCCGCCCTGGTTCACCGCCACCGCGGTGTCGTTGACCACCTTCAGGAACGGCACCACGCCCTGGCTCTTGCCGTTGGTGCCCTTGATGTAGGAGCCCAGCGCACGCACGTTGGTCCAGTCGTTGCCCAGGCCGCCGGCGAACTTGCTCAGCAACGCGTTTTCCTTCAGCGCCTCGTAGATGCCGTCGAGGTCGTCGGCCACGGTCGTGAGGTAGCAACTCGACAGCTGCGAGCGGCGGGTGCCGGCATTGAACAGCGTGGGCGTGCTCGACATGAAGTCGAAGGTCGACAGCACGTTGTAGAACTCGATCGCACGCGCCTCGCGGTCGATCTCGCCCAGCGACAGGCCCATGGCCACGCGCATGAAGAAGGCCTGCGGCAGCTCGATGCGGGTCTCGTTGACATGCAGGAAGTAGCGGTCGTACAGCGTCTGCAGGCCGAGGTAGTCGAACTGCAGGTCGCGGTCGGCGTTCAGCGCCGCACCCAGGCGGGCCAGGTCGAACTGCATCAGCTTCTCGTCCAGCAGCTCGGCCTGCACGCCCTTCTTGATGAAGGTGGGGAAGTACTCGGCGTACTGCGTGGCCATGTCGGCATGCATCGCCTCGAAGCCCAGCACTTCCTTGCGGATGGTGTGCAGCAGCAGGCGGGCGGTGGCGCGGGTGTAGCCGGGGTCCTTCTCGATCAGCGTGCGGGCGGCCAGGATGGCGGCCTTGTGCACCTCTTCGATCGGCACGCCGTCGTACAGGTTGCGGCGCGTCTCGGCCAGGATGGGCTCGGGGCGGATGTCAGCGCCCAGGTTGGCGCAGGCCGATTCGATCAGCAGCTGCAGGCGGGCATCGTCCAGCGGCGTGCGCACGCCGTTCTCGGTCACGAAGAACTGGTGCGGCGAGGCGGCCTCGGCCGGCGCCACCTGGCGCGCACGCTCCTGCGAACGGCGCTCGCGGTACAGCACGTAGGCCCGCGCCACTTCATGGTGGCCGCCGCGCATCAGGCCCAGCTCGACCTGGTCCTGCACGTCCTCGATGTGGAAGGTGCCGCCACCCGGACGCGAGCGCAGCAGCGCGCGCACCACGTTCTCGGTCAGGCCGTCGACCGTCTCGCGCACGCTGGCCGAGGCTGCGCCCTGGGTGCCGTGCACGGCCAGGAAGGCCTTCATCAGCGCCACCGCGATCTTGTTGGGCTCGAAGGACACGACGGCGCCGTTGCGCCGCAGGATCTGGTAGCCCTGGTAGGCCGGCGCGGCGGCGCTGGCGGCGGTGGGGCGGGAGGTCGTCGGCAACACCGGGGACGACGCCGGAGTACTGGCTGTAGCGTGCATGGAGCGCTTCTCCTGACTGGGTGTTAGAAAGAATCGGTGCAGAAAAATCGGGCAAAAAGGCTGCCGGGCCAGGCGCTGGAAGAGCCTTGCCGGCGGACCGTTGTGCGGAGGAAATAGCTGCTGGAAAGAGGCTGCGCGAAGCGGCGACCGGGCGGCTTGACGGGCCGCGGATCAACCGTGCAGTGGCTCTAGGATAGCACTAGATCTAGTGTTTGCCAGCGCCGCGAACACTAGCCGTGGGGCTGTTGCATCTCGAGCGAAAGTGGGGGTGGCCAGTGGAGTTTCACCCCTTGACTGCGCACCGTTTCCTCGGCCAGGGTCCAGTCGAAGGCGGCGCCGGGGTCGTGCTTGCGGCCCGGGGCCACGTGCTCATGGCCGGCCACGTCCACCAGCGGATAGGCCGCGGCCAGCGCCGCCACCAGCGGCCCCAGCGCCGCGTACTGCGCGGGCTCGAACGCCGTGCCTTCCAGGCCTTCGAACTCGATGCCGATGGAGAAGTCGTTGCAGTTGGCCCGGCCGCGCCAGGCCGATTGGCCGGCATGCCACGCGCGCCGGTCGCAGGACACGAACTGCAGCACCTCGCCACCGCGCCGGATGACGAAATGCGCCGAAACCTGTGCCCCGCGGATCTGCTCGAAGTACGGATGCGCGGCCCAATCCAGGGTGTTGGTGAACAGGCGCTCGATCTCGTCGCCGCCATACACCCCCGGCGGCAGGCTGATGGAATGCAGCACCAGCAGCGTGACGGCCGCCCCATCCGGCCGCGGCCCGTGGTTGGGCGACGCCACGGGCCGGGCGGCGGGCCACCAGCCGGCGGCCAGCGGCTGCCGGTCGACAGGCAGGGGCTCAGGCATCGGCCGTGGCATCGCCGCTGCCATCGCCCACATGCACGCCCAGCCGCGCCATGCGGTAGCGCATCTGCCGCAGCGACAGGCCCAGGCTGGCGCCCGCGGCGGTGCGGTTGTAGCGGTGGCGCTCCAGCGCACGGGCCAGGATGTCGCGCTCTATGTCGTCCAGGTAGGCGGCCAGGTCGGTGGGCAGCGGCGCATCGGTGCGCAGGCCGCCGGCCGGCGCGGCCGGCGCGGCCGGCGGGCCGTCGAGCGAATGGTCGGCCGATTCGGTCTCGGCGAAGGCGGCATCGGGCAGGCCGAGGTCCAGCCGGCCGATGAGGTCGCTGCCCGACATGGCCACCGCACGCTGCAGCAGGTTCTCCAGCTCCCGCACGTTGCCGGGGAAGGCATAGCGCGCCAGGTGCTCGAAGGCATCGTCGCTGAGCTGCGGCGGTGGCGTCACGCCCGCATCGCGCGCGATGCGCTCCAGCACCGCGGCGCAGATGGGACGCAGGTCGTCCAGCCGCTCGCGCAGCGGCGGCACGCGGATCTGGATCACGTTCAGGCGATAGAACAGGTCCTGGCGGAAGCGGCCGCCCTGCACCTCGGCCGCCAGGTCCTTGTGGGTGGCGCTGACGATGCGCACGTTGACCTGTGCCTCGTTCACCGCACCCACCGGCCGCACCGCACGCTCCTGGATCACGCGCAGCAGCTTGCTCTGCATCGACAGCGGCAGGTCGCCGATCTCGTCGAGGAACAGCGTGCCGCCATGCGCGGCCTGGAAGAAGCCTTCGCGGTCCTCGGCGGCGCCGGTGAACGCGCCCTTGCGGTAGCCGAAGAACTCGGCCTCCAGCAGTTGCTCCGGGATGGCGCCGCAGTTCACCGCGATGAACGGGCCCTCGGCACGCGAGCTCACCTTGTGGATGGCCCGGGCCACCAGTTCCTTGCCGGTGCCCGACTCGCCCTGCACCAGCACCGGCGCCATGCTGCGCGACACCTTCTCGATCAGCGAGCGCACCTGCTGCATCGCGCCCGAGGTGCCCACCAGCCGTGCCAGCGCGGCCGACACCGGTGCCGGCTCGGCCGGCGGTATCGGCATGACCGCCCCACGCGCGGACATCGGCGCCGACGAAGGCGCGGGCGCGGGGGCTGGCCGCAACCGCGGCGGCGCACTGGCGGCCGGCGGCTCGAACGCGGCCGAGGGCAGGCTGGAAGGCACCACCGTGGGCAGCGGCTGGCCGCTGCGGCCCAGCGCCGAGGCCACCACGGCACGGAACTGCCGCAGGTCCACCGGCTTGGTCAGGTAGTCGTAGGCGCCGGCCTTCAGGGCCTCCACCGCGTTCTCGGCGGAACCATAGGCGGTGATCACGATGGCCTTCTCCGGCCGGCCCTGCTGCTCGATGTGGCGCAGCAGATCGAGCCCGCTGCCGTCGGGCAGCCGCATGTCGGTGATCACCGCGCTGTAGCGGCGGCCGGCCAGCAGGGCCAGCGCGTCGTCGACCGAACCGGCGGTCTCCACGTCGTAGCCCTCGCGGATGAGCGTGAGCTCGTACAGCGTGCGCAGGTCGGGCTCGTCATCGACGACGAGCAGGCTGAAAGGCGTAGCGGTCGTCATGGCAGCGGCGCGGTGGGGGTGACGGCAGCGAGCGGGATGGTCACCGAGAACTCGTTGCGCAAGGGCTGGTCGGCGGGCCGCAGCTGGTAGTCGATGCTGGCGCCGTACCGCTCGCACAGCTCGCGGCAAATATACAAGCCGAGGCCGGTGCCCCGGCTGCGGGTGGAGAAGAAGGGCTCGAAGAGATGGCGCTCCACGTCCGGCGGGATGGGCGGGCCGTCGCTGGCCACGTGCAGCCGCGCGTGGCCGGATGCTTCGCGGGCCAGCACCACGCGGATGGCGCCCGGCGCGGCGCTGGCATGGCGGTGCGCGTTGTCCAGCAGGTTGACCAGCACGCGGCGCAGGTGGTCGGGGTCGAAGCGCACGAACATCGGCTCCGGCGTGTCCAGCATCGGCGCGGCCAGCTGCACCTGCAGCCGGCTGCTGGGGCCGAACTCCAGCTGCTCTGCACGCGCCCATTCGGCGATCACCGAGGCCACCTCGCCGCCGAGGTCGATCAGCCGGGCGCTCGGTGCGGCGCCGGGGGCCACCTCCAGCACGTCGTCCACGATGCGCTTGAGCCGCTCCACGTTGTCGGACACGATGCGTGTGAGCCGCTGCTGGTCGGGCGCCTCGGCATCCTCCTCCATCAGCGCATTGGCCTGCGCGATGGCCGCCAGCGGATTGCGGATCTCGTGTGCGATGCCGGCCGACACCCGGCCCATCGCGGCCAGCTTCTCCTGCCGGGTGCGGGCCTGCACGCTGCGCAGGTCTTCCAGGAACAGCACGCACAGTTCCTCGCCGGCGCCGCGGCCGGGGACGGCCAGGCGGTCCTCGGCGCGGCGGCCGGTGAAGCGCGCGCGCAGGCGCAGCTGGCGCTGGCCGCCAGGGCCGAAGTCGAGGACGGCCTCGCGCTGCCCGTCGCCCCAGCCCCCGGCCTCGAAGGCGTCGGACACCGCTGCCGCCAGCGCCTGCCAGGCCGGCACCTGCAGCAGCTCGAACGGCGCAGCCGGTGCCAGGCCTTCGTCGGCCAGCAGCCGGCGCGCGGCCGGGTTGGCGGCACGCACCCGCATGCGGCGGTCGATCACCAGCACGCCATCGGCCATCTGCTCGATCACCAGCCGGTTGAGCTGCGCCTGCTGGCGCGCCAGCTCCAGGCTGCCGCGGGCGGCGGCTTCCTCGCGCGCCAGGCGGCTGGCCAGTTCGCCGGCCAGCAGCGCGATGACGAACAGGCCGATGCCGGCCAGGCCGGCCTGCATCATCAGCACCGCCAGGTCGCCGCCGGCCAGCGTGCCGCGCCAGGCACCGGCCAGCAGCACCAGGGCCGCGGCCGCAGCGGTGGCCAGCGAGGTGAGCCGCGGCGTGAGCACCGCGGCCATCAGCACCGGCAGCACCAGCAGGGCCACGTAGTTGAAGCCCGACGCCGGGTCCAGCAGGTGCAGGCTGGAGAACACCACCACGTCCACCACGATGGTGGCCGCCACCGCCGGCGTGGACAGCGACGGCCCGGCGCCCGCATCGCGGAAGCGCGGCAGCAGCCACAGCAGCAGCGCCTGCGCGGCATAGGCCAGCGCCAGGCTCAGGGCCGGCAGCAGCGCCCGCAGGCCCAGCACGCTGCCGGCGCCCTGCGCCAGCAGCAGCGCCAGCCCGATGACCGCACGCGCGCCCAGGAACAGGCGGTAGAAGCGCTGGAACGCAGGCTGCGCGGTGCCGGCGTCGGCACGGCGTCCCGGGCCGCTGCGCGCAGCGGGTTCGGGCGCCGCAGCAAAGCTGCCCAGCCAGGCCTGGGTGGGCTCGGCGCCGCGGTCGGTCACGCGGCGGCCGCTGCGCCTGCGCTCGGCGGCCTGCGGCTCGGCGTGGCCGGGCGCCGGCGTCACCCGGGCGGTCCCGCGTCGCGGTGCGCGGGGCTGCAGAACAGCTCGCCGCCGGGCCCGGGCAGGGCCTCGCTGCGCGGCAGGTGCAGGCCGCAGCGCTCGCAGGCCACGATGCCTTCGATGCGCGGCGCCGGCGGCGGCTTGGCAGGCGGCGGCGGTGGCGGCGCGGCGCGCTTGCGCGACATCACATAGAGCACCAGCGCCACGATGAGCAACAGCACCACGTACTTCATGACAGCCGGCCCAGCAGCACTTCCAGCACGAAGCGCGATCCGATGTAGGCCAGCAGCAGCAGCGCCGCGCCCACGTAGAGCCAGCGGGTGGCGTGTCGGCCGCGCCAGCCGCGCAGGTGGCGGCCGACCATCAGCACCGCCACCGTGCCCCAGCCCAGCAGCGAGAACACTGTCTTGTGGTCCCAGCGCCAGGGCGCCGGGCCCTGCAGCGTGCTGCCGATGCCCAGCAGCAGCGCGGCACTGAGCACCACGAAGCCGGCATCGACGAAGCGGAAGGTCAGCCGCTCCAGCCGCATCAACGGCAGGCCCAGCGGCGCCGGCAGCACGCCGCCCGGGGCCGGCGGCGGGCGGCCGGCACGCGGGCGCATCTGGCGCTCGGCCGCGTCCAGCAGCGTGGCATGCAGCACCGCCGCACCGAACAGGCCGTACGAGGCCACGCCCAGCAGCCAGTGCAGCGGCACCCAGGGCGAGCCCACATGCACCTGCACGTCGCCCGGGAACACCAGCGTCAGCAGCACCACCGCGCTGCCGGCCACCGCCAACAGGCGCCGCACGCCCGGCAGCGGCACGAAGCGGCTCTCCACCGCATGCATGGCCAGCACCAGCCACACCGTCACCGAGAGTGCGGGCGCGAAGCCGAAGCGGGTGCCGCGCTGAGCCTCGCCCAGGCCGCCGATGTCCACCACCAGCGCCAGGCCGTGCGCCACCCAGGCCGCGGCCAGGGCACCGGCAGGCCAGCGCGAGCGGGCTTCGATGGGCCAGGTGGCCGCCGCATAGCCCACGAGCGCCAGCAGCCCGAGCACCCATGCGACCAGGGTCGCCATGTCGGTGGAACCTGACAGGGAATTCATGATGGAAAGTGTACGTTCGCCCCACGGCACCGCCGGGCGGGGCGCTCCAGGCGCGCGTACACCGCCTGCTAGGATTTGCGCCCCCTTGCCGCGCCCGCGGCCCTGCCTCCTTCGACCCCGGAATTTCCATGGCCTCCACACTCGCCGATCGCCTGTCACAGCTCGTCAAGACGATGCGCGGCCAGGCCCGCATCACCGAAGACAACGTGAAGGACATGCTGCGCGAGGTGCGCATGGCCCTGCTGGAAGCCGACGTGGCGCTGCCCGTGGTGCGCGACTTCATCGAGCGGGTGAAGACCAAGGCGCTGGGGGCCGAGGTGGCCGGCTCGCTGAACCCGGGGCAGACGCTGGTGGGCATCGTCCACAAGGAGCTGGCCGCGACGATGGGCGAAGGCGTGTCCGACCTGGACCTGGCCACGCAGCCGCCCGCCATCATCCTGATGGCCGGCCTGCAGGGCGCCGGCAAGACCACCACCACCGCCAAGCTGGCCAAGCACCTGATCGAGAAGCGCAAGAAGAAGGTGCTGACCGTCTCCGCCGACGTGTACCGCCCTGCGGCCATCGAGCAGCTGAAGACGGTGACGCGCCAGGCCGGCGCCGAGTGGTTCGCCAGCACGCCCGACCAGAAGCCGCACGACATCGCGCTGGCCGCGCTGGACTACGCCCGCAAGCACTACTTCGACGTGCTGCTGGTGGACACCGCCGGCCGGCTGGCCATCGACGAGGCCTTGATGGCCGAGATCCGCGACCTGCATGCCACGCTCAAGCCCGTGGAGACGCTGTTCGTGGTGGACGCGATGCAGGGCCAGGACGCGATCAACACCGCCAAGGCCTTCAAGGAAGCGCTGCCGCTGACCGGCATCGTGCTGACCAAGCTGGACGGCGATTCGCGCGGCGGCGCGGCGCTGTCGGTGCGGCAGATCACCGGCGCGCCGATCAAGTTCGCCGGCGTGTCCGAGAAGATCGACGGGCTGGAGGTGTTCGACGCCGAACGCCATGCCGGCCGCGTGCTGGGCATGGGCGACATCGTCGCGCTGGTCGAGGAAGTGCAGAAGGGCGTGGACATCCAGGCCGCCCAGAAGCTGGCCACCAAGCTCAAGAGCGGCGACAACTTCGACCTCAACGACTTCCTGTCGCAGATCACCCAGATGAAGAAGATGGGCGGCCTGTCCAGCCTGATGGACAAGCTGCCCGCTCAGATGACCGCCAAGGCCGGCCAGCCCGACATGGACAAGGCCGAGCGCGAGGTGCGCCGCATGGAAGGCATCATCAACTCGATGACGCCGCTGGAGCGCCGCAAGCCCGAGCTGCTCAAGGCGAGCCGCAAGCGCCGCATCGCCGCCGGCTCGGGCGTGCACGTCCAGGAGGTCAACCGCCTGCTCAACCAGTTCGAGCAGATGCAGGGGATGATGAAGAAGATGAAGGGCGGCGGCCTCATGAAGATGATGAAGCGCATGGGCGGCATGAAGGGCATGGGCGGCCTGGGCGGCGGCGGCTTCGGGGGGCTGGGCGGCCCCCGGTGAAACGCTTGGTCACCTTTGCGCGGTTGCCCCTGGCGGGAGGGGGCGCTACGGTCCCGCCCTGTTGTAGTGGCTGCGCGAAGGCATGGACGACCCCTGGATCTGGCTGGCTGTTGGCATCGCGGGCACCCTTGCCGCTCTGGCGCCGCTGTGGCTGCGCGCGCGGCAGCGTTCCAAGGCGGCGCGCGCGCTGGACCAGCTCGACACCCTGAGCACCTGGCCGCCCGAGCCGATGCGGGTGCTGGACGTGCATGAGCGGCTGGCGCTGCAGGCGCTGAACCGTGCGCTGCCGCACCACCTGATCCTGGCGGCGGTGCCGCTGGCCGGTTTCCTCAACGTGCCGCGCCGCCACTCGTACACCGAATGGCTCAAGCGCGTGGGCCACCTCGCCGTGGACCTGATGGTGTGCGACAGCTCGTCGCAGGTGGTGGCCGTGGTGTTGCTGCGCAAGCCGAACGACACGGCCAAGCGGCTGCGCCGGGCCGAGCGCATCGTGCGGGTGCTGGAAGCGGCCCGCGTGCGGGTGCTGGTGTGGCCGGCGGCCGCCCTGCCCTCGCCGGACGAGATCCGCGAATCGCTGCGGCCGGCGCCGCGGGCCGCCCCGCTGCCGGGCAGCCCGGCCAGCGCCCCCCCGGAGAGCTCGGCGGGGCGGGACATCACGCTCAACACCCCCACCCGCCACGGCCCCGCGCATGGGCTGGGCCTGCCGGTGCCGCTGGTGGTGGAGCGCCATCCCAACACCACGCCCACCCCGGGCCGCGAGACGCCGCCGTCGACCTGGTTCGACGACCTGGACCCGGCGCAGGATGGCGGGCCGCTGCGGCCCGGTTCGGTCTAGTTCAGCAGCGCCTGCGCGAACTCGCGGGCATTGAAGGTCTCCAGGTCGGCGAGCTGCTCGCCCACGCCGATGAAGTACACCACCAGCGGCCGCAGCGCCGGCTGCTTGGCGCTGCGCTCGCGCGCCCACAGCGCGATGGCCGCCAGCACGCCGCCCTTGGCCGTGCCGTCGAGCTTGGTGATGATGAGGCCGCTGACCTGCAGCGCCTCGTCGAACGCCTTGACCTGGGCCAGCGCGTTCTGGCCTGTGTTGCCGTCCACCACCAGCAGCACCTCGTGCGGCGCATCGGGCTGGGCCTTGGCGATCACGCGGCGGATCTTCTTCAGCTCCTCCATCAGGTGCAGCTGCGTGGGCAGGCGGCCGGCGGTGTCGGCGATGACCACGTCGCATTCACGCGCACGGCCGGCCACCACGGCGTCGAAGGTGACGGCGGCCGGGTCGCCGCCTTCCTGGCTGACCACCTCCACCCGGTTGCGGCCGGCCCACACCGTGAGCTGCTCGCGCGCGGCGGCGCGGAAGGTGTCGGCCGCGGCCAGCAGCACCTTCTGGTCGGCATCGGCCAGGTGGCGGGTGAGCTTGCCGATGCTGGTCGTCTTGCCGGCGCCATTGACGCCCACCACCATCATCACCGTGGGCGTGGCCTCGCCGATGACGAGCGGACGCTCCAGCGGCTGCAGCAGCGCGGTGATGGCGTCGGCCAGCAGCGCCTTCACGGCCGAGGGCTCGGTGACCCCCGCTTCCTTCACCCGGCGCTTGAGATCGTCCAGCAGCCACTGCGTGGCCTTGACGCCTGCATCGGCCATCAGCAGCGCGCTTTCCAGTTCCTCGTACAGCGCATCGTCGATCTTGGTGCCCGAGAACACCATCGCGATGCTGGAGCCGGTCTTGCGCAGGCCCTGGCTGAGCTTGCTGACCCACTCGGTGCGCTCCATCGGCGCGTCGATGTTCGCCATCGCGCCGCGCAGGTCGGCATACACCGGCGGCGCACCGGCCGGTGCCGGAGCCGGGCCCGGCCGCGGCGGTGCCACGGGTGCGGCCGGCGGCGTGGCAGTGAAGGCGCTGGCGGCCGGCGCGGCAGGGACCTGCGGGACGACCGCAGGCCGCGGGGCGGGTGCAGGCACCGGTGCCGGCGGCGGCCGCAGCGTGCGGATGTCCACGCCCGGGGGTGCCCACACGGGCGGTGCGGCGGGCGCCGGAGCGGGCGGCGCGGGCCGCGGGGCCGGGGCAGCCACCGGTGATGCGGCCGGCGCGGGGAGCGGGGCCGGCGCCTGCACGGGCGCGGGGGCCGGAGGCAGCGTTCGCAGGTCGACCGCGGGCGGCCCGGGCGGCGGCGGCGGCGGCTTTTTCTTGAAGAAACTGAACATCCGCAGATTGTGGCGCGGGATGCTGGACACCCCAGAAATTTTGTCGCTATACTGCGCGGCTCTGAGGCGCTTTAGCTCAGCCGGTTAGAGCGACGGAATCATAATCCGCAGGTCCGGGGTTCGAATCCCTGAAGCGCCACCAAACTCGAGAAGCCCGCTACCGCAAGGTCAGCGGGCTTTTTCTTGACCTCGCCGCCTTCGGCCCGCAGGCGATAATCGCGGGCTCCACGCACGGCGCGCAATCCCGCCCGCCGGCACAGCCCCTGGATCCACACCATGACCCGCTGTGTTGCCGTCGGCCTGCTGGCCGCGGCCTTGGCACTGCCCGCCTTCGGCCAGGCGGTGCAGCGCAAGTTCCCCGCCAATGCGCTGCGTGGCGAGCTGCAGATCACGCAGCCGCCCGAGGTGCTGCTGAACGGCCGCGCTGCCACGCTGGCGCCGGGCGCCCGCATCCGCGGCGACAACAACATGATCCAGCTCTCGGGCAGCCTGATCGGCCCGAAGTACATCGTGAACTACACGCGCGACGGCCTGGGCATGGTCAAGGACGTGTGGATCCTCACCGCCGAAGAACGCGCGATGAAGCCGTGGCCGGTCAACGACCAGCAACTGGCCACCTGGTTCTTCAATCCCGACGCGCAAACCTGGACCAAGTCATGACGACCGACAACCCCTCGGACAGCACTGCCGCCAAGAAGAAAGTGTTCATCCGCACCTTCGGCTGCCAGATGAACGAGTACGACTCCGACAAGATGGCCGACGTGCTGCAGGCCGCGCAGGGCTACGAGCCCACGCAGGACGTGGAGCAGGCCGACCTGATCCTGTTCAACACCTGCTCCATCCGCGAGAAGGCGCAGGAGAAGGTGTTCAGCGACCTCGGCCGCGTGAAGCACCTGAAGAGCAAGGGCGTGCTGATCGGCGTGGGCGGCTGCGTGGCCAGCCAGGAAGGCGCGGCCATCATCGAGCGCGCGCCCTACGTCGACATGGTCTTCGGCCCGCAGACGCTGCACCGCCTGCCGCAGATGATCGAGGCCCGCACTCGCGAGCGCCGGCCACAGGTGGACATCAGCTTCCCCGAGATCGAGAAGTTCGACCACCTGCCGCCCGCGCGCACCGAAGGCGCCACCGCCTTCGTCTCGATCATGGAAGGCTGCTCCAAGTACTGCAGCTACTGCGTGGTGCCGTACACCCGCGGCGAGGAGGTGAGCCGCCCCTTCGACGACGTGCTGACCGAAGTGGCGGAGCTGGCCGCGCAGGGCGTGAAGGAAGTGACGCTGCTGGGCCAGAACGTCAATGCCTACCGCGGCCGCATGGGCGACACGGCGGAGATCGCGGACTTCGCGCTGCTGATCGAGTACGTGGCCGAGATGCCTGGCATCGAGCGCATCCGCTACACCACCAGCCACCCGAACGAGTTCACCCAGCGGCTGGTCGACGTCTATGCCCGCGTGCCGCAGCTGGTCAACCACCTGCATCTGCCGGTGCAGCACGGCAGCGACCGCATCCTGGGCGCGATGAAGCGCGGCTACACGGTGCTGGAGTACAAGAGCACGATCCGCAAGCTGCGCGCCATCCGGCCCGACATCAGCCTGTCGACCGACTTCATCGTAGGCTTTCCGGGCGAGACGGACGAGGACCACGCCAGGACCATGAAGCTGGTGGACGACATCGGCTACGACGCATCCTTCAGCTTCATCTTCAGCGCCCGCCCGGGCACGCCGGCCGCCGCGCTGCATGACGACACGGCGCATGCCGTCAAGCTGCAGCGGCTGCAGCAGCTGCAGGCCGCGCTGGAAGCCAACGTGCGCCGCATCAGCGACAGCCGCGTGGGCACGGTGCAGCGCATCCTGGTGGAAGGGCCGTCACGGCGCGACGCCAACGAACTGATGGGCCGCACCGAGTGCAACCGCATCGTCAACTTCGCCGGCCCGCAGCGGCTGGCCGGCCAGTTGATCGACGTACGCATCACCGAGGCCTATCCGCACTCGCTGCGCGCCGAGGTGGTCACCGCCGAAGCGACGGTGGCCTGAGCGGCCGCTTCAGCGGGCGCGGCCGAAGCCGGCCCACCACAGCGCGCTGGCGCAGGCCAGCACCATCGCGCCGTAGGTGAGCATGCGGCCGTCCTGCCCCAGCACCACCAGCCCCGCCAGCAGCACCGCGGCCCCGGCCACGAAGCTCCACAGCACCAACCGCAGGTAGCTGGCCTTGGCGAGCTCCTTGCGCCACAGCAGCTTGGCGGCGGCCGCCGCGATCAGGCCCACGCCCAGCGCTGGCGCAAAGAGGTTCAACACATGCCAGAAGGCGTCGAGGAAATCCATCGGCGAGGGCGTGAAGGCGCAAAGGTTGATGCAGCGCAAGCGCGATGCAGTGGGACGAGGGTGGCGATGCACCTTGCGGGACGCCGGGATAGCTGGTCAATTTTATAATTCCCCCTTATGAGCGTGTTTGCCCTCGGCCTGAACCACAACACCGCCCCGCTGGACCTGCGTGGCCGGTTTGCGTTCGCGCCCGAGCAGCTGCCGCCCGCGCTGCGTGGTTTCCGCGAGCGGGTGCAGCGCAGCGGGGCCGAGGCGGCGCTGCTGTCCACCTGCAATCGCACCGAGCTGTACGTGGCCGCCGAGCCCGCCGGCGTGCGCGAGCTGGTGCGCCCGGCGATCGACTGGCTGGCGTCGCAGGGTGGCGTCAGCGGGGCCGATCTGATGTCGCACACCTACGTCGAGGAAGACCGCGCCGCCGCGCGCCATGCGTTCCGCGTGGCTTCGGGGCTCGACTCCATGGTGCTCGGCGAGCCGCAGATCCTCGGCCAGATGAAGCAGGCTGTGCGCGAGGCGGATGCCGCCGGCACGCTGGGCACCACGCTGCACCAGCTGTTCCAGCGCTCATTCTCCGTGGCCAAGGAAGTGCGCAGCTCCACCGAGATCGGCTCGCACTCCATCAGCATGGCCGCCGCCTCGGTGCGGCTGGCGGCGCAGCTGTTCGAGGACCTGAAGGACATCCGCGTGCTCTTTGTCGGTGCGGGCGAGATGATCGAGCTGGTCGCCACGCACTTCGCTGCCCGCACCCCGCGCGCGATGGCGCTGGCTAACCGCACGCTGGAGCGTGGCGAGAAGCTGGCCTCGCGCTTCGGCGCCCAGGCCCTGCGCCTGGCCGACCTGCCGCAATGCCTGCACGAGTTTGATGCGGTGATCTCGTGCACCGCCAGCTCGCTGCCCATCATCGGCCTGGGCGCGGTGGAGCGGGCGGTCAAGCAGCGCAAGCACCGCCCGATGTTCATGGTCGACCTGGCCGTGCCGCGCGACATTGAGCCCGAGGTGGCGCGGCTGGACGACGTCTACCTTTACACCGTGGACGACCTGTCGGCTCTGGTGCAGACCGCCGGCGAAAAGCGCCAGGCCGCGGTGCAGCAGGCCGAGGTCATCATCGACGCCGGCGTGCAGAGCTTCGCCCACTGGCTGGACCAGCGCGCCAGCGTGCCGCTGATCCAGGCGCTCAACCGCCAGGCCGACGACTGGCGCGCCGCCGAGCTGGCCCGCGCCCGCAAGCTGCTGGCGCGGGGCGAGGACGTGGAGGCGGTGATGGACGCCCTGTCCCGCGGCCTGACGCAGAAGATGTTGCACGGCGCGCTGGCCGAGCTGAATGCGTCCGACACCGACCAGCGCGAGCAGACGGCGCAGACCATCTCGCGCCTGTTCCTGCGCCAGAGCGCCCGCACCCCCGGCGGCAGCGCGCGTTAGCGGCGCTCACCGCCCGCTTCGCCCTTCCGACGCGCCGTCCTGGCGCGCCCGCCGGCTCCCCGCCGGCCGCCCAGTTCCCCGCCCCCCGATGAAAGACACGCTCCGTCACTCGCTCGACCGTCTCGTGATGCGCCTGGCCGAGCTCGATGCCAACCTGGCCGACCCGCGCGTGGCGTCGGACATGAAGCGCTACCGCACGCTGTCGCGCGAGCAGGCCGAAGTCGCCGGCGTGGTGGCCCGCTTCCAGCAGTACCAGCAGCGCGAGCGCGACCTGGCCGCCGCGCAGGAGATGCTGGCCGATGCCGAGATGGCCGAGATGGCCCGCGAAGAGATCACCGGCGCGCAGGCCGACCTCGAACGCCTGCTGACCGAGCTGCAGACCGCCCTGCTGCCGCGCGACCCCGACGACGCGCGCAACGCCTTCCTGGAGATCCGCGCCGGCACCGGCGGCGACGAGTCGGCGCTGTTCGCCGGCGACCTGGCGCGCATGTACCTGCGCTGGTGCGAGCGCCAGGGCCTGCGCACCGAGCTGATGAGCGAGAGTGAATCCGAGCTGGGCGGCTACAAGGAAGTGGTCATCCGCGTGGAAGGCGAGCGGGTGTACGAGCGGCTGAAGTTCGAATCCGGCGGCCACCGCGTGCAGCGCGTGCCCGTGACCGAAAGCCAGGGCCGCATCCACACCAGCGCCTGCACCGTGGCCGTGATGCCCGAGCCCGACGAAGCCGAGGAAGTGCAGCTCAACCCGGCCGACCTGCGCATCGACACCTTCCGCGCCAGCGGCGCGGGCGGCCAGCACATCAACAAGACCGACAGCGCCATCCGCATCACCCACCTGCCCACCGGGATCGTGGCGGAATGCCAGGACGACCGCTCGCAGCACCGCAACAAGGCCAAGGCGATGGCGGTGCTGGTGGCGCGCCTGCGCGACAAGGAACAGGGCGAACGCGCCGCCAAGGAAGCCGCCACGCGCAAGAGCCTGGTGGGCACCGGCGACCGCTCCGACCGCATCCGCACCTACAACTTCCCGCAGGGTCGCATCACCGACCACCGCATCAACCTCACGCTGTACAAGCTGGGTGCCGTGATGGACGGCGACCTGGACGACGTGATCGCCGCGCTGCAGGCCGCGCAGGCCGCCGAGCAGCTGGCCGCGCTGGAAAGCGGCCAGGCCGCGCATGGCTGACGACACCGGCCGCACGGTGGCCCAGGCCCTGGCCGACGCCCGCGCCGACGGCATCGACCGGCTGGACGCCCAGCTGCTGCTGGCGCATCGCCTGGGTCAGCCGCGCACCTGGCTGCTGTCGCACGACACCGATGCGCTGCCGGCCGCCATCGACGCCGCCTTCGCCGCCGACTGTCGGGCCCGGGTCGACGCGGTGCCGCTGGCCTACCTCACCGGCCAGCATGAGTTCCATGGCCTGCTGCTGGAAGTAACGCCCGACGTGCTGGACCCGCGGCCCGACACCGAGACCCTGGTGGACTGGGCGCTGGCGGTGCTGGCCGGCCGCCCGGCCGATGCCCCGCCGCCCCGGGTGATCGACCTGGGCACCGGCTCCGGCGCCATCGCGCTGGCGCTGCGGCACGGCTGGCCGGCGGCCGAGGTGTGGGCGCTGGACGCCAGCCCGGCGGCCCTGGCCGTGGCGCAACGCAATGCCCGCCGCCTGGGCCTGCCGGTCCGCTTCGCGGCGTCCGACTGGTGGGCGCACTGCCCTCCCGGCCGCTTCCACCTGGTGGTGAGCAACCCGCCCTACATCGCGGGCGACGATCCGCACCTGCCCGCGCTGCGGCACGAGCCGCGCATCGCCCTGACACCGGAGGGCGACGGCCTGGCCGCGCTGCGACAGATCGTGGCCGGTGCGCCGCCGCGGCTGCATGCGGGTGGCTGGCTGCTGCTGGAGCACGGCCATGACCAGGCCGGCGACGTGGCCGCCTTGCTGCAGGCGTCTGGTTTTGACCACATCCAGCACCGACCCGACCTGGCCGGCCACCTGCGCTGCACCGGCGGCCGCTGGCCCAGCTGACGAACAGGCCAGGCTCCGCCGGCTGATCGCCGTGCACGCAAGGCGCTGGGGCAGTAGCATCAACTCACTTTCAGGGCAGGAAGGGAGCACACGATGACCCGGACCA
The DNA here is from genome assembly GCF_000969605.1 of Aquincola tertiaricarbonis. Classification (GTDB taxonomy): domain Bacteria; phylum Pseudomonadota; class Gammaproteobacteria; order Burkholderiales; family Burkholderiaceae_C; genus Aquincola; species Aquincola tertiaricarbonis. The sequence continues at coordinate 495,140 of NZ_JZUE01000001.1, read as the reverse complement.
TCCCCCTCCAGCACGGCTTGGCGCTGTGCCTGGCACTGGCCACGACGGCCGCCGCAGCCGACCAGGGCCTGCGGGTGAGCGACGCGGAGGACACCTGGCCGCGCTGGCATGCCCGCATCGGCATCAACGCGCCCTCCACCCGCACCGATCTGTCCCTGGCCGCCGCGCTGCCGCGCACCCACGGCGCCCAGGTGCTGGGCGACTACTACTTCGCCGGCACCGGCTTCGAGGCCCACCGCATCACCGGCGGATTCCGCGCCACCAGCGGCCTGCTGCTGGGCAGCCGCAGCGCCGCGCTCAGCACCACGGCGATGCCTTCGGCCGGCGGGCTGTCCTTCACCCGCTCGACGCTGGACGCCTCGGGCGAAGCGGCGAGCACCGTTCCGTACCTGGGCGTGGGCTACACCGGGCTGTCGGTGCGGGGCGGCTGGGGCTTCACCGCCGACGTCGGCCTGATGGCACTCGGCGGCGGCCTGCGGGTGGGTCGCTCCCTCGGTCCGAGCCCCGACGACCTGGCGCGCGACCTGCGCCTGATGCCGGTGCTGCAACTCGGCGTGTCGTACTCGTTCTAAGCAGGTGCGGCACGGGCTTGCCCGCGCCGCCCGGCAGCACGCCGGCCGATGCCGTATAACCCCGGCTTCGTCAATCCAAACTGCCTCCTGCGGAACCACACCATGAGCGACGTCCAACAACGCATCGACAGCCTCGTCAAGGGCAACCGCGTCGTGCTCTTCATGAAAGGCACGTCCCAGTTCCCGATGTGCGGCTTCTCGGGCCGCGCCATCCAGATCCTCAAGGCCTGCGGTGTCACCGACCTGACCACCGTCAACGTGCTGGAAGACGAGCAGGTGCGCCAGGGCATCAAGGAATACGCCAACTGGCCCACCATCCCGCAGCTCTACGTCAACGGTGAATTCGTCGGGGGCTCGGACATCATGATGGAGATGTACCAGAGCGGCGAGCTGCAGCAGACGCTGACGGCCTCGGCCTGATGTCCACCCCGGCCACCCCAGGCCGCCTGCCGCGGCTGGTGGTCGGCATCACCGGCGCCAGCGGCGCCGTCTATGGCGTGCGACTGCTGCAGCGCGCCCGCGCCCTCGGCATCGAGACGCACCTGGTCGCCACACCGGCCGGCGTGCTGAATGTGCACCACGAGCTCGGCCTCGGCCGCCAGGCGCTGGAAGCGCTGGCTTCCCATGCCCATGCGCCCGGCGACATCGGCGCCTGCATTGCCAGCGGCAGCTTCGACACCGCGGCCATGGCCGTGGCGCCCTGCTCCATGAAGACACTGGCCGCCATCGCCCACGGCTTCGGCGACAACCTGCTCACGCGCGCGGCCGACGTCACGCTGAAGGAGCGCCGCCGCCTGCTGCTGATGGTGCGCGAGACGCCTTTCAACCTGGCGCACCTGCGCAACATGACGGCCGCCACCGAGATGGGCGCCATCATCTACCCGCCGCTGCCGGCCTTCTACCACCGGCCCGAGACCATCGACGCGCTGGTGGACGACACGGTGGAACGGGCCCTGGCCCTGCTGGGACTGGATGCGGCACGCCCGCGGGAGTGGACCGGGCTCTAGGCCCAGCCGGCCCGCCGGCGCTCAGGCTGCGGGCGAGGCCGTGAACTGCCAGCGCCGACGCGCGGCGAACACCGCATTCGGATATTCCGCCCGGCCGCGGCTGCCGTTGTAGCGGCCCAGCGCCAGGAACAGGTCGCCCCGCTCCCGGTCCAGGTAGTGCCGCAGGATCACGCAGCCGAAGCGCAGGTTGGTCTGCATGTGGAACAGCTGGCTGGGGTCGCCGTCACCGATCAGCCGCGACCAGAACGGCATCACCTGCATGTAGCCGCGCGCACCGGCCGAGCTGATGGCGTACTTGCGGAAAGCGCTTTCCACCTGGATCAGGCCCAGCACCAGCGCCGGCTCCAGGCCGGCGCGCGTGCTCTCGTACCAGGTGGCCTCGAGGAACTCCAACCGCGTGCGGCGTTCGGTCTTCTGCCGTTGCAGTCGCTCGCTCATGGCGCCCAGCCAGCGCAGGTAGGCCAGGCGGGCCTCCACCGTCGGGAAGCTCGGCTGCGGAGGCGCCTCGGCGGCGATGGCGGCCGACATCGCCGACCGCACGGCGTTGGCCAGCGGCTCCTCCGCCTGCGTGCCCGCGCGCGCGCCCACGCCGGGCAGGCCCCAGAGCGCACCCGCACCCAGCGCCAGGCAGGCACGCCGACGCAACATCCCGGGGCGTTTCATCGGCGGCCCATCCACGCCTCGAACGGGCCGCGCCAGCCCTGCCGCGCCATCGCCCGGGCGGCCGGTATCGCCAGCCACCACAGGCCCATTGCCCACGTCCAGGCGGCCAGCGGCGGCAGCGGCCAGCCCAGCCCCGCGCCGCTGAACAGCGCCAGGCAACCCAGCGAATGCAGCAGGTACAGGCTCAGCGTGCGCTGGCCCAGCGGCGCCAGGGCCTGCGGCCAGCGGCGGGCATGCAGCACCACCAGACCGACCAGTGGCACGGTCAGCATCCAGCCGATGCCGGGGGCCACGGCCGTCCACAGCGACAAGGCGCTGTCACCGCGTGCCGCGGCATCGGTGATGCTGAAGGCATAAGCCGCATTGGCCAGCAACCCCACCGGCAGCAGCCGGCGCACCCAGCGCTGCCACACCGGCCGCCAACGGCGGTGGGTGAGCAGGCGCAGCCGCGCCGCCAGCATGCCGGCGAGCATCGCCGCCCGCAGCACCGGCAGGAACAACACCAGCCCCAGCACCTGCAGCATCAGGTAGGCATTCAGGTTGAGCACGAACTGGTCGCGCCAGGAGGCGGTGGCGCCGAAGCCCTCGGACGCATCGGCCTGCGCGCTGCCGCCGGCCAGCAGCGTCAGCATCACGCTGAGCGCCACCGAGCCCAGCGCCCAGCCGCAAGCACGCAACCAGCGGGCATGCAGGCGCGACAGACGCTCACGCGCATGCGCCACCACGGTGAAGCCGCACAGCGCATACATCGTCAGGATGTCGCCGGCATAGACCAGGGCGCCGTGCAGCACGCCCAGGCCCAACAGGCGCCACAGCCGGCGGCGCCGGTCCTGCAGCGTGGCGCGGCGGCTGGCCAGCACCAGACCAGCGCCAAAGAGGAAGGCCAGCATCGGATAGGCCTTGCCATGCAGCAGCAGCGCAGTGAGCGACTGCAGCCCCAGGGACAGCATGCTGGCCGGATCGGCCTCGCCCAACGGCGCACCCCAGGGCCCCACGGTGTACGAGATGGCGTTGACCACCAGCACACCCACCATCGCCAGCGCCCGCAGCGCATCCAGCAGCGGGTCTCGGCGATGCGTGGGCGAGGTCACTCGGCGGCAGCCGGGGCCTTCAGGCGGGCCTGCAGATGCGAGACCAGCTCGGCCAGCGCCAGCTTGGTGGCGGCGGCGTCACGCCGACCCTGGTACTCGACCTGGCCTTCCTTCAAGCCGCGGTCCGACAGCACGACGCGGTGGGGCACGCCGATCAGCTCCCAGTCAGCGAACATGGCGCCCGGGCGTTCGCCGCGATCGTCCAGCATCACGTCGATGCCCAGCCGCTGCAGGTCATCGTGCAGCTGGTCGGCCGCCGCCTTGACCTCGGCGCTGCGGTCGTAGCCGATGGGGCACAGCACCACGGTGAAGGGTGCGATGCTGTCCGGCCAGACGATGCCGCGCTCGTCATGGCTTTGCTCGATGGCCGCGCCCAAGATGCGCGTGACGCCGATGCCGTAGCAGCCCATCTCGAAGAACTGCGGCTTGCCCGCCTCGTCCAGGAAGGTGGCGTTCATCGCCTTCGAGTACTTGGTGCCGAGGTAGAACACATGGCCCACCTCGATGCCGCGCTGGATGGCCAGCACGCCCCGGCCGTCAGGCGAAGGATCGCCGGCCTGCGCATTGCGGATGTCAGCCACCTCGTCGGGCTCGGGCAGATCGCGGCCCCAGTTCACGCCGGTGAAGTGGAAATCGGCCTCGTTGGCGCCGCAGACGAAGTCGCTCATGTTCGCCACGGTGCGGTCGGCAATCACCTTCACCGGCTTCTTCAGGCCGATGGGACCGAGGTAGCCCGGCTTGCAGCCGAAGTGCTCCTCGATCTCGGCCACGGTCGCGAAGCGGTAGCCATTCTTCAGCCCGGCCAGCTTGCCGGCTTTGATCTCGTTGAGCGCATGGTCGCCGCGCACCAGCAGCAGCCACACCGTGGCCTTGACGATGTCGCCGGCTTCGTTGCGCTCGTCGGTGGCCAGCACCAGCGACTTCACCGTGCGCTCCAGCGGCAGGCCCAGCAGCGCGGCCACGTCCTCGCAGGTGGCCTTGCCGGGCGTGGGCGTCTTCTCCAGCGCCTGTGCCGGCGCGGCACGCTCGGCGAGCAGCGCGACGGATTCGGCCAGCTCGATGTTGGCGGCGTAGTCGCTGGTCGGGCAGTACACCAGCGCATCCTCCCCGGTGTCGGCGATCACCTGAAACTCATGCGAACGGTCGCCGCCGATGGCGCCGGTGTCGGCCGCCACCGCGCGGTACTGCAGGCCCAGGCGGTCGAACACCGCGCAATAGGCGGCATACATTGCGTCGTAGCTCTTGCCGGCGGCGGCCACGTCGCGGTCGAAGGAATAGGCGTCCTTCATCGTGAACTCGCGCCCGCGCATCACGCCGAAGCGCGGCCGGCGCTCGTCGCGGAACTTGGTCTGAATGTGGTAGAAATTTTTCGGCAGCTGCTTGTAGCTGCGCAGCTCCTGGCGGGCGATGTCGGTCACCGCCTCCTCGCTGGTGGGCTGGATGATGAAGTCCCGTTCATGCCGGTCCTTGACCCGCAGCAGCTCCGGGCCCATCTTGTCGAAGCGGCCGGTCTCCTGCCACAGCTCGGCCGGCTGCACCACCGGCATCAGCAGCTCGACGGCGCCGGCGCGGTTCATCTCCTCGCGGATGATGGCTTCCACCTTGCGGATGACCCGCAGCCCCATCGGCATGTAGTTGTAGATGCCAGCGCCCAGGCGCTTGATGAATCCGGCGCGAAGCATCAGCTTGTGGCTGACGATCTCGGCGTCCGCGGGCGCTTCCTTCAGCGTCGAAATGAAGAACTGGCTGCTTTTCATGGGAGGTCTGAATCATGCAAGGCGAGCGCGGGGAGCGCTGCCATGTCCAGGGCGCTGACGATGCGGGAAAGCGAGACATCGCATGCCGCACCGGCCCGGTGCAATAATGATTTCAACTTATAGATTCGAGGTTTGATTATGCTCGACCGTGAAGGCTTCAGGCCGAACGTCGGCATCATCCTGCTCAACGCCCGGAACCAGGTCTTCTGGGGCAAGCGTCTGCGGACGCACTCCTGGCAATTTCCCCAGGGGGGCATCAAGCATGGCGAGACGCCCGAACAGGCCATGTTCCGCGAGCTTCACGAGGAAGTGGGGCTGCATCCGGAGCAGGTGAGGATACTGGCGCGCACCCGCGATTGGCTTCGATACGAGGTACCCGAGCACTACATCCGCCGCGATGCGCGGGGCCACTACCGCGGCCAGAAGCAGATCTGGTTCCTGTTGCGGCTCATGGGCCGCGACAGCGACATGAACCTGCGTGCCACCGACCACCCGGAGTTCGACGCCTGGCGCTGGAACGAGTATTGGGTGCCGCTGGATGTGGTGATCGAGTTCAAGCGCGACGTCTACCAGATGGCGCTCACCGAGCTCGCGCGCTTCCTGCCGCGCCCCAACCACCACAACCGCTACCTGCGCTCGGGCATGCGCCCGCATCGGCAGGACGACGGCGGCCAGCGGTCGTCGGCCCTGTCGCTGGACGGTAACCCGCAGACGACGACACCTGAATGACAGCCCGGGCCTCGCGGCCCAGGCGCTGTCATCAGGTCAGCACGAGGTTCGTGCGGTGGATCATCTCGGGCTCGTTCATGTAGCCCAACAGGCCTTCGATCTGCGATGACGGCTTGCGCACGATGAGCCGGGCCTCGGCGCTGGAGTAGTTGGCCAGGCCGCGCGCGATCTCGCGCCCTTCCTGCGTGCGCACCGCGATCACGTCACCGCGGTGGAACTCGCCCTGCACCTCGCTCATGCCAATGGGCAGCAGGCTCTTGCCGTCGCCCAGCAGCGCCTGCGCCGCACCCGCGTCCACCACCACCGCGCCGCGCAGCTGCAGGTGGTCAGCCATCCACTGCTTGCGCGCCGCGCGCTTGGCGGTGCTGGCCACCAGCAGCGTGCCGATCGCCTCGCCCTGCACCAGGCGCAGCAGCACGTCGGCTTCGCGACCCCAGGCGATTACGGTGCTGGCGCCGCTGCGGGCGGCCCGCGTGGCGGCCAGGATCTTCGTGATCATGCCGCCGCGGCCGATGCTGGAACCGGCGCCACCGGCCATGCGCTCCAGCTCCGGATCGCCGGCCTGGGCCACATCGACGAAGCGGGCGTCGGGGTTGTTGCGCGGGTCGGCGGTGTACAGGCCCCGCTGGTCCGTCAAGATCACCAATGCATCGGCTTCCACCAGGTTGGCCACCAGGGCGCCCAGGGTGTCGTTGTCGCCAAACTTGATCTCGTCGTTGACGACGGTGTCGTTCTCGTTGATGACCGGAATGACCTTCAGGCCCAGCAGCGTCAGCAGCGTGGAGCGGGCGTTCAGGTAACGCTCGCGGTCCGCCAGGTCGGCATGCGTGAGCAGCACCTGCGCACTGCCCATGCCGTGCTCCGACAGCTTGCTCTCGTACATCTGCGCCAAGCCCATCTGGCCGACGGCCGCGGCGGCCTGCAGCTCGTGCAGCTCCTTCGGCCGCGTGGTCCAGCCCAGGCGCTTCATGCCCTCGGCAATGGCGCCACTGGACACCATCACCACCTCGCGGCCGCCCTCGGCCAGGGCCGCGAGCTGGCGGCACCAGTTGCCGATGGCCTCGGCATCGACGCCGCGGCCTTCGTTGGTGACCAGGCTGGAACCGACCTTGACGACGATGCGCCGGGCGGTCTTCAGTTCGTCATTCATCTTGCGCAACAGGGGCGTCGAAACGCGGGTCCGGGTCGGGCATCGGCGCGTTCTTCTCGGCGGCCACATGGTCGTACACCGCATGGATGAGCGGCTCCAGGCCCTCCCGGGTGAGCGCGGAGATCTCGAAGACCGGGCCCTTCCACTTCATGCGCTTGACGAAGTCCTTGATGCGCGCGGCCCGCTCCTCGGCCGGCACCATGTCCAGCTTGTTGAGCACCAGCCAGCGCGGCTTGTCGTGCAGGGATTCGTCGTAGCGCTTGAGCTCCTTGATGATGCCCTTGGCCTGCGCCACCGGGTCCACGGCCTCGTCGAACGGCGCCATGTCCACGAGATGCAGCAGCAGGCGGGTGCGCTGAAGGTGCCGCAGGAAGCGGTGGCCGAGGCCGGCGCCATCGGCCGCACCTTCGATCAGGCCCGGCACGTCGGCGACGACGAAGCTCTTTTCCGGCGCTACGCGCACCACGCCTAGGTTGGGATGCAGCGTGGTGAACGGGTAGTCGGCGATCTTCGGCCGGGCATTCGAGATGGCCGCGATCAGCGTGCTCTTGCCGGCGTTGGGCATGCCCAGCAGGCCCACGTCGGCCAGCACGCGCAGCTCGAGCTTGAGCTTCTTCGCCTCGCCGGGCCAGCCGGGCGTCTTCTGCCGCGGCGCGCGGTTGGTGCTGCTCTTGAAATGCAGGTTGCCGAAGCCGCCGTCGCCGCCCTTGCAGATCAGCACCGGCTCGCCGGGCACCAGCAGCTCGGCGATGACTTCGTTCTTGTCGATGTCGGTGATGATGGTGCCCACCGGCATGCGCAGCACGATGTCCTCGGCGGCCGCCCCGAACTGGTCGGAGCCGCGACCGGCCTCGCCGTTCTTTGCCTCGTGGCGGCGCGCGTAGCGGTAGTCGATCAGCGTGTTGAGGTTGCGGTCGGCCACCGCGTACACGCTGCCGCCGCGCCCGCCGTCACCGCCGTTGGGGCCGCCGAAGGGGATGAACTTCTCTCGCCGGAAGCTCGCGCAGCCGGCGCCGCCGTCACCGGCGGCTGCATCAATGGTGGCTTCGTCAACGAACTTCATGGTCGGGAGATCTTAGAAGCAAAAAGACAAAGGCCCCGGCAAGCCGGGGCCTCGCAGCGGTGCCGGCTGCCTGGGCAGCCGGACCGTCACACGGGGGTGACGAACACCGTCTGGCGGTTGCGCTCGCCCTTGATGGCGAACGAGACCTGGCCATCGACCAGCGCGAACAGCGTGTGGTCCTTGCCGATGCCGACGTTGGTGCCGGCATGGAACTTGGTGCCACGCTGGCGCACGATGATCGAGCCGGCCGAGACGGCCTGACCACCGAACGCCTTCACGCCCAGCATCTTCGGTTTGGAGTCGCGGCCGTTCCGGGTGGAACCGCCGCCTTTTTTCTGTGCCATGGATCAATGCTCCTGAATTAGCGACGACGTCAGAGCGTCACGGCACCGATCTCGAGCTCGGTGTAGGTCTGACGATGACCACCGTGCTTCTGATAGTGCTTGCGACGGCGCATCTTGAAGATGCGGACCTTGTCGTGCTTGCCTTGCGCCACAACGGTGGCCTTCACGCTGGCGCCGGCAACCAGGGGCGTGCCGACCGTGAGCTCTGCGCCGTTTCCGACGGCGAGCACCTGGTCAATCACGATTTCCTGGCCAACGTCCGCAGCAATCTGTTCTACCTTGATCTTCTCGCCGGAAGCAACCTTGTATTGCTTGCCACCGGTTTTTATGACCGCGTACATGTCAACCCTTTCAATCATCCGCACCCCAAGGACGACCCTTGGCGCGCGGAACCCGGCATTATAGCCTGATCCGCGGGCTTGGCAACAAGCGGGGCAGCCAGCCGGCGGAGCGTCACGGCGATGTTCCTATAATCGCGGGCTACCCAATGTCGTCCACTTCCCCTAACGCCAACGTGACTTCGCCTGCCCCCTCCACCCCTCTCGCCGTCGATCCGATGGCGCACGAGATGCAGGCAGTGGACGCCGCCATCACCGAGCGCCTGCGCTCCGAAGTGGTGCTGATCAACCAGATCTCGCACTACATCGTCAGCGCCGGCGGCAAGCGCATCCGCCCGCGGCTGGTGCTGCTGTTTGCCAATGCCCTCGGTTTCACCGGCCCGGAGCGCTTCACGCTGGCCGCCACGGTGGAATTCATCCACACCGCCACGCTGCTGCACGACGACGTGGTGGACGAGTCGTCACTGCGCCGCGGTCGCCAGACGGCCAATGCCATGTTCGGCAACGCCGCCAGCGTGCTGGTGGGCGACTTCCTGTACTCCCGTGCCTTCCAGCTGATGGTGTCGGTCGACCGCATGCGCGTGCTCGACGTGCTGGCCGACGCCACCAACGTCATCGCCGAGGGCGAGGTGCTGCAGCTGATGAACATGCACGACCCCGACCTGGCGGTCGACGACTACCTGCGCGTGATCCGCTACAAGACGGCCAAGCTGTTCGAGGCCAGCGCGCGCCTGGGCGCAGTGCTGGCCGATGCGCCGCGCGAGCTGGAAGACCGTTGCGCCGACTATGGCCGCTCGCTGGGTACCGCCTTCCAGCTGGTGGACGACCTGCTGGACTACCAGGGTGCCACCGCCGAGCTGGGCAAGAACGTAGGCGACGACCTGCGCGAGGGCAAGCCCACGCTGCCGCTGCTGGTGGCGATGGAGCGCGGTACCGCCGCGCAGCGCCAGCTGATCCGCCACGCCATCGAGCAGGGCGAGGTCGAGCGGCTGGACGAGATCGTGCAGATCGTGCGCAGCACCGGTGCGCTGGAAGCCACGCGGGAGGCCGCACGCCAAGAGGCCGACAAGGCGCGTGACTGCCTCAGCGCGATACCCCCTTCCCAATTCAAGGAAGCGCTGCTAGACTTATGCGTTCAGTCAGTTGATCGCTCGTACTAGCTAGTTGGGCACAACAAAAAGAAATCGGGGTGTAGCTTAGCCTGGTAGAGCGCTACGTTCGGGACGTAGAGGCCGGAGGTTCGAATCCTCTCACCCCGACCAGGACACACGAAAAAGGCCGCAGCAATGCGGCCTTTTTCATTGGCGCCACGATTTGAATGTAGGTGCTACAGCGGCCCCTGTTCCGGGGCTTGCGGCTGCCGGCGCGAACTACACTGCGGCCGAAGTCAAAAGTTGCCCTGTGGATACTGTCGCCGACGCCGCCCAATCGAGCCTGTCCGGAGTCGCCCGTGTGCTGGTGCATGCGGGCCGGTTGCAGCCGCGCCAGGCGGAAGCACTGGCGGCCCAGGCGCGTGAAAGACGGGTGAGCTTCGTCTCGGCGCTGGTGGCCGCCGGCACGGTGTCCGCCTCGGACCTGGCGCACACGCTGTCCAATGCCCTGGCGGTGCCGCTGCTGGACCTGAAGGCGGTGGACGTGGAGCGGCTGCCGCGCAACGTCATTGACAACAAGCTGGCCAGCCAGTACCAGGTGGTGGTACTGGGCCGGCGCGGCAACCGCCTGTTCATCGGCGGCGCCGATCCCACCGACCAGGAAGCGATCGAGCGCATCAAGTTCGCCACCCAGCTGTCGCCCGAGTGGGTGCTGGTGGAGTACGACAAGCTGGCCGCGCTGATGGAGGCGCTGGGCGCCACCGTCAACGAGGCACTGGAAAGCCTCGCCGGCGGGGACTTCGACTTCGACGTCAACGACGAGGCCGCTGCCGACGAACAGGCCAACGAGGTGGTGTCGGAGGTGGAAGACGCGCCGGTGGTGCGCTTCCTGCAGAAGATGCTGATCGACGCCATCAACGCACGTGCGTCCGACCTGCACTTCGAGCCCTACGAGTACCACTACCGCGTGCGCTTCCGCATCGACGGCGAGCTGCGCGAGATCACGCAGCCGCCGGTGGCCATCAAGGACAAGCTGGCCTCGCGCATCAAGGTCATCAGCCGGCTGGACATCTCCGAGAAGCGCGTGCCGCAGGACGGCCGCATGAAGCTGAAGTTCGGCAACAAGGCGATCGACTTCCGCGTGAGCACGCTGCCGACCCTGTTCGGCGAGAAGATCGTGATCCGGATCCTGGATCCGTCGTCGGCCAAGCTGGGCATCGAGGCACTGGGCTACGAGAAGATCGAGAAGGATCGGCTGATGGCCGCGATCCAGCGGCCCTACGGGATGATCCTGGTCACCGGACCCACCGGCTCGGGCAAGACGGTGTCGCTGTACACCTGCCTGAACATGCTCAACCAGCCGGGCGTCAACATCGCCACGGTGGAAGACCCGGCGGAAATCAACCTGCCCGGCATCAACCAGGTGAACGTGAACGACAAGGCCGGCATGACCTTCGCGGTCGCGCTGAAGTCGTTCCTGCGGCAGGACCCGGACATCATCATGGTGGGCGAGATCCGCGACCTGGACACCGCCGACATCGCGATCAAGGCCGCGCAGACCGGCCACCTGGTGATGTCCACGCTGCACACCAACGACGCGCCCACCACCCTCACCCGCCTGATGAACATGGGCGTGGCACCGTTCAACATCGCGGCCAGCGTGCTGCTGATCACCGCCCAGCGGCTGGCGCGCCGGCTGTGCGAGAACTGCAAGGCGCCGGCCGAATACCCGCGCGAAGCCCTCAAGCGCGCGGGCTTTCGTGACGAAGACCTGGATGGCACCTGGAAGCCGTACCGGGCGATCGGGTGCTCGGCCTGCAACAACGGCTACAAGGGCCGCGTGGGTCTGTACCAGGTGATGCCGATCACCGAGGCCATCCAGCGCATCATCCTGTCGGAGGGCACGGCCCTGGACATCGCCAAGCAGGCGCAGATCGAGGGCGTGCGAGACCTTCGGCAGTCGGGCCTGGTGAAGGTGCGGGCAGGCGTGACCACGCTGGAAGAAGTGATCACGGTCACCAACGAATAGACGTTCGGGGAAGGTCTGGAATGGCGACTGCTGCAGCCGCGAAGAACATCAAGGAATTTGTCTTCGAGTGGGAAGGCAAGGACAAGAACGGCAAGACCGTTCGTGGTGAGATCCGCTCCGGTGGCGAGGCCGCGGTGAGCGCCATGCTGCGCCGCCAGGGCGTGATGATCACCAAGGTGAAGAAGCGCCGGATGTCGGGTGGCAAGTCCATCAAGCAGAAGGACATCGCCATCTTCACCCGCCAGCTGGCCACGATGATGAAGGCCGGCGTGCCGCTGCTGCAGTCCTTCGACATCGTGGCGCGCGGCAGCACCAACCCCAAGCTCACCCGGCTGCTCAACGACATCCGCTCCGACGTGGAGACCGGCACCAGCCTGTCGGCCGCCTTCCGCAAGCATCCGCTGCACTTCAATGCGCTGTACGCCAACCTGGTGGAAGCCGGCGAGGCGGGCGGCATCCTGGAGCAGCTGCTGGAACGGCTGGCGCTGTACGAGGAAAAGACGCTGGCGCTGAAGTCGAAGATCAAGTCGGCGCTGATGTACCCGGTGGCGGTGATGGTGGTGGCCTTCGTGGTGCTGACGGTGATCATGCTGTTCGTGATCCCGGCCTTCAAGGATGTGTTCAGCTCCTTCGGCGCCGACCTGCCGGCGCCCACGCTGTTCGTGATCGCGCTGTCGGAGTTCTTCGTCGGCTACTGGTGGGTGATCTTCGGCGTGCTGTTCGGCGGCGGCTACTTCTTCATGCAAAGCTGGCGCCGCTCCGAGAAGATGCAGATCGCGATGGACCGGCTGCTGCTGCGCATCCCGGTGTTCGGCGAGCTGATCAACAAGAGCGTGATCGCACGCTGGACGCGCACCCTGTCCACGATGTTTGCCGCCGGCGTGCCGCTGGTGGAGGCGCTGGATTCGGTGGGCGGGGCTTCCGGCAACGCGGTGTACGCGATGGCCACCGAGAAGATCCAGAAGGACGTGTCCACCGGCTCGGCGCTGACCACCGCGATGCAGTCCACCGGCGTGTTCCCCACGATGGTGCTGCAGATGGCCTCCATCGGCGAGGAATCCGGCTCCCTGGACCACATGCTGGGCAAGGCGGCCGAGTTCTACGAGGACGAGGTGGACGAGATGGTCAAGGGCCTGTCCAGCCTGATGGAGCCGTTCATCATCGTCATCCTGGGCACGCTGATCGGCGGCATCGTGGTGTCGATGTACCTGCCCATCTTCAAGCTCGGCTCGGTCGTCTAGACAAGTGCCGGCCGACCTACCGCTCGACCTGCTGCTGTCGCCCTGGGTCCTGGCCCTGGTGGGCCTGTGCATCGGCAGCTTCCTCAACGTGGTGATCCACCGCCTGCCGCTGATGATCGAGCGGCAGTGGTGGGGCGACGTGTCGCACCAGCTGGGCGATGGCGACTCCTGGCGGCGCGTGTTCGCGGACAAGGGCGAGATGCCCGGCGCCCAGCAGCAGACCGCCCGCCAGCTGAGCACCGCGCTGGAAGCCCTGCCGCACCTGGGCATCGCCGCGCCGCGCTCCCGCTGCCCTTCCTGCGGCCATGCGATCCGCTGGCACGAGAACCTGCCGCTGCTGGGCTGGCTGCGGCTCAAGGGCCGCTGCTCGGCCTGCGGCAGCCGCATCTCGGCGCGCTATCCGCTGATCGAGCTGGCCACGGCGGTGCTGTTCGGGGCCATCGGCTGGCGCTTCGGTGCGCAGCCGGTGACCGTACTGTGGTGTGCGGTGGCCGCGGTGCTGGTGGCGCTGGCCGCCATCGACTGGGACACCACGGTGCTGCCCGACGCCCTGAACTTCCCGCTGCTGTGGGGCGGCCTGGTGGCCGCGGCGCTCGGCTGGACGCTGCCGCTGTCCACAGCGCTGTGGGGCGCGGTGGCGGGCTACCTGTCGCTGTGGTCGGTGTACTGGCTGTTCAAGCTGACCACCGGCAAGGAAGGCATGGGCTATGGCGACTTCAAGCTGCTGGCCGCGCTGGGGGCGTGGCTGGGCTGGCAGGCCATCGTGCCCATCCTGCTGATGTCGTCGGTGATCGGTGCGGTGGTGGGCATCGGCATGAAGATGCGCTCGTCGCTGCGCGAAGGCCGCTATGTGCCCTTCGGCCCCTTCCTGGCGGGCGCCGGGCTGGTGGTGATGCTGGCCGGCACGTCCACGGTGCTGGGCTGGATCGGCTGGGCCTGACGCGACGATGGACCGCGGCCTGCACATCGGCCTGACCGGCGGCATCGGCAGCGGCAAGAGCACCGTGGCCGCACGGCTAGTGGCCCGCGGCGCGGTGCTGGTGGACACCGATGCGATCTCGCGCGCCCTCACCGCCAGCGGCGGCGCGGCGCTGCCGGCCATCGCCGCGGCCTTCGGCGATGCGGCCATCGCCGCCGATGGCGCACTGGACCGCGACCACATGCGCCAGCGGGTGTTCGCCGACCCCGCGGCGCGCCACCGGCTGGAAGCCATCCTGCATCCGATGATCGGCGCCGAGACGCAGCGCCAGGCCGCGCTGGCCGCGGGCCGCACCATCGTCTTCGACGTGCCGCTGCTGACCGAGTCGGCCCACTGGCGCGCGCGGGTGCACAAGGTGCTGGTGGTGGACTGCAGCGAGGCCACCCAGGTGGCCCGCGTGATGCGCCGCTCGGGCTGGACGCAGGCCACGGTGGAGCGTGTGATCGGCCAGCAGGCCACGCGCCAGGCACGCCGGGCCATCGCCGATGCGGTGCTGTTCAACGAGGGGCTGACCTTGGAACAGCTCGATACCCAGGTACAGCGCCTGTGGCAGTACTGGAGCGTGGACCCTGTGAAACAATAAGCAGAGCCATCCTTACGGGCCTGCATCTTGGTTCTCTACGAATACCCGTTCAACGAAGGCATCCGCACGATGCTGCGGCTGGAGCATCTGTTCAACAGGCTCGGCCAACTGGTGGCGCGTGACGCAACCGTGGACCACCACTTCGCGCTGGCCACCCTGTTCGAGATCATGGACGTCGCCTCGCGCGCCGATCTCAAGTCCGACCTGCTGAAGGAGCTGGACCGCCACCGTGCGCAGCTCGAAGCCTACCGGGGCAACCCGGCCATCTCCGAAGCTGCGCTCAACGTCGTCACCTCGCGGCTGGACCATGCGTTCAACGGCCTGAACGAGATGGACGGCAAGGCCGGCCACCAGCTCAATGGCAACGAATGGCTGATGAGCATCCGCAGCCGCATCGGCATCCCGGGTGGCACCTGCGAATTCGACCTGCCTGCCTACCACGCCTGGCAGCAGCACGGGGCGGAGCGTCGGCGTGCCGACCTGATGGGCTGGATCGGCAGCATGAGCCCACTGGCCGACGCGCTGCATGTGCTGCTGGGCCTGCTGCGCGACAGCGGCGTGCCGCACAAGGTGGTGGCCACCGGCGGCCAGTTCCAGCGCAGCCTGCCGCAGGGCAAGACCTACCACCTGCTGCGTGTGAAGCTGCCCGACGATCCCGAACTGGTGCCGGAGATCACCGGCCATCGGCTGATGGTGTCGGTGCGGCTGATGCGCAGCGATGCGGAAGGCCGCGTGCGGCCGGTGACCGAGGACTGCAGCTTCGAGCTGACCCTCTGCGCCTGAATTCCCAAGCTGCCTGACGACGATGACACGCACCGTGAAGTGCCCGGGCTGTGGAGGTTCCAGCCTGTATGCGCCGGAGAACCGCTGGCGCCCCTTCTGCAGCGAGCGCTGCCGCACCGCCGACCTGGGCGCCTGGGCCGAGGATCGTTACCGGTTGCCGGCGGAATCGCAGGAGGCCGACGGCCTGCCGGGCGACACGCCCGCGCCCGCAGCGCCCGACGACGGCGGGCGCCCGCGCGGCGACTTCTGAACCGCCGGCCCGCCCGGGCCGGCTGCCGTCACACCCGTGCTTCGGCGGCGGCCGAGGCGGTGGCACCCACCGGCGGACGCTGGCGGCGCATTTCCACCGCGGGCAGCTTGAGCTGCTGGCGGTACTTGGTGACGGTGCGCCGGGCCACGTGGAATCCCTGGCGCTTGAGCATGGCGGCCAGTTGCACGTCCGACAGCGGCTCGCCCGGCGCCTCTTCCTCGATCAGCTCGCGGATCACGCCGCGGATGGCGGTGGTGGAGGCCTGGCCGCCGCTGTGCGTGGGCAAGGAGCGCGAGAAGAAGTACTTCAGCTCGAACACGCCCGATGGCGTGGCCATGTACTTGTTGTTGGTCACGCGACAGACGGTGGACTCGTGCAGGCCCACCTCCTGCGCGATGTCGCGCAGTGCCAGCGGCTTCATCGCCATGGGGCCGTACTCGAAGAAGTGGTGCTGGTGGCGCACGATGGCATTGGCCACGTCCAGGATGGTGGCAAAGCGCTGCTCCACGTTGCGCAGCGTCCAGCGGGCTTCGCGCAGGTGAGCGGCCAGGTCGGTCTGTCCGGTGTCGCGGTGGCGCTGGAACAGGTCGGCATACAGCCGGTTCAGGCGCACGCGGGGCACCACCTCGGGGTTCAGCGTGGTGATCCAGTTCGAGCCACGGCCGCGGCGCACGATGACGTCGGGCGTGACATAGGGTGTGCGCGCCGAATCGAAGCGCGAGCCCGGACGCGGGTTGAACTGGCGGATGCGCTCGCACACGGCTTCCACCTCGGCGGGCGTGGCATCCACCAGGGCGGCCAGCTTGTGGAACTCGCGCATGGCCAGGCGCTGCAGCGGCTGCGCCAGCACCTTGCGGGCCAGCGCGCGCTGCTTCTCGTCCTCGATCAGCACCGTCTGCAGGTGCAGGCATTCGGCCAGGTCGCGGGCGCCGATGCCCAGCGGGTCCAGGCCCTGCACACGGCACAGGGCCACGCGCACTTCGTCCAGGCCGGTGGGCGGGTCCAGCTCGGCCAGCGTGCACAGCTCCTCCAGCGGCTGGCGCAGGTAGCCGTCGTCGTCCAGCGACTCGATCACCATCGCGCCCAGTGCGCGGTCGCGCTCGGTCAGCGGCATCACGTTGAGCTGGGTGTGCAGGTGCTGGCGCAGCGAGATGCTCTGCGGCAGCAGGTCGATCAGCGATACGTCGCCGTCGGACGCCGGACCGTGGCCACCGCCGGCCGACATCGTCCAGGCCTGGGCCTCCCAGGGCGCTGCGGACACATCGGCGCCATCGTCCAGATCGGTGCTGCCCGCGGTGTCGTCGCCCTCTTCCTCCAGGAAGGGGTTGCCGTCGAGGGCTTGCTGCACCTCCTGGGCGAAATCCATCGACGACAGCTGGAGCAGGCGCACCGCATGCTGGAGGCGGGGCGTGACGGTCTGGGTCTGGCGGCGCTCGATGCGCATGTGCAGTGCGGCGGTCATGCAATCTCCTGGGGCCGGGGTAGGCGTTGCAAACAGTGTCGCGGCCGCTCTTCGCCTCGCGCCTAGGCGGATGCGGGCGCTTCATGTAGGCATGCTCCGACAGTGATCTCCAGTACCCGGACGGCCCCCTCGGCATACCGCGGCCTACCCGCCACAGGCAGGCGCTTGCCGCAAAAAATTCTGCGCCGCAGCCCCGCGCGGCCGCGGTGCCCGCGCCGCCCCGGGCACGCCGGCTGCGAAGGTGCCGCACCATGCCCACCACACCCCCCGACGCCCTGCCGCCCGCCCTGGTCTATGTGAGCGACGAGATGCCGGGTTGGCGCCGCGTCAAGCGCGGGCGCAGCTTCGGTTATGTCGACGAGCAGGGGCAGCCGGTGAAGGACGAATCCGCGCTGGCCCGCATCCGCTCGCTGGCCATTCCGCCGGCCTACACCGACGTGTGGATCTGCCCCCGCGCCACTGGCCACCTGCAGGCCACCGGCCGCGACGCACGCGGGCGCAAGCAGTACCGCTACCACGCGCTGTGGCATGAGCACCAGGGCCAGTCGAAGTTCGAGCGGCTGCAGCAGTTTGGCCGCGTGCTGCCGGCCATCCGCCGGCGGGTGCAGCGGGACCTGGACCAGCCCGGCCTGCCCCGCACCAAGGTGCTGGCGGCGCTGGTGCGGCTGCTGGACACCACCTACCTGCGCATCGGCAATGACGAGTACGCCAAGCAGAACGGCTCCTTCGGCCTGACCACGCTGCGGCGCAAGCATGCGGCGGTGCGCGGCAGCGTGCTCAAGCTGTCCTTCCGCGGCAAGAGCGGCGTGGAGCAGGAGGTGGCGGTGGAGGACGCCCGGCTGGCGCGCATCGTGCGCCGCTGCCAGGAGCTGCCGGGCCAGGCGCTGTTCCATTACCTGGACGACGACGGCCAGGTGCACGGCATCGATTCCACCGACGTCAACGAATACCTGCGTGCAGTGGCCGGCGACGACTTCAGCGCCAAGGACTTCCGCACCTGGCATGCCAGCGCGCTGGCGCTGGAGCGGCTGCTGCCCTGCGAGCTGCCGCATACCAAGCGCGAGCTGACGGTGCTCACCCGGCAGGTGATCGGCGAGGTGGCGCAACACCTGGGCCACACCATCGCGGTGTGCCGCAAGTCGTATGTGCACCATGCGGTGCTGCGCAGCTTCGAGCGCGGCTGCCTTGAGCAGCTGTGCCGCGTGAAGGAGCGCGGCGCACGCGGCCTGCTGGCGCGTGAACGCAGCCTGCTGGCGCTGATGGCCGCGGAGCAGGCGGCCGAACGCAAGGCAGGCGCTACTTCTCCCAGTACACGGGCGTCTGGTAGTAGTCGTGCACGTCCCGGTGCCAGGCCTCGCCCCCATTGAGCTGCGTGGGCCAGTGGGTGGACTCGAAGCCCGGCGCATTGTCGAAGTGGGACTTCTGCACATCCAGCACGAAGGCGCGGCGCTCGCTGTCCAGCCGCAGCGCCCGCCACGGGATGGCGAACAGCTTCTCGCCAATGCCCAGGAAGCCACCGCTGGACATCACCGCATAGGCCACGGTGCCATGCGCCAGGTCGATCATGAGTTCCTCGACGTCGCCCAGCGTCTCGCCGGCGAGGTTGACGATGTTGAAGCCCGTGAGGGTGGAGGCGCTCATCAGCGCGGCACCGGGCCCCGTGGCTTCGGTGAGCGACTGAACGCTGTCGATGCGGGTGGCGGTGTCGTCGGCAGGCAGGGTGGCCATGATCAGTCTCCTGGCGAGGGCAAAGCCCGATGGTGGAGCCAGAAGGCAACGCCTGTGCCTGACTGCAGCCGCGCCGACCCATAATCAGCCTTTTGCAGCGCGGCCAGGTCGCGCGTCGGGTAGTTATGGGACATGCTTTGATCGTCGAGGACGACCCGGACGTCGCCGAGACCATGGCGGCTCTGATCGCCGCCGAAGGGTTCACGGCCGTGACGGCACGTACGTTGAAGGACGCGCGCAGGCAACTGGCCACGCGGGCGCCCGATCTCGTCCTGCTCGATCTGCAGCTGCCGGACGGCCAGGGGCTGGACCTGCTGAAGGACACCGACCAGCTGGCCAACACCGAGGTGGTGCTGGTCACCGGCCACGCGAGCATCGAGACCTCCATCCAGGCACTGCGGCTGGGCGTGGCCGACTACCTGGTCAAGCCCTTCAACATCAAGCAGCTGCAGGGCATCCTGTCGCGCCTGATGCAGCCCTCCACGCTGAAGGCCGAGCTGGAGGACCTGCGCGCCGAGCTGGACCGCACCGGCCGCTTCGGCCACATGGTGGGCCGCTCCGCGCCGATGCGCCAGGTGTACGAGCAGATCGCGAGGGTGGCCGGCTCGGCCGTCACCGTGCTCATCACGGGTGAGAGCGGCAGCGGCAAGGAAGTGGCGGCGCGCACCATCCACGACCTTAGCCGCCGGCGCCACCAGCCCTTCCTGGCGGTGAACTGCGGCGCCATCTCGCCGCACCTGATCGAAAGCGAGATCTTCGGCCACGAGAAGGGCAGCTTCACCGGCGCCGACCGCCAGCACCTGGGCTTCTTCGAACGGGCGCACGGCGGCACGCTGTTCCTGGATGAAGTGACCGAGATGCCGCCGGAGCTGCAGGTCAAGCTGCTGCGCGTGCTGGAGACCGGCAGCTTCATGCGCGTGGGCAGCACCACGCCGGTGGAAACCGACGTGCGCGTGATCGCCGCCACCAACCGCGTGCCCACCGAGGCGGTGGCCAGCGGCAAGCTGCGCGAAGACCTGATGTACCGGCTGGACGTGTTCCCGATCCGCATGCCTTCGCTGCACGAGCGGCCGGACGACATCCCGATGCTGGCCGAGCACTTCCTGCAGGACATCGGCCGCCGCGAGGGCGTGAACAAGCGCTTCCTGCCCACCGCCATCGCGGCGCTGTGCCGCCACCGCTGGCAGGGCAACGTGCGCGACCTGCGCAACGCGGTGCAGCGCATCTACCTGATGGCCGACGGCCGCGACATCGACGACGAATGGCTGCAGCCCGGCCTGGGCGCCGGCACCAAGGCCCGCCCGCCGACGGTGACCGTGGACGACCCCGACACGCTGACGGTGCGCATCGGCCAGCCGCTGGCAGAGATCGAGCGGGCGGTGATCCTGGCCACGCTCAAGCGCTTCGACCACCACAAGGAACGCACCGCCGCGGCCCTGGGCGTGAGCCTGAAGACGCTCTACAACCGCCTCAAGGAATACGCGGAGAAGTAGCCGCCGGGCGCGTGGCCGACGCCAGTTCGGCCACCAGCGCCCAGATGTGCTGGGCCACCGGCGACAGCGAGCGGTTGCGCCGCCGCACCAGCACGATGCGCCGGCGCAGCGGGGGCTTCAGTGCCACCGCGCGCAGCGCCTGTCCATCCGGCAGCGGCAGCGACAGCGCCGGCAGGATGGACAGGCCCAGCCCCTCGGCCACCATGCGGAAGGCGGTGGTGGCATTGCCCACGTCCTGCACCACGCGGGCGCGCGGGCCGTGCCGGCGCAAGGCCTCGTCGATCAACGGCCGGCTGCCCGAGGTGTGGTCCAGCAGCACCAGCGGCTGGTCGGCCAGCGCGGCCAGCGACACGCTGCTGCGCCGGGCGAAGGCATGGCCGGCCGGGCACACCAGCACGAAGGCCTCCTCGAACACCGGCTGCTGCTCCAGGTCGTCCATGCGGTCGCCGCCCACCACCACCGCGAAATCCACCGCGCCGGCGCGCACGCTTTCCAGTGCCAGGCGCTGGGCCTGGTCGGTCAGCAGCACCTGGATGTCCGGGTGGCGCTGCTGGGCAGCCGACAGGCAGCGCGGCATCAAGCCGGCCGAGACGGTGGGCGCGCTGGCCACCCGCACCACCCCGCGCGCCTGGGCGCCCAGCGCCTGGGTGCGGGCCAGCAACTCCTGCAACTCGCCCAGCACGCGGCGCAGCGGGCCCACCAGCGTCTGGCCGGCGGGGGTGAGCAGCACCTCCCGCGTGGTGCGGTCCAGCAGCTTCAGGCCGAGCTCCGATTCCAGCGCCCGCATGCTCTGGCTGACCGCCGGCTGCGACAGGCCGATGGCCGCGCCGGCGCGGGCAAAGCCGCCCTCGTCGGCGATGGCCAGCAGCACCTGCAGCTGACGCAGGCTGACATTCATAAGCGCAGCGAATCAACCGATCCCATCAATCCATTTTACAAACGGGGCTGCGGCCCGTGTAATCACGGCCCTGCCCTTGCCCATCGAGCCTGCCATGCGACGACCTGCCTTCCTGCCCGACAACTTCGTGCTGCTGCTGCTGGCCGTGCTGGGCGTGGCCACGGTGCTGCCGGTGCACGGGGTGGGTGCCCAGGGCGTGAAGTGGCTCACCAATGCCTGCGTGGCGGGCCTGTTCTTCCTGCACGGGGCCAAGCTGTCGCGGGAGGCGGTGGTGGCGGGCCTGCTGCACTGGCGGCTGCACCTCACGGTGATCAGCGCCACCTTCATCCTGTTTCCGATCCTCGGCCTGGCGCTGCGGCCCCTCTTCGAGCCGCTGATCGGCCCCACGCTGTACCTGGGCGTGCTGTTCGTGTGCGCGCTGCCTTCCACGGTGCAGTCGTCCATCGCCTTCACCTCCATCGGCAAGGGCAACGTGCCGGCGGCCATGTGCAGCGCCAGCACCTCCAACATCGCCGGCATCGCGCTCACGCCGCTGCTGATCGCGGCCATGGCCTCCACCAGCTCGGCCAGCAGCGGCGCGGCGGGGGTGATGAGCTGGCAGTCGGCGGCCGGCATCGTGGGCCTGCTGCTGCTGCCCTTCGTGGCCGGGCAGATCGCGCAGCGCTGGATCGGCGCCTGGGTGGCGCGCCACCGCGGCATGCTGAAGTGGTTCGACCAGGGCTCCATCCTGCTGGTGGTGTATTCCGCCTTCAGCGAGGCCACGGTGCAGGGCCTCTACCAACAGGTCAGCCTGGGCACCCTGGGCATCCTGGTGGGCATCAGCGCGCTGCTGCTGTTCGTGGTGATGGGGCTGCTGGTGCTGTTCAGCCGGCGCATGGGCTTCAGCCGCGAGGACGAGGTGGCCATCGTGTTCTGCGGCTCCAAGAAGACGCTGGCCAGCGGCGTGCCGATGGCACAGATCCTGTTCGCCGGGCAGGCCGTGGGCCTGATCGTGCTGCCCATCATGGTGTTCCACCAGCTGCAGCTGATGGTGTGCGCCTCCATTGCCCAGCGCTATGCCCGGCGGGCGGCGCAGGAGCAGGCCGCACCCGCGGTGGCCGTGGCCCCCGCGGCGCGGCGCTGAACGCACCGCCTACTGGAGCGTCTCGTCCGGCCGCGGCTGGTGCGGCAGGTCGGGCTCGCGCACCGGCGGCGTGGTGCTGGGCGGGTCGCCGTCGGGGGTGACCGGCAGCACGTCGGGCGGGGGCGGCGGAGGTGGCTGGGGCACGCTGTGCAGGTTCATCGGCATCTCCTTTTCAAGAGCGACCGATGCGGCACGTGGCGTGCCCGGCGCACGCCCCGGTGTCAGCGCTTGCCGGTCTTCTTGGCCGCGGCGGCGCGAGCGCTGTCGGTGAACAGCTTGGCGGCGCGGCCCTTCAGCTCCAGCAGCTCGCTGGCGGTGACCGAGTACTTGCGGCCGGCGGCGTCCACTTCCACGCGGAACTCCACCTCGTGGCCGTTGTTGGACAGCATGCCGCTGGTGAAGTCGTAGTCGGGGTCCTCGGCAGGCAGGCCGCGCTGGGCCACGTCGTAGTCGATGTACTTCACCTCGCGGATCTCGCCGCTGGCCAGGTCGAGCATGCCGGTGGACTCGATCACCTCCTCGAGGAGTTCGTCGAAGATCTTGATCGGTACTTGCAGGTCCACGGGCGTCCTTGTTTACGAAGTCGAAGGGCAGGCATTCTAGAGAGGCCGCTCGAGCTTGAGGAACAAGTCCCGGTCGGGCGCGAAGTTGGCATGCAGCGGCAGCAGCGCGCCGCCCAGTGCCCGGGCATCGGGGCCGATGGTGCCGGGCATCAGCAGCGGCCGGCGCACGCCTTCCCAGCTGAGGTCGGCGCAGGCGGCTTCCACCGCCTCCAGCAGCGCGGCCAGCAGCTCGCGGCTGAACTGTCCATCCACGATTACCCCTTCCAGGTCGAGCAGGCAGGCTGCGTCATGCAGGGCCAGGGCAATCGCCGGGCCGGCCTCGGCCAGCCAGGCGTCGGTGCAGGCGCGCCAGGGCGGCTGCAGTGCGCGGGCGTCGGTGGTGGCGCCCAGGTCCAGGCCCGCGGCGGCATACAGCGTTTCCAGCGTGAACAGCGAGGCGATGCTCAGCAGCTGCGGCGGATGCGCCTCGCCGCGCCGGCCGCGGCCCATGGCCAGCGAGCCCACCGCGCCGGCATTGCCGCTGAGGCCGCCGCGCAGGTGGCTGTCCAGCACCAGGCCGCCGCCGATGAAGGTATCGACGAACACGTACAGGAAGCTGCGCACGCTGCGGCCGCGGCCGGCCACCAGCTCGGCCACGCAGGCCGCGGCGGTGTCCTTGACGAAGGTGACCGGCAGGCCGCTCATGCCGGCCACGCGGTCGGGCAGGTCGATGCGGTCCCAGGCGCGCGCACGTTCGCTGTCCACGCCCAGCAGCGTCTGCCACCCGCCCAGCGACAGCGGCGCGGCGATGCCGATGCCCTGCAGCCGCTCGCGCCGGCCGGGGCCCAGCCATTCGCGCATGCCCTGCAGGTGCTGGTCGATGGCGGCGCACACCGCCTCCGGCTCGGGATAGTCGTAGCTGACCGACGAGCGCTGGCAGGCCGCACCGGTGAAGTCCACCAGCAGCACGTCCAGGCTGCGCCGGCCCACCTTCACGCCGATGGCATAGGCGCCATCGGGCGCCAGCGCCAGCGGCACCGAGGGCTGGCCCACCTTGCCGCGCAGCGGCGTGCCCTTGACCAGCAGGCCATCGTCCAGCAGCCGCTTGGTGATCTGCGAGACCGTCTGCGCGGTGAGCTGCGTCAGCCGCGCGATTTCCGCCGCCGGCAGCGCGCCGTTCAGGCGGATGGCCTGCAGCACCACCCGTTCGTTGTACTGCCGCAGGCCACCCTGGCTGGAGCCGCGCGGGCGCAGCCGCCCGGCTTCGGGCGGGTGGGAGGCGGCGGGTGCGGCGGATGGCATCAGGGCTCCAGCGGCTGGGCGATCACGCCCTTCTTGAACAGGAAGTTGGCATACGGCTGCAGCTCGCCGGTCTGCACGATGGCGAAGGCCTGGCGGGCCCGATCGTAGAAGGCGAAGCGCTCGGTGGCCTGGCACTGCGCCGGCCGGGCGTCGCCGCGATCGGCCAGCGCCTGCACCACGCGGCGCTGCAGCGCCGAAAGATAGCCCGGCGCGCTGCCGCCCACCTGCATGCAGGCCACCGGCTGGGCCACCGCCTCGTCCAGCGGCAGCACCGAGAGCACTGCCTCGCAGGCTTCTTCCATCGACACGCCCGGCCAGTGCAGCACCGGCCGCCGCGTGGCCAGCGTGTGGGCGGTGAAGTTGGCGTCGGCCAGCACGATCTCGTCGCCGTGGCCCATTTCGGCCAGCACCTTCAGCAGCTCGGGCGTCAGCAGCGGATGGATGTGCTTGAGCATCTGGAGCCGCCCCGCTTCAGGCCAGGCACTCGGCCGGGATGTCCTGCGGCTGCATGGCGCCGGTCATCACCGCCACGGTGTCGCTCATGGTGATCTTCTTCGGGTCGAGCACCGCGGCACGGCGGCCCAGGCGGGCCACGTGGATGCGGTCGGCCACCTCGAACACATGCGGCATGTTGTGCGAGATGAGCACCACCGACAGGCCCTTGTCACGCACCCGGCGGATCAGCTCCAGCACCATGTTGCCCTCCTTCACGCCGAGGGCGGCTGTGGGCTCGTCCATGATGACCACATGCCGCGCGAAGGCTGCGGCGCGGCCCACGGCCACGCACTGCCGCTGGCCGCCGGACAGCGTCTCCACTGCCTGCGTCATCGAGCGGATGCCGACCTTCAGGTCGTTCATGCGGGCGATGCTCTCTTCCAGCATGCGCTTCTTGTCCAGCATGCGGAACACGCTGCCCAGCACGCCGGGCCGGCGCACCTCGCGGCCGAGGAACAGGTTCTCGGCGATGGACATGGCGGGCGCCACCGCCAGGTCCTGGTACACCGTCTCGATGCCGGCGCGGCGGGCATCGATGGGGCTCTTGAAGTGGATGGGCTGGCCGTCGAGCTGGATCTCGCCGGCATCGGGCACGGTGGCGCCCGACAGCGCCTTGATCAGCGACGACTTGCCCGCGCCGTTGTCGCCGATCACCGCCAGGATCTCGCCGGCGCGCAGCTCGAAGTCGGCGCCGTCCAGGGCGGTCACCTGGCCATAGCGCTTCACCAGGCCGGTGGCCTTCATCACGATTGGCGGCCGGGCCGCGAGGTTGTGCATGCTCATGGAGGTTCCTTCCGGCTCAGCGGGCCGACTTGCGCGACATCTGGTCGGCCGCCACCGCCAGGATGACGAGGATGCCGGTGACCAGCACCTGGTAGACCGACGACACGCCCATCAGCGTCAGCCCGTTGCGGAAGACGCCGACGATCAGCGCGCCCACCAGGGTGCCGAGGATCACGCCGCGGCCGCCGAACAGGCTGGTGCCGCCCAGCACCACCGCGGTGATGGCGTCCAGGTTCTCGGTCTGGCCGGCATTGGGGTCGCCCACCCCGGTGCGCGAGACGGACAGCAGCGAGGCAATGCCGTAGAACACGCCCGCCATCACGTACACGCCCAGCAGCACCCGCTGCGTCGGAATGCCGGTCAGCCGCGTGGCCTCGGGGTTGTTGCCCACCGCGTACACATGGCGGCCCGACTGGGTTTCACGCAGCGCGAACCAGGCCGCGAAGTACAGCAGCAGCATCAGCACCGCGCCATAGGCCACGTTGGTGCCGCCCAGGCCGAAGGTGCTGCCCAGCCAGGTCATGGCGTCGGGCAGGTCGGTGACGGTCTGCGACTGCGAGTACAGCTGCGTGATCGCAAAGGCGATGTTCAGCGTGCCCAGCGTGACGATGAAGGGCGGCAGCTTCAGCCGCGTGACCAGCAGGCCGTTGACCAGCCCGAACAGCGTGGTCACGCCGATGCCGCAGGCGATGGCCACCGGCGTGGGCAGGCCGAGGTCGGCGGCGAACTTGGTCATCACGATGCTGCCCAGCGCCATCACCATGCCGCAGGACAGGTCGATGCCGGCGGTGAGGATGATCAGCGTCTGCCCGATGGCGATCACGCCCACCACCATCACCTGCTGCAGGATCAGCGAGAAGTTCTCGCCGCTGAGGAAGCGGTCGGTCTGCGTGGCGAAGAACAGGCACGCCACCAGCAAGGCGATGAACGGCCCCAGCACGCCCAGCGGCGGCAGCTTGTCCTTCCACATCACTTCTTCCCCCAGCACAGCTCGGTGCCGGCCTGCACGTCCTTGCTGTCGATGCCGGGCAGCGGCTTGTCGGTGATCAGCGTCACGCCGGTATCCACGTAGCCGCTGGCCTTCTTGCCGCTGGTGGCGTATTCGATCGCCGCGTCCACGCCCATCGAGGCCATCTTCAGCGGGTACTGCTGGGAGGTGGCGGCGATCTTGCCGGCCTTGACGTCGCGGATGCCCTGGCAGCCGCCGTCCACCGACACGATGACCACGCCCTTCTCCTTGCCGGCCTTCTTCAGCGCGTTGTAGGCACCGGCGGCGGCGGGCTCGTTGATGGTGTAGACGACGTTGACGTCGGGGCTCTTCTGCAGGCAGTTCTCCATCGCCGTCTGGCCCTTGGCCTGGTCGCCGTAGCTGTCGGCCTGGCAGACGATGGCGGGGTCGCTGCCCAGCTCGTTGCTCTTGGCCTCCGGCGCCGGCAGCCCGAAGCCCTTCAGGAAGCCGTTGTGCCGCTGCGCGCCCACCGGGTGGCCCGGGAACAGGTCCAGCGTGACGATCCTGGCCGGCTTGCCGCCCAGCGCGGCCTTGGCGTACTGGCCGATCAGCACGCCGGCGGTGTAGTTGTTGGTAGCGAACAGCGCATCGGTGGCGTCGGCCGGGTCGGCCGGGCTGTCCAGCGCGATCACCATCACGCCGCGATCGCGGGCCTTCTTGATGGCCGGCACGATGGCCTTGGCGTCACTCGGCGTGATGAGGATGGTCTTGGCGCCGGCCGCGATCATGTTCTCCATCGCCGTCACCTGGCCGGCGTTGTCGCCGTCGGCCTTGCCGGCACCGGCGATCAGGCGGGCCTTCTTGGCCTTGGCCGCCTCGGTGGCGCCCTCCTTCATCTTCACGAAGAAGGGATTGGTGTCGGTCTTGGTGATCAGGCCGATGACCGGCTCGGCCGCATTTGCCGTGGCGGCTGCACCCAGCATGGCGGCAGCGGCCAGGGCGGTGGCGGCGATGGAAAGGACGGGGCGCTGTGCGGGCATGGGGGTTGTCTCCGGTGTTGGTCTGAAAACGACATCGGGGTGATCCGATGGATGTACTTTGGTAGAGTCCGGTTAATAAATCAAGCTGATTGATTAATGGAAAACCCGATGTTCGCAGCAGCATGCGCGGGGCATGCTGCGCACCTGTAACTCCCTGGAGAAACCCATGTTTGTGGTCTGCGGCGAAGCGCTGTTCGATGTATTTGCAGCTGGCGATACCTCTACCGGCCTGATGCTCGACGCGCGCGTCGGCGGCTCCCCTTTCAATGTGGCCGTGGGCCTGGCGCGGCTGGGCCAACCGGTCGGCTTCTTCGGCGGCGTGTCCACCGGCTTCCTCGGCGAGCGGCTGATGCGCGCGCTGACCGACGAAGGCGTGGACACCCGCTGCACGCCGCGCAGCCCGGCCCGTACCACGCTCAGCCTGGTGGGCGTGGACACCGCCGGCGTGCCCTCCTATTCCTTCTATGGCGAAGGCGCGGCCGACCGCGGCGTGGCCCAGGTGTCGCTGGGCGCCATTCCGCCGGAGGCGCGCGCCTTTCACGTGGGCTCCTATGCCACGGTGGTGGAGCCGGTGGCCGCCACGCAGCGGGCGCTGATCGAGCGCGAGCACCGCCGCAGCCTGATCAGCTACGACCCCAACATCCGCCTGAACGTGGAGCCCGACCTGGGCCGCTGGCATGCGCTGCTGGACTGGATGCTGCCGCGCACCCACCTGCTGAAAGTGAGCGACGAGGACCTGGGCCTGCTGTTCCCCGGCAAGTCGCCCGACGTGCTGGCCGCGCAGTGGCTGGCCCGTGGCGTGGCCATGGTGGTGGTGACACGCGGCGGCGAAGGCGCGCTGGCCTGGACCGCTGCGGCACAGGCCCAGGCCGCGCCGGTGAAGGTGGACGTGGTGGACACCGTGGGCGCCGGCGACACCTTCCAGGCCGCGCTGCTCACCTGGCTGGCCGAGCACGACGCACTGTCGCCGATGGCGCTGCGCACGCTGCCGGCCACGCAGCTCAAGGCGGCGCTGGATTTCGCGGCGCAGGCCGCCGCCATCACCTGCTCGCGCCGCGGCGCCGACCTGCCGCGCCGGGCCGAACTGCCGGTGTGAGGACAGTGCCTATCAGCCTCCGCTGACAAGCCGCCCGGCACGACGGTGTTAAAACATGCACCCGTGCCCGGTTTGGCCCTTGCATCGCCCGCTGACAGCAAGCGCCGCCGGACTGCAGTCCACCTTCCGGCCTTGTCCATGCTGTCCACGCCCGCCGCTTCCCTCTCGCTCCACGCACGGCTGCGCGAGGCCACGGCCGATGCACATGCGCAGCTGGAATCCCTGCTGGGGCTGCTCGACAGCCCGATGAGCTACACGCGCTTCGTGGCGGTGCTGATGCGCTTCCACGGCTTCCACCGCGCGTGGGAACCGGCACTGGCCCGTGCGCTGCAGGACGAAGCCTTCACTGCGCCGCGCCAGCGGCTGGCGCTGATCGAGCACGACCTGCGCGCACTGGACATCGACGACCTGGACATCGAGGCGCTGCCCGTGGTGCCCGAAGCCGCGCAGCTGTGCCGCACGCTGGAAGGCGCGCTCGGCTCGCTGTACGTGATGGAGGGCTCCACCCTCGGCGGCCGCGTGATCACCCGCCGCCTGCTGGCCGATGCCGACTGGTGCCCGGCCGAGGGGCTGCTGTATTTCCATCCCTATGGCGACCTGACCGGCGAGCGCTGGCGGCAGACGCTGGCCCTGCTGTCCACCGTGCCGCCGCAACGCCAGCAGGCGGTGGTGGACGGCGCGCTGGCCACCTTCGCGCTGCTGCTGCAGTGGCTGGAGCCGGCGGTGGTGGTGCCGGACCATGGCGAGGACGATCCTTCCAGCGAATGGGGGGTGGCGCTGTGAACGCCGCCGCCGCCGACGCCTGCGCCCGCGAACCCATCCACATTCCCGGGAGCATCCAGCCGCATGGCGCATTGCTGGTGGTGGCCCCCGACGGCCGCCGGGTGCTGCAGGCCAGCGGCAATGCCGCCGCGCTGCTGGGCCTGCCCGAGGCACCCACCAGCACCGCGCAGATCGACGGCGCCCTGCCGGCGCTGCTGCAGTCCTGGGCCGAAGCCAGCGACGGCGTGCTGCAGCAGGCCCAGGCCTGCGGGGCCCGGCTGCTGCAGATGACGGTGCATGCCACGCCGCAGGGCCTGATCGTCGAGCTGGAGCCGCTGGACGCCACCGAGCTGCAGACGCTGGATTCGCTCTACCCGCGCCTGCGCAGCTTCCTCGACGACGTGGAGGGCGAGGACGACATGGCCGTGCTGGGTGAGCATGCCGCGCGCGAGGTGCGCCAGCTCACCGGCTTCGACCGCGTGATGGTCTACCGCTTCGACGAGGAATGGCACGGCACCGTGATCGCGGAGGACGGCAACGGCCGCCTGCCCAGCTACCTGGACCTGCGCTTCCCGGCTTCCGACATCCCGGCCCAGGCGCGCGAGCTGTACCGCCGCCACCGGCTGCGGCTGATCCCTGACGCGATGTACACCCCGGTGCCGGTGCTGCCTGCGGCCAGCCCGCTGGACGGCCAGCCGCTGGACCTCTCCGGTGCCGCGCTGCGCAGCGTCTCGCCGGTGCATCTGCAGTACATGATGAACATGGGCACCGCGGCGTCGATGTCGGTGTCCATCGTGATCGACGGCCAGCTGTGGGGCCTGATCGCCTGCCACCATGCGCAGCCGCTGCGGGTGGGCGCCCCCACCCGCGCGGCCTGCGACTTCCTCGGCCAGATCCTGGCGCTGAAGATCGGCGCGCGGGAACGCGGCCAGGAAGCCGCGCTGCGCTGGGCCGCCAAGGAGCTGGAACACGACCTGGTGGCCCGCATGGCCGAGGCCGGGGACGCGCCCGATGCCGTGACCGGCCGCCTGGCCAAGAGCCCCGAGGCCTGGCTGCGACTGACGCGCGCCAGCGGTGCCGCGGTGCTGCGCGGCGACACGGTGCACAGCGTGGGCCAGGCGCCGTCCCCGGCCCAGCTCAAGGCCCTGGCCACCTGGCTGCACCAGCGGCAGGACCGCGGCGAGCTGTTCGCCACCCATGCCCTGCCGGCCGTCTACCCGCCGGCCGCCGAGTTCGCCGACACCGCCTGCGGCCTGATCGCCGCGCCCATCTCGGTCATCCATCCGCACTACGTGATGTGGTTCCGCCCCGAGCGCATCCACACCGTCACCTGGGGCGGCCGGCCGGAGAAGGCCACCACGGCGGACGGCAGCCTCACGCCGCGGGCCTCCTTCGCCGCCTGGACGCAGGAGGTGCGCGGCACCGCCCAGCGCTGGACGCCGGTGGAAGTGGATGCCGCACGCTCCTTCTGCCAGGCCATGGTCACGCTGGTGCTCAAGCAGGCCGAGCAGCGCGCCGCGCTGACCGACCGGCTGGAGACCAGCAACCGCGAGCTGGAGGCGTTCTCGTACTCCGTCTCGCACGACCTGCGCGCGCCGTTCCGCCACATCGTCGGCTTCGCCCAGCTGCTGGGCGAAAGCGAGCCGCAGCTCGCCAGCCGCTCGCGCCACTACCTGGACACCATCATCGAGTCGGCGCTGTCGGCCGGCCGCCTGGTCGACGACCTGCTGAACTTCTCCCAGCTCGGCCGGGCCAGCCTGGAGATGGCGCCGGTGGACATGGCCAAGCTGGTGGAGGAGGTGCGCCGCTCCATGCGCATCGACCAGGGCACCCGCCAGGTCACCTGGGAGATCGGTCCGCTGCCGCCGGCCTGGGGCGATGCCTCGCTGCTGCGCCAGGCCTGGGCCAACCTGGTGGACAACGCCATCAAGTACACCCGCCGCAAGCCGGTGGCCGTGATCCGCATCAGCGGCGAACAACGCGCGCACGAGACCGTGTACACCGTCTCCGACAACGGGGTCGGCTTCGACATGGCCTACCAGGGCAAGCTGTTCGGCGTGTTCCAGCGCCTGCACCGTGTCGAGGATTTCGAGGGCAGCGGCATTGGCCTGGCACTCACCCGCCGCATCATCGACCGCCACGGCGGTTGGATCGCGGCCGAAGGCGCACCCGACGAGGGCGCCACCTTCCGATTCGGCGTACCGCGCCCGGCCCAGAAACAAGGCGAATCATGACGAAGATTCCTCACGCGGAAGGCGGTCCGAGCCCGGACGCCTCCCTGCACAAGACCATCGAGCTGCTGGCTTCGGCCAGCCGTTCGGCCGAGCTGCGGCCCATCCTGCTGGTGGAGGACAGCCCCAACGACCTGGAGCTGGCCCTGGCCGCGCTGGAACGCTGCCAGCTGGCCAACCCGGTGCATGTGGCCCGTGACGGCGTGGAAGCACTGGACTACCTGCATGCCCGCGGCGCCTGGGCCGGCCGCGACAGCGGCGACCCCGCGGTGGTGCTGCTGGACCTGAAGCTGCCCCGGCTGGACGGCCTGGAAGTGCTGGAGCGGGTGAAGAAGGACCCGCTGCTGCGCGCCGTGCCCATCGTGATGCTCACCTCCTCCCGCGAGGAACGCGACCTGGTGCGCAGCTACGAACTGGGCGTGAATGCCTTCGTCGTCAAGCCGGTGGATTTCCGCGCCTTCCTGCAGGCGATCCAGGAACTGGGCATGTTCTGGGCCGTGCTGAACCAACCGCCGCCCCGCCTGCCGATCCGATGAACGGCCCCGCTCGCGTCCTGCTCCTCGAAGACAGCGACATCGACACCGAGCTGATCTGCACCTACCTCCAGCGGGCCCAGATGCCCATCGAGGTGGTGCGGGCGGCGCGCCGCAGCGAGTTCCTGGCTGCGCTGCAGCGCAGCGACATCGACCTGGTGCTGGCCGACTACTCGCTGCCCGACTTCGACGGCATTGCCGCGCTGCGGCAGGCGCTGGAGAAGCTGCCGGACGTGCCCTTTGTCTTCGTGTCCGGCGTAGTGGGCGAGGACGTGGCCACCGACGCGCTGCGCCAGGGCGCCACCGACTACGTGCTCAAGCGCAACCTGGCGCGGCTGCCCAAGGCGGTGGAACGGGCGCTGGCCGAGGCCCGCGAGCGCATGCGCCGCCGCGACGCCGAAGCGGCGCTGGGCGCCAGCGAGGCCACCGCCCGGCTCGCGCTGGAGCGCCAGCGCCAGGCCGAGGTGCTGTTCCGCCTGGCGGCCGAGGCGGCCAACATCGGCGTCTGGGAGTTCGATCCCACCGGCCCGCGGCTGTGGATCGACGACGGCCTGCGCCGCATCGCCGACATCCTGCCCGGCGCGCAGGTCGATTACGCGTACTTCGTGTCGCAGGTGGTGCACCCGGACGACCGCGTGCTGTTCGAGCAGTCGCTGGCCGCCGCGCTGGTGCCCGACGGCCGGCCGGAGCTGGAGTTCGAGCACCGCGTGATCACCCTGTCCGACCAGCGGGTGCGCTGGCTGGCCATCGCCGGCCGCCGCTTCGACAGCGACGACGGCGGCCCGCGGCTGGTGGGCACCGCGCGGGACGTGACCGGCCAGCGCCGCAAGGGCGAGGCCCTGCGCCGGCTGAACGAAGCGCTGGGCGAGCGGGTGGAGCAGCGCACCCGCGAGCGCGACCGCATCTGGAACCTGTCGGCCGACCTGATGGCGGTGTGGCGGCCCGACGGCACGCCCGAGGCGCTCAATCCCGCCTGGGAAAGCCTGCTGGGCTGGCCGGCCGCCGAGGTGATGAGCCAGGCCATCGTGGAGCTGCTGCACCCGGCCGACGTGGCGGTGACCCGCACCGCAATGGACACCCTGGGCGCCGGCGCCGGCACCGCGCGCTTCGACAGCCGCGTGCGCACGCGCTACGGCAGCTACCGCTGGATCCGCTGGGCGGTGCGGCCCGATGCCGGTTACTTCTACGCCATCGGCCGCGACGTGACCGAGGAGCGGGCTGCCGCCGACGAACTGGCCGCCACCAACCAGGAGCTGAAGGAACAGATCGCCGAACGCGGCCGGGTGGAAGCCACGCTGCAGCAGATGCAGCGGCTGGAGGCCGTGGGCCAGCTCACCTCGGGCGTGGCGCACGACTTCAACAACCTGCTCACGGTGGTGCTGTCCAACATCAGCCTGATCCGCCGGCTGCTCAACCAGGGCGGCGCGCCGGACGAACGGGTGCTCAAGCGGCTCGATTCGATGCAGAGCGCGGCCGAACGCGGCGCCAAGCTCACCGCGCAGATGCTGGCCTTCTCGCGCCGGCAGCGGCTGGAGCCGCAGGTCATCGACCTGAACGACACCGTGCTGGCGCTGCGCGACCTGCTGCAGTCCACCATGGGCGGCAGCGTGCGCCTGGCCACCGAGCTGACCAAGCCGCTGTGGCCCGCGCTGGTGGACGTGACGCAGATGGAACTCATCGTGCTCAACCTGGCCATCAACGCCCGCGACGCGATGGAGGTGGGCGGCAGCCTGACCGTGCGCACCGCCAACGTCACGCTGGGCCCGCCGCAGCGGCCGGAAGAACCCGAGGCCGGCGACTATGTGCGGCTCACAGTCAGCGACACCGGCAGCGGCATGACCCCCGAGGTGCTGGCCAAGGCCTTCGAGCCCTTCTTCACCACCAAGGAGGTGGGCAAGGGGTCGGGCCTGGGGCTGGCGCAGGTGTACGGCTTCGCCAAGCAGTCGGGCGGCGGCGTGCGCATCGACACCCAGCCGGGCAAGGGCACCTCGGTGCATGTGTTCATGCCACGCGCGATGGGCGAGGTGCGCCAGCGCGAGCCGGAGGTGACCCAGCACGGCCTGCTGGACGGCAGCGAGCCCAGCCACACGCTGCTGCTGGTGGACGACGACCCGGCGGTGCGCGATGCCACCTCGTCGATGCTGCGCGCCATCGGCTACCGCGTGATCGAGGCAGGCAGCGGCGGTGCCGCGCTGGAGCTGCTGGCGCGGCGCAAGGACATCGAGCTGGTGCTGGCCGACTTCGCGATGCCGGGCATGAACGGCGCGGAGCTGGTGCGGCTGCTCAAGCTGTCGCATCCGCACCTGAAGACGATGTTCCTCACCGGTTTCGTCGACCTGGCGGCGCTGAAGGACATTCCGGAAGAGCAGGTGCTGCAGAAGCCGCTGCGCGACGAGGAGCTGGCCCGCCGGCTGCGCCGTGCGCTGCGCGGCGGCAGTGGCAGCCGCACGCTGAACTAGCTGAGATCACCCGCCCGCCGGGCCGCCCCAAGGGCGGGTGCGCCCCCTCGGGGGGCAGCGAGCGCCAGCGAGCTTGGGGGCTCCATCAGCTTTCGTCGGTAAGCGGCGCGAGCTGCGAGTGCCGGATGCGGGTGCTGGCCAACGCGCCGGCCGATTCCAGGATCGGGTAGGCGATCGAGCACAGGTGCGAGTTGATGCGCTTGAGGTCGCTGATCAGGTCCAGGTGCAGCGAGCTGGTCTCGATGCTCTGCGCCGTGTTGTCGCGCAACCGGGTGATGTGGCTGGCGGCGTACTCGTGCTCCAGGTCGCGGAAGCGGGCCTTCTCCTCCAGCAGCCGCTGCGCGTCGCGCACATGGCCGTCGAGGAAGACGCTCATCGCCAGCCGCAGGTTGGCCAGCAGGCGCTCATGCAGGTGGCAGATCTCGGCCATGCCGGCGTCGGAGAAGCTGCGGTTCTTGCGGATCTTCTTGTCCTCCACGTCCTGCAGCACCCGCTCGATGATGTCGCCGATCTGCTCCATGTTGATGGTGAAGCTGACGATGTCGGTCCAGCGCCGGCCCTCCCGCTCGGACAGCGCCTCGCGCGAGATCTGCGTCAGGTAGAACTTGATGGCCGAGTACAGCTCGTCCACCGTGTCGTCCATCTTGCGCAGCTGCTCGGCCAGGCGCAGGTCGTTGTGGCGGATCACCGGCAGGATGCCGCGCAGCATGGTCTCCACCACGTCGGCCTGGTGCAGCGCCTCGCGTGCGGCGCAGCTGATGGCCAGCGAAGGCGTGGCCAGCGCCACGGGATCGAGGTGCCGCGGGCGCTCGCCCGGGCCGCCGCGGGTGGGGTCGGGCAGCCAGCTGACCACCCAGCGGCCCACCACACCGGTGAAGCCGATGAACAGCAGCGCCAGCGTGATGTTGAAGCCGAGGTGGAACAGCACGATCTGCTGGTGCACCACCGGTATCTGCTGCTGCAGCAGCACATGCACATGGCCCAGCAGCGGCATCGCCAGCACCGCACCGGTGGCCTTGAAGATGAAGTTGCCGATGGGCAGGCGGCGCACCTGCGGCGCGGCGCCGCTGGTGGCGAGGATGGCCAGCACGCCGCTGCCCAGGTTGGCGCCGATCACCAGCCCCAGCGCCACGTTCGTGGGCAGCAGGCCCTGCGAGGCCAGCGTGGCGGTGAGCAGCACGATGGCCAGGCTGGAATAGGCCGCCACCGTGAGCACCGCGCCCACCAGCACGTCCAGCAGGATCTCGTTGGGCAGCGACACCAGCAGCGTGCGCACCACCGGCGACCGGGTCATCGGCTCGGTGGCCTGCACGATGAGCTGCAGCGCCAGCGTGATGAGCCCCAGCCCGATGAGCACTCGCCCCACCCGGCCACCCACGGTGTTCTGGCGCGAGACGAACATCACCACGCCGACGAAGATCAGCAGCGGCGACAGCCACGACAGGTCGAAGGAAAACACCACCGCCATCAGCGCCGTGCCCATGTCCGCGCCCAGCATCACCGCCAGCGCGGCGCTGGTGCTCACCAGCCCCTTGCCCACGAACGAGGCCACGATCAGGCAGGTGGCGGTGCTCGACTGCACGAGGCTGGTGACGCCCAGCCCCGCCAGCATCGCCGGCACCCGCCGGCTGAAGCTGGAGGCCAGCACCGTACGGAGGTTTTCACCGAACACCTGCAGCACGCCGGTACGAACGATGTGGGTGCCCCAGACCAGCAGGGCGATGGCGGCCAGCAGATTCAGCAGGTGGATCATCGAATGCAGCTTACGTAGTTTTTTGACGGCCGGTGCGGCGCAGGGCCCGGGTGCGCCGATACAGTGGGCGCATCACGCAGGACCCGGGCCAGGGCATGGCGATTGCCTTTCACCCGCCTGCCCCAACGCGCTTCACGCCTTCCATGCCTGACGTCCCCTCCGCCCCGGTTGCCAGCACCAAGCCCCTGCTTATCGGGCTTTCCGCGCGCATCTACCATCCGACGACACCCGTCCCCAGCCTGGGTGGCGTGTTTACCCGCACGCTGCATTACCTGGAGCAGTCGGTGGCGCACTGGGTGATGTCGCGCGAGGTGCTGGGCGTGATGATTCCCGCGGTGGAAAGCGAGAGCCTGGTCCGGCGCAGCGACATGAGCCTGCGCCACTACGCCGACATGCTGGACGGCCTGGTGCTGCAAGGCGGCACCGACGTCTCACCCGAGACCTATGGCGAAACCCCGATGAAGCCGGCCTGGGCCGGCGACCGGGTGCGCGACCTCTATGAGATGGAACTGCTGGACGCCTTCATCTCCGCCGGCAAGCCGGTGCTGGGCATCTGCCGCGGCTGCCAGCTGCTGAACGTGGCCTTCGGCGGCTCGCTGTACCAGGACATTCCCACCCAGCTGCCCGGCGCGCTGCGCCACCACGACGAGAACACCTACGAACGCCAGTTCCACCGCGTGAGCCTGGTGCGCGGCACCCGGCTGGCCGGGCTGTACCCCGACCGCAGCACCGGCGCCATCAACTCCATCCACCACCAGTCGGTGAAGACGCTGGGCCACGACCTGGAGGTGGAGGCGCTGGCCATCCCCGACGGCGTGGTGGAAGCCATCCGCTGGAAAGGCCCGAGCTATGTGTTCGGCATGCAGTGGCACCCCGAGTTCATGGCACTGAACCGCTGGCATGACGACCAGCTCGACGGCTCGCCCATCCTCGACGACTTCCTATCGGCGGTGCGCGCCCGCAAGGCGCAGTAGCACGCGCCGCCATCCACCGCAGGCCCGGCCGTGCGCGCAGAACCCGCTTCCGCCCCGCCCATGACGGCCGCCGACGCGCTGGCCGCGTTGTGGCAGCAGGCCGGCCTGCCGGCGGCGGCCCTGGCCCAGGCCACGCTGGCCGGCGACGCGCCGGTGCTGCCCTCCTCCTTCGCGGTGGCCACCGCGGCCCAGGCCTCGCTCGGCGCCGCGGCGCTGGCCGCGGCCGAGCTGTGGCACTGGCGCGGCGGCGGGCAGGCACGCCAGCAGGTCGACGTGGACCGGGTGCATGCCGCGCTGGACAGCTGCGCGCACTTCCTGGTCGATGGCGTGCAGCCACCGCTGTGGGACAAGATCTCCGGCCTGTATGCCTGTGGCCCCGATGGCGAAGCCGGCTGGGTCCGCATCCATGCCAACTTCGCGCACCACCGCGACGGCGCGCTGCGACTGCTGGGCCTGCCGCCGGGCGAGGCCACCGGCCGCGAGGCAGTGCAGCAGGCGCTGCGCCACTGGAATGCAGAAGGCTTCGAGGCCGCAGCGGCCGATGCCGGACTGGTGGTGGCCGCGGCGCGCAGCTTCGAGCAATGGGACAGCCATCCGCAAGGCGTGGCGGTGGCCGCGCAGCCGGTGGTGCGCATCAACCGCATCGAGCCGGCCGGCCAGGCGGGCGGGCCGCTGGCCTGGCCGGCCCTGGCCAGCGACGACGCGCCGCCGCTGTCCGGGCTGCGGGTGCTGGACCTCACCCGCATCCTCGCCGGGCCGGTGGCCGGCCGCACGCTGGCCGCGTATGGCGCGGACGTGATGCTGGTGAACTCGCCCTCGCTGCCCAACATCGCCGCCATCGCCGACACCAGCCGCGGCAAGCGCTCGGTGCTGATCGACCTGATGGACGAGCCCGGCCGGGCCACCTTGCGCGGCCTGGCGGCGCAGGCCC
The DNA here is from genome assembly GCF_000969605.1 of Aquincola tertiaricarbonis. GTDB lineage: Bacteria > Pseudomonadota > Gammaproteobacteria > Burkholderiales > Burkholderiaceae_C > Aquincola > Aquincola tertiaricarbonis. The sequence goes on along the minus strand of NZ_JZUE01000001.1, from coordinate 456,916 downwards.
ATGTGTTCCTGCAGGGTTACCGGCCGGGTGCGCTGGCCGGCTTCGGCTTCTCGGCCGAGGCGCTGGCGCGGCTGCGGCCGGGCATCGTGGTGGTGTCGCTCAGCGCCTATGGCGCCGAAGGCCCGTGGGCCGGCCGCCGCGGCTTCGATTCCCTGGTGCAGACGGCCACCGGCTTCAACCTGGCCGAAGCCCTGGCCGCCGGCAGCCACACGCCGCGCGCCCTGCCGCTGCAGATCCTGGACTACGCCGCCGGCTACCTGCTGGCCTTCGGCGCGCAGGCCGCGCTGTGGCGCCAGCAGCACGAAGGCGGCAGCTGGCATGTGCAGGTGTCGCTGGCCGGCGTGGGCGCCTGGCTGCGCAGCCTGGGGCGGCTGCCGGGCGGGCTGCAGGTGGTGCCGCCTTCTTTCGACCCGTACCTGGTGCAGGAAGCCAGCGGCTTCGGGGCGCTGACGGTGCTGCGCCATCCGGTGCGCTTTTCCCGAACGCCGCCGGCCTGGCAGCGGCCTTCGATGCCGCCGGGCAGCCATCCGCCGCGCTGGGACTGAAGGCTGCCGCGCCTCAGCCGTGGATCAGCGCTTCCAGCGTCTGCAGCGTGTCGGCTTCCCACAGCGGCTTGTCGTGCCGGATGCGCAGCATGCGCGGAAAACGGGTGGCGATGCCGCTCTTGTGCCGCGGGCTGCGCTGGATGCCCTCGAAGCCCAGCTCGAACACCAGCGTGGGCTTGACGCTGCGCACCGGGCCGAACTTCTCCAGCGTGTTGGCGCGGATCACGCGGTCCACCTCGGCGAACTCGGCATCCGTCAGGCCCGAGTACGCCTTGGCGAACGGCACCAGCTGCAGCGCGCCGGGCTGGGCCGGCTCGCGCCGGGCGATGGCATCGAGCACCGCCTGCGCCTCGGCGGCATCGGCCGGCTGGCGGTTCCACACCGCGAAGGTGTAGTCGGTGTAGACGCTGGCCCGCCGGCCGTGGCCGCGCTGGGCATACACCAGCACGCCATCGGCGGTCATCGGCTCGATCTTCCACTTCCACCAGGTGCCGCTGGACTTGGTGCGGCCGGTGCCATAGGCGGCATCGCGCTGCTTGAGCATGAAGCCCTCCACGCCCCGCTCGCGCGACTCGATGCGCAGCTCGGCCAGGGCCGGCCAGTCCGCCGCCTGCACCATGGGCGAGAGCTGCATGCGGCTGTCGGCCAGCACCTGCTCCAGCTGCTGGCGGCGCGCGGTATGCGGCTGGGCCCGCCAGTCCACGCCCTGCCACTCCAGCAGGTCGTAGGCGATGAAGTTGACCGGCGCGTCGCCCAGCACCTTCTTGGTGAGCTTGAGGCGGCCGATGCGCTGCTGCAGCAGCGCGAACGGCGCCGGCCGCTCGTCCTGCCACACCACCAGCTCGCCATCCAGCACCGTGCCGTCGGGCAGCGGCTGCGCCAGCGCGACGATCTCGGGAAAGCGTTCGGTGATCAGGTCCTCGCCGCGCGACCAGATCCACACCCGCCCGGCGCGCTTGACGATCTGCGCCCGGATGCCGTCGAACTTCCACTCCACCAGCCAGCGCTCGGGCGGGCCGAGGCGGGCTTCGAAATCGGCGGCATCGCCTTCCAGCTGGTGCGCGAGGAAGAAGGGATAGGGCTGGCCGGCATCGTCCGGCGCGCGCTGCTCGCCTTCCTGGGCTGGCGCGGCCGGCGCCAGCAGGGCCAGGTAGCGCGCGGCGCTGGGCGTGGAGCGGCCGTCGGTGTAGCCCATCATGCGCTGGGCCACGCGCTTGGCATCCAGCTCGGCATGCTCGGCCAGCGCCCGCTGCACCAGCAGCTTGCTGACGCCCACGCGGAAGCCGCCGCCGATCAGCTTGGTGAGCAGGAAGCGGCCGGTGGTGTCCAGCTCGCGCCAGTAGCTGGCCACGCGGCGTGCCTGTTCTTCCGGCGGCAGGCCGCGCAGCGGCAGCAGCCGGTGCTCGATCCATTCGGCCAGGCCCAGCGGCTCGCCCAGCTGCCCGGCCGGCGGCAGCACATGGGCGATGGTCTCCGCCAGGTCGCCCACCGCCTGGTAGCTCTCTTCGAACAGCCATTCGGGAACGCCGGCCTCGGCACAGGCCAGCGCGCGCAGCACGCCGGTGGGCACCACCTGCCGGGGCTTGCCGCCGGCCAGGAAGTACACGGCCCAGGCGGCGTCCTCCGGCCGGGCCTGGGCGAAATAGCGGCGCAATGCGGCCACCTTGTCGCTGGTGGCGGTGCTGGCATCCAGCGCGGTGAACAGGGTGGCAAAAGCGTGCATCGCCGGGGTGCAGCAGGCAGCGGGCCCGCACGGGCCGCGGGCCTGCTCAGTGCTGCTCGACGGGCTGACCGGCGGCCGGGCGGTGGTAGCCGTCGTTCAGGCGGCTGAACTGCGCCTCGCGTTCGGCATCGACGAAGGCCTGCAGCGCCTCGAAGCTCTTGCCCTGCACGCTGGTGTCGTGCAGCAGCACGATCTGGCCGATCAGGCCCCAGTCGGCGGCCTCGCCGACACACCAGACGCTGGCCTGCGCCGGCAGCGGGGCCAGCAGCGCTTCCGGCAGCCGCTCGGGCTCCACCGCCTGCAGCAGGGCGCGTTGCGGCCAGCGGTCCAGCGGCGCACCGGCCTCGGCTGGCGGCCACCAGGCCAGCAGCCGCAGCGCGCCGAAGGTTTCCACCACCGGGCCGGAAGGGCCGTCGCGCACCTCGGTGCTGGCCGCCGCCACCTGCTTGACGGCCGCCACCCAGGCCCCGGGCTGCCACTGCGCCAACAGCCGCGGGTGGGTGACCACCGGAGCCACCTGCGGCGCGGGCTGCCAGTCCAGCTCGACATCCGTGACCTCGGTCGCGGCCCAGCGGGCGGCCCGGCGCGCCACCTTGCGGCCGACGGCATCCAGCTCGACCGCGGCGACGGGCGCGTCCAGCACCGGCTGCAGGCGCGGCAGTCGCAGCGAGGGCGGCTCCTGCGCGGCGCCGCGGCCCGGCACACCGCCCGGCTGCCACCCGTCCAGCAGGCGCATCAGCTCGGCATCGGTGGGGCGGTTGCCGCGGTCGGCGCGCCAGCCGTCCAGCACGCGGGTCGGGTCCAGGTCGTCGTCGCGGTCCATGGCTTGCAAGAGTGGATCAGGCTTCGGCCGGTGTGTCGGCCGTGGCCGGGGTGGGCTGCTCGGTGGCGGCGCCCGGCTCCTCCAGCGCATCGTCGCCGTATTCGGTGCGGAAGGCGCCGGCGTCCAGGCCCTGCTCCTGCAGCCAGCGCACCATCACCGCCTCGTAGCCATGGGTGACGATCACGCGCTGGGCGCCGGTGGCGGCGATGGCGCGCTGCAGGCCCGGCCAGTCGGCATGGTCGCTGAGCACGAAGCCGCGGTCCACCGAGCGACGACGCCGCGCGCCGCGCAACTGCATCCATCCGCTGGCAAAGGCATCGCTGTAGTCGCCAAAGCGGCGCAGCCAGGGCGAGCCCTGCACCGAAGGCGGCACGATGACCAGCGCCCGGCGCATCTCTGCCTTGGGCAGCTCGGTGGCCGCAAAGGTGGCTGGCAGCGGCACGCCGGCGGCGCGGTAGGCGACGTTGAGCGTCTCCACCGCGCCATGCACCACGATGGGCCCGATGGACGGATCGACCCCCGCCAGCATGCGCTGGGCCTTGCCGAAGCTGTAGCCCATCAGCAGGCTCGCGCGGCCGGCCTCGGCATTCGCGGCCCACCAGCGGTTGATGTCGTCGAACAGGCTCACCTGCGTGGGCCAGCGGTAGATCGGCAGGCCGAAGGTGGATTCGGTGATGAAGCAGTCGCAGCGCACCGGCTCGAACGGCGCGCAGGTGGCGTTCAGGTCGCCGGGGCCCTGGCCGTGCATCGTGGTGTCGCCAGCGACGAAGTAGTCGCCCGAGGCCACCCAGACGCGGCCGCGGTGCTCCAGCCGCACTTGGGCCGAACCCAGCACATGCCCGGCCGGGTGCAGGCTGATGCGCACGCCGCGGTGTTCCACCGCCTCGCCCCAGCCCAGCGTCTGGAGGTCGATGTCCTCGCCCAGGCGGGAGCGCAGCACGCCGGCGCTGTCGTGCGAGGCCAGGTAGTGAGCGTGGCCACGGCGCGCATGGTCGGCATGGGCATGGGTGACGATGGCGTGCGACACCGGCCGCCAGGGGTCGATGTGGAAGTCCCCCGGCGGGCAATACAGGCCATCGGGCGTGGCCACCACCAAGTCGTCGTGCATCGTCGCATTGTGACGACGAAGCAGCCGCCGCTTGGTGACGATGGGATACTGAAACCGCTCGTTGACGCCCCGATGACCACTTTGGAACCCACATTGCCGACCCCGCTGCGCCTTGGCGAGGAGCCGATGACGCCGCTGCAGATCCTGTTCAGCCTGCGCGGGCGCGTGCCGCGCAAGGTCTGGTGGCTGTATGGCGTGCTGGCGCCCATCGGCATGGGTGCGCTGGCCACGGTGCTGCTGCGCATCGTGGGAATGGGCGCGCAGCAGACGGACGAGCTGGTGAACCTGCTGCTGCTGTGGCCGGTGGTGGCGGTGTCGGTCAAGCGCTGGCACGACCGCGACAAGTCCGGCTGGTGGGTCTTCATCACCCTGGTGCCGCTGATCGGCTGGCTGTGGGCGCTGATCGACAACGGACTGCGCCGCGGCACCCGCGGCGCCAACCGCTTCGGCGACGACCTGACCGAGCGCTTCTGACGCCGGCCCCGGCCGGGCCGACTCGGGTCAGTACAGCCCGGTGATGCCGCCCACACGCAGGTACAGCCGCGCGCAGCCGGCCACGAAACCGCGCTGCACATTGGCCCACACGCCGCGGCGCACCGATGGCGCGGTCACCTCCCGCGAGGCGGCCACGGCCTCGTCGAACTGCGCCGCCAGCCCGCTGGCAAAGGCCCGGTCGTGCACCACGACGTTGGCTTCCAGGTTGAGCAGCAGCGACAGCGGATCGATGTTAGAGCTGCCGACCGTCGCCCAGTGGTCGTCCACCACCGCCACCTTGGCATGCAGGAAGGCCGGCATGTATTCGTAGATGCGCACGCCCTGGGCCAGCAGCTCCGCATACAGCACGCTGGCGGCCAGCGCGGCAAAACGGTAGTCGGGCCGGCCCTGCAGCAGCAGCCGCACCTTCACGCCGCGGCGCGCCGCATTGCGCAGCGTGCGCCGGAACTGCAGGCCGGGGTAGAAGTACGGCGACACCAGGTCGATGCGCTCGCGCGCCTGGCGGAAGGCGTCGATGTACGCGCGTTCGATGGCCCGGCGCTGGCGCAGGTTGTCCCGCACGACGAAGGCCGCGCGCACCGGCGGCAGGCTGTGCAGCGGCGGCACGGCCGAGGCCCGCACCGGCGGCCCGAGCCGCATGCGGCGCACGATCTCGCGCACCCGCTGCACCGGCTGGGGGCTGCGCGCGGCGGCCATGGCTTCGTCGCGCCAGTCACGGCCGAAGGCGGCGCGTGTCCACACCGCGCGCACCGTGTGCTCGATGGGCAGCACCACCGGGCCCTGCACCCGGACGGCAAAGTCCAGCCGCGGCGCATCCAACGTGCCGTGGCCCAGGTCGTGGCGATCGTCCAGCACGTTGATGCCGCCGACGTAGCCCACGCCGGAATCCACGACGCACAGCTTCTGGTGCAGCCGGCGGAACTGGTCGGGCTGCATCCAGGAGCGCCAGCCCGCCATCGGCCGGTATACCACCAGCCCGACGCCGGCCGATTCCAGCCGCTGGCGCAGCACCGGCAGCGCGGCGGCGGAGCCGAAGCCGTCCACCACCACCCGCACCCGCACGCCGCGCCGGGCGGCGGCCTCCAGCGCCTCCATCACGCACTGGCCGGCGCTGTCGTCATGGAAGATGTAGGTGGCGAGCCACACCTCGTGCATCGCGCGGCCGATGGCCTCGCACATGGCCGGGAAAAGCATGTCGCCACCGCGCAACAGTTCCACCTCGTTGCCGCCGGTGAACAGGGCCCGCGGCAGGCTGTACCAGTGCAGCGGGTCTTCGTGGGGGCGGGGATCAGGCAAGGTCGAACTCGGCCACCAGCGGCAGATGATCCGACATGCGGGCCCAGCCGCCACCACGCGGCACGAAGGTGGAACGGCAGGCCAGCCCGCGGGTGTAGAAGCGGTCGAGCGCGAACACCGGCACCCGCGACGGGAAGGTGAGGCACTTGGCCTCGCGCGCGCCGGCCTCGCGGGCGCGCAGCAGGCCGCAGTCGGCCATCGGGCCGTCGAGCTTCTCGCCCCAGTCGTTGAAGTCGCCAGCCACCACCACCGGCGCATCGGCCGGCACCGCGGCCGCGATGTACTCGGCCAGCCGCCGCGCCTGGCGCACCCGGCTGGCATGCATCAGGCCCAGGTGCACGGTGATGGTGTGCACCGTCAGGCCGTTCCAGTGCACCGGCACATGCAGCAGGCCGCGCTGCTCGAAGCGGTGATCGCTGACGTCGTGGTGGCCGATGTCGCCGATGGGCCAGCGCGACAGGAGCGCATTGCCATGCTCGCCGTCGCGCGTGATGGCGTTGGTGCGGTAGGCCACCTCGTAGCCCTGCGGCGCCAGGAAGTCGGCCTGGCCGCCTTCCGGCCAGCCGAAGGAGGTGCGGGCAAAGGCGCGGGCCTCGCGGTGGTTGAACAGCCGCACTTCCTGCAGGAACACCATGTCGGCGTCCAGCGCCTCCACGCCCTGGCCCAGGTTGTGGATCTCCAGCCGCTTCAGCGGGCCGACGCCACGCACGCCCTTGTGGATGTTGTAGGTGGCCGTCCGCAGCCGGCCGAGCGAGCTGGCCGGTGGCAACAGCGTGGACTGCAGCGGTTTGAGCGTCATCCTTCAGGCAAAACGCGGCAGTTGCAGGATGGCCTCGGCATTGCTGGGCGAGAAGCAGCGATCGGCCGCTTCCTGCCAGGGCAGCCAGGCCAGCGCGGTGTGCTCACGCGGGCTCAGGGTGATGGGTATGCCCGCGGGCACGCGCAGGCCGAAGACATGCTCGGTGTTCTGCGTCACGCCCGGTGCATAGCGGTGCCGCCACACCGGGTAGATCTCGTACAGGTTGGCCAGCTGCCAGTCGCGCAGCGCGCTCAGCGGCACGCTGTCGCTGCCGATGACGATGCCGGTTTCCTCGAACACCTCGCGCACCGCGGTCTCGGCCAGCGGCTCGTCCAGCGTGTCCTTGGAGCCGGTGACGCTTTGCCAGAAGCCGGGCTTGTCGGCCCGCTCGATCAGCAGCACCTCCAGCGCCGGCGTGTGGATCACCACCAGCACCGATTCGGGGATCTTGAACGGACGCGGTGTCTCGGCGGCAGTGGGAGGCATCGGCGTGGAGAGGCGGGCGGAGCGGCCAGTCTAGCCACTCCGCCGCCGGGCGGGACGCTCAGGCCTGCGCCGGCTGGTTGTTGCGCAGGCGGATGTGCAGCTCGCGCAGCTGCTTCTCGTCCACCGGGCCGGGGGCACCGGTCAGCAGGTCCTGGGCACGCTGGGTCTTGGGGAAGGCGATCACGTCGCGGATCGACTCGGCCTTGGTCATCAGCGTGATCAGGCGGTCCAGGCCAAAGGCCAGGCCACCGTGCGGCGGCGCGCCGTACTGCAGCGCGTCCAGCAGGAAGCCAAACTTCAGCTGCGCTTCCTCGGGCCCGATCTTCAGCGCGTTGAACACCTTGCTCTGCACCTCGGCGCGGTGGATACGCACCGAGCCGCCACCCAGCTCCCAGCCGTTGAGCACCATGTCGTAGGCCTTGGCGATGCACTGATCGGGCGCCGTGTCCATCAGGTCTTCATGGCCGTCCTTCGGCGCAGTGAACGGGTGGTGCACCGCCACCCAGCGGTCGCCTTCCTCGTCGTGCTCGAACATCGGGAAGTCGACCACCCACAGCGGCGCCCAGCGGTCCTCGAACAGGCCCTTGGCGCGGCCGAACTCGCTGTGGCCGATCTTCACGCGCAGCGCGCCGATGGCGTCGTTCACCACCTTGGCCTTGTCGGCGCCGAAGAACAGCAGGTCGCCGTTCTGCGCGCCGGTGCGCTTGAGCACCTCGGCCAGCGCGGCATCGTGCAGGTTCTTCACCACCGGGCTCTGCAGGCCTTCACGGCCCTTCGCCAGGTCGTTGACCTTGATCCAGGCCAGCCCCTTGGCGCCGTAGATCTTCACGAACTCGGTGTAGCCGTCGATCTCGCCGCGGCTCATCTCGCCGCCGCCCGGCACGCGCAGGGCCACCACGCGGCCGCCCTTGGTGGTGGCGGGGGTGGAGAACACCTTGAAGTCGACGTCCTTCATCACCTCGGTCAGCTCGGTGAATTCCAGGCCCACGCGCAGGTCGGGCTTGTCGGAGCCGAAGCGGTGCATCGCCTCGGCATACGTCATCACCGGGTACTCGGGCAGCTCGATGCCGATGGTCTTCCTGAACACCTGGCGGATCATGTTCTCGGTGATCGTGCGGATCTCGCCTTCGGTCAGGAAGGAGGTCTCCAGGTCGATCTGCGTGAACTCGGGCTGGCGGTCGGCGCGCAGGTCCTCGTCGCGGAAGCACTTGGTGATCTGGTAGTAGCGGTCGAAGCCGGCCACCATCAGCAGCTGCTTGAACAGTTGCGGGCTCTGCGGCAGCGCGAAGAACATGCCGTCGTTGACGCGGCTGGGCACCAGGTAGTCGCGCGCGCCCTCGGGCGTGCTCTTGGTGAGCATCGGCGTCTCGATGTCGATGAAGCCGTTTTCGTCCAGGTACTTGCGCACCTCCATCGCCACGCGGTAGCGCAGGATGAGGTTGTTCTGCATCAGCGGGCGGCGCAGGTCCAGCACGCGGTGCGTCAGGCGGGTGGTCTCGGACAGGTTCTCGTCGTCCAGCGGGAACGGCGGCGTCACGCTGGGGTTCAGCACCTCCAGCTCATGGCACAGCACCTCGATCTTGCCGCTGGTGAGGTTGGCGTTCTCGGTGCCGGCCGGGCGCGGGCGCACCAGGCCCACCACCTTCAGGCAGAACTCGCTGCGCACGCCCTCGGCCGTCTTGAACATGTCGGCGCGGTCGGGGTCGCACACCACCTGCACCACGCCCTCGCGGTCGCGCAGGTCGATGAAGATGACGCCGCCATGGTCGCGGCGGCGGTGGGCCCAGCCCATGAGGGTCACGGTCTGGCCCATCAGGCCTTCGCTGACGAGGCCGCAGTAGGTGGTTCTCATAAAGATCTCTCCGGAATGCTTGGCGGTTCTGGCGGGCGCGTCGGCGCCCAAAGGCAGGAAGTGAGGCTCTGGCGGCGGTGGACCGCAGGGGCTGGGCGCTTGCCAGGCGCTCAGCCCGCCAGATTTCGCTCCACCTCGGGCGCGGGCGGCTCGGCCGGCGTGGACGACAGCACCGCCACCGGCGGCACGGGGGGCACCGGCGGCACCACCGGCAGCGCGGAGGCCGACAGCGGCGGCGCCACCACGCCCATCGAGATGATGTATTTCAGCGCCTCGTCCACGCTCATGCGCAGGGCGATGACCTCGCTGCGCGGCACCATCAGGAAGAAGCCCGACGTGGGATTGGGCGTGGTGGGCACGTACAGGCTCACATGCTCGCCCGACAGCCGCGCGGCCACCTCGCCGCCCGGGCGGCCGGTGATGAAGGCGATGGTCCAGGCGCCGGCGCGCGGGTACTGCACCAGCACGGCTTCGCGGAAGGCATTGCCGTTGCTGGAGAACAGCGTGTCGGAGACCTGCTTGACCGAGCTGTAGATCGACTTGACGATGGGGATGCGGTGCAGCACCCGGCTGCCCTGGCGCAGCGCCCACTGGCCGGCGAAGTTGGTGGCGAACACGCCGGTCAGCAGCAGCAGCACCACCACCACGAACAGGCCGAGGAAGGGAATGTCGCGCAGCGTCTCGATCGGGCCGTGCAGCCCGGTCGGCAGCACCGCCTGCGTGGTGCTGAGGATCCAGCCGAACACGCCGTCCATCAGGCCGAGCACGGCGTGCAGCACCCACACGGTGACCGCCATCGGCAGCCACACCAGGAGGCCGGCGAGCAGGTACTTTTTCAAGGCAGGCTTTCGGGACGCGACGCTCAGCTGGCGTCGCTGCCGCCACCGCCGGTGCTGCCACCGGACGAGGACGGCGCGGCCGCGGCGGGCGCGGCGGCCGGCTTGGCGGCCTCAGCGGCAGGCGCAGCGGCGGCGGCGGGAGCACCCTCGCCCGCCGACACGGCCGGCTTCGTGGTGCCGCTCGAGCCGTTGCGGAAATCGGTGACGTACCAGCCCGAACCCTTCAGCTGGAAACCGGCAGCCGTGACCTGCTTTTCGAACGCCTGCGCGCCGCAGGCGGGGCAAGTGGTCAGCGGCGGGTCGGACAGCTTGCGCAGCACGTCTTTCGTATGGCCGCATTCGGCACAGCGATAGGCGTAGATCGGCATGACAAACCCTTGAAATGAGCGCTTCGACGCAAAAAACGGAACCCGCGATTCTAACGGTCGAGCAGCCCCCGGCGCCTACAGCTGGTGTGCGAGCTGCACCCCCAGCGCGCCGATGCCGAAGCCGATGCCGCCCCAGATGACGGCCAGCAGCAGCCGATTGGTGCGCCGCTGCTCGGCCACCAGGTCGCGCAGCGCACGCGCCTCGTCGGCATGGGCGGTGGCCTTCAGACTCTGGTGCAGCAGCCGCGGCAGCTCGGGCAGCAGCTGCGCATAACGCGGCGCCTCGTTCTTCACCCGCTCCACCAAGCCGCGCCAGCCGATCTGCTCGTTCATCCACCGCTCGAGGAAGGGCTTGGCGGTAGCCCACAGGTCGAGGTCGGGGTCGAGCTGGCGCCCAAGGCCTTCCACGTTCAGCAGCGTCTTCTGCAGCAGCACCAGCTGCGGCTGGATTTCCACATTGAAGCGGCGCGAGGTCTGGAACAGCCGCATCAGCACCTGGCCCAGCGAAATGTCCTTCAGCGGGCGGTCGAAGTGCGGCTCGCACACCGCGCGGATCGCGCTTTCCAACGCGTCGATGCGGGTATCCGCCGGCACCCAGCCGCTTTCCACATGCAACTCGGCCACGCGCTTGTAGTCGCGGCGGAAGAAGGCGATGAAGTTCTGCGCCAGGTATTCCTTGTCGTTCTCGGTGAGCGTGCCGATGATCCCGAAATCGAGCGCGATGTAGTTGCCGAAAGTCATCGGCGCCAGGCTCACCTGGATGTTGCCGGGGTGCATGTCGGCGTGGAAGAAGCCGTCGCGGAACACCTGGGTGAAGAAGATGGTGACGCCGTCGCGCGCCAGCTTCTTGATGTCCACGCCGGCGTCGCGCAGACGCTCCACCTGGCTGATGGGCACGCCGTGCATGCGCTGCATCACCATCACCGTGGGGGTGCACAGGTCCCACACCATCTCCGGCACCATGCACAGGCCCAGATCCTGCATGTTGCGCCGCAGCTGGGCCGCATTCGCGGCCTCGCGGATCAGGTCCAGCTCGTCATGCAGGTAGATGTCGAATTCCGCCACCACTTCCCGGGGCTTCAGCCGCTTGCCGTCCACGCTGACGCGTTCCACCCAGCGCGCGAGGCGGTGCAGCAGGGCCAGGTCGTCCTCGATCACGTCGAGCATGCCCGGGCGCAGCACCTTCACCGCCACCTCGCGGCCGGATAGCAGCGTGGCGAAGTGCACCTGCGCAATCGACGCGCTGGCCACCGGCTCGGGATCGAAGTGCAAGAATGCGGCAGACAGCGGCTTGCGCAGCGCCCGCTCCACCAGCGACATCGCCAGTTCGCCAGGAAACGGCGGTACGTCGTCCTGCAGCTTGGCCAGCTCGTCGGCCACGTCGCGCGGCAGCAGGTCGCGGCGGGTCGACAGCACCTGCCCGAACTTCACGAAGATCGGCCCCAGGCGTTCCAGCGCCATGCGCAGCCGCGCGCCGCGTGGCGCGTCGAAGCGGCGCCCCAGCGTCACGATGCGCGCGATCCAGCGCACCCAGCCCTGCCGGAAGCCCGACAGGGCGATGTCGTCCACCCCGAAGCGCAGCAGCGTGACGACGATCAGCAGCAGCCTGGCCAGGCGCCTCATCGGGCGGCCGCGCTCACAGGCGCCCCGCGCGCCAGCGCGCGGCCCACTGGGCGCCGGTGCCCACGGCCAGTTTCAGGCCGCGCGCCAGGCCGCGGCCGACGGTGGCCACCTCGTGCGCCAGGCGCGGGTCGATCACGCGGGCCAGGTCCGCCTCGATGTCCCAACGCACGTTGTCCACCAGCCAGTTGACGTCGGCCGCCAGGGCGGCGTCGCCCTGCACTTCCATCGGCACCCGGCCGCCCTGCGCCAGCTGGCCCAGCAGCTCCAGCGGTCGGCTGGCGTCCACGCACACCGTCAGGTCGGCCAGCTCCGGCGCGCCGGCATCAGGCGTCCACTCCAGCAGGCCGGCGGCACTGATGTGAAACAAAAGTACGGGCGGAGCGGGCATGAAACGCGGCCACTCGCGCCACTGCACGCCAATCGTGCGCCCCACGTGCTGGCGCAGGCGCTCGGTGGCCACCGGCTCGGCGGACAGCACATGGTTGAGCATCAGCACGACACGTTCAACCAGCGCCGGGGCAAGAAGGGCTTGAAGGCTCTGAAACATCCTTCGATTGTAGGGAGCGCCGCGGTCAACCCCCGGCTACAGGTGGAGGCAGAACCGTCAAGGAATTGAGCGAGAATGTTTTTTGGCCGGTGAAGGACGAAGAGCGAGTCGTCACCCACTCGCACCGGTAGAGCGGCAAGCGCGCAGCGCGCGTGCCTTGAGCCGCCCCCCCCAGACCATCCCAACATGTTCGAAGACCGCAGCTACACGAGAAGGTTCTACAGCGCACCGCAGTCCGTCACCTCGTTCATCGCGGCCTTCATGGAGCCGGTGATCACGGTGCTGGTGCTGCTGATTGCCACCACTGCGTTCGACGTGGACGTTGGTCGCGCCGACCTGGTGCTGTGCCTGCTGGTGTTCGCGCTCACCTTCCCGGGCCGCAACCGTTTCAAGGACGCCGGCATCGCCGCGGCCACCGACATCTTCAGCTCGTGGATCACGCTGCTGGCCATCCTGGCGCTGTGCGGCTACGCCACCAAGAGCTTCGGCTACTTCGAGGAGCGGGTGCTGATCGCCTGGGCCGTCATCACGCCGGTGGTGCAGTGGCTGGCGGTGGTGGCGGGGCGCAACGTGCTGCGCCGCCATGCCGCGCAACCCGAAGCCCGGCGCAAGGCGGTGGTGGTGGGCGCCGGCCCGCTGGGCGTGAAGGTGGCGCGCGCCCTGATGGAAAACCGGGACCAGGGCAGCGACTTCGTCGGTTATTTCGACGACCGTGCCGACGAGCGTGTGGACGGCGGTGCCGCCGGCCAGTTGCTCGGCCGCCTGGCCGCGCTGGCGCCCTATGTGCACGAGCACGGCATCAAGGAGGTCTACATCACGCTGCCGTTGGGCTCGCAGCCGCGCATCCTGCAGCTGCTGGAGAGCGTGCAAGGCACCACCGCTTCCATCTTCTTCGTGCCCGACGTGTTCGGCATCAGCATCATCCAGGGGCGCCTGCAGGACATGAACGGCATTCCGGTGGTGGGCATCTGCGAGACGCCCTTCACCGGCACCAACGAGCTGGTCAAGCGCATCAGCGACATCGTGCTGGCGTCCATCATCCTGGTGCTGATCTCGCCGATCCTCATCGGCCTGGCCATCGGCGTGAAACTCAGTTCCCCCGGCCCGGTGATCTTCAAGCAGCGCCGCAACGGCCTGGATGGCGAGGAGATCATCGTCTACAAGTTCCGCTCGATGCGGGCGATGGACAACGGCACGGTGGTCAAGCAGGCCCAGCGCGGCGACCCACGCATTACGCCGTTCGGCGCGTTCATCCGCAAGACCTCGCTCGATGAACTGCCGCAGTTCATCAACGTGCTGCAGGGCCGCATGAGCATCGTCGGGCCGCGCCCGCATGCGGTGGCCCACAACGAGGAATACCGCAAGCTGATCAAGGCCTACATGGTGCGCCACAAGGTCAAGCCGGGCATCACCGGCTGGGCCCAGGTCAACGGCCTGCGCGGCGAGACCGAGACGATCGAGAAGATGCAGCAGCGGGTGGAGTACGACCTGGAATACCTGCGCAACTGGACGCTGGGCCTGGACCTGCAGATCATCGTGCGCACCGTGCGGGTCATGCTGTTCGACCGCAATGCGTACTGAACCCAAGAACGACGACATCAGAAGGAGAACCGCCATGGTGCTGCGGCCCCAGAGATTGCTCCCCCTCGCCGCCGCGCTCTGCGCCGCGGGCAGCGTGCATGCACAGAGCACGCCGTACTACATTGGCGTGTCGCAGACGTTCACCCATGAGTCGAACGTCTACCGATCGCGAGACAACAAGGTGTCGGACACGATCTCGTCGACGGCCTTGTTCGGCGGCGTCGACCAGATGATCGGCCGGCAGCGGGTGTACGGCAACGCGACGGTCAGCGCCAACCGGTTTGCCGACACCAGCAGCCTCAACAACACGGGCTACGGTCTTCGGGCCGGCGTTGACTGGGCCACGATCGAGCGGATCTCGGGCAACGTCGAGCTGAACGGCAACCAGAGCCTGGCCCGGTACGACAACGGTGTCAGCAGCGAGAAGAACACCTTGCGCGATTGGAAGTTCTCTTCTGCCGTGCGCGTGGGCGTAGTGACGCGGTTGACCGCCGAGGCGATCTACACGCATCGGACGGTCGACTATTCTCTGGCAGCCTACGAGGGCCGCAACTTCAGTCAGAACGCAGTGTCGCTCGGTGGCCGATATCGCTTCAGTGGCGCGCTGAGCGCCGGCGTCGCCGCCCGTTTCACCAAGGGGAGTTACGAAGACCGCGCCACGCCGGACGACTACGATCGCCGCGACATCGACTTCACCGCCACTTGGACGCCCAGCGGCGCCAGCCAGGTAAAGGGCCGCATCAGCCTCAGCGACACCAGCCACTCTGCGGTATCGACGGCCGATTTCAGCGGCGTCACCGGCCAGATCGACTGGGATTGGCGCCCCACCGGCAAGCTGCGCTTCGTCAGCAGCATCGCGCGCGACACCGGCGAGGAAATCAGCCTCGTCACGAGCGTTGCAGACCAACAACTGGTGAACAGCCGGATCAGCACCTCGGCGTCCATCAAGGCGTTCTACGAGGTGTCATCGAAAGTGACAGCGGATGCGGGCGTGCGCTTCGTGCGGCGCAATCTGGATCGCAGGGCTGCCGAAAACTCGCCGCTCGTTGTCGACGACGGGCGCGATCGCACCACGTTTGTCTCTGCGGGCCTGAAGTGGATGCCGACGCGCTCCGTCACGCTCGGCTGTGACCTGGGGCGGGAGTCTCGGTCGGCATCCGGTGGCGGGACCTTTTCCTACGACAGCAACAGCTTCGGCTGCTTCGGGCAGTTCGCCCTTCAACTCTGATCCGGATCTCTGTTCGATGCCCACCGTTCTGCTCACCGGCGCCACGGGATACATTGCCTCGCACACTTGGCTGGCGTTGCGCGCTGGCGGATTCAGCGTCGTAGGCGTCGATGATTTCTCCAACAGTTCGTTCGTCGTGCTCGACAGGCTGCGTGAGTTGTCGGGCGAGCCACCTACATTCGAGCAGGGCAGCGTCACCGACGCGCAGTTCGTCGACGGCGTGTTTTCGCGTCATCGCATTGACGCCGTCATGCACTTCGCTGCTTTCAAGGCCGTCGGCGAATCCACAGCCCGGCCGGTTGCCTACTACGCCAACAACCTGGGCGGCCTGCTGACGGTGTGCGACGCCATGCGCCGCAGCGGCACGCACCGGTTCGTTTTCAGCAGCAGCGCGACTGTCTACGGGGACCCGGAGTCCTTGCCCATCGGCGAAGGCGCGCGCCTGCAGGCCACCAACCCGTACGGCCAGACGAAGTTGATGGGTGAACAGATCCTTTCGGACGTCGGTGCTGCCGAACCGGCATGGCAGACCGCAGTGCTGCGCTACTTCAACCCGGTCGGCGCGCACGAGAGCGGCCGCATCGGAGAGGACCCACGAGGTACTCCCAACAACTTGATGCCCTTTGTTGCCCAGGTCGCAGTGGGAAAGCGCGCCGCGCTGCAGGTGTTCGGCAACGACTACCCAACGCCCGACGGCACGGGTGTGCGCGACTACATTCACGTCAGCGACTTGGCCGAAGGGCACGTTGCGGCACTCGCCCGCCTTTTCGAGCGCACTGGCTCGTTCACGGTCAACCTGGGCACCGGGCGCGGCTACAGTGTGCTCGAACTCGTCGCCGCTTACGAGAAGGCCAGCGGCCGGCCCGTTCCGTACGAGCTTGTCGCGCGCCGGCCCGGCGACATTGCCGCTTGCTACGCCGATCCGGCCCTCGCCCATGAACTGCTCGGCTGGACGGCCAAGCACGATTTGGCGCGCATGTGCGAAGACAGCTGGCGCTGGCAGCGACTCAATCCCAACGGCTTCGCGCCCGACCACCCGACTGCATGAACCACCCCGATACCACTGCCACCCTCAGCTTCACCCCCGTCGTCATGGCGGGCGGCTCAGGCACGCGGCTATGGCCGCTGTCGCGCACCGGCTATCCCAAGCAGTTTCTGGTGTTGTCGGGCAATTCGAGCTTGTTCCAGCAGGCCGTCTCGCGCCTCGAAGCACTCGCGGGCAATGGCCTGACCGTGAACCCGCTGCTGGTGGTCGGCAACGAAGAACACCGCTTCCTCGTGCTCGACCAACTGCGGGAACTGAAGACAAAGGCCGGCGCGGTGGTGCTCGAACCCGCCGGGCGCAACACGGCACCGGCGCTGACGCTGGCGGCACTGAAGGCGCTCGAGGCGGGTGACGACCCGGTCCTGGTCGTCACGCCCGCCGACCAGACCGTAATCGATGGCGCTGCGTTCCGCGCAGCATTGCAGCAGGCGGTGGAAGCGGCTGCCGACGGAACCATCGTCATCCTCGGCGTCACGCCCGACCGGGCCGAGACCGGCTACGGCTACATCAAGGCAAGCGGCCCAGAAGCGGTCACGGCCGTAGAGCGCTTCGTGGAGAAGCCCGATCTCGAGACCGCGCAGCGCTACATCGCCGAGGGCGGTTACTACTGGAACAGCGGCATGTTCGTGCTGCGTGCGTCGGCGTGGATGGCGGCGCTCGACCGCTTTCGCCCCGACATCGCCGACGCGACGCGCTCCGCGTGGGCCGCGCGGACGACCGACGACCTGTTCGTGCGCCCCGGCGCGGCCGAGTTCGCAACCGTGCCTGCCGAGTCGGTGGACTTTGCCGTGATGGAGAAATGCCCGGGCAGCGCCGCGGGCATCAGCATGGTGCCACTCGACGCTGGCTGGAACGATCTCGGCGCCTGGGACGCCGTCTGGCAGGTCGGCCACAAAGATGACGCAGGCAACTGCTGCGTAGGCGACGCCGTGCTGGCCGACAGCCGCAATGTCCTCGTGCACGCCACCAGCCGGCTTGTGGGCGTGGTCGGTCTGGATGACATCGTGGTCGTCGAGACACCCGACGCCGTGCTGGTGGCCGACCGCTCCCGCAGCCAGGACGTCAAGAAGATCGTAGCCCGCCTTACCACCGAGCAGCGTGCCGAGCACACCGCTCATCGCAAGGTGCACAGGCCGTGGGGCTGGTACGACAGCATCGATCAGGGCCCGCGCTTCCAGGTCAAGCGCATCATGGTCAAGCCTGGCGCTAGCCTCAGCCTGCAGATGCACCACCATCGCGCGGAACACTGGATCGTGGTGACGGGTACAGCCGAAGTCACGAACGGCGACAAGGTGATCATCCTGACCGAGAACCAGAGCACGTACATCCCGCTTGGCGAGACGCATCGGCTCGCCAATCCCGGTAAGGTACCGCTGGAGATCATCGAGGTGCAGTCGGGCAGCTACCTTGGCGAGGACGACATCGTTCGATTCGAGGATACCTACGGGCGCGGCTGAGCCGCGCCGCACTGTTCAGATAAAGGCTGGGCCTGCCGCGAAGTTCTCTAGGCCGGGCAACACCGTCGCCAGGTCGCTGCTCGACAAGCCCATCCAGCGGCCCAATGTGGCTGCGTACTGCGTGACGGAGATGCCGGGCAACAAACGTCCTGAGCCCACTTCGTCCTCGGTGCCGAATGCGGTCTGGGGCATGCGTCCGTAGATGTTGCCGCCCTTCACAGCGCCGCCCACCACGAAGTGGTGGCTGCCCCACCCATGGTCGCAGCCGGATCCATTGCTGCGCAGCGCCCGTCCGAAATCGGACGCGGTGAACAGCGTAACGTTGTCTGACAAGCCTGCCATCCTCATTGCACGCGTGAAGTAGTCAATGGCGCCGGCCACACGCTGCATCAGCGCCGGGTGGTAGCGGAGCTGATTGGCGTGCGTGTCGAAGCCGCCGATTGAAACCATGAAAACCTGCCGTC
Source organism: Aquincola tertiaricarbonis (assembly GCF_000969605.1). GTDB lineage: Bacteria > Pseudomonadota > Gammaproteobacteria > Burkholderiales > Burkholderiaceae_C > Aquincola > Aquincola tertiaricarbonis. The sequence goes on along the minus strand of NZ_JZUE01000001.1, from coordinate 438,637 downwards.
GCATACCCAGTGCCGACTGGGCCATGATGATGCGGCCGACGATCTGCAGCTGCTGGGCAAGGCCGTCTTGGTCAAGCGTGCTGGCGGGCCCGCTGCCCGCCGAAATGGCAGTCCGGGGAATTGGGATCGCAGGCGTGGACGCCAGGGCACTTGCCATCGATGAGTACGTATCCATTGAGCGCTGCACGATCCGGCTGTACTCGGCCTGGATGCGCCCAGAGCCTGGATCGGTCAACAAGCGGCGCAGACTTGCGCCGGCCGTCATCGAAGCCATCGGCGCCTTGTAGTCCAGGGATTTGACCTTCACTGCGCCGTCGACGCTGACCTCGTAAGGCGTAGTCGAGTTGCCCGCCAGGAAGACGGCGTTGCCGCTCGCGGAGATTGCAGTGAACACCGGGTGCGCGTTGCCGGAAGCGAACAGATCTCCCATGCGACCACCCCAGCCCGAACGTGCCCCTTCAGGCGACAACGATTGCCACGTGGACATCTGGTCGTTGTGCGAAAAAAGCTTCGCAGGCAACCCCGCACCGGCAACGAATTGGGCCTTCGTCGTTGGCCTGACCAGCGTGCCGACATTTGCAACTATTGCCGCCTCCCCAGCGTCGTACAGCGAACGCAGGGGCGCCAAGGCGCTGGGCATACCGAACTCGCGCCCGGACCCCTGGGACGTCTTCAGGCCGATAGGCTGCAGCCCTGATCGCGCCAGCGCTATGGAAGACCGCGCCGCTGCGTACTCCGCATAGCCATCCGCGTCGACAGGAACCACCCAGTTGTGCGAGTCGTTGCCCCCATGCATGTAGAGGCAGACCAGGGCCTTGTACCCGGTGCCGTCATCGGCATGCGCCGAATTGTGCGCGGCCAGAGCGCCCAATGATCCAAGGCTCAGTGCGAAGGCGTTGCCACCGGTTGCCCCCGTGCGCGCGGCAATGGTCGAAATCCCGGCTGCCGCAGCGACGAACTTGCGGCGAGAAGCGTTGAACGAGTTCATTTTTGCACCAGATATTCAGGAGAAACCATGGCCAGGAAAACGGCAAGCCGGGCGCGATCCAGATTCTTGTTGCTCGACGAGGCGCTGACGCCTTGAACGGCTTCCAAAATCGTGTTTCGCAGGTTGCCCGACATGCGGCCGGCGTAAAGCAGCAAACTGACATGCTCGACGAGCTGCGTTGGATCGGCAGCGGCCAGCTTCAACTCGGCTTGATAGCCCGTGGTGACGTCGCGCCCGTTGCCATACCAGCCGGCACCCACACTCATCAGTTGTTCGACCTGGTTGATCCAGGCTGCGACGGTGGTTTCGTTGACGATCTGCAGTTCGGGCGAGGTCAGTCCGTCGCGGGCGAACGCACCGGTCGGCGGCACATAGCCAGGTCGGTAGAAGCTGAATACGCTCGGTGAATACAGCGGGCGCTGGCCCAGGCGTTGCAGCTCGTTGGTGATGGTGAATTCACCCGAAACAGAGTTCGCATTGAACGCCCGGATCCAGTTCGTCATCCGGAGCACCGGCTCACGCAGTTTGCCGCCATCGGCGGTCGGCAGTTGCCGCGCTTCGGCGTCGAGCAGGATCGCTCGCACGACTGCCGCCATGTCCCCGCGTACGCCCTTTCCGTTGTTGTTGAAAACCTTGGCGACCCGCGCAACGTAGGCTGGGCTCGGGTTGCTGGTGACCAGCTTCTGGATCAGCTGACGCCCGATGAACGGCCCGACGTTCGGATGCATGAACAGCGCATCCAATGCCATCTTCAAACCCTCGGCGGCGCCGGCTCCCTCGGGGATGGTGACTGCGTTCGGCTTTCCTGCAAACAGCGTCTTGGCCGCCGTCGATGTCATGCCCGGATAGGGCTTCATCCGTTGCAGGTCGCTGGTGTCGCCAGCTGCATAGTTCGGGATTCCGTACTTGAAGTTGGCGAGAGTAAGCTGACTGTCGTCGAAACCCCAGGACCAACCCGTGAAAACCTTGGCCAAGGCCATCACGTCGTCGTTGTTGTAGGTTTCGATCGGCTTGCCGCCATAGAGCTTGCGGCTCCCATCCACGTTCAGCTCGTACAGCCCGATGGTGAAGAGCTGCATCAGTTCGCGTGCGAAGTTCTCGTCGGGCAACCGCCCCAGCGCAGGATCCTCCTTCAGGTTGCGGATATGCGACAGGTAGTAGCCCATGGCAGGGCTGAGCGCAATCTCCTCGATCATCGTCCGGAAATTTCCAAACGCCAGGCGGTTCAGCATGTCGCAATAATTTGCGAACGCCCTGGGATGCGCCAAGCCACCCGAATCCATGAGAGAGGTGACAAAAATCTGGTGCAGCGAATAGGCAACCCGGCGGCGCAGTTGGTCGGGCGACTTTGCTGCAGTTCGCCAAAACGTGTACTCGTTCCACTCATGGCTGAACTTCTTGCCGCCGGGCAGATAGTCTTCGCCCTTGTCGAATTTCGCCTGGATGCCCTTCACGAATTCCGGCGACGACGGCATGCGCATCTGCTCATCGAGCCACGTCGAATAGGAAATACCGCTCAGCCGCTTGATCTCAGCGGCCGTCGGTCCGAAGGTCGCCTGACTGAGGAATCTGGCTGCATCGTAAGACGCGCTTTGCGCAGCCACGCTCTTGGCTTCCGCGCTGGGCCATGACAGGCGCAACGCGCCGTTCCAGGCCATGTTCTCGCGCCCTGCCACGACGTCGACGCCGTCGAACGCGAGCAGTCCCTTACCCTTGTCGTAGCGGACGATAGGGGCGCTGGCCTGCACCGTCGTCATGCCGTCATCGATCGACGCCACATAGAGGTTGCGGTCCTCCGTGGATGTCGAGCCGTCATTGGTGAAGACGATGTCGACTTCGGCACCCGCCGGCAGTGACGTCACCGGGAAGCGGTAACTGGCCAGCGTCTGCGAGCGAACTTCCACCACACCCACGCTTTCGCCATTCACGCGGACCTCCATCCGGGGGCCGACGTTGACGGCCAGCGTGCCGCTGGCTCGCACCGTCAAGGTGGTGCCTGCGGCCGCTTCCTGCGCCTGGACGTGAAGCGGCTGGGTGGCGGTGGCTGCCATCAGCAGCACCGGCAGCGTCGCGCGTCCGAGCAGGCGGGACGCGGCGTTTGATTGATGGCTGGTCATGTTTGGACAGGTAGGTGAACTAGGTTGCAGCGAGAGACTGCAGCTAGCTTTCTTATCGGGTCTACCTCGATCCGCTTGAGCACGCCAACGAACTCAAACCATTACAGTAAGTACCTCTATGTATCCAAGTGTGTAAGATGTATCTTACGCGCAGCGGTATTTTTTCCGCGGTTTGGCGCCAGCGGCGAGCGCCTATATCTCGCCGCTTGGAATATCGCTTGCTCCATACCGCGAACAAAGGCCGTCATTCAGAAATCCATTTTCTGAGCCGCGCCACGAACTCCGGCTGGGCAAACTGCGGCAAATCGATGTCCGTTTGCGACGCGCCACCTGCTTCGAGCAGTTCCAGAGCCTCTTGCGGCTCCCAGGCGACCCGCACACCGGGCCGGTTCTGCATCCAGCGCGCGGTGGCCAACTGGTGCTCGTTGCGGTGCTCGCCCAAGGATGCCTTGCGCGGCACGATGATGATGGGCTTGCGATGCTTGAGCGCGCTCAGGATGGACCCCATGCCCGCATGCGCCACGACGATCCGTGCCCGCGAGAACAAGGCTTCCATCTCCGATGCGGAAACGAAGGGCTGCGCCTTGAGGTGTTTGATGTCCAATTGGCTGGGCCCGACTTGCGCCACCACTTCTTCCGACTGGCCAGCCGACCAGTCGTCAATGGCACCGACGAGACGATCGAACGCCAGCTGCGTTCCGACGGTCACCAGGATCACAGCACACCTCCCCAATGCGACGGCCCACCCGGCTCGGCCAGATGCTCCCACTGCGTCAGACACAAGGACGAGATCCGCCTGGCGAGCTTGCCCGAGCCGGACAGTTCCTCGCTGTTGGCGATGCTGTCGATCCATACGGTACGGGCGCCCACCAAACGCCCGGCGGCGATCGCGGCCAGCCCGGGAGCCGCGCCCGTCGTGATGACCACGTCGGGGCGCTCGCGCAGAACGATCACCAGCACCTGCAGGAACATCTTGACTAGCTTCAGCTTGTCCCAGCGATTGGCATCGGCCACCCTCAGCACGGGCCCGCCGTCGACCGATTGCGCACCCTCCGCCGTGGTGATGTAGAAGACGCGCGCGCCCTCCCACGCCGGCGTGAGCCGAAGCAACTGCACCCAATGGCCGCCTGCGGAAGCCACTGCGGCCACCTTCAAGTTCTTCATCCACGCCCTTCCGTGAGCTCTTGGTACACCGCCTCCAAGCGTGGCACCACGGCCACCTCGGAGAACTCGCTCGACACACGCTGCCAGCCGCGTGCAGCCACGTCGGCACGCAAGGTCGCGTCGCTTGCCAGCGTGGCGAGCACACGCGCCAGCGCGGCCACATCGCCAGGTTCGATCAGCCATCCGTCGACCCCGCTGTTGATCAGGTCCGGAATGCCCCCAACCGTGGTCGACACCACCGGCAGGCTCTCGGCCATCGCTTCGAGCAGACTCATCGGCAGCCCCTCGTTAAACGACGGCAGCACGTAGGCATCGGCCTCGCGCAGCAGGCGCAGCTTGGTTTCGCCGCCGACCCAGCCTTCGAAACGAACCAGCGCTTCGACGCCGAAACGGCGTGCATGCTCGCGCGCCTGTTCGATCTCGCCGTCGCCGCCGACGACGAGTTCGAACTTCAGTCCGGTGATACGGGCGGCTTCGGCCACGGCTTCGATGAGCGGATAGATGCCCTTGCGCGTGCCGACCGCACCCAGGAACAGCAAACGAAAGGTGCCGTCCGGCGCACGCGGGGCGCGGTAAGGTGGCACACGCACATAGTTCGCGAGCACCTCGATGCGCGCCCGCGGCGCCACCGTCGCGATGTAGCTGCGCCAACGCGGAGACAGAACTACCACGCGCGAAGCGGCCTCCAGGTTGGCGCGGATCAGCCTGCGCACCGGCTTGCGCTGACCGTCCATGAACTTGACCGTCTCGGAGCCATGCAGGTGCAGGATGACCGGAATGGCGGCCAGCCGGGCGATCCAGACGAAGACGCTCTTGCGCCAGAAGCTGCCGCGCATCGCGGCGTGCACATGCATCAGCGCGACCTGCCTGCGGGCGACGAGCTGCACGCAACGACGGTAGGCCGTCAGCGCCATGCGCAGCCGCTGCGACAACGAACCCTCCGCATGCGGCTCGATCCGTTCGACCGCCCAGCGGTCGAAGATGCCGCTTTCACGGTAACCGTCGACCACGGAGCGCATCCCACCCTTGGCGCCGGTGCAAATCATGAGCAGGCGTTGACCGGGCTTCACGCGTGCTGCCCTTGCGACTGCCGCGCCTGCGCTTTGACCTTGGCCTCGTACATGTGGGCCATGCCCAGCATCATCAGTGCGAAAGCGCTCATATCGGGGTCGGAGTAGATGGGCGAGGTGAGCGACACCATCAGGGGCAGGAACTGCCCGCAGAACGCGTAGCCCCAGAACACCTTCACCTGTATCGTCGGCGCCTTGATCATGCGGTAGAGGCTCAGGATCATGGCCAGCACAGGGATCGCGGCCAGCAGCAGGAAGCCGATCCAGCCGAACTCGGCGATGAAATTCGGCCAATAAGTGTCCAGCAGGAAGATGTCCATCCGGTACCACCAGAACGTGCCGTAGCCGAGCGCCGAAAACAGCTCTCGATTGAACATCTGGGCGCCGACGCCGCCGAAGGTCCCCAAGCCGCTGCCCAGCGGCCAGAAGTCGTTGGCCACCTTGAACGAATCGGCATAAAGCACCGGTCGCGCCGAGACGATCGACTTCACCCCGGTGACCAGGCCCCACTCCGACGCCACGTCGTACAGACGGTCCGGTCCTACGAAGGTGAGGATCACGACGGCCGCAAGCAGCGTGGCCACCGTCAGCCAGCCTGCGATGCCCCACAGGCTGCGGGCGCGGAAGGACAGCACTACCAGGCCGATGCCGAGCACCGTGGCAAGTGCCTCCTGCATCTGGCCGCTGGCCATGACCAGCAGCCACAAGGGCATGCCGAAGACCACCATACGCCACAGGCTGATCACGCCGCCACGCCACTGCACGGCCAGGAGCAGCAGGAAGAAGCCCGAGAAGTAGGCCAGCACGCTGCTGTGCACGAACGGCCCCGTCATGCGCCATCCCAGGCCACCGAGCAGCGGGTTGGAGGTGTGCTGAAACTCCGTGACATTGCGCGCCAGCGATCTGAACAGCCCGGGCGCACCCAGCTCGAGCAGCAGGAACGAAGCCGCCAGCGCCGCATACACCAGCGAAAGCCAGCGCAGCCTGGCGTGGTCGGCTTGCTGCCAGCACACGCGGAAGCCCAGCGCGAGCATCAAGGGCCATTTCAGGTTATAGGCGAACTGGTATGCAGCCGCCTTCGAATGCCGGTAAGGCGACAGCGCCGTCCCGAGCACGGCCACCACGGCGGCGAGCACGAACAGCAGCGCCATCCAACGCAGCGCCGGCGAACTGCGCAGCGCCTGCGGCAGTGCCATCAGAATCAGCGGCACCATACACAACAGCCACAGCTCCATCAGGCCGTTCAGGCGAACCGGCGCGAACGTGGTCATGAAGTTGACCGCCCCGGCCAGCATGATCGCCGTCCAGAAGGCCCCGTTGGCGCCATGCCTGAAGCTTGCAAGACCCGAGTTGGCCAGGAAGACGATGATGCCGGCCACCAGTGCGACCAAAATCACCAGGTAGATGCCCAGGCCGATGGCCGTGCCGAGGCCCAGCACCAGGCCCAGCAACACGACGACGACGGCGATGGCCACCACGCCCAGGACGTGCGCGATGCCGCCTCCGGGCAGGCGCAAGATGGCTGCGTTCATTCGGGCAGTCCTGTCAGCGTTTGGCCAATTCGCCGCATGGCGTCTTGGCGAACATGTCGTCGAAGTTCGACTCGTCGCGGCCGACACGGATGGCATCGGCGTACATCTCTCGGCTGGCCGCTGCCACGCCTCCAGGTGCGTAAAGACCGACCTTCGGGTAGTTGCCAGGCCGCGTCAGGTAGCTGTTGGCCGCGGGCCCAGAGTCGTAGACCTGTTGCCGGCCATCCCAAACGGTCAAGCGGCGATCGTCGGCGTTCTTGGACCATTGGCTACGCAACACCCAGCAAACCCACCGGTCCAGCGGCAGCTTGCCCAGCGCGACCCGGCGGGTGTTCAGCTGGTCCTGCGTCAGCGGCTGGTCCGGCGCCTGCCGCTGGTCTTCGCGCAGCAGCAGCGCCAGGTCGTCGCCCCGCACCACGAACCCGATCGGCGGCGGCACGGGCACGCCCATGCGACTGGTGTGCACCTGCGCCAGCGAGATCGGCAGGCGCGCCGGCGTCCAGGGCGCAGGCACGTACACGCTGAGCGCGAACCAGCGCACGCCCTCGGCCGTCGCGGCGTCCCGCGTGAAGACCTCGGTGCGCTGTCCGTTGGCCACCTTGCGGTCGGCGGCATCCAGCCGCATGTGGAACACCTGGCGGCCACCGCCCGCCGGGTCCCGCTCGGTCTTCAGGCGCTGCGGCTCGGCGGCTTGAAGACCGTGACGCTGTGCAGTCAACGCCTCGTCATCCTTGGGCGAGGCATGGGCAACCGAAACCCCCAGATTGCTAAGCAGAATGCAGCTGACCAACTGCACTGTTCGATTTCTCATTTGCCGATCCTTTCCAGCGGCGCCGGATAAGGCGTGCGTGCAGCCTTGTCTTCACCGATTACGCTCGCAGGATTGCCTGCCACGATGGCGCGGTCAGGGACGGACTTGGTGACCATCGCGGCCGCGCCGACCGTGCTGCCGCGCCCGATCGTGATCCCGCCGATGATGATGGCCCCGGCGGCCACGGTGGAGCCGTCCAGCAATTTAGGAACACCGTTGCGCGATCCGCCAATGGTGATGTGATGCAGCAGGGTTACGTTCGCACCAATCACCGCACCTCCGTTGACGATGAGACCGTACGAGTGCTTGAGCAGCAACCCAGGCCCGATCCGACAAGTCAGAGGCAACTGCATGCATCGGCGCGCTGTCATGCCACGATGCATGAGCTTCAGGACACCCTTGCAAGGTGCCCTCAAACACCTCGGCAGCGCCTCTGCAGCGTGGAACAGGCGATGGGTGAGCAGCGGCCGGAAGAACGGCTTGGTGACCGCGGCCTTCATGAGCAGCTTTGCCGAATACCCGCCGTACAGCCGCCAGACGTCAGCCTTCAGCGCGGACACCGGGCTGAAGGACTGCACGGGCGAGGGAGCGGCCTCGTTAACAACGTTCTCGGTCACTGCAGCCTCGAAAAGGACACCGGCTGCGTGGGCGACGCGGCCGTGCCTCGAACCGTGCCCGCCACCAGGCCGGCCGCGAACACCACCCACGCCGACACCGCGTATACGGCCCTCGACAGCGAGCGCTTGCGCACCGTCATCAGCAGCACCGGCGCAACCCCGAGCACCCCCGCCGCCAGCAGCCAGCCGAGCGTCTGCGTCCACGCCGCCAGCACCAGCATCAGGAGCACCACGAGCATCCACAGCAGCACTGCGCCATACAGTCGGTAGACGTGCAATCGGGAGATCACAAAGCCGCAGTGCGCCTGGCCCCATGCCTGCCGCAGCAGTTCGCCACAGCCCCATGCGTACCGGCTGCGCCACCGCTTGCCCAGGAGCTTGAAGCTCGACTCGGTGTGGCCATAATGCTTGACGCCCGGAATGGCAAGACGCTCGAGCCGCCAGCCTGCCGTCTGCAGTCGCGCCGCCAGCTCGAATTCCTCGTAAGCGTGCAGATTGCGGTTGGTGAAATAGCCGACGGCCTGCAACGCAGAACGCCGGTACAGGCCACCCATGTCGAGCCGGTCGACAGGCCCCTGCCGCATGTGGCGCAGTCCGCGCTGCGAGCGGTTGAGGAACTCCTGGTTGTCCAGGTTCATTTCGCGCACCATGCCGCCGACACCGGCCAGCCGCGGATTGGCATCCAGCGCCTTCGAGGCCTCGTTCAAGAAATCCGCCTCGAACTCCATGTCGCCGTCTAGGATGTAGACGTACTCCCCTTGCGCGATCTGGTAACCCAGTTGCGCACCCACGCCGCAGCAGCGATCCGACGGATCGACCAATTGAACGATCTTCACCGGAAACCGCGCCGCGATCTTCACGGTGTCATCGGTGGACAGCGAGTCGGCCACGATCACCTCGCCACCGCCGGCCTCGTCCACTGCGAGCAGGGCCGAGCGAACGGCGCGCTCGATGTTTCGCTGCTCGTTCAGCGTCTTGATGATCACGCTCAGGCGCATGCGGGTCGTCCTTTCAACGTATCAAGGTCGCCAGCATCTGAGCCGGCACAGCGGCCTTGTCGCGCCACACCGGAATGCGCTCGGCCAGCAGATGACGGATCTCGCCCTCGCTGCGCTCCAACGAGCGCAAGCCTTCGGCCAGCGTCTCGGCGCTGACCTTGGGCGTGTCGAGCACCACAGGCAGATCACCGAACAGGTCGCGGTTGATGCCCTTGGCCTTGACGCTGTAGGCGATCGACAAGGTGGGCACGCCCGTGGAGAAGGCGCCGATGGTCGCGTGGGTGCGCGCACCGATGAAGAACCGGAAGTGCGAAATCAGGTACTTCAGCTGCGCAGCGTTAAGGTTCGCCGGCGCGAGCACGACCTTGGGCCCACCCAGCTGGTACTTCTCCATCAAGCCTTGCATGTACGCATGGTCGGAGTTGTAGGTACCACCGTCGAGCGGGCCGACGTGCGGCAGCAGCACCACGGCATAACCCGATTTCTCGTGCAGGTTGCGAACGAAGGTTGCGACTTCCCGGTCCAACTCGTCGCGGGAGGCTTCCGGATCACGGAACTTGCGAATGAGCGGGCTGACGTTCAGGCCGACGATGCCCTCGGGCGCTTGCGGCAGCAGCCCGGCCAGGTCGAATGCTTCCGGCATCATTGTGAAGGCCGGATCGGTCACCTGCACGACGGTCGACAGCCCCAGGCCCTGCAGATACGCGTAAGTCGCCGACTCGCGGACCGTGATCTGGTCGTACTGCGACAAGTGGCGCTTCATCAGCTGCTCGACGTGCGGCTTCTTGCTGAAGGGCCCCACCGATGCAGCCCAGAGCGCCGTCTTCTTGCCCATGCGGCGCGCGTTGTCGATGTAGCCGGCATGGTCGTAGAGCGAAGGCAGGTCGTAGTCGAGCGAGATGGTGTCGCCGCCCGTCATCACCACGACGTCGGAGCCGGCCATCGCATGGGCCAAGGGCCCGCCGAGCCGGTGCGACGGTCTGCCGAGCTGCTCCACCGCCGGAAGCAGGCGCCGGCTCCAGTGCCACAGCCGAAGCTTCTTCGGGAAGGGCGCCGCCTCGACGAACTGCACACCGGCGCTGCGGTAACCGGGCCACTGCCGCGCGTCGAGGTCCTGCCTTTGCGAGGGCACCACGAACTGCGCCCCTGGCACCTGCGTGCTGACCAGTTGCGTGACGGACCGGATCAGCGCCTCGCAGCCACGATTTCCGAAGTTGTTATGGCCCGCGAAGAACACTTTCATATGAAGAATCCGATGAGTGGTTGTAGACGCATCACTTGCCGCTCGCTGCATGAAACCAACGCCGCAGCCGCGCGGCGACACGGCGCGCCAGCGTGCGGTTCAAGTCACGGTACTGCTCGACGAGGGGTGTCATGCGCTTGAAGAAGATGCGGAGTTGGCCGGCGTCGCGCGCTTCCGCAAAGGCGCGGTGACTCTCGCGGGCAACGGCGGCCCGAAGCTCATGCTTGCGCCTGAAGCTGCGGTCATGCTCGAAAGCCGCAGGCTCGACACGCTTGCGGGGCGCCCATTCACCACGCTTGCGCGTCATCCAGAGCCGGTAAGCCAAGCCTTCGCGGCGATGCGAAAAACCGGACGCCTGGGACTTGACCACGTCAGCGGCCGACAGCGCATCGAGCGCCAGGCGGCCTTCGACGGCGGCCCTCTCCACCAAGGTGCGTACGACCGGATTGCGCACGATGACCACGTTCGTGCCCTTGCTGTCCTTCACGTACTGGGGCAACCATGCATCGCCGATGGTGACGTCGGCCAGTTCCGCCACGACGTCGTCGCAGAAGTCGCAGGGCTTGGGCTTGAAGAAGCCAAGCCCCCAGTCGTACCCGAACAGCTCCCGTACCGGTGAAATGACCGACTGCGTGCTGCCCCCCGCAGCCGGCGCCTGGGTGGCGGCGACCCCGTATTGGTTGGCCTGCGCACCGGGCAGCTTGTGCCGGAAGTCGAACGCTAGCAGTTCTTGCGGCGGCACGCCCATCTGCCATGCCAGCAGCTCGGCGAACCGGCGCGTCTTCAGGTGGCCGCATACCAAGCCGATGCAAAGCGCAATCCGGGATCTGATGACTTCGTCCTTCATCGCGACCAGCCGCAGCGCCTTCAGGACGCAAGGGATCCCGACGAAGACGTATCGACCCTCGGTGGTCCTGACTTCCGCCAGCACCTGGGTCAGCGTGATCGGGTAGTACCGGGACTTTGAGCGCGACAGCACGTCACGCTCGCTTCTCGATATGGCGTATTCAAACAGCGTCTCGCCGGCCTGCGCACCAGTGATGGCGCCGACATGCACCACCGCGTCCGCCAGGCCCGCTCGCAGGAATTCGACTGCCAGCCAGCTACCCATGCCGCCCGAACTACCGTTTTCGCGAAAGGCGCCTTCGACGACCTGTGCCGCGTGCGTGCTCACCACGCGGCCCAATTCTTCGTGCATCGGAACTGCAGCGCCGAACAACTGCTCACCCAGCGACGTTTCATCCTCGGTTGGCGTGCCGAATGGGCAGACGCTGGTAGCGAGCGCCCTGTGAGCCGGCGTCGCCTCGGCACGGATCCTCGCCACGGGCATGCCGTACTTGCTTTCGACCATCTCGACGGCCGCTGGCGCCGCGTAGGCGCAGGCCCCGCACCCGATGCAGTAGCCACCCTCCACCACGCGGACGATGTCGTCGGTCGCGCTTGCTTCGTTACCAGCAGAAGACATTTCGCTTAAGGATCCCATTGATCAACTCGCGCTCGCCCGGTTGAAAGGGGCGCCACAGACGGCAAAGCGCCAAGTAAACGACGACGCACACGCAAGCCCCGACCAGCACCTCGCCAGCGGGCGGAAGCGCAGTGGCCGCCGAAACCGCAAACGCTGCAGCCAGCGAGGCGACGCAAGCAACCAACACGATCCGTGCCATGCCCCCGGCGTCGAAGGGGAACCGGACACCACGGCCACGCATGGCGACGATCTGGCAGGCCACGAACAAGGCTTCGCTGAGCACAAGCCCAAGACACAGCGCCGCCAATCCGACCACGGGCGTCAACAGCGCACCGGCCCCCAGACCAAGTGTCCCTGCGGCGGCACCGATGAGCGATGCCCTGCCAAGCTCGAGCGCCTGCGAAAGCAAGCTCACCACCCCCCGCAGGCTTTGCAGCAGCAGCACGATGACGAAAAAGACTAGGTAGCTCCCTGCTTCGGGCAGCTTCCCCCCGGTAAGAAGGTCTGTCAGCGGTCGGTTGGTGACGATCAGCACGGCTCCGATCGGTGCCAGGGCGAATGCATTCAGTTTGAAAATCAGGCCGGCCATGAATGCAAGGCGCTGCTGATAGTCCTCGCGGTTGCGCGCGGCCACGAACAATGGCCGTATCAGGTTCATCAACAAAAATGTCGGCAGGTACCGCTGCAGCATGGCGCTGAACGCAGCCGCAAAACCAAAAGCTGCAACCTGGGTTGCGCCGACAAGGCGCGCGGCGACCAGCTTCACCGAATCCGGACCCCAGCTGGTGTAAAGCAACTGGGCAAGAAAAGCGGGCGCAACATAACTGAATATGCGCTTTCCCTCGGACTTGCTTGTCTCGTCGGCCGCCTGCGGCAACCTTGAGACGAACCGCACCAGGCTTGCAGCGCCGTAAGCACATCCGGCAACGCTGGCCGTCAGGTCGATCCACAACCAATGTACGAGCGCGACCACGCCATCATCGGACGAAAAATACATCGCCGCCAACAGCAGAAGCCTCATGCTGGTGCGCAGCAGCACAGCCAGCTGCGAAGACTTCTGCCGCAGCAGCGAATCCTGGCAAACCTCGATATACCTCGCCAATCCTTCGAAAAAGATGATGAACAGATAGATGAGAATAATCTGGGGCTGCGCAGCCACCCCAAAAAAGCCGGCGATATAGTCAGACGCGAAAAAGCAGGCCAGCAGCACCACCGCCAAGGTCACGGCGCGTAACGCCAACAGTTTTGCGACGATGGCGCGCAGTGCTGCGTTCCGGTCGGCCGCACGCAACTCAGGGATATACCGCTGCGCTGCGAGGATCAAGCCAAAGCTGGAGGCGATTTGCACGACCTCCAACAGCGACAGCAGTGTGATATAGAAGCCGTAATCCGCCCCCGAGAGCGCTCGCACGAGGATCAAGAGCAGGCACAGCGCCACAACCGCAGCGGCGGACCTCCCAAAAAGAAAATGCAGGAGGCTGGCACGCACAGCGTGCTTGGAATAATGCCCAGAGCGCATAGGGGAAGCGAATCGCCGCTGCTCAGCGGCCAAATACCCGGCTCTTATAGCCGGCTGAGAATTCCGCTTCCATGTCAGTCAGGAATTGCTGCTGCGCGGTGAACGCGACATCGCTTTGCGCATCGATGCTCGAAACGCGAACGAGCATGCCGTCGGGAACGTAACCACGGGTCGTATAGGCGAGCTGAGCGAGCTTCTGCTCCGTGCCACTGGTAGCCACGCGCTCACCGACCATCACCCAGTAAGTCACAGGCTCCACTCGCCCGCCCATTTTGGTGACGAGTTGGCACACGGGCTCCTGATGAGAGCCGATGGACAAGGTATCGCGGCGCTGGTCCATCAATTGAAACCCCTGCGCCGGGTAACACACTTCCGGCCGATGCGCACGGGTGGCATCGGACTGGTCTCCGCCGTAGGCCACCGACAGCATGATGCGGTAGCCCTGGCGATTGACATAGGTGCGGCTGAGCGTTTGACTGTAGATCTTCGTCAGCACTGCGGCTTGGTCGGGCGATACCAACTGTACTGGCATGCGGTCGTCTACGACCCAACCTGCGAACTGCTTGGGGAAAAGATCCTCTAGGTCCACCCGGGGCCGGGTGTCGATGAGGTTCTGGCTGGGCCGCCATGCAGACGCAGCAAAGGCCGCGAGCAGCATCAACAGCAGGACGACCACGCTGCGGACGCGCGTTGTACTGAACATCATTGCGCCGCCCTCCGCTGCGCAGGCAGGAACAGCCCCAGGATCTTGTCGAGCACTAGCATCAGTATCAGGGCGACCATAAACAGCACCATACCCGCAAAACCATGGACGAACCCCTGACCGGCCTCGTCTCCGAAGTGGTACGTCACCAGCACCAGAATCATCACGCGCACGATGTTGGCCACGAACGCGGTGGGCACCAGCAGCAGCGCAAGCGCGATGTTTCGCTTGGCGTTGGTGTAGTTCATCAGATTCATATACAGCATGCCCAACGCCTCGAGCGTGAACATGCTGTTGAGGCCGGCACATGCATCGGCCACGAGAAGCTGGTACGGCCCCACGGTCATGACGACCCCGCTGCGTCCCACGGGATAGCCCAACGAATAGAGCAGGTTGCTTGCCACGGCGGACACGGCACTCTTGAGCGGACCGGTGACGGCAGCCACAAGCGCTTCAGGCAGCGGGATCATGAAGATCATGAAGAACAACGGGAACCACAGGATCCGCAATGCGCGCCAGCCCCTGAACAGGAGGAACAGGCTCGCGATGACGCCGATCTGCGAGCTGATCGAGAACATGATGATGTCCTGCGACAGGCCAACCACGCAGAGAAACAGCGACAACACCAGCAACGACCAGCCCGCGAACTGGGCCGGCACGCCAGGCAGCGCGGCAACGTCGTGCCGCTTTCGGAAGATCAACCAAGCGCTGACGGCAAGGATGATCGGACCGTGGCCCTGCTCGTCGGTGGCCCAAACCGTACGCGCCAGCTCTATGTAGGCAGGCCCATATAGCATGACGAGGCCAGCGGCCACGATGCAGAACGCCAGCCAGTCGAATCCCGACGGGACCAAGGGCTGGTGCTCTCCACGCACCGCGGGTCGTTGAGCGTCGGTCACTGTTGTCACATTTTCCTCAGAACTCGTTGAAGACTACACCGGCCAGCTTGGCAGGCGTCTCCGCCAAGTTCGCCACGAGATCCTGCAGCGCCGCCACGCGGCCCTTGTCCTTGCGGGCCACCACGAGCGCCGCACCGCAACGCGCCGCGATGACGGCACTGTCGCTGCCATAGCGCGCCGCCGGCGTGTCCACCACTACATGATCGAACTTGGTCACGAGCTCGCGCATGAGCAGTCCGAACGCGGGACGCTCGACCAGCTCGAGCGGGTTCGGCGGTGTCGTGCCCACGGGCAGGACGAACAGGCTTGGCACGCCGATCACCTGCTGTATCACCTTGGTGCCGGAGCGGCCGCCCAGGATGCCCGACAGGCCGACCTTGTTGTCGACGTTGAAGACCTCGTGCTGGCGCGGATGCCGAAGGTCGGCATCGACCAGCAGCGTGCGGCCGCTGAGCTGCGCCAGCACGACAGCCAGGTTCGCCGTAAAGAAGGTCTTGCCATCGCCGGACTCGGGGCTGACCACTGCCAGTGCACGCCGCTCCTGCCCCTCGTTGAACAGGCGCATCATCACCTGGCTGCGGATGGCCCGGAAGCTCTCGGCCTGGACGCCGAAAGGCTGGTTGAGCGCAGCGAGCTCGGGACTCGCCTTCCGCCGCTCTTCGGGTGCGTAGGGATAGTGAAACTGCTGGCTCAGCGCGAAGAGAACATCGTCGTTGCTAGCGTAGCCGAGCGTGACAGCGGCCTCGCCAAATCGGACGCCCTTCTCTCGTTGATGCCGGACGATTGTTTCGACCTGCTCGGCCGACAGCTCGCGCAGATCGGCAAGGATGCTGCCAATGGACCGGTCGGCCACGGCAGGTTCGTTGTTATCGGCTTGCAAGTGGCTCGTCTCGGGGTTGCGGGGGGAAAGCATCGCTGCGCTTGCGTTAATGATGGCCCGGGCCAGGCAGCGCGAGTGAACGCTGCGCCAGGCCGAGGGCTGCCGGGCGGGCCGGATTGAAGCGCTTGGCGCTCGGCGTGGGCAGAGAGCCGATGACAGGCAGACCAAGGTACGCCACCGCATCTTCGGAGCTGCGCACGCGCCGGTCAGAGAGCTCCATCAGCAGGGCAACACCGATGGCGAGGATCAGCCCGAGCACGATGGCCAAGGCAGTGTTCAACAACAGCTTGGGGCTTGCGTGCTCGACTGGCGGCTGCGCCACCGTCAGCACATTGACGTAGCTCTGCGTGTTCTGCGCTTCCAGGCCCGCCTGATTCAGGCGCGTCATCAGATTGTCATAGATGCGCTGCGCATTCTCGACCTCACGCAACAGCACGGACCCCTCGTCCCGCACTGCCTTCATCTGCAGCACCGACGCACGCTGCGCATCCAGCGCAGCACGCAGTTGCGCCTCGCGGGACTTGTTGATGTCATTGCTTACGCCGACGCCGCTGCTGACACGCGCAATCTCCGCATTCATGCGCGAGCGCAACTCGGTGATGTTCGCGCGAGCCTCGACCACTTGCGGATGCCGGTCGCCGAGCCGCTGGGTCAGCTCTTGCAGCTTGGCCTCGTTCCGCGCGAGGTCAGCCCTCAGGCCGCTGATCAACGGATTGTTCAGCACCTCCTGCAGTCTGTCGGCCTGGTTGCCACGCGCCTGAGCTTGGCGGCTTGAGCTCTCGGCCGAGATAGCCTGGAGCTGCGTGAGCTGGCTGCTCAGTTCATTCAAGCGGGCATTCTCGACGTCCAACCGCTCGTCCGTCGCGATGATGCCGTTCGATTGCTGGTACTGCGACAGGCGCTGCTGAGCCTTCTCCAGCGCATCGCGTGCATCGTTCGTTTGCGCACGGAAAAAGCTGGTGAACTGCCTTGCCGGATCGACCTTCAGCTCAAGCGTGGTCGCAATGTAGGCCTGTGCAAATGCATTCGCGATGCCGGCTGCGAATCGTGCGTCCGGGCTCTTGTAACCGATCGAGATCACATTGCTGTCTCGCGATGGCCGGACGTCGAGAGACTTGTGCAGGATGTCGACCAAGTACTGCTCGAAGGTACCTTCGCCGTTGGTCTCGGCCTGCCACTGCTCGCGGATGGCGGCGTTCTCGGAGAGTTTGAGGTCGCGAATGACGCGCAGCGCCACGCGGTCACTGCTCAGCACATCGACCTGCGTCGACATGAAGGTCGGCAAGGCCACACTGGGAAAGCCCATGGCCGACACCGGATCTGGCTTGACGTCGACCATCACGCTCGAAACACCCAGGTACTGCTTCGGGAGCACGAGACTTACGACGACCGTTACGGCCACTACCAGCGAAAAGACGGCTAGCGCGACCCACTTGCGCGCCTGCAAGATCGACAAGAATTGTCCGAATGTCATGTCACACCCTCGAATATGCCAAGCACAGCCGTCATCAGAACAGACTCTCGCGCACGTAGATCACGTCGCCGTCGCGCATGCGGTCGTCCATGCCGGGCGTGATGACTTCCACCTTGCCATCTGCCGACTTGCGATGCACGCGGATGCCCTTCTCGGTCCCGCGCTGCGTCAGGCCACCACCGGTGGCGAGCGACTGCATCAGCGTCATCCCACGCTCCAGACGCATCGGGCCCGGGCGCTGGACTTCACCATAGATGTAGACCGTCGGCTGGCGATCCACCCAGATCACGTCGCCGTTCTGGATAAGGATGTCTTCGGTGCGGACCTGCGCGCCGAAGATGGTCGGCACGTCGACTTCTGCACGGAACGGGCCGCCCGCCCGTGTACCCGTCACGATAACCACATCGGCGCCGTTGACTGCCGTACCCCCAGCCATCGCCAGCAAATCCGTCAGCCTCATTTCCGCAACTTCCAGCGGGTACCGGCCGGGCCGGTTCACCTGGCCCAGCACGTTGGCTTGGTTGCCGCGCACCTGCAGCACCGCGATGGTGACCTGAGGCTGCTTGACAAAGTTGCCGTTACGCAGGGCGTCGGAGATGGCCTTCTCGGCCGCCGAGATGCTCTGGCCGCCCAGGCGCACCTGGCCGATCAGCGGGTACGACACCACGCCTGATTCGCTGACGCGGGTTTCGAGCGTCAAATCGGGGTTCTGGTAGACGGTGATGCGGATGACGTCACCCGAGCCGAGCCGGTACTCCGGTGTGGACGAAGCCGGCATCGGCGCATTGCCGGCAGGGGCCTGAGCCTGGACGGCCGGCACCAGCGCCATGGACATCGACACCGCGACCAGCGCCGCACAATACCGAGCGAACCTTCGCTGCATCACGCTCTTCATCACTTGAGTCCCATTCCTTTGCTGATCGACGACGCATCCAGGCCACTGGCCGCCGGGGCCGGTGTCGGCGCCGGGGCGGGTGAGGTGGTCGAAGATGCGGCCGGCGCGCTGGCGGCGCCTTCCGCAAACTTGCCGACGTACTCGATCTGCGCACTACCGCGCATCTGCTTCACGTTCTCTTCCACCAACTTCCGCTTCCGGTCATTCAGCAGAAACTGCTCGATCGCCGGCGTGGCCTGCTCCAGCGTGACCGGCTGGCTGCGCGAATTGGCCAGCACGATGACCTGGGCGCCGGTGGGGGACGGCGTGAGCACGGCCTGGCCGTCCTGCATGCGGGCGAAGTTGTCCAGGCTGGCCAGCGGCAGCTGCTCGGCGGCGCGCACGGCCTGGTTGCCGGCAAACTTGAATTCGTTGGCCTTCAGGTACTCGACGAATTCGTTGATGTTCTTCGCTTCGGCCAGCTTGGCGCGAAGGCCGTCGATCTGCTCGGGCTTGGCTTCGATGGCCAGCTCCTGCAGGCTGTAGACGCGGCGCTCCTTGAACAGCGCCGGCTTCTCGTCGTAGTACTTGCGCACTTCGTCGGGGGTGGGCTTGCTCGCGGTCTCGCCGATCTTGTCGACGTAGGCGCGGGCGATGATCTCGCGCTTGGCGGCTTCAATCTGCTGCACCACGCGCGGGTCCCGGTCCATCTTCTGGTCCACGGCCTTCTGAACGGCCAGTTCCTGGTCGATCAGTCGCTCCAGGATCTGCTTGCTCGCCGCATCCGCCTGCTCGGGCCGCAAACCGCGCTGCTGCTGCAGCACGAAGTTGATCTGGTGAACCGTGATCTCTTCCTTGTTCACCTTGGCCGCGGTCTGGCTGGCCACCTTGCCGTCTTTCTTCTCGCCGCACCCCGCTGCCAGCAGCACCGCTGCCGAAGCCGCGGCAATGCAGGCCACCCGCCATGTGCGATGGGCCTGGGGATAGTGGTCGGATCGGGTCGTCACGCTGGAATCTCCCACCTTGCAGTGCAAGGGCTTGTCTCAGTGATGTGGGCTCGCAGGATGCGGACCAGCCTGGCGCCGGCCGTCAATCGCCCAGACGGCGGAGTGTATAGGGCTGTCCGTGGCAGATCCGTGTAAGCACTGACAGACAAGGTATCCATCCCCACGTATTCAGGGGAGGTCGTGCCGTCAGGCACGGCGGCTCAGCACTTGATGCCGACGTGCAGGGCCACGACCCCGCCTGTGAGATTGTGCACATCCACATGGCCGAAGCCAGCGCCCTTCATCAGGGCCTTGAGCGCCTGCTGGTCGGGGTGCATGCGGATCGATTCCGCCAGGTACTGGTAGCTCTGGGCGTCTCCCGCCACCCACTGGCCCAGGCGCGGCAGCACCTTGAAGGAGTACCAGTCGTAGGCTTTCTGCAACGGCGCGGCCACCTTGGAGAACTCCAGCACCAGCAGCCGGCCGCCCGGGCGCAACACGCGGTTCATCTCCTTGAGCGCACCGTCCTTGTGCGTCATGTTGCGCAGGCCGAAGGCGACGCTCACCAGGTCGAAGCTGGCGTCGCGGAACGGCAGCCGCTCGGCGTCGCAGATGGTGGTGGGCAGGACCAGTCCCTCGTCCAGCAGCCGGTCGCGACCGGTGCGCAGCATCGCCTCGTTGATGTCGGTGTGCACCACCAGGCCGCTGCTGCCCACCTTCTTGCTGAACGCCCGGGCAAGATCGCCGGTGCCGCCGGCGATGTCCAGCACGCGGCGGCCTTCGCGCAGGTCGGCCACGGCCAGGGTGTAGGCCTTCCAGGCGCGGTGCAGGCCCATCGACATCAGGTCGTTCATGACGTCGTACTTGGTGGCCACCGAGTCGAACACGCCGCGCACGCGCTGCGCCTTCTCGTTCTCGTCGACCGTCTGGAAACCGAAATGCGTCTGGGTCATCGAGGGTCCGCTTTCTTCAATGGTTGCCGCAGGCATGGCCGCCGGCTTGGGGCATGGGCGCGTCGCGGTCGATGCCGGCCTGCTGCAGCCGCGCCTCGTACTGGCGCCACAGGTCGGGCTGCTCGCTGCCGAGGAAGTACAGGTACTCCCAGGTGAAGATGCCGGATTCGTGCCCGTCGCTGAACTTGGGCTGCACCGCATAGTGGCCCACCTGCACGATGTCGACGATGCCGACGTCGCGCTTGCCGTGCTGCAGCACCTCCTGCCCCGGGCCGTGGCCCTGCACCTCGGCCGACGGCGAATACACGCGCATCAGCTCGAACGGGATCTGGAAGCGCCGGCCATCGTCGAAGCTGACCTCCAGCTGCTTCGATTGCTGGTGGACCGTGAGGCCCGTGGGCTGCGGCTTGGTCGTCATGCGGCTTCCAGGGCGGCGGCCACGGCCGCGTCAAGTTGTTCGAGCGTGCAGGCCAGGCGCTGCAAGGCGGGCGGCTCCACCACGCGCTGCGCCGTGCCCCACACCGGCTGCGGGAAATGGCTGTCCCAGTCGAAGCGGGCGATCACATGCCAGTGCAAGTGCGGCACCACGTTGCCCAGCGAGGCGATGTTGATCTTGGTCGGCCGCAGCGCCTGGCGCAGCGCCTGCTCCAGCGCGGCCACACGCTCCATGCAGCAGGTGCGTTCCTCGGGCGACAGATCGGTGAACTCGGCCACGTGGCGATTGCAGATCAACCGGTAGAACGCCGGGAACGATGCATCGGCCGCGCGGATGGCGCGCCAGCCCTCGCCCCGCCACACCACGTGGCCGCCGGGCGTGCTGCACAGCTCGCAGGTCGCGGTGCTTGCCACCGTGCTCATACCAGCACCCGCTCGATGCCGCCCTGGTTGGCGCGGGCGACGTACTCGGGCATCCAGTTCTCGCCCAGGATCTTGCGGGCCATCTCCACCACGATGTAGTCGGCTTCCAGCAGGCCGTTGTTCAGGTCGTTGCCATAGCGGCTCAGGCCCTGCAGGCAGCTGGGGCAGCTGGTGAGGATCTTCACGTCCTCGCCCGCCGCCACCGCGCCGCTGTCGCGCAGCGCGGCTTCGCCCTTGCGCAGCTCTTCTTCCTTGCGGAACCGGATCTGCGTGGAGATGTCGGGCCGTGTCACACCCAGCGTGCCGCTCTCGCCGCAGCAGCGGTCGTTCTTCAGCACGCTGTCGCCCACCAGCGCCTTCACCGTCTTCATCGGCTCCTGCAGCTTCATGGGGCTGTGGCAGGGGTCGTGGTACAGGTAGGCGCCCTGCTGCGCGGCGGGCAGGGTGATGCCGCGCTCGAGCAGGTATTCGTGGATGTCGACGATGCGGCAGCCGGGGAAGATCTTGTCGAATTCGTAGCCCTGCAGCTGGTCGTAGCAGGTGCCGCAGCTCACCACCACGGTCTTGATGTCCAGGTAGTTCAGCGTGTTGGCCACGCGGTGGAACAGCACCCGGTTGTCGGTGATGATCTGGTCGGCCTTGTCGAACTGGCCCGAGCCGCGCTGCGGATAGCCGCAGCACAGGTAACCCGGCGGCAGCACCGTCTGCACGCCCGCATGCCACAGCATCGCCTGCGTGGCCAGGCCCACCTGGCTGAACAGCCGCTCCGAGCCGCAGCCGGGGAAATAAAACACCGCCTCCGTCTCGGCCGTGGTGGCCTGCGGGTTGCGGATGATCGGCACGTAGGCCTTGTCCTCGATGTCCAGCAGCGCGCGTGCGGTGCGCTTGGGCAGGCCGCCCGGCAGCTTCTTGTTGATGAAGTGGACCACCTGCTCCTTCAGCGGCGCGCTGCCCACGGTGGCGGGCGGCGCGGCAGTTTGCTTGCGCGCGGCCAGCTTCATCACGTCGTGCGCCAGGCGCTGGGCCTTGAAGCCCACGTCCACCATCGCGCTGCGCACGAACTTGATGGTCTGCGGGTTGGTGGCGTTGAGCATCAGCATCGCCGCGGCATTGCCGGGGCGGAAGCTCTTCTGGCCCATCTTGCGCAGCAGGTTGCGCATGTTCATCGACACGTCGCCGAAGTCGATCTTCACCGGGCAAGGGCTGGCGCACTTGTGGCACACGGTGCAGTGGTCGGCCACGTCTTCGAACTCTTCCCAGTGCGCGATGCTCACGCCGCGGCGCGTCTGCTCTTCGTACAGGAAGGCCTCCACCAGCAGCGAGGTGGCCAGGATCTTGTTGCGCGGGCTGTACAGCAGGTTGGCGCGCGGCACATGGGTGGCGCACACCGGCTTGCACTTGCCGCAGCGCAGGCAGTCCTTGATGGAGTCGCTGATGGCGCCGATGTCGCTGCGCTGCATGATCAGCGACTCATGGCCCATCAGGCCGAAGCTGGGCGTGTAGGCATGGCGCAGGTCGGCGGCATGCACGTCGGCCCACTCGGGCGCGGTGCCCGGGCGCAGCAGCTTGCCGCGGTTGAAGCGGCCTTCGGGGTCCACGCGCTGCTTGTAGTCGGCGAACGGCTGCAGTTCCTCGTCGGTCAGGAACTCGAGCTTGGTGATGCCGATGCCGTGCTCGCCCGAGATCACGCCGTTTAGGCTGCGGGCCAGCGCCATGATGCGGTCCACCGCCTCATGCGCGGTCTGCAGCATCTCGTAGTTGTCACTGTTGACCGGGATGTTGGTGTGCACGTTGCCGTCGCCGGCATGCATGTGCAGCGCCACCCACACGCGGCCGCGCAGCACTTCCTTGTGGATGCGGTTGCACTCCTCCACGATGGGCGACAGCGCCGCACCCGAGAAGATGGACTGCAGCGGCTTGCGCACCTGCGTCTTCCACGAGGCGCGCAGCGTGGTGTCCTGGATCAGCTCGAAGAAGCTGCGCGCATCCGGGCCTTCGGCGATGCTGTCCAGCCCCTGCAACCAGCCGCTCCACAGCATGCGCACCTCGCGCAGCAGCTGCAGCGCCTGCTGTACCCGGTCTTCCAGCAGCTCGGCGCTGGCGATCTCGCCGGCATCGTCGCTCTTGCCCAGCGGCAGGTTGCCCCGCAGGAAGAAGGCCTCCAGCGCATCCACCAGCTGCAGCTTGTTGCGCAGGCTCAGCTCGATGTTGATGCGCTCGATGCCGTTGGTGTACTCGCCCATGCGCTCCAGCGGAATCACCACGTCCTCGTTGATCTTGAAGGCGTTGGTGTGGCGGGCGATGGCGGCGGTGCGCTTGCGGTCGAGCCAGAACTTCTTGCGCGCATCGGCGCTCACGGCCACGAACCCTTCACCGGCGCGGCTGTTGGCGATGCGCACCACCTCGCTGGTGGCGCGGGCCACGGCGGCTTCGTCGTCGCCCACGATGTCGCCGACCAGCACCATCTTCGGCAGGCCGCTGGCGCTGGTGCTGCCGCGCTTGCTCTTGGTGGCGTAGCCCACGGCCTTCAGGTAGCGGTCGTCCAGGTGCTCCAGCCCCGCCAGGATGGCGCCGCCGGGCTTGCGCGCCTCGGCGAACATGAAGTCCTTGATCTCGACGATGCTGGGCACCGCGTCCTTCGCGTTGCCGAAGAACTCCAGGCACACGGTGCGGGTGTGGGCCGGCATGCGGTGCACCACCCAGCGGGCGCTGGTGATCAGGCCGTCGCAGCCTTCCTTCTGGATGCCGGGCAGGCCGGCCAGGAACTTGTCGGTGACGTCCTTGCCCAGGCCTTCCTTGCGGAACACGCGGCCGGGGATCTCCAGCGTCTCGGTGCGCTCCAGCACCTTGCCCGAGGCATCGAAGTAACGCAGCTCGAAGCGCGCCGCGTCCACGTCGTGGATCTTGCCCAGGTTGTGGTCCAGGCGCGTGACCTCCAGCCACTTGGCCTCGGGCGTGACCATGCGCCAGGAGGCCAGGTTGTCCAGCGCGGTGCCCCACAGCACGGCCTTCTTGCCGCCGGCGTTCATCGCGATGTTGCCGCCGATGCAGCTGGCCTCGGCCGAGGTGGGATCGACCGCGAACACGTAACCGGCACGCTCGGCCGCATCGGCCACCCGCTGGGTCACCACGCCAGCCTCGGTGAACACCGTGGCCACCGGCTGCGCATGGCCGGGCAGCGCCACCAGCTCCACCTCGGTCATGCGCTCGAGCTTCTCGGTGTTGATGACCGCGCTCTTCCAGGTCAGCGGGATGGCGCCGCCGGTGTAACCGGTGCCGCCGCCGCGCGGGATGATGGTCAGGCCCAGCTCGACGCAGGCCTGCACCAGGCCGGCCATCTCCGCCTCGGTGTCGGGCGTGAGCACGACGAAGGGGTATTCCACCCGCCAGTCGGTGGCGTCGGTGACGTGCGAGACACGCGAGAGCCCGTCGAACTTGATGTTGTCCTTGGCGGTGATGCGGCCCAGCGTGCGGCGGGCCTTGCGGCGCAGCTCGCCGAGCGCGTCGAACGAGGCGGCGAAGCCGGCCACCGCCGATTCGGCCAGCACCAGCAGCTCGCCCACCAGCGCGTCGCGCTGCGGGTCGGCCTGCGGGTCGCGGCGCTTGGCGATCTCGCCCAGCCGGTGGCGCAAAGCGTCCACCAGCAGGCCGCGGCGCTTGGGGTTGTCGAGCAGGTCGTCCTGCAGGTACGGGTTGCGCTGCACCACCCAGATGTCACCCAGCACCTCGTACAGCATGCGCGCGGAACGGCCGGTGCGGCGCTCGCCGCGCAGGCGGTCCAGCAGCTGCCAGGCACGCTCGCCCAGCAGCCGCATCACGATCTCGCGGTCAGAGAACGAGGTGTAGTTGTAGGGAATCTCGCGCAGGCGGCGTGCCTGCTCGTCTGCAAGGCCGGGGGCGGCCAGGGTGTTCACAGCAAGCGGTGCATTCATGTCGATTAACCGCCGCCGCGTCCCGGGCGACGGCACCGGGCGGGGTTGACGCAAGGGGGCCGGATGTTAACGCACGGCCCTCCGGCGCCCGGGCGGCGGCCCGACGGTCGGCGGGTTATCCCCGTTGCCCCTGCCAGCGCTTCATGACAGAAACGCGACTGTCATAAAACTTCAAAATACTGGCGGGCTTCAAACCCCTCCCACGGAGTCTCCTGCATGCATTTCAAGTCTTTCGCGCTGGCCTCGGCCGTGCTGGCCGCGTCCTTCGGGGCCCAGGCCCAGGTCGAGATCCAGTGGTGGCATTCGATGACCGCCGTGAACAACGAGTGGGTCAACGACCTGGCCAAGGATTTCAACGCAAGCCAGAAGGACTACCGCATCGTGCCCACGTACAAGGGCGCCTACGATGAATCGATGACCGCGGCCATCGCCGCCTTCCGTGCCGGCAACGCGCCGCACATCCTGCAGGTGTTCGAGGTGGGCACCGCCACCATGATGGCCAGCAAGGGCGCCATCGTGCCCGCCGGCAAGGTGATGAAGGACGCCGGCTTCAAGTTCGACCCGGCCGCCTACATCCCGGCCGTGGCCGGCTACTACACCGCGCCCAGTGGCGAGATGCTGAGCTTCCCGTTCAACAGCTCCACCACCATCTTCTACTTCAACAAGGACGCCTTCAAGGCCGCCGGCCTGCCCACCGACAAGGCACCGGCCACCTGGCCGGAAGTGGTGTCGGCCGCGGCCAAGCTGAAGGCCAGCGGGCACAAGTGCCCGATCACCTTGGCATGGCAGAACTGGACCCAGCTGGAAAGCTTCTCGGCCTGGCACAACGTCGAGTTCGCCACCAAGCGCAACGGCCTCGCCGGCCTGGACGCGCGCCTGGCGGTCAACTCACCGCTGCATGTACGGCACATCGAGAACCTGGCCAACATGGCCAAGCAGGGGCTGTTCGTCTACAAAGGCCGCAGCGCCACGCCGCAGGCGTCGTTCACCTCGGGTGAGTGCGCCATGATCACCACGTCGTCGGGCTTCTATGGCGACGTGGCCAAGAACGCCAAGTTCGCCTACGGCCTGGCCCCCCTGCCCTACTACCCCGACGTGGAAGGTGCACCGCAGAACACCGTGATCGGCGGCGCCAGCCTGTGGGTGATGTCGGGCAAGAAGCCCGAGGAATACAAGGGCATCGCCACCTTCTTCAACTACCTGTCCAAGCCGGAAGTGCAGTCCGCCAGCCACAAGCGCACCGGCTACCTGCCGATCACCATGGCCTCGTTCAAGCTAACCGAGGAATCGGGCTTCTACAAGGAGAAGCCGGGCACCGACGTGGCGGTGAACCAGATGATCCGCAAGGTGACCGACAAGTCGCGCGGCATCCGCCTGGGCAACTACCTGCAGATCCGCGCCATCGAGGACGAGGAACTGGAACAGGTGTGGGCCGGCAAGAAGACGGCCAAGGAAGCGCTGGACTCCATCGTCAAGCGCGGCAACGAGCAGCTCGAGCGGTTCCAGAAGGCCAACACGCGCTGAAGCCGGCTGAACGCCCGCAGCGCCGCACGAGGAGGACGCGGCGCTGCAGGGCGCGACAATGACAACAACAACTACAAGCCGGCACCGCCGCCGCGCCCATGGAAAAAAGAGTCGTCTTCCGTTCACGCTGGCTGCCTTGGGCCCTGCTGGCCCCGCAGCTGGCGGTCATCCTGATCTTCTTCTTCTGGCCCGCGGGGCAGGCGCTCGTCCAGTCGTTCCAGCAATCGGATGCCTTCGGCACCTCGGTGGAATGGGTGGGCCTGGAGAACTTCCAGCGCCTGTGGGACGACCCCACCTACCTTGAATCCTTCAGCACCACGGCCGTGTTCTCGGTGCTGGTGGCCTCGCTGGGCATCATCATCTCGCTGGTGCTGGCGGTGTTCGCCGACCGCGTGGTGCGCGGCACCACCTTCTATCGCACGCTGTTGATCTGGCCGTATGCGGTGGCGCCCGCGGTGGCCGGCGTGCTGTGGCTCTTCATGTTCGCGCCCAGCATCGGCGTGGTGTCGTATGCGCTGGGCGCGCTGGGCTTCGACTGGAACCACCTGCTCAACAGCGGCCATGCGATGACGCTGATCGTCATGGCGGCGGTGTGGAAGCAGCTCTCGTACAACTTCCTGTTCTTCGTGGCGGGGTTGCAGAGCATCCCCAAGTCGCTGATCGAGGCGGCCGCCATCGACGGTGCACGCCCGTGGCGCCGGTTCTGGACGATCCAGTTCCCGCTGCTGTCGCCCACCACGTTCTTCCTGCTGGTGATCAATGTGGTGTACGCCTTCTTCGACACCTTCGCCATCGTGGACGCAGCCACCCAGGGTGGCCCGGGCAAGGACACCGCGATCCTGGTCTACAAGGTGTACTACGACGGCTTCAAGGCGCTGGACCTGGGCGGCTCGGCCGCGCAGTCGGTGGTGCTGATGGTGATCGTCATCGCGCTGACGGTGGTGCAGTTCAAGTTCGTCGAGAAGAAAGTGAACTACTGATGGTCGAGCGCCGTAGCACCTGGGGCATCCTGGCCCACGTGATCCTGTTGCTGGGCGTGGCGATCGTCGCGTTCCCGGTGTATCTCACCTTCGTCGCCTCCACCCACACCTCGCAGGACGTGGTGCAGCAGCCGATGCCGCTGCTGCCGGGCGCGCACCTGATCGACAACTACCGCACCGCGCTGTTCGGCACCGGCTCGGGCGGCGGCTCCAATGCCGCCGTGGGCCGCATGATGATGGTGAGCCTGATCAGCGCGCTGGTCATCGCCATCGGCAAGATCGCCATCTCGCTGCTGTCCGCCTTTGCGCTGGTGTACTTCCAGTTCCCGTTCCGCAAGCTGTTCTTCTGGGCCATCTTCGTCACGCTGATGCTGCCGGTGGAAGTGCGCATCGGGCCCACCTACAAGGTGGTGAGCGACCTGGGCATGCTCAACACCTATGCCGGTCTGACGGTGCCGCTGATCGCCTCGGCCACGGCCACGTTCCTGTTCCGGCAGTTCTTCATGACGGTGCCGGACGAGCTGGTGGAGGCCGCGCGCATCGACGGCGCCGGGCCGCTGCGCTTCTTCAAGGATGTGCTGGTGCCGCTGTCCACCACCAGCATCGCGGCGCTGTTCGTCATCCAGTTCATCTACGGCTGGAACCAGTACCTGTGGCCGCTGCTGGTCACCACCCAGGAAGACATGTACCCGGTGGTGATCGGCATCAAGCGGATGATTGCCGGCGGCGAAGCCGGCAACGAGTGGAACCTCATCATGGCCACCGCAATGCTGGCGATGATTCCGCCCGCGCTGGTGGTCATGCTGATGCAGAAGTGGTTCGTCAAGGGCCTGGTCGATACCGAGAAATAGGACAACACAGTGGGAGCCATTTCGATCCGCAACGTGGTCAAGCGCTATGGCACGGGTGCCAGTGCGCTGCAGGTGATCCACGGCGTGAATGCGGAGATCACGGACGGCGAGTTCGTCGTCATCGTCGGGCCTTCGGGCTGCGGCAAGAGCACGCTGCTGCGCATGGTGGCCGGGCTGGAGGAGATCAGCGGCGGCGAGATCGGCATCGGGGGCCGGGTGGTCAACGACATCGAGCCGTCGGAGCGCGACATCGCGATGGTCTTCCAGAACTACGCGCTGTATCCGCACATGACGGTCTACGCCAACATGGCCTATGGCCTGAAGATCGCCAAGGTGCCGCCGGCCGAGATCGAGGCGCGGGTTCAGAAGGCCGCCAAGATCCTGGAGCTGGGTGCGCTGCTGCAGCGCAAGCCGCGGCAGCTGTCGGGCGGCCAGCGCCAGCGGGTGGCCATGGGCCGGGCCATCGTGCGGCAGCCGCAGGTGTTCCTGTTCGACGAGCCGCTGTCCAACCTGGATGCCAAGCTGCGCGCGCAGACCCGGCTGGAGATCCAGAAGCTGCACCGGGAGCTGGGCGTCACCTCGTTGTTCGTCACCCACGACCAGGTCGAGGCGATGACGCTGGCGCAGCGCATGATCGTGATGAACGCCGGCCGCATGGAGCAGATCGGCACGCCCGACGAGGTGTACACGCGCCCGGCCACCACCTTCGTGGCCGGCTTCATCGGCTCGCCGCCGATGAACCTGGTGCCGGGCACGGCGGACGGCTCGCGCTTCACGGTGGGGGGCGTGTCGCTGTCGCTGCCGGCCACCGCGCCGCGCGCTGGCGAGCTGATCCTGGGCGTGCGGCCGGAGCACCTCACCATCGCCGAAGGCCCTAACGGCCACAGCGGCTGGCCGCTGACGGTGGAGATGATCGAGACGTTGGGCGCGGAACGGTTGATCTATGGCCGCATGGCCCCCGGTGCCGACCTGGTGACGGTGAGGGTGGACAGCGGCGATCGCGCGCCCGCGCTCGGCCAGACGGTGCAGCTGGTGGTCCAGGCCAAGCACCTGCACTGGTTCGATGCCGGCACGCACCACCGCGTGGCCGGCACCTGAGGTAGTCGCGCCGTGCTGCCGTTTGACGCCGGCGCCGCCTGGCCCTACCCGCGCTGGATCGCTCACCGCGGTGCCGGCAAGCTGGCGCCGGAGAACACCCTGGCCGCGTTCCGCCATGGCGCCTCGTACGGCTACCGCGCGTTTGAATGCGACGTGAAGCTCAGCGCCGACGGCGTGCCCTTCCTGCTGCATGACGCCACGCTGGAACGCACCACCAACGGCGCAGGCACTGCCGGCGATCTCAGGTGGGAAGACCTCTCACGGCTGGACGCCGGCAGCTGGCATTCACGGCACTTCGCCGGCGAACCCCTGCCGCGGCTGGACGCCATCGCCGCCTATGTGATGCGCAACGGCTTTGCGCTGAACATCGAGATCAAGCCCACGCCGGGCACCGAACGCCGTACCGGCGAGGTCGTGGGCCAGCAGGTGCTGCGCCTGTGGGCGTCGCGGCACCAAGCCCCGCCGCCGCTCTTCAGCTCCTTCCAGCCCGCGGCCCTGGCCGGGGCGCGCGACACCGCGCCGGAGGTGCCGCGCGCGCTGCTGCTGGACAGCCTGCGTGAAGGCTGGCTGGACGAAGCGCTGGCGCTCGGCTGCGTGGCCGTGGTGGCCAACCACCGGGCGCTGGACGCCGCGGTGATCGCCCGCATCCATGGTGCCGGCCTGCGGGCGCTGTGCTACACGGTGAACGACGGCGACGCCGCGCGGCAGCTCGAGGCCGCCGGCATCGACGGCGTAATCACCGATGCGGTGGACCGCTTCGCGCCGGTGGCGCACGGCACGGCCGATTGACCACCGCTCGGCCGATGGACGACCACCGCACACGCCGCGCCTGCTAGGCCTTCAGCGGCATGGCATCGGCCGCGGCTTCGGCGCCCGTGGCCGGTGGCGCGGCCTGGGCCGGCAGGCTGCGCACCGAGCGGATCACCGGATGGCGCGCGGCCACCACCGCCAGCAGCAGGGCACACAGGCCGGCGAACAGCAACGCGGCGCGCAGCGCCACATGCTCGCCCAGCCAGCCGCCCAACAACGCCCCCGGCCCGGCCGGCAGGATGATCAACCAGCGCATGGTGCTGGTCATGCGGCCCAGCATGGGCTCGGGCGTCACCGCCTGCCGCAGCGCCAGGAAGTTGATGAAGATGAGCACCGCGCCGGTGCCGAACAGCATCAGCATCAGCACGAACGCGGCCACGCCGGCCGAGCCCGGCGGCACCAGCGCCGCCAGCAGCCAACCGATGCTGCAGGAGCCGATGCCCAGCGTCAGGCAGGGCCCCGGCCCCACATGCTGGCTGATGCGGTGGCCCAGCGTGCTGGCCAGCACCGTGCCGGCGCCCATCGCCACGTAGGCCAGGCCGATCGCGCGCTCCGACATGCCCAGCTCGCGCGTGGCGTACAGGATCTGCACCACCAGGGCCGCGTGGTGGCACATCTGCCAGCCGCCCACGGCCAGGGCCAGCGCCACCAGCAACCGGTGATGCGCGACGAAGCGCAGGCCGTCCTTCAGCTCCGGCCAGAACCGGGCGCCGGAGCGCGGCTGGCGTTGCTCCGCCACGCGCACGCCGCGCAGGATGCCCACCGACAGCAGCAGCAGCACCGCATCAATCAGCAACGCCATCGGCGCGCCCACCATCTTGATCAATGCGCCGGCCAGGCCGGGCCCGGCCACCTCGGCGCCCGACGTGGCCAGCGCATTCTTGGCATGCGCCTCCACCAGCCGCTCGCGCGGCACCACCTGGGTGAGCACGATCTGCGCGGCGGTGCCGGCCACGGTGTACACCGTGCCGATCATGAAGCCCACCACGTAGAGCCATTCGATGCTGAGCCAGCCCAGCGCCCAGGCCGCCGGCACGGTGAGCACCGCCAGCGCCAGCGAGAACTCGCCCGCCACGTACACCGGCAGCTTGCGCACGCGATCCAGCCACACGCCGGAGGGCAGCGAGAACAGCACGAAGGGCAGCACCTCCATCGCCGTGAGCCAGCCCATCTGCGTGGGCGTGGCATGCAGCAGCAGCGCAGCGGTGAGCGGCAGGGCCAGCATCGTCACCTGCCCGCCCAGGGAGCTGGCCAGGATGGAGATGAACAGCCGCCGGTACGCTGCGTTGCGCAGCAGGTCGGTGGGCGGCAATTGCAGCCGGCGCAGCCAGGCGGCCGGCAGGCGCGGAAGCAGCAGCTTCATGGGCTCGGGTCTCGCGGAAGGAGCGGCGGCGCGCCTCGTGGGCGCTGCCATGCCAATCCCCCACGCTAACAGCGCCATGCGAGGCGCTGCAAGCCGCCAGCCTGGCGAATATCAGCTGCGGTAGTCGGCGTTGATGCTGACGTAGTCGTGCGAGAGATCGCAGGTCCATACCGTGGCCTGGGCATCGCCGCGGTGCAGGTCCACCCGCACGGTGATCTCGCTCTGCTTCATCACACGCTGGCCATCGGCTTCCTGGTAGCCGGGGTGACGGCCGCCGGCGCGGGCCACATGCACATCGTCCAGGAAAAGGTCGATCCTCGACTGGTCCAGGTCGTCGATGCCGGCATAACCCACGGCGGCCAAAATGCGGCCGAGATTCGGGTCGCTGGCGAAGAAGGCCGTCTTGACCAGCGGCGAATGCGCGATGGCATAGGCCGCCAGCTTGCACTCGTCCGCCGTGCGGCCGCCGTCCACCTGCACGGTGATGAACTTGGTGGCGCCCTCGCCATCGCGCACGATGGCCTGCGCCAGCTCGGTGGCCACGGCCACCACGGCGTCGCGCAGCGCACGGCCGTCGGCGCCGTCCAGCGAAGTCACCGGCGCATGGCCGGCCTGGCCGGTGGCGATGAGCACGAAGGAATCGTTGGTCGAGGTGTCGCCGTCGATGGTGATGCGGTTGAAGCTCAGGTCGGCCGCCTCGCGCACCAGCGGCTGCACCAGCGCGGGATCGACCACGGCATCGGTGGCGACGTAGCTCAGCATCGTGGCCATGTTCGGGCGGATCATGCCCGCGCCCTTGGCGATGCCGGTCACCGTGACGGTGCGCCCCCCCACCTGCACCTGGCGCGACGCGGCCTTGGGCAGCGTGTCGGTGGTCATGATGCCTTGCGCCGCGTCGGCCCAGCCGTCGGCGCGCAGGTCGGCCACAGCAGCGGGCAGGCCAGCCTCGATGCGATCCACCGGCAGGGTTTCCATGATCACGCCGGTGGAGAACGGCAGCACCTGCTCGGGCGCGAGCTGCATCAGCCGAGCAGCGGCAGTGCAGGTGGCGCGGGCACGCTGCAGGCCGTCGTCACCCGTGCCGGCGTTGGCATTGCCGGTGTTGATCACCAGCGCGCGAATGCCCTGGCCGGCCGCCAGGTGCGCCTGGCCCACCTGCACCGGCGCGGCGCAGAAGCGGTTGCGGGTGAACACGCCGGCCACCTGCGTGCCTTCATCCAGCGCGAAGACCACCAAGTCCTTGCGGTTGGCCTTGCGGATGCCGGCCATGGCGATGCCGATCTTCACGCCCGCCACGGGTTTCAGGTCGGCGGGGTTGGGCGCTTGCAGGTTCACGGGCATCGGCGGCCTCCGTTCGGGTCAGTGCGGGTGCGGGATCAGGCGGCGGCGGATCAGCTCAGCCGGCCGTGGCACTGCTTGTATTTCTTGCCGCTGCCGCAGGGGCAGGGGTCGTTGCGGCCGACGCGCGGCAGGTTGTCCGCGAGGTTGCCGCCTTCGGTTTCCTGCGACACCGAGCCGTCCTCGTTCGGATGGGTGTAGGTCACCTGGCCCAGCTCGCTGGCGCTCTGCTCGATGGCCTCGGCGGCCTGGGCCACCTGGTCCTGCGACTGGATGCGCACCGTCAGCAGCACGCGGGTGACTTCCATCTTCACCAGGTCCAGCATCTGCGAGAACAGCTCGAAGGCCTCGCGCTTGTATTCCTGCTTCGGGTTCTTCTGCGCATAGCCGCGCAGGTGGATGCCCTGGCGCAGGTAGTCCAGCGAAGCCAGGTGCTCACGCCAGTGGCTGTCGATGGACTGCAGCAGCACCATGCGCATGAACGGCGTGAACTGCTCCTTGCCGACGATGGCCACCTTGGCGTCGAAGACCTCGTCGGCCGCCTTGACCACGCGCTCCTCGATGTCCTCGTCGGTGGCGCTGTCGCTGGACTCCACCATCGCCTTCAGCGACACCTCGAGCTGCCACTCGTCGCGCAGCGTCTTCTCCAGGCCTTCCAGGTCCCACTGCTCTTCCAGGCTGCCCTCGGGCACGTAGGTGCGAACCACCGAAGCCAGCGCGCTGCGACGCAGGTTGACGATCTGCTCCTCCACCGAGGAGGCTTCCAGGATCTCGTTGCGCTGCTGGTAGATGACCTTGCGCTGGTCGTTCGCGACGTCGTCGTATTCCAGCAGTTGCTTGCGCACGTCGAAGTTGCGCGCTTCCACCTTGCGCTGCGCGCCTTCGATGCTGCGCGAGACGATGCCGGCCTCGATGGCCTCGCCCTCGGGCATCTTCAGCCGGTCCATGATGGCGCGCACACGGTCGCCGGCGAAGATGCGCATCAGCGGATCTTCCAGCGACAGGTAGAAGCGCGACGACCCCGGATCGCCCTGGCGGCCGGCGCGGCCGCGCAGCTGGTTGTCGATGCGGCGCGACTCATGCCGCTCGGTGGCGATGATGCGCAGGCCGCCCTCGCCCTTCACCTTGTCGTGCAGGCTTTGCCACTCGGCCTTCAGCTGCTCGATGCGGCGCGCCTTCTCGTCGGCGGGCACGCTCTCGTCCGCCTCCAGGATCTGCACCTGCTTCTCGACGTTGCCGCCCAGCACGATGTCGGTGCCGCGGCCTGCCATGTTGGTGGCGATGGTGATGACACCCGGCCGGCCCGCCTGCGCCACGATCTCCGCTTCCTTGGCGTGCTGCTTGGCGTTCAGCACCTGGTGCGGCAGCTTGGCAGCCGCCAGCAGGTTGGAGATGAGCTCGGAGTTCTCGATCGAGGTGGTGCCCACCAGCACCGGCTGGCCGCGGGTGTGCGCGTCGCGGATGTCCTCGATCACCGCGTTGAACTTCTCCTTGTTGGTCTTGTAGACCAGGTCCAGTTCGTCCTTGCGGATGGTGGGCTTGTTCGGCGGGATGACCACCGTTTCCAGGCCATAGATCTCCTGGAACTCGTAGGCCTCGGTGTCGGCCGTGCCGGTCATGCCGGACAGCTTGGCGTACATCCGGAAGTAGTTCTGGAAGGTGATCGAGGCGAGCGTCTGGTTCTCGCTCTGGATCTTCACGCCTTCCTTGGCTTCCACCGCCTGGTGCAGGCCGTCGCTCCAGCGGCGGCCGGTCATCAGGCGGCCGGTAAATTCGTCGACGATCACCACCTCGCCGTTCTGCACCACGTAGTGCTGGTCGCGGTTGTAGAGGTGGCGTGCACGCAGCGCGGCGTACACATGGTGCATCAGCGTGATGTTGGCCGGGTCGTACAGGCTGGCACCTTCGGCCAGCAGGCCGGCTTCAGCCAGGATGCGCTCGGCGTTCTCGTGCCCGTCTTCGGTCAGGAACACCTGGTGGCTCTTCTCGTCCACCGTGAAGTCGCCGGGCTCGATCACGCCCTCGCCGGTGCGTGGATCGGCCTCGCCGATCTGCTTCTTCAGCAGCGGCACCACGGCATTGATGCGCACATACAGCTCGGTGTGGTCCTCCGCCTGGCCGCTGATGATCAGCGGCGTGCGGGCCTCGTCGATCAGGATGGAGTCCACCTCGTCGACGATGGCGTAGTTGAGCTTTCGCTGCACCCGGTCGGCCACCTCGTAGACCATGTTGTCGCGCAACACGTCGAAGCCGAACTCGTTGTTGGTGCCGTAGGTGACGTCGGCGTTGTAGGCGGCCTGCTTCTCCTCGCGGCTCATGCCGGGCACGTTCACGCCCACGGTCAGGCCGAGGAAGTTGTACAGCCGGCCCATCCACTCCGCGTCGCGGCGGGCGAGGTAGTCGTTGACCGTCACCACGTGCACGCCCTTGCCGGCGAGCGCATTCAGGTAAACGGGCAACGTGGCCATCAGCGTCTTGCCCTCGCCAGTGCGCATTTCGGCGATCTTGCCCTGGTGCAACGTCATGCCGCCGATCAGCTGCACGTCGAAGTGGCGCATCTTCAGGCTGCGCTTGCTGCCTTCACGCACGGTGGCGAAGGCCTCGGGCAGCAGGGCGTCGAGCGTCTCGCCCTTGGCCAGCCGGTCACGGAACTCGTCGGTCTTGGCGCGCAGGCCCGCGTCGTCGAGTTGTTCGAACTGCGGCTCCAGTGCATTGATCTGCTGCACCACCGCCCGGAACTGCTTGATCAGCCGATCGTTGCGACTACCGAAAATCGAAGTGAGAAGCTTAGGCAACATGCGCTGAACGAGCTGGAAGGAGAGAAGCCGGCCGACCCGTACAGGGCCTGTTGACCGGAGGGGCCGACGCGGCGCGAGCGCTGCACCTGGGGGTGCAGGCCGGATTTGCAACGCCCGGCTGCCTTGCGGCGCAAGGCGGACAGCAGCTTGCCGGTCACGACAAACGCTGGGGCGCAAAGCCGAACGAGTCTATCACCGGGGCTAGACTGCACCGATGGCACAGCAACCCCGCGGCGGCATGCCGCTGACACGCCCGATCAGCGAGGCCCTGGAGGGCAGCGCGCCCCTGGCGCGCCTGGTGGAACGGGTGCAGGCATCGAACGAGCGCTTCCGCGCCATCGAGCCGGCCTTGCCGCCCGCACTGCGCCGCCACGTGCGCCCGGGCCCGGTGGATGAAGAGGGCTGGGCGCTGCTGGTGAGCAACACCGCCGTCGGCGCCAAGCTGCGCCAGATGCTGCCGCGCTTCGACGACCTGTTGCGCGAAGCCGGCCTGCCCACGCCGGCCATCCGCATCCGCGTGATGAACGGGGACTGACGCAGGCTTGGCAGGCGGGTGGTGCCGGCTTTCGGAATCGAACCGAAGACCTTCCGCTTACAAGGCGGGTGCTCTACCAACTGAGCTAAGCCGGCACGGCTTGCAACAAATTCTAGGCGCGGCGCTTACTTGATGCGCTTGAGCGAAGGCCGGCTGCCACCGGCGGGCGGCTCGGGCGGTTCGTCGTCGCGTGGCTCTGCATCACCCTCGGATTCGGACGCCAGGCGCAGTCCGCGCACCCCGCCTGCACCGGGCAGCGGGGTCGGACTGGGCGGCTCGTTCTGTTCGGGTGGGAGGGTCACCGCCTCGTCGGCCGCCAGCGGCCCGGTCGTGCTTTCAGTGGGCATCGGGAAGGCCATGCCCTGGCCGTTCTCGCGCGCATAGATCGCCACCACATGATCGATCGGCACCACGATGTCGCGCGGCTGCCCGCCGAAGCGGGCGCGGAACTCGATGAACTCGTTGCCGAGCTTCAGGCCGCTGGTCGCCTCGAAACCGACGTTCAGAACGATCTCGTTGTTCTTCACGTACTCCATCGGCACCTGCACGCTGCGGTCGACGAAGACCGCGACATAGGGCGTGAAGCCGTTGTCGGTGCACCAGTCGTGCAACGCACGAACCAGGTAC
Organism: Aquincola tertiaricarbonis; assembly: GCF_000969605.1. Taxonomy (GTDB): domain Bacteria; phylum Pseudomonadota; class Gammaproteobacteria; order Burkholderiales; family Burkholderiaceae_C; genus Aquincola; species Aquincola tertiaricarbonis. Next base: position 401,630 of record NZ_JZUE01000001.1, on the reverse strand, counting down.
GGGCGGGTGGAGGTGCCCTGCCCTTCGGGAGCGATCGGCGACGTCATGCGGATTTACTTGCGCATCACTTTTTCAGATGGCGTCAGCGCCTCGATGTAGGCCGGGCGCGAGAAGATGCGCTCGGCGTACTTCAGCAGCGGCAGGGCGTTCTTCGACAGTTCGATGCCGTAGTAGTCCAGGCGCCACAGCAGCGGGGCGATGGCCACGTCCAGCATCGAGAAGTCGTCACCCAGCATGTACTTGTTCTTCTGGAAGATCGGCGCGAGCTGGGTCAGCCGGTCGCGGATCTGCGCGCGGGCCTTTTCCAGCTGCTTCTCGGTGGCCTTCACGCCGCGGCTTTCCAGCAGGTTGACGTTGGAGAACAGCTCCTTCTCGAAGTTGAGCAGGAACAGGCGCACGCGCGCACGGGCCACCGGGTCGCCGGGCATCAGCTGCGGATGGGGGAAGCGCTCGTCGATGTACTCGTTGATGATGTGCGACTCATACAGGATGAGGTCGCGCTCCACGAGGATGGGCACCTCGTTGTACGGGTTCATCAGCGCGATGTCTTCGGGCTTCGCGAAGAGATCCACGTCGCGGATCTCGAAGTCCATTCCCTTTTCGAACAGCACGAAGCGGCAGCGGTGCGAATAAGGATCGGTGGTTCCAGAGTAAAGCACCATCATGGCAGCGGGCCCCTTCTTCTAACAATTCGAACGGCGAGCCTCTCAGCTCAGAAAACACGAAGCGCAGTGGGCCCTGCGGCACCACTGCGCTGACGACCCAGGCCGCTCTCGGCCCCGGGTCGCGCGGAACGACTACCTGATGTCTTTCCAGTAGGCGGCGTTCAGGCGCCAGGCGATCACGGTGAACAAGCCCAGGAAGATCAGCACCCACACGCCCAGGCGCACCCGGTAGTTCTGCTGCGGCTCACCCATCCACTGCATGTAGGCCACGAGGTCGGCCACCGCGCTGTCGAACTCGGTCGGGCTCATGGTGCCCGGCGTGAGCTGTTGGAAACCCTTGAACACGTGCACCGTCTTGGACGCATCGTGCGGGTCCCGCTCGTCGACGAACTGGGCGGCGCGTTGACCTTGCAGTTCCCACAGCGGATTGGGCATGCCCACGCTGGGGAAAGCGAGGTTGTTCCAGCCGGTGGCCTTGGTGTCGTCGCGGTAGTAGGTGCGCAGGTAGGTGTAGAGGTAATCCGCACCGCTGCCGGCGTGGCTGGCACGCGAGCGGGCGATCACCGTCAGGTCGGGCGGCGTGGCGCCGAACCATTCCTTGGCCTGCTTTGGATCGATGGCCGACTTCATCATGTCGCCGACGTTTTGCGTCGGGAACGCGAGCTTGGTCTTGATCTGGTCGTCCGTCAGGCCGATGTCGCGCAACCGGTTGTAGCGCATGAACGAAGCCGAGTGGCAGTTCAGGCAGTAGTTGACGAACAGCTTGGCGCCGTTCTGCAGCGCGGCCACGTCGGTCATGCGCTCGGTGGGGAAGCGGTCGAGTGCATGGCCGCCTTCCGCAGCCTGCGCACCGCCCGACAACATCGCCAACGATGCCAGCAAGGAGAGAAGGATCTTTTTCATGGTGTTTCGGTGCTCCTGCGGCGCGTCAGTGGGCGTTGAAGACCACGCGGTCGGGCACCGGCTTGAACTTGCCGATCTGGCTCCACCAGGGCATCAGCAGGAAGAAGCCGAAGTAGAACAGCGTACCCACCTGCGACACGATGGTGCCGATGGTGGACGGCGGCTGGATGCCGAGGTAGCCGAGCACGAAGAAGAACACGACGAAGATGCCGTACAGGTACTTGTGCCAGTCGGGGCGGTAGCGGATCGACTTGACCGGGCTGTAGTCCAGCCAGGGCAGGAAGAACAGGATGATCACGGCGCCGCCCATCACGACCACGCCCCAGAACTTGGCGTCGAAGGTCTTGAGCAGCACGATGGCGATGACCGCAGCCACCAGCACCGCACCCTTGATCAGCATGCTGGCGCGCAGCTTGACGAACGACAGCACCGCCGCCAGGCCGATGATGATGCACAGCACGTTGACGAGGTCGTCGGTGGTGGCGCGCAGCATCGAGTAGAACGGCGTGAAGTACCAGACCGGCGCGATGTGCGGCGGCGTCTTCAGCGGGTCGGCGGGGATGAAGTTGTTGTACTCGAGGAAGTAGCCACCCAGCTCCGGCGCGAAGAAGATGATCGCGCTGAAGGCCATCAGGAAGACGCTGACGCCCAGGATGTCGTGCACCGTGTAGTACGGGTGGAACGGGATGCCGTCCAGCGGGCGGCCCTGCGCATCCTTCTTGGCCTTGATCTCCACGCCGTCGGGGTTGTTGGAGCCCACTTCATGCAGCGCGATGATGTGCGCCACCACCAGGCCCAGCAGCACCAGCGGCACCGCGATGACGTGGAAGCTGAAGAAGCGGTTGAGCGTGGCGTCGCTCACCACGTAGTCGCCACGGATCAGCAGCGCCAGGTCCGGACCGACGAACGGCACGGCGGCGAACAGGTTCACGATCACCTGCGCGCCCCAGTACGACATCTGGCCCCAGGGCAGCAGGTAGCCCATGAAGGCCTCGGCCATCAGGCACAGGAAGATGGCGCAGCCAAACACCCACACCAGCTCACGCGGCTTGCGGTAGCTGCCGTAGATCAGGCCGCGGAACATGTGCAGGTACACGACCACGAAGAAGGCCGAGGCGCCGGTGGAGTGCATGTAGCGCACCAGCCAGCCCCAGGGCACGTCCCGCATGATGTATTCGACCGAGGCGAACGCCAGGTTCGCATCGGGCTTGTAGTGCATCACCAGGAAGATGCCGGTGACGATCTGGATGACCAGCACCAGCAGCGCCAGCGAGCCGAAGAAGTACCAGAAGTTGAAGTTCTTCGGAGCGTAGTACTCGGACAGGTGCTCCTTGTACAGCTTGCTGGCTGGGAACCGGTTGTCGACCCACGTCAGCAGTTGCTGCGACAAGGGCGCGCCGGCCGGGGCTTGCTTGAATTCCGCCATATGTTGTGCCTCGGGATGTTCGGGGTGTCAGGCCTTCTTGTCCTCGCCGATCAGCAGGCGCGTGTCGGACAAGTACATGTGCGGCGGCACCTCGAGGTTGTCCGGCGCGGGCTTGTTCTTGAAGACGCGGCCGGCCATGTCGAACGTGGAACCGTGGCACGGGCAGAGGAAGCCGCCCTGCCAGTCCGAGGGCAGCGAGGGCTGGGGACCGGCGACGAACTTGTCGGTGGGCGAGCAGCCCAGGTGCGTGCAGATGCCCACCACCACCAGGTATTCGGGCTTGATGGAGCGCCACTCGTTGCGGCAGCTTTCCATCGGCGTGATCTCGGCCGGGTTGCGGGCCGAATTGGGGTCGGCGAGCTGGCCGCCGAGGGCCTTCAGCGCCTCGATCTGCTCGGGCGTGCGGCGGACGATCCACACGGGCTTGCCGCGCCATTCGACCGTCACCTTCTCGCCCGGCTGCAGGCTGCCGATGTCCACTTCCACCGGCGCACCGGCCGCTTTGGCACGCTCGGACGGGGTGAACGTCGAGACAAACGGCACGGCGACGGCGATGCCGCCTACGGCACCCGCACATCCGGATGCGACGAGCCACGTGCGTTTGGCTTTGTCGACTTGCTGGTCACTCATGGAGTCCTCTGGTGGCATTCGCTGGAAGACGCGACAAGAAACACACGTGGGTTTCCGTCAGGGGCAACCCAGGATTCTAACGGACGCGGTAGGCCTTTCCCGACGGTCCGCACAGCAATCGCCTTGGGCAATACTCCGGCCGCATCCCATAGCGCCGGGTACAGGCGCGCAACACACCCAGGAGAGAACCCCATGAGTTTCGTCAGCGAGTTCAAGGCTTTTGCAGTCAAGGGCAACGTGGTCGATCTGGCCGTGGGCGTGATCATCGGGGCCGCCTTCAGCAAGATCGTCGATTCCCTGGTCAAGGACGTCATCATGCCTGTGGTCGGCCGGCTGGTCGGCGGACTCGACTTTTCCAACTACTTCCTGATGCTGGCCAGCCCACCTGCGGGCTACACCGGACCGATGACCTACGAGGCGCTCACCAAGGCCGGCGTGCCGCTGCTGGGCTACGGCAACTTCCTGACGGTGGCACTGAACTTCCTCATCCTGGCCTTCGTCATCTTCATCATGGTCAAGCAGATCAACCGGCTGCGGCTGGCGGAGCCGCCCGCCCCCACCGAGCCGGCGCCGGAACCCGAGGACGTGAAGCTGCTGCGCGAGATCCGCGACAGCCTCAAGCGCTGAACGGCGGGCGCTGAATTTGCGCCCATACTTGTCGATAACCGGGGCATGGGGCGCCCGACCGAAGCGGTCGCTGCCGCCCCTCCAACCCGGTCGCCGTGCGCATCATGAATTCGCCACTCCCGCGTCCCGACGCCGCGCTCCAGGCCGCGGCACTCCGCATCAAGCACGCCGCCCGCGAGGCGGCGCAGCGCTGCGTGGACAGCCTTGGGCTGGCCGCGCTGTCCAGCCTGAAGATCCATGAGCGGGACGACTTCCTGGCCGCCCAGTTCGAGCTGAACCGCCGCCAGGCCGCCTTCGTGCATGCGTTCAACGAATCGCTGGACCAGCAGGTGCAGCGCAAGACCGCGCCGCGTCATGCGGCCCCGCGCAGCTCCACCAACACACCCTGGGAGGCGCTGAGCCTGGTCGACGACCACGAGGTGGAGGCCAGCATCAACGCCGACCGCTTCGGCCTGGTGATCCAGCACGCCTGCGAGTGGGAGCTGCGGGAGCTGGATGCCTACGTCGGCTCGCTGCTGCAGCTGGGCCGCCCGGACCACGAACGCAACCCCCTGCGGCCCGAGCTGGTGGGCAAGGCGCTGCTGGCCGGGGTGGAGGCCATCTCCGAGCGGCCCGAAGTGCGCAAGCTGCTGGGCATCGAGCTGGGACGCAGCCTGGCCGACCTGATGCCCCGCGTGTACGGCGACATCGTGAGCGCCATGCGCGACGCCGGCGTGCAGCCGGTGAGCCTGGCCGTGCGCAGCACGCAGGGTCCGGGCAACGACATGGGCTTCAACACCTCGGGCTACGACGGCGGCGCCAGCCGCGGCGCGCCGCTGGCCGAGACGCCTGCGCCAGCGGGTGCCGCCATGGGTGGCAGGCCGGCGGCCCCGGCGCAGCGGCCCGGCACGCCGTTCGGGCATGTGGACGTGCAGCTGATGTCGCTGATCCGCCAGCTGGCGTCCTCCGGCGGTGGCGGTGGCGGTGGCGGTGGAGGCCTGCCGCTGCACGAGGAGGTCGCCGCGCGGCGGGGCGGCCACGCTTCCGGCTTCGCCAGCTCCGGCAGCGGCCCGGCACCCAACCTGATCTACGCCCACCGGGACGAGCTGCGGCAGGCCTCCACCGGCCGCCTCGACCACATGGTGATCGACGTGGTGGGCAGCCTGTTCGAGCAGATCCTGTCGGACCCCAAGGTGCCACCGCAGATGGCCCGCCAGATCGCACGGCTGCAGCTGCCGGTGCTGCGCGTGGCCCTGGGCGACCCCAGCTTCTTCTCCTCGCGCCGGCATCCGGTGTGCCGCTTCGTCAACCGCATCGCGTCGCTGGCCTGCGCCTTCGACGACCTGGCCGGCGGCCCCGGGCAGGAGTTCCTGGGCCTGGTGCGCGCGCTGGTGCAGGAGATCGTCGACGGCGACTTCGACCAGATGGAGGTCTACGAGCAGAAGCTGGGCGCGCTGGAAGCCTTCATCGCCAGCCAGGCCCGGCAGGAAGTGCAGGACCAGGGCAGCAATGCCCCGCAGCTGGTGGAGGCCAAGGAACAGGACCTGCGGGTGCAGCAGCAGTACATGCGGCAGCTGCAGACGGCGCTGGCGGTGGTGGAGATGCCCGCCTTCCTGCGCGACTTCCTGGCCCAGGTGTGGAGCCAGGCGCTGGTGCAGGCCGCCCGCCGCGGCGGCGAGGCCGGCGAGCTGGCGCAGCGGCTGAAGCGTGCCGCGCGCGACGTGGTGATGAGCGTGCAGCCCAAGGGCACGCCCGGCGACCGCAAGAACTTCCTGATGACGCTGCCGCAGCTGATGAAGGACCTGAACCATGGCCTGGCGATGATCGGCTGGCCGGAGCCGGCCAAGAAGTCCTTCTTCTCAGAGCTGCTGCCGGCGCATGCCGAATCCCTCAAGGGCCAGTCGCTCCGCCCGCTGGACTACAACCTGATGGTCAAGCAGCTGGATGCGGTGTTTGCCATGCCGCTGCCGCGCCTGGCCGCGGGCAGCACGCTGCCGGTGCTGAACGACGCGGTGGACCAGGTGCATTTCAGCGAGGACGAGGCGGCGCAGATCGGCCTGGTGCAGGAACATGCCGTCAACTGGCAGCGCAGCGTCGACATCGACCTCAACGTCGAGCCGGAGATCAGCGCGGTGGATATCCGCCTGGACGGCCTGCCGCCGCCCGAGCCAGTGGAGCCCAGCCGCGGCGCTTCACTGGCCGACCATGTGCAGCTGGGCTTCGCCTACCAGATGCTGGTGGACGAGCAGTGGCAGAAGGTCAAGCTGAACTACGTGAGCCCGGGCCGGGCGTTCTTCGTGTTCACCAGCGGCGGCAAGCACCACAAGACGGTGTCGCTCACATCGCGCATGCTGCACCGGCTGTGCGAGGCGGGCCGCTTCCGGGCGTTCGAGAACGCCTTCCTGATCGAGCGCGCCACCGCCCGCGCGCGCAAGCAGCTGGCCGCGCTGCGGCCGGCCCCCACGCTGCGGCACTGACGCCGCCCGCACTCAGCCGCCCGCACTGAGCTGGCGCGCCATGCGCACCGCCGTCACCAGGCTGGAGGCATCGGCCAGGCCGCGGCCGGCGATGTCGAAGGCGGTGCCGTGGTCCGGGCTGGTGCGCACGAAGGGCAGGCCCAGCGTGACGTTGACGCCCTCCTCCACGCCCAGATACTTCACCGGGATCAGGCCATGGTCGTGGGTCATCGCCACCACCAGGTCGAAGGCGCCCTGGCGCGCCCGCATGAAGACCGTGTCGGGCGGGAACGGCCCCTGCGCGTCGATGCCCTCGGCCCGCGCCGCCTGCACGGCGGGGCCGATGTAGCGCAGCTCCTCGTCGCCGAACAGGCCGCCCTCTCCGGCGTGCGGATTGAGCCCGGCCACCGCGATGCGAGGCGCCGGCTGGCCCCAGGCCGCCGCAGCCCGGTGGGCGATGCGCACGGTGGACAGCACCGCGTCGAAATCCAGCAGCTCCAGCGCCCGCCGCAAGGCCACGTGGATGGTGACCAGCACCACCTTCAGCTCCGGGTTGGCCAGCATCATGCGCACCGGCGGCAGGCTGCCGTCGGGGCCGGCCGCCAGCGCCTGCAGCATCTCGGTGTGGCCCGGGTAGGGCACGCCGGCGGCGCTCAGCGCTTCCTTGTGGATGGGCGCGGTGACCACGGCCCGTGCCTGGCCCTGCTGCACCGCTCGCACCGCCTGCTCGATCCAACGCGCCGCGGCCGCGCCGGCGCGGGGGTCGATGGTGCCCCAGGGCAGCGCGGCCAGCGCCGCATCGCCGCCGCCAGCCAGCAGCGGCAGGCAGCCCGGCGGGCAGTGCGCATGGTCCAGTGGCGATTGCAGCAGCGCCAGCGGCGCCGGGCGGCCCAGCGCGGCCAGCGCCCGGCGCAGCACGCCGGCATCGCCCACCACCACCGCATCGTGCAGTTCGCCTTGCAAGAAGGCCTTGGCGACGATCTCGGGGCCGATGCCGCAGGCATCACCCAGGGTGACGAGCAGAGGAAGCGAGGGCGCAAACATGGTCGGGATTGTGGCCGGCCCGCAACAACATTTCACGCTTGGAACGGCACCTCCTTCACCCGCGGCTTCCAGCATGGGGTCACGCCGGCATCCGCCGGCCCTGGCTGAAGAGGAAACAAGAGCATGAAGTCGAAGCTGAACAACCCCGCCCGCCTGGCCCTGGTGGCCGCCCTGGCCAGTGCTGCGGCGCTGCCCGCCATGGCCGAAGGCCTGTACGTCGGCGGCTCGGTGGCCAAGCCGGACTGGAACGCCAACAGCATCAATGGCGTGTCCGGCGATTCTTCCGGCACCGGCCTGAAGGTGTATGGCGGCTGGCAGCTGCATCCCAACTTCGCGGTGGAAGCCAGCGCCTTCCGCCTGGGCCGCCTGAGCGGCAGCAACGGCGACGCCAAGGCGGACGGCGTGGGCCTGGATGCGGTGGGCATGCTGCCGTTTGCCACCGACTGGACGGCCCTCGCCAAGCTGGGCGTGGCCAGCGTCAAGACCCGCGCCGGCGGCGACGACGACCGCAGCACCGTGCCGAAGGTGGGCCTGGGCGTGCAGTACAACCTGTCGCAGACCATGGCCATCCGCGGCGAGTGGGAGCGCTACCGCCTGGATGCGTTCGACCGCAAGAGCAACACCGACCAGTACTCCATCGGCCTGAACGTCTCGTTCTGACGCCGCGCCGGCCGGCGGCCTTCAGGCCGGGTTGTCGATCTCGATGAATCGGTGCTGCAGGCCGTAGGTCTGCGCCAGGTGCGCGGCCACCGCGGGCGCGCCGAAGCGCTCGGTGGCATGGTGGCCGCAGGCCAGGAAGGCCACGCCCGTCTCGCGCGAGATATGGGCCTGCGGCTCCGAGATCTCCCCGGTGACGAAGGCATCGGCACCGGCGGCGATGGCCGCCTCGAAGTAGCCCTGCGCCCCGCCGGTGCACCAGGCCACGCGCGCCAGCGGGCGGCCGTCGCCCGGCAGCAGCACCGGCCGGCGGCCCAGCGCCGCCTCGGCACGCAGGGCCAGCGCCTGCGCGCTGTCCAGGCCGTTGGCGGTGCCGATGAAGCCCAGATCCTGCTCGCCGAAGCGCGCGTCGGCCACCAGGCCCAGCTGCAGCCCGAGCTGCGCGTTGTTGCCCAGCTCGGCATGGGCATCCAGGGGCAGGTGGTAGGCGAACAGGTTGATGCCGTGCGCCATCAGCCGCTGTACCCGGGCCTTCAGCCAGCCGGTGAGCCGGCCATCCTGGCCACGCCAGAACAGGCCGTGGTGCACCAGGATCGTGTCGGCTCCGTCCTCGATCGCGGCGTCGATCAGCGCCAGGCTGGCCGTGACGCCGGAGACGATGCGGCGCACCTCGCCGGCGCCCTCGACCTGCAGACCGTTCGGCCCATAATCCTTGAAGCGGTCCACGGCCAGCAGACGGCCCAGATAGGCTTCGACCTCAACGCGCTGGACCATCTCTCGCCCCTTTTCCTGTTGCATCTTGCATGCGTAGAACCTGGCTGATTTTCTCGCAGGCGGTGACGGTGTCGCTGGCCATGCTGTTCGTGGTGGCCACGCTCAAGCCTGATTGGCTCTCGCGCCGCCCCGGCCAGCCGTTGCTGCCGGAGATCGTGTCCATCGTCAGCGCGCCGGTGGCCTCGGCCCTGCCCGCCAGCGCGCCGATGGCCGGCTACAGCACCGCCGCGCGCAAGGCGTCGCCCTCGGTGGTCAGTGTCACCGCCATGCGCGCGCCGCAGCGCAATCCGCACGCCGACGACCCCTGGTTCCGCTTCTTCTTTCGCGAGGGCAACGGCCCCCAGCGGCCTGAACCGCAGCGCGGCCTCGGCTCGGGCGTCATCGTGTCGCCGGAGGGCTACCTGCTCACCAACAACCACGTGATCGACGGCGCCAGCGAGATCGAGGTGCAGCTGGCCGACGGCCGCCAGGCCTCGGCCCAGGTCATCGGTGCCGACCCGGAGACCGACGTGGCGGTGCTCAAGATCACGCTGGACAAGCTGCCCGCGGTCACCTTCGGCCGCGTGGACGAATTGCAGGTGGGCGACATCGTGCTGGCCATCGGCAATCCGTTCGCGGTCGGGCAGACGGTCACCTCCGGCATCGTGAGCGCACTGGGCCGCAGCCGGCTCGGCATCAACACCTTCGAGAACTTCATCCAGACCGATGCGGCCATCAACCCCGGCAATTCCGGCGGCGCGCTGGTGGACGTCAACGGCAATCTGGTGGGCATCAACACCGCCATCTTCTCGCGCAGCGGCGGCAGCCTGGGCATCGGCTTCGCCATCCCGGCCGACTCCGCCCGACAGGTGATGGAAAGCCTGATCCGCGACGGCAGCGTGACCCGCGGCTGGATCGGCGTGGAGCCGCGCGACCTCACCCCGGAAATCGCCGAGACCTTCCAGCTGCCGGTGACCGAAGGCGTGCTGATCACCGGCGTGCTGCAGGACGGCCCGGCCAGCCAGGGTGGCATCCGCCCCGGCGACGTGGTGGTGAGCGTGGACGGCCGGGCCGTCACCAACACCCAGCAGCTGCTGGGCGCGGTGGCGTCGCTGAAGCCCGACACCCTGGTGGGCATCGGCGTGCAGCGCGGCAGGCAGTCGGTGGATGTGAACGTGCGCGTGGCCCAGCGTCCACGCGCGCGGCCGGCCGGGCGCTGAGCCCGTCGGCGCACGCCCCACGCGTCAGCTCGCGGAGGTCTTGCTCTCGGCGTCGGCGTCCGGCGCCTGGGTGTGCTTGATGAACACCTGCGCCGCCCAGATGCCCAGCTCGTACAGCAGGCACATCGGCACGGCCAGCGCCAGCTGCGACACCACGTCGGGCGGCGTGATCACCGCGGCGATGATGAAGGCCAGCACGATGAAGTAGCCGCGGAAGGCCTTCAGCTTCTCGATGCTGACCAGGCCCATCCGCGCCAGCACGATGACCACGATCGGCACCTCGAACGCGGTGCCGAAGGCGATGAACATCGTCAGCACGAAGCTGAGGTAGGCCTCGATGTCAGGCGCGGCGGTGATGCTCTTGGGTGCGAAGCTCTGGATGAACTTGAACACCTGGCCGAACACGAAGAAGTAGCAGAAGGCCACGCCCACGAAGAACAGCAGCGTGCTCGACACCACCAGCGGCAGCACCAGCTTCTTTTCGTGCGAGTACAGGCCGGGCGCGACGAAGGCCCACACCTGCCACAGCACCACCGGCAGCGCGATCAGGAAGGCCGCCATCAGCGTGATCTTCAGCGGCACCACGAACGGCGAGATCACGTTGGTGGCGATCAGCGTGGCGCCCACTGGCAGGGTGGACACCAACGGCGCGGCCAGCAGGTCGTAGAGGCCGCCGGGCCCGGGCCACAGGCACAGCGCGCCGAACACCACGCCCACCGCGATCAGCGCCCGGATCAGGCGGTCGCGCAGCTCGACCAGATGCGACACGAAGGGCTGTTCGGTGCCTTCGAGTTCGTCTTTCTCTTCAGCGCTCATGACCAGCGTTTCGGCCGGTGGCGGGCCACCCGGGCCGCGCCCGACTGCGCCTTGGTGCGGATGCCGGCCTTCTGCTTGTACCACTGGGGCACCGCACCCCGCTTGAGCCGCCAGTTCTTGCGCGGATGCCGGTACTCGGGCACCGGCGTGCTCAGCGGCTCGGTGCCCACCGCGGGCGCCAGGCCGGCGGTGGCGGCATCGTCCCAGTCGCGCTGAAGGTCGGTCGTGTGCTGGTTGAACTCGGTGTGCACCGTCTGCTCGACGTTGCGCGCCGCGTCCTCGAACTGCGTCTTCATCTTCTTCAGCTCATCGAGCTCGATCGACCGGTTGACCTCGGCCTTCACCTCGGCCACGTAGCGCTGCGCCTTGCCGACGAAGTGGCCCACGGTGCGGGCCACCTTCGGCAGGCGCTCGGGGCCGATGACGATCAAGGCCACCGCGCCGATCAACGCGAGCTTGTCGAAACCGAAATCGATCATGCAGCGCTCATGCAGGCAACTTCAAGGCGACGCCGCCTCAGGACTTGCGCTTGGCTTCGACGTCGACCGTGTGCGGGTCGGCCGCGCTGCGCTGCGTGCCCACCTGCTGCGGCGGCACGTCGGTGCCGTCGACGCCTTCGGAGCCACCGCGCACGCCGTCCTTGAAACCCTTGACCGCACCGCCGAGGTCGGAGCCCATGTTCTTCAGCTTCTTGGTACCGAAGATCAACACGACCACCAACAACACGATCAGCCAATGCCAGATGCTGAACGAACCCATATCAATCTCCTTCGAGGGAATCCAACGATTCTAGGGGGCGGCCATGACAGCCTTGGCGTGGGGGGTTCAGCCCTTGTTCCAAGGGCGCGGACCGCCCATTGCATGCAGGTGCAGGTGCGGCACTTCCTGGCCGCCGTCCGCACCGGTGTTGATCACGTGGCGGTAACCGTTGGTCACGCCCAATTCGCGCATCAGCTTCACGCTGAGCACCATCATCCGGCCCAGCAGCGCCTCGTGTGCTTCCGTCACCTCCATCATCGAGCCGATGTGCTCCTTGGGCACGATGAGCACATGCACCGGCGCCCACGGCGCAATGTCATGGAAGGCGATCAGCTCGTCGTCCTCATGGACCTTGCGGGCCGGGATCTGTCCGGCGGCGATCTTGCAGAAGATGCAGTTCGGGTCGCTGTGCATGCGCGGGGCTCGGCGTTGCGGGAAGTAGGGGTCAGTTCGGCATCGGCCGGCCATCGGCCAGCGCCAGCCAGCCGCGGATGACGCGGTACAGGAACCAGATGGAGATCAGGCCCCAGGCAATCCACCCGGGCACGAAGAACAGCAGCCACAGCGGTGCCGTGACGAGGTACAGGCCGGCAGCCCACAGCACGCTGCGGATGCGCCAGCGGAAGTGCGACTCCTGCCAGGTGCCGTCGGCGTCGTTGCGCTTGACCAGGTCGAGGATGAAGGCCGCCACCAGCAACAGCACCGTCGGCTGGAAGGCCGGCAGCACCGCGCCCACCGCGACGATGGCATGCAGCGCGTAGCTGATGTGGCCGATGTTGCGCAGCGAACGCTCGCGCTGCAGATCGGGCATGACGTCGACGATCGGGCTCACGGGACTACCTCCTGCAAAGGGCTATTCGCCGGTGTTCTCGCGCTGCTGCACCTTGCGCAGCGCGAACTCTTCCAAGCCTGAGAGCCCTTCGCGCCGTTCGAGTTCGGCCAGCACGTCGGCCGGCTTCAAATCGAAGGCCGCCAGCGCCACCATGGAGTGGAACCACAGGTCGGCCACCTCATAGACGATCTTCGGGCGGTCGCCGTCCTTGGCCGCCATCACGGTTTCGGTGGCTTCTTCGCCGATCTTCTTCAGGATGGCGTCGGTGCCCTTGTGGAACAGGCGCGCCACGTAGCTGGTGTCGGGACAGGCGCCCTTGCGCGATTCGATGACTTCGGCCAGCCGCGCCAACGTGTCGTTACCGCTCATTTGTAGATGCTTTCGGGGTCTTTCAAGACCGGATCGACGCTTTTCCACTCGCCGTCCTCCAGCCGCTGGAAGAAGCAGGAGTGGCGCCCGGTGTGGCAGGCGATGCCGGGAGTGTGGCCCTGCTGGGTCACTTCCATCAGCACTACGTCGTTGTCGCAGTCCAGCCGTAGGGCGTGCACCTTCTGGATGTGGCCGGATTCCTCGCCCTTGTGCCACAGGCGCTGGCGGGAGCGGCTCCAGTACACCGCCTCGCCCAGCGCCGCCGTGCGGGCCAGCGCCTCCCGGTTCATGAAGGCGAACATCAGCACGTCCTTGGTGCCGTGCTCCTGCGCGATGACGGGCACCAGCCCGTCGCGGTCCCACTTGATGCTGTCCAGCCAGTCCATGACTGCAGTTTACGGCGCGGGGTGGGTGGGCCCGGTGAAGCCGCGCTCCTGCGCGAACCATTGCAGCACCGGCACCGTGCCCGGCAGCACCGGCTGCACCTGCACCGGCAGCTGGTTCCAGGCCATCTGCTGCGCCTCGCGCATCTCGAACTCGCCGCGCCAGTCGAACACCTTGCAGAAATGCAGTCGCACGCGGGCATGTTCGTAGTCGACGATCTCCACCCGCCAGGGGTGCACCGGGCCGATGGTGATGCCCAGTTCCTCGATCAGCTCGCGCCGCAGCGCCTGCTCGACCGACTCGCCCGCCTCCAGCTTGCCGCCCGGGAATTCCCAGTACCCGGCGTACACCTTGCCCTGCGGGCGCGAGGTGAGCAGGAAGCGCCCGTCGGCGTCGATCAGCACGCCCACGGCCACGTCCACCGGCGTGCGGTCGACACCCTGCTGCGGCTCGTCAGGCATCGTCACGCCCCGAGAAGTCGCGGGCGAACTGGTAGGCCACCCGGCCGGAGCGGGAGCCGCGTTCCAGGGCCCACACCAGCGCCTGCGGCCGCGCGGCCTCGATGCGCTCGGGCGCGATGCCGAAGTGCTGCAGCCACTGGCCGACGATGGCCAGGTATTCGGCCTGGCTGAACGGATAGAAGCTGACCCACAGGCCGAAACGCTCGGACAGGGAGATCTTCTCTTCGACCACCTCGCCGGGATGTACCTCGCCGTCCTCGGTGTGGGTGTAGCTGAGGTTCTCCTTCATGTACTCGGGCAGCAGGTGGCGGCGGTTGCTGGTGGCATAGATCAGCACGTTGTCGCTGGCCTGGGCCACCGAGCCGTCGAGCATGGACTTCAGCGCCTTGTAGCCCGGTTCGCCCTCGTCGAAGCTGAGATCGTCGCAGAAGACGATGAAGCGCTCGGGGCGATCGCCCACCAGGTCCACCAGGTCGGGCAGGTCGACCATGTCGGCCTTGTCCACCTCGATCAGGCGCAAGCCGCGGCCGGAGAACTCGTTCAGGCAGGCCTTCACCAGCGAGCTCTTGCCGGTGCCCCGGGCTCCGGTCAGCAGCACGTTGTTCGCCGCCCGGCCTTCGACGAACTGACGGGTGTTGCGCACGAGCCGCTCCTTCTGCCCGTCGATTTCCTGCAGGTCCGACAGGCGGATGGTGGAGACATGCCGCACCGGCTCCAGCACACCGGCGCCACGCCGCTTGCGGTAGCGCCAGGCGACGGCTGCTGACCAGTCGGGGGTGGCGGGCGGCAGCGGCAGCACCGCTTCCAGGCGGGCCAGCAGCGCATCGGCGCGCTGCATCAGTCGTTCGAGGTCGGTGGACATGGGCGGGAAAGGCAACAGCCGGCGCGCGGCCAAGCCGGCCAGTTTAGCGAGCAGGCACCAGGCGATCGGGCACGTCGAACAGCTGCCCGTCGGCCACTGCCACCAGCCGGTCGCCCGGCTGGCGTTCCACCGGATGCAGCCCGGTGAAGCTGCCGAACGCCGGCATCACCGCCACGCCAGCGCGGAAGTGGAAACATGGCACGCGCACCCGGTCCAGGCCGCGGCCCAGCCGGGCGCCAGGATGCAGGTGGCCGGCCACCACCTGCCGGCCCGGCCGCGGCTGCGGGTGATGGCACAAAGCCAGGCCGCCCAGCGGCAGCGGCTCGTCCACGCAGCGGATGCCCAGCCACGGCGGCGGATCGCCGGCGCGGTCGTCGTGGTTGCCCCGCACCAGGGTGATCTCGAGCCGGGCGTGCCGCTCGCGCCAGGCGCCGAAGGCAGCCAGCGTGGGCGCGGCATGGGCATGCGCCGAATGCAGCAGGTCGCCCAGGAACACGACGTGGGCCACCGGGTGCAGGCCCAGCAGTTCGTCCAGCCGCTGCAGGTTGTCGGTGGTGGTGCCTCGCGGCACCGGCACGCCCAGGCGGCGGAAGCTCACCGCCTTGCCGATGTGGGCATCGGCGATGAGCAGCATGTGGTGGTCGGGAAGGAAGGCCGCCTTTTGCGGCAGCAGGCGCAGCGTTTCGCCGCCCCAGGTGAGGTCCAGCATGGCCGCTACGGTAGCAGCCCGGCCGGACGTGGCCTCAGCAGGCCAGCATCTGCAGCGAAGCTTCCAGGTGCTCGGTGGGCTGGCGCTTGAAGCCCGAGCGCGCATACCGATGCAGCCGGCCGATGGCGAACGCGGTGAGCACCGAGGCACGCACCTGCCCGTCCACCGTGGGCGTGTTGGAGCCGGCGTTTTCGGCCGCGCCGCGCAGGCTCTGGCGCAGCATGGACTCCAGCCGGTCGAAGAACTGGTTCATGCGGGTGGCCAGGCGTTCGTTCTCGAACACCAGCGCATCGCCCACCATCACGCGGACCATGCCGGGGTTCTTCTCGGCGAACTGCAGCAGCACGGCGACGCTGCGGTGCGCCTGCACCTGGCCTTGCGGCTCGCGCTCGACGATCTGTGTGACCAGGGTGAACACGCTGCTTTCGATGAAGTCGATCAGCGCCTCGAACATCTGCGCCTTGCTGGCGAAGTGACGGTAGAGGGCGGCTTCGCTCACCTCAAGCCGCGACGCGAGCGCCGCCGTGGTCACACGCTCGGCGCCTGGCTGCTCCAGCATCTGGGCGAGGGTTTCAAGGATCTGCACCCGGCGCTCACCAGGCTTGGGTCGCTTGCGCGCCGGCGAGCCGCCGTTGGACTCCAGCCGGTCGTTCTCCGGGATCGACGAAAAATCTGACATCGCGAAGTGCGAAAGAGTCAACGGTTCCGTCGATTCTTGCATGCAGAAACAATTACTCACCCTCCCCAGAAGCACTCACTTCAATGGGTTGCCAAGTGACGTCGGCCAGTGTTTTCCAGCCGGCAGCAGCTGCGCCAGGCGGCCGATGGTGCGGTCCACGTAGGCCGGTTGCATGGTCCAGCGCTGGCGGCGGGCACGCACCGGCGAGCCCCGCCGGCCGAAGCGCTGCATCCACACCGTGTGCATGCCGATGCTGCGCGCGGCCTTCTGATGCTGCAGCGTGTCTTCCACCAGGATGCAGCGCGACGGCGGCACCCGCAGCCGGGCGGCCAGCGCCCGCAGCATGCGCGCATCGGGCTTGGGGCGCAGGTGGCCGAACATGGCCATGTCCTCGATCGTGACCACCCCGTCGAACCAACGCGCAATGCCCAGCGCCTGCAGCACCCGCATGGCATAGGCGCGCGGCGCATTGGTGAGGATGATCTTGCGTCCGGGCAGGCGGCGCAGCACCGCAAGGTCATGGCGGTGCCCATTGATGCGCTGCTCCAGGTCGGGCAGCAGGTGCGTCTCGTGCAGGAAGTGCGCGGGCTTGACGCCGTGGTGCTTCACCAGCCCCAGCAGCGTGGCGCCGTAGCGCAGCCAATAGAGGCGGCGCAGGCGGTCGGCCTCCTCGGGCGGCACGCGCAACTCCCGTTGCACGTAGGCACCCATGGATTCATGCAGGGCGCCAAAGACGAAGGCGCCTGCGTCGTGAAGCGTGTCGTCGAGATCAAAAAGCCAGAGGCAGCGGGCGGTCATGCGGCAGATCGTCGCATGAGGCCCGCCGGCCCTCCGGCGCAGCGGGGACGCCTTAGCTGTTGGTGTCGCCGTCGACGATCTGGTCGTTGCGCATGGCGCTGATGGCCTCGGCACGCACCTGGTCGCGGCTCTTGGTGCCGGCCACCTGGTTCAGCTCGGGCTGCTGGAAGCGCTGGCCCAGTTGCTGGCCATAGGTGTCGCCGATGGCGAAGCGGTCGCCGGCGGCCATGGCGGCGCGGGTCTGCGCCACCACTTCGCTGCGGCTGACGGCGTTGCTGTAGCTTGCCGGCTCCTTGTTGCCGTTGGTGTCACCGTTGTTCCAGGCCGAAGTGGTATTGCGGCCGGTGATGTCGACACGGGAGACGTCGGACTGGGCGAATGCGCCACCCGAGGCCAGGAGGGCAGCCAGCGAAGCAGCAGCGATGAAACGGGTCTTCATGTCAGTTCCTTCCATAAACGTTGTCGATGGGAAGGACTGTAGGGAGCAACCCTGGATGAGAAAAACCCGAATGCCGGCAACGACGCATTGCGCCGACGCGAACAATGCGGGCACGAGGCTGGTGTCAGCGCCAATTTTGCGGAAAGAAGCCAGCCGCCTGCGTAAAGTTGGACGACGTTGTCGGCGGATGCCTACGCAGGCGTCGGATCAATGCGAGCGGATCATGGTGCCGTAGGCCTGGTCCGACAAAATCTCGAGCAGCATCGCATGCGGCACGCGGCCATCGATGATGTGCACCGCGTTCACGCCGCCCTTGGCCGCGTCCAAGGCCCCCGAGATCTTGGGCAGCATGCCGCCGCTGATGGTGCCGTCGGCAAACAGCTCGTCGATCTGGCGCGCCGACAGGTCGGTGAGCAGGTTGCCCGCCTTGTCCAGCACGCCGGGCGTGTTGGTCAGCAGCACCAGCTTCTCGGCGCGCAGCACCTCGGCCAGCTTGCCGGCCACCACGTCGGCATTGATGTTGTAGTTCTCGTTCTCGGAGCCGAAGCCCAGCGGCGAAATCACCGGGATGAACTGGTCGTCCTGCAGCGCCTTCACTACGCTGGGGTCGATGGACTCGATCTCGCCCACCTGGCCGACGTCGTGCTCGATGGACGGGTCATTCTTGTCCACCATCTTCAGCTTGCGGGCGCGGATCAGGCCGCCGTCGCGGCCGGTCAGGCCCACGGCCTTGCCGCCGGCGGCATTGATCAGGCCGACGATGTCCTGCTGCACCTGGCCGGCCAGCACCCATTCGACGACTTCCATCGTCTCTTCATCGGTGACGCGCATGCCCTGGATGAAGGTGCCCTTCTTGCCCAGGCGGCTCAGCGCCTCGTCAATTTGCGGGCCGCCGCCGTGCACCACCACCGGGTTCATGCCCACAAGCTTGAGCAGCACCACGTCTTCGGCGAAGTCCTGCTGCAGCACCGGGTCGATCATCGCGTTGCCGCCGTACTTGATGACGATGGTCTTGCCGTGGAACTTGCGGATGTACGGCAGGGCCTGCGCCAGGATCTCGGCCTGCTCACGCGGCGCGATGTGCTGGAGGTCGGGAACGGTCGGTGCAGTCATGGCGGTTGGTGCAACGCAGCAAAGTGATCGCCGATTGTAGGGACGCCCCCCGGGCAGAGGCTACCGGCTGTGCACGCCGCGGGCCGGTGGCAGTTCGGTGTCGCGGGCCTCGCCCAGCGCCAGGACGATGCCGCACAGCTCGCCCGGCTGCGCCTGCTGGCAGGAGCGCTGCAGCATTGCCAGCTGCCGCTCCAGCACCTGCAGCGCGGCGATGCGCTCCCGCACGTGGCCCAGGTGCTCGGCCACCACCTGGTCCACCACCGAGCAATCCGCGTCGGGCGCGTCCAGGTGGGCCAGCAGCACGCGGATCTCGTCCAGGCTCATGTCCAGCGCGCGGCAGTTGGCGATGAACCGCAGGCGCTGCAGCGCGGCGTGGTCGTAGCGCCGGTAGTTGTTGTCGCCGCGGGCCGGCGCGGGCAGCAGACCCGACTTCTCATAGAAGCGCACCGTGTCCACGTCCATGCCGGCGGCGGCCGCCAGTTCCCCGATGCGCATGCGCTGCTCCTGTTGCCCAAGGCCACTGTAGCGGCTTGACTCTGGAGTGGCTCCGGGGTTTGCAATGCGCCCATGGCCCATGGACACATTCCGATCGCGCGTGCCGCGGCAGCCCGCCCCGAGGGCTCGCACCCTGACTTTCATGCACACACGCATCCGCACAGCCACGCGCACGACCATGCGCATGGGCATGGGCATGCACACGAGCCCGCCGCCGATGCCGCGTGCAGCCCGCAGGCCGGCTGCTGCGGCCCGGCGTCCGCCGCGGCCGCCAGTGCGCCACCAGCCGGCCGCGGCACCCGCCTGCATGTGCCGCAGATGGACTGTGCCGCCGAGGAATCCGACATCCGCCGCGCGCTCGAGCCGCTGGCCGGCATCCGCGCGCTCAGCTTCCACCTCGGCAGCCGCACGCTGACGGTGGACGCGGAGCCGCCCGTGGTCGCCGCGGCGGCCCAGGCCATTCGCCAGGCCGGCTACAGCGCCACGCCGCTGGCGGCGGAGGCCGACGTGCATGCTCCGGCCGGCAACACCCCGCGGCTGGTGGCCGCCCTGCTGCTGGCCGCCGCTGCCGAAGGGCTGCACTTCCTGGCACCCGACACCCTGCCCTGGCGCATCGGCGGCATGGCCGTGGCGGCGGTGGCCATCCTGCTGGCCGGGCTGGAGACCTACGCCAAGGGCTTGCAGGCCCTGCGCCATGGCCGGCTGAACATCAATGCGCTGATGGCCGTGGCCGTCACCGGCGCCTTCGCCATCGGCCAGTGGCCGGAAGCGGCGATGGTGATGGCGCTGTATGCGCTGGCCGAGGCCATCGAGGCGCGCGCCGTCGACCGCTCCCGCCGGGCGGTGCAGGGGCTGCTGTCGCTGACGCCGCAGACCGCCCAGGTGCGGCAGCCCGACGGCCGCTGGGCCGAGCAGCCGGCCACCGGCGTGCCGGTGGGCGCAGTGCTGCGCGTGCGGCCCGGCGAGCGCATACCGCTCGACGGCACGGTGGTGGCCGGGCGCAGCGCGGTCGACCAGTCGGCCGTCACCGGCGAGAGCATTCCGGTGGACAAGACCGAAGGCGACCCGGTGTTCGCCGGCACGGTGAACCAGGCCGGTGCCCTGGAACTGCGGGTGAGCAGCGCCTTCGACCACAGCACCTTGGCCCGCATCGTCCAGGCGGTGGAACAGGCGCAGGGCGCGCGAGCGCCCACCCAGCGCTTCGTGGACCGCTTCGCCGCGGTGTACACGCCGGCCGTGTTCGCCATCGCGCTGGCAGTGGCGCTGCTCGGTCCCTGGCTGGCCGGCTGGGCCTGGCCCGAGTCCATCTACAAGGCCCTGGTGTTGCTGGTGATCGCCTGCCCGTGCGCGCTGGTCATCTCCACGCCGGTGACCGTGGTCAGCGGCCTGGCCGCGGCGGCGCGCCGGGGCATCCTCATCAAGGGCGGCGCCTTCCTGGAGCAGGCGCGCCTGCTGAAGGCGGTGGCCTTCGACAAGACCGGCACCATCACCCACGGCCAGCCGGTGCTGGTGGCCTGGCAGGCGCTGGCGGGCCAGCCGGCCGAGGCCACCGCGCGGCTGGCCGCCAGCCTGGCGCATGCGTCGCAGCACCCGGTGTCGCGCGCCATCGCGGCCGGGCTGCCGGCCGACCACGCGCCGGTGGACCACAGCGATGCGCTGGGCGGCCGCGGCATGTCCGGCCGCGTGGACGGTCGCCAGCTGGTGCTGGGCAACCACCGGCTGATCGAGGAACGCGGCCAGTGCAGCCCGGCGCTGGAAGCGGCGCTGCGCGAGCAGGAAGCGGCCGGCCGCAGCGTCACCGTGCTGGCCGACGAGCACCAGGCGCTGGCCTGGTTCGCGGTGGCCGACACGGTCAAGCCGCATGCCGCCCAGGCCGTGGCCGCCCTGCGCGCGCTGGGCCTGCAGCCGGTGATGCTGAGCGGGGACAACGCCGCCACCGTGCGCGCCGTGGCCGCGCAGGCGGGCATCGAGCAGGCCGAGGGCGACCTGCTGCCGGCCGACAAGCTGGCCCGCATCGAAGCGCTGCAGAAGCGCCACGGCCCCACCGCGATGGCCGGCGACGGCATCAACGACGCGCCGGCGCTGGCCCGCTCGGACATCGGCATTGCCATGGGCGCGGCCGGTACCGACATCGCGGCCGAGGCCGCCGACATTGTGGTGATGAACGACGATCTGGGCCGCATCGCCGAGACGGTGCGCCTGTCGCGCCGCACGCATGCGGTGCTGTGGCAGAACATCAGCCTGGCCCTGGGCATCAAGGCCGCCTTCCTGCTGGCCGCAGTGCTGGGCGGCGCCACCATGTGGATGGCGGTGTTCGCCGACATGGGTGCCAGCCTGCTGGTGGTGGCCAACGGGCTGCGGCTGCTGCGGCACAAGCCCTGAGGCGGCCCGCCGCCCGGGCGACTCAGTCGTTCAGGTAGCGCGCCTCGAGGTGGGCCTTGAAGTGCGCCGGGTTCAGCGGCTCGCCGCTGGCGCGCAAGGCCAGCTCGTCCGTGGGCCAGCGCGAGCCCTGCGACCAGATGTGCGCCTGCAGCCAGCCGAACACCGGCGTGAAGTCGCCCTGCGCGATGCGGGCATCGGTGTCGGGCACGGCGCGGCGCATCGCGGCGAACCACTGCGCCGCGTACATCGCGCCCAGCGAGTAACACGGGAAGTAGCCGAACAGCGCCTCGGGCCAGTGAACGTCCTGCAACGGACCGTTGGTGAAGTCGCCGCGGGTGTCGATGCCCAGCAGCGCCTGCATCTTCGCGTTCCACAACGCGGGGATGTCCTCGGCCTCGATCTCGCCTTCGATCAGCGGTCGCTCGATCTCGTAGCGCAGGATCACGTGGGCCGGGTAGGTCACCTCGTCCGCATCGACGCGGATGCGCCCCGGCATCACCTGCGTCAGCAGGCGCCAGAGGTTGTCCGGCTCGAAGGCCGGCTGCAGGCCCAGGTGCTGCACCACCAGTGGCGCCAGCCGCTCGACGAAGGCGCGGCTGCGGCCCAGCTGCATCTCGAAGCTGAGCGACTGGCTTTCATGGATGGCCATCGAGCGCGCCTGCGCCACCGGCTGGCCCAGCAGCGCACGCGGCAGGTTCTGCTCGTAGCGGCCGTGGCCGGTCTCGTGGATGGTGCCCATCAGGCTGATGAGGAACTCGTCGGTGCTGTAGCGGGTGGTCAGCCGCACGTCCTCCGGCACGCCGCCGGAAAACGGATGGGTGCTCACGTCCAGCCGGCCGGCGTTGAAGTCGAAGCCCAGCAGCCGCATCGCCGCCTCGCACAGCGCGCGCTGGCGGTCCACCGGGAACGGGCCCACCGGCTGCGCCAGCGGCCGGCCGCGCTGGCGTTCGGTGGCCTGGGCGATGAGCCCCGGCAGCCACTGCCGCACCTCGCCGAACACGCGGTCCACCGTGGCGCAGCGCATGCCGGGCTCATACCGGTCCATCAGGGCGTCGTACTTCGACAGGCCCGATTGCTCGGCCAACAGCCGTGCTTCCTCGCGGCCCACGCGCAGCACCTCGCGGAAGTTCTCGACGAAGCCGGCCCAGTCGTTGGCCGGCCGCTGGGTGCGCCAGGCATGTTCGCAGCGCGAGGTGGCGATCTGCCGCGCCTGCACCAGCGCCTCGGGCAGCGCATTGGCATTGAACCAGTCGCGCCGGATCTCGCGCAGGTTGGCGCGCTGGGCATCGTCCAGCGGCTCCTGCTCGGCTTGCTGCAGTCGCTCGGGCAGGCTGGCGTCGGTGCGCAGGCGGTGGGTCAGGCCGGCCAGTTCGGCCAGGGCCTCGCTGCGCGCCTGGTTGCCCTGCGGCGGCATGTTGGCGGCCTGGTCCCAGCCGCAGATGGCGGCCAGGTGGTCGAAGCGGTGCAGGCGCTGGCAGTGGCGGGTCAGCTCGTCGTAGGCGGGGGTCGGGCTCATCGGGCACTCCGGAGTGCGGGTCAAGGTGTGAAGCGGCCGGGGAAGAACCACAGCAGGCCGGCGGTCATCGTCACATAGCGCAGGAACTTGCCGACGGCCATGTAGCCCACGCAGGGCCAGAAGGGCAGGCGCAGCCAGCCGGCCACGGCGCACAGCGGATCGCCCACCACCGGCAGCCACGACAGCAGGCAGGCCTTGGGGCCGAAGCGCTGCAGCCAGCGCAGCGCGCGGTTGTCCGCCGGATGGTGCGTGGCCTTCTCGTAGGCCAGCTCGGCGCCGTAGCCCATCCACCAGCTGATGGCGCCGCCCACCGTGTTGCCGGCGGTGGCCACCAGCACCGCGGGCCAGAACATCGCCGGGTCCAGCTTGACCAGCCCGAACACCGCCGGCTCCGAGCCCAGCGGCAGCAGCGTGGCCGACACCAGCGACACCAGGAACACCGCACCCAGGCCCACTTCAGGCAGGGCCAGCGCATTCATCACCGTGGCCAGGGCGGCCTGCAACCAGCTTTCCATCGGGCGGCATTATCACGACGGCACCGGCCCTGCCACGCACCCGGGCGCGGCGGTGGGCGCCGCTATACTCCTGCCTCCTTTTTCAGCACCACCCCCACCCCCGCCCCATGAAGATCGGCCACGTCGAGCTGCCGAACAGGCTGTTTGTCGCCCCGATGGCAGGGGTGACCGACCGGCCTTTCCGCATGCTGTGCAAGCAGCTGGGCGCCGGTTATGCGGTCAGCGAGATGGTCACGTCCAAGCGCGAGCTGTGGAAGAGCCTGAAGACCTCCCGCCGCGCCGACCACACCGGCGAGAGCGCGCCCATCGCGGTGCAGGTGGCCGGTGTCGATCCGGCCGAGATGGCCGATGCCGCGCGATACAACATCGACCGTGGCGCGCAGGTCATCGACATCAACATGGGCTGCCCGGCCAAGAAGGTGTGCAACGTGTGGGCCGGCTCGGCGCTGATGCGCAACGAGCCGCTGGCCCTGCGCATCGTCGAGGCGGTGGTGGCCGCCTGCGCGCCGCGCAACGTGCCGGTGACGCTGAAGATGCGCACCGGCTGGTGCGACACCGAGCGCAATGCGGTGACCATGGCCCGCGCGGCCGAGGCAGCCGGCGTGGCCATGGTGACGGTGCATGGCCGCACGCGCGAGCAGGGCTACAGCGGGCAGGCCGAGTACGACATCATCGCGGCCGTGAAGACAGCGCTGTCCATTCCCGTGGTGGCCAACGGCGACATCGATTCCCCCGAGAAGGCGCGCGCCGTACTTGCCTATACAGGTGCCGACGCGCTGATGGTGGGCCGCGCGGCACAGGGCCGGCCTTGGATCTTCCGCGAGATCGCCCACTACCTGGCCACCGGCACACTGCTGCTGCCGCCGCCGGTGGCCGACGTGCGCGGCTGGCTGGTGGCCCACCTGCTGAACCACTACGGCCTGTACGGCGAGCAGTCGGGCGTGCGCAGCGCGCGCAAGCACATCGGCTGGGCGGTGCATGCGCTGCCCGGCGGGGCCGAGTTCCGAGCCCGCATGAACCTGATCGACGACTGCGAACAGCAGCTGCGTGCGGTGGCCGACTGGTTCGACCGCCTGGCCGAGCAGCACGAGCGGCTGCCCGCCAACGACAGCCGGCTGGCGCTGTCGGCCTGACCTCCTTCCTGTGAGTCCATGACCAAAAAACACCTCGAAGCCTGCGTGCGCGAGAGCCTGGAGCAGTACTTCCGCGACCTGCGTGGCGTGGAACCGCACTCGGTGCACGAGATGATCCTCAATGCCGTCGAGAAGCCCATGCTCGACGTGGTGATGCAGCACGCGCAAGGCAACCAGAGCAAGGCCGCCGAGTGGCTGGGCATCAACCGCAACACCCTGCGGCGCAAGCTGCTCGAACACAAGCTCATCAAGTAAGGCCCGCCATGACCACCGCACTGATTTCCGTCTCCGACAAGACCGGCATCGTCGACTTCGCCCGCGAGCTGCATGCCGCCGGCGTCAAGCTGCTGTCCACCGGCGGCACCGCGAAGCTGCTGGCCGAATCGGGCCTGCCCGTGACCGAGGTGTCGGAAGTCACCGGCTTTCCGGAGATGCTGGACGGCCGCGTGAAGACCCTGCACCCGCGCATCCACGGCGGCCTGCTGGCCCGGCGCGACGTGCCGGCCCACATGGCCGCGCTGGCCGAGCACGGCATCAACACCATCGACCTGCTGGTGATCAACCTCTATCCCTTCGCGCAGGCCACGGCCAAGGCCGACTGCACGCTGGAAGACGCCATCGAGAACATCGACATCGGCGGCCCGGCCATGCTGCGTGCAGCCGCCAAGAACTGGCAGGACGTGGCAGTGGTGATCGACCCCGCCGACTATCCGCGCGTGCTGGTGGAACTGAAGGACGGCCAGATCGACCGCACCACCAAGTTCACCCTGGCGCGCAAGGTGTTTGCGCACACCGCGGCCTACGACGGCATGATCGCCAGCTACCTGAGCGGCCTGCAGGCCGGCGCCGAGCTGGCCACCGCCGCCACGCCCACGCGGCTGGACTACCCCGCCGTGCTCAACCTGCAGCTGCACAAGGTGCAGGACATGCGCTACGGCGAGAACCCGCACCAGAGCGCCGCCTTCTACCGCGATGCGCAGCCGGCCGAAGGCACGCTGGCCGGCTGGCGGCAGCTGCAGGGCAAGGAACTTTCGTACAACAACATCGCCGATGCCGATGCGGCCTGGGAATGCGTCAAGACCTTCGACGCGCCGGCCTGCGTCATCGTCAAGCATGCCAACCCCTGCGGCGTGGCGGTGGCGGCCACGCCGGCCGAGGCCTATGCCAAGGCCTTCAAGACCGACCCCACCTCGGCCTTCGGCGGCATCATCGCCTTCAACCGCCCGCTGGACGTGGAAGCGGCGCAGCTGGTGGTCAAGCAGTTCGTGGAGGTGCTGATCGCCCCGGCCATCAGCGCCGAGGCGCGTGACGTGTTCGCCGGCAAGCAGAACGTGCGGCTGCTGGAAGTGCCGCTGGCCCCGTCGATGAACACGCTGGACTTCAAGCGCGTGGGCGGCGGGCTGCTGGTGCAGTCGGCCGATGCCAAGAACGTGCAGCCGGCCGAGCTACGCGTGGTGACGAAGAAGCAGCTCACCGCGCAGCAGATGGAAGACCTGCTGTTTGCGTGGAAGGTGGCCAAGTTCGTCAAGAGCAATGCCATCGTGTTCTGCGCCGACGGCATGACCATGGGCGTGGGCGCCGGGCAGATGAGCCGCATCGACTCGGCCCGCATCGCATCGATCAAGGCCGGCAATGCCGGCCTCACGCTGGCCGGCACCGCGGTGGCCAGCGACGCCTTCTTCCCGTTCCGCGACGGCCTGGACGTGGTGTGCGACGCGGGTGCCACCTGCGTGATCCAGCCCGGCGGCAGCATGCGCGACGACGAGGTGATCGCCGCCGCCGACGAGCGCGGCATCGCCATGGTGCTGACCGGCGTGAGGCATTTCAGACATTGAGCTTTGCAGTCGAAGCCGCCGGCCTCACGCTGGCGTTCGTGGCCCGGCTGGTCACGGGGGCGCAGGGGCATTGGAAGGGCTGCCCGCCCAAGGCGGAGCAGCGCATCTACTTCGCCAACCACCAGAGCCACCTCGACTGGGTGCTGATCTGGGCGGCGCTGCCGCGTGACCTGCGGGCCAGCACCCGGCCCATCGCGGCGCGCGACTACTGGACGACCGGCAAGCTCAAGCACTGGATCACCCGCGAGGTGTTCCATGCGGTGTACGTGGACCGCAAGCGCGTCGACGACCAGGACCCGCTGGAGCCCCTCGCCGCGGCGCTGGAGCAAGGCGACTCGCTGGTGATCTTCCCGGAAGGCACCCGCGGTGCGCACGCCGAGCCGGCCGGCTTCAAGAGCGGCCTGTACCACCTGGCCATGCGCTTTCCCGAGGCGCGGCTGATTCCCACCTGGATCGACAACGTGCAGCGCGTGATGCCCAAGGGCGAAGTGGTGCCGGTGCCGGTGCTGTGCACCGTGACCTTCGGCGCGCCGGTGGCGCCCACGCTCGGCGAAGACAAGGCCGCCTTCCTGGCCCGTGCCCGCGACGCCGTGATCGCACTGCGTCCCAGGCCGGCCGCATGAGGGCCTGCCCATGAGCGCACTGCGCCAGCTCGGCGTCGACCAGCAGGTGGGCCTGCTGTTCGTCATCCTCTTTGGCGTGCTGCTGGCGGCCACGGCCACGGCGGTGGGCTGGTCGCTGCGCCATCCGGAGGCCGCCAGCACCACCTCCCACCGCCACATGAAGCGCGACCTGCTGGCGCTGTGGAATGGCGCGGTGCTGTTCTGGCTGGCCTGGATCTGGGGTGCGGTGGGCGCCACGCTGCTGTTCGGCATCGTGTCCTTCCTGGCGCTGCGCGAGTTCATCACGCTGCAGCACACCCGACGCAGCGACCACCGCAGCCTGATCCTGGCCTTCTTCGTGGTGCTGCCGCTGCAGTACGTGATCGTGGGCACGCGACATTTCGACCTGTTCACCGTGTTCATCCCGGTCTACGTGTTCTTCGCGCTGCCGGTGGTGAGCGCGCTGGCCGGCGACCCGGAACGCTTCCTGGAGCGCAATGCCAAGATCCAGTGGGGCATCGTGGTGTGCGTGTACGGCCTCAGCCACGCCCCGGCGCTGCTGCTGCTCGATTTTCCGAACTACGAGGGCCGCGGCGCCTTCCTGCTGTTCTTCCTGGTGTTCGTGGTGGTCATCGCGCAGCTGGCGCAGGAAGGCGCCAGCCGCTGGCTGCGGCGCCGGCCCGTGGCACGGCAGATCAGCCGCAGCTTCTCGCTGCAGGCCTGGGTGCTGGGCGCGCTGGCCGCGGCGCTGGCCGGGGCGCTGCTGTACTGGGCCACGCCATTCAAGGCCGGGCAGGCGCTGGCCATGGCCTTCATCGCGGCCGGCAGCGGCACCTTCGGTGAGTTCGTGATGAAGGCCCTCAAGCGGGACGCCGGGGTGCACCATTGGGGCAACCGCAGCGCCGTCACCGGCGCCGTCGGCCTGCTGGACCGCGTGGCGCCGCTCTGCTTCGCCGCACCGGTCTTCTTCCATTTCGTCCGCTGGTATTTCCTGTGACGTCCCGCATCCTTGGCATCGACCCCGGCCTGCAGACCACCGGCTTTGGCGTGATCGACGTCGACGGGCCGCGTCTGGCCTATGTGGCCAGCGGCACCATCAAGACCGCGGGCGCCGAGCGCGGCAACCTGCCGGCGCGGCTGAAGATCATCTTCGAGGGCGTTTCCGAGGTGGTGGGCCGCTACACGCCCGACCATGCCTCGGTGGAGATCGTGTTCGTCAACGTCAACCCGCAGAGCACGCTGCTGCTGGGCCAGGCCCGCGGTGCGGCGCTGGCGGCGCTGGTGTCGCGCGGGCTGCCGGTGGCCGAGCACACCGCGCTGCAGATGAAGAAGGCCGTCGTCGGCCACGGCGGCGCCCGCAAGGAGCAGGTGCAGGCGATGGTGATGCGCCTGCTGGCCCTGCCCGGCCTGCCCGGCAAGGACGCGGCCGACGCGCTGGGCCTGGCAATTGCCCAAGCCCATGCAGGCCACTCGCTGGCCGCACTGGCCCAGGCCACGACGCTGGCGCGCAAGACCCACGCCACCTACCGCCGCGGCCGCGTGTACTGACCACACAGCCGAAGGAGGCGAGGAAGATGGACGGGGTTTGGCAATCGGTGCTGTCTGCGCTGCAGCAGGAGTTCTCCGATGTGCCCGACGTGGAGCAGGCCACCCGCATCGTGGTGCGGCTGGTCATCGCCGCGCTGCTGGGCGGCATGCTGGGCTGGGAACGCGAGCGCACCGGCAAGGCCGCCGGCGTGCGCACCCACATGCTGGTGGCGCTGGGCGCCGCGCTGTTCGTGCTGATACCGCAGCAGGCGGGCGTGTCGGACACCGACATGAGCCGCGTGATCCAGGGCGTGGTGGCTGGCATCGGCTTCCTGTGCGCGGGCACCATCATCAAGGGCCGCGACGAGGAGAACGTGCAAGGCCTGACCACCGCCGCCGGCATCTGGCTCACCGCGGCCATCGGCGTGGGCGTCGGCCTGGGGCGGGAGGCCTCGGCCATGCTCAGCACACTGCTGGCGCTGGCCATCCTGCACTGGCTGCCGCGGCTGATCAATCGCGTGAGCCCCAACCGCTGAGCGCGGGGGCGCCGCCTACTCGGCGGTCACCTTGGCATCGCGGATCACCTTGCCCCACTTGGCGGTCTCGGTGTCGATGAAGGACTGGAATTCCTCCGGCGTGCCGCCCACCGGGATGGTGCCCATCTGCTCCAGCCGGCTCTTCACGTCGTCCAGGCGCACGATGCGCGCCACCTCGTCGGACACCCGCTTGGCGATGTCCTTCGGCGTGCCGGCCGGCGCCAGCAGCCCGGCCCAGGTGCTGCCGGTGAAGCCGGCCACGCCCTGCTCGATGAAGGTGGGCACCTCGGGCAATGCGGGCAGGCGCTTGTCGCTGGCCACGCCGATCAGCCGCACCTTGCCGGCCTTGCCCGGCGCGATCAGGCCGGAGGCTGCGTCGAGGAACAGCTGGATCTGCCCACCCATCAGGTCGGTCAGCGCCGCCGCCGCGCCGCGGTAGGGGATGTGCACCATGTACGAGCCGGTCAGTGCCTTCAGGTACTCGGTGGTGAGGTGCGCCGCCGAGCCGCTGCCGCTGGAGCCGAAGCTCACCTTGCCTGGATGGCGCTTGGCATAGGCCACCAGCTCGGCCGCGGTCTTGAACGGTGCCTCGTTGTTGACGGCGGCCACCAGCGGCGACAAGCCGATCAGCGACACCGCGGCGATGTCCTTGCGCGGGTCGTAGGGCAGCTTGGGATACAGCGTGGTGTTGGCCGCATAGGCCGCGATCACCACGCCCATGGTGTAGCCGTCGGGCGCGGCCTTGGCCACCGCATCGGTGCCGATGATGCCGTTGGCGCCGGCCTTGTTGTCCACCAGCACCGTCTGGCCCAGGCGCTCCTGCAGCTTTTGCGCGACCAGGCGGGCGGTGACGTCGGTGAAGCCGCCCGGCGGATAGGGCACGACGATGCGGATCGGCTTGGACGGCCAGGCGGCGCCCTGCGCCCACACGGCGGGCGTGGCCACCAGGGCGCTGGCGCCCAGCAGCTGTCGGTGGAACTGGCGGCGGGAGGGATTGCGCATGCGGATCAACTTCCAGAAGGCTTCGGTCGAGACCATCTTCCCCGCCGCGCGAAGCGGCCGCCAGATGAAGAACCCGCCCAGCTTGTCGCGCAGGTGACGCAGCTGGCACGGGAAGCCGGCATCAGTTCACGAAATAGGGAGAGACGCTCATCACTTCTCACCAAGCCTGTCACAGTTCGCCGCCGCCTGTAACAGCGGCAGGGTCCGCGCAGGCTTCGACAACAAGAGGAGTGATCTGATGAAAGCAACCACCGCCGAATTCCTCGGCACTTTCTGGCTGGTGCTGGGCGGCTGCGGCAGCGCCGTGCTGGCCGCAGCGTTACCTGAAGTGGGCATCGGCCTGCACGGCGTCTCGCTGGCCTTCGGCCTCACGGTGCTGACCATGGCCTATGCCATCGGCCACATCTCGGGCTGCCACCTGAACCCGGCCGTGTCCGTGGGCTTATGGGCCGGCGGCCGCTTCGACGGCGGCAAGCTGGTGCCCTACATCCTGGCCCAGGTGGCCGGGGCGGTGGCCGCGGGCGCCGTGCTGTACCTCATCGCCAGCGGCAAGCCCGGCTTCGTGGCTGGCGGCTTCGCATCCAACGGCTTCGGCGAGCATTCGCCCGGCCAGTACGGCATGGCCGCCGCGCTGGTGTGCGAGGTGGTGCTCACGGCCTTCTTCCTGTTCGTGATCCTGGGCGCCACCGACGGCCGTGCGCCGGCGGGCTTCGCGCCCATCGCCATCGGCCTGTGCCTGACGCTGATCCACCTGGTCAGCATCCCGGTGACCAACACCTCGGTCAACCCGGCCCGCTCCACCGGCGTGGCGCTGTTCGCCGATGCCTGGGCGCTGCAGCAGCTGTGGCTGTTCTGGCTGGCGCCGATCGCCGGCGGCGTGATCGGCGCGCTGGCCTACCGCGTGGTGGGCGGCGGCAGGGACTGAGCGGGCAAGGACTGCGGCGGCCAGAACAGCCGCTCCGCGATCAGCACCGCGAAGAAGCCCACGGACGCGATGAGCGTCCACTTCATGATGAGCCAGCCACGCCGGCGCCAGCGGGCGTCGCGCGTGGCGGCGTACATCACGAAGCACACCACGCTGGCCAGTGCCAGCAGTCCGATCAGCACCCGGAAGAAAACCATCGGCCGTCAGCCCCCGCTCACCAGGCGGGGGCCAGCTCGGCGAAGCCGGCCGGCGCGTCGCGCTCGTCGTCGAAGCTGACGATCTCCCAGGCGCTGCGGTCGGCCATCAGCTTGCGCAGCAGCTTGTTATTGAGCGCATGGCCGCCCTTGAACGAGGTGTAGCTGGCCAGCATGGGTTTGCCGGCCATGTAGAGGTCGCCGATGGCATCCAGGATCTTGTGCTTGGCGATCTCGTCGTCGTAGCGCAGGCCATCGGCATTGAGCAGCTCGCGGTCGCCGAAGACGATGGCGTTGTCCATGTTGCCGCCCAGCGTGAGGCCGCGGGCGCGCATCACGTCCACGTCCTTGGCGAAGCCGATGGTGCGGGCGCGCGCGATCTCGCGCTTGTACTGGCCGCTGCCCATCTCGAACACCACGCGCTGGCCGGTGGCATCCACCGCCGGATGGTTGAACTCGATCTCGAAGGTGAGGCGGTAGCCGTGGTGCGGCTCCAGCCGCGCCCACTTGAGCGCAGCGCCCTCGCCTTCGCGCAGCTCCACCGGCTTGAGCACGCGGATGAAGCGCTTGGGCGCGTCCTGCAACACGATGCCGGCGCTCTGCAGCAGGAACACGAAGCTGGCGGCCGAGCCGTCGAGGATGGGCAC
The DNA here is from genome assembly GCF_000969605.1 of Aquincola tertiaricarbonis. Classification (GTDB taxonomy): domain Bacteria; phylum Pseudomonadota; class Gammaproteobacteria; order Burkholderiales; family Burkholderiaceae_C; genus Aquincola; species Aquincola tertiaricarbonis. Next base: position 369,740 of record NZ_JZUE01000001.1, on the reverse strand, counting down.
CTCGTCGGCGGTGATGTCGATCTGCAGGTTGTCCAGGCCCAGGCCGCAGCAGGCCGACATCAGGTGCTCCACCGTCTGCACCTTGGGTGCGCCAGGGTCGCCGCCGGCGGAGATGGTCGAGGCCATGCGGGTGTCGCTCACCGCCTCGGCCGAGACCGGGATGTCCACCGGCTGCGGCAGGTCGATGCGACGGAACACGATGCCGTGGTCCGGCGGCGCCGGCCGCAGCGTCAGCTCGACCTTGCGGCCGCTGTGCACGCCCACGCCCACGGCGCGGGTGAGGGACTGGAGGGTTCGTTGGCGCAGCATGGCCGCATTGTCGGCCATGCCCCCCGGCCGCGCACCGCGGCGGGGCTTGCGCGCCCGCGGCTTCAGCCGGCCAGGGCCTGCTCGAAGTCGGCGATCAGGTCGCGCTCGTCCTCCAGGCCCACCGACAGCCGGATCATGCCGTCGGCGATGCCCATGTCGGCGCGCACCTCGGCGCCCGCTTCCCAGAAGATGGTGGGCGCCACCGGGATGATGAGCGTGCGGGTGTCGGCCAGGCCAGTGGCGCTGACCGGCAGGCGCAGCCGGTCGATCACCGGCACGAGCCGGGCCGGGTCGGCCAGCTCGAAGCTCAGCAGCCAGGAGCCGGACTTGAAGTGCTTCTTCGCCGCCGCATGCTGCGGATGGTTCTCCAGCATCGGGTAGTGCACGCGGGCGACGGCGGGATGGGCCTGCAGCCACTTCGCCAGCGCGAAGGCCGTGGCGCTGGTGCGGTCGCAGCGCAGCTCCAGCGTCTCCGCGCCCACCATGATGCGGTGCGCATGGTCCGACGACAGCGCCCCGCCCATGTCACGCAGGCCCTTCTTGCGGATCTGGGTCAGGCCCCACTGCTTCGCATCGCCGCTGCGGTAGTTGGCGAAGATGTTGGGATAGCCCTGCCAGTCGAACAGGCCGGTGTCGGTCACCGTGCCGCCCAGTGCATCGCCATGGCCGGCGATCGACTTGGTCAGCGCATTGATCACCAGGCTGGCGCCCACGCTGCGCGGCTGGAACAGGTAGGGCGAGGTGACGGTGTTGTCCACCACGTACAGCAGCCCGCGCTCGCGGCACAGCCGGCCGATGGCTTCCAGGTCGGGGATGCGGGTGCCGGGGTTGGAGATGGTCTCGACGAACACCAGCCGCGTGCTGGGGCGCAAGGCCGCTTCCACGTTGGCGACGTCGCCGGTGTCCACCCGGGTGGTGGCGATGCCCAGGTCGGCCAGCGTGCCGTACAGGCTGTTGGTGTTGCCGAAGATGAACTTGCTGGACACCACATGGTCGCCCGCACGCAGCAGCGTGAGGAAGGTGGCCGTGATGGCCGCCATGCCGGTGGCGAAGCTGATGCTGCCCAGGCCGCCTTCCATGCGGGTGACCAGCGCTTCCAATGCGGCGGTGGTGGGCGTGCCCTGGCGGGCGTAGTTGAAGCCGCCCTTGATGCGGCCCTGGAACACGCCGATCAGGTCCTCCACCTTCTGGAAGCCGTACTGCACCGAGGTGTGGATCGGCATGTGCACCGCCCCATGCTCGGCGCCAGCGTCCTGGGCCGCGTGCACGGTGCGGGTGGTGAATCCGTAGTCGCTCATGTCATGTTCTCGCGGGCGCCGACGCGGCGCCCTCGATCACATTTTCACAGACGACAAGGCCCCCCGCGGCCGCCGCCCGGCCGCCCGAAGGCGGCCGCGCAACCCGCTTGGCGGGTGGCGTCATGTACTCATGACGCCGGGTGCCCCATTCAATCGGCCTGCTTGCGGAGAAAGGCGGGGATCTCGATCTCGTCCATGCCGTTGCTGGCCAGCGCGTCCACCTTGGCAGCCGCCTGCGTGCGGCCGTTGCGCCAGACGCTGGGGGTGCTGAGCTGGCTGTAGTCGTGCTGCATCGGCGCGCCGCCCAGGCCGTTCACGTTCATCGGCTGCGCCACCTGGTTCAGGATGGGCAGGTTGTCCGTGCCGGTGCGCAGCATCGGGGCGCTGTGCACCACGCTGATCGGAGCCTGCGCGCGGCGGGCCGGCGACAGGCCGGTGGCGATCACCGTCACGCGCAGCTGGTCGCCCAGGCTGTCGTCGTAGGCGGTGCCGTAGATCACGTGCGCATCGTCCGCGGCATAGCGGCGGATGGTGTTCATCGCATTGCGGCTCTCGGCCAGCTTGAAGGTGTTCTTGCTCGCCGCAATCAGCACCAGCACGCCCTTGGCGCCCGACAGGTCGATGCCTTCCAGCAGCGGGCAGGCCACGGCCTGTTCCGCGGCCTTGGTGGCGCGGTCCGGGCCGCCGGCCTGCGCCGTGCCCATCATCGCCTTGCCCGGCTCGCTCATCACGGTCTTCACGTCCTCGAAGTCGACGTTGACCAGGCCCGGCACATGGATGATGTCGCTGATGCCGCCGACCGCGTTGCGCAGCACGTCGTTGGCATGGGCGAAGGCTTCTTCCTGGGTGATGTCGTCGCCCAGCACTTCCAGCAGCTTCTCGTTGAGCACCACGATCAGCGAGTCGACGTTGGCCTCCAGCTCGGCGATGCCTTCGTCGGCGGCCTTCAGGCGGCGGTTGCCTTCGAACTCGAAGGGCTTGGTCACCACGCCCACGGTCAGGATGCCCATCTCCTTGGCCACGCGCGCGATCACCGGCGCGGCGCCGGTGCCGGTGCCGCCGCCCATGCCGGCGGTGATGAACAGCATGTGGGCGCCGTCGATCGACGCCTTGATGCGGTCCACCGCCTCCTCGGCCGCGGCGCGGCCGGCAGCCGGCTTGGCACCGGCGCCCAGGCCGGTGGTTCCCAGCTGGATGACGCTGTTCGCGCTGCTGCGGCTGAGCGCCTGCGCGTCCGTGTTGGCGCAGACGAAGTCCACGCCCTGAACGCCCTTGGCGATCATGTGATCGACAGCGTTGCCGCCGCCACCACCGACGCCGATCACGCGGATCTGAGTGCCTTGGTCGAATTCCTCGATCATTTCGATGGCCATTGTTGACTCCTTGCCTAGCAGTTGCCGTTGATTCATATCGACGCTCATCGCGTCCCGCCTGTACGAAGCCTCATGACGGGCTTCTTCTACTAAAACACCCCAAAAAACCAATCCTTGACGCGGCCGAACAGCGTCTCCACCGAGCCCGCCTGCGCGGCGGCCTTGTGGCCCCGCGCCCGCCCCAGCCGCGCCTCCTCCAGCAAACCCATCACCGTGGCCGAGCGCGGATTGGCCACCATGTCGTGCAGCGCACCGCTGTACGTGGGCAGTCCCTTGCGCACCGGCTTGAGGAAGATGTCCTCGCCCAGCTCCACCATGCCCGGCATCACCGCCGAGCCGCCCGTGATCACGATGCCGCTGGACAGCAGCTCCTCGTAGCCGCTGTCGCGGATGACCTGGTGCACCAGCGAGAAGATCTCCTCCACCCGCGGCTCGATCACGCCCGACAGCGCCTGTCTGGACAACATGCGCGGCGCGCGGTCGCCCAGGCCGGGTACTTCCAGGTTCTCGCTCGGGTCGGCCAGCAGCTGCTTGGCCACGCCGTACTCCACCTTGATCTCTTCCGCGTCCTTGGTGGGCGTGCGCAGCGCCATCGCGATGTCGCTGGTGATCAGGTCGCCGGCAATCGGGATCACGGCCGTGTGGCGGATCGCGCCGTCGGTGAAGATGGCCACGTCGGTGGTGCCGGCGCCGATGTCCACCAGCGCCACGCCCAGGTCCTTCTCGTCCTCGGTCAGCACCGCATGGCTGGAGGCGCTGGGATTGAGCACCAGCAGATTCACTTCCAGCCCGCAGCGGCGCACGCACTTGATGATGTTCTCGGCCGCGCTCTGCGCGCCGGTGGCGATGTGCACCTTGACCTCGAGCCGGCCGCCGCTCATGCCGATCGGCTCCTTCACCTCGTGGCCGTCGATGACGAATTCCTGCGGCTCCACAAGCAGCAGACGCTGGTCGTTGGGGATGTTGATGGCCTTGGCCGTCTCCACCACGCGGGTGACGTCCACCGGCGTCACCTCCTTGTCGCGCACGATGACCATGCCGGTGGAGTTCTGGCCGCGGATGTGGCTGCCGGTGATGCCGGTGTAGACGCTGGTGATCTTGCAGTCGGCCATCATCTCGGCCTCCTTCAAGGCCTGCTGGATGCTCTGCACCGTGGCGTCGATGTTGACCACCACGCCGCGCTTGAGGCCGTGCGACGAGGCCACCCCCAGGCCCGCCACCCGCAGCTCCCCGCTGGGCAGCACTTCAGCCACCACGGCCATCACCTTGGCGGTGCCGATGTCGAGCCCGACGACGAGATCCTTGTATTCCTTGGCCATCTGTGTGTCCTGATGTCTTTAGCGTTGCCGTGCCGCGGGGCGCGGCGCGGGCTTGGGTCGCACCGGCGGGGGCGGCGCGACCAGCGTGCTCACGCCCTCGATGCGCAGCGCATAGGCATCGTTGTGCCGGAGATCGGCGTACTGCAGCGCACGGCCGGGGTACTGCGCCAGTACCTGCGGCAGCGTGCGCACGAAACGTTCGGTGCGCTCGGCCAGGGCGTCCTCGGTGCCGCGGCCGATCTCGAGGGTGGCGCCGCCCTCCAGCTCGGCGCGGATGGAGCCGCGACGCGACTGGCGCAGCGCCGTCACATCGGCCTGCAGCGGTGCCAGCAGCGGCTGCAGCCGGCGGTACAGCGAGAGCATCTGCGCGGCGCTGCCGTCCGGGCCGGACAGGCGCGGCAGGCCCTCGTCCTCCACGTCGCCCAGGTTGGCCTCGAACACGTCGCCCTGCACGTTCACCAGGCGCTCGTCGCCTTCCTCGTTCTCCCAGAACGCGGCGGCCTCGTGCTCGGTGAGGGTGACCGCCAGCCGGTTGGGCCACACCCGGCGCACGATGGCCTGGCGCACCCAGGGCACCGTCTCGAAGGCCGCGCGGGCGGCCGCCAGGTTGATGGTGAAGAAGTTGCCCTGCAGCTGCGGCGCGGCATTGGCGCGGATGGTGGCCACGCTGCTGCGCGACAACTCGCCATCCACCACGATGCCGCGCAGCGCGAACATCGGCAGCCGGGCCACCCAGGCCACCAGCGCCGCGGCCAGCACCAGACCGGCGAGCACGAACACGGTGTTGGCCACCGCGTTGGTCAGGCGCACGTCGTTGGGCAGGGCCATGTTCATGCGTTCACGCATCCTGGTTCGGGCGGGCGCTGTCCAACCGGGCGTCCGCCAGCAGGTTCAGGCACAGCTGCTCGTAGCTGATGCCGGCGGCGCGGGCCGACATCGGCACCAGCGAGTGGCCGGTCATGCCCGGCGAGGTGTTCATCTCCAGCAGGAAGGGCTTGCGGTCGCTGGCGCGCACCATCAGGTCGGCCCGGCCCCAGCCGCGGCAGCCCAGCGCGCGATAGGCCTGCAGCACGATGCGCTGGATCTCGCGCTCCTCGGCCTCGGGCAGGCCGCTGGGCACCAGGTAGTGCACGTCGTCGGTGAAGTACTTGTTCTGGTAGTCGTAGGCCCCTTCGGGCGCCACGATGCGGATCACCGGCAGCGCATGCGCATCGGCACCTTCGCCCAGCACCGGGCAGGTCACTTCCTCGCCGTCGATGAATTCCTCGCACAGCACCTCGGGGTCGTAGCCCGCGGCCAGCTGCACGGCTTCCTGCATCTGCGAGTAGCCCGCCACCTTGGTCACGCCGATGGACGAGCCCTCGTGCGGCGGCTTGACGATCAACGGCAGGCCGAGGTCGTCGGGCACGGTGCGGATGCGCTCGTGCGTCTGTTCGGCGGGCGTGAGGCAGGCATAACGCGGCGTGGGCAGGCCCTCGGCCAGCCAGATGCGCTTGGTCATCACCTTGTCCATCGCCACCGCCGAGGCCATCACGCCCGAGCCGGTGTACGGGATGCCCAGCAGCTCCAGCGCGCCTTGGACCGTGCCGTCCTCGCCATGGCGGCCGTGCAGCGCGATGAACACGCGCTGGAAGCCTTCGTGCTTCAGCGCCGCCAGCTCGCGCTGCGCGGGGTCGAAGGCATAGGCGTCCACGCCCATGGCCTTGAGCGCATTCAGCACGCCGGTGCCCGACATCAGCGACACCTCGCGCTCGGCCGAGCTGCCGCCCATCAGCACGGCGGTCTTGCCCAGGGCCTTCGGATCGATCGTCGGCGCACTGCTCATGCCGCCACTCCCAGCAGATCCACCACCTTGGCCGGCACCGCACCGATGCTGCCAGCCCCCATCGAGATCACCACGTCGCCGGCACGCGCCTGCTTGGCGATGGTGGCGGGCAGTTCGTTGATGTCGTCAACGAACACCGGGTCCACCTGGCCGGCCACGCGCAGCGCGCGGGCCAGCGCCCGGCCGTCGGCGGCCACGATGGGCTGCTCGCCGGCGGCATACACCTCGGTCAGCAGCACCGCGTCGGCGGTGCCCAGCACCTTCACGAAGTCCTCGAAGCAGTCGCGCGTGCGGGTGAAGCGGTGCGGCTGGAAGGCCAGCACCAGCCGGCGGCCCGGGAAGGCGCCGCGTGCGGCTGCCACCACCGCGGCCATCTCCACCGGGTGGTGGCCGTAGTCGTCGATCAGCGTGAACTCGCCACCTTCGGACGCCGGCAGCTCGCCGTAGCGCTGGAAGCGCCGGCCCACGCCGCCGAAGGCCGCCAGGGCGCTGACGATGGGCGCATCGGGCAGCTCCAACTCGGTGGCCACGGCCACCGCGGCCAGCGCGTTGCGCACGTTGTGCTCGCCGGGCAGGTTCAGCGTGATGTCCAGGTCGGGCATGCGCACGCCGTTGCGGCGCTGCGCAGTGAAGCGCATCTGGCCGCCGGGCAGCGCCTGCACGTTGACGGCGCGGATCTGCACGTCCTCGTTGAAGCCGTAGGTCACCACCGGGCGCGACACCATCGGGATCACCGAGCGCACGCCGGGATCGTCCGCACACACGATGGCCGCGCCGTAGAACGGCATGCGGTGCAGGAAGTCCACGAAGGCCGCCTTCAGCCTGGCGAAGTCGTGGCCGTAGGTGTCCATGTGGTCGGCATCGATGTTGGTGATGACCGACAGGATGGGCGACAGGTTGAGGAAGGAGGCGTCCGACTCGTCGGCCTCCACCACGATGTACTCGCCCGAGCCCAGCCGCGAGTTGGCGCCGGCGCTGTTGAGGCGGCCGCCGATCACGAAGGTGGGGTCGATGCCGGCCTCGGCCAGCACGCTGGTGACCAGCGAGGTGGTGGTCGTCTTGCCGTGGGTGCCGGCGATGGCGATGCCCTTGCGCAGGCGCATCAGCTCGGCCAGCATCACCGCGCGCGGCACCACCGGCACGCGGCGGCTGCGCGCGGCGATCACCTCGGGGTTGTCGCCATGCACCGCGGTGCTGATGACCACGGCCTCGGCACCGGCGATGTTGGCCGCGTCATGCCCCACCGCCACGCGGATGCCCAGCCCGGCCAGGCGGCGCACCACGACGCTGTCGCTCTGGTCGGAGCCCGAGATGACGTAGCCCAGGTTGTGCAGCACCTCGGCGATGCCGCTCATGCCGGAGCCGCCGATCCCTACGAAGTGAATATGTTTAACGGCGTGCTTCACGGCTTGACCAGCCTTTCAATCTCATCCGCCACACGGGCCGCGGCGCGGGGGCGGGCCAGGGTGTGGGCTTTCTCGGCCATGGCCAGCAGGGCCGTGCGGTCGGTGGCCTGGAACAGCTCGGCCAGTTTCTGCGGGCTCAGCTCGGCCTGCGGCAGGTGCAGCGCGGCCCCGTGCTGGGCCATGAACAGCGCGTTGTCGCGCTGGTGGGAGGTGGTGCTGACGATCAGCGGCACCAGCACGCTGGGCACGCCGGCGGCGCACAGCTCGCTCACCGTCACCGCGCCGGCGCGGCACACCACCAGGTCGCATTCGGCCAGGCGGCGCGACATGTCCTCGATGAAGGGCAGCACCTCGGCCTGCACCCGCACCTCGGCATAGGCCGCGCGCACCGATTCCACATGCGCGGCGCCGGTCTGGTGGATGACGATGGGCCGCTGGTCGGCCTCGATCAGCGCCAGCGCGGCGGGCAGCGCCTGGTTGAGCACGCGTGCGCCCAGGCTGCCGCCCAGCACCAGCACCCGCAGCGGGCCGCTGCGGCCGGCAAAGCGCTGGGCCGGCACCGGCAGCGCCTCGATCTCGGCGCGCACCGGGTTGCCGGTGACCACCGAGTGGCGCGTGCGCGCCGCATCGGCGCCGTCGAAGCCGAAGGCCACGCGGTCGGCGAAAGGCAGCAAGCCCTTGTTGGACAGCAGCAGCGCCGCATCGGCATTGACCAGCACCAGCGGCTTGCGCATCAGGCCGGCCATCAGCCCGCCCGGGAAGCACACGTAGCCGCCCATGCCCAGCACCGCGTCGGCACTGCGGCGGCGCAGGATGTTCAGGCTTTCGGCGAAGGAGCCGACGAGCTTGAATGCTCCCTTGACCGCATGCAGCAGCCCCTTGCCGCGCAGGCCGGCGAAGCCCAGGCGGTCGATGGGAATGCCCGCCGCGGGCACCAGCGTGTTCTCCATGCCGGCGGGCGTGCCCATCCAGCTCACGGTCCAGCCGCGGGCCTGCATCTCGCGCGCCACCGCGATGCCGGGAATGATGTGGCCGCCGGTGCCCGCCGCCATGATGATCAGATGGCTCATGCTCTGCCGCCCCGCATCAGCGCGCGGTTTTCCATGTCGGTGCGCAGCACGATGGCCAGGGCCACCAGGTTCATCACGATGGCGCTGCCGCCGTAGCTCATCAGCGGCAGCGTGAGGCCCTTGGTGGGCAGCACGCCCAGGTTCACGCCCATGTTGATGAAGGACTGGCCGCCCATCCAGATGCCGATGCCCTGCACCATCAGGCCGGCGAACACGCGGTCCAGCGCGATGGCCTGGCGGCCGATGTGGAAGATGCGGCGGGTGAGCCAGAAGAAGGCGGCCACCACCGCCAGCACGCCGATCAGGCCCAGCTCCTCGCCGACCACGGCAAGCAGGAAGTCGGTGTGCGCCTCGGGCAGGTAGTGCAGCTTCTCCAGGCTGCCGCCCAGGCCCTGGCCGAAGATCTCGCCGCGGCCGAAGGCGATCAGCGAATGGGTGAGCTGGTAGGCCTTGCCCTGGGCATAGTCGGGATTCCAGGGGTCCAGGTACGCGAAGATGCGCTGGCGGCGGAACTCGCTGAAGACGATCATCAGCACGAAGGCACCCACCAGCACCGCCACGCTCAGGAAGAACATGCGGCCGTTGACGCCACCCAGGAACAGGATGCCCAGCGCCATCGCGGCGATGACCATGAAGGCGCCCATGTCCGGCTCGGCCAGCAGCAGGATGCCGATGACGCCCAGCGCCACCGCCATCGGCGTGACGGCGCGGAAGAAGTTCTCCCGCGCATCCATCTTGCGCACCATGTAGCTGGCCGCGTACATCGCGATGCCCAGCTTGGCCAGCTCGCTGGGCTGGAAGTTCATGATGCCCAGCGGAATCCAGCGCCGCGCGCCGTTCACGCCCTTGCCCACGCCGGGGATGAGCACCGCCACCAGCAGCACCAGCGCGATGACGAAGATCCAAGGCGCCCACTTCTCCCATTCGCTCATCGGGATCTGCAAGACCAGCACCACCACCACGCAGGCCAGGAAGATGGACAGCATGTGCCGAGTGAGGAAGTGCGTGGAGGCGTAGCGCGCGAACTTCGGGTTGTCGGGCAGGGCCACCGAGGCCGAATACACCATCACCAGGCCCAGGGCCAGCAAGGCCACCACCACCCAGATGAAGGTGCGGTCGATGCCCTGCACCGCCGTGGGCCGGGAGGAGCTGGGCACCCAGTCGCGCACCGGCACGCGGTGGCTGCCGTCGTCGTCGGGCTTGCGCGCAAAGGGCGCGCGCAGGTTGGCCAGCCGCTCGCGCAGGCCGGCCAGCATCGAAGGCATCTGCAGGCTGCGGGCCATCAGACGTGCTCCCCGTGTTCGGCCGCATGGGCCTGCACCGCCTGCACGAACACCTCGGCGCGGTGGGCGTAGTTGCGGAACATGTCGAGGCTGGCGCAGGCGGGACTGAGCAGCACTGCATCACCCGGCTGCGCCTGCTCGAAGCACCAGGCCACGGCCTGCGGCAGCGTCTCGTGGCGGCGCAGCGCGATGTGCTGCAAGGCCAGGCCGCTGCGCTCGGCCTCGGCGGCCAGTGCATCGGCAATGGCGTCGGCATCGCGGCCGATCAGCGCCACGGCCCGTGCATGGCGGGCCAGCGGCGCAGCCAGCGGCGCGAAGTCCTGGCCCTTGCCGTCGCCGCCCAGGATGGCCACCAGCTTGCCCGGGGCCTTGTCGGCGCCCAGGCCCAGCAGCGCGGCCACGGTGGCGCCCACGTTGGTGCCCTTGCTGTCGTCGAAGGCTTCCACGCCTTCCACGCTGGCGACGAACTCCACCCGGTGCGGCTCGCCGCGGTATTCGCGCAGGCCGTGCAGCATCGGCGCCAGCGGGCATCCGACGGCACTGGCCAGTGCCAGCGCGGCCAGTGCATTGGCGGCGTTGTGGCGGCCGCGGATGCGCAGCGCATCGGCGGGCATCAGCCGCTGCAGGTGGATCTCGGGTTCGTCACCCGCGCGGCGCTTCTCGGTGGGGTCGGCTTCCAGCGCCCGCACCAGCCAGGCGATGCCGTTCTCGGTCACCAGGCCGAAGTCGCCAGGTGCCCGCGGTGCATCCAGCCCGAAGCGCAGCGCACGGCGGGCCACGGTGCGCGGCAGCTTGCCCTTGGCCGGCTTGAAGGGCTTGCCGGTGGCGGCATTGATCACCGGCACCGGCGCGGGCACCAGGGCTTCCACCGCGGGATCGTCGCGGTTGACCACCAGCACCGCCTGCTCGCCCCAGACGCGGGCCTTGGCCTCGCCATAGGCGCGCATGTCGCCGTGCCAGTCCAGGTGGTCCTGGCTGAGGTTGAGGATGGTGGCCGCGCTGGGCTCGAAGCCGCGCACGCCGTGCAGCTGGAAGCTGGACAGCTCCAGCACCCAGACCTCGGGCAGCGCCTGGAACAGCGGCGCGGCCGGGGGCGGCGGCGCCAGCACCAGCGGTGCGTCGTCGGGGAGCGATGCGGCTTCGTTGGCGGCGGCCTCGGGCTCGTCGCCGTCGATGCCCGCCTCGGCCTCGGGGTCAAGGGCGTCGGTGCCTTCGGACTCGGGCGCCGTTTGGGCGGCCGCGGGCACGGCTGCCAGCTCCGCCACGGGGGCGGCAGGCTCGGCCTCCGGCTCCTGCGCCAGCAGCGCGGCCAGGGTGTCCAGCATCGTCGGGCCGATGTTGCCGGCCACGGCCACGCGCTTGTCGCAGCGCTCCACCAGCAGCGCGGTCAGCGCGGTGGTGGTGGTCTTGCCATTGGTGCCGGTGATGGCCAGCACCTGCGGCGCATAACCACGCGTGGCCTTCAGCTCGGCCAACGCGCGGACAAACAGGTCCAGCTCGCCCTGCACCGGGATGCCGGCGGCAGCGGCTTCCTCCAGCAGCGGGCGGATGCGCTCGTCCAGCGGCGACAGGCCCGGGCTCTTCAGCACCAGCTCCACGCCCTGCAGCGCCTCGGCCGGCTGCAGCGGGCCGCTGGACAACTGCACCTGCGGCAGCTCGGCGCGCAACGTGGCAGCCTGCGGCGGCTGCTCGCGCGAATCCCACACGCGCACCGTGGCGCCGCCGGCCACGCACCAGCGCACCATCGCCAGCCCGGAATCGCCCAGGCCCAGCACCAGCAGGTGGCGGTCAATCAGGTGGTCCATGGTCGTCATCAGCGCAGCTTGAGGCTGGCCAGGCCGATGAGGCACAGCAGCATGGTGATGATCCAGAAGCGCACGACGACCTGCGTCTCGCGCCATCCGCTCTTTTCGAAGTGATGGTGCAGCGGCGCCATCTTCAGGATGCGCCGGCCCTCGCCGTACTTCTTCTTGGTGTACTTGAACCAGGTGACCTGGGCCATGACCGACAGCGCCTCGGCCACGAACACGCCGCCCATGATGGCCAGCACGATCTCCTGGCGGGTGATGACGGCGATGGTGCCCAGTGCGCCGCCCAGCGCCAGCGCGCCCACGTCGCCCATGAACACCTGCGCCGGATGGGTGTTGAACCACAGGAAGGCCAGGCCGGCGCCGGCCAGCGCCGAGCAGAAGATCAGCAGCTCGCCCGAGCCGGGGATGTACGGGAACAGCAGGTAGCGCGAGTACACCGAGCTGCCCACCACGTACGAGAACACGCCCAGCGCCGAGCCCACCAGCACCACCGGCATGATGGCCAGGCCGTCCAGGCCGTCGGTGAGGTTGACCGCATTGCTGCTGCCCACGATCACCAGGTAGGTGAGGATGATGAAGCCCCACACGCCCAGCGGATAGCTCACCGTCTTGAAGAACGGCACCATCAGGTCGGCGCTGGGCGGCAGCTCGTTGCTGAAGCCGCTCTGCACCCATTGCACGAACAGCTCCAGCACCCGCAGGTTGGAGGTCTCGGACACGCTGAAGGCCAGGTACAGCGCGGCCACCAGGCCGATCAGCGACTGCCAGAAGTACTTCTCGCGCGAGGGCATGCCCTCGGGGTTCTTCTGCACCACCTTGCGCCAGTCGTCGGCCCAGCCGATGGCGCCGAAGCCGAAGGTGACCAGCATCACGATCCAGACGAAGCGGTTGCTCCAGTCGAACCACAGCAGCGTGGACACGCCGATGCCGATGAGGATGAGCACGCCGCCCATGGTGGGCGTGCCGCTCTTGGCCAGGTGCGTCTGCATGCCGTAGCCGCGGATCGGCTGGCCAATCTTCAGCGCCGTCAACCGGCGGATCACCCAGGGCCCGAAGGCCAGGCCGATCAGCAGCGAGGTCATCGCGGCCAGCACCGCCCGGAAGGTGAGGTACTGGAACACCCGCAGGAAGCCCAGCTCCTCCGGATACAGCGTCTGCAGCCACTGCGCCAGGCTAAGCAGCATCGGTGCCTCCGGCGTTCTGCAGGGCGGCGACCACACGCTCCATGCGCATGAAGCGCGATCCCTTGACCACCACCGAGCCGCCGGCCGGCAGCTCGGGCAGCGCGGCGATCAGTGCTTCCACCGTGGCGAAGTGGCGGCCGGCCGCATGCGCGGCCGTGGCCTCGGCGCTGGCGGCACCGGCGGCCCACAGCAGCTCGATGCCGCAGGCCTGCGCATGCGCGCCGACCTCGGCATGGAACTCGGGGCCACGGTCGCCCACCTCGCCCATGTCGCCCATCAGCAGCGCGCGCGGCGCCGGCAGCGTGGCCAGCACATCGATGGCGGCGCGCATGGAATCGGGGTTGGCGTTGTAGCTGTCGTCGATGAGCACCAGCGGCTGGCCGCGGTGGCTCAGGGTCTGCAGCTGCGAGCGGCCCTTGACCGGGGCGAAGCCCTGCAGCCCCTGCACGATGGCCGACAGCGGCGCACCGGCAGCCAGCGCGCAGGCGGCGGCGGCCAGCGCATTGCGCAGGTTGTGCTCGCCGGCCACCGCCAGCGTCAGGCTGGCCGGGCCGGCCGGCGTGTGCAGCGTGATGGCCCAGTGGGCGCCCATCCACATCGCCTCGCAGGTGAGGTCGGCCTCGCCCTGGCGGGCGAAGGTCAGGTGCGGGCGGCTGCCGGCCAGCTGCAGCCACAGCGGCGCATAGGTGTCGTCGGCCGGGAACACGGCCACGCCGGTGGGGCCCAGGGCCTCGATCACGCTGCCGTTCTCGCGGGCCACGGCTTCCACCGTGGCCATGAACTCCTGGTGCTCGCGCTGGGCGTTGTTCACCAGCGCCACCGTGGGCGCGGCGATGCGCGCCAGCAGCGCGATCTCGCCCGGGTGGTTCATGCCCAGCTCGACCACCGCGGCACGGTGCCAGCGCTGCGCATCCTGCCGCAGGCGCAGCAGCGTCAGCGGCACGCCGATGTGGTTGTTGTAGTTGCCTTCGGTGGCCAGCGCGCCGTCGGCCAGCCAGGCGCGCAGGATGGCCGCGGTCATCTGGGTGACGGTGGTCTTGCCGTTGCTGCCGGTGACGGCGATCAGCGGCAGCTCATGCTTGCGGCGCCAGGCCGCGGCCAGGAATTCCAGCGCCCGCTGCACGTCGGGCACCTGCAGGCCGGGCAGGCCGGCGGCTTGCAGGCCATGTTCGGCCAGCGCGGCCACGGCGCCGGCCTCGCGGGCCTGGGGCAGGAAGTCGTGGGCATCGAAGCGCTCGCCGCGCAGCGCGACGAACAGGTCGCCGGGCTGCAGCGTGCGGGTGTCGCTGTGCACGCGGTGCACCGGCGTGGCGGCGTCGCCCACCAGCACGGTGTCGGGCAGCAGCATGGCCAGCTCGCCCAGCGTGGTCATCGGCAGCACGGTGCTCATTGCGCCTGCCCTCCACCCGCAGCGATCTGCTGTGCCTGGCGCGCGGCCAGCGCGGCCAGGGCCTCGGCGGCGTCGGAGAACGGGTGCTTCACGCCCTGGATCTCCTGGTAGTCCTCATGGCCCTTGCCGGCCAGCAGGATGACGTCGTTCGGGCCGGCACTGTTCACCGCCTCGGCGATGGCGGCGCGGCGGTCGGCGATGACGGTGGCATCCACATGGCCGCGCTCGATGCCGGCCGCGATCTGCGCCAGGATGGCCTCGGGGTCCTCGCCGCGCGGGTTGTCGCTGGTCAGCAGCACGCGCTGCGCCAGCCGCGCCGCGATGGCGCCCATCTGCGGCCGCTTGGTGGCGTCGCGGTTGCCGCCGCAGCCGAACACGCAGATCAGCCGACCGCCGCGTGCCTGCGCGAACGGGCGCAGCGCCAGCAGCGCCTTTTCCAGCGCGTCGGGCGTGTGGGCATAGTCGACCACCAGCTCGGGCAGCGGCGCTTGCGAGTTGAGCTGCACACGCTGCATGCGGCCGGGCACGGGGGTGAAGAAGGGCACCACGCTGGCGGCGTCGTGCAGCGAGACGCCCAGCGCCCGCAGCCCGCCGATCACCACCAGCAGGTTGTGCACGTTGAAGTCGCCGATCAGCGTGCTGCGCACCAGCGCGCCGCGGTCGCCTTCGATCACCTCGAAGGCCAGGCCGCCGTCGGCATAGCCGATGTTCTGCGCGCGCAGCCGGGCGGTCTGCTGGGCCGAGACGGTCCAGCGCTCGGCCGCGAAGGGCTCGCGGGCCAGCGCCTCGCCCTGCGGATCGTCGATGTTGATGACCGCGGACTTCAGGCCCGGCCAGTCGAACAGCGCCCGCTTGGCGGCCCAGTAGGCCTCCATCGAGCCGTGGTAGTCCAGGTGGTCCTGCGTGAAGTTGGTGAACAGCGCCACCCGCACGCGCAGCCCGTCCAGCCGGTGCTCGGCGATGCCGATGGACGAGGCCTCGATGGCGCAGGCATGGATGCCGCCGTCGTGGAAGTCGCGCAGCGCGCGGTGCAGCGTCACCGGGTCCGGCGTGGTCAGGCCGGTGAAGGTGATGCTGCCCGGCTGGGCATCGCTGGGCTGGCCGTCCGTGGTGGATGCAGCGGTCGCGGGGATGGCCAGCGGCGGCTCGCCGATGCCCAGCGTGCCGATGACGCCGCAGCGCCGGCCCAGCATGGCCAGGGCCTGCGCCGTCCACCAGGCGGTGGAGGTCTTGCCGTTGGTGCCGGTGGTGGCCACCACGTCCATCTGGGCGCTGGGGTGGCCGAAGAAGGCATCGGCGATGGGGCCGGTGGCCGCCTTCAGCTGGGGCAGCGAGGCGATGCGGGCATTGTCGAAGGCGAAGCTCTCCACGCCCTCGTGCTCCACCAGGCAGGTGGCGGCACCGGCCACCAGGGCCGAGCGCGCGAACTGGCGTCCATCGGTGGCATAGCCGGGCCAGGCGATGAAGGCATCACCCGGCTGCACCTGGCGGCTGTCGGCACGCAAGGTGCCGGTGACCCACTCGCGCAGCCAGCGGGCTGCGGCGTCGGGGGATTTGAGGCGGGTCAGGGACACTTAGAAACTTTCCTGCGCGGCCGGGATGTCACGGGTGACGATCTGCGGCTGCACCTCGATGTCGGGCGGCACGCCCAGCATGCGCAGCGTGTTCTGCACCACCTGGCTGAACACGGGCGCGGCCACGGTGCCGCCGAAATATTGGCCATTGGTCGGTTCGTCGACCATCACGGCGACGACGATGCGCGGGTCGCTGATCGGCGCGATGCCGACGAACCATGCGCGGTACTTGTTGCCGGCGTACGAACGGCCTTCCTGCTTGTGGGCGGTACCCGTCTTGCCGCCCACCGAATAACCCACCGCTTGCGACTGCGGCGCGGTGCCGCCCTTCTGCGAGACGCTGTGCAGCATCTCGCGCATGGCCTTGGCCACCTCGGGGCGGAACACCTGCACGCCCTGCACCGGCTGGTTCTGCTTGAGCATGGTCACGGGGATGACCTCGCCGTCGCGCGCGAACACGGTGTAGGCCCGCGCCAGCTGGAACAGCGAGGCCGACAGGCCGTAGCCGTAGCTCATGGTGGCCTGCTCGATGGGCCGCCAGGTCTTCCACGGGCGCAGCCGGCCGGTGACGGCGCCGGGAAAGCGCAGCTGCGGCTTCTGCCCCAGGCCCACCGCGGCGAACACGTCGTACATCTCCTTGCGGTCCATCTGCATCGCCATCTTCACGGTGCCGACGTTGCTGGACTTCTGGATCACCTCGCTGACCGACAGCACGCCATAGGCATGCGAGTCGCTGATGGTGCTGCCGGTGATGGTGATGCGGCCCGGCGCCACGTTGATGGGCGTGTTGGGCGTGACGCGGCGGGTTTCCAGCGCCCATGACACGATCAGCGGCTTCATCGTGGAGCCGGGCTCGAAGGTGTCGGTCAGCGCGCGGTTGCGCAGCTGCGCACCGGTGAGGCGGCGGCGGTTGCCGGGGTCGAAGCTGGGGTAGTTCGCCAGCGCCAGCACCTCGCCGGTCTTGGCATCCAGCACCACCACGCTGCCGGCCTTGGCCTTGTGCTCGGCCACCGCGTCGCGGATGCGCTGGTAGGCGAAGAACTGCACCTTGGAATCCACCGACAGCTGGATGTCCTGGCCATTGGCCGCGTCCACCTGCGGGCCCATGTCCTCCACCACGCGGCCCAGGCGGTCCTTGACCACCTCGCGCGAGCCGTTGCGCCCGCGCAGCTCCTGCTCGAAGGCCAGCTCGATGCCTTCCTGGCCCACGTCTTCCAGGTTGGTGAAGCCCACCAGGTGCGCCGCCGCCTCGCCCTCGGGGTACTTGCGGCGGTACTCGTTGACCTCGTACACGCCTTCGATCTTCAGCGCGCGGATCTTCTTCCACAGCTCGTCGTCCACCTGGCGCTTGAGCCAGGCGAAGCGGCTGCCGTTGTCCAGCGTCTTGTCGAGCTCGGGAAGCGGCATCTCCAGCAGGCGGGCCAGTTCGCGGCGCTGCTCGGGCGTGGCCTTCACGTCGCGCGGGATCGCCCAGATGGACGGCACCGACACGCTGGTGGCCAGCAGCAGGCCGTTGCGGTCGAGGATGCGGCCGCGGCTGGCGCGCAGCTCCAGCGTGTGCGCATAGCGCTTCTCGCCTTCGCTCAGGTAGAACTCGGTGCCGATGGCCTGGATGTAGACCGCGCGGCCCACCAGCAGGCAGAAGCCCAGGCCCACCAGGCCGACGATGAACTTGCTGCGGCCCGGCGGCGTCTTGGCGGCCAGCAGCGGGCTCTGCGCATACGACAGGCTGCGCACGCTGGCGGCCATGCGGCGGCGGCCGTCGTTGTCCTTCGGCGGGCGCGGGCGCTTGGTCATGGTGGCGCCGCCGCTCGCGGGCTTCTTGCGGAACAGGCCCATCACCGCACCTCCGGCGCGCTGGCGGCCGCAGCCGCGGTGGCGGCATGGCCGGTATCGGTCACGTACTGGGTCACGGCGGCATTGGCCGTGCGCATCTGCAGCCGGTCGCGCGCCACCTTCTCCACGCGCAGGTGGGTGGCCTGGGCCTGGCGCTCGGCCTCCAGGCGCTTGTAGTCCACTTCCAGCCGGGCGTGCAGGGTCTTGGCGCGTTCAATCTCGTTGAACAGCCGGCGCGTGTCGTAGGTGGTCTTCACCAGGAACAGGCAGCTGGCCAGCAGCGCGGCCAGCAGCAGGATGTTGAGCCGCGTCACAGCGCCTGCCCTTCCACCGGGGCGGCCTTGCGCTCGGCCACGCGCAGGATGGCCGAGCGAGAACGTGCATTGGCGGCCACCTCGTCGGCCGAGGGCTTCACCCGGCCGAGCGAATGCAGCCGCGTGGGCGCGGGCTCGGCGAAGGGCGCGCGGCGGTCGTACACCTGCTTGCTCTCGCGCGCGATGAAGGTCTTGACGATGCGGTCTTCCAGCGAATGGAAGCTGATGACGGCCAGCCGGCCGCCCGGGGCCAGCAGGTCGACGGTGTCGCTCAGGACCTGTTTGAGCTCTTCAAGCTCGGCGTTGACGAAAATCCGAAGAGCCTGAAAGGTGCGCGTGGCGGGGTTCTGCCCCGGCTCGCGGGTCTTGACCGCACGAGCCACGACCTCGGACAGCTGGCCTGTGGTTCGAACGGGGTTCCCGCCCTCGCGCCGAGCAACAAGCGCCTTTGCAATCTGCACAGCAAACCGTTCTTCGCCATAGTCTCGTACCACCTGTGCAATCTGGCGCTCGTCGGCGCGGGCCAGGAAATCCGCGGCGCTTTCGCCCCGGGTCGGGTCCATGCGCATGTCCAGCGGGCCGTCGAAGCGGAAGCTGAAGCCCCGCTGCGGGTCGTCGATCTGCGGCGACGACACGCCCAGGTCCAGCAGGATGCCGTCGACCCGGTGCACGCCGATGCCGGCCAGGCGCTCCCGCATGTCGCGGAAGCTGGCATGGAAGATGGCGAAACGCGGGTCTGAAACCCGCGTCGGCGCTGACTCGTCGGTGGCAGCGGCAATGGCGGCCGGGTCCTTGTCGAAGGCGATCAGCCGGCCATGCGGCGACAGCCGCCTGAGCAGTTCGCGCGAGTGGCCGCCGCGGCCGAAGGTGCCGTCCACGTAGATGCCGTCGGCGCGGTGGAACCAGCCTTCGACGGCTTCTTCCAGCATCACGCTGATGTGCTGCAGGGGGGCGGCGGCGGGCGTGCTGCTCATCACAGGCCCATGTCGATGAACGATTGGGCGACGTCGCCCTTGGCCAGCTGCTCTTCCTCGTAGGCAGCCAGGCGGGCGGCGTCCCACAGCTCGAAGCGCTGGCCGGTGCCCAGCAGCATCACGTCCTTGTCCAGGCCGGCCCAGGTGCGCAGCTCCGGCGCGATGAGCACGCGCGAGCCGCTGTCGATCTCCACGTCCACCGCGCTGCCGACGAACAGCCGGCGCATCACATCCCCGCCGGCGCCCATGGCCAGGATGCGGTCGCGAAAATGCTCCCAGGCGGGACGGGGAAACACCAGCAGGCAGCGGTTGGGATGCTTGGTGATGGTGAGCTTGTCCTGTGCCACGGCAGCCAGCACGTCGCGATGGCGGGCCGGGACGGTCATCCGCCCTTTTCCGTCCAGCGACAACGCTGAGCCCCCCTGAAACACAAAACTCACCCTTTTCCCCCACAAACCGCCACTATCCCCCACTGTAGCTGACGCACCGGTGTGGGTCAACGCGCGCTGTCAGAAAAATCAATGAAATCAACTACTTACAGCCGCCTCGCGAAGTAAGTACACGAAAAAATGGCTTCAAAAATAAGGACTTGCAGGGGGCACTGAAAGTGATGGGTGAGATGCAGCAACGTTGGGGGTGCCCGTCGGGCGCTGCGCGTCGGAGTCGGGCGCAGTCCCACCCGTCATCCCCACCCGGCTTCGCCGATCTGCTGCGCCAGGAAGTCCAGGAAGCAGCCGACGCGGGACGCCAGCTCGGTGTTCCGGTAGAACACGGCGTGGATCGGCTGCAGCAGCTCCACCGTGTCGCGCGGCAGCAGCTGCACCAGGGCGCCGGCGCGGCGGTCCTCCGCGGTCATGAAGTCGGACAGGCAGACGACGCCGGCCCCTTCCAGCGCCAGCCGGCGCAGCGTCTCGCCGCTGCTGGCCTTGATCGCAGGCTGCACCCTCAGCCGGTCGCCCTGCGGCCCGCGCAACGGCCACAGGTTCAGTGACTCGGGCTGGTTGAAGCCCAGCAGCCGGTGACCCGGGCCGGTGAGCTCCGCCACCGTCTTGGGCCGGCCGCGCGCCTTCAGGTAGCCGGGGCTGGCCAGCACCCGCACCGCGCTGTGGCCCAGCGGCCGCGCGCGCAGGGTCGAATCGACCAGCGGCCCGATGCGGATGGCGACGTCGGTGTCCTGCTGCAGCAGGTCGATCGGCAGGTCGTCGGTGTTCAGCTCCAGCTCGATCAGCGGGTACAGCGCCTGGAAGGCGGCCACCCGCGGCGCCACCGCATGCAGCATGAAGGGCACCGCGGCATTCACCCGCAGCCGGCCGGCGGGCTGCTGGCGGCGGGCGGCCATCTGCTCCTCGGCCTCGTCCACCGCGGCCAGGATGTCGCGGGCCCGTGCCAGGAAGGCGCGGCCCTCGTCGGTGAGCGACAGCCGGCGCGTGGTGCGGTTCAGCAACGTGGTGCCCAGCTTCTGCTCCAGCCGCCGCAGCGCCCGGCTGATGCCGGAGACCGTCTGGCCCAGCTGCTCGGCCGCGGCGGTGATGGAGCCGGTGTCCACCACCGTGCGCAGCGCCAGCAGCTCGTCCAGCGTCGTCTTCATTCTTGACTCCAATTCAAGGGTCTTGTGCCCAGCACCTGATTTTTCCGCAAGAGCCGCGCACCCACACTCCGCCCCGACCTGCACAACCCGGAGTACCCCATGCCGCTTGCCTTGTTCGCGCTGACGCTCAGCGCCTTCGCCATCGGAACCACCGAATTCGTCATCGTCGGCCTGCTGCCCACGGTGGCGGCCGACCTGGGCGTGAGCCTGCCCTCGGCGGGCCTGCTGGTCAGCCTGTACGCGCTGGGCGTGGCCGTGGGCGCGCCGGTGCTCACCGCCCTCACCGGCCGCGTGCCGCGCAAGCTGCTGCTGCTGTCGCTGATGGCCCTGTTCACCGCCGGCAACCTGCTGGCCTGGCAGGCGCCGGGCTACGAGTCGCTGATCGCCGCCCGGGTGCTCACCGGCCTGGCGCACGGCGTGTTCTTCTCGATCGGCTCCACCATCGCCACCAGCCTGGTGCCGAAGGACAAGGCGGCGAGCGCGATCGCCATCATGTTCACCGGGCTGACGGTGGCGCTGGTGACCGGCGTGCCACTGGGCACCTTCATCGGTCAGCACTTCGGCTGGCGCGAGACCTTCCTGGCGGTGGCCGGCCTGGGCGCGGTGGCCTTCGTCGGCAGCCTGCTGCTGGTGCCACGCCGCATCGCCCACACGCCGCCGGCCTCGCTGGCGCAGCAGGCCCGTGTGCTGGCCGAGCCGCGGCTGCTGCTGGTGTACGCCACCACCGCGGTGGGCTATGGCGGCAGCTTCATCCCCTTCACCTTCCTGGCGCCCATCCTCACCGAGGTGGCCGGCTTCAGCACCGGCGCGGTGGCTTGGGTGATGGCGGTGTACGGCGTGTCGGTGGCCGTGGGCAACCTGTGGGGCGGCCGGCTGGCCGACCGCCGCGGCCCGATCCCGGCGCTGAAGCTGGTCTTCGCGCTGCTGGCCGCGGTGCTGTTCGCCCTGACCTTCACCGCGCACCACCCCTGGCTGGCCGTGCTGACGGTGCTGGCCTGGGGCGCGGTGGCCTTCGGCAACGTGCCGGGCCTGCAGGTGTACGTGGTGCGCCAGGCCGAGCACCACACGCCCGACGCGGTGGACGTCGCCTCGGGCCTGAACATCGCCGCCTTCAACCTGGGCATCGCCGGCGCGGCCTGGGCCGGCGGGCTCATCGTCACCCACCTGGGGCTAATGCACACGCCCTGGATCGGCGCACTGGTGGTACTGGTGGCGCTGGCCCTCACGGCCTGCAGCGGTGCGCTTGACCGCCGCGGCGCCCGCCGCTTCGCAGCTGCCTAGACAACTTCACCAAGGACATGACCATGACCGTGCACCCCATTCCCCCGTTCGGCCTCGGCACCTTCCGCCTGAAGGGCCAGACCGTCATCGACTCGGTGACCACCGCACTCGAACTCGGCTACCGCGCGATCGACACCGCGCAGATCTACGGCAACGAAGCCGAGGTGGGCCAGGCCATCGAACGCAGCGGCGTGCCGCGCGACGAGCTGTTCGTCACCACCAAGGTCTGGACCGAGCACCTGGCCGGCGACCGGTTGCTGCCCAGCCTGCGCGAGAGCCTGGACAAGCTGCGCATGGACGCGGTGGACCTGACACTGATCCACTGGCCCTCGCCCGGCGGCGCGATGCCGTTGGCCGAATCCATCGAGGCGCTGCTGGCCGCCCGCCAGCAGGGGCTGACGCGGCAGATCGGCGTCTCCAACTTCACCGTCGCGCTGCTGCAGGAGGCCATCGACGCGGCCGGCGCCGGCCAGATCGCCACCAACCAGGTGGAGCTGCACCCCTACCTGCAGAACCGCACGCTGGCCGGGTTCGCGCGCAGCCAGGGCGTGCCGCTCACCTCGTACATGACGCTGGGCTACGGCAAGGTGCTGGCCGACGAGGTGCTGGCCGGCATCGCCGCGGCGCATGGCGTGGCCCCCGCCCAGGTGGCGCTGGCGTGGGCGATGCAGTTGGGGCATGCGGTGATCCCGTCGTCGACGAAGCGGGCGAACCTGCAGGCCAACCTGGCGGCGCAGGACCTGAAGCTGACCGACGACGAGATGGCCCGCATCGCTACGCTGGACCGCGGTGAGCGGCTGGTGAACCCGGCCGGGCTGGCGCCGGCGTGGGATGTCTAGACATCCAGCACCAGCCGCTTCCCCTTGCAGCTGGACACGCAGATCATCATCGTGCGGCCGGATTCGCGCTCGATCTTGGTGAGGATGCCGTCGCGGTGGTCGAGTTCGCCGTCGAATTCGAGCACCGCGGTCTCGCAGGCGCCGCACACGCCTTCCTTGCAGCTGTGGTCGGGGTTGAGGCCGGCGTCGATCAGGCTGTCGAGCACCGACTTGCCGGGCGGCACCTCCACCACCTTGCCGCTGCGGGCGCACTCCACCACGAAGCTCTGCGTGGCCGCGGGCGCCTCCACCGGCGCGGCGGCAAAGCGCTCGATGTGGGCGGCGGGGTAGTTGAGCTTCTCGCAGGCGCGCTCGAAGGCGTCGAGCATCGGGCCCGGGCCGCAGCAGTAGAAGTGGCTGTCGGCCTTGCGGCCGGCCAGCAGTGCGGCCAGGTCGGGCGGGCCGCCGGCCGACTCGTCGAAGTGCCAGGTCACCGGCACGTCATGCTGCCGGGCCAGCGCCTCGATCTCGGTCACGAAGGCCGCTTCCTCGCGCTTGCGCGCGCAGTAGATCAGCTCCACCGGCCGGCCGATGGCCACCAGCCGCTGCAGCATGCACCAGATGGGCGTGACGCCGATGCCGCCGGCCACCAGCACCGAACGCGGCGCGTCCTCATGCAGCTTGAAGTTGTTGCGCGGCGCCGAGATGCTGATGCGGCTGCCCACCCGCAGCTGCTCGTGCACGTAGCGCGAGCCGCCGCGGCTCTTGCGGTCGTGCAGGATGCCGACCACGTAGCGTCCGCTGTCGCTGGCCGGGTTGCACAGCGAGTAGCTGCGCACCAGGCCGTTGGGCAGGTGCAGGTCGATGTGCGAGCCGGCCTCGAACACCGGGAACGCCACGTCCCTGGAAGCGGGGCGGAACTCGACGCTGACGATGCCTTCCGCCTCGTGGCGCATCGCGTAGACCAGGGCGTTCAGGGTCGGGGAAGACATGGCACTCAGCCTCAGGTGGCAGGGGTTCGGTCGGGGTTCAGGCGGGCTTCAGGCGGTGGCGAGCACGACCTGCCGCAGATCGGCATCCAGGCGGGCGATGGCGTCCACCTCCACCCGCAGTTCGGGCTGCACCAGCGCACTCACGGCCACCAGGGTGGAGGCGGGAAACAGCGCGCCGGGCAGCACCTCGGCAAAGAAGTCGCGGCGGGCACGGCCCACGGCCTCGCGGTCGGCGATGTCGGTCAGGTACAGCGTGAGCTTGACGAGGTTGTGCACGCCGCCGCCGGCCGCCTCCACCAGCGCCTGCAGCCTGCGCAGGCACACCAGCGCCTGCTGGTACGCGTCCATCGGCGTGCCGGCGGCCGCGGCCTGCTGCGCGGCGGCGCCGGCCGTCTGGCCGGACATCACCACCTCGGCGCCCAGCACCAGGGCTTGCGACCAGGTGGCATGGGGCACGTCGGGCACGGCGGCGCAGGCCACCTTTCGCACGGGCGTGGCCAGGGCCGGGGTCACGGGCAGGGCGGCCACCGTCAGGCCTTGGCCGGGGCCGCGGCGGCCGCCGCCAGCTGCGCCTGCGCCAGGCCCTTCAGGTGCCGGCGCAGCCGCACGATGCCGAGGTCGTGCTGGTACAGCTGCTCATGCTGGTTGGCGTCGGGCTCCATGTTCTCGATCAGCACGCGGTCCTGTTCCAGCACGTGCCAGTGGCGTGCCTCCAGCCGGTTCTTGTAGAGGAAGCGCCAGGTGTCGCGCTGCCAGCCCGGTGGCAGCTTGCGCACGCGCCAGTGGAAGGCACAGCTCAGCGTGGGGCTGACCGGCGTGTAGCTGCCGATGATGATGAAGTTGCCGCCGGGGCCGCCGGTCTTCGGGTAAGGGATCTCCAGCCGCATCCAGTGGATGCCGGTGTCGGCCCACTCGGTCCAGTCGAAGTTGACGTTGCGCTGGCCTTCCTTCTCGAACACGAAGCCGGTGTCGGTGGGCCGGATGCCGAACTTGGCCGTGGATTCGCCCTCGGCCATCGAATGCGACTGCTTGTGCAGGAAGGTGCCGTGCATCGGGTCCATCACGTTGTCCAGCACGTAGCGGTAGTCACCCTTCCATTCGGCGTAGCAGAGGAAGGACGAGAACTGGCTGTCGTCGGTCAGCTGCTCGGGCAGCTGCAGAGGCGGCGGCGTGTCCACCGGCTCCTTCGAGTTGTACATGAACACCGCGCCCGCGGCTTCGCGCACATGGAAGTGGCGGGTGGCCTGGCTGCCTTCCAGCTTGCAGCCGGGGCTGCCGGGCACCTTGGTCACCACGCCGTCGCAGCGCACTTCCACGCCGTGGTACGGGCAGGCGATGCGGTCGCCCAGCACCACGCCCTGCGACAGCGGCGCGCCGCGGTGCGGGCAGCGGTCTTCCAGCGCATGCAGCACGCCTTGCGTGTCGCGCCAGAACACGAGCTTGCGGCCCAGCCGGCGCAGCGACACCGGCCGGTCCTGGATGAAGCCCGACGGGCAGATGGGATACCAGAGGTCCTTCAGGCCGATCTCGAGCAACTGGTCGACCGGATCGGCGGCAACGGCGATGGGGATGTTCATGGTGCTTCCTCGGATGCGTGGATGCCGCGCGCTCAGGCGCCCAGGCGCGCCATCTCGGCGCGGTAGTTCTCTTCCGTCCAGGGCGTGCCGCTGGGCGTGCTCATGTGGCTGCGGTTCAGGTGCGCCACCAGGGCGGGCAGCTCGGTCACGCCGGCGGCGAAGGCGCGCTCGATGGCGTCGCCCAGCAGGTCTTCATACGGGGTGGGCGGGCGCTGGCGCGCCTGGTGTGCGTCGAGATAGCGGTCGGTGGATTGCATCGTCGGCCTCCTGCGGGGCAAGGGATGGGGAGTGGCGGTGGCTCACTGGCCGCCGTTGCGCACGCGCTCGCGGATGCGTTCGCGCACGGGGATGAAGTCGTAGGTGGGATGGCACTCGGTGGTGAACACGCCCCAGGCGCGGCGTTCCAGCTCCACGTTCACCAGCGGCAGCTTGTCGGGCGGCAGCTCCAGCGTGAGGATCTGGCCCAGGCCCATCGCCACCGTCCAGGAGACGATGCGCGTGCCCTCGGGCGGGAACTGCTCCCACCAGTCGGCCGCCTTCATGCGCTGCTGCACGTCGTCCAGCGTCAGGCCGGGGTGGTGCTTGAGCACCACCGTCAGCAGCATCAGGTTGGCTTGTTCGCTCATGCGCTGCCTCACTCGGCCACGATGCCGCGCGACTTGATGATGGGCGCCCACACCGCGGTTTCCTTGCGGATGTGGGCGGCGAAGTCGGCCGGCGTCATCGTGGCGTCGGAAAGGCCCTGGGCCGCCAGCTTGTCGCGCATCGCCGGCTCGGCCAGCAGCGCATGGGCATCCTTGGCCAGTTGCTCGACCACCGCGGCCGGCGTGCCGGCCGGCGCCAGCAGGCCGTACCACGAGGTGACCACCACGCCCGGAATGCCCTGCTCGGCCAGCGTGGGGATGTCGGGCGCCACCGGGCTGCGCGCGGCCTCGGTGATGCCCAGCGCCACCAGCTTGCCTTCCTTGATGAAGGGCAGCGTGGCCGGCAGGTTGCTGAACATCAGCGGCACCACGCCACCCAGCACGTCGTTCAACGCCGGGCCGGTGCCCTTGTAGGGCACGTGGGTGATGTCCACCTCGGCCTGCTGCTTGAACAGCTCACCCGCCAGGTGCAGGCCGCTGCCCACACCCGGCGAGGCGTAGAACAGCGTGGCCGGCTTCGCCTTGGCCAGCGCCACCAGCTCCCTGGCCGTCTTGATCTTCAGCGCAGGGCTGGCCACCAGCACGTTGGGCGCCTTGGCCAGCATCGTCACCGGCACGAAGTCCCGCTCGATGTTGAACGGGAAGTTCGGCATCAAGGTCGGGTTGATCGTGAGGTTGCCGGCCGGCACCACCAGCAGCGTATGGCCGTCGGGCCTGGCGCGCTTGACGCGGTCGATGCCCAGGTTGCCGGCCGCACCGGCCACGTTGTCCACCACGGCCGCCTGGCCATAGCGCTTGCCCAGGGCCTCGGCCAGCAGGCGGGCCAGCGTGTCCACCGGCCCGCCGGGCGGGAACGGCGCCACGATGGTGAAGCGGCCTTCGGCCAGCTGCTTCTCGGCGGGCGACTGTGCCTGCGCGGCCAGCGGCAGGGCCAGCGCGAGGCCGGCGGCCAGCAGCACTCGTCTAGACAGGTTCATGCGGTTCACTTCTTCTCCGTCAGGAACTTGCCCTGGGGCGCATCGGCGTTCTTCTGCCGGCGGGTGTGGCCATCCAGGCCGCCATCCACCGCCCATTCGGCGAACACCGTGGGGCCCGGCTCGAACTCGCGCGGCTGCCAGTCGCCGGTGAGCTGGTCCTCGTCGGCGTAGTACTCGATCAGGCCGCCGGCCGGATTCTTGAAGTACCAGAAATAGGCCGACGAGATTGGGTGCCGGCCCGGGCCGAGCTGGGTTTCCCAGCCGCAGCGCGAGAAGTGCAGGCCGCCGCCGAACACCTCGTGGATGTCGCGCACGGTGAAGGCGACGTGGTTCAGCCCGCGTTTGCCCGAGGGCAGCTGCAGCAGGAAGATGTCGTGGTGCCCGCCCTCCGGCGCGCAGCGCAGGAAGGCGCCGCGGTTGGGGTAGCTGTCCGAAGCGACGAAGCCCAGCTTGTCGCGGTAGAAGGCGCTGGTGGCATTCACGTCGGAAGCGAAGAACACCACGTGCCCCACCTCGATCGGCGTGGCGCGGTCGTAGATCGGGCTGGGCTGGTTGACGCGCAGCTTGTCGTTCCAGGTGTTGCTGGGGCCGCATTCGATCTGCACCGCATGCTTGCGGGTGCGCTGCAGGCGCACGGCCACGCCGTTGGGGTCGGTGCAGCCGATGCGGCGGGCGCCGTCGGCCTGCGTGTCGACAAAGCCGGGCTGGTCGGCGATGGCCGCGGCATAGCGGTCGAGGTCGGCGTCGCTCTCCACGCCCCACACCACCTCGCACAGCGTCGGACCGTCTTCCGGGCCAGGCGGCAGGCCGGGCAGGCCCAGCCGGGCCACCACCACACGGCAGCCGTTCAGGCTCTCGAACACCAGCGCATCGGCCGACTCGCTGGCCAGCGCCAGGCCCCAGTCGGCGAAGAAGCGCTTGCAGGTGGGCAGGTCGTCTGCCACGTAGGTGATCTGGTCGATTCCGAGAACGCTCATTGCGGATTCCTTCTGGCCGCCGGGGCTCAATTTGCCCAGGGGATGGGGTGTTCGTTGGTGCCCCAGTACATGCTCTTCTGCTCCATGTACTGGAAGATGCCTTCGCGGCCCTTCTCGCGGCCCAGGCCACTGTCGCGCCAGCCGCCGAAGGGCGTGGAGATCGAGAACTGCTTGTAGGTGTTGACCCAGACGGTGCCGGCCTGCACCGCCCGGCCCAGGCGCCAGGCCCGCTTGAAGTCGCGGCTCCACACGCCGGCCGCCAGCGCATAGATGCTGTCGTTGGCCTGCTCGATCAAGCGTTCTTCGGTGTCAAAAGGCATCGCGACCAGCACCGGGCCGAAGATCTCTTCCTGCGCCGTGCGGGCCTGGTTGCCCAGGCCTTCCAGGATGGTGGGCGCGTAGAAGTAGCCGGCTTCCAGCGCGCGCCCGTGCGGCCGCACGCCGCCGGTGCGGATGCGGCCGCCCTCGCTCACGCCCAGCGCCACGTAGCGCTCGATGCCTTCGCGGTGGCGGGCGGTGATCAGCGGGCCCATCTGCGTGCGCTCGTCGGCCGGGTTGCCCACGCGCAGCGCGGCGGCGCGCTCGGTCAGCCGGGTCATGAACTCGTCGTAGATCGGCTGCGCGACGAAGAGACGCGAGCCCGCGATGCACGACTCGCCCGAGCTGCTGAAGATGCCGTACAGCACGCCGTTGACCGCATGGTCGAGGTCGGCGTCTTCCAGCACCATGGTGGGCGACTTGCCGCCCAGCTCCAGCGACACCGGCATCATCTTGTCGGCCGCGATGTGCGCGATGTGCTTGCCGGTGGTGGTGCCGCCGGTGAAGGACACCCGCTTGACGAGCGGATGCTTCGTGATGGCGTCGCCGATCACCGAGCCCTTGCCCGGCAGCACGCTGACGATGCCGCGCGGCACGCCGGCCTGCTCGCACAGCCGGGCCAGTTCCAGCGCCATCAGCGGCGTGACCTCGGCCGGCTTGACGACGACCGCGTTGCCCGCGGCCAGTGCCGGCGCCAGCTTCTGCGCCTCGCTGGCGATCGGCGAATTCCACGGCGTGATGGCGGCCACCACGCCCATCGGCTCATGCACGCTCATCGTGACGAAGGGCCCGCGCGAGGGCGTGATGGTTTCTTCCAGCGTCTCGCAGGCCGCGGCGAAGAACTGGAAGGTGCCGGCCGCACTGGCCACCAGCGCACGCGTCTCGCTGATCGGCTTGCCGTTGTCCAGCCGCTGCTGCTGGGCCAGGCCTTCCGCGTTTTCGCGGATCAGCTGCGCCACCCGGTACAGCACCGCGGCGCGCTCGTGCGGCAGCTTCTGCGCCCAGCCGCTGGTGCGGAAGGCGTGGTCGGCGCCGCGGATGGCCTCGTCCACGTCGGCCAGGCTGGCGGCGCGCAGGCGGGCGATGGGCTCGCCGGTGGCGGGGTAGAGGCTTTCGTACTCCTCGCCGCCGCCCAGGCGCCATTCGCCGGCCACGTTGATCTTCAGCAGGTCCAGTTGCGGCATCTCAGTTCTCAGCTCAGTTCACGCGTGGGGGTTCAAACAGCCAGCGGCGCCACGCGGTGGCGCAAAGCCCGCACCGCGCTGTAGACCGTCAGGGCCGAGGTCTTGGGATTGGCCGCCAGCGGCTGGTTGCGCATCGTCAGCTCGAAGCTGCCGAAGGCACCTTCGGCTTCCACCGTGTGCACGTTCTCGCTCACGCCGGGGTCGGCGATGAGCCGCACCTGCGTCTCGTCCAGGCCCAGCCCGGCCAGCGACACGGTGGCCGCGACGTTGGCGTTCTTGGGGTACAGCCGCGCCGCTTCACGCGCGCTGCCTTCGAAGATCACCGTCGCCTCGGCCAGCGCATCGAGCTGCCGGCCCTCCTCGGCCGGCGTGCCGGCCCAGGCCCGCGGCGGCTTGCGGCCGGTGTAGCGCACGCGGGCCAGGCCGCCGATGCGGGCCGCGGCCAGCGCGTCGATGCCGCCGATCGCGCCGGGAATCAGCTGCACCTGGGTGCCGCCCTCGGCGGCCGCGGCTTCCAGCGCCTCGGCCAGGCCCGGCGCCGACAGCGCACCCACCGAGGCCACGATGCAGGGCACGCCGCGGCGCAGCGCCGGCAGCACATGGTGCTCGATGGCGGCGTGGCCGGCGGCCTCCAGCAGCAGCTCGATACCCTGGGACGGCACGGCCTCGGTCACCTCGGCGCCGGGTGCCAGCCGCTGTGCCACCGCACGGGCGCCAGCCAGCGAAGAGCCCGGCACCACGATGGCGGCCACCCGCAGGCCGGCATCGGCGCGCAGCAGCTCCAGCACCGCGGTGCCAATGGCGCCGCAGCCGACGAGGGCGATGTTCAGAACCGGCATGGCTCAGGCCTTCGCGATCGCGGGGATCTGCTGCACGGTGTTGGTCGGCGGGCCGGCGAAGGCGCTCTTGAAGGCGCCGATGCGCAGCATGTCGATCTCCAGCAGGAAGGGGCCCTGCCGGTCCACCGCCTGCGCCAGCACCGCGGGCAGGTCGGCCAGGTCGCTCACCCGCGCATGCGGCAGCGCGAGCGAGGCGCACAGCTGCGCATAGTCCGGCGTGTGCAGGTCGACGTAGCAACGGCGGCCGCCGTACTGCGCGTCCTGGATGTTCTTGATGACGCCGTAGCCCTGGTCGTTCATCAGCACCACCACCAGGTTGCAGCGCTCCTGCACCATGGTGGCCAGCTCGCCCAGGTTGAGGATGAAGCCGCCGTCGCCGGCCAGGCAGAAGGTCTTGCGGCCGGAGCCGGTGGCCTCGGCGCCGATGGCCGCGCCGATGGCCATCGGCATGCCCTGTCCGATGCCGCCGCCGGTGGCGTGCACGCCGGCGCTGGGCTCGAAGATGCGCAGCTCGCGGTTGCCCCAGGTGCTGTTGGACACGGTCACATCGCGCACCCAGTTGAACTGGCGGCCGGCGATCTTCTGCAGCTCGGCCACCAGGCGCGCATAGGGGCCCAGGCCGTCGTGCAGCGTGGCGACCACACGCTCGTGCACGGCGCGCAAATCAGCCAGCAACGCCGGATCGGCGCGGAAGCCGCGGGCCTCCAGCCGGTCGGCCAGGCCCTGCAGCACGAGCCTGCTGTCGCCGCACACGAAGGCGTCGCTGGCGTAGCAGCGGCCTTCGGCGGCGGGATCGGCATCGGCGCGGTACAGCGGGCGCGGCAGCTGGAGTTCGTACTTCAGCGTCTCGTTGCCGCGCAGGCGCGAGCCCACCACCAGCATCGCGTCGCAGGTTTGGTAGAAGGCTTCCACCGGCTTGTGGATGTTGTAGGCGCCCAGCGAGCCGGCATCGTCCTCGGCCACGATGCCGCGGCCCTGCACGGTGGTGACCACGCCGAAGCCCAGCGCCTGCAGCCGCTTGACGGCCGCGCCGGCATGGCGCGCCCCGCCGCCCAGCCACAGCATCGGCCGGCGTGCCGCGGCCAGCTTGTCGGCCAGCGCATCGAGCGCGGCTTCGCTGGGCACCGCGGTGGCCACCGGCAGCGGGCTCAGGTCGGCCGGCATGGCGATCAGCGCCGACTGGATGTCGATGGGGATCTCGATGCTCACCGGGCCGGTGGGCGCGGTCAGCGCGCACTGCACCGCCTGCTTCAGCGTGCCCAGCGCCGTCTCCACGCTGCGCACGCGGAAAGCGGCCTTGCTCACCGCCTTCAGCATCGTCAGCTGGTCGGGCGCCTCATGGATGTACGACATGCCCTTGTCCAGGTAGGGCGTCTCGATCTGGCCGGTGATGTGCAGCAGCGGCGAGCCGGCGGTGAGCGCTTCCACCAGGCTGCCGGCGATGTTGCCGGCGGCCGGGCCGGTGCTGGTGAGGCACACGCCCAGGCTGGCGGTGGAGCGGGCATAGGCATCGGCCATGTTGCCGGCGCCGGCCTCGCCCCGCGCGGGCACGAAGCGCACCGCGCCCCGCTGCGCGAAGGCATCGAGGATGGGCATGTTGTGGATCGAGATGACGCCGAAGGCCGTCTTGACGCCGCACTGCTCGAGGAAGGCCGCGACGACGGCGCCGACGGTCACGGGGGTGTTGGTTTCAGGCATGGCGCGAATGGCCTCCGGAGATGTCGATGTGGCCGCCGGTGGTGTAGGAGGCCAGCGGGGATGCGAGGAACACCAGGGCGCGCGCGGCTTCCGCGGGCAGGCCCAGGCGGCCCAGGGGAATGTGCTTGGTCTTGGCGAGCTGGCTGCTCCAGGCGGCCCAGTCCTGCGACTTGTCTTCGCGCGCCTCGAAGCGGCGGCGCCATTGGCCCGACTCCACCAGCCCGATCAGGATGCCGTTGACGCGCACGCCCTGCTGGGCGAACTCGGTGGCCATCGAGCGCACCAGGTTCAACAGGCCGGCGCGGGCGGCCGAGGTGGCCACCATGTGCGGCTCGGGCTGGCGCGCCAGCAGCGAATTGGCGCAGGTGACCGAGGCATCGCCCAGCGCCTGGCGCTGCTGCACCAGTTGCGGCAGGAAGGCGCGCGTGGGGTGGATCACCGAGAAGAACTTGAGCTGCAGCTCTTGCGTCCAGGCTTCGTCGGTGGTGTCGGCGAAGGTGGACACGCGGCCCTGGCCCGCGTTGTTGATCAGCATCGAGGCCGGGCCCAGCGCGGCCTGGCTGGCGTCGGCGAAGGCCTGCACCGCGGCCTTGTCCAGCACGTC
Source organism: Aquincola tertiaricarbonis (assembly GCF_000969605.1). Taxonomy (GTDB): domain Bacteria; phylum Pseudomonadota; class Gammaproteobacteria; order Burkholderiales; family Burkholderiaceae_C; genus Aquincola; species Aquincola tertiaricarbonis. Next base: position 337,277 of record NZ_JZUE01000001.1, on the reverse strand, counting down.
GCAGGGCTGCGGGAAGAGCCGGGCCTGCGGATGCTTTTCACGCAGGCCGGCCACGGCGCTGTCCAGCCGCTGGGCGTCGCGGCCGCACAGCGCCACCGCGGCGCCGCAGGACAGCAGCAGCTCGACCGTGGCCAGGCCGATGCCGGACGATCCGCCGGTGACCACGGCCACACGGCCCGCCAGCGCGTCGGGGGCGAAGAAGTTGCTGTTCATCGCAGCGGCACCACGTTGCGCTGGGCCGAGGCCGGCGCGTAGTTCAAAAGAGCCGACAGCTCACCGGCCGCGTCACGCACGCGGCGCACCATGTCGTCCATGCGGCTGCCGTCGATATGCGCCGAGGTGATGGTGGCGCCCAGCGCGGCCACCACGCGGCCGCTGTGGTCGCGCACCGGCGCGGCGATGGTGGAGATGTTCGATTCGAAGAAGCCCTCGCCCTGCACGTAGCCGCGCTCGCGGTCGGCCTGCACCATGTTGAACAGCTCGATCACCGTGCGCGGCGTGCTGGGCGAGAAGTTCTCCAGCCGGTCTTCCGGGTACATGGCACGCAGCTCCGGCAGCGTGAGGTCTTCCAGCAGCACGCGGCCCAGCACCGTGGCATGCGCCGGCAGCCGCGTGCCCACCGTCACCGAGCTGGCGAAGGGCGTGGGCGCCGTCACCTTGGCCACGTAGACGATGGAGCGGCCATCGCGCACGACCAGGTTGCAGGGGTAGCCGATGGCATCGCTCAAGCGGTTGAGGATGGGCAGGCCCAGCTCGGTGAGTTCCAGCGAAGCCAGGTACTCGAAGCCCAGCCGCAGCACCGCCAGCCCCAGCCGGTATTCGCGGCCGCCTTCGGTCTTCTCGATGAAGCCCATGCTTTCCAGCGTGGCCAGCAGGCGGAAGACCGTGGAGCGCGGCAGGCCGAAGCGGCGGGCCAGCTCAGGCGCGCCCAGCGTGCGGTTCTCGCGGGTGAATTCGCCCAGGATGCGCAGGCCGCGCTCCAGGGCCGGCACGATGTAGCGGTCGTTGCCGTCGTCGGCCAGGTCGGCCTCGGTCGTGCTCATTCGGTGTCTCCCTCGCTCTCAGGCTGCTGGTGCCGCAGCCTTGTCCAGACAAGCTGCCAGCAGCGCGGCCACGGCCTGCGGCCGCTCCACGTAGCTGGCATGGCCTGCTTCCTCGATGTGCTGCAGCGGCACGCCGCAGGCTTGCGCCACCTCGGCACAGGCTTCGGGCGGCGTGATGACGTCCAGCGCGCCCACCGCCACATCCACCGCCAAGGCCGGCGGCAGGTAGCGCAGCAGGTCGTCGCCGCACAGCAGGGCCACCGCCTGGCGGTAGCCGTGTTCGTTCAGTCGCGCCATGTTCCAGCGCACGCGTCGTTGCGCGGCCTCGTCCGCATGGGCCGACAGCAGCCGGCCGCTGCGCTGGCGCGCGCTGCCTTCGATGCCCAATTGCGCGAGCGTGGCCAGCCGTTCTTCGCGCACCTTTGCGCCCTGCGCGGCGCGGTCGGGCGCGCCGTAACCGCGGGCCGGGCTGATGAGCACCAGCCGCGCCACGCGCCCTGCCAGCACACCGCCGGCCTGCGTGGCCGCGGCGGCGGTGAGCGCGCCCAGCGAATGGCCCACGAGCATGCAGCGATCGATGCCCAGCGCGTCCAGCAGCTCGCGCAGGCGCTGCGCATAGTCGGTCGCCCTCGGCTCGGCCATCGGCAGTGGCGTCGATTCGCCGTAGCCCGGGGCGTCCCAGGCGATGACCTCGGCGCGGTCGCCCAGCAGCAGTGCCACGTCCACCCACGAGGCCGACCCCGAGCCGATGCCGTGCAGGCACACCACCGGCAGGCCCTGCCCGCAGCGGCGCACCGCCACCACGTTGCCACCGCCCACGTCGATGCGCTGCACGCCGAACAGGGCATGCAGCCGGTCGAGCTCGGCGGTGGGAAGGGACAGGTCGTCAGGCATGGTGTGTGTTCTCAAGCAGGCCAACGCGGAACCGGCTTGGCCGGGCCGCTGTTGGCGCCCCCTGGGGGGCCGCCGTCAGGCGGTACGGGGGGTATCTCTTTTGATCTTGGCGAGCGGGTGATCGGGCGGGTAGGTCGGCGTGATCGGCTTCTTGGCGCCCAGCATCACGCACATCAGCGCGTCTTCCTCGCCAATGTTGATCTCCTCGCGGTACACGCCTGGCGGCACCGAGATCAGGTCACGCTCGCCGAGGATGGCCTCGAAGCGCTCGCCGTCCTTCTCCAGCACCACCTTGATCTTGCCGCGCAGCACGAAGAACACCTCTTCCACGTCGGTGTGCAGGTGCGACGGGCCGATGTGGCCGGCCGGGATCAGCATGGTGGAGAAGGTGAAGTGCTCGTTGGGCACGGTGTTGTTGTCGGCCGAGACGCCGGTGCCGCCGGTGCCCAGGTAGCGCATCTGCGCGCGGCGGTACTTGGGGTCGTAGTCGGCCTGGAACTTCAGTGCGTCCCAGTCGTAGCGGCGGGTCTGGAAGCGCGCCACGCGGCTGTTCATCCAGTCGTCGAAGCTGGCGCCCTCGGGGCGGTCCCAGCTCTTCTTGTCTTGGGTCGGGTCGTTCATGGTTTCTCCTCAATGCATCACAAAGCCGCCATTGACGGCGAGCAGCTGGCCGGTGACGAAGCGCGACAGCCCCGACAGCGCGAACAGCACCGCGCCGCACACGTCGGCGGCCTGCTGCTCGCGCGGGATGGCGCGGCCTTCCAGGTACTTCTCGTGCCGGGCCTTGGGCACGTATTCGGTGGCCTCCACCAGCGTGAGGCCGGGCGCCACCGCATTCACGGTGATGCCGTCGCCGCCCCACTCCCGGGCCAGCGAATGCGTCATCGAGATGACGGCGCCCTTGCTGGCCACGTAGGCCAGCAGCTTGGGCGCGCCCCACAGCGCGGTGTCGGAGGCCAGGTTGACGATGGCGCCCTGCCCGCTGGCCTTGAGCGCCGCATGGCAGGCGCGGCTCATCAGCCAGGTGCCGCGCACGTTGACGTCCATCACCCGGTCCCACATCTCCACCTCCAGCGCATGCGGGTCGCGGCCGCCGGAGTTGGTGATGGCGGCGTTGTTGACCAGGCCGTCCAGCCCGCCCAGCGCAGCGACAGCCGCGGCGGCACAGGCCTCGATGCTGGCCGGATCGCTCAGGTCGGCCACCACCGCATGCACGTCGGCACCCGCATCGCGCAGCGCCTGCACCTCGGTGTGCAGCAGGTCGGCCAGGATGTCGGCCAGCACCACGCGGGCGCCGGCCTGGGCGATGCACTTGGCAAACGCCAGCCCCAGGCCGCGCGCGGCGCCGGTCACCAGCACGCGGCGGCCGGCCAGCATCTGCGGCGGCACCTGGGCCAGCAGGGCGGCCAGCGCGGCGGCGTCGGGGGTTCCGGTGACGGTGGTCATGTCGGCAGCCTCTTCAGACGGTGGTGACGTTGGCCCGCGGGATGTAGTGCAGCAGCCGGCGCTCGGCCCACACCACCGCCGCATAGGCCAGGATGCCGATGAGCGTGAGCGCCACGATGGCCACGAACACGCCGGCGGTGTTGCCCTGCCCTTCGGAATCCACCAGCAGGTAGCCCAGGCCCAGGTTGCCGCCGACCAGCTCGCCCACCGTCACGCCGATGACGGCCAGCGTGGCGGCGATGCGCAGGCCGCTGAACAGGGCCGGCATGGCCGAAGGAAACTCCACCAGGCGGAAGATCTGCAGGCGGCCTGCGTTGAGCGTGCGCACCAGGTTCACCATGTCGGGGTCGACGGTGCGCACGGCCGACAGCACGTTGATCATCACCGGGAAGAAGACGATCAGCACCGCCACCAGGATCTTCGGGTACACGGTATAGCCCAGCCACATCACGAACAGCGGCGCAAAGGCCACCTTGGGCGCGATCTGCAGCGCCAGGATGTAGGGCGACAGGATGGCCTCGGTGCGTGGCGACAGGCCCAGCGCCACGCCGAACATCACGCCCAGCAGCGAGCCGAGGGCAAAGCCCACCACCACTTCCAGCGCGGTGATGGAAAAGTGCTTGAGCAGCTCGCTACCCTGCCACATGCGGCCGGCCTCCTCCACCACGCGGGTGAACTTGGGCAGCACGAACTCGGGCATGCCGAGCGCACCGGGCGCCCACTGCCACGCGGCCAGGAACACCAGCAGCACGGCCAGGCTGCCCAGCGGCGTCGAGAGGTTGGATCGCATCGCGCTTGGGTCCTGAAGCTCAGCGGGCGACGCCGGTGAACTGGTTGGTGTACAGGTCGGCCAGCGGCTGCGCCTTGGCGACGATGCCTTCGTCGACGTAGAACTTCTGCACCGCGTCCAGTCGCTTCTCGTCCATCTGGCCCAGCACCTTCTGGTTGGCGTAGACGTACTGGTTGTACAGCGCGAACACCCGCTCGATCTGCGCTTCCTTGCCGGCGTAGGCGGGCACCGCCTTCACGTAGGTGGCGGCCGCGGCCTTGGGGTCCTTCATGATGTCCTGCATGCCGCGCAGCGTGGCGCGCACCAGGCGCTTGATCAGCTCGGGGTTCTTCTTGATGACGTCGTCCGAAGCCAGGATGGCCTGCGCCATGCTCTGGAAGTGCTGCTCGCGCGGCAGCAGCTTGACCTTCACGCCTGCGTCCTCGGCATTCACCACCCAGTCGGGCACGCCGGCCATGGCCTCGGACTTCTTCCCCGCGAACAGCTGCCACACGCCGGTGGGGCCGGCCGCCTGGGCCTGCACGTCGGTCTTGGTGAGGCCGGCCTTGCGCAGCGAGCCGAGCAGCGCGTAGTAGGTGGTGTCGGTATAGGCCATGACGGTCATCGTCTTGCCCTTCAGGTCGGCCACCGAGTTGATGCCGCTGCCTTCGTAGGTGCTGATCATCGTCAGCGAGCCGGCGCCCAGCACCGCCACCGCCTTCACCGGCACGCCGTTGGCGCGCACGATGATGGGCGTGTCGCCGATGGCGCCGCCGATCACCGCGTTGCCGGCGCCGATCTGCTTGGCCACGTCCACCCCGCCGCGGGCGGTGACGAAGGTGACCTTGATGTTCTCGTCGGCGTAGTAGCCGTTCTGCTGCGCCAGCATCCAGGGCGCGAAGGCCGGCGAGTTGGGCGGCGCGGGCAGGAGGTAGGTGACTTCCTCGGGCGCGGCCTGGGCAGCCAGCGGCAGCAGCGCGGCGGCGCTGCATGCCAGCACCGAGGCCCGCACGGCGGCCAGCGAACGGGCGAGGACGGAAGTGACGAAGCGGGTCATGGTGTTCCTTGCGTTGGGGGCAGGCGAAGCGGTACAGGCTTCAGGGCGGGTGGCGTTCAATGCAGGGCCTCCTGCTTGCCCACCTTCAGCAGCTCCATCAGGCGGCCCTGCAGCGGGCCGATGGCGGGCAGCTTGCGGCGCTCCAGCGGGTTGTCGCGCAGCGGCAGGTCGACGACGATCTCCTCGATGATGGTGCCGGGGCGCTCGCTCATCACCAGCACGCGGTCCGACAGCGCGATGGCCTCGATCAAGTCGTGGGTGATGAACAACGCCGTCTTCTTCTGCTCGTACAGCGTCTTGGCGAGGTCCTGCTGCAGCACCATCTTGGTCTGCGCGTCCAGCGCGCTGAAGGGCTCGTCCAGCAGCAGCACCTGCGGATCGACCGCCAGCGTGCGGGCCAGCGCAGCGCGCTGGCGCATGCCGCCCGAGAGCTGGTACGGATAGTGGTCGCCGAAGCCCGCGAGGTGGCACTTGGCCAGCAGGTGGTCGGCGGTCTCTTGGCGCCGGGACTTGTCCACGCCGTCGATCTCCATGCCCAGCTCCACGTTCTGGCGGATGGTGCGCCAGGGCATCAGCAGGTCCTTCTGCAGCATGAAGGCCACCTGCCGCACCGGGCCGGTGACGCGCTGGCCGCAGACCTTGACCTCGCCTTCGGTAGGCAGGTACAGGCCCGAGCCCATGTTCAACAACGTGCTCTTGCCGCAGCCCGAGGGACCGATGATGGACACCACCTCGCCGGTGCGAATGGCCAGGCTGAGGTCGGTGACCGCATTGGCCGGATTCGGGTTGCGCGCGGTCGGAAACCGCTTTGCCACGCCGCAGAACTCGATCTCGTACATCGTGAGGCCTGTTGATTCGCCTGTAAAACAGCGATCCATTAATGAAACCAGCCACTACCTTAGTGGATGACTGGCCGGCAACCACCCGGGTTTACCCCAGGTGGCCGGCCGGCATCAGAAGTTGTGGCGCACACCGAGCGCGGTGGTGGCAGCGCGGTCCTGGCCCTTCAGCTTGTCGAACATCACCACGGCATACACGTCGGTGCGCTTGGACAGCTGGTGGTCATAGGCGAGCGTGGTGAAGGACCGCTTGCTGTCGCGCGCACCGGTGGTCTTGGCCTCGCCATAGGACGCCAGCACCTTGCCCACCGCGCCCACCGGCAGCGAGAAGCCGGCCTGCAGCGTGCGGTCGCGGGTGTCGCTGCCGGCGGCCACGGCGCTGCCGGTGCGGGTGTCGTCCTCCTCGATGCGGCCCACCTGGCCGAACACCTTCACCGGCCCGAAGTCGTAGGAAGCGCCCAGCTGCCAGGCGGTTTCCTCGCCGGCGCTGAAGGCGGTCTGCACCTTCTGCGCGGCCAGGCCGACGGCCAGCGCGCCGCCGGCGTACTGCAGGCTGCCGCCCACGTTGGGGCCCTCGCCGGCACCTTCGCCGGCCGACACCAGCACATGGCCGGTAAAGGCGCCCAGCCTGGGCGTGCTGTAGCCCACGGCATTGTTCCAGCCGCTGTCGCCGGCCAGCTTGCCGATGCCACCCTGGTAGATGGTGCGGATGGCGGGCGAGAAGCCGAACGAGTCGAGGAACGGGTTGTACGACAGCGTATTGACGAAAAACGGCGTGCCGATGCGGCCCAGCCGGATCAGGCCGAAGCTGCCGCGCAGGCCGACGTTGGCATTGCGCGACCAGAAGGCGTCGCCGGCAAAGCGCCCGGCCTCGCCACTGTCCATGCGCATGAAGTGCTCCAGCGTCACGATGGCCTGCAGGCCGCCGCCCAGGTCTTCCGTCGCGCGGAAGCCCAGGTAGCTGGTGGCCATGCGGCCGGAGGCCATCTGCTCGGTGCGCTTGCCGCCGCTCTCCTTGAAGCTGCCCACGCTGACGTCGGCCAGGCCGTAGACCTGGGCCGTCTGTGCCAGGGCGCTGCCGAGGCTGCAGGCGGCCAGGGCAGCCAGCGCGGTGGCGCGGAAAAAGGGGCGGGAGGCGATTTGCACGATGAACAACTCCTGAGGGATCGACGGCGGGAACGGCCATGCCATGTCAAAGGCATGTTTCATAGATGAACAACGGATCTATCTATGAAACGGCAGTTTGCACGGAGCGTGCCAGGGGCTGCATGGGGGTTTGTGCGGGTCCGCTGCCCGCGGGCTGTGCGGCGCGCCCCGCATCGGCGCGGCGGCCGCCCCGGGGCTGTGCGTCGGCTTGCGCAACACATTGATGCGGGCCGTCGAATCACTTCTCTCATTGATGCGGATTAGCATGCAGCCGCCCTTCACTTCGGATCGACTGCCATGCCGCTCGCCTTCACCCACTCCCGCCCCATGCTGGCTGCCGCGGCGCTGCTGCTGGCCACCGCCGCCGGCGCGCAGGCGCCTCTGCCGCCGCCTGCTTCCACCACCGGCGCCCGGTACGTGGAGCCTTCCACCACCACGCTGCCGCAGCCCGACGAGCGCGTGGGCTCGCTGCTCACGCGCAGCCTGGGCGACGCGGCCATCGTGCAGAAGCTGGGGCCGCGCACCTGGTGGGCGCACAAAACCTTCTACAACGCACTCTTCTATGTGGGCGACCAGGGCGTGCTGGTGTTCGATGCGCCCCAGTACCGCACCGAGGCCATCCTCAAGGGCATCCGCACGGTGACGGACAAGCCGATCACCGCCATCGTCTACTCCCACTTCCACGCGGACCACATCGCCGACGTGCAGCTGCTGCTCGACGACGCCAGGCGTTCGGGCGTCAAGCCGCGGCTGATCGCCACCACGCAGACGGCCAGCAAGATGAAGCGGCTGGGCAGCACGCTGCCACTGCCCACCGAAACCGTGCGCTGGCCCGACGGCAGCTTCCGCTTCGAGAACCTGCAGGTGCAGGTGCACGGCTTCACCCATGCCTTCCACACCGACGACCATTCGGCCTGGCTCTTGAAGGGCCAGGGCGTGCTCCATGCACCCGACCTGCTCAACGGCGACCAGCTGCCCTTCCTCGGCTTCGCCATCTCGGAAACCGCGGTGAACCTGCCGGCCAACCTGCGGCAGGTGGGCGCCATGAAGTGGGACTGGCTGTCCGGCGGCCACGGCAACGTGGCCACGCGGGCCGACCTGGACCTGTACCTGCGCTACTTCGCCGACCTGCGCGCCGCCCTGAAGAAGGCGTCCGAGGAGATCGACTACTTCGGCTTCGTGGACCCGGCCAAGGCCAACAACCACGCCGAGTTCACCGCCGGCTGGCAGGCCGCGGTGGTGGACGCGGCGGTGGAAGCCCTGCGCCCGCAGTACGGCAGCTTCTATGGCTACACCGCCAACACCCGGGCCAACGCCCGCTTCGTGCTGCAGGTGCTGGACTCCTACCTCTGACGGTAGGCCGCGAACAGGTCGCGCAGCACGGGCGTGTCGGCCGCCACCGGCGGGCCGACCACCGACTGCTCGATCTCCCGCAGGTGGCGCCGCATTTCGGCCGCAGCGGCGGCGCCGCTGCCCTGGCGCAGCACCGCGATCAGCTCCTGGTGCCGATGGGCCACGCAGGCCGGCTGGCCGGCCCGTTCATGCAGCGCCAGCAGCAAGGAGGTGGTGGGCAGCAGCTCGTCCAGCATGCGGACGAACAGCGGGTTGCCGGCCAGCCGCGCCAGCTCCCGATGGAACTCGCCGGAATGGCGGATGGCGGACGACCGGTCGCCGCGCGCCAGCGCCTGCGATTCGGCATCCACCACCGCGGCCAGCCGCTCCAGCGCCGCTTCGTCCAGCCGGCCGGCCAGCCGGCGCATCACCTCGCACTCCACCACCCGGCGGGCATCGAAGACTTGCGCGGCTTCCGCCGGCCCGGGCTGCGGCACCGTGGCGCCGCGGTGGTGCTGCAGCGCCACCACCCGGTCCTGCGCCAGCCGGTGCAACGCCTGGCGCACCACGGTGCGCGAGACGGCGAAGGACTCGGCCAGTTCCTCCTCGCGCAGCCGGGTGCCCGGCGCCAGCCGGTGCTCCAGGATGGCGGCGTAGATGGCGTCGTAGATGCGCTGGGTGCTGGGCGCGGAGGCCGGCGGCACCGGCGCCTTCATCCGCGGCGCCGGCTTTGCCACAGCCACACCACGGCCAGCGTGACCGCCATCACCGCGAACGACACCACGGTGGTGACGGTGCCCAGCGCATAGATCACCGGCGTGGTGACGGTGGTGGTCAGGCCCTGCAGCTCCAGCGGCAGGGTGTTGAGGTCGCCCATGGCCTGCGAGGAGCGCGCGATCTCGTCCCAGCTGAGCGTGAAGCCGAACATGCCCACGCCGACGAGGCTGGGCCCGATCAACGGCAGCACCACGTGCACGAAGCGCTGCCAGGGCGTGGCGCCCAGGTCGCGCGCGGCTTCCTCATACGCCGGGTTGAAGCGGTTGAAGATGGCGAACATGATCAGCAGGCCGAAGGGCAGTGTCCAGGTGAGCTGCGCGCCCAGGCCCGAGGTGAACATGCCCAGCGCGGTGGCGTAGGTCTCGAACAGGCTGGGGAACCACGCCTCCAGCATCGCCTTGATGCCGCCGTCCAGCAGCCGGAACAGCAGGCCAATGCCCAGCGACACGATGATGGACGGCATGATCAGGCTGGCCACCACGGCATAGAACAGCGGCGTGCCGCCCGGCAGCTTCTTGCGGTAGGCCAGCCCCGCCAGCAGCGACAGCGCGACCGTGAGCACCATCACCACCAAGCCCAGCAGCAGCGAGCGGCGGAAGGCGGCGCCGATGTCGATGACGCCGATGCCCTCCCACAGCGTTCGGAACCAGTGCAGCGACCAGCCGCGCATCGGGAAGGTGAGCCCGCCTTCGGGCCCCTGGAAGCTGAGCACGAAGATGGCCAGCATCGGCCCGTAGAGGAACAGCACGAACAGCACGAACACGAAGGCCAGCGGCCAGAAGCCGGGCGCCCGCTTGTCTCGGGTGCCGGCCATCACAGCTCCTTGCGCAGGTTCACCAGCCGCATCAGGGCGACGATCATCATCAGCACCACCACCAGCAGGATGACCGCATTGGCCGCGGCCGCGGGAAACTGCAGGTAGCTGGCCTGCACCTGGATGACCTTGCCCACCGAGGCGATCTGCTGGCCGCCCATCACGCCCACGGTGACGAAGTCGCCCATCACCAGCGCGATGACGAAGATAGAGCCGATGATCAGCCCGGTGCGGGTGAGCGGCAGCACGACGTGCACCACCGTCTGCCACGGCGTGGCACCGTTGTCGCGCGCGGCCTCGATCAGCGCGCGGTCGATGCGCATCATCGAGTTGAAGATCGGCACGATCATGAACATCGTGTACAGGTGCACGAAGGCCAGGATCACCGCGAAGTCGGAGAACAGCAGCCAATCCAGCGGCTGCTCGATCAGGCCCATGCCCAGCAGCGTCTGGTTGACCAGCCCGTTGCGGCCCAGCAGCGGCACCCACGAGATCATGCGGATGACGTTGCTGGTCCAGAAGGGCACGGTGCAGATGATGAAGAGCACCGTCTGCACCAGCGTGCTCTTCACATGGAAGGCCATGAAGTAGGCCAGCGCGAAGCCCAGCAGCGCGGTGACGAGCCACACCACGAAGCTGAACTTGAGCGTGGACCCGTAGGTCTTGAGGGTGACGCACAGGTCACCCCCGCCGCCAATGCCGCAGCCCTTGAAGATGTCGGCATAACTCTGCAGCGTGAACGCCGGGATCAGCTCGTAGTCCGTCGCCTGCCAGAAGCTCACCATCACGATGAGCGCCAGCGGCACGACGAAGAACACGAGGAACACCGCCGCCAGCGGCCCGGCCTGCAGCCAGGCCACGAGGTTCTTGCGCGCCGACATCATCGCGGTCTACCTCGGGCTCAAGCAGCTACGAATTCATTCCACTTCTGGACCATGTAGGTGTTCTCGTCCATCAGCGCGTTCCAACAGGCGATGCCGCCCATGCGCTGTTCGTACGAGCCGCCGTCGCGCTTGCTGCCGGCCTTGGCCAGCAGCTCGCCATTGGGCGCCTTGATGTCCTTTTCGGCGGCCTTGCCTTCCATCCAGTAGGCCCACTCGTAGGGCTCCATCTTGGCCTTGGCCGTCTCCAGCACCGCGCTGTAGTAGCCCTGGCGGTTGAGGTAGGCGCCGGCCCAGCCGTCGAGGAACCAGTTGATGAACTCGTAGGCGCCGTCGAGCTTGCGGCCCGACAGCGTGGCCGGCAGCCCGAAGCCCGCGGCCCAGGCCCGATAGCCTTCCTTCAGCGGCTGGAACACGCAGTCGATGCCCTTGGTGCGCACCGCCGTCACGGCCGGGCTCCACATCGACTGGATCACCACCTCGCCCGAGGCCATCAGGTTCACGCTCTCGTTGAAGTCCTTCCACAGGCTGCGGAACTGGCCGGCCTTCTTGGCCTCGATCAGCGTCTTGATCGTCAGGTCGATCTCGGCCTTGGTCATGTTGCCCTTGTCAGGGTACTTGTACAGGCCCATCGCCTCCACCACCATCGCCGCGTCCATGATGCCGATGGACGGGATGTTGAGGATGGCGGCCTTGCCCTTGAACTCCGGGTTCAGCAGCTCCTTCCAGCTCTCGATCGGGCGCTTGATCAGGTCGGGCCGGATGCCCAGCGTGTCGGCGTTGTAGGTGGTCGGGATCAGCGACATGAACTGCGTGGGCGCCTTGGCGAACACCTTGCTCTTCTCGCCTTCCAGGTAGATCACCTTCTTCGGCGCCGTACCCTGGTCGCCCACCGCCTTGCCGGCCACCATGCCGGTGGTGAACAGCGAGGTGATCTTGTCGGCGTTCTTGATCTTCCTGGTATCGATGCCCTTCAGGTTGCCGGTGGGCACGATCTTCTTCAGCGAGAAGTACTCGGTGTCGATCAGGTCGAACGAGTTGGGCGAGGTGACGGCGCGCTGCGTCACCACGTCGGTGTTGACCGGGATGTACTGGATCTTGATGCCGGTGTCGGCCTCGAATTTCTCGGCAATCTTCTTGTCCTGGTTCACCGCGGTGCCCAGGTAGCGCAGCGTGATCTTCTCCTGCGCCTGCACGAACGGGAAGCCGGTGAGTCCGGTGGCGGCCACGCCCACGCCGGCAGCGGCCTTGAGCAGGCGGCGGCGCGGCAGGCCGGCGGTGGTCGGGTGGTCGGTCGTCATATCGCAGGTCTCCTGAAAGGCAGGGAGTGAAAGCCGGCGTACCGCTGCATGCGGACACCGTGCGGCGGATCTCGAGAAAAGCTCAGCCTTCCAGCACGTGGGCGTCGGCCTCGTGCCAGCTCATGGCCACGCGCTGGCCGGGCTCCAGCGGGTTGGCATGGAATTGCGCATCGGGCACCAGCGCCACCCAGCCTGGGCCGGCGACCGCGTCGTCGGCGGCATCGTGCTCATCCAGCCGCGTGGCCAGGTGCACCTGCACATGGCTGCCCTGGTATTCCACGGCCTTGACGCTGACGGCCATGCCGGGGCCGCCCGTGGGCGCCAGCAGCGTGCGGTCGCTGCGCACCGCCACCGCGCCGGAAGGCGTGTCCACCACGTTGTGCGCACCGATGAAGCGGGCAATGAAGGCGGTGCGCGGCCGCTCGAACACGTCGCGCGCAGTGCCCGACTGCTCGATGCGGCCCTGGTTCATCACCACCACCAGGTCGGCCAGCGCCATCGCCTCTTCCTGCGAGTGGGTGACGTGCACGAAGGTCATGCCCAGCTCACGGTGCCAGCGCTGCAGTTCCGCCCGCATCTTGATGCGCAGGAAGGGATCGAGCGCCGACAGCGGCTCATCCAGCAGCAACACGCGCGGCTGCGTCATCAGCGCGCGGGCCAGCGCCACGCGCTGCTGCTGGCCGCCCGACAACGCGGCCGGCAGGCGGTGGGCATAGGGCGTCATCGCCACCAGGTCGAGCAGCTCGCGGGCACGCTTCTCGCGCGTCGGCTTGTCCACGCCCTTCATGCGGGCGCTGAAGGCCACGTTGTCGAGCACGCTGAGGTGGGGGAACAGCGCATAGCTCTGGAACATCATCGCGGTGCCGCGCTGGGCCGGCTCCAGGTGCGTGATCTCTCGGCCCGAGAGCAGCACATGGCCTTCGGTCGGCTCCTCATGGCCGGCCACCATGCGCAGCGTGGAGGTCTTGCCACAGCCCGAAGGCCCGAGCAGGCAGCAGTAGCTGCCGCCCTTGATCTTCAGGTCGATGCCGGCCACGGCCACCGCGTCGCCGTAATGCTTGGCCAGCGAAACCAGTTCCAGGTCGGTGCGTTCCATCGTGGGCAGCTTTGTATGCAATGCATGTGCCAATGGCGCGCGTCCGCCGGTGCACCGAAGCGGGCGCGGCACTTGCGGTGCCTTGTGCGGCCTGCACTGACAGGGCGCGCGGCGCCCTCTTTGTATGCAATGCCGCCCCGCCACGCACCACGACCGGTCCTGCCATGAAGCTGCTCGTCATCAACCCCAACACCTCCGCGCCGATGACGGCGCAGATCGCCGCCGCCGCCCGCACGGTGGCCGCGCCGGGCACGGAGATCGTGGCCATGCAGCCCGACTTCGGACCGGCGTCCATCGAGGGCCACTACGACGACGCCTTCGCCGCCGCCGGCGTGGCGCAGCAGGTGCGGCTGCACGGCGCGGCGGTGGACGGCGTGGTCATCGCCTGCTTCGGCGACCCCGGCCTGGACGCCGCGCGGGAGGCCACGGCCGCACCGGTGATCGGCATCGCCGAAGCGGCCTTCCATGCCGCCTCGTTCCTCGCCACGGGTTTCTCGGTGGTGACGACGATGACGCGCACCTGCGTGATCGCCGAGCACCTGCTGCACAAGTACGGCTTCGAGCGGCGCTGCCGGGGCGTGCACGGCACCGACATCCCGGTGCTGGAGCTGGAAGCCGCCGGCCCGGCGCTGGTGGCCCGCATTGAGGCTGCGGCGCGGCAGGCGTTGTTGCAGGACCGCAGCGGCGCCATCGTGCTGGGCTGCGCCGGCATGGCCGACCTGGCCACGCAGCTGCAGCAGCGCCTGGGCGTGCCGGTGATCGACGGCGTGGGCGCGGCGGTGAAGTTCGCCGAAAGTCTGGCGGCCCTCGGCCTGCACACCAGCAAGGCCGGCGACTACGCCACGCCGCTGCCCAAGACCTATGCCGGCTGGACGGCGCCGCTGGGCTTCCAGCCATGAAAAAGGCGCCCGGAGGGCGCCTGTCACCACGGGGCCGCAGCGGCGGCCCGCTTGACGTTCAGCGAGCCTGGGTGCCGCGGCGGCGGGCCATCAGACCCACGGCGCCGAGGCCGGCCAGCATCAGCGCATAGGTCTCGGGCTCCGGCACCGGGGTGGCCTGCAGCACGTCCTGGTATGTCGCGTTCGACCACTGGGTCAGCGTGTACTTCTGGGCGAACGGATCGTTGTCCGCACGCACGGTGGTCAGCCAGTCCAGCGCGGTGGTCTTCGCGCCGGCCACGCTGACGAAGGTGAAGTCCGCCACCTCGGTACCACCGGTCAGCTCCCACAGCGCCAGCTGGAAAGCGACGGCGCCTGCTTGCGTCAGGATGGAGGTGTCGAAGAAGCGGTCATACAGCTCCTGCACTTCTGCGGGGCCGCTGAAGGCGCTGGCCACATAGCTGTGGACAGCGCTCGTGGCGCCCTGGCTCTGCTCCACGCAGTAGGCCAGGAACGAGGTGCCGGTGGTCAGGTTCTGGCTTTCGAACAGCCCCGGGCCTTCTGTGCCAGCCGGCGAGATAGCCAGGCCGCCCGCCAGCTTGCCATCGGGCGTGTAGTAGGCGCGGTTGACCGAAAGATCGTCGGCGTGGGCGGCCGAAACGGCCAGCAGGGCTGCGGCGGCAAGGCCGGACAGGCGGAAATGACGTTGGTTCATGGGTGGGTTCCTCTCCCTTCGGGTGGTTCAATCCAGTTGCCGGGCGGCGGCCAGCCGCCGCCCGACTCCCTCCTGCAAGGCCTTGCGGCCTTACGCAACCGCAGCGATGGCGCTGAGGTCCGCGTTCTTCATCGCGGCAATCACCTGCCGCATCAGTGCTGCGCTGTCGTCGCCGCAGCCGGCCGTGGCCAGGCCGCAGGCGTCCGCGCCGCCGCTGCAGCCGCCGGCAAAGGCACGGTCCAGCAACGCGTCGTCGGCAGACAGCAAGTTGTCCAGCGCGGGCAGCGCGGCCGCCTGTGCGGCGGCGGCGTCGTCGGCGTAGACGTTGAAATACACATCCACCATCTCCACCGCGCTGCCGTCCAGGCGGGTGGCGCTGCCGGCTTCGCCCAGCACGTTGCCCAGCTGGTCGATGCTCTGGTCGAGGTAGGCGGTGTTCAGGCTGGCGATGCCGGCTTCGGCCAGCGTGCGCAGCTCGCCGGCGTCGGTGGCGTGGTTGCCATTGGCGTCCTGCCACACCTTGAGCTCGGCAAAGCGGGCATCGGCGCTGTCCACCACGCCGTCGCCGTTGCTGTCGAAGCTGGCCAGCTTGGCAAAACCGACACCGCGCTCGGCGCCGCCGAACAGCTCGCCGATGTCGTCGATGCGGCCATTGCCATCGAGGTCCACCGCCAGGAAGGCGTCACCGCCGGAGATCCAGCCCGACTGCACGGCGTGCCCGGTGCCGAACAGGTCGAAGCTGCCGCCCGCGTCGATCAGCGCGGTGGTCTGGATGCCGTTGCCGTCCAGGTCCAGCACGATCGGGCTGTAGGTGTAGTAGGTGCTGGTATCGCCGATGGACACGGTCTTGGTCGGCTCGCAGAACTCGGTGAAGGCATTGCCGCCGCTGAGCTGCAGCTGGAAGCTCTCCCAGGCGGCTTCCTTGTAGTTGCTGCCCACGAAGTCCAGGTCGGCGTAGACCTTTTCCTTCCAGGCATCGACGTTGAAGGCGGCCGAGGTGGTCTGGCCGGCGCGGATGGTGACCGCGAAGCCCGCGGTGCTGGCCGGCACCCAGTTGCCGGCGAGGTCGCGCACGCTGAAGTCCCAGTTCTGCGCGGCCGGCCCGGTGGCGGTGTTGTAGCGGGTGCCGTAGACGGGGTCGAAGTACTGGTTGGCGAAGAACTGGCCGTTGACTTCGGTGTAGCCACCGCCGGCCGTGATGACCTGATTGGACTGCGGGCCGGTGACCATCTGCGCGCTGCCGTTGACGATGCTCACGAAAACAGTGGTGTCCACCGCCAGCGCACGGTCCAGCTGCAGTGCGTAGCTGGCACTGCTGCCCTCGTAGATGCAGTCGGCGCCCACCAGCGTGACACAGGCCTGCTGGGTCAGGCCGGCGTCGATGGTGAGGTTGTCGTTGCAATCGGCCAGCGTGAAGGCGGCGCTTTCGTAGGCCACCGACGGCGTGGCCATCAGGCGCACGTTGTCGATGATGCCGCCCACGCTGTCGTCGTCACCATGCTGCTCGCGGAACGACAGGCGATCCGTGCCGCCGGTGCCGGTGACGTTGAAGCTGTAGGTGCTCAGCGTGGTGCTGGTGGGGTCGATCTGCGCCAGGCGCGTGCCGTTCCACCACACCTCCACGGTGTTGGTCCAGCTGGCATAACCGGCGCGCGCGGCCAGGTCCACCGACAAGGTGTAGCTTTGGCCGGCGGCGGTCTGCACGTCCTGGTACAGGCCGGTGCCGTAGGTCCAGGTGCGGTTGGCATCCAGCTCGGCCACGAAGCTGCCGGTGGCGCCGTTGACGCCGAAGTTGTACGCGGCCTGCACCTCGATGCTGTCACCCAGGCCGCACCAGCCGGCGGACGACTGCTCGAAGCTGCCGTTGACGATCAGGTTCGGGCCGGCGGCCACGTTCACTGCGCGGAAGTCCGAATCCAGCGCGTCGTTGTTGCCGACGTCGGCCGCGGTGAGCTGGTAGCCGGTCGGCAGGCCGATGGCCACCTTGTAGCTGCCCCAGGCCACGTCGGTGAAGCGGTAGGTGCCTGCGGCGTCGGTGGTGGTGCTGCGCACGCTGTCGTCGGCGGTGCCGAGCTGGCCGTCGTGGCCGGCGCCGATCAGCTTGACGGCCACGCCCGCGACGCCGGCTTCGCCTGCGTCCTGCAGGCCATTGCCGTTGGCATCCAGCCAGACGCAGTCGCCCACGTCCACCAGGCAGGGCTTGAGGCCGGCGTCCAGGCTGCGGTTGTTTTCACCGGCGGCCAGCGTCACCAAGGCGCTGGTGGCGGTATTGCCGGTGCCGGACCACAGCACGTCGCTGTCGATGCCGTCGTTGCTGCCCGCGTTGGCCAGCGTGAACTCCTGGCCCTGCGGGGCCACCACCTGCACCGCGTACTGGCCGGGCGGCAGGCCGGTGAACAGGTAGGCGCCGGTGGCATCGGTGGTGGTGGTGCCCAGCACCTGGCCGGCCGGGTTCAGCAGCCGCACCGTCACACCGGCGGCGCCGGCCTCGGTGCTGTCCTGCAGGCCGTTGCCATTGGCATCGAACCACACGCGATCGCCCAGGCTGGCCGGGTGGGTCAGCACCAGGCCGGCGTCCAGCGTGAGGTTGTCATTGCAGCTGGCCACGGCGAAGCCCGCTTCGTACACCGTGCTGCTGGTGGTGCCGATCAGGCGCACGTTGTCGATGATGCCGCCGACGCAGTCGTCGTCGCCCGCCTGCTCGCGCAGCGCGAGCCGGTCCAGGCCGCCGGTGCCGGTGACGGTGAAGCTGTAGGTCTTGAGCGCGGTGGAGGTGGGCTCGATGCAGGCGATGCGCACGCCGTTCCACCACACTTCCACCGTGTTGGTGGAGGCGAGCGTGCCGGAGCGCGCCGCGACGTCCAGCGACAGGGTGTAGCTCTGGCCGGCGACGGTCTGCACATCCTGCCCGAGGCCGGTGTTGTTGCTGTAGGTGCGGTTGGCGTCCAGCTCCACCACCCGTGCGCCGGTGGCGCCAGTGACGCCGTAGGAAGCGGCGGTGTTGGTTTCGATGGTGTCGCCCAGGCCCACCCAGCCGGTGGGCTGCGTGCCGCTCAGCAGCTCGAAGCTGCCGTTGGTGATGAGGTTGACGGTGCTGGTCGTGGTGATGGCGCGGAAGTCGGAGTCCAGCGCATCGTTGGTGCCCACGTCGGCGGCGGTGAGTCCGTAACCCGCGGGCAGGCCGCCCAGCGACAGCTTGTACTGGCCCCAGGCCACGCCGTCGAACAGGTACTTGCCGCTGGCGTCGGTGGTGGTGTTGCGCACCACGTCGTCGGCGGTGCCGAAGGCGCCGTCGGCACCGGCGCCGGTCAGCTTGACGGCCACACCCGCGATGCCGCGTTCACCGGCGTCCTGCACGCCATTGGCATTGGCGTCCCACCAGACGGTGTCGCCCACCTTGACCAGGCACACCTTCACGCCGGCATCGAGCGTGCGGTTGGTCTCGCCGGCCGCCAGGGTCACCAGGCCGCTGGTGCCGGTGTTGGTGCCGGTGCCGTTCCACACCACGTCGCTGTCCAGCGCGTCGTTGGCGCCGGCATTGGCGGTGGTGAACTGGTAGCCGTTGGGCGATACCACCTGCACCTTGTACTGCCCGGGCAGCAGGCCGGTGAACAGGTACTGGCCGGTCGCATCGGTGGTGGTGGTGGCCACCACCTGGTTGCTGCCGTTCAGCAGGCGCACGGTGACGCCGGCAAAACCTGCCTCGCCGCTGTCCTGCAGGCCGTTGCCGTTGCCGTCCAGCCAGACGCGGTCGCCCAGCGAGGCCAGCACCGGCAGCTTGAAGGTCAGGATGTTGCAGGTGGGGTCGAGGTCGGTTGCGTTGCAGCCGACGGTGCCGCCGTCGTCACGCACCTGGAAGGACAGGCCGACGATGCCGGTCGTGCCCTGGGCCGGCAGGTAGGTCAGGCGGCCGGCGCGGATGTCGCTGGCCAGCACTTCGGTGCCGGGGCTGATGGCCACGCCGTTGAGCAGCATCTGGCCGGTGGCGGGCAGCGCGCTGATGAGCACCGACTTGAACGCGTTGCCGTCAACGTCGGTGAAGCCGAAATTGGCCTCGCTGAGCACGTAGGCGCCGGCACTGGTCAGGGCCACCACGCTGTCGGTGCCGCTGGGGGCGTCGTTCACCGAGTCGATGATGACCTTGAGCGTGAGGTTGATCCGGTCCGCACCGACGTCGACGATGACGCTCAGTGTGTCGAAACTGCCGAAGTAGTTGGGTATGGCGGCGGCGGACACCCGCACTGTGTCGTCGTCCACCTGGCTGAACAGCAGCGTGGGGGCGGGCACGTAGCCGCCCTGGCCATCGGCCACCAGCAGGGTGTCGATGGTCAGCGCGCCGTTGGCTGTGTAGCCCACCTGCGCCAGCAAGGCCGCCACATCGAAGTCCTCGTTGGTGTCCTCGCAGACATTCACCACGGTCGAATAATTGAATACGGTCATCGGGTTCCTCCTGGGGTCATGCGCTGTACGGATCAGGGCGTGTCACCTGCCAGGGGTGCCCAGCCGGCCAAGCGTCGCGGATTGTCAGGATGTTTTGATCATTTTTGAAGTGCGCACTAACAGCCCGTCAAACCCATAACGACCCGACTTGAGGGTTGGAATCGTACGTTTTTGCCGTTTATGCCGTGCCGCCCAGCACATAGGAACGCTGTTTCGTTGGTGCACCGCAACAAAACAAGCTGAAGATGTCACTTCGGTCAAAGTCGCAACTGTTGGAAACAGGCCAGCAAACCCCTAACCCTGGGGGCTGCCGGGCGGTGGTTTTCAACGCGGCAACAACCATTCGGGGGTCGGCTCAGTGCTTCGCTCGGGTATTGCCGAGCCTTCGGCGGTGGCCAGCCCCCACTGCGCGGCCAGGCTGCCGGTGAGCACGCCCAGCCGCAGCTGAGCCTGGGTCAGGCGCAGCCGGGTGTCGGCCGCCCGCTGCTCGGCGTTGAAGCGGCGGTCGCGCTGGTCGATGAGTTGCAGCAGGCTGCGCCGGCCGGCCTGGTACTGCAGCTCGCTGGCCTGCACCACCGCCTCCAGGTGGCCGCGCTGGCGCTCCAGCGCCGGCAGTGCATCGGCCGCCTGCAGCGCCTGCTGGCGCACCACGGCCAGCTCGCCGCGCAGCGCCTGCAGGCTGCGCCAGGCCTCGGCCTCGGCCGCTTCGGCACGCGCCACGTTGTCGTCGCGCCGCGCCGTGGCGGCACCGCCCAGCGGTACCTCATAGGTCAGCGACAGCGTCCAGCTCCGGCGGTGGCGGCTCGACTCGGTCGGGGCCGTGCGTTCGGAGAGCGTCTTGCGCAGGTCCAGGTCGGCGCGCGGCAGGTACTCGGGCGCAATCAGCGGCACACGGGCCTGGGCCGCCGCACGCCGTGCCGCAGCCGCCTGGCTGGCCGCATGGCCTTCCACCGCCAGCGCCCACCAGTCGTCCAGCGCCGTGGCCAGCGCCAGCCCGGTGGGCGCGGCCCAGGGCAACGCCGCCGGCTCCACCGCCTGCACGCCGGGCAGGCCGGTGATGACGGAAAACTGGGCGCGGGCGGCTGCCAGGTCGGCCGCACTGCCCTGCAGCGCCAGTTCGGCGTCGATCAGCGCCGACTGCGCCAGTTGCCCATCGGCATCGGCCGACTTGCCGGCCGCCACCTGCCGCGCCACACGCTTGGCCAGGCCCCGCACTTCGGCATGGCGCTGCAGGGCGTGCTGGTGCAGCGCCTGCTGCTTCTGCAGCTCCGCCCACGCTTTGCCCACCCGCTCGCAGGCTTCTTCCAATTCGTGCCGGGCGTCGGCCTCGGCAGCGGCCAGATCGAACTCGGCTGCCGCCAGCGCACTGCGGTCAGCGCCGCCGTTGTAGAGGTTCCAGCGCACAAAACCCTCACTGCGGCGCACATGGCGTTCGACCGGGCTCTGCAGCTCGTCCACCACCTGCCGGCCCTGCCGCGCTTCCACACCCGCTGTGGGGAAAAAGCGCGAGCGCAGCTGGGCCTGCTGGGCACGGGCCGCCACCACGTTGGCGCGGGCTGCACGCAGCGCGCCATCCTGCAGCAGCGCCTGCTGCAGCGCCACGGAGAACGTGAGCGGGCTGGCCGGCGCCGCTTCGACAGGCACCGCCACGGCGGGCGTCGGCTGGGCGGGCGTGTGGTCGGCGGTATCGGCAGCCGACGCCGGCCCCACCGCCGGCAGCGCCAGGCCGGCGGCCAGCAGCGTAGAAGACATCCAGGCATGCCAGCCCATCACCGCTCCTGCATCGCTGAATCCAGCGTCTTCAGCACCGGCTTCAGCAGGTACTGCATCACCGTGCGGCGGCCGGTGAGGATGCTGGCTTCCACCGGCATGCCGGGGCCAATGGCCAGCTGCCGGCCGTGGTGCGTGAGGTGGTCGCGCGCGGTCTGCAGCTGCACCTCGAAGTAGGGTTGCTTGTCCTGCTCGTCCAGCAGCGCGTCGGCACCCACCCGCTGCACGGTGGCGTCCAGCGTGCCGTAGATGGAGCTGTCGAACGAGGTGACCCGCAGCGTGGCCTGCTGGCCCGCATGCAGGAAGCCGATGTCGGCCGGCTTGACGCGCACCGTGACGGTGAGCGTCTTGTCGCGCGGCACGATTTCCAGGATGGCCGCGCCCGGCGCCGCCACGCCGCCCACGGTGTTGACCAGCACCCGGTTGACCACGCCGTCCATCGGCGAGCTGAGCACCCGACGGGCGAGCTTGTCCTCCCGCCCGCGCACGGTGGCCACCATCGCCTGCAGCTTGCCTTCGATCTCGGTGCGCTGGGCGCCCCACTGCGCACGCAGCCTGGCCGACTGCTCGGCCGCCTGCGCACGTGCCTCGGCCAGGCCGGCGGCCAGCCGCGGCAGCGACTGGCGCAGCGCGGTCAGCTCGGCCTGCTGCTGCAGGAAGCGCTGCTGCGCCACCAGCAGGTCGGCCCGGGCGCCGGCGCCCTCGCGGCCCAGCCGCTCCTCGATCTGCAAGGCTTCGCGGGCCGAGGCGACCAGCGGCTCCAGCACCGGGATGCGGCCTTCGGCCTCGGCCAGTTCGGCGGCGCGGCGGCGCACCGCCTCGGCCGCGGCACTGGCATTGGCGTCGAATTCGTGCCGCGCCGATTCCCACAGCCGGCGCTCCTCGCGCACCAGCGCCGGGGCATCGGCTTCCAGCGTGCCGAAGCTGGGCGCGCGGCCATCCAGCAGCGCCTGCACGCGGATGCGGGCGGCCTGCAACGCCCGCAGCGATTCGCGGCTCTCGCCCACCTCCACCTCGGCCTGCACCTCGTCCAGCTCCACCAGCGGCTGGCCCTTGTGCACGCTGTCGCCGGCGCGCACGTTCAGCGCCCGCACGATGCCGCCTTCCAGGCTTTGCACCTCCTGCAGCCGGCTGGGCGCCAGCACGGTGCCGCGCGCATTCACCGCCACGTCCACCTGCGCCCAGGTGGCCCAGGCCAGCACCACCAGGCCGAACAGGGCGAGCATCGCCACCATCACCAGCACAAGCCGGCGCGGGCCGGCGTCCAGGTCGGCCGCGGCGGCGTCGGCGGCTCCGAACAGGCCGGCGCTCACGATGCGCCCCCCGTCTGGCTGGCCGGAGCCGGCGGCTGGGCCAGCGCTCGCAGCACCTCGTCGCGCGGGCCGTCGGCCACCACGCGGCCGCGGTCCAGCACCACCAGGCGGTCGACCAGCGGCAGCATCGCCATGCGGTGGGTGACCAGCAGCAGCGTGCAGCCCTGCAGCGCCCGCAGCTCGCGGATCAGGCGCTGCTCGGTGGCCGGGTCCATCATGCTGCTGGGCTCATCCAGCAGCAGCAGCCGGGGCCCGCCCAGCAACGCACGGGCGATGGCCACCGCCTGGCGCTGCCCGCCGGACAGCAGCTCGCCGCGTTCACCCACGGGCGTGGCCGGGCCCGAAGGCAGCTGCGACAGCGTCTCCTCCAGGCAGGCGCTGCGCGCCGCGGCCAGCAGCGCGGCATCGCCGCCTTCGGTGCGGCCCAGCTCGATGTTGTCGCGGATGCTGCCGTGGAACAGCGTCACGTCCTGCGGCACGTAGCCCACCTGCCTGCGCAGGCTTTGCGCATCCAGCTGGGTGGTGGCCAGGTCGTCCAGCAGCACGGTGCCGCTGGCCGGTGCGTAAAGGTTCACCAGCAGCCGCAGCAGCGTGCTCTTGCCCGAGCCCAGCTTGCCGATGAAGCCGACCCGCTCGCCCGGGCGGATGCGCAGGTTCAAGCCATCCAGCAGCGGTGGCCGGTTGGGATAGGCGAAGGACACGTCGCGGAACTCGATGCGGCCCGACAGCGGCGGCGCCTGCAGCGTGGCCTGCTCGTCGTCGGTGGGCGCGTTCATCACCTGCTCCAGCGCCGTCATCGACAGCCGGGTCTGCTGCCAGCGCAGCACCAGCGAGGCGATCTGCGAAGCCGGCGCCATCGCACGGCCGGCCAGCAGCGTGACGCCGATCAGCTGCCCGGTGGTCAGCGCCTGCTCGCCGATGAGCACGGCGCCGATGGCCACCAGCAGCACGTTGCTCAGCGTGAGCATCGACGCCGCGGCATAACCGCCGAAGGCCACCAGCTCACGCGTCTGCAGCCCGTGCTGGGCGATGGCCACGGTGAGCTGCTCCCAGCGGCGGCGGCTCCAGGCGGAGGCGCCCAGAGCCTTGAGGGTGTCGAGTGCATTCATGCTCTCGAACAGGTGCGCCGTGCGCTGCGCGCTCTGCTGCGACGAGGCCGACACGCTGCGCATCAGCGGCCGCTGCAGCGCCCAGGCCACCAGCAGCATCAGCGGAATGACCAGCAGCGGCACCGCCACCAGCCAGCCACCGATGAGCGCGATCATGCCCAGGAACAGCAGCATGAACGGCAGGTCGCCGAGCACGGTGAGCGTGCCGGAGGCGAAGAACTCGCGCACCGACTCGAAGTCGCGCACCACGTTGGCCAGCACGCCGCCCGAGGCCGGCCGCCGCGCCGCCCGCAGCTGCAGGCAGCGCGCGAAGATGGCCGAGGACAGCGCGACGTCGATGCGGCGGGCGGCGCTTTCCAGCAGCGCACCGCGCAGCACCTTCATCGCCAGCTCGAAGCCCACCAGCAGCACCGCCGCCACGGTGAGCACCCACAGACTGCCCAGCGCATTGTTGGGTACCACGCGGTCGTACACCGCCATGGTGTAGAACGGGATCAGCGCCCCAATGAGGTTGAGGCCGAGCGTGCCCACCAGCGCCCAACCGAAGATCCAGCGGTTGCGGCCGAACACATCCCAGAACCAGCGCCGGGCCTGCGGCAGCGTGTACAGCAGGCTGCGCTGGTCGAAGAACAGCGCGGCACGCACCGCCTGCCAGCGTGCGCCGGGGCATGCGGCCTCGATCTCGGCCAGTGACATCCAGCGGGTGCCGGCGACGCCGGGCGCATGCACCTCGAAGCGCGCGGCCTCGCCCTGCCCGGTTCCTTGCGCATGCAGCACCACCAGTGCGGCACCGCCCTCGCCGCACAGCAGTGCCGGCAGCATGGTGGCGCGCACATCGGCGCCTGCCGGCAAGGGCGACAGCACCAGCCCGGCGCGTGCGCACCAGCCGGCCAGTGCCTCGGTGGCATCGGCCTGCAGGTGGCCATCGGCCAGCAGCGCTTCACGCTGCACCGGGGCGCCGAAGAAGCGCGCCAGAAACAGCACGGCGTCCAGCAGCCGGTGGTCTGCCGGCGGCGTGCCGGTGGCCGCCGCATCGGGCACGGCGAGGGAAATGTCACTGCTCATGGTCCACGCTCGGTGGTGAGGGGGCAGCGCGGCGCGCTGCCACCCGGGGGCCCGGCCCGGCAACCCGGGCCGGCGGTACGTCGACAACAGCCGGCCGGTCAGCCCACGCTGGCCAGCAAGCCGCTCTCGGCCAGGCGCATCGAGGCGATGAGCTGGCGCGTGGCCTCGCCGGCTTCGGCCCAGGCCTCGCAACCCGCAGCCTCGGCGCCGGCCGCGGCGGCCGGCTCGCCGATGCCGCACAGGGCCGCGTCCAGCAGGGTGTCGTCCGCCGACAGCAGCGTGTCCAGCGCAGGTGCGCCGGCCGCGATGGCCAGGCCTTCGGCCGTGTCCGGTGCCACGTTGAAGTACACGTCCACCATCTCGATGGAAGAGCCATCGGTGCGGGTGGCGGTGCTGGCCTCGCCCAGCAGGTTGCCCCACTGCTCGACGGCCTGGTCCACGTAGGCGGTGTTCAGGCTGGCGATGCCGGCCTCGGCCAGCGTGCGCAGCTCGCCGGCGTCGGTGGCATGGTTGCCGTCCGCGTCCTGCCACAGCAGCAGCTGCGAGAAGGCCGTGTCCTGCGCATCCACCAGGCCGTCGGCATTGCTGTCGAAGCTGGCCAGCTTGGCGAAACCCTGCCCCTTGGTGCCGCCGAACAACTCGCTGATGTCGTCGATGCGGCCGTTGCCGTTGATGTCTACCGCCAGGAAGGCGTCACCCGACGAGATCCAGCCGGAATGCAGCGCACGGCCGGTGCCCAGCAGGTCGAAGGTGCCGGTGGACTCGGCCAGCAGCGTGGTCTGGATGCCGTTGCCGTCCATGTCCAAGACGATGGGGCTGTAGCGGTAATAGCTCGACGTGTCGGTGATGCACACCGACAGCGCCGGCTCGCAGACTTCCACCGCGCCGGTGTTCACGCCGGTCAGGTTGAGCTGGAACCACTCGACGGCGGCCTCCTGGTAGTCGGTGCGGCCGACGTTGCACCAGTCGTCGAAGCCGTAGCCGCCGTAGAGGAAGTCGCCATCGACGTACACCTTCTCGCGCCAGGCTTCGACGCTGAAGGCGGCCGACATGGTCTGGCCCGCCTTGACCGTGACGTAGAAGCCGCCCGCAACACCGGCGATGGCACCTGCCGGGTTGTACAGGGCGTAGTCCCAGCTCATGTCGGCCGGCCCGGTGGCGGTGCACAGGTTGCCGTATTCGTCGAAATACTGGTTGTGGTAGTACTGCTTGTAGTGGTGGTAGCCGCCCGCGTCGGTGCCACCGCCGGCGGCGATGCGCTGGTCGCCGGCCCAGCCCAGCGTGCGGCCGGCGGTGCCGCCTGCGGCGCTGACGTAGTACACCGTGTCGTAGGCCATCGCGGTGTTCAGCTGCACGCGGTAGCTGCCGACCGAGCCTTCGTGGAGCTGGCTGTCGCCCACCAGGCTGGCGCACGGCGGGGGGATCAAGCCGGCGTCGATGTCGGTGCGGACCTGGCCGAGGCCCAGGGTGAACACGGCGGTGTTGCCTTGGGCGTCGATGTCGGAATCGAGCGTGTCGCTGGTGTTGCCGTTGGCATTGGCGACGGTCACCTCGTAGCCCGGGCGGCTGAAGTTCAGCGTGTACTGGCCTGCGGCCAGCTCGGTGAAGGCATAGCTGCCGTCCGCGCCGCTGACGGTCGTCGCGGAAACGTCGTCGGCGGTGCCGAAGACGTTGTCGAAGCCCGCGCCACGCAGCACCACGGTCACGCCTTCCTGGCCCGCCTCGTCGACATCCTGCAGGCCGTTGCGGTTGCTGTCCGCCCACACGCGGTCGCCGACCGAGGCGGTCTTGATCTGCTGCAGGCCGATGTCCACGCTGTGGTCGGCCACGCCGGGGCGCAGGGTGAAGGTGGCCACACCGGCGCTGTTGGCGTCGGAGTCGAGGAGGTCGTCGCCCGCATTGGCCAGCGTCGCCTTGAAGCCGGCGGCCTGCACCTGCACCCGGTAGCTGCCGGATTCCAGCGTGTCGAAGCGGTAGGCGCCGCTGGCGTCGGTGGCGGTGGTGCGGATCACGTCATCGGCCGTGCCCAGCACGCCGTCGGCGCCGCGGGCGGTCAGCCTGACCTGCAGGCCGGCCAGCCCGACCTCGCCGGCGTCCTGCAGGCCGTTGCCATTGGCATCCAGCCACACCCGGTCGCCGACGCTGCTGCCCGGCACCTCATTGAAGCCGGCGGACACATTGGCCGCCGTGGCCCCGGTGCCCACGGTGAACACGCCGGTGGTGCCGGTGGTGGTGTCCACGTCGGAGTCGCGGTCGTCCTGCGTGTTGCCCAGCGCGTCGCGCTGGGTGTAGACGAAGCTGTTGGGCGCCGCCACGGTGACGGTATGGGCGCCAGCGGCCAGGCCGGTGAAGCTGTAGCTGCCGTCGGCCCGGGTGGTGGTGCTGCGCAGCACGTCGTCGGCGGTGCCGAACACACCATCCCAGCCGGCGCCCTTCAGCGTGACCTGCACGCCGGCCAGGCCCACTTCGCCGGCATCGCTCAGGCCGTTGCCGTTGCGGTCGCTCCAGGCCTGGCCGGAGACGACCGAGGTCTTGACCTGCTGCAGGCCTGCATCCACGCCGCCCGCCTGGCCCGGCGCCAGGGTGACCGTGGCCGCGCCGGTGGCATCCACGTCCGAGTCGATGGCGTCGTTGCCGGCATTGGCCGTCGTGAACTGCAGCCCGGTGGGCGCGGTGAAGGTGGTGGTGTAGGTGCCGCTCTTGAGCCCGCTGATCAGGTAGGCGCCGTCGGCATTGGTGGTGGTGGTGCGCACCACGTCGTCGGCCGTGCCGAGCATGCCATCGGCACCGGCGCCGGTCAGGCGCACCTGCACGCCGGCCACGCCCACCTCACCCGCGTCCTGCAGGCCGTTGCCGTTGGCATCGAGCCAGACACGGTCGCCGACGCTGGCGGCGGCGCGCTCGCTCAGGCCTGCCGCGATGTCGGTGCGGGTGGTGGAGCTGCCCAGGGTGAACACATCGGTGCGGCCGGTCGCGGCATTGACATCGCTGTCGTCGGTGTCGCGGGTGTTGGACAAGGCATCCTTGACCGTGAACTCGTAGGCCGCAGGCGCTTCCACACCCAACACGTAGTTGCCGCCCGCCAGGTTTTCGAAGCTGTAGTTGCCGTAACTGTTCGTGGTGGTGACCTGGCTCACGTCGTCGGCCGTGCCGAAGACGCCATCGAAGCCGGCGCCGTTCAGGCGCACCTGCACACCGGGCATGGAGGCTTCGCTGACTTCATACAGGCCGTCGCTGTTGAGGTCGTTCCAGACCCTGCCGAACAGCACCGAATCCTTCACCTGCTGGTAGCCCGCATCCACATCGGCGGCCTGGCCGGTGGCCAGGGTGACGTTGGCCAGGCCGTAGCCGCTGATGTCGGAGTCGACGTTGTCCGGGGCGGCGTCGGCGCCGGTGATGCGCAGGCCGGCCGGTGTATCGAAGCGCAGCGTGTAGCTGCCGGCGGCCAGTTGGTTGAAGCGGTAGGCGCCGTTCGCATCGCTGACGGTGGTGACGGCCACGTCGTCGGCGGTGCCGCTCATGCCGTCCGCGCCGGCGCCGCTCAGCTGGATGCGCACACCGGCCACGCCGGCTTCACCCGCGTCCTGACGGCCATTGCCATTGGCGTCCAGCCACACGCGGTCGCCGATGGAGGCGGTGCGGATGGCGGCCAGGCCCGCGTCAATGCTGGTGAGCTTCTGGCCGGCATTCAGCGAAAAGACGTCGGTCTGGCCGGTGACCGCGTCGGCGTCGGAGTCCAGCGCGGCATTGGTGCCTGCACGCTGCGTGGTGTAGGTGAAACCGGCGGTGGTGCCGAAGCTCAGCGTGTAACGACCGGCGGCCAGCGCCGAGAAGCTGTAGTTGCCGTAGACGTCGGTGGTGGTGCTGGCGGCCACGTCGTCGGCGGTGCCGAAGACGTTGTCCAGGCCGGCGCCGCGCAATTGCACCGACACGCCGGCCATGCCGGCCTCGGTGCTCTGCTGCACGCCGTCGTAGTTGCCGTCGCGCCAGACCTTGTCGCCGATGGAGGCGGTCATCACCTGCTTGTAGCCTGCATCGACCGACACGTTCGTCTGGTTCGCGGCCAGCGTGACGACCTGCGAGATGCCGGTGGTGACGTTGGCGTCGGAGTCGATGCTGTCGTTGGTGCCCACGTCACGCGTGGTGAACACCAGTCCGGCCTGCTTGCCGAACACCACCTGGTAACGGCCCGCCGCCAGCCCGTTGAAGCCATAGGCCCCGCTGGCGCCGCTGGTGGTGGTGGCGGTGGTGTCGTCGGCGGTGCCGAACAGGTTGTCCTGGCCCGCGCCCTGCAGCGTGATGGCGATGCCGCCGATGCCGGCTTCGCCGGCGTCCTGCACGCCGTTGCCATTGGCGTCGTGCCACACGCGGTCGCCGATGTGGCCGGTGTTCAGCGGGCGCAGCCCGGCGTCCACCACGGCGCCCTGGCCGATGCCCAGCGTCACCACGGCGGACTGGCCGCTCGCGTTCACGTCGGAATCCACCGCGTCGTTGCCGCCCACGTCCTGCCCGGTGAAGCCGTAGCC
Organism: Aquincola tertiaricarbonis; assembly: GCF_000969605.1. GTDB lineage: Bacteria > Pseudomonadota > Gammaproteobacteria > Burkholderiales > Burkholderiaceae_C > Aquincola > Aquincola tertiaricarbonis. The sequence goes on along the minus strand of NZ_JZUE01000001.1, from coordinate 308,066 downwards.
GGCCGGGGCACCGAAGCCCACCTGGTACTGGCCATTGGCCAGGTTGCCCAGGCTGTAGCCGCCGCCCGGCCCGGTGACGGTGGTGGCCACGGTGTCGTCGGCGGTGTTGAACTGGCCGTCCAGGCCGGCGCCGCGCACCGTCACCGTCACGCCGGCCTGCCCGGTCTCGCCGGCGTCGCGCACGCCGTTGCCGTTGGCATCCACCCAGCTGCTGCCGCTGAGGGTGGAGGCCTTGACCGCGCGCACGCCGGCGTCCAGCGTCAGGTTGGTCTGGCCGGCGGTGAGGGTGAACACCTGCGTGCTGCCGTTGCCGTCCACATCGGAATCCAGCGCGTCGTTGCCGCCCAGGTCGCGCCCGGTGAAGACGTATGCGGCGGCCGAACCCACGCTCAGCTGGTAGCGCCCGGCCTGCAGGCCGGTGAACTGGTAGTTGCCGTTGGCATTGGTGACGGTGCTGGCGCTGGTGTCGTCCGCAGTGCCGAAGGTGCCGTCGGCGCCCGCGCCGCGCACGGTCACGGCCACACCGGCCAGGCCCGCCTCGCCCAAGTCCTGCACGCCGTTGCCGTTGGCGTCCAGCCAGACACGGTCACCCAGCACCGCGTTCGGGATGCAGAAGCTGATGTAGTTGGGCGTCGGGTCCAGGTCCACCGAACCATTGCCGGCGGTGCCGCCGTCATCACGCACCTGGAAGCCGAACACCGCGGTGCCCGAGACATTGGCCGACGGCACATAGGTCAGCAGGCCGGCGCGCACGTCCTCGATGCGCACTTCGGTGCCGGCGACCACGCGCACGCCGTTCAGGCGCAGCTCACCCACCGCGGGCGGGTCGCTGATCAGCACACTCTTGAAGGCGTGGCCGTCGGCGGCGTCGCTGAAGCCGAAGTCGGCTTCCTTCAGCACATAGGGACTGCCGTCGGGCAGGTTGATGCCGCGGTCGGTGCCGGATGGGGCGTCGTTCACCGGGTCGATCACCACCTGCAACTGCATCAGCACGACGGTGGTGCCGTTGTCCACGGCCAGGGTAAACGAGTTGACGCTGCCGAACCAGTCCGCCCAGCCGGTGGCGGAGATGCGCAGCGTGTCGCCGTCCACCATCTGCATCAGCTCGGTGGGCACGGTGACCAGCTGGCCGCTGCGGTCCAGGTAGCTGACGCTGCTGACCACCACCGTGCCGGTCGGCGTGTAGCCGGCCTGCTGCAGCAACGCGGGGATCTCGAACTGCCGGACGGTGTCCTCGTCCAGGTGAACGGCGGTGGCGTACGTGGGGGTGGTCATGCGGGGCTCCTGAAGTTCTTCTGGGCGCCGCATCGGGGTGCGCGCCTCAGGCCGTGGTCTGCGGGCGCGGATTCTCAGTGATCAAAACGATTGTTTTGATATATCCAGACAGATTGCTTGGGCGCAGCTGTCACAGCGTGAACATATAAACGTCACTTTTCACGGCCGTTCGTGAAAATTTGCACCGGAGGAGGCTTGCCAAGGCGGCAGAACGCCACGCAGACACCCCCGAACGGGGGTGGCGCCACCCGTCAATCCCAGGCGGGCAGCACGGCCTGGCGCAGCGGTGCGCGGGCCTGCTCGAAACCGGGCAGCGTGTTGCGCACCACCTGCCAGAAGGCCGGCGAGTGGTTCATCTCGATGAGGTGCGCCAGCTCATGCACCACCACGTAGTCGATGGTGGCTTCGGAAAAGTGGATCAGCCGCCAGTTCAGGCGGATGGCGCCGCTGGCGCTGGCGCTGCCCCAGCGGGTGGCGGCGCTGCTGAGCGACAGCCGCTTGACGGCCACGCCCATGGCCGGCGCGAAGTGCTGGCAGCGCGCCTCGAACACCCGGCGCGCCTGGCGTTGCAGCCAGGACTGCACCGCATCACGCACCTGCGCCGCGCCGGCGGCCGGCGGCAGTCCCAGGCGCAGCTGCATCGGCTGGCCGGCCGCCGCGTCGGCCGCCACCAGCTGGGCGCCGGTGGTGGTCGCGTCCAGCCGCACCTGCACCGGTGCGCCCAGGAAGGGGAACTCGGCCCCGTCGCCCCATTCCACGCGGGCGGCCAGCTGGCGGTGCTGCCGCTCCCGCTGCTCCTGCAGCTTGCGCAGCACCCAGGCCCCCTTGCTGCGCAGCGCGTCCTCGATGTCGCCCATGCGCACCCAGCGCGGCGCGCTGACGGCCAGGCCATCGGTACCCACCACGAAGCCGATGCTGCGCCGGCGCGCGCGCCGCAAGGCATAGGCCACGCGGTGGCCGTCCAGCAGCAGTTCGTGCGTGGCTTGCGGGTGGCGGAACTCGGGCGGCTGGGGCGTGGCCGGCGCCGCGCTGGCAGCGGCGCGGTCGAACAGCGCCAACTGCTGCGCCGCTGCCGTGCCGCCGTCGTTCATCGGCCGGCGCTCCGGTAGGCCTCGGGGTCCAGGCGCTGCATCTCGGACTCGATCCAGGCTTCCACCTGGCGCATCAGCTCTTCCGGCTTGCGGCCCTCGGAAGGGATCGGCGTGCCGATGGACACGTCGATCACGCCCGGCCGCAGCACGAAGCTCTTGCGCGGCCAGCAGCGCGCCGAGGTGACGGCGATGGGCACCACCGGCGCGCCGGTGGTCACGGCCAGCCGGGCGGCGCCGCTCTTGTATTCGCCGCGCTGGCCGCGCGGTATGCGCGTGCCCTCCGGAAACATGATGACCCACACCCCGCGCGACAGCAGCTCGCGGCCCTGCGAAGCCACCTTGGCCCAGGCCTGGGTGCGGCGGCCGCGGTCGATGTGGATCATGTCCAGCCGAGCCATCGACCAGCCGAAGAACGGGATGTAGAGCAGCTCCCGCTTGAACACATAGGCCAGCGGATGCGACATCAGCGTCGGGAACGCAAACGTCTCCCAGGTGGACTGGTGCTTGGGGCAGAGGATCAGCGGGGCCAGCTTGTCCTCGCCGCTGGGCAGCCGTTCCATGCCCTGCACCCGGTAGTGCACGCCGCAGATGTGCTTGGCGCCCAGGATGCACAGCCGCAGGAAGAACATGCACACGCGGTACACCGGCTCGCCGCGCACGAAGATCGACAGGGTCATCGCGACGATGGCGATGGGGATGACGGTGACCACCATCCACAGGAAGAACAGCGCGGAACGCAGTACAGGCAGCATCAGGCAAGGCCCATCGGGCCGGAGTCGAGGTCGGCAGCGTCGGCGGTGCCGCGCAGCATGTGGTCCGCGAAGGCCGCCAGGTCGGCATGCACGCGGGTTTCGGGGGCCACCGCCAGCCACTCGGCCAGCGAGGCGTCGTCCAGCGCCGCCGCCCGGCCGGAGCGCACCAGGTGCGGCTGGCAGCCGGCGGCATGGGCGGCTTCCAGGTCGCGCGGGTTGTCGCACACCATCGGCACCTCGGCCAGCGGGGCGCCGTAGCGCTGGCCGATCTGCTTCATCAGCCCGGGCAGCGGTTTGCGGCAGTCACAGTGGTCCTCGGGCACGTGCGGGCAGAAGAACACCGCGTCGATGCGGCCGCCATGCGCGCCCAGCAGCTTCATCATGTGGGCATGCACCGCGTTCAGCGAGGCCATGTCGATCATGCCGCGGCCGATGCCCGACTGGTTGGTGGCCACCACCGCATGCCAGCCGGCATGGTTGAGGCGGGCCACCGCGTCCAGCGCACCGGGAATGGGCGACCACTCCTCGGGCGCCTTCACATGGTCGTCGCGGAAGTGGTTGAGGATGCCGTCGCGGCCGAGGATGATGAGCTTGGGCGGTGTCATGGCCCGCAGTATCGGGACAGCCGCCCGCGCTTGCCAGCCGCCGGCGTCATTGCGCCAGCTTCGACAGGTCGGCCACGCGGTTCATCGCGGCATGCAGCGCCGCCAGCAGCGCCAGCCGGTTGGCGCGCAGCGCGGCATCGTCGGCATTGACCATCACGCCGTCGAAGAAGGCGTCGACCGGGGCCTTCAGCGCCGCCAGCGCCTGCAGCGAGCCGGTGTAGTCCTGCTGCTCGAACAGGCGGTCGGACTGCGGCTGCACCGCCGCCAGCGCCGCCGCCAGCTGCTGCTCGGCCGGCTCCTTCAGCAGCTCGGCCCGGGTTTCCGTGGGCAGCGCGCCCTCCACCTTCTTGAGGATGTTGCCCACGCGCTTGTTGGCCGCGGCCAGCGAAGCGGCCTCGGGCAGCGCGGCGAAGGCGCGCACCGCTTCCAGGCGGCGCGGCACGTCGCCCAGGCGGGCGGGGGCCAGGGCCAGCACCGCGTCCACCTCCTGGGCGCTGTAGCCCTGGTCGCGCAGGTTCACGGCCAGGCGGTCGGCGAAGAAGCCCAGCAGCGCGGCGCTGGGATCGGTGATCAGCGCGCCGAAGGCCGGCACCGCCGCCTTCAGCAGCTCGGGCAGGTCCAGCGGCAGGTTCTTCTCGACCAGGATGCGGATCACGCCCAGCGCATGGCGGCGCAGGGCGAACGGGTCCTTGTCGCCGGTGGGCAGCTGGCCGATGCCGAACAGGCCCACCAGCGTCTCGAGCTTGTCGGCCAGCGCGACCACGGTGCCGGTGTGGTTGCGCGGCAGCGCGTCGCCGGCAAAGCGCGGCTTGTAGTGGTCTTCGATGGCGATGGCCACACCGTCGCGCAGGCCCTCGTGGCGGGCGTAGTAGCCGCCCATGATGCCCTGCAGTTCGGGGAACTCGCCCACCATGTCGGTCAGCAGGTCGGTCTTGGCCAGCAGCGCGGCCTGGTCGGCCTTGTGGCCCAGCATCTGCAGCTCGTCGTGCGACTGCACCGAAGCCGGCTGGTGATCGCCCAGCTGGTGGACGATGGCGCGGGCGATGAAGCGCACGCGCTCGGTCCGATCACCCTGGCTGCCCAGCTTGCCGTGGTACACCACCTTGCCCAGGCCTTCGACCCGGCTGGCCAGCGTCTTCTTGCGGTCCTGGTCGAAGAAGAACTTGGCGTCGGCCAGCCGCGGGCGCACCACGCGCTCGTTGCCCTGGATCACCGCGCTGGCGTCGTCGGGGCGGATGTTGCTCACCACCAGGAAGCGGTCGGTCAGCTTGCCCTGCGCGTCCAGCAGCGGGAAGTACTTCTGGTTGGCCTTCATCGTGAGGATGAGGCACTCCTGCGGCACGTCGAGGAACTCGGGCTCGAAGCGGCATACCAGCACGTTGGGCCGCTCCACCAGCGCGGTCACCTCGTCCAGCAGCGCCTCGTCGTCGATGGGCGTCAGGCCCTCGCGGCCGGCGGCGGCCTGCAGCTGGCGCAGCAGCTCGGCGCGGCGGGCGTCGAAGCTGGCGATGACCGCGCCGTCGCGCAGCAGCGCGTCGGCATAGGCATCGGCATCCGGCAGCTCGATGACCGGCAGCGCCGCCTCGAAACGGTGACCCTGCGTGCTGCGGCCGGCCTGCAGGCCCAGCGTGGCGATCGGCACCACCTGGCTGCCGTGCAGCGCCACCAGGCCGTGCGCCGGGCGCACGAACTTCACGTTCTGCCAGCCGTCGGCCAGCTGGTAGGTCATCACCTTGGGGATGGGCAGGCGGGCCAGCGCCTCGTCGAAGGCCTTTTGCAGGCCTTCCGCCAGCGCGACGCCGGGCACCACGGTGTCCAGGAACAAGGCCTCGGCCTTGCCGTCGACCCGCCGCTGCAGCGAAGGCACGGCCGACGCATCGGCGCCCACCGCGGCCAGCTTCTTCAGCAGCGCCGGCGTGGGCTGGCCATCGGCCGTCAGCGCCACGGCCACCGGCATCAGCTTCTGCTGCACCGGCTTGTCGGCCGCTTGCGCGGCCACGCCGGTGACGTGCACCGCCAGCCGGCGCGGCGAGGCATAGGGCGTCACCACCGCATCGGCGCCGGCCAGGCCCTGCACGCGCAGCGAATCGGCCAGCGTGCCGGCAAAGCTCTCGCCCAGCTTCTTCAGCGCCTTGGGCGGCAGTTCCTCGACGAACAGCTCCACCAGCAGGTTCTTCACGTCGGCGCCCATCACGCGGCCTTCTTCTGTGCTTGTTGTTCGATCTGCGCGATGACCTCGTCGGCCCACTCGCGCGGCGCCATCGGAAAGCCCATGCGCGCCCGGCTGGCCAGGTAGCTGGCCGCCACCGCCCGCGCCAGGTTGCGGATGCGGCCGATGTAGGCGGCGCGCTCGGTCACGCTGATGGCGCCGCGGGCGTCCAGCAAATTGAAGGTGTGCGCGGCCTTGAGCACCTGTTCATAAGCCGGCAGCGCCAGCTGCTGCGTCATCAGGTGCTGGGCATTGCCCTCGTGCGCGCCGAAGGCCTGCAGCAGGAACTCGACATTGCTGTGCTCGAAGTTGTAGGTGCTCTGCTCCACCTCGTTCTGGTGGAACACGTCGCCGTAGCTGATGCCGGGCGCGTACACCAGGTCGTACACGTTCTCCACGCCCTGCAGGTACATCGCCAGCCGTTCCAGGCCGTAGGTGATCTCGCCGGTGATGGGCCGGCAGTCGATGCCGCCCACCTGCTGGAAGTAGGTGAACTGCGTCACCTCCATGCCGTTGAGCCACACCTCCCAGCCCAGGCCCCAGGCGCCCAGCGTGGGGTTCTCCCAGTCGTCCTCGACGAAGCGCACGTCGTTCTTCTTCAGGTCGAAGCCCAGCGCTTCCAGCGAGCCCAGGTACAGCTCCAGGATGTTGGCCGGCGCCGGCTTGAGCACCACCTGGTACTGGTAGTAGTGCTGCAGGCGGTTGGGGTTCTGGCCGTAGCGGCCGTCCTTGGGGCGGCGGCTGGGCTGCACGTAGGCGGCCTTCCAGGGCTCCGGGCCCAGTGCGCGCAGGAAGGTGGCGGTGTGGCTGGTGCCGGCACCCACCTCCATGTCATACGGTTGCAGCAGCGCGCAGCCCTGGGCGTCCCAGTAGCTTTGCAGGCGAAGGATGATCTGCTGGAACGTCAGCGTCGTCATGAGGGTGCTCGGTGCGCGGAAAGGCCGCGAGTTTACGGGGCGGTGGCGCGGCGCCGGCCCAGCGCCGCGGCGGCCAGCACGGCCAGCGCCAGCACCAGCGGCGGCCACAGGCCGAAGCGCGAGGCCCAGCGCACGAAGGGCGTCAGGCCTTCGCGGCCCTCCACCTCCGCCGCCAGCGTGCCGCGGGTGAAGGGCGCCATCTGCGCCAGCACCTGGCCGCGGTGGTCGATCACGGCGGTGGCGCCGGTGTTGGTGGCGCGCAGCATCGGCCGCTGCAGCTCCAGCGTGCGCATGCGCGAGATGTGCAGGTGCTGCTCGATGGCGATGGTGTTGCCGAACCAGCCGATGTTGCTGACGTTGGCGAAGATCGTCGGCGCCTCGGCTGCGCGGCCGAAGCGCTGCGCCAGCTCTTCGCCGAACAGGTCTTCGTAGCAGATGTTGGGCGCCACCCGCTCGCCGCGCACGCTGAACGACGGCGCGGCCAGCGGCCCGCGATTGAAATCGCCCAGCGGGATGTTCATCAGCTCGGTGAACCAGCGGAAGCCGGTGGGGATGAACTCGCCGAAGGGCACCAGGTGGTGCTTGTCGTAGCGGTAGAAGCCGTCCGTGCTGCCCACCGTCGCGGCCGACACGCCGGCTACCGAATTGGTGTAGCCGGCCTCGTAGCTGCCCAGCGGCAGGCCGATGAGGCCCGCCCGCTGGCCACCGGCAAAGGGCGCGGCGAAGGCCTGCCAGTTCTCCGGCCCGAGCTGCGCCGGCAGCAGCGGAATGGCGGTCTCCGGCGCGATCACCAGATCGCCGCTCGCACCGCGCAGCGAGGCCAGCAGCCAGTCCAGCGCCTCGGGCATGCGGTCGGCGGCGAACTTCTCGTCCTGTGCCACGTTGGTCTGTATCAGCGTGACGGCCAGCCGCTGGGTGGGCCGGCTCCAGTCGCGCGCGGCCAGCGGCGCCAGGGCCAGCGCGGCGGCCAGTGCCACCAGGCCGCCCAGCCGGCGCGGCGCCGGTCCGCTGCCTGCGGCCAGGCTGGCCAGCAGCGAGGCCGCCAGCGCCGCCGCTGCGCCGATGCCATACACCCCCACCCACGGCGCCAGCCCGGCCAGCGGCCCGTCCACCTGCGCATAGCCGGTGGCGATCCAGGGGAAACCGGTGAACAGCACGCCGCGCGCCAGTTCCGCCAGCAGCCAGCAGGCGGCGAACAGCGCCGCATCGGGCAGCACCCGGCCGCGGCGCAGTCGGGCGAACACCGCCAGCGCCAGGCCCAGGTACAGCGACAGGCCGGCCGACAGCGCCAGCACCGCGGCCACCGCCAGCGCCGCCGGCAGCCCGCCGTAGACATGCAGGCTGATGAACAACCACCAGGTACCGGCCGCCAGCCAGCCGGTGCCGAAGGCCCAGCCCGCCAGCGCCGCGGCGCCCGGCCTCAGCCGCTGTGCGGCGCCGGCCAGCAGCGCCAGCAGCAGCAGCGACGCCCACCAGGCCCCGGTATGCACGAACGGCAGGCTGAACAGCGCCCCGCCGGTGGCCGCCAGCAGCACCGCCGCCGCGCCGCGCAGCGCGGGCGACCGGGAGGCCGCGCCAGTCACCGCGGCCGTCACCGCGGGGCGGCGTCCGGCGCGCGGGTGACCTTGAACCAGCGCACCGCACCGCCGCGCGTCAGCATCACCTCGAAGCGCAGGCCGCCCACCTCCACCGCCTCGCCGCGGCGCGGCACCCGGCCCAGTTCATGGGCCACCAGGCCGCCGATGGTGTCGAACTCGTCGTCGGGCAGCATCACCGCGAAGGCTTCGTTGACCTGCTCGATCTCGACGTCGCCCGCCACCCGCTGGGCGCCGTCGGCCAGGGTGTAGATGCCGGATTCGGCGTCTTCCTCGTCGAATTCGTCCTCGATCTCGCCGACGATCTCCTCCAGCACGTCCTCGATCGTCAGCAGGCCGGCCACGTTGCCGAACTCGTCGATGACGATGGCCAGGTGGTTGCGGTTGCTGCGGAAGTCGCGCAGCAGCTCGTTCAGGCCCTTGCTCTCGGGCACGAACACCGGCGGCCGCAGCAGGGTGCGCAGGTTCAGCTCGGGCGCGCGCTGCAGCTTGAGCAGGTCCTTGGCCAGCAGGATGCCGATGATGTTGTCCCGCTCGCCCTCGTACACCGGGAAACGCGAATGGCCGGTGTCGATCACCTGGGCCAGCAGCTCGTCGTAGTCGGCGTCGATGTCCAGGCGGTCGATGTGGAAGGCGGCCACCATCACGTCGCCCGCGCTCATGTCGGCCATGCGGATCACGCCCTCGAGCATGCCGCGGCTCTGCGGGTCGATGAGTTCACGCTCTTCGGCGTCCGCCAGCGATTCGATCAGTTCGGCCTTGGAGTCGGGGCCGGGCGAAATGAACTCGACGAGGCGATCGAACAGGCTGCGTCGCTCCTGGGCGTCGCGGTCTACCGGTTTGTGCACTGGATGGACATGCGGATCGGAAGCCACAGGATACCGCAAGGCAGAAACTCACACCGGCCCGACTCGTGCTTGACACACCCGCCCACTTGCAGGACAGTCGCCCGCCCCCATTTGAGGCGGTTGTCGTACATCCAGCCACCGAGCGCCTGCCATGTCCAAAGGTCTGATCCCCGCCACCATCCTCACCGGCTTCCTCGGCAGCGGGAAGACCACGCTGCTCAAGCGTGTGCTCACCGAAGCCCACGGCCAGAAGATCGCCGTGATCGAGAACGAGTTCGGTGAAGAGAACATCGACAACGACATCCTCGTGTCCAACGAGGGCGAGCAGATCATCCAGATGAACAACGGCTGCGTCTGCTGCACGATCCGCGAGGACCTGCGCTCCACGCTCGCCGACCTGGCCGAGAAGCGCCGCAAGGGCGAGCTGCAGTTCGACCGCGTGGTGATCGAGACCACCGGCCTGGCCGACCCCGGCCCGGTGGCGCAGACCTTCTTCATGGACGACGAGGTGGCCGAGAGCTACCTGCTCGACTCCGTGCTGACGCTGGTGGATGCCAAGCATGCCGACCAGCAGCTGAACGACCGCCAGGAGGCGCGTCGCCAGATCGGCTTCGCCGACCAGATCTTCATCAGCAAGACCGACCTGGTGGACGAGGCCTCGGCCGACGCGCTGGCCCATCGCATCAAGCACATGAACCCGCGCGCGCCGCAGAGCCGGGTGCATTTCGGCGAGGTGTCGCTCGACAGGATCTTCGATCTGAAGGGCTTCAATCTGAATACGAAGCTGGAAATCGACCCTGATTTCCTGACGGCGGACGACGGCCATGCGCACCATCATCACGACCACGATCATGAGCACGGCGAGCACTGCGACCATCCGCACCACCATGCCCATGACGACGATGTGAAGTCGTTCGTGTTCCGCTCCGACCGTGCCTTCAGCCCGACCAAGCTCGAGGATTTCCTCGGCTCCATCGTGCAGGTGTACGGGCCGAAGCTGCTTCGCTACAAGGGAGTGCTGTTCATGAAGGGCAGCGACCGCAAGGTGATCTTCCAGGGCGTGCACCAGCTGATGGGCAGCGACCTGGGCCCGAAGTGGATGCCGGGCGAGAAGCGTCAGAACAAGATGGTCTTCATCGGCATCGACCTGCCGCGCGAGATCCTCGAGCAAGGGCTGTCGCAGTGCCTCGTGTGAAGGACGATTGACCCCCCAGGGGCGTGGCTACAATCCGCGCGCCCCGAGGAGGCGATCCCTCGCACCTCGGCCTGCGCAGCGGATACAAATACCGTGAAGAGGAGTGCGAAGTGAGCAAGACACCGGCCAAGAGCGAGCGCCGCGAGGCCTCCGCCAAGCCCGCGACCCGGGCCAGCAAGGCAGCTGCTGCTGCCCCCGTGGCCGCCCCGCTGCCCAATGACAGCGCCAGCCGCTTCGCAGACCGCTTCGCGCCAGCGAAGCCGCCCGCCCGAACGTATTCAGATCAGGACATGGACACCGTCAAAGCCCCCGTCAAGCACGACCCCAAACTGGCCAATGCCTGGAAGACCAAGAGCGGGCGTGAACTCACCGAGCCGGAGCTGCTGGCGATGCCGGACGATGAGTACATGAACGACAAGCAGCTGGAGTTCTTCCGCGCCCGCCTGGTGGGCCTGAAGGACGACCTGCTGAGCAATGCCGGTGAAACCACCGAGCACCTGCGCGAAGACACCTCCATCGTCCCCGACCCGGCCGACCGCGCCACCATCGAGGAAGAACATGCGCTGGAGCTGCGCACCCGCGACCGCGAGCGCAAGCTGCTGAAGAAGATCTCGCAGTCGCTCGCCCGCATCGATTCCGGCGAATACGGCTTCTGCGACGAGACGGGCGAGCCCATCGGCCTGGGCCGGCTGCTGGCGCGGCCCACCGCCACGCTGTCTCTCGAGGCGCAGCAGCGCCGAGAGATGAAGCAGAAGATGTTCGGCGACTGACCGACCGACCCGAAGGCAGGTTCATGGCGGACCCCAAGGACGAAAGCTTCTTCCGCAAGGTGGTTCGCTTCGTGGCCAATCCGGCCACCGACTGGTCCGACCTCAATTCACGCCAGCCCGAGGACGGCGCGCTCGAGATCGAGCGCTCCGAGCTGAAGGCGATGGTGGAGCGCAAGCGCCGCAACGACTTCGTGCGCAAGCGCGAGTTCGACATGCTGCGCAAGCTGCGCCGCGAGGGCCTGTCGCCCGAGCAGCTGGCCGCCCTGGGCGGCTCGTCGCGGCTCGACGATTCCGACGCGCGGGTGTCCGAGCACCATGCCTCGGCACGGCCGGAAGGCGGCGTCAAGGCGAAGATCGACGAGATCGAGCAGCAGATGGTGGGCAGCGGCCGCATGGGCGCCAGCACCCGCCCCGGCACCGTGGGCGACACCCGTGCCGGACCGCTGTCCGCCCGCACCACGATGCCAGCGGTGATGGACAACCTGCCGCACCCCGGCCGCACCCGACCCGGCGCGCTGCCGCCGGCCGAGCCGCCGCTGCCCCGCCTGGAACCCGAGCGCCCGGCGGGCGTGCCCAGCCATGCGGTGATGGCCCCGGGCCTGCCGCCGCTGTCCGGCTCACAGCCGGTGCCTGCCGAGTGGCCGCCGCGCACGCCGGTGCCGGCCAGCCCGCCGGCGGCCCACGCTCCCGGCGGCCCGCAGACCGACTTCGGCGGCGCCTTTGCCGTGGAAGTGAGCGAGGCGGTGCACGACCCCGAACTGGACGAGGCCGTCATCGCCTTCGCCAATGCCGACTTCGCGCAGTGCGAGGACTCGCTCGCCCAGCTCACCGGCAGCCAGGGCAGCCGGCTGGAGCATGGCGAGACCTGGCTGGTGCTGTTCGACCTCTACCGCGCCACTGGCCAGCAGAACAAGTTCGAGCAGCTGGCGGTGGAATATGCCCAGCGCTTCGGCTGGTCGGCGCCGCAGTGGTTCTCGATGCCGCGCCTGGTGGCCGAGGCCGCCGCCGCCAACGACCGCCCGGCCACGCTGCGCAGCGCCACGCCCGCCGTCGGCTGGACTGCCCCGGCGCTACTGGATGCCGAGGCCGTGGTGCGCCTGCGCGCGCAGACGCTGCAGATGCCGCTGCCCTGGGTGTTCGACTGGGCACCGCTGCAGCAGGTGGATGCCGAGGCCGCGGTGCTGCTGTCGGGCATGTTTCGCCAGTGGGCCGAGGAGCCGCTGGACATGCGCTGGATGGGTGGCGACCGCCTGCTGCAGGTGCTGGCCGAAGCCGCACCCACCGGCGTGCGCGATGCCGACCCGGCCTACTGGGTGGCCCGGCTGGACGCGCTGCGCCTGGCCAACCGCGCCGACCAGTTCGACGAGGTCGCCATCGACTACTGCGTGACCTACGAGGTGTCCCCGCCGTCGTGGGAGCGCGTGCGCTGCAAGCTGCGGCTGCGCAGCAGCGGCCACAGCACCCAGGCGCCGTCGATGTCGCAGGTCAGCGAGGTGTCCACCAGCTTCCTCGAATCGGGCCTGCTGGACGATGCACATGGCGTGCAGATGGCCACGGTGGAGCTGTCGGGCCAGCTGGTGAGCGACATCGGCCCCACGCTGCGGGTGCTGGACCAGCAGCTGGGCAGCGCCGCGGTGGTGACGGTGAACTGCAACCGCCTGATCCGGGTCGACTTCATCGCGGCCGGCGACCTGCTGAACTGGGTGCTCGCCAAGCGCAGCGAGAACCGCGAAGTGGTGTTCGCCGATGCGCACCGCCTGGTGGCGCTGTTCTTCGGTGCCATGGGCATCAACGAGCACGCCCGGGTCAAGGTCCGCAACAACTAGACAGGCGCGTCCCCCCGGCGCGCTTTACCCGGCCGGCGCTTGAATGCCGGCCCCGCAACGCCAGATGCACTCCATGGACTCACAAACCCCGGTGTTTCACGGCACCACCATCGTCAGCGTGCGACGTGGCAACCTGGTCGCGCTCGGCGGCGACGGGCAGGTCACGCTCGGCAACATCGTCGTCAAATCCACCGCCCGCAAGGTGCGCAAGCTCTACCGCGACCAGGTGCTGGCCGGTTTTGCCGGCGCCACGGCCGATGCGTTCACGCTGTTCGAGCGTTTCGAAGCCAAGCTGGAGAAGCACCAGGGCCACCTGGTGCGCGCCGCCATCGAGCTGACCAAGGACTGGCGCACCGACCGCGTGCTGCGCCGCCTGGAAGCCATGCTGGCGGTGGCTGACCGCCAGGCCTCGCTCATCATCACCGGCAACGGCGACGTGCTGGAGCCCGAGAACGGCATCATTTCCATCGGCTCCGGCGGCCCGTATGCACAGGCCGCGGCCAAGGCGCTGCTGGAGCACACCGAACTGCCGCCGCAGGACGTGGTCAAGCAGGCGCTGGTGATCGCCGGCGACCTGTGCATCTACACCAACCAGAGCCACACCATCGAGGTGCTCGGATGAGCATGACCCCGCAAGAGATCGTTTCCGAGCTGGACCGCCACATCGTCGGCCAGGGCAATGCCAAGCGGGCCGTGGCCATCGCGCTGCGCAACCGCTGGCGCCGCCAGCAGGTGGACGAGAAGCTGCGCGCCGAGATCACGCCGAAGAACATCCTGATGATCGGCCCCACCGGCGTGGGCAAGACCGAGATCGCGCGCCGCCTGGCCAAGCTGGCCGACGCGCCCTTCATCAAGGTGGAAGCCACCAAGTTCACCGAGGTGGGCTACGTGGGCAAGGACGTGGACAGCATCATCCGCGACCTGGTGGACATGGCCGTCAAGCAGGAACGCGAACTGCAAGTACGGCGCAAGCGCAGCGCCGCCGAAGACGCGGCGGAGGACCGCATCCTCGACATCCTGGTGCCGCTGGCACGCACGCCGGCCGTGGGCTTCGACACCACCGCCGCCGCGCCGCCGGCCGACAACACCGCGCGGCAGGTGATGCGCAAGCGCCTGCGCGAGGGCACGCTGGACGACAAGGAGATCGAGATCGACCTGGCCGAGGCCAAGCCGCAGCTCGAGATCATGGGTCCGCAGGGCATGGAGGAGATGGCCGAGCAGCTCAAGGGCCTGTTCTCCCAGATGGGCGCGGGCAAGCGCAAGACGCGCAAGGTGAAGATCGGCGAGGCGCGCAAGCTGCTGGTCGACGAGGAAGCCGCCAAGCTGGTCAACGAGGACGACATCAAGACCGCCGCGCTGCACAACGCCGAGCAGAACGGCATCGTCTTCATCGACGAGATCGACAAGGTGGCTTCGCGCAGCGAGCACGGCGGCGGTGCCGAGGTCTCGCGCCAGGGCGTGCAGCGCGACCTGCTGCCGCTGGTCGAAGGCACCACCGTCAACACCAAGTACGGCATGGTGAAGACGGACCACATCCTGTTCATCGCCTCGGGCGCGTTCCATCTCACCAAGCCCAGCGACCTGATCCCGGAGCTGCAGGGCCGCTTCCCGATCCGGGTGGAGCTGGGCTCGCTGTCGGTGGACGACTTCGAGTCCATCCTCACCAGCACGCATGCCAGCCTGGTCAAGCAGTACGAGGCCCTGCTGGCGACCGAGGGCGTGAAGCTCGACATCACCGCCGACGGCATCCGCCGCCTGGCGCAGATCGCCTTCGACGTGAACGAGCGCACCGAGAACATCGGCGCGCGGCGCCTGTCCACCGTGATGGAGCGGCTGCTGGACGAGGTGAGCTTCGACGCGCCCAACCGCAGCGGCCAGACCGTCACGCTCGATGGCGCGGCGGTGGACGGCAAGCTGTCGGAGCTGTCGCAGAACGAGGACCTGTCGCGCTACATCCTGTAGCGCGCAGATTGCACCCTACAACGCCAGGCGATGGGACTGCATCACCAGCAGTCCGTCGAAGATCAGGGACTCGACCAGCTCATGGTCGACGTCCAGGTCGGGCGCCACCTTCCAGCCGGCACCGCCGGTCACCAGCACGATGGGCGTCTTGCCCGTGCGGGTGCGCAGGTGCCTGTGCATGCGCTCGATGGCGCCGGTGATGGCGAAGGTGCCGCCGCTCGTGAGCGCGTCGGAGGTATTGGTCGGGAACTCGCGCACCTCGCCGGTGGGCACGCGCAGGCCGGCGGTGCCGCTCTCCAGCGCGCGCAGCATGATGCCGTGGCCCGGCAGGATGATGCCGCCGAGGAAGCGGCCGTCCGGGGTGAGCGCATCCACCGTCACCGCGGTGCCCATCATCACCACCAGCACCGGCCGGTGCGAGCCGCGCGAGCGCATGTGCCAGTGCGCGCCGATCAATGAAGTCCAGCGGTCGGCGCCCAGCCGGCTGGGATGGTCGTAGCCATTGACGATGCCGCCCTCGTGCGCGCCGGGCACCACCCAGCGCGGCGTGAAGTCCCACAGCTCCAGCTGCTCCTCCACGCGGCGGCGCACCGCGTCACCGGCCACGTTGCAGCCCAGCATGCTGGTGGGATGTGGCAGCCTGGCCCATGCGCCCTCGGCCAGCTCGTCGATGGTTTCAAGAAAGGCCGCGCCGTGTTCCAGCAAGGCGGCGCCCGGCGCGGGCGATGCGTACAGCGCCCACTTCAAGCGGGTATTGCCGATGTCGATGGCGAGGAAGCTCATGGCGCAAGGGGAAAGGGACGCGCGATTGTGCCGAATGGTCCGATGCCGCCCGCCTCCGGCAACCCCGGGCTTACGCGGGGGTGGTCTGGCCCGGTGCCTCGGTGGCCGCCTGGCTGTGCTGCAGCCGCCACATGCGGGCATACACGCCGTCCAGCGCCAGCAGCGCCGCATGCGGGCCACGTTCCACCACGCGTCCCTGCTCCATCACCACGATCTCGTGCGCATCCACCACGGTGGACAGCCGGTGCGCGATCACCAGCGCCGTCTTGCCACGCGCGGCGCTTTGCAGCTCGGCCTGGATGGCGCGCTCGTTGGCTGAATCCAGCGCCGAGGTGGCCTCGTCGAAGATCAGGATCGGCGGGTTCTTCAGCAGCGTGCGGGCGATGGCCACGCGCTGCTTCTCGCCGCCGGACAGTTTCAGGCCGCGTTCGCCGACGATGGTGTCGTAGCCCTTGGGCGTGCTGGCGATGAAGTCGTGGATGTGCGCCGCGCGGGCCGCGCCCTCGATCTCGGCCTGCGAGGCCTCCGGCCGGCCGTAGCCGATGTTGTAGGCCACGGTGTCGTTGAACAGCACGGTGTCCTGCGGCACGATGCCGATGGCCGCGCGCAGGCTGGCCTGCGTCACCTGGCGGATGTCCTGCCCGTCGATGGTGATGCGGCCGGCGCCGGCGTCCACGTCGTAGAAGCGGTACAGCAGCCGGGCCAGCGTGCTCTTGCCCGCGCCCGACGGGCCCACCACCGCCACCGTCTTGCCGGGCGGAATCTCGAAGCTCACGTCGTGCAGGATGGGCCGGTGCGCCGCCGCGCCCTGCGGGCCGGCCACGCCGTCGTAGGCGAAGTTCACCTGTTCGAAGCACACGCGGCCCTCGGTGACCTGCAGCGGCGGCGCGCCGGGCACGTCGGCCACCTCGCGCTCGCGCTCCAGCAGCAGGAACATCTTGTCCAGGTCGGCCAGGCCCTGCTTGATCTCGCGGTAGATCACGCCCAGGAAGTTCAGCGGCACGTACAGCTGGATCATGAAGGCGTTGACCATCACCAGGTCGCCCAGCGTCATGCGGCCGGCCACCACGCCCTCGGTGGCGCGCCACAGCATGGCGATCAGCGCGGCGGCGATGATGAGCTGCTGGCCGGTGTTGAGCAGCGACAGGGTGCGCTGGCTCTTCACCGCGGCCCGGCGCAGGTTGTTCAGGCTCTCGTCGTAGCGGCGGGCTTCGAACTGCTCGTTGTTGAAGTACTTGACCGTCTCGTAGTTCAGCAGCGAGTCGATGGCCCGGCTGTGCGCCTTGGAGTCCAGCTCGTTCATCTGCTTGCGGAACTGCGTGCGCCATTCGGTCACCGCCACGGTGAAGCCGATGTACAGCAGCAGCGCCACCAGCGTGATGCCGGCAAACCAGGCATCGAACTTGACGCCCAGCAGCGTCAGCACCATCACCATCTCGATCAGCGTGGGCAGGATGCTGTAGAGCGAGTACGAGAACAGCGACTGCACCGCCCGCGTGCCGCGCTCGATGTCGCGCGTCATGCCGCCGGTCTGGCGCTCCAGGTGGAAGCGCAGGCTCAGTGCATGCAGGTGCTGGAACACCTGCAGCGCGATGCTGCGGGTGGTGCCTTCGGTGGCCTTGGCGAACACCAGCTCGCGCAGCTCGGTGAACAGGGAGGTGGACAGCCGCAGCAGCCCGTAGGCCACCAGCAGCCCCACCGGCACCACCAGCATCGACTGCACCGAGCCGGGCTGGATGGACAGCCGGTCCACCAGCTCCTTCAGCAGCAGCGGCACGCCCACGTTGGCCACCTTGGCCAGGATCAGGAACGACAGCGCCAGCCCCACCCGCCAGCGGTACTGCCACAGGTAGGGCAGCAGGCGGGCCAGGGTGCCCCAATCGGAGCGGCGCTGCGTGGGATCGGCAGCGGCCGAAGGCGGCATGTGGGACGAGCTGGCGGCGGCGCGCATCGTGTGAGAATGATTTTTCGAAGAACAGAAGAGCCCGATGATGCCCAACTCCACCGATTCCAGTGCGCCGCCGGCCGCCACGCCCTTGCAGTTGCCCGACGACAAGGAGCTGGTGCTGCGTGTCATCCCGATGCCGGCCGACGTCAACGGCAACGGCGACATCTTCGGCGGCTGGGTGATGGCCCAGGTCGACCTGGCCGGTGCGGTCCTGCCTTCGCGCATTGCCCAGGGCCGGCTGGCCACTGTCGCGGTGAAGGAGTTCGTGTTCAAGCAGCCGGTGCGCGTGGGCGACCTGCTGAGCTTCTATGCCGAGATCGTGCGCATCGGCCACACCAGCATCACCGTGGACGTGGAGGTGTATGCCCAGCGCCTGCGGCCGCAGGAAGAGGTGGTGAAGGTCACCGAGGCCACGCTGACCTACGTGGCCACGGATGCCGAAGGCAAGCCTCGGCCGGTGCCGCGCCCGCCCGCGGCCTGATGGCGGCCTGAGCACCGATGTTCAAGGCCCTGCGAGTGCCGGAACGGCTGTTCCGGCTGGTGATGTGGCTGGTGTCGCTGGCCTTCGCCGGCTTCCTGGTAGGGCTGGGCGGCAACCTGGTGGCCGACCTGCCCAAGGTCGAGACGCAGATCACCGTCGAGGACTTCGTGGCCGACAAGGCCGCGCTGCAGCAAGCCCGCACTGGCCAGCAGCAGCTGGACCGCCGCAGCACCGAGCTGCGGGAGCAGCGCGAGCAGGCCCAGCTAGCGCTGCAGGCCGCCACCAATGCCTACCAGTCGGCCCGCTCGGCCTACGGCAACTGGCTGGCCACCCGCACCGCCACCACCGATCCGCAGCAGGACCCGCAGGTCATCCAGCGCACCCGCGAGCTGGACACGCTGAAGACCCGGGAACGCCAGGCCCAGGCCGCGGTGGAGGCACTGGACAAGGCACTGCTGGACACCCGCCAGGCGCGCCTGGCCAGCGAGGCCACGGAAAGCGCGCTGCTGGCCGATGCGCAGGAAGCGTGGCGCAGCGCGATGCGGGCGCAGGAGCTGCGCGTATTCGGCCTGCGGCTCGCGCTCACCCTGCCGCTGCTGCTGATCGCCGGCTGGCTGCTGGCCCGCCAGCGCGGCAGCGACTACTGGCCGTTGATGCGCGGCTTCGTGCTGTTCGCGGCCTTCACCTTCTTCTTCGAACTGGTGCCCTACCTGCCCAGCTACGGCAGTTACGTGCGCTACGGCGTGGGCGTGCTGCTGACCGGCGTGGCCGGCCATTACCTGGTCAAGGCGATGCGCCGCTACTTGGCGCGCCGGGCGGAGGTGGAGCAGCAGAGCGAGCAGCAGCGCCGCCAGGCCCTGGGCACCGAAGCCGCGCTCAAGCGCCTGGCTGGTGGCGTGTGCCCGGCCTGCGAACGCGCGGTGCTGACCACCGGCGACGTTCAACCCGACTTCTGCGTGCACTGCGGGCTGGGCCTGTTCGACCGCTGCGGCACCTGCAGCACGCGCAAGAACGCGTTCTTCCATTACTGCCCGAAGTGCGGCACGCGGGCCGAGGGCGGGTCGCTGCCGCCAGCGGGGGCGGCGGCAGCCTGATCACACCACCGGCGGCGGCGGTGCGGCTTCGGCCAGCACGCCGAGGAAGTCCTTCCGCCACGCATGCACGTCGTACTCGCGGATGCGCTTGAGCAGCGCGGCATGCCGCTCGCGCCGCTCCGCCAGCGGCATCTGCAGCGCGCGCTGGATGGTCTGGGCGGTGGCGGGGATGTCGTAGGGGTTGACCAGCAGCGCCTCGCGCATCTGCTCGGCGGCACCGGCGAAGCGCGACAGCACCAGCACGCCGGGGTCGTCCTCGTCCTGCATGGCCACGTACTCCTTGGCCACCAGGTTCATGCCGTCGCGCAGCGGCGTGACCAGCGCCACCTTGGCGGCGCGGTACAGGCCGGGCAGGCGCTTGCGGGCCCAGGTGCGGTGCATGTAGCGGATCGGCATCCAGGCCAGCTCGCCGTAGGTGCCGTTGATCTCGCCGGCCAGGCCTTCCAGCTCGTGGCGGATGTCGGCATACGCGTCCACGCTTTCACGCGTGGGGCTGGCAATCTGGATCAGCGTGGCGCTGTTGCGGTTCTCGGGGTAGTTGTCCAGCAGCTCGCGGAAGGCGCGCAGCCGGCGCGGCAGGCCCTTGGAATAGTCCAGCCGGTCGATGCCCACCAGCAGCCTTCGGTGCGCGTATTGCTGCTTGAGCGTGGCCTCGGTCTCGCGGGATTCGGCAGACTCGGCCAGGCCCTGGAACTCGTCCACGTCGATGCCGATGGGGAAAGCCTGCGCCCGCATCGTGCGGCCGTAGGCGCTGAAGCGGCCGTCGGGCAGGCGCTCGGCATGGGCCTCGCCCACCAGGAAGCGTGCGAAGTGATCGGCGTCCTCATGCGTCTGCAGGCCCACCAGGTCGTAGGCGAAGAAGGAGCGCATCAGCCACTCGTGCCCCGGGATGGCGGCCAGGATGGGCGGTGGCGGCAGCGGGATGTGCAGGAAGAAGCCGATGCGCTGCCTGCAGCCCAGCGAGCGCAGCTCCGAGGCCAGCGGGATCAGGTGGTAGTCGTGCACCCAGATCACGTCGTCGTCGCGCAGCAGCGGCGCCAGCTTGCGCGCGAAGAGGCGGTTGACGCGTTGGTAACCGGCGAAGAAGCCGCTGCCGAAGTCGGCCAGGTCCAGCCGGTAAT
Source organism: Aquincola tertiaricarbonis (assembly GCF_000969605.1). Classification (GTDB taxonomy): domain Bacteria; phylum Pseudomonadota; class Gammaproteobacteria; order Burkholderiales; family Burkholderiaceae_C; genus Aquincola; species Aquincola tertiaricarbonis. The sequence goes on along the minus strand of NZ_JZUE01000001.1, from coordinate 287,594 downwards.
GGAAGGCCGGCCACAGCGCCTGGTTGGAGTAGCCGGTGTAGTAGGTGTCGTGGTCCTCGCGGGAGAGGTCGATGGTCACCAGCTCCACATTGCCGGCACGCTGCTGGTGCAGCTCGCCTTCGCCGGAGGCGCCCCCTTCGACGATCTTGCCGCTCCAGCCAAACCACAGGCCGCCGCTGGTGGCCAGCGCATCGCCCAGGGCCACGGCCAGGCCGCCGGCGGCCACCTTGCGCGGGTCGCTCACGCGGTTGGATATCACTACGAGACGGGACACGGTACTTCCTCCTCCAAAGCTTCAGATCCGCGAATCCCACGGCGCCGACAGGCGCACCGCGGCATTCACGATGCCTACCATCGAGTAGGTCTGCGGGAAGTTGCCCCACAGCTCGCCCGTGGCGGGATGGGTGTCCTCGGACAGCAGGCCCAGCGGGTTGCGGCTGACCAGCAGCGCTTCGAAGATCTCGCGCGCCTGCGCGGTGCGGCCGATGCGGGCCAGTGCATTGATGCGCCAGAAGGCGCAGATGTTGAACGCCGTCTCCGGGCGGCCGAAGTCGTCGGGTGCCTCGTAGCGGCGCATGAAGGGGCCTTCGCACAGCGCGGCCTCCAGCGCATCCACCGTCGAGACGAAGCGTGGGTCGGTCGGATCGAGGATGCCCACCTCGGCCATCAGCAGCACGCTGGCGTCCAGCTCATGGCCGCCGAAGGTGGCGGCATACGCCTGGCGCTTGTCGCTCCAGGCATGGCGCAGGATCTTGTCGCGGATGATGTCGGCCCGCTCGTGCCACAGCGCGGCGCGGTCGTGCAGGCCGAACACCACGGCGATCTTGGCCAGCCGGTCGCAGGCGGCCCAGTTCATCAGCACGGAGGAGGTGTGCACCTCGCTGCGCGTGCGCAGCTCCCACATGCCGGCGTCGGGCTGGTCGTGGATGGCGAAGGCGCGCTCGCCCACCGCTTCCATCAGGTTGAATTCCTGCAGCGTGCCGCGGCGCAGCAGCCGCGTGTCGTGGAAGGCCTGGGCCGCGCCCAGCACGATGTTGCCGTACACGTCGAACTGGAAGTGCTCGTACGCCTGGTTGCCCACCCGCACCGGCCGGTGGCCGCGATAGCCCGAGAGATGCGGCAGCTCGCGCTCCACCAGCTCATGCTCCAGCCCGATGCCGTACAACGGCTGCACATGGCCGCCGGCCATGTCGCCGATGGCGTCGCGCAGCCAGCGCAGGTAGTCCTCCATCGTGTCCACTTCGGACAGGCTGTTGAGCGCCCGCACCACGAAGAAGGCGTCGCGGATCCAGCAGAAGCGGTAGTCCCAGTTGCGCTGGCTGCCCGGCGCCTCGGGGATGCTGGTGGTCATCGCGGCGACGATGGCGCCGGTGTCCTCATAGAGGCACATCTTCAGCGTGATGGCGGCGCGGATCACCGCCGATTGCCATTCCAGCGGCACCGCCAGCGCGCGCGCCCAGGCGCGCCAGTAGGCGATGGTGTGCTCCTCCAGCAGCCGGGCGGTGTCCTCGATGGCGGCATGCACCGCCTCGTCGGGGCCCAGGATCATGCTGATCGGCTGCGTGAGCGTGAACGGCGTCTCGTCGATCACGTAGGTGATCGGCGCATTGGTGGTCAGCCGCAGCGTTGATTCGCTGCCGACGTAGCGGATGTGGTCGCTGCCGCGGGTGACCTGCGGCGCCTCGGCGCCATAGTCGCTGCGTGGCCGCAGCACGATGCGCACCCGCGGTGCGCCCTGCAGCGCCCGCACCCGGCGTACCAGCGTCAACGGCCGGAAGGGCCGGCCGTGCAGCATGTAGCGGGGCGCGAAGTCGGTGATCTCCACCGCGCCGCCATCGGCGTCGAACAGCCGGGTGCGCAGCACGCCGGTGTTGTCCTCGTAGGCCTGCTCGCTGCGCGCCTGGCCCTCCAGGCACACCTGCCAGCTGCCGTCGGGCTGCAGGCCCTGGGCCGAATCCAGCAGCGCATGGAACACCGGGTCGCCGTCGTAGCGCGGGTAGCAGCACCAGACGATGCGCGCCTGGTCGTCGATCAGCGCGCTGATCGAGCAATTGCCGATGATGCCGAGGTTCAGCGTGGCCGGTGGTGTCATGCGAGGGGCTGGGGTGGCGGGCTGCCGCCACCCGGCGCGGGCAAACGGCGCACCGCCTCCCCCAGCCACCGCGAGACGGCATCGATGTCTTCCAGCCAATAGCGTGCCTGCGTAGCCCCGGGGCCCACCCGCACGCCGAAGCCGCCGGCCGCCTGCGCGGCGGCGATGCCGTCCTCGTCGGTCACGTCGTCGCCCACGTACACCGGCAGCCGGCCGGTGAAGCGTTCGTCGGCCTGCAGCGCCACCAGCGCCACGCCCTTGGACACCTTGCGCTGCTTGATCTCGTACACGCAGTGGCCGGCCATGATCTGCCAGGTGAGCGCCTGCGGCAGCGCACCCAGCGCCGCCTGCAAGGTGTCGTGGCACAGCTCGCCCAGCAGCGGTCGCGAGCGGTAGTGCAGCGCAAAGCCGCCGGTCTTGGGCTCGAACAGCAGGCCGGGGTGCTGCGCCACCAGCGCCTGCGCCGCGGCCACCAGCGGCGCGGGCGGCTCGGCCGCCTCCACCCGCAGCAGGCCGTCGCTGCCGCGCCGTTCCACCCCGTGCACGCCGGCGGCCGGCAGCACCAGCGGTGCCAGGAAGCCGTCGATCTGCGCCACCGGTCGGCCGCTGACCACCGCGACCGCGCCGTCCAGCGCGCCGTGCAGGTGCTGCAGCGTGGGCAGCACCCAGCCGGGCACCTGCACGTCCTGCGGCCGCGGCGCCAGCGGGGCCAGCGTGCCGTCGAAGTCGATGAACAGCGCGGCATGCGGCGGCAGCGGTGGCGGCGCGATGCGCTCGGATTGGGCAGGCGGTGGGGTCTGGTCAGGGGTCATGGCGCGGGCGAAACGGTGGCAGGCACCGCTTCTCCGGGCGATTGACGTGCCCGGAAGGCTTCGTCGCCGTGCGGCACCACTTCCGGCTCCAGCCGCTGGCTGCGCCATTGCGGCAGATGCCGCGGATGGTGGCGCTGGATGAAGGTGAGCAGGCCTTCGCGCACCTCGCAGCGCAGGTCCCAGGCCTTGCCGGAATCGGTGGCGGTGACCAGCACGCGCAACTGCATGGTGCGCTCGCCGGCCTCCGTCACCTGCAGCAGGCACAGCCGGCCGTCCCAGTGCGGCGAGGCCTCGCACAGTCGCTGCGCCTCGGCCCGCAGCGGCGCCAGCGGCATCGCATAGTCCACATGCAGGAACACGGTGCCGATGATCTGCGAGGTGCTGCGCGTCCAGTTCTGGAACGGGTGCTCGATGAACCACTGCAGCGGGATGATGAGCCGGCGCTGGTCCCAGATGGCCAGCACCACGTAGGTGCCGGTGATCTCCTCCACCCGGCCCCATTCGCCTTCCACGATCAGCACGTCGTCGATGCGGATGGGCTGCGCCAGCGCGATCTGCAGCCCGGCGATCATGTTGCTGAACAGCGGCCGCGCCGCGATGCCGACCACCAGGCCCGCCACGCCGGCCGAGGCCAGCAGGCTGGCGCCCAGCTGCCGCGCGCCGGGAAAGGTCATCAGGATCATCGCCAGGCCGGCCAGCATCACCGCCACCATCACGGTGCGGGCGAGCACCCGGGCCTGGGTGTGGATGCGGCGGGCATGCAGGTTGTCCTGCACGTCGGCCGGATAGAGGTCGATGACGCCCAGCGCCACGCCCCGCACCGCGCGCGACAGCAGCCAGGTGATGGCCGCGATCAGCAGCACGCCATTGAGGTGCCGCAGCGAGCCCACCAGCGGCAGCGCATCCGGCGCGCCCTGCCACACCACCTGCAGTGCGGCCAGCGGCAGCACCCATTGCGCCGGCGCATCGATCTGCCGCACGACGGCGGAGGCCACCGGCAGGGAGCGGGTGATCCGACGCAACACCATCCGGCCCAGCCGGTGCACCGCCAGGGCCGCCAGCACCACCACGCTGGCCGCCAGCAGCGGCTGCAGCCAGGGCCGCCACAAGATCGGCAAAAATTCCATCCGACACCCTCCATTGTTGCAATGCAGCAAGGTGCGACCGGATGGGGTGGCCGGGGTTCCCCGGCCTTTGTAAAGCGGCGCAAGGTGCGCCGCCGCAGGTCAGAACTTCGAGAAGTCCGGCTTGCGCTTCTGGAAGAACGCCTGGAAGGCCTCGGTGGCTTCGGGGCTGCGCAGGCGCTTGCTGAAGAGCTCGGCTTCCACGCTGATGGCTTCCATCACCGCGGCCTGGTTGGCCCGGCGCAGCAGCTGCTTGCTCTCACGCACCGCGCCGGGCGGCAGGGTGTTGAAGCGCTCGGCGATCCGGCGGGCATGCTTGAGCACCTCGCCGGCCGGCAGCACCGCGTTGGCGATGCCGGCTTCCACCGCCTGCTCGCCGGTGAAGGGGTCGCCCAGCAGCAGCTTCTCGGCGGCGCCGCGCGGGCCCATCAACTGCGGCACCAGCAGGCTGGAAGCGAACTCGGGCACCAGTCCCAGGCCCACGAAGGGCATGGCCAGGCGCGCGTCGTCGGCCACGTAGACGAAGTCGCAGTGCAGCAGCATCGTGGTGCCGATGCCGATGGCGCCGCCCGTCACCGCGGCGATCACCGGCTTGTCGCAGCCCACCAGCGCCTTCATGAAGCGGAACACCGCCGACTCCTCGCCCGCGGGCGGGCGCTGCATGAAGTCCTCCAGGTCGTTGCCCGAGGTGAAGATGCCCGGCTGGCCGGTGATCAGCACCGCGCGCACCGCGTTGTCGGCCTGTGCGTCGCGCAGCGCCTGCGCCATCGCGTCGTACATCGCCTGCGTCAGCGCGTTCTTCTTCTCGGGCCGTGCGATCTCGATAGTGGCCACGCCGTCGACGATGGCGGTCTTGATGGTCATGCGGTTCTCCTTCAGACGCGTTCGAAGATGCCTGCGGCGCCCTGGCCGGTGCCCACGCACATCGTGACCATGCCGTACTTGAGGTTGTGGCGGCGCAGCGCATGCACCACCGTGGCGGCGCGGATGGCGCCGGTGGCACCCAGCGGATGGCCCAGCGCGATGGCGCCGCCCATCGGGTTGACCTTGCTCGCATCCAGCCCCACGCTGCCGATGACGGCCAACGCCTGCGCGGCGAAGGCCTCGTTCAGCTCGATCCAGTCCATCGCATCCAGCGACAGGCCGGCCGACTTCAGCGCCGCGGGAATGGCCTCGATCGGGCCGATGCCCATGATCTCCGGCGCCACGCCCTTGGATGCGAAGCTGACGAAGCGCGCCAGCGGCTGCAGGTTGAACTGCTTGACCGCCTTCTCCGACGCGATGATCAGGCAGCCCGCGCCGTCGCTGGTCTGCGAGCTGTTGCCGGCGGTCACGCTGCCCTTGGCGGCGAACACCGCGCGCAGCTTGGCCAGGCCTTCGATGGAGGTGTCGGGCCGCGGACCTTCGTCCAGCGAGACGGTGCGGGTGCTGGTGCGCACCTCGCCGGTGGCCAGGTCGGGCAGGCGGTCCAGCACCTCCACCGGCACGATCTCGTCGTTGAACTCACCCGCCTGCTGCGCCTTCAGCGCCTTCAGGTGCGACTGCAGCGCGAACTCGTCCTGCCGCTCGCGCGAGACCTTCCACTGCTGCGCCACCTTCTCGGCCGTCAGGCCCATGCCGTAGGCGATGCCGATGTTCTCGTCACGCTCGAAGATGGCCGGGTTGAACGAGGGCTTGTTGCCGCTCATCGGCACCATGCTCATGCTCTCGGCGCCGGCGGCGATCATCACGTCGGCCTCGCCCACGCGGATGCGGTCGGCCGCCATCTGCACCGCGGTCAGGCCCGAGGCGCAGAAGCGGTTGACGGTGACGCCGCCCACCGTGTTGGGTAGGCCGGCCAGCAGCGCGCCGATGCGCGCCACGTTCAGGCCCTGCTCGCCCTCGGGCATCGCGCAGCCGACGATGGCGTCCTCGATGGCCTTGGGGTCGAGGCCCGGCACCTGGGCCATGGCGCCGCGGATGGCGGCCACCAGCAGGTCGTCGGGGCGGGTGTGGCGGAACACGCCGCGGCCCGACTTGCCGATGGGCGTGCGGCTGGCCGCGACGATGTACGCGTCTTGAAGTTGTCGGCTCATGTCGTCGGTCCTCGTTCAGTTGCGGACGGGCTTGCCGGTCTGCAGCATGCCCATGATGCGTTCCTGCGTCTTCGGGTGGTCCAGCAGCGCACAGAAGTGCTTGCGCTCCAGCGCCATCAGGTAGTCCTCGCTGACCATCGCGCCCGCATCCACTTCGCCGCCGCACACCACCTCGGCGATCAGGCTGCCGATGTGGAAGTCGTGCTGGCTGATGAAGCCGCCGTCGCGCATGCCCACCAGCTGCGCCTTGATGGTGGCGATGGCCGAGCGGCCGGCCACCGGGAACAGCTTCTTCATCGGCGCGCGCCAGCCGCTGGCGGCCATCGCCTTGACCTGCTGGCTGGCGACGAACAGCAGCTCGTCCTTGTTCGGCACCACGATGTCGTCTTCCAGCAGCCAGCCCAGCTTGCGGGCCTCCAGCGCGCTGGTGGCCACGCGTGCCGTGGCGGCCGCGGTGAAGCCTTCCTTGGCAAAGGCCAAAATGTCCACGCCCGGTGCCTTCTCGGCCATCTCGGCCGCGCGGCGGGCGATGTAGGCCAGGCCGCCACCGCCCGGGATCAGGCCCACGCCCACTTCCACCAGGCCGACGTAGCTTTCCATCGCGGCCACGCGGCGGGCGCAATGCACCGCCAGCTCGCAGCCGCCGCCCAGCGCCAGGCCACGCACCGCGGCCACCACCGGCACTGCGGCATAGCGGATGCGCAGCATCGCGTCCTGCAGCTTCTTCTCCTCAGGCGCGATGCCCTTGCCGCCACTCTTCATGAAGACCGGCATCAGCGCTTCGAGGTTGGCACCGGCCGAGAACACGTCGTCGGGCGACCAGATCACCAGGCCCTGGTACTTCGCCTCGGCGATCTCCACCGCCTTCAGCAGGCCTTCGGTCACCAGCGGGCTGATCAGGTGCAGCTTGGCGGTGATGCTGGCGATCAGCACCTCGCCATCCAGCGACCAGACGCGGATCTCGTCGTTGCGGAATTCCTCGGTGCCGCTCTTCAGCGCCTCCACCGCGCCGGCGCCCAGCACCGCCTCCGGGAAGGGCTGGCGCTGGTACACCGGCAGCGTGCTGCGCGGCACGAAGCGCGCATGGCGGGCGCTCCAGGAGCCGTCGGGCTGGTGCACGCCGCCCAGGCGCGCCACCGGGCCGTCGGTCACCCACGGCGGCAGCGGCGCATTCGACAGCGTCTTGCCGGCGGCGATGTCCTCGTTGATCCACTCGGCCACCTGCAGCCAGCCGGCGGCCTGCCACAGCTCGAACGGGCCCTGGCTCATGCCGAAGCCCCAGCGCATCGCGAAGTCGATGTCGCGCGCCGAGTCGGCGATGTCGGCCAGGTGCACCGCCACGTAGTGGAAGCTGTCGCGCAGGATGGACCACAGGAACTGCGCCTGCGGGTTCTTCGATTCACGCAGCAGCTTCAGCCGCTCGGCCGCGGGCTTCTTGAGCATGCGGGCCACGATCTCGTCGGCCTTGCCGCCGGCCGGCACATACGTGCCCTGCGCCGCGTCCAGCCGCAGGATGTTCTTGCCTTCCTTCTTGAAGAAGCCGGCGCCGGTCTTCTGGCCCAGCGCGCCCTGCTCGATCAGCTTGGCCAGCACCGGCGGCGTGGCATAGGTGGAGAAGAACGGGTCGTCGGCCAGGTTGTCCTGCAGCGTCTTGATGACGTGGGCCATGGTGTCCAGGCCCACCACGTCGGCGGTGCGGAAGGTGCCCGAGCTGGCGCGGCCCAGCTTCTTGCCCGTCAGGTCGTCCACCACGTCGTAGCCCAGGCCGAACTTCTCGGCCTCGATCATCGTGGCCAGCATGCCGGCGATGCCCACGCGGTTGGCGATGAAGTTGGGCGTGTCGATGGCACGCACCACGCCCTTGCCCAGCGCGCTGGTGACGAAGGTTTCGAGCTGGTCGAGGATCTCCGGCTGCGTGGTGGGCGTGGGAATCAGCTCCACCAGGCTCATGTAGCGCGGCGGGTTGAAGAAGTGGATGCCGCAAAAGCGCGGCTTGATCTCCTCGGGCAACACCTCGCTCAGCTTGGTGATCGACAGGCCCGAGGTGTTCGAAGCGACGATCGCATGCGGCGCCAGGAAGGGCGCGATCTTCTGGTACAGGTCCAGCTTCCAGTCCATGCGCTCGGCGATCGCCTCGATCACCAGGTCGCAGTCGCGCAGCAGCTCGCTGTGTTCCTCGTAGTTGGCCTGCTGGATCAGCACCGCATCTTCCGGCACGCCCAGCGGCGCGGGCTTGAGCTTCTTGAGGTTGTCGACCGCCTTGGTGACGATGCCGTTCTTCGGCCCGGTCTTGGCCGGCAGGTCGAACAGCACCACCGGCACCTTGACGTTGACGAGATGGGCGGCGATCTGCGCGCCCATCACGCCGGCGCCGAGCACGGCCACCTTGCGAACGTTGAATCGGTTCATGAGTCGCTTCTCCGGTTATTCCACGCGCAGCCAGGTCTGCGAACGGCCGAACATCGGCGATCCGATGTAGCCGCGCACCTCCAGCTTCTTGCCGCCTTCGATGGGCTTGAGCAGCGCCTTGTAGGTCTTGCCCTTGTTGGGGTCCAGGATCTCGCCACCGTCCCACACCGTGCCGTCCTTGGCGTTGGCCTTGATGTTGCGCACGATGGCCAGGCCGAGGATCGGCTTGCCCTTGTCGTCACCCTCGCACTTGTCGCACACCGCGTCCTGCTTGGTGGGGTCGAGCAGCTTCTCCACCCGTGCGGTGAACACGCCGCCGTTGTCGGTGATGCGCACCAGCGACTTCTCCTGCTGCGTCTCGTCGTCGATCGTCTTCCACAAGCCGGCCGGCGTCGCCTGGGCCCAGGCCGCTCCGGCGGCGCACAGCAGCGCTGCGATGGCGAATCGTTTCATCGTCCGTCTCCTCAGAACAGGGCTTCGTCCATGGCCATCAGCGGCTCCAGGCCGCTGCGGCAGCTGCGGATCAGGCCGGCCGTCTCGGGCAGCAGCTTGGTGAAGTAGAAGCGCGCGGTGTGCAGCTTGGCGGTGTAGAACGGGTCGCCCGAGTCCTTCTTGGCCAGCGCGGCCTTGGCCATGCGGGCCCAGAAGTAGGCGAACACCAGGTGGCCGGTCACGCGCAGGTAATCCACCGCGGCGGCGCCCACCTCGTCGGGATTGCGCATGGCCTTCATGCCGATCTCGGTGGTCAGCTTGGTCACCTTGTCGCCCAGGTCGGCCAGCGGGTTGATGAACTCCTGCATGTCCTCGTTGACGCCCTCTTCTTCCACGAAGGCGGCCACCTTCTTGCCGAAGGCCTTGAGCTTCTTGCCGCCGTCGGCCAGCACCTTGCGGCCCAGCAGGTCCAGCGACTGGATGGTGTTGGTGCCCTCGTAGATCATGTTGATGCGCGAATCACGCACCAGCTGCTCCATGCCCCACTCGGCGATGTAGCCGTGACCGCCGAACACCTGCATGCAGTGCGAAGTGGCGATCCAGGCGTTGTCGGTGATGAACGCCTTGATGATGGGCGTCAGCAGCGCCACCTCGTCGGCCGCGGCCTGGCGCTCGGCTTCATCCTCGCTGGCCAGCTCGATGTCGAGCTGCAGCGAGGTGTAGGCGCCCATGGCGCGGCCGCCTTCGGCATAGGCGCGGGCGGTGAGCAGCATCTTGCGCACGTCGGGGTGCACGATGATGGGGTCCGCCGCCAGCTCGGGCCGCTTGGGGCCCGACAGGGCGCGCATCTGCACCCGGTCCTTGGCATAGGCCACGGCGTTCTGGTAGGCCACCTCGGTCAGGCCCAGGCTCTGGTTGCCCACGCCCAGGCGGGCGGCGTTCATCATCACGAACATCGCGGCCAGGCCCTTGTGCGGCTGGCCCACCATCCAGCCGCGCGCGCCTTCCAGCGTGATCTGCGCGGTGGCGTTGCCATGGATGCCCATCTTGTGTTCCAGGCCCGTGCAGTACACCGGGTTGCGCTCGCCCAGCGAGCCGTCCGCGTTGGGGATGAACTTGGGCACCACGAACAGCGAGATGCCCTTGCTGCCGGCCGGTGCGTCCGGCAGGCGCGCCAGCACCAGGTGCACGATGTTGGCGGCAAGGTCGTGCTCGCCGGCGGAGATGAAAATCTTGCTGCCGCTGATCTTGTAGCTGCCGTCCTGCTGCGGCTCGGCCTTGCTGCGCAGCAGGCCCAGGTCGGTGCCGCAATGCGGCTCGGTCAGGCACATGGTGCCGGTCCATTCGCCGCTGGTGAGCTTGGGCAGGTAGCGCTGCTGCAGCTCGGGCGAGCCGTGGGCATGCAGCGCCTCGTAGGCGCCGTGCGACAGGCCGGGGTACATCGTCCAGGCCTGGTTGGCCGAGTTCAGCATCTCGTACACGCACTGGTTGAGCGTGACCGGCAGGCCCTGGCCGCCGAAGGCGGGGTCGCAACTCAGCGAAGGCCAGCCGCCTTCCACGTACTGCGCATAGGCTTCCTTGAAGCCGGTGGGCGCCTTCACCTCGTGGGTGGTCTTGTCGAGCACGCAGCCTTCGCGATCACCCGCCTGGTTCAGCGGAAACAGCACCTGCGACGCGAACTTGCCGGCTTCTTCCAGCACCGCGTTGATCGTGTCCGCATCCACCTCGGCATGCTTGGGCAGCGCCTTCAGCGTGCCGGTGGCGTCGAGCAGCTCATGCAGCACGAATTGCATGTCGCGCAGCGGGGGCGTGTATTGGGGCATGGTCGGGTCTCCTCGACAGGTGGCTACGGTTGAACTGGAAACGAAGGAAGGCGGGCCCAGGCGGAAATCGCCGCCGCGTGCTTCAACGAGCCGCTGGTGCCTGGGCGCCGGGCTCGGCGTAGAACTGGACGATGCGCTCGAAGGCATGGCGCGCCCGGTCGCAGGCGCCGGGAATGCGCAGGAACCGTGCGTCGTGATGCAGCGCCAGGATCAGTCCGTGTACTTCAAACAGCACCTGCAGTGCATCGGTATCGGCACGCAGATGGCCGACTTGGATCGCCAGGCGGATGGCGCGGTCCAGTGCGCCCTGCCACGAACGCACCATGTCCGCCAGCGCGTCGCGCACCGGGCCGGGCCGGTCGTCGAACTCCACCGCGCCGCTGATGTAGATGCAGCCGGAATCCACTTCCACCGACACGCGGCGCACCCAGTTGGCGAACAGCGCACGCAGCCGCGGCAGGCCACGCGGCTCGCGGATGGCGGGGAAGAACACCTCTTCCTCGAAACGGTTGTGGTACTCGCGGATGACGGAGATCTGCAGTTCCTCGCGCGAGCCGAAGTGGGCGAAGACGCCCGACTTGCTCATCTGCATGACCTCGGCCAGCACGCCGATGGACAGGCCCTCCAGGCCGGCGCTGGAGGCCAGGCCCAGCGCGGCGTCCAGGATGGCGGCGCGGGTCTGCTGGCCCTTCTGCAGCGGCGGCCGGCCGGCCTTGGCGGCAGCCGGTGGTGCAACGGTGGCGGTGGACTGCAAGGACGACACGGTGCCCAAAAAGAAACGAACGATCGTTCTATTTTGCAGGCATCCACCCCTTTTGGCGCAAGCCCCGCGAGAAATTTTTCTCGGGGCCGCGCCGCCGGCTCCCCCGCGAGGGGGTTTACTGGCCGTCGACTTCCAGGCCGTCGGCGTCCTCGGCTTCCTCGGCGTCGGACTGCGCACGTGCATCCAGCGTGGCGCGCAGGCCGTCGGCCTGCTCCACGAAACGCTCGGGCGCCACCGGGCGGGCGATGCGGAAGCCGGGCTGCGGCAGCACGCTCATGTAGAGCGGGCCGATGAGCGGCTGCTCGTTCTGGTGGCGCAGCGTCATGCCCACCGCGCCAGCGGCGGCCAGCATGCCCACGGCCATGGCGGTGAGCGTCTTGCGCCGCTGCGGCACCACCAGCGCCGCATGGCGCACCAGCCACCACACGCTGCCGGCGGCCATCAGCGGCTCGATGATGCGGAACAGCCCCGGCCAGGCCAGCGCGGCGGCCAGCAGCGGCAGCACGCTGCCCAGCAGCGTGAGGCCGAAGGCAAAGCGCACGGCCACCGCCCAATGCGCCTCGAACTCGAAGCGGTGGCGGAACAGCTTGGACACCGCCGCCCACAGCGCGGCCCACAGCGCCAGCGCCAGCGGCGGCCCGAACACCACCGTCAGCCAGTCGGAGGGGCGGCTGCCCGGGTCCAGCTGCACCCAGTGCTCGGCCAGCAGCATGGCCCACAGCGCCAGCGCCAGGCCCCAGGTGGCCAGCGAGCGGCGGCGGCCGGCGGTGCCGCCCAGCGGCACTTCGGCGGCCAGCACCTCGCCGGGCAGGCGCAGGCGCAGGCGGGTGAGGCCGACCTGCCAGTCCTCGGCGGCCGCCTGCTCCAGCGGCAGGCGTTGCCCGGCCTGCAGCAGCCGACGGCCGACCCGCACGCCGTTGACCGACGGCCCCGCCTGCAGCTGCAGCTCGCCCTGCTCGTCGGGCTGTATCAGCGCATGGCAGGCGGCGATGTGGGGGTCGTCCAGCACCAGGTCGCATTCCAGCCCGCGGCCGATGCGCACCGGCCAGGCCATCACGTCGAACTGCCGCGGCAGGCGCCCGTCGCGCTCGAAGACCTCGATCAGTGCGACGCGGGCTTGTTCGGCAGCCATGCAAATCCCTTCAGGTAGTGGTCGGCCAGGCGCATCGCGTTGTCCCAGCTCACGCCGTGGGCGTCGAAGCGGCCCTGCGCGCCCACGGTGCGCGCGTCCAGCGTGGCGGCCAGCACGCTCATGTCGTACAGGCCCGGCAGCTTGCGGTAGGCCCGCAGGCAGATGACGGAGCGCAGCGGCAGCGCATCAGGGCCTTCCTTCACCTCACCCTCGTGGCAGGCTGGCGCGGTGAGCTGGCGTGTCTTGCCGCCGAAGCCCTCGTTCTGGAAGCTGCCGCTGTAGCGCTCGGCAAAGCGCAGCGCGCCCAGCGCCCGGCCGTCATAAGCCTCGTGGCGCACGCTGAAGTGGCCGGTGAGCAGGCTGCCGTCGATGTAGATGCGGCTGTCCATCGCGCAGTCGGAGCGCTCGAACTCCAGCCCGCGGCTGCCCGGCGGCGTGCTGCCGCCCCAGCAGCGCATGAAGTCCTCCTGCGGCACCGGGATGGCATAGCGCGCATGGCCGGCCTGGCGCCACGGCTGCGCCATGAAGGCGTCGGTCAGCCGCTGCTGGTGTGCCAGCAGCTGGCGCGCGATCTCGCCTTCCATCGGCTGGGTGACCGGCGGCGCGCCGCGGTGCGCCTCGAACAGCGCCTGTGCCGGCGCGGCCGGCACCAGGAAGCTCACCTGCTCGCCGTCGCGGCGGGAGGCCACGTTGACGCCGATGACCCGGCCGCGGTCGTCCAGCGCCGGGCCGCCGCTCATGCCCGAGCTGAGCGAGCCGCCGAAGAAGATGGTGGGCACGAAGCTGCGCTCCACCATGCCGTTGAAGGCGCCCTCCACCACCGCGAAGCCCACGTCCAGCGGATTGCCCAGCGAGAAGATGCGCTCGCCCCGGCCCAGCGGCTGCTGCGCCGGCCGGAACTGCAGCAGCCCGCGCGCGGCCAGCGGCGCGGGCTCCGCCGCCCTCAGCAGCGCCAGGTCGTTGACCACGTCCACCGCCAGCAGCTGCAGCGCGCCGCGCTGGCCGTCGTCGGTGCTGTACACCAGCCGGTAGCGCTGTGGCTGCATGGCCATCATGCTGACCACGTGGTAGTTGGTGATGAAGTGGCCCTCGGTGCTCACCAGGAAGCCAGAGCCCACGGAGGCCTGGCTGTCCTGCGAGCGCAGCAGCGTGCGCACCTGCACCAGCCGCTGGCGGGCACTGTCGTACACCCGCTGGCCGCCGGCCGAGGGCGGCAACACGGCCGAAGCGGCCGGCGCGGCCGGCAAGGCACCGGCCGGCGGGCCGGGCTGGGCTGGCGCACCCAGGGAAAACGCCGTCAGCGCCGCGGCCAGGGCAGCGCGTTGTGATGCATGCATCCGTGCATTCTCGTCCCGTCGCCCCGGCAGGCTGCCGGTGTGGTAGGGATGTTTCACAGCGTGTTGAGTCCTGTCATGTTGACGCGCTATCCTGCGCCAGGGCCCGATCAGGTTCGAAAGTCGCACCCATGGACGTGTTGCAGCTCGATGTGTCAGGACGGCCGCAAGCCTGGATCACCGCGCGCGAAGCGGCGGTGATCTACGCCAGCGACGGCGTCGCCTGGACGCTCGGCGACCCGATGCAGGTGCTGCGTGGCGGCATCCAGCGCACCACCGGCCGGCAATCCACCATCACCGTGCACTCCATCATCGCCGTGCGCGGGGCCGTGCCCAGTCGGGCGTGGCGCCAGGCGCCGGCGCTGTCCAACCACAAGCTCTTCGTGCGCGACCGGCAGGTCTGTGCCTATTGCGGCGGCCACTTCCACGTGGACGACCTGACGCGCGAGCACATCGTGCCCACGTCCCGCGGCGGGGCGGACACCTGGATGAACTGCATCACCGCCTGCAAGTCCTGCAACGGGCGCAAGGGCAACCGCCTGCCCGAGGAAGCCCGCATGACGCTGATGTACCTGCCCTACGTGCCCAGCCTGCACGAGGACATGATCCTTCGCGGCCGCCGCATCCTGGCCGACCAGATGGAATTCCTGCTGGCCAGCGTGCCGCGCTCCAGCCGGCTGCATACCTAGCGTCGCCACAAAACGTTACCTGGCCGACACGAACGGCCCGCGCCGCCGCGGGTCAACTCCCGTGCCCGCTCGCCCGTTTGGATCGGCAGCTCCGGAGACCACGATGAACCGCTCACCCGCCCCGCGCCCCCTGGCCGGGCCGCTCGCCCTGCTGCTGGCCGCCAGCGTGGCCGCCTTCACCACGGCCTGCACCACCACCAGCCCCGACATGGTCCAGCGCGGCGATGCCCAGCGGCTGTCCAGCGTGCAGGACGCCACCGTGCTGTCGGTGCGCCCGGTCACCGTGGATGGCAGCCAGAGCGGCGGCGGCGGCGTCACCGGCGCGTTGGTGGGCGGCGCCCTGGGCGCCAGCCGCAGCCACGGTACCGAGTCGGCGATCATCGGCGTGATCGGCGCGGTGGCCGGCGCGGTCATCGGCAATGCGGTGGAACGCACCGCTACCAAGGAAGACGCCTACGAGATCCTGCTGCAGCTGCCCAGCGGCGAGCGCCGTGCCGTGGTGCAGGCCAAGGGCAACGAGAACTGGCAGCCGGGCGAGCCCGTGATCCTGGTCACCAGCGGCGGCAAGACCCGCGTGACCCGTGCGCCGGCCGGCAGCCAGCCGGTGCGCAGCGCGCCGGCGCCGGTGTATTCGCCGCAGGCACCCGGCTCCAGCGCACCGGCCACGTCACCCACCACCCCGGTGTATTCCCCGGCCGGCCCCACGCGCAGCTGACGGGCGGGGTCGCGGCCCTGCTGGCAGCTGGCCGGCCACCGGGCAGTTAACCTCGGCCCATGGCATCCCGTTTCCTTGCGCTCACGGCGCTCTGGCTGGCCGTCGCCGCGGCATCCGCGCCGGCCGCCGCCCAGGCCACCGCCCCGGTGGTCGATTCCATGGCCCAGCGCATGCAGGCCTGCACCGCCTGCCACGGCAAGGAGGGCCGCGCCGCGCGCGACGGCTACTACCCCCGCATCGCCGGCAAGCCGGCCGGCTACCTGTACAACCAGCTGCTCAACTTCCGCGACGGCCGCCGCCACTACGCGCTGATGGGCGAACTGCTGGTGCCGCTGACCGACACCTACCTGCAGGAAATCGCCGACCACTTCGCTGCCCTGGACCTGCCCTATCCGCCACCGCAGGCGCCTACGGGCAGCGCGGAGGAGCGGGCTCGCGGCCAGCGGCTGGTGACGCAGGGCGACCCCGGCCGCCGCATCCCCGCCTGCGCCAGCTGCCACGGCGCGGCGCTCACCGGCATCGCCCCCGCCGTGCCCGGCCTGCTGGGCCTGCCGCGCGACTACCTGAATGCGCAGCTGGGCGCCTGGCGCACCGGGCAGCGCAAGGCGCATGAGCCGGACTGCATGGGCCAGATCGCCCGTGCGCTGGCACCAGAGGACATCGGCGCCGTCTCGCACTTCCTGGCCGCCCAGCCGCTGCCGGCCAACTCGCATCCGGTGGCCGATGCGCCTGCCGCCTGGCCGATGCGCTGCGGCGGCCTGCCGGAGGCCGCGCGATGAGCCGCCTGCGCAAGACACTGCTCGGCCTGCTGGCGCTGCTGGCCGTGGCCGCCGTGCTCTTCGGCGCGCGGGTGCTGATGGAGCTGCACGATGGCCGCGACGCCGGCCGCCCCGCCGCACCCCGGGCAGCCGCCAACGCCCAGCTGGTGGCCCAGGGCGAATACCTGGCGCGCGCCGGCAACTGCATGGCCTGCCACACCGCACGCGGCGGCGCGCCGGGCGCCGGCGGCGCCAGCATCCCCACGCCCTTCGGCACCGTCTACACCTCCAACATCACGCCCGACGTCGCCACCGGCATCGGCGCCTGGTCGGCGGACGATTTCTGGCTGGCCATGCACGAGGGCCGCTCGCGCGACGGACGGCTGCTGTATCCCGCCTTCCCCTACCCCAACACCACCCATGTGGCACGTGCCGATGCGGATGCGCTGTTCGCCTACCTGCAAAGCCTGCCGCCGGTGGCCTACACGCCGCCGCCGCATGCGCTGCGCTTTCCGGTGAACACCCAGCTGGCGCTGGCCGCCTGGCGCACGCTGTACTTCCGCCCCGGCGAGTTGCGGCCCGATCCGCAGCAATCGGCCGAATGGAACCGCGGCGCCTACCTGGTGCAGGGCCTGGGCCACTGCAATGCCTGCCATGCCACGCGCAACGTGCTGGGCGCCACCCGCAACACGCTGGACCTGGGCGGCGGCCTGATCCCGATGCAGAACTGGTACGCGCCGGCGCTCAATTCGCCGCACGAGGCCGGCGTGGCCGAATGGCCGCAGGCCGACGTGGTGAGCCTGCTGAAGAACGGCATCGCGCCGCAGGGCTCGGTCATCGGCCCGATGGCCGAGGTGGTGCTGCAGAGTACCCAGCACCTCAACGACACCGACCTGCATGCCATGGCCACCTACCTGCGCGCGCTGCCGCAGCAAGGCAGTGCGCCCAAGCCGCGACGCGAAGCCGCCGACTTCGGCGGCGACCGCCTGGTGCGCGGTCAGGCGCTGTACGGCACCCACTGCGCCAGCTGCCATGGCCAGGGCGGCCAGGGCGCCCCGGGCATCTATCCGCGGCTGGCCGGCAACCGCACGGTGACGATGGAGCCGCCCGCCAACCTGGTGCGGGTGGTGCTGGCCGGCGGCTTTCCGCCCGCCACCGCGGGCAACCCGCGGCCGTACGGCATGCCGCCCTTCGCCACCGTCCTCACGGACGACGAGGTGGCCGTGCTGCTGAGCTATGTGCGCAATGCCTGGGGCCACCAGGCCAGCCCGCTCACCACCTACGAGGTCAACCGCTACCGCACCGGCTCCACCGCCGGCAGCTACTGACGCGGCCGGCCTAGATGTCCAGCGTGTAGACCTCGGCCGCGGCGCGCTCCTCACGGCTGTGGCCGCGCAGCGCCGCGTCCCATTCGCTGCCGGTCGCGCCGCGCACGGGCGTGAGCGAGGCCGTCATCACCACCACTTCCTCGGTGGAAGCGTCGATCTCGGTGACCAGGCTGCGCGCCTCGTCGAACAAGCGGGCCACCATGCCGCCGCCGGCGTCGATGATGACCAGGAAACGGGCCGGCTTTTGCATGGCGTGGGGCTGACAGCTACTGCGATGGGCCGACGATACACCGGCCGCCCGATGCGCCCGGCGCAAGGCGCTGATGCATTTTTGTCATTTCGGCTGCACAGTGTTGCCAGATCGGCCGATAGCCAAGGTGTGTCCATCGCCCGGCCTGCACCATGTTCCGATCCCTTCGCTGGTCCCTACTTTCCACCGGTCTGGCCGGCGTGCTGGCCGCGGTGTGCGTGTTGCTGCAGGCGCTGAGCAACTTCCAGCAGCTGGACCAGGCTGCCGAAGCCGCGATGAACGGCAAGGACCTGGTGGCCGACGTGCTGCCGCCGCCCATGTACCTGATCGAGCTGCGGCTGGTGCTGTCGCAGGCGATCGAAGGCACCTTGCCGGTGCCGCGGGCGCAGGCCCGCGCGGAAGCGCTGGCCACGGAATATGCGCAGCGCGCCCGCCACTGGCACGGCCGGCTGCCGGCCGACATCGACGGCGCCCTGCTCGGCCAGCAGGGCCCGGGCGCAGATGCCTTCCTGCAGGCCGCGCGGGCCGAGGTGCTGCAGCCGCTGGCCCGTGGCGACACCGCCGCCGCGCGCGCCGGCCTGGCCCGTGCCGACAGGCTCTACCAACAGCACCGCGAGCAGGTGGACGCCACCGTGCGCCTGGCGGCCGGCTATGCGGACAGTCGGCTCGCCGCATTCGATGCCACGCGCCGCAGCGGCAGCCGCACCATGATCGGCATGACGGTGTTGATGGCGCTGCTGGCCGCCGGCTGCTACCTGGGCGCGCGGCGCGGCATCCTGCGGCCCCTGGCGCAGTGCACCGAACAGGCCCACCGCGTGGCCGCCGGCGACCTCTCGCGCGAGGTGCGCGTCACGCGGCGCGACGAGTTCGGCCTCTTGCAGTCTTCCCTGGGTGGCATGACCGACCGCCTGGCCACGATGCTGGGCGACCTGCGCCACGGCATCCAGGCCATCCACGGTGCCTCGGTGGAGATTGCCCAGGGCAACCACGACCTGAGCGACCGCAATGAACGCCAGGCCGGCCGGCTGCAGCAGGCCGCCGCCTCCATGGAGGAAATGGCCGCCACGGTGCGCGCCAACGTCGGCCGGGCGCGCGACGCCAGCACGCTGGCGCAGGGTGCGGCCGAGGTGGCGGTGCAGGCGGGCGACGCGGTCGAACGGGTGGTGCACACCATGGGTGACATCCGCGAATCCAGCCGCCGCATCGCCGACATCACCGGCGTGATCGACGGCCTGGCCTTCCAGACCAACATCCTGGCCCTGAACGCAGCGGTGGAGGCCGCGCGCGCCGGCGAGCAGGGTCGCGGTTTCGCGGTGGTGGCCGGCGAGGTGCGCACACTGGCGCAGCGTTCGGCCGCGGCTTCGCGCGAGATCAAGGCCTTGATCGACGCCAGCGTGCACAGCGCCCAGGCGGGGCACGAGCGCGTGGGCGAAGCCGGCCAGACCATGCGCGAGGTGGTGAGCCGCGTCAACGGCATGGCCACGCTGGTGGCGGCCATCGCCGAGTCCAGCGCGCAGCAGGACGAGGGCGTGCAGCAGATGGCCGGCACCGTGGTGGACCTGGACGCCGCCACCCAGCACAACGCCGCCCTGGTCCAGCAGACGGCCGCCGCCGCCAGCAGCCTTCAGGCGCAAGCCGACCGGCTGGCGCAAGCCGTGACCGTGTTCCAGCTGCAGCCCGCGTGAGGCCGGTTTTAACGAATCTGCGGATTGGCCCCTACCGTTTTTGCCAGTGACGCCGATAGAGCCATCGTCTGAAGCGTCGTGATGGTGGTCCCATGTTCCGATCGTTGCGCTGGTCGTTGCTGTCCATCGGCCTGGCCGGCCTGCTCGCCGCGATGTGCGTGCTCCTGCAGGCCCTCAGCACCAACAGCCACCTGGCGCAGTCGGCGGCGGCCGCCAACGACGGCAAGGACCTGGTGGCCGACGTGCTGCCGCCGCCCATGTACCTGATCGAGCTGCGGCTGGTGCTGTCGCAGGCGGTGGAAGGCACCCTCACCGCCGAGCAGGCCCGCACCCGCGCCGACGCGCTGGCCGCCGACTACGCCACACGCGCCACCCACTGGCAAGGCCGCCTGCCCGCCAACCTGGACACCGCGCTGCTGAAGGAACAGGAAGTCGGCGCCCGCGCCTTCATCGCCGCCGCGCGCGAGCAGGTGCTGCAGCCGCTGGCCGCCGGCCAGCCCACGCAGGCCCGCGCCGGGCTGGCGCAGGCCGATGCGCTGTACCGCCAGCACCGCCAGCAGGTGGACGCCACCGTGCGCCTGGCCGCCGCCTATGCCGAGCAGCGGCTGGCCGAGTTCGACCACAGCCGGCGCCAGGGTGCACGCACCATGGTGGCGGTGACGGTGCTGATGGCGCTGCTGACCGCCACCTGCTTCCTGCTGTCGCGGCGCGGCATCCTGCGGCCGCTCGGCCAGTGCACCGAACAAGCGCACCGCGTGGCCAGCGGCGACCTGTCGATGGCGTTACGCGCCACGCGCAGCGACGAATTCGGCCTGCTGCAGTCCTCGCTCGGCGGCATGACCGAGCGACTGGCCACGATGGTGGGGGGCCTGCGCGCCAGCGTGGACGTGATCCACGGCAGCTCCCGCGACATCGCCGCCGGCAACCAGGACCTCGCCCAGCGCAATGCGCAGCAGGCGGACCGCCTGCAGCAGGCCGCGACCGCCATGCAGCACATGGCGGCCACGGTGCGGACCAACGGAGAGCGCGCCCGCGATGCCAACCGGCTGGCGCAAGGCGCGGCCGATGTGGCGGCGCAGGCGGTGGCTGCGGTGGGCCGCGTGGTCGACACCATGGGCGAGATCGGCGAGTCCAGCCGCCGCATCGCCGACATCACCGGCGTGATCGACAGCCTGGCCTTCCAGACCAACATCCTGGCGCTGAACGCCGCGGTGGAAGCCGCCCGCGCTGGCGAGCAGGGCCGCGGCTTTGCCGTCGTGGCAGGCGAGGTGCGCTCGTTGGCGCAGCGCTCGGCGGCCGCCTCCCGCCAGATCAAGGCCCTGATCGACGCCAGCGTGCACAGCACCCGGCTTGGCCATGAGCGCGTCGGCGAGGCCGGCCACACCATGCGCGAGGTGGTCACCCGGGTGGACGGCATGGCCGCGCTGATGGCGGAGATCGTCACATCCAGCCGCCAGCAGGACGAAGGCGTGCAGCAGATGGCGGGGGCCGTGGTCGAGCTGGACGCCGCCACGCAGCAGAACGCCGCCCTGGTGCAGCAGACAGCCGCCGCCGCCAGCAGCCTGCAGCTGCAGGCCGACCGGCTGGCGGCGGCGGTCACGGTGTTCAGGTTGCAGGCCGCCTGAGCGGCGTCCCGCGACCGCGCGGTCGCAAACTTGAGACGGCCTCTGTGATGCATTTCACGAAGCACGGGCCAGCCGTGGCGCGCCAGCCCCAGGCTGCGGGGAGACGATGCAGCCCGTGAGCGGCGAGCATGCGCCCGCGCCTGGATGCAAATGGTTGCAACCAGGGTCAGAAGGACCCCATGGACCACCCCGAACCCGCCCGCCCCGCCGAGGCTCCGCCCACCGCCGCCGGGAGCACTGCCGATGCCGTGGCCTGGTCGCGTGTGCTCGGCGATGCCGGCGCCGAGATCGCCGGCCCCTTGACCCGCGTGGCCGCCCGGTTGGAGGCGTTGCTGCAGGCCGGCCGGCTGGAGGCCCACGACGCCGCCCCGCTGCGCGAAGCGGTGGAGGAGGCCCGCGCCGCCGCGATGGCCACCCAGCAGCTGGCCCGCCTGGCGGGCGGCAAGCTGCGCCAGAGCCACGAGCGCGTGGACCTCACCACCTTGCTGGGCGAGGTGCTGCAGCAGCATGCCGGCGTGCTCGCCGCCCGCGGCCTGAATGCGCGGGCGCAACTCAAGCCGGCCGAGGTGCTGGTCGATCCCTCGCTGCTGTTCGGCCTGCTGCACACCCTGCTGGACTGGGCAGGCCGCGGCGCCTGCGCGCCGATCCAGCTGACGCTCGATCACCAGGCCTGGCCGCCGCATGCGCTGCTGAGCTGCCGCTTCGCCCACTGCCCGCCCGACCGCGTGCCCGACCCCGCCGCACCGCATCCCGCGCCCGCGCTGGACACCCTGCGCTGGCGCGTGCTGCAGCAGACGGCGCGCGCCATGGGCCTGCGCATGGACCGCGCCGACACCGCCAGCCAGACGCTGCTCACCATCGAGTTCCCGCGCACCGTCAATGCCCAGGGCCAGGGCGTCAGCGCGGTGGAGCCGGAGCCGTTGCCCCCCGCGGCGATGCATGCCAGCTCCACCCGGCCGCTGGCCGGCGCCAGCCTGCTGGTGATCGAGCCGCGGCGTGACCGCCGCATGCAGGTGCGCGAGGCGGTGCAGCACCTCGGGCTGATCCTGGACTTTGCAGGCTCGGTGGAAGAGGCGCGCGACTTCTGCCACGGCGGCCTGCCGCACACCATCGCCTATGCCGCGCTGGTGCGCGGCCTGCGGCTGGACATCCTGAAGTCGGAGATCCTGACCAGCGTGCCCGACTTCCCGTTCATCGAGATCGAGGAACAGGGCACGGTGCTGGAGATCTCCGACGGCGCCGGCCGGCCGATCGCCAAGGTGGGCCGGGATGCGCTGGCCCGCACGCTGCCCGCCGCGCTGGTGCACGAGCTGGGCAAGCGCCTGGGCGGCTGATCAGCCGCCGAACACCTTCTTCAGGATGGCGCTGCCGGTACCCACCGGGTCGCGGCGCATCTCGCGCTCCTGCTCGCCGATCACCAGGTACAGGCCGTCCAGCGCGCGGGCGGTGACGTAGCCGCGCAGGTCGGCGTCGCGCTCCTTCAGCAGGCCCAGCTTCGCGGCGCGGCCGGCCACCGCGTCGTACCTGGCGGCCAGCGACACCTTCTCGGTGGCCTGGCCGACGATGGGCAGGAACTGCTGCGTCAGCGGCTGGCGGGTCTTGCCCTCGAAGAACTGGGTGACGGAGGTGTCGCCGCCGCGCACGATGCGCAAGGCGTCGTCTACCGACATCGACTTGGCCGCATTCACCAGCAGCGTGCGCGCCTGCGGCACCGCGGCTTCGGCGGCGCGGTTCATCGCCGTCACCAGTTCGTCCAGCCGTGCGCCCTGGCCGGTGCTGCGCAGCAAGGTGGCCGCCTGCCTCAGCGGGCCAGGCAGCTCGATGCGCACCTTCGGGTTGCCGAGGAAACCATCGGTGCGGCCCAGCAGTCCCACCGCCGCCACGGCACCGCGCTCGATGGCGGCACGCACGCCCACCGCGGCATCGCTCTCCGTCAAAGCCCAGGCCGGGCCGCTCCACCCGGCCACTGCGGTGGGCAATGCCACCGCCATAAAATCACGCCGCCTCATCGGAACCCCCATGAAATCTGCCAAACACACTGCCGCTGCCGTCGCCGTCGCCCTGCTCGTGGGGGCCGCGGGCTACCTGGGCTGGCAGGCCTTCGGCGCGCGCGAGCCGGCGCCTGCAGTGTCGTACACGCTGCTGGACGGCACCAAGGGCAGCACCGAGGCCCTGCGCGGCAAGGTGGTGCTGGTCAACTTCTGGGCCACCAGCTGCGTCACCTGCGTGGCCGAGATGCCGCAGATCGTCGCCACGCACGACAAGTACAAGGCGCAGGGCTACGAGACCGTGGCCGTGGCCATGAAGTACGACCCGCCGGCCTACGTGGCGCGCTTTGCCGAGACCCGCAAGCTGCCCTTCGGCGTGGCCATCGACAACACCGGCGAGATCGCGCAGCGCTTCGGCGACGTGCAGCTCACGCCCACCACCTACCTCATCAACAAGCGCGGCGAGATCGTCAAGCGCTACGTGGGCGCACCCGACTTCGCGGCCCTGCACAAGTTGGTGGAGCAGCTGCTGGCCGAAGCCTGACCGGGCTGCCGCGCGGCCCAGCAACACGCCCGCAAAGCGCGGCTGTTGTCATCGCGCCCGGCACCGGCCGGGCTTGAAGGCATCATCGTCCCCGCCCGCCCGGGCCACGAGGGATGTTGAATGCAAGAAGAATCGCGCCCCAGCCGCCGCAGCCGCTGGATCGGACGGATCGTCGCGCTGCTGGCGTTGCTGGCCCTGGGCGGCCTGGCCTGGTACCTCACCCACCGACCGGCGGCCGGCGGCGCGCCTCCCGGCGCTTCCAGCGGCGGCCCGCCGGGTCCGGGCGGCCCCGGCGGCATGGCCGCCGGCCGCGGCGGGCCGGCCACCACCGTGGGCATTGCCCGCGCGGAGCGGGCCGACATCCCCATCGTGATCGAGGCGCTGGGCACCGTCACGCCGTCGGCCACCGTCACCGTGCGGCCGCAAGTCTCGGGCGTGCTCACCGAGGTGCGCTTCAAGGAAGGCCAGATGGTCAAGGCCGGCGAGGTGCTGGCCGTGATCGACCCGCGCCCCTTGGAGCTGGCGCTGATGCAGGCCCAGGGCCAGCGCCAGCGCGACGAGGCGCAGCTGCAGCTGGCGCGGCTGACGCTGGAGCGCTACCAGACGCTGCTGCAACAGGACTCCATCGCCCGCCAGGACGTGGACACCCAGGCCGCCGCCGTCAAGCAGCTGGAAGGCACGGTGTTGTCCAACCGTGCTGCCGAGGGCACTGCGCGGCTGAACCTGGGCTACACCCGCATCACCGCGCCGGTGTCGGGCCGCGTCGGCCTGCGGGTGGTGGACGTGGGCAACGTGGTGTCGTCCGGCGACGCCAACGGCATCGTCGTCATCACGCAGCTGGCGCCGATCGACGTGCAGTTCGCGGTGCCGCAGGACCGGGTGCCCGACATCGAGCGCCGCACCGCCCAGGGCGCCACGCTGCCGGTGACCGCGCTGGACCGCAGCCGCGCCACCACGCTGGACGAGGGCCGCTTCTCCACGCTGAACAACGAGATCGACACCACCACCGGCACGGTGCAGGCGAAGGCCCGCTTCGCCAATGCGGGGCGCACGCTGTTCCCGAACCAGTTCGTCAACGTGCGGCTGCAGCTGGACACGCTGCGCGACGCGGTGGTGATCCCGGTGGCGGCGCTGCGCCACAGCAACGACGGCGACTTCGTCTACGTGCTGAACGACGACCGCACCGTCAGCCAGCGCATGGTGCAGCGCGGCCAGGCGACGAACGACCGGGTGCAGATCACCCGCGGCCTGGCGGTGGGCGAGCCGGTGGTGACCGAAGGCGCCGACCGGCTGAAGGACGGCGCCCGGGTGCAGGTGCCGGGCGACCGGCCGGCGCGCGGCGCCAGTGCGCCGGCGGGCGGGGCTTCCGCGCCTGGCCGGGGGGCGTCGGCGCCGCGCCGGGCGGCCTCGGCCCCGGTCGCCCGCTGATGCGCAGGACCTGGCCGTGAACCCGTCGCGCCCCTTCATCCAGCGGCCGGTCGCCACCTCGCTGCTGATGCTGGCCATCCTGCTCGCCGGGCTGGTGGGCTTCCGCTTCCTGCCGCTGTCGGCGCTGCCGCAGGTGGACTATCCGACCATCCAGGTGCAGACGCTGTACCCCGGCGCCAGCCCGGAGGTGATGAGCCAGACCGTCACCGCGCCGCTGGAGCGCCAACTGGGCCAGATGTCGGGCCTGGCCCGCATGAGCTCCACCAGCGCGGCGGGTGTGTCGGTCATCACGCTGCAGTTCGGGCTCGACCTGTCGCTGGACGCGGCCGAGCAGGAGGTGCAGGCCGCCATCAATGCCGGCAGCTCGCTGCTGCCGGCCGACCTGCCGGCGCCGCCGGTCTATGCCAAGGTCAACCCGGCCGATGCGCCGGTGCTGACGCTGGCCGTCACCTCCGACAGCCTGCCGCTGACCGAGGTGCAGAACCTGGTGAACACGCGGCTGGCGCAGAAGATCTCGCAGGTCAGCGGCGTGGGCCTGGTGACGCTGTCGGGCGGGCAACGGCCGGCGGTGCGCATCCAGGCCGACACGCAGTCGCTGGCCTCCTACGGCATCGCCATCGACACGCTGCGCAGCGCCATCAGCGCGGCCAATGCCAACGGCGCCAAGGGCAGCTTCGACGGCGCCACGCGCAGCTACTCGATCAATGCCAACGACCAGCTGCTGACGGCCGACGAGTACAAGAACCTGATCGTCGCCTGGCGCAACGGCGCGCCGGTGCGCATGAAGGACGTGGCCCGCGTGGTGGACAGCGCCGAGAACGTGCGACTGGGCGCCTGGGCCGGCCGCGGCGGCGGTGCGCTGCAGCCGGCCATCATCATCAACGTGCAGCGCCAGCCGGGCGCCAACGTGATCCAGACGGTGGACGCCATCCGCGCGCGGCTGCCGCAGCTCACGGCCGGCATGCCGGCGTCGGTGGAGGTGCAGGTGCTGGCCGACCGCACGCGCGGCATCCGCGCGTCGGTGGAGCATGTGCAGTTCGAGCTGGTGCTGGCGGTGGTGCTGGTGGTGCTGGTGATCTTCGCGTTCCTGCACAGCCTGCGCGCCACGGTGATCGCCAGCCTGGCGGTGCCCATCTCGCTGGTGGGCACCTTCGGCGTGATGTACCTGCTGGGCTACAGCCTGAACAACCTGAGCCTGATGGCGCTGACCATCGCGACCGGGTTCGTGGTGGACGACGCGATCGTGATGATCGAAAACATCTCCCGCCATCTTGAGATGGCGGGAGATGTTTCGGCGCAGGCTGACGCCGGCGAAGCCGGGGTCAAGGGCGCGACAGCGCCCGGCCGCAGCCAAAACATGGCCTTGCAGGCGGCGATGAAGGGCGCGTCGGAGATCGGCTTCACCATCATCTCGCTGACCGTCTCGCTCATCGCGGTGCTGATCCCGCTGCTGTTCATGGGCGACGTGGTGGGCCGGCTGTTCCGCGAGTTCGCCATCACGCTGGCCATCACCATCCTGATCTCGGCGGTGGTCTCGCTGACGCTGGTGCCGATGATGTCGGCGCGCTGGCTGAAGCCGCACGATGCCGCGGCCAAGACGCATGGCGTGGGCGGCGCCGTCCAGCGCTTCTTCGACCGCGTGGTGGCGCAGTACGACCGCGGCCTGCAGCGGGTACTGGCCCACCAGGGGTTGACGCTCATCGTCGCGCTGGCCACGCTGGTGCTCACCGCGCTGCTGTACCTGCTGATCCCCAAGGGCCTGTTCCCGGTACAGGACACGGGGCAGCTCCAGGCCCGCATCGAGGCCGCGCCGTCGGTCAGCTACCAGCGCATGGCCGCGCTGCAGCGCCAGGCCGCCGAAGCGCTGCTGCAGGACGCCGACGTCGAGAGCATCACCTCCTTCGTGGGCGTGGACGCGGCCAACAGCACCATGCTGCACACCGGCCGCCTCTACATCAACCTGAAGCCCGAGCGCAGCGGCGGCAGCCAGGCCGACACCATGGCCCGCCTGCGGCAGCGCGTGGCTGGCGTGGCTGGCGTGACGATCTCGCTGCAGCCCACGCAGGACCTCACCATCGACGCCGAGACCGGCCCTACGCCCTACCGCGTGTCCATCGAAGGCGCCGACACCGCCACCGTCAACCAGTGGACGCTGAAGCTGGCCGAGCGGCTGCGCGCCAACGCCAGCATCAGCCAGGTGAGCACCGATGCCGGTGCGCAAGGCCGCGCGGTGCAGGTGACGCTGGATCGGGACACCGCCTCGCGCCTGGGCATCACCGCCACCGCGCTGGACGAAGCGCTGTACAGCGCCTTCGGCCAGCGCATCGTGTCCACCATCTTCACTGAGACCAACCAGTACCGCGTGATCCTGGAGGCCGACCCGAACCTGCTCACCACGCCCGATGCGCTGAAGCTGCTGCACCTGCCCACCAGCTCGGGCACGGCCACGCCACTGTCGGCGTTCGCGCGCATCGAGGAAGTGGCCGCCCCGCTGCAGGTGACGCATGTGGCGCAGTACCCGTCGGCCACGCTGGGCTTCGACACCGCGCCGGGCGTCTCGCTGGGCAAGGCGGTGGACGAGATCCGCGCCGCGGCGCAGGACATCGGCCTGCCGGCCAGCCTGACGATGCACTTCCTGGGCGCGGCCGGCGCCTACGAGAACTCGCTGACCAACCAGCTCTGGCTGATCCTGGCCGCGGTGGTGTGCGTGTACATCGTGCTGGGCGTGCTCTACGAGAGCACGGTGCATCCGCTGACCATCCTGTCCACCCTGCCCTCGGCCGGCGTGGGCGCGCTGCTGGCGCTGATGGTGGCCGGCCACGACCTGGGCGTGATCGGGATCATCGGCATCATCCTGCTCATCGGCATCGTGAAGAAGAACGCGATCATGATGATCGACTTCGCCATCGACGCCGAGCGCCACCAGGGCAAGTCGCCGGGCGAGGCCATCCACCAGGCGGCGCTGCTGCGGCTGCGGCCCATCCTGATGACGACGATGGCCGCGCTGTTCGCGGCGCTGCCGCTGATGTTCAGCTTCGGTGATGGCGCCGAACTGCGGCGGCCGCTGGGCCTGGCGATCTTCGGCGGGCTGGTGGTGAGCCAGGTGCTTACCTTGTTCACCACGCCGGTCATCTACCTCGCCTTCGACCGGCTGGGCCGGCGGCTGCAGGGCCGCGGCCCTTCGGCCCCGTCGGCCGGCCCGGCCGCAGAAGCGCCATGAACCTGAGCGAGCCCTTCGTCCGCCGGCCCATCGCCACGATGCTGCTCACGCTGGGCATCGCGCTGGCGGGGCTCGCCGCGTTCTTCGTGCTGCCGGTGGCGCCGCTGCCGCAGGTGGACTTCCCGGCCATCTCGGTGAGCGCCAGCGTGCCCGGCGCCAGCCCCGACACCATGGCCAGCAGCGTGGCCACGCCGCTGGAACGCAGGCTGGGCAGCATCCCGGGCGTCAACGAGATGACCTCGCGCAGCGGCAGCGGCTCCACCCGCATCACGCTGCAGTTCGACCTCAACCGCAAGATCGACGCCGCGGCGCGCGAGGTGCAGGCCGCCATCAATGCCGCCCGCGCCGACCTGCCGGCCACGCTGCGCAGCAACCCGACCTACCGCAAGATGAACCCGTCGGATGCGCCGGTGATCATCCTCGCGCTCACCTCGCCCAGCCGCACGCCGCAGCAGATCTACGACGAGGTGAGCAACCTGGTGCAGCAGAAGGTGGCGCAGGTGCAGGGCGTGGGCGACGTGGAGGTGGGCGGCGGATCGCTGCCCGCGGTGCGCGTGGCGCTCAATCCGCTGGCGCTGTCGCGCTACGGCATCGCGCTGGACGACGTGCGCGCGGCCATCCAGTCGGCCAGCGCCAACCGGCCCAAGGGCGCGATCGAGAGCGACGGCCTGCGCATGCAGGTCTACACGGCACAGCTGGGCCGCGTGGCGGAGGACTACCGCCGGCTGGTGATCGCCTGGCGCAACGACGCCGCGGTGCGGCTGGCCGACGTGGCCACGGTGAGCGACGGCCCCGAGGACCGGCGCACGCTGGGCCTGTACAACGGCAGCCCGGCGGTCATCGTGCTGATCACGCGGCAGCCGGGCGCCAACGTGATCGAGACGGTGGACAGCGTGCGTGCGCTGGTGCCGCAGCTGCAGGCCCAGCTGCCGGCCGACGTCACGCTGCACGTGGCCTCGGACGCCACCAGCTCCATCCGCGCGTCGCTGCGCGAGATCGAGCTGACGCTGCTGATCTCCATCGCGCTGGTGGTGCTGGTGGTCAGCCTGTTCCTGCGCAGCGTGCGCGCCACCGTCATTCCGGCGGTGGCCACGGTGGTGTCGCTGCTGGGCACCTTCGGGGTGATGTACTTCCTGGGCTTCAGCCTGAACAACCTGAGCCTGATGGCGCTGACCGTGGCCACCGGCTTCGTGGTGGACGACGCCATCGTCGTGCTGGAGAACATCAGCCGCCACATCGAAGCGGGGCGCAACCGCTTCGAGGCCGCGCTGCTCGGCGCGCGCGAGGTCGGCTTCACCGTGGTGTCGATCAGCCTGTCGCTGGTGGCGGTGTTCATCCCGCTGCTGTTCATGGACGGGCTGGTGGGCCGCATCTTCCGGGAGTTCGCGGTCACGCTCAGCGTGGCCGTGCTGATCTCGCTGGTCATCTCGCTGACCACCACGCCGATGATGTGCGCCTGGCTGCTCAAGCCCGGCGCGGTGCAGCGCCAGCCCGGTCGGCTCGCCAGGTGGGCCGAGGCGGGCTTCAACCGGCTGCAGCGCAGCTATGCCCACAGCCTGGACTGGGCGCTGCATGCGCCCGGGCTGGTGATGTTCATCCTGGCCGCGGTGATCGGCCTGAACGTGTGGCTGTTCGCGGCGGTGCCCAAGGGCTTCTTCCCGCAGCAGGACACGGGGCAGATCAACGGGGGCCTGCGCACCGACCAGAGCATCTCCTTCCAGGCGCTGCAGGCCAAGCTCAAGCAGCTGGTGGACATCATCGGCGCCGACCCGGCGGTGGCCTCGGTGGTGGGCTTCACCGGCGGCTCGCGGGCCGGCAGCGGCTTCCTGTTCGTCAACCTCAAGCCGCTGGAAGAACGCGGCGTGGGCGGGCAGGCGGTGATCGCGCGGCTGCGGCCGCAGCTGGCGCAGGTCAGCGGCGTGAGCCTGTTCCTCAACACCGTGCAGGACCTGCGCGCAGGCGGCCGGCAGAGCAACTCCACCTTCCAGTACACGCTCAAGAGCGACAACGCCGCCGACCTGCGCGACTGGGCGCTGAAGCTGGCCGCGCAGATGCGGCTGCAGCCGCAGCTCACCGACATCGACACCGACCAGCAGGAAGACGGCGTGGAGACCTTCGTGCACATCGACAAGGACAGCGCCGCCCGCCTGGGCCTGAGCGCGCGCGACGTGGACACCGCGCTCTACAACGCCTTCGGCCAGCGCCAGGTGGCCACCATCTACGACGAGCTGAACCAGTACCGCGTGGTGATGGAGGTGGCGCCGCGTTATGCCCAGAGCCCGCTGGCGCTGAACGACGTGAACGTGGCCGCTGGCCGGGTGGCGGGCAGCACCACCACCCGCTCGGCCACCGGCACCGATGCGGCCGCCCTGGCCAGCAGCACCAGCGCCAATGCCTCGCTGCGCGATAGCTCCACCGGCGCGGCGCTGAGCACCAGTGCACGCAACATGGTGCCGCTGCCGGCCATCGCCCGCTTCAGCGAGGAAAGCACGCCCTCGTCCGTCAGCCACCAGGACGGCGAGCTGGCCACCACCATCAGCTACAACCTGGCCGAAGGCGCCACGCTGTCGGATGCGCAGGCCGCCATCGCGCAGGCCGAGGCCGAGATCGGCCTGCCGATCAACGTGCGCGGCAGCGTGCAGGGCACCGGGGCCATCTTCCAGCAATCGCAGGGGCAGCAGCCGCTGCTGGTGCTGGCGGCGCTGGTGGTCATCTACATCGTGCTGGGCGTGTTGTACGAAAGCCTGGTGCATCCGATCACCGTGCTGTCCACCCTGCCCTCGGCCGGCGTGGGCGCGGTGCTGGCGCTGCTGATGTTCCGCATGGAGTTCTCTCTGATCGCGCTGATCGGCGTGTTCCTGCTGATCGGCATCGTGAAGAAGAACGCCATCCTCATCATCGACTTCGCGCTCGATGCCGAGCGTGCCCGCGGCCTGAGCGCCTTCGAGGCGGTGCGCGAAGCCTGCCTGCTGCGCTTCCGCCCCATCCTGATGACCACGCTGGCCGCCGCGCTGGGGGCACTGCCGCTGGCCATCGGCTTCGGCGAAGGCTCCGAGCTGCGCCGGCCGCTGGGCGTGGCCATCATCGGCGGGCTGGTCGCCAGCCAGCTGCTGACCCTGCTGACCACGCCGGTGGTGTACCTGCTGCTGGACAAGCTGCGCCGCCGCAAGCCCGACGAACACCACCTGAGCCGCCAGATCGACGCGGCGCCGGTGCCTGAATTGCCGCGATGAGCCCGAAATCGACCGCCCTGCTTTCCCCGCTCGCCCTGGCGCTGCTGCTGGCCGGCTGCGCCAGCACGCCGCTGCCCGAAGCCGGTCCGCCGCCGCCGCCGGCGCAGTTCAAGCAGTTGCCGCCCGCCGGCTGGCAGGCCGCCGTGCCCGCCGATGCGCTGGCGCGCGGCCCGTGGTGGCAGCTCTTCAACGACCCCGAGCTGGACCGCTGGGTGCAGCAGGTGGAGGTGTCCAACCAGAACGTGGCGGCGTCTGCGGCGGCCTTCCGACAGGCCCGCGCGCTGGTGCGCGAGGCGCGCGCGGCCCGCTGGCCGGCCATCGACCTTTCGGGCGGCGCCACCCGCAGCGGCGGCGATGCGTCCACCTCTGCGTCGCGCGAGCGCTACCAGCTGGCCCTGGGTGCCAGCTGGGAGGCCGACGTGTGGGGCCGGGTGTCCGGCAACGTGGCCGCCGCGGGCGCCCGGGCGCAAGCCACCGAGGCCGACCTGGCCGCGGCCACGCTGTCGGCCCAGGGCGAGCTGGCGATCAACTACTTCAACCTGCGCGAGACCGATGCCGAGATGGCGCTGCTGCGCGACACGCTGGCCGCCTACCAGCGCGCCGCGCAGATCGCCCAGAACCGCTATGCGGCCGGCCTGGCGCTCAAGAGCGACGTGCTGCAGGCGCAGACGCAGCTGGCCAACACCGAGGCCGACCTGGTGGGCCTGGAGCGCACCCGCGCCCAGCTCGAACATGCCATCGCGGTGCTGGCCGGCCGCGCCCCGGCCGAGCTCGACCTGCCGGTGACCGACGGCGGCGACACGCTGCGGGCCGAGCCGCCGGCGGTGCCCACCGGCCTGCCTTCGGCGCTGCTGCAGCGGCGGCCCGACATCGCCGCCGCCGAACGGCGCGTGGCTGCCGCCAATGCCGACGTGGGCGTGCAGCAGACGGCGCTCTATCCCAGCTTCGTGCTCACCGGGCAGTACGGGCTGAACAGCACGCGGGTGTCCGACCTGTTCAGCGCCTCGGCGGCGGCCTGGTCGCTGGGCCTGTCGCTGGCGCAGACGGTGTTCGACGCCGGCGCCAACCGGGCGCGCATCGAGCAGTCGCGTGCCGCCTGGGAGCAGACGGTGGCCAGCTACCGGCAGACGGTGCTGCTGGCCTTCCAGGACGTGGAAGACCAGCTGGCCGCGCTGCGCACGCTGGAGCGTCAGCTGCAGCTGCGACGCATCGCGGCCGAGGCGGCCGACCAGACGGAGCAACAGGTGCTCAACCGCTACCGCGCCGGGCAGGTCGGCTTCACCGAGGTGGTGACGGCGCAGGTCTCGGCGCTGTCGGCGCGGCGCAGCGTGCTGCAGCTCATCGGCCAGCGGCAGACGGCCACGGTGGGGCTGATCCAGGCCCTGGGCGGCGGCTGGCAGGCCGGTGCGCTGTCGTCCGGCATGGCCCGCTGACACCCGCTTCTAGAATCGTCGCGTGTCTGAACGCCTCGATGTCCTCCCCCAGTACCTGCTGCCCAAGCAGGCCCTCACCCGCTTCGCCGGCCTGGTGGCGTCCGCCAAGGCGGGCGGCACCACCACCGCACTGATCCGCTGGTTCATCGGGAAGTACGGCGTGGACATGAGCGAGGCGGCCGACCCCGATCCGGCGCACTACGCGAGCTTCAACGAGTTCTTCACCCGCGCGCTGCGGCCCGGCGTGCGCCCGCTGGCACCGGCCGAGTGGGTGTGCCCGGTGGACGGCGCGATCAGCCAGTTCGGCGCCATCGAGCGCGACCAGATCTTCCAGGCCAAGGGCCATGCCTACAGCACCACCGCGCTGGTGGGCGGCGACGCGGCGCTGGCCGCGCAATTCCAGGACGGCCACTTCGCCACCATCTACCTGAGCCCGAAGGACTACCACCGCATCCACATGCCGTGTGCCGGCCGGCTGCGGCGGATGATCCATGTGCCGGGCGACCTTTTCTCGGTCAACCCGACCACTGCCCGCGGCGTGCCGGGGCTGTTCGCTCGCAACGAACGCGTGGTGTGCGTGTTCGATACCGCGCACGGCCCCTTCGTGCAGGTGCTGGTGGGCGCCACCATCGTCGGCAGCATGGCCACGGTGTGGCACGGCGTGGTCAACCCGCCGCGCCCGGGCAACTTGCGCGAGTGGACCTATGCCGACGGCCAGGTGACGCTGGAGCGCGGCGCCGAGATGGGCCGCTTCCTGCTGGGCAGCACCGTGGTGCTGCTATGGCCGCGTGGCACGCTGCGTTTCAATCCGCACTGGGCGCCGGCCGGGCCGGTGCGCATGGGCGAGGCCATGGCCGAGAAGGCCGCGTGAACCTGCGCCCGCCGCGCACCGAACAGCAGGTGCGCATCGACCTTGCGGCCGCCTTCCGGCTGGCTGCGTTGAACGGTTGGGACGACACCGTCTACACCCACCTGTCAGCCACCGTGCCCGGCGAGCCCGGCCACTACCTGATCAACCCCTTCGGCCTGCTGTTCGAGGAGATCACCGCCAGCAGCCTGGTGAAGGTGAACCAGCACGGCCAGGTGGTCGATGGCAGCGGTCGGCCGGTCAACCCCACCGGCTTCACCATCCACGGCGCGGTGCATGCCGCCCGGCCCGAGGTGGAATGCGTGATCCACCTGCACACGCCCTGGGGCGTGGCGCTGAGCATGCTGCCGGAGGGACTGCTGCCCACCAGCCAGTACGCGATGCGGCTGCACGGCCGGCTGGGCCGCCATGCGTACGAAGGCCTGGCGCTGGGCACCGACGAGCAGCGCCGCCTGGTGGCCAACCTGGGCAGCCTGGACGGCCTGATCCTGGACAACCACGGCACCATGGTCGTCGGCCGCACCGTGGCCGAAGCCTGGATGCTGATGCACTTGCTGGAACGCGCCGCGCAGGCGCAGCTGCGCGCCCAGGCCGGCGCGCGCGCCGGCATCCAGGTGGTGACGGAGGAACTGGCCGCCCGCACCCACCGGCAATGGGTGGGCGACGGCAGCGAATGGGACGGCGACGTGGAATGGCCCGCGCTGCTGCGCCGGCTGGACCGGCTGAGCCCCGGCTACGCCGACTGAACCGACCGAACGATCAACCGAAGGAGCACCCCATGCCCACCATCCGAGTCGAACTCTTCGAAGGCCGCACGCTGGACCAGAAGCGCGCCCTGGCGCAGGCCCTGACCGAAGCCACCGTGCGCAGCATCGGCGCCAGCCCCGAATCGGTGGACGTGGTGTTCACCGAAGTGGCCCGCCACAACTGGGCCACCGGCGGGCAGCTGTGGAGCGACAAGGCCGCCGGCGCCCCGCCCGCGCCGGAGGCGGCGCCGCTGGCGGATTGAGTGGCGTCGCCGTACGCTAGCGCGATGAGCACACGCGAACTCAAGCTCGACCTGCCCGAGCGCCTGGCCAAGGACGCCGAAGCCGCCGGCCTGTTGACGCCGAAGACGATGACGCGGCTGCTGAAGCAGGAAATGCGTCGGCAGGCTGCCCAACAGTTGCTGGCGGGCGCGGCACGCGCCACCGCGGGCGGCAGCCGCCCGCGATCGCTTCAGCAGGTGCAGGCAAAGGTCGATGCCGTACGCGACGCCAGCCGGCAAGACACACCCGGCGCGGGGCGGTGATCCGGGCCAGCGCATTACTGGACACTAACGTCGTCGTATCCGCCCTGCTGTGGCGGGGCCTGCCCGGCCGCCTCATCGAACTGGCCGGTGAGGGCGAGCTCAAGCTCTTCACCAGTGCCATATTGCTGAAGGAACTGGCAGCCACGCTGTCGAAGCCGAAACTGGCCAAGGCGGTCGCCGCCACCCGCCTGGATGCGAGCACGATGCTGCGCTTGTATGGCCGCATCGCCCACCGCGTACATCCCCTTGCGCTGCCCCGGCCGGTATCACGCGACTGGGACGATGACGCCGTGCTGACCTGCGCAGCAGCTAGCCGCGCGGACATGATCGTGACCGGTGACGACGACCTGCTGGTGCTCAAACGGCGACTGCCGGATCTTCAAGCCGCAGGAGGCGCTGCGCGCGCTGTTGTCGCCCGAGTAACCGCGGGGCCCGGAAGCGGGCCCCTGCCTCCGCCTCACGCCACCGCGTCCGCCACCCCGGCCGCGTGCGCCTGCTGGTCGGCGTGGTAGCTGCTGCGCACCATCGCACCCACGGCGGCGTGCGTAAAGCCCATCTTGTAGGCCTCGTCCTCGAACATCTTGAAGGTGTCGGGGTGCACATAGCGGCGCACCGGCAGGTGGTGGCCGCTGGGGGCCAGGTACTGGCCGATGGTCAGCATGTCGATGTCGTGCGCGCGCATGTCGCGCATCACCTGCAGGATCTCTTCGTCCGTCTCGCCCAGGCCGACCATGATGCCGCTCTTGGTCGGCACGTCGGGCGCGAATTCCTTGAAGCGCTTGAGCAGGTTCAGGCTGTACTGGTAGTCCGAGCCCGGGCGCGCTTCCTTGTACAGGCGGGGCGCGGTCTCCAGGTTGTGGTTCATCACGTCGGGCGGCGTGGCCTTCAGGATGTCCAGCGCGCGGTCCATGCGGCCGCGGAAGTCGGGCGTCAGGATCTCGATGCGGGTCTCGGGCGAGAGCTCGCGGGTGCGGGTGATGCACTCCACGAAGTGCGCCGCGCCGCCGTCGCGCAGGTCGTCGCGGTCCACGCTGGTGATGACCACGTACTTCAGCCGCAGCGCGGCGATGGTCTTGGCCAGGTTCAGCGGCTCGTCCGCGTCCAGCGGGTCGGGCCGGCCGTGGCCCACGTCGCAGAACGGGCAGCGGCGGGTGCACTTGTCGCCCATGATCATGAAGGTGGCCGTGCCCTTGCCGAAGCATTCGCCGATGTTGGGGCAGCTGGCTTCCTCGCACACCGTGTGCAGCTTGTGCTCGCGCAGGATCTGCTTGATCTCGTAGAAGCGCGTGGTGGGCGATCCGGCCTTGACGCGGATCCAGTCGGGCTTCTTCAGCACCTCGGCCGGCACGATCTTGATGGGGATGCGCGCCGTCTTGGCCTGGGCCTTTTGCTTGGCAGTGGGGTCGTAGGCGACGGGGGAGGCAGGTGCAGCGGCGGGCGTGGGCTGGGTCATGGGGTCAGTTGGGCCGCAAGGCGCGCTCCAAAGCGCGCGGCGGCCTCGCTCCAGTCGGTAGAGATGCCGAGTCTAGCGAGATCGATCGTCTGCAGCCCTGCGTAACCGCAAGGGTCGATGCCGAGGAAGGGTTGCAGGTCCATCGCCACGTTCAGCGCCACGCCGTGGTACGTGCGGTGCTGGCTCACCTTGATGCCCAGCGCGGCGATCTTGCCCAGCCCACGGAACGGGTCGCCGCCGGGCGCCGGACCGGTGAGCGCGGCATGGCCGAAGGGATCGGCCAGCTTGACGTAGATGCCCGGGGCGCCGGCCACGCGGTGGCCGGTGACGCCGTAGCCCTCCAGCGTCTTGAGCACCGCGTTTTCCAGCCGGTAGACGTATTCCTTGACGTAGATGCCGAGCCGGCGCAGGTCCACCAGCGGATAGGCCACCACCTGGCCGGGCCCGTGGTACGTGACTTGCCCGCCGCGGTTGGTGCGCACCACGGGAATGCCCTCGGGGCTGAGCACATGCTCGGCGCGGCCGGCAATGCCCTGGGTGTACACGGGGTCGTGCTCGCACAGCCACAGTTCATCGGGCGTGTCGGGCGTGCGCTGTTCGGTGAAAGCACGCATCGCCGCCTCGGTGGCGGCATAGTCGACACGGCCGAGGGTCTTGACGATCATCGTGCGCACCATTCCTTGGCAGTCATCGTGAGGTCAGCATGCAGGCTCGCTCCACTCTTCGCTTCGCCCTTGCCGCGGCCGCCTGGGCGCTGCTGGCGGCCGGCGCCCAGGCCGCCGAGCCCACGCCGGCGCAGAAGGAGGCGCTGCAGGCGCGGCTGGAAGACGCGGTGCGAGACCATGACCAGGGCCGGCTGGAGCAGGCCCGCGAGGCCTTCGAGGGCCTGGCCCGTGCCGGCGTGCCGGCCGCCGGCTACAACCTGGCGGTGATGCACCTCAAGCGCGAGCTGCCAGGCGCCAGCAACAGCGAGGCGCTGCGGCTGATGACCCGCGCTGCCGAGCAGGGCTTCGTCACCGCCACCTACGGCGTGGCGCGCCTGTACGAGACCGGCGATGCCGGCCGGCGCGACCTGGACGAGGCCGGCCGCTGGTACTTGCGGGCGGCGCAGCAGGGCAGCGTGGACGGGCAGGTGGAGATCGCCACCGCCTATTACCTGGGCCGCGGCGCGGCCAAGGACCTGCCGGCGGCCGCCCACTGGTACCGCGAGGCGGCCAAGGGCGGCGACGTGGGGGCGCAGTACATCATCGCGTCGATGTACGAATCGGGCGTGGGCGTGGCGCACGATCTGCGGCTGGCGCGCTACTGGTATGCGGCGGCGGCCCGTGGCGGCGACGAGGTGGCCCCGGCCAAGCTGCGCGAGATCGACGCGCGGCTGGGCACCGGGAGCGCCCCGGCGCCGCTCACAACACGACCTTGACCATCGGGTGCGTGGTCAGGGTGCGGTAGAGCTCGTCCAGCTGTTCGCGGCTGGTGGCCGTGACGGTGATGGTCACGCCCATGTACTTGCCGCCCTTGCTGGGGCGCAGCTCCACGGTGGCGGCATCGAAGGTGGGGTCGAAGTGCAGGGCCACCTGGGTGACCGCATGCACGAAGCCGTCCACGTTCTCGCCCATCACCTTGATGGGAAAGGCGCTGGGGTACTCGATCAGCGACTGTTCGGGCGGGATGTTCTGCATGGTGGCGGGTGCGGTCATCAGATCGACTGCAGCTTCTTGGCGTTCTGGTAGGCCTCGTAGAGGCGGGCGTAGACCGGCCCGGGCTTGCCGCGCAGCGCGCCATGGCCCACCTCGGCGCCGTCGATGCGGGTGACGGGCAGCACCTCCTTGGTGGCGGAGCTGAGCAGCACCTCGTCGGCGGCCAGCACGTCGGCCTCGGCGATGGGGCGCAGGTTGTAGGCGATGCCCATGTCCTCGCACAGCTCGCGCAGCAGCTCGTAGCGGATGCCTTCGAGCAGGTGCTCGCTCTTGGGCGGGCCCAGCAGCGCGCCTTCCTGCACCACCCAGACGTTGCTGCTGCTGGCCTCGGTCAGCCAGCCGTCGCGGAACAGGATGGTCTCGGTGGCGCCCTGGTCGGCCGACACCATGCGCGCCAGCACGCTGCCCAGCAGCGAGGTGCTCTTGATGTCGCCACGCTCCCAGCGGAAATCGCGCGCGGTGATGCAGGCCACGCCCTGGTGGCGCTGCTCGGCGCTGGCCTGCTTCAGCTCGTTGGTCATGACGAACACGGTGGGCACCGGATCGGCCGGCGGCACGTGGTCGCGCATCGCCACGCCGCGCGTGACCTGGATGTAGACCAGCTGCGTCCCGGCCGGGTGGTCGGCCACCAGCCGGCGCATCACCGACAGCCAGCGTGCCTCGTCCATCGGGTTGGGAATGCGCAGCTTGGCCAGGCTGCGGCCCAGGCGGGCGATGTGCTCGTCGAAGCGGAACAGCCGGCGGTCGTAGACCGGGATGGCCTCGTACACGCCGTCGCCGAAGATGAAGCCGCGGTCGAGCACCGACACCTTGGCGTCGCACAGGCGGGTGTACTCGCCGTTCAGGTAGCACGGGGTTTCGGGCAGCGCGATCATGCAATCCTCCGCGGCAACTTCAGGGCCTGACCTTACTTGATCCACAGGCGCAGCGCGTCCCATGCGCGGCCCAGCAGGCCGGCCTGGTCCACCGGCTCCAGCACCACCAGCGGCACCTCGGCCAGCGGCGCGCCGGCGGCGGTGCTCACCTTCAGCGTGCCCACGCGCTGGTTCTTGGTCAGCGGGGCCACCAGCGGGTCGGTGCGTTCCACCTTGGTCTGCAGCTTGTCGCCCTCGCCCTTGGGCAGGGTGACGTAGACGGCGCCGGCCGCGCCGAGCTTGGCCTCGCGCGTCGTGCCCTTCCAGACCTCCGGCGTGGCGATGGGCTTGCCTTCCTCGAACAGGCGTACCGCGTCCCAGGCGCTGTAGCCCCAGTTCAGCAGCTTCTGGCTCTCGGTGGCCCGCGCGTCGCGCGAGTTGGTGCCCATCACCACGCTGAGCAGGCGGCGCTTGCCGTTGGGCATGTCGCGCGCGGCGCTGGCCACCAGGCAGTAGCCGGCGGCATCGGTGTAGCCGGTCTTCATGCCGTCCAC
The DNA here is from genome assembly GCF_000969605.1 of Aquincola tertiaricarbonis. Classification (GTDB taxonomy): domain Bacteria; phylum Pseudomonadota; class Gammaproteobacteria; order Burkholderiales; family Burkholderiaceae_C; genus Aquincola; species Aquincola tertiaricarbonis. The sequence goes on along the minus strand of NZ_JZUE01000001.1, from coordinate 247,985 downwards.
GCTGGGGTCGCGGCCCAGCAGCAGGTTGCGGTTGTCCTGCTTGATCTTGTTGTAGGTGTAGCTGCGCACCGAGTAGTACGGGTAGTACTCGGGGAAGTCGCGGATGACGTGCGAGGCCACCACCGCGATGTCGCGGGCGCTGGTGCGGTGGCCGGGCTCGGTCATGCCGGTCACGTTCTTGAAGCTGGTGTTCTTCAGGCCCCAGGCCTGGGCCTGGCGGTTCATCATGCCGACGAAGCTCTCCACCGAGCCGGCCACGCCTTCGGCCAGCGCCACCGAGGCGTCGTTGCCGGACTGGATGATCATGCCGCGCAGCAGCTCGTCGACCTTGGGCGTCATCGTGGTGTCGATGAACATCAGCGACGGGTCGCCCTTGCGCTCCTCCCAGGCGCGCTTGCTGACGTTGAGCGTCTGCTCCAGCGTCAGCTTCTTCTCGCGCAGCGCGGTGAACACCACGTAGGCGGTCATCAGCTTGGTGAGCGAGGCCGGGTCGGTGGCCACGTCGGCCTCGCGCTCGGCCAGCACCTGGTTGCTGGTCAGGTCCATCAGGATGTAGTGGCGCGCCGCGATCTCGGGCGCCTGCGGGGCCTGGGCCCAGGCGGAAACGGTGCCGGCAGCCACCAGCACGTAGGCAAACAGTTTTTTCATTCGGGAATCAAGACAGAGGAGGCGTCGACCGGTGGGGGCGTCAGGCGGCGGCGAGGTGCCGCGCCACCAGCGACTTGAGCAAGGGCAGTTGCCCGTGGAAAAAATGGCCGACTCCGGGCACCACCACCACCGGCAGCGCCTGCGGGCGCGCCCAGTCGAGCGTGGCCTGGAGCGGCACGACGTCGTCGGCCTCGCCATGGATGACGAGGGTGTCTTCAGGCACCTGTGCCACCGGGAAGTTCCGTGTGGCCGGGCCCACCAGCACCAGGCCGGCGGCCGGCGCCTCGGCGGCCAGGCGGGCCGCCGCCTGCGAGGCCACGTAGCCGCCGAACGAAAAGCCGGCCAGCCACAGCGGCAGCGCGGCGTCGCGGAAGGCGGCGATCACCGCCATCGCGTCGTCCACCTCGCCGCGGCCTTCGTCCCAGGCACCGGCCGATTCGCCGATGCCGCGGAAATTGAAGCGCACGGTGCGCAGGCCACGCTGCAGGCCGGCGCGCGCCACCGTCTGCACCACCTTGTTGTCCATGGTGCCGCCATGCAGCGGGTGCGGATGGCACACCACCATCACGCCGCGGGCGGCCTCGGCGGGTTCGTCGATCGCGCACTGCAGCGCACCGGCCGGGCCGGCAATGGGCTGTCGCAGGGTCTGGGAGTTCACGGTGCGGCGTGCCCGGTCAGCGGCCGACGCTGGGCGGCAGCACCAGGCGCTCGACCACCTGGCCGCCCTTGAGGTGCTGCTCGACGATCTCGTCGATGTCTTCCTCGTCGACGAAGGTGTACCAGGTGCCCTCGGGGTACACCACGGCCACCGGGCCACCGGCGCAGCGGTCCAGGCAGCCGGCCTTGTTCACCCGCACACCGCCCGGGCCGGCCAGGCCGGCGGCCTTGACCTTGGACTTGCAGCGGTCGAAGCCGGCTTGCGCCGCATGCTGCGCACAACTGTCTTCGCCGTTTTCCCGCTTGTTCAGGCAGAAGAAGATGTGGTGCTGGTAATAGTTCATGGTTTCGATTGTAGGCAGGGGCTTGTATCGGGCTCGAATGCAAATGCGAACCGTTCGCATAAGATTCGCCGATGAACAAGCGTCGCTTCCTTGCGCTGGCCGCCACGGCCGCAGTCCTTCCCTCGTGGCCCCTCACCCTGCTGGCGCAGGCCGCAACGCCCGCCAGCTTCGCCAGCGTGAGCAAGCACTATGCGGTGCTGGTGAGCGCCGCCTACGACGACACCCTGGCCGCGGCCCAGGCACTGCAGGCGGCGGTGGGTGCCTTCACCCGCCAGCCCACGGCCGAAAGCCTGGCCGCCGCGCGGCAGGCCTGGCTGGACGCCCGCGAGTGGTACGGGCAGACGGAGGCCTTCCGCTTCTACGGCGGCCCCATCGACGACGACAAGGGCCCGGAAGGCCGCATCAATGCCTGGCCGATGGACGAAAGCTTCGTCGACGGCACCCGCGACCGGCCCACTGCCGGCCTGATCAACGACCGCAAGGCGCCGATCACCAAGGCGCACCTGTCGAAGATGAACGAGCGCGGCGGCGAGGAGAACATCGCCACCGGCTGGCATGCCATCGAGTTCCTGCTGTGGGGCCAGGACTCCAGCGACAACGGCCCGGGCGACCGCAGCTTCGAGGACTTCGTCGACGGCAAGCGGCCGCAGGCCGACCGCCGCCGCCGCTACCTGACGGTGGTGACGGAGCTGCTGATCGACGACCTGCGCTTCCTGGCCACCGCCTGGAAGCCAGGCGTGCGGGGCAACTACCGGGCACGCTTCGAGGCCGGCGGCCAGGAATCGGTGCGCAAGATCATCGTGGGCCTGGGCTCGCTGTCGCGCGGCGAACTGGCCGGCGAGCGGCTGGAGGTGGCGCTGAACACGCAGGACCAGGAGGACGAGCACTCCTGCTTCTCCGACAACACGCATCGGGACGCGGTCAACAACGCGCTGGGCATCGAGAACGTGTGGCTGGGCCAGTACCGCCGGCGCGACGGCAGCACGGTGCAGGGCGCCTCGCTGCGCGAGCTGGTGCAGGCGCGCGACCCCGCGGTGGCCGAGCGCACCACGCGGCAGATCTCGCAATCGGTGGCCGCCGCGCGGGAGATCCGCGCGCCCTTCGACCAGGAGATCCTGGGCGACGACAACGCGCCCGGCCGCCGGCGCATCAAGACGGTGATCGACAGCCTGGTGCAGCAGTCCAAGGACCTGGTGGACGCGGCCTCGGCCATCGGCATCACGCAGCTCACGCTGGTGAACCCGTGACCCCACGCCGCCTGACCGCGGCGGCCGCGGCGCTGGCCGCCGCGGTGCTGCTGCTGGGCGCGGCCGGCATGGCGGTGTCGGCCGACGAATCCGCCCTCACCGCCGGCGCCGCCACGGTGCATGCCACCGGGCGCAATGCCTTCAGCTTTCCGGCCGCCAACCTGGGCGACGAGGAGCGCACGCGCTTCGTCATCGGCAACTCGTTCTTCCGCCGCAACTGGGTCGAGGCGCCTGCGTCCACCCAGGCGCGCGACGGCCTGGGGCCGCACTTCATCGCACGCTCCTGCGGCGGCTGCCATGTGCAGGACGGCCGCGGTGCGCCGCCGGACTTCCGCCAGGGGCTGAGCACCGAGCAGCCGGTGTCGCTGCTGATACGGCTGTCGGTACCCGGCGTGGGCGAGCATGGCGCGCCCCATCCGCACCCGGTGTATGGCGACCAGCTCAACAACGCCGCCATCCGCGGCGTGAAGCCGGAAGGCCAGGTCCGCATCCGCCAGACGGTGGTGCGCGGCCGCTTTGCCGACGGCACGCCGTACGAGCTGCTGAAGCCGCACTACCGCATCGACCAACTGGCCTACGGGCCGCTGGGCGACGACGTGATGCTGAGCCCGCGGATCGCGCCGCAGGTCATCGGCATGGGGCTGCTGGAGGCCATTCCGGAGGCCGAGATCCGCGCCAATGCGCAGCAGCAGGCCGCCACGCCAGGCCCGATCAAGGGCCGGCCCAACGAGGTGTGGGACGCCTTCGCGCAGCGCACGATGCTGGGCCGCTTCGGCTGGAAGGCCAACGTGGCCACCGTGGCCCACCAGACGGCCGGCGCCTTCATCGGCGACATGGGCATCACCTCCACCGTGTTCCCTACCGAGGCCTGCAGCACCACGCAGTCCGACTGCAGCGCGGCCCCGCACGGCGGCAACGGCGACGGCATCGAGATCGACGACGAGACGCTGGCGCAGGTGGTGTTCTACACCGCCACCCTGGCACCGCCGGCGCGCCGGCAGGCCGCCGATGCGCAGGTGCTGCGCGGCGGCCGGCTGTTCGAGTCGCTGCAGTGCGCCGCCTGCCACCGGCCCAGCTACACCACCGGCGACGCGGCGCTGGCCGAGCGCTTTCCGCGCCTGTCCAGCCCGGCGCTCAAGGGCCTGGTGATCAAGCCCTACACCGACCTGCTGCTGCACGACATGGGCCCCGAGCTGGCCGACGGCCGGCCCGACTACCTGGCCAGCGGCAGCCAGTGGCGCACGCCGCCGCTGTGGGGCATCGGCCTCATCCAGGACGTCAACGGCCACATGCGGCTGCTGCACGACGGCCGCGCCCGCGGCGTGCTGGAAGCGGTGCTGTGGCACGGCGGCGAGGCCCAGGCCAGCCGCGACGGCGTGCTGAAGTTGAACAAGCAGGACCGGGAAGCGCTGGTCAAGTTCGTGGAGTCGTTGTGAAGCCCTTGTTCCTGTCCGCCGCCCTGGCCGCGGCGTTGTGCCTGGCGACCGCGGGGCCCGCCGCGGCGCAGCCCCCCATGCAGCCCGATGTCGCGGTGCCCTTCTACACGCCGGTGCAGGCGCTGGAGGCGCTGTACCGGCTGCACTACCAGCCGCAGTCGCAGGCCTTTGCGCAGGCCTCGGCGGCGCTGGGCCCGGCGCTGGCAGCCGGCTGCACCGCCGGCGGCACGCTGGACGAGGCCCGCGCCCGCTGGCGGGAGGCGCTGTTGGCCTGGGAACGCCTGGCCGCGGTGCAGGTGGGGCCGCTGGTGGAGCGCCGCTCGCTGCGGCGACTGGACTTCCAGCCGGCGCGGCCGGAGCTGATCGCCCGCGCGGTGAAGGCGGCCCCGGCCGACGCCGCCGGCATGGCCCGCGTGGGCACGCCGGCCAAGGGCCTGCCCGCGCTGGAATACCTGCTGTGGACGAAGCCGGCCGCGCCAGGCAGCGCCGAATGCCGCTTCGCCCAGGCGGTGGCTACCGACCTGCAGGCCGAGGCCGCCGCGATCGCGGCCGACTTCCAGGCGCTGGCCGCACGCGAGTTCGATGACGAAGGCGAGGCCGCGTCGAACGCCTTCGGCGAATTTATCAACCAGTGGCTGGGCGGCATCGAGCGGCTGCGCTGGGCGGACATCGACAAGCCGATCCAGTCCGCCGACGGCCGCCCGCCGGCCTACCCGCGCCTGGCCTCGGACAGCACCGCCGCCGCCTGGCAGGCGCGCTGGCAATCGCTGCGTCAGCTCACCGCCGGCCCGGCCCGGCCGCTGGGCGAAGGCCTGGTGCCGGTGGAGGCCTACCTGCGCGGCCGCGGCCAGAACCCGCTGGCCGATGCGCTGGCCGCCCAGGTGGCTGCCACCACGCAGGCCTTCGAGCGCCTGGGCGGTGCCGGCGCGCCCGCCAGGCCAGAGGCCGCCCAGGCGGCAGCGCGGGCCCTGGGCACGCTCAAGTCATTGATCGAGAAGCAGGTGGCGCCGGCGCTGGAAGTGGCGCTGGGCTTCACCGATGCCGATGGCGACTGAGCGCAGCGCCGGCCTGCCGCGGCGCCGCCTGCTGCAAGCCGGCCTGGCCGCTGCCACGGCGGCCGGCCTGCCCCGGCTGGCCGTGGCCGCCCAGGGCCCGTCCGGCCGCGTGTTCGCCGCCTGGGACCTGGCCGACGGCCGCCACCAGATCGGCTGCCTGCGCCTGCCGACCAGCGACGGCGCCGCCTGCCAGGTGATCGGCCTGCTGGACGTGCCCACCCGCGCCCATGGCCTGCTGCCGCTGCCCGATGGCGGCGTGCTGGTGGCCGCCCGGCGGCCGGGTGAATGGCTGCTGCGCTGGCATCCGGCGCAGCCGCAGGCCGCGCAATGGCACTGGATCGACGGCGACCGCGCCTTCAGCGGCCATGTGCAGCCCTGGGGCGGCCATCTGTACACCACGGAGGCCGACCTGGAGACCGGCGACGGCCTGCTGGTGCGCCGGGACGCGCGCACGCTGGAGCGGCTGGCCGAGTGGCCCACCGGCGGCGTGGACAACCATGCGCTGCTGCCCGACGGCCGCGGCGGCCTGTTCGTGGCCAACGGCGGGGTGGCCACCCGGCCCGAAACCGGCCGGCTGAAGCTCGACCTGGCCGGCATGGACTCGTCCATCGTGCGCATCGACGCAGCCAGCGGCGCCATCACCCACCAATGGCGGCTGGCCGACCGCCGCCTGAGCCTGCGCCACCTGGCCTGGCGCGGCGACGACCTGGGCATCGCGCTGCAGGCCCAGCACGACGACGCCGACAGCCAGCAGCAGGCACCGGTGCTGGCGCTGCTGCGCGGCGCCCGCGGCACACCGGCCGCCGCCACGCTGGTGGCGCTGTCCACGCCGCAGCCGCTGGGCGGATATGGCGGCGACATCTGCGCCACGCCGGCCGGCTGGTTCGTCAGCTGCCCGCGGGTGGACACGGTGGCCGGCTGGTCGGCCGGGGGCCGCTGGCAGGGCGTGCAGTCGCATACGCAGGCCTATGCGCTGGTGGCTGCGGGCAACACGCCCTGGGTGGCCGGGCCCGGCGGCTGGCGCGCGCTGGACGGTGGAGCGTTGGCCCTGCACCCGTGGCAGGCCGCGCGGGAGCCGGACAACCATGCCGCGTGGTCCGGCACCGTGGCCACCTGAAGCCGGACGGTAAAAAACCGCAACCACCGCATAGCCTCTTTAAATGCGAACGATTCGCGTTTATAGTGGACTCATGCAACACCACCTGACCCCGGTTCCTACGCCCTTCCGTGCCGACACCGGGTCGGCCGCCCACCACCTGGCGCCCCAGTCGCCGCCGCCCCGCACGCTCACCAGCCGCACGCTGCTGGATGGCGCGAACGAGGTGCAGATCGAGCACTACGGCGCCGTCTACCGCCTGCGCCTGACGGCGCTGGGCAAGCTCATCCTCACCAAGTAAGCCGGCGGCGGGCAGCGCCCCGCCTGCCATTCCATTGCAAGGGCTGGCCGCCGCGCGCCCGAACGACGCCGCTGTCCATGTCCGCCCATCCTTCCCATGCCGACGACGACCTGGCCGTCCTGGCTTCGTCTCCCCTGTGCCAGGTCAGCGCCTGTCCCGGCTGCGGCGTGGTGCACCTGCACCTGCCGTCCATGACCCTGCGCTTCGAGCCCGCCGCCTTCCACGAAGTGGCGCGGCTGGTGGCGCAGGCGTCCCTTGCGCTGGAAGGCAGCCGCACCGATACCGCCGTGCCGGCCCCGATGGGCGCCGTGCATCCACCGGCGGCGCCCGAAAGCCTGGAGTCCGCGCCGGCCGCCGCCCCGCCCCGCCGCCGCTGGCACTGAGCGCCGCGCACCGAGCGACTGCGCCGCGGCCCTCCAGGCCGGAGGCCCGGTGCCGTGCTGCTGGACAAGCCCACCGCCCCGCTGAAGCTGCAGCACCCGCATGCGATGCTTGCGCAGGTGCGCCGTTGCGCGATGGAGTCCGGCATGGGAGTGATCATCGTTCTGCACGACTTGAACTCGGCGCGGCGTCATGCCGGCGACGTGCCGGTGCTACTGGCATGACCGCCGGCCGCCGACGCATGCTGCAGGCGCTGGCCGGCCTGCCCGCGGCACTGCTGGCCGGCTGCACCACCGGCCCCGACCGCACGGACACCGGCAGCGACCTCGACCGCCTGCAAGCCGCGCTGCGGGCGCAGCCGCTGGTGCTGCTGGGCGAGGTGCACGACCACCCGGCGCAGCATGCGCTGCGCGCCCGTGCGCTGCAGCGGCTGCTGGCCGAAGGCGCCCGCCCGGCGCTGTTGATGGAGCAGTTCGACCGCGAGCAGCAGCCCGCCATCGACCGCCTGCTGGCCACCCCCGGCGCCGATGCCGACGCGCTGATCGCCGCCGCCTGGCCGCAGGGCAACGCCGGCTGGCAGTGGCCGCTGTACCGGCCCTTCATCACGCTGGCGCTGCAACACCGGCTGCGGCTGGTGGCGGCCAACGTGTCGCGCGCCGACACCCGCCGCGTGATCTCGGGTGGCCTGGCGGCGGCCGGCTTCGATGCCGCGGTGCCGGCCGACATCGCCGACGCGCAGGCCGCCGCCATCGTGGCCAGCCACTGCGGCCAGGTGGACGAGCCGCTGGCCCGCAAGATGATGCTGGCCCAGGTGGCACGCGACCAGTTCATGGCGCGCCAGCTGGTGGCCCATGCGGACGGTGGTGCGCTGCTGCTGGCCGGCAATGGCCATGTGCGGCGCGACATCGGCGTGCCGCGATGGCTGCCCGCGGCCTGGCAGCCGCGCAGCCTCGTCATCGGCCTGCTGGAGCCCGGCGAGGCACCGGCGCAGGCCTTCGACCTGGTGCTGCGCACCGCGGCCGTCGAGCGCCCCGACCCCTGCGCCGGCATGCCGGCCATGCGCCCGGCCGGCCGCTGAGCGGCCGCGCTACGGCACGGCGGCCACCCGCTCCAGCTCGTCCATCACCGGCGACAGCTGCTGCATCACCGCGGCCAGCGCGGCATGCGGATCGGCATCACCGCCGATGGCGTCCTCCAGCCGGCGTGCCGCCTGCGACAGCGCCCGCATGCCCAGCGAGCCGGACACGCTGTGCAGGTCGTGCGCCAGCCGCCGCGCATGCGCGCGGTCGGCGTCCAGCGCCTGCACCAGCTGCTGCGCAAAGCCGCGCTGCGATTCGCGGAAGCGCACCAGCAGCCGGCGGTACAGCTGCTCGTTGCCACCCGCGGCGCTGCGGCCGGCCGCCACGTCGATGCCGGCCAGCGTACGCAGCGGATCGGGCGCGCCGCCCACCACCGGCACCGTCTGCACCGGCAGCGGCGCAGCGCCGGGCAGCATCCAGCGCTTGAGCACCTCGAACATGCGGCCCACCTCCACCGGCTTGGCGATGTGGTCGTTCATGCCGGCGGCGAAGGCGCGGTCGCGGTCGCTGGTCATCGCGTTGGCCGTCATCGCGATCACCGGCAGCGCTTCCCAGCAGGGCTGCGCACGGATGGCGCGGGTGGCCTCGTAGCCGTCCATCACCGGCATCTGGCAGTCCATCAGCACCGCGTCGAAGCGCTGGCGGCCCAGGCGTTCCAGCGCCTCCTGCCCGTTGTCGGCCACCGTCACGCGGATGCCGGCCGCCGTGAGCAGCTCCACCGCCAGCTCCTGGTTGATGAGGTTGTCCTCCACCAGCAGCACGCTGCGGCCGGCGAGCACGCGGGCGTCCGCAGGCACGCCGTGCTCGGCCTGGCGGTCGGCCGGCCGCGCCTGGGTGGCATGGCCCAGCACCGCCAGGCAGGCGCGCCGCAGCGCGGCCGGCGTCACCGGCTTGACCAGCACCTCGCGCCGCGCCTGGCCCTCGGCTTCCAGCCGCTGCCGCAGCTCATCGGCATTCAGCGCCGTGGCCAGCAGCACCACCGGCATCGCCGGGCCGATCTGGCGTGCGCACTGCAGGCCGTCCAGGCCGGGCATCTTCCAGTCCAGCACCGCCAGCTCGAAGGGCGTGCCCGCCTGCGCGGCCAGGGTCATGCGGCGCAGCACGTCCCAGCCGTCGCGCGGGGTCTCGGGCTCCAGGCCCAGGCCGGCGGCCATCTCGGCCAGCAGGCCCTGCACGCCAGGGTGGTCGTCCAGCACCAGCGTGCGGCGGCCGGCCAGCTCGGGCGGCGCCGGGGCGGGCTGCCCGTCCTGCAGGCCGAAGCGCGCGGTGAAGCGGAATTCGCTGCCCCGCCCCGGCTGCGAGGTGACGGTGAGATGGCCGCCCATCTGCCGCACCAGGTGGCTGGAGATGGCCAGGCCCAGGCCGGTGCCGCCATGCCGGCGCGAGGTGGAGCTGTCCACCTGCTCGAAGGGGCGGAACAGCCGCTCGCACTGCGAGGCTTCCATGCCCACGCCGGTGTCGCGCACCGCGAAGCCCAGCTCCAGGTCGCTGCCGAAGGACACCACCGACACGCTCACCACGATCTCGCCACGCTCGGTGAACTTCACCGCATTGCTGCCCAAGTTCACCAGCACCTGGCCCAGCCGCAACGCGTCGCCCACCAGCGCGGTGGGCACCTCGGGCGGCATGCGGAACATCAGCTCCAGGCCTTTTTCCTCTGCCTGCAGGCCCACCACGGCCGCCAGGCTGTCCAGCACCTCCTCCAGGTCGAAGGGCGCGCTTTCCATGCCGAGCTTGCCGGCCTCGATCTTCGAGAAGTCCAGGATGTCATTGATGATGCCCAGCAGCGACTTGGCCGCCCGCTCCACCTTCTGCACGTAGTTGCGCTGCCGGGCGTCCAGCCCACTGGCCAGCGCCAGCCGCGCCATGCCCAGGATGGCATTCATCGGCGTGCGGATCTCGTGGCTCATGTTGGCCAGGAAGGTGCTCTTGGCATGGGCCGCGTCGCGGGCCACCTGCTGGGCCTCGGCCAGCTCGGTGATGTCGCGCCAGGCGCCGGTGAACACGGTGGAGCCGTCGGCCTGGCGGCTGGCGGTGGTCAGCGACTCCACCCAGCGCACCCGGCCGCCGGTGCGCACCCGGAACTGGAAGCTGCCGCCGAGGCCATCGCGCATCACCTCGTCCACCCGCGCGCGCGACCAGGCCAGGTCGTCCTCGTGCACGCAGCGCCAGCGCAGCTCGGGATCGCGCATCAGCTCCTCGGCGGTGCAGCCCAGCAGCTCGCGCACGCCGCGGCCGACGAAGGTGTAGTAGTTGCGCTGCGGGCCCGACACCCGCTGGAAGACCACCACCGGCAGCGCATTGGCCATGTCGTCCAGCTGCTGGCGCGCGGCCTGCGCGGCGTGCTCGGCCTCGCGGCGCTGCCGCACCTCGCGGCGCAGGCGCTGGTTCCAGATGAACAGCAGCACGCCGGCGCCGGCCAGGCTCAGCAGGTAGGGCCAGATGGTGCGCAGCAGGTCGCGCGCATTCACCTCCGGCGGCGAGGCCACCCAGCGCGAGCGGATGGCCTGGTGCTCGTCGGCGCTGACATCCGCCAGCGCCCGGTTCACCAGGCCCAGCAGCTCGGGCTGGCCGGGCGAGACGGCGAAGGTCAGCGCCTCCGGCGGCATGTCGATCTCGCCGCGGATGGCCAGGTGCGACACGTCCAGCTGCGACAGCAGGTAGCGGATGACCACGCCGCTGCCGATGCAGGCGTCGGCCTGGCCGGCAAACACGGCGCGCACCGCGGCCTCGGGGCTCTCCACGTCGAGGAAGCGCACCCCGGGCACGCGCTGCTCCAGCATCTCGCGCTGGGCATAGCCGCGCGGCGCGGCCACCAGCCGGCCGGGCAGGTCCTCGGCGCCGCGGATGTCGTGGTCGCGCTCGCGCACCACCAGGTAGTGGCGGCCGCGCAGGTAGCTGTCGGACAGGTGCATGCCCAGCTGGCGCGCGGGCGTGGCCACCACGCTCGGCACGAGGTCGATCTCGTCGCGCGCCAGCGCGGCCAGCACCTCCGGCCAGCTGGTGAAGCCCACCAGCTCCACCTGCAGGCCCAGCCGGCTGGCCACGCGCTGCAGGTATTCGGCGCTGATGCCGCGGTAGCCGGCGGGGCCGCCGAACAGCTCGATCGGCGGGTAGTCGACCATGTCGGTACCCACCCGCAGCACCTGCTTGCGCTGCAGGAGCGCCTGCTCCTGCGGGCTGAGCATCAGGTTGCCGTCCGGCGTGGAAGCCGCGCCATTGGCATGGGCCTGCGCCCCTGCGGGCGCCAGCAGCAGTCCGCCCATCGCCAGGCAGGCAGCCAGCGCAGCGACGACGGCGAGCGCGGGGAGCGCCGCAAGAGGCCAAATGGTGGACGGCAGCAGCGGGCGGCGGAACCAGGGCACGGGCATGCGATCTCTTCCGCCCGCCTGCGCGGCGGGCCGGGGCGATTGTGCCCAATTGCAAGCGGGCGGCCGTCCGGAACAGCCCGCTGCCGCGGGCCCGGCGCTACACCCCGCCTTCGGTCAGCCGGGTGGGGTCCAGCAGCTCGGCCAGGCGCTCGCGCGGCAGGTCGGTGCGCTCCAGCGCCACGTCGAGGATGGGCCGGCCGTCGCGGTAGGCCTCCTTGGCGATCTCGGCGGCCCGGGCGTAGCCGATCACCGGGTTCAGCGCCGTCACCAGGATGGGATTGCGGTCCAGCGCCTCCTTCAGCCGCGCCTCGTTCACCCGGAAGCCGGCGATGGCACGGTCGGCCAGCAGCCGGCTGGCGCTGGCCAGCAGGCCGATGCTTTCCAGCAGGTTGCGCGCCACCAGCGGCAGCATCACGTTCAGCTCGAAGTTGCCCGACTGGCCGGCCAGCATGATGGCGGTGTCGTTGCCGATGACCTGCGCAGCCACCATCGCCACCGATTCCGGGATCACCGGGTTCACCTTGCCCGGCATGATCGAAGAGCCCGGCTGCAGGGCTTCGAGCTCGATCTCGCCCAGGCCGGCCAGCGGGCCGGAGTTCATCCAGCGCAGGTCGTTGGCGATCTTGGTCAGCGCCACCGCCAGCGTCTTCAGCGCGCCGGACATCGCCACCGCCGCGTCCTGCGAGCCCATGGCCGCGAAGAAGCTGGGCGCGCGGGTGAAGCGCAGGCCGGTCAGCTCGGCCAGCTCCGCATGGAAGGCCGCGACGAATTGCGGATGGGCATTGACGCCGGTGCCCACTGCGGTGCCACCCTGCGCCAGCTTCAGCAGCGACTGCTGCGCATGCGCCACCTGCTGCGCCGCATGGCTCACCTGCTCGGCCCAGCCGTCCAGCACCTGGCTCATGCGCACCGGCATCGCGTCCATCAGGTGGGTGCGGCCGGTCTTCACGCTGCCGTGCAGCGATTCGCCCTTGCGGCGGGTGACGCTGGCCAGGTGCTGCAGCGCGGGCAGCAGCTCGCGCTCCACCGACAGCGCCGCCGCCACATGCAGCGCGGTGGGGATGGTGTCGTTGCTGCTCTGGCCGGCGTTCACGTGGTCGTTCGGGTTCACCGGCTGGCCCAGCGCGCGCGTGGCCAGCGTGGCCACCACCTCGTTGGCGTTCATGTTGCTGCTGGTGCCCGAGCCGGTCTGGAACACGTCGATTGGGAACTGCTGCATGAAGTCGCCCTCGGCGGCACGGGTGCAGGCGGCGTCGATGGCCTGGCCCAGGTCGGCCGGCAGCTGGCCGATCTTCACGTTGGCGCGCGCCGCGGCGGCCTTGACGGTAAGCAGCGCCCGCACGAAGCCCGGTGGCATGCGCAGCCCGCTCACCGGGAAGTTCTGCACCGCGCGCTGGGTCTGCGCGCCGTAGAGGGCCTCGGCCGGAACGGCCACCTCGCCCATGCTGTCGCGTTCGATGCGGGTGTCGGTCATGTGTTGTCCTCCTGCGTTCTGGGCCGGCCAGTGTCGGCCAGTGCCCAACGCCTGCACCGTCGGTGGGGCTATGCCGGGTCGGCCTCGCGGGCGGTCAGCCGCGACAGCAGCCACAGCATCGCCAGGTAGGGCCACAGCCAGCCGATCCAGCGCGCCAGCCCATGGAAGCGGATGAAGCGCCCCTGCTCCCAGGCCTGCAGGCTGGCTGCGAAGTAGGGATCGGACGGTGCCTGCGCCACCAGCGCCACCAGCGCGGTAAGCGCCATCAGCCCGAGCGCCGCAGCCAGCCGGCGGCCGGCCAGGGAGCACAGCAACGCCAGGCCCAGGCCCCAGCCCAGCGCCGCTAGGCTGGTGGGCGTGAGCCAGGTGAGTGCATGGTCAGGCCCGAAGTTCAGCGTGGTGGACAGCGTGGTGGCGCTGAAGGCCAGCGCAGTGGCGCCCAGCGCCAGCACCACCCGCCGCCACCCGCGCGCGGTGATGGCATAGGCCACCAGGCATGGCCCCAGCAAGCCCAGCGCGATGGCACTGCCTTCGTGCAGCGGCGACAGCGGCGCCTGTGCCGCGGACGTGGTCTCCAGCCAGTCGGCGGCCTCCGGCTCCCAGGGCGTGTCGGCCAGCGCGGCCAGCGCGAACTGGCGCAGCTCGTCCCCCACCTGGCCCACGCCCAGCGGCAGCGGCTGCGGAAACAGCAGGCCCACCGGCCACAGCAGCAGCAGCGCGATGGCACCGGCGCTTTGCTGCACGAACCAGCGCTGGCGGGTGCGCTGCCAGCGCCGGTCCAGCCCCAGCCGCTGGCCCAGTGCGCCCAGCGCCACGCCGATGGCGCCGCCGCCGGCATTCAGCACCCAGTCGCGCAGCGAGGGCACGCGGCTGGCCAGGAAGTTCTGCGTCAGCTCCATGCCGAAGGACAGGCCCGCCGGCAGCATCAGGCCCAGCAGCGCGGCCAGCCAGGCGCGGGCGCCGCTGCGCACCGCGGCGCCGTACACCAGCAGGCCCAGCGGCAGGTAGCCCAGCAGGTTGGCCACCTCGTCGAAGCGGTCCCGCCAGCGCGGCCAGGGCAGCTGCATCAGGTCGGTCAGTTCCACGCCGGGCGGCCAGCGCCAGGGACCGAACGGGTACAGGCTGGCGTAGCCGATCAGCAGTGCATAGGCCCATGCCAGCGGCACGGCCGAACTGCGCTGGCCGGGCATGGCGTCAGAACGGCTTGACGATGACCAGCACCACGATGGCGATGAACAGGATCACCGCGCTTTCGTTGAATACGCGGAACCAGCGCTCGGAGTGCTTGTTGGCGAACGCCTCGAACTTGCCCAGCAGCAGGCCGCACGCGTGGTGGTAGCCCAGCACCAGCAGCACCAGCGCCAGCTTGGCATGCAGCCAGCCGCCCTGGATGCCGTACCCCAGCCACAACCACAGGCCCAGCACCAGCGCCGGCACGGCCAGCACCGTCATGAAGCGGTAGAGCCGGCGCGCCATCACCAGCAGGCGCTCGCGCTCGGCATGGCTGTCGGCGCTCACCTGGGCCAGGTTGACAAAGATGCGCGGCAGGTAGAACAGGCCGGCGAACCAGCTGGCCACGAACACGAGATGGAAGGCCTTGATCCAGAGGTATGCGGAACTCATCGGGCCATTATGGACAGCACCGCCCGCAGGGCCGCCCCAAGGGCGGGGACGCCCCTCGGGGGCCGCAAGCGCAGCGACCTGGGGGCACCGTGCACCGCCCGCAGGGCCGCCCCAAGGGCGGGGACGCAGCCGGGGGCCGCAAGCGCAGCGAGCTGGGGGCTCTACAAAAAGAAGCGCCCCGGACCGGCCGGGGCTGCAAAACCCTGCTGAACTGGTCAACAAGGCACCTGCTCAGGGAGGAAAAGCAGGGAATGACAACCTTGCGGCTACCATTCATCCGTGATTTTAGCCTCTTAAACAGCTTTTGTTACAGCCTGAGTACAAGGGCAAACCAGCAGCCCCGGCCGCCGCGGCTGCAGAAAGAACTGCCGTGAGCGCCTTCCATCTGCCGCCCCTGCCGCCCTACCCCGCCAGCCGCCCGCGCCGGCTGCGCCGCGATGCCTTCACCCGCGCGATGGTGCGCGAGCACCAGCTGACGACGTCGGACCTGATCCTGCCGGTGTTCGTGCTGGACGGGCAGAACCAGGTGCAGGACGTGGCCAGCATGCCCGGCGTGCAGCGGCTGTCGCTCGACAAGCTGTATCCGCTGGCCGAGGAATGCGTGAAGCTGGGCGTGCCGGTGATGGCGCTGTTCCCGGTGATCGACGTCGGCCTGAAGACGCCCGACGGCCGCGAGGCCACCAACCCCGACGGCCTGGTGCCGCGGGTGGTGCGGGCGCTGAAGGACCGCTTCCCCGAGCTGGGCCTGCTGACCGACGTGGCGCTGGACCCCTTCACCACGCACGGCCAGGACGGTCTGCTCGACGACACCGGCTACATCCTGAACGACGAGACACTGGCGGTGCTGACGCAGCAGGCGCTGGTGCAGGCGCAGGCGGGCGTGGACATCGTGGCGCCCAGCGACATGATGGACGGCCGTATCGGCGCCATCCGCAGCACGCTGGAGGAACAGCGGCTGATCCACACGCGGATCATGGCCTACAGCGCCAAGTACGCCAGCGCCTTCTACGGCCCCTTCCGCGACGCGGTGGGCAGCAAGGCCAACCTGGGCAAGAGCAACAAGCAGGTCTACCAGATGGACCCCGGCAACAGCGACGAGGCCCTGCGCGAGGTGGCGCTGGACATCGCCGAGGGCGCCGACATGGTGATGGTGAAGCCCGGCATGCCGTACCTGGACATCGTGCGCCGGGTGAAGGACCAGTTCCGCGTGCCCACCTTCGCCTACCAGGTCAGCGGCGAATACGCGATGCTGAAGGCCGCCGCGCAGAACGGCTGGCTGGACGGCGAGGCCGCGATGATGGAAGCGCTGCTCGCCTTCAAGCGCGCGGGTGCCGACGGCGTGCTGACCTACTTCGCGCTGGAAGCGGCGCGGCTGCTGAAGCAGCGCTGAAGCCGCATCGGTCCGGCCTGGGCCGCATCACCCCACGGGGTAGGGGTCGTGCAGCCCCAGCCCCTTCAGGATCTCGCGCTCGCGCGATTCCATGGCCTCGGCCTCGTCGTCTTGCTCGTGGTCGTGGCCCTGCGCATGCAGGGCGCCGTGCACCAGCAGGTGGGCATAGTGGTCGGCCACCGGCAGGCCCATCTCCTGCGCCTCGCGTTCCACCACCGGCGCGCACAGCACCAGGTCGGCCACCACCACCGGCTCATGCTGGTAGTCGAACGTGAGCACGTTGGTGGCGTAGTCGCGCTGGCGGTACTCGCGGTTCAGCGCCTGGCCTTCCTCGGCATCGACGATGCGCACGGTGATCTCGGCCGGCCCGTCGAGCGCGGCCTTCAGCCAGCGCATCACGCGGCGGCGCGGCAGGTGGGCGCGGTGGCGCGCGTCGGGCTGCTGCAGCGACAGGCTCAGTTCGTCCGCCACGCTCACACCCCGCCGCGCACGCCTTCGGCCTCGTAGGCCTCCACGATGCGCGCCACCAGCGGATGGCGCACCACGTCGGCCGCGGTGAAGCGCGTGATGGCGATGCCCTTGACCCGGCGCAGCACCCGCTCGGCCTCGATCAGGCCGCTGAGCGTGCCCTTGGGCAGGTCGATCTGGCTCACGTCCCCCGTCACCACCGCCTTGGCGCCGAAGCCGATGCGGGTGAGGAACATCTTCATCTGCTCGCTGGTGGTGTTCTGCGCCTCGTCCAGGATGACGAAGGCATGGTTGAGCGTGCGGCCGCGCATGAAGGCCAGCGGCGCGATCTCGATCGTGCCCTTCTCGAAGGCCTTGGTCACGCGGTCGAAGCCCATCAGGTCATAGAGCGCGTCGTACAGCGGGCGCAGGTAGGGGTCCACCTTCTGTGTCAAGTCGCCGGGCAGGAAGCCCAGGCGCTCGCCCGCCTCCACCGCCGGGCGGGTGAGCACGATGCGCTGCACCTGGCTGCGCTCCAGGGCATCCACCGCGCAGGCCACCGCCAGGAAGGTCTTGCCCGTGCCGGCCGGGCCGATGCCGAAGGTGATGTCGTGGTCGAGGATGTTGCGCAGGTACACCTGCTGGTTGGGCGTGCGGCCCTGCAGGTCGGCACGGCGCGTCTGCAGCACCACCTCGCCCGCACCGGGCACGGGCTCGCCGGCCTCGCCATCGGCGCCGCTGCCATTGGCCGCGGCACGCGAGCTGCGCTTCTTCGCCGCGGGCGCGGCTTCCTGCGCCGCCTGGGCCAGCGCCAGCTGGAAGTTCTCCGGCGGAATGGGCCGGCGCGCCCGGTCGTACAGGTTCTGCAGCAGCAGCACCGCCCGCTCGGCCGGCGCCCTGGCGCCCTCCACCCGGAACGACTCGTTGCGGCGGGCGATGCGCACGTCGAACGCGGCCTCGATGGCGCGCAGGTGCTCGTCCAGGTTGCCGCACAGGTTGGCCAGCCGTTGGTTGTCGGGCGGAATGAAGGCGTGGCGAAGGATCAAGAGGGGGGACCTGCTGTTTCGAGAATGTCTTCACATTGTCGCGCCGCTTGCGGTACCCGGGACCGGGGGATGGCTCCTGCACAATCCGCGCTCCATGCCCCAAGCCCCTTCCTTCGCGCTGAAGTACCTGGCGGGCCTGCGGCTCGTGCTGCTGGCCTGGCTGGCCGGCGGCCTGCTCGCCGCCGCCGCGGCGCCCACCGCACCAGCGGCGGCCGGCGGGCTGGACACGGTCATCCTCAAGCAGGCGCTGACGGCCGAATCCGATTCGCTGGTGTTTCCGGTCAGCGTGCCCAGCTGGCCGGTGACCTTGCCCGACGACTGGGCCGAGACCCGCCCCGGCCACCTGGGGCCGGTGTGGTACCGCACCGCCTTCGACGCGCCCGGCCTGCGCGACAGCGGCGCGCTGCTGGGCCTGATGATCGAGCGGGTGTGCTCCAACGCGGAGGTGTACCTCAACGGGCAGCTGCTGCACGTGGCCGGCCGCATGCGAGAGCCCATCACCCACAACTGCCAGCATCCGCAGCTGGTGGCGCTGCCGGCCACGCTGCTGCGCGACCGCGACAACCTGCTGGACATCAAGGTGGCCGGCCATCCGCTGGAGCGGGTGGCTTCCTGGCAACGCGCGGGCGGGCTCTCGGCGCTGCAGGTCGGCCCCTACGACCGCATCGCGCAGTTGCATGCCACCGAATACGCCATCGACGTCTCGCTGCCGCAGGCGGTGAGCGCCACCCTGGCCCTGCTGGGCGGCATGCTCCTGCTGCTGGGCGTGGTGAATGCGCGGGAGCGCCACCTGGCGTATTTCGGCGCGCTGTCGCTGGGCTGGGCGGCGGTGACGGCCCGGCTCTGGTGGCGCAACGTGCCGCTGCCCAACTACGACGCCGAGCTGCTGGTGGTGAGCTGCATGCCGCTGGTGACGCTGGCTGCCGTGCAGTTCGTGCTGCGCTACTCCGGCACGCGCTCGCGCAGCGTCACCGCCGCGCTGTATGCGCAGTGCGCGGTGGTGCCGGCCACGCTGCTGATCGGCGGTGCCAACCGGCTGCACACGCTGGCCACGCTCTGGTATGCGCTGCTGCTGCTGGAAGTGGCGGCCGCGGTGGGCTGGCTGCTGTGGAACGCCTGGCACACGCGCCGCCAGCGCATGCTGGCCGCCGGCATCGCGCTGGTGGGCGCGGCGGTGCTGGCCGCGCTGGAGATAGCGCAGCAGCGCGGCCCGCTGCCCACCGTGTGGCAGCTCATCTCGCACATGGCGATTCCCATCGTGTTCGTGGCCACCGGCCTGCGGCTCACCTCCCAGCACGGCCGCGCGCTGCAGGTGGCCGAGGAAGGCCGCGAGACGCTGGCGCAGAAGGTGAAGGAGGCCACCGCCGAGATCGAACGCAACTTCGCCCAGCTGGCCGAGCTGCGGGTGGAGCAGGTGACCGAGCGCGAGCGCAAGCGCATCGCCGCCGACCTGCACGACGACCTGGGCGCCAAGCTGCTGACCATCGTGCACACCAGCGACAACGAGCGCATCTCCACCCTGGCGCGCGAGGCGCTGGAGGAAATGCGGCTGTCGGTGCGCGGCCTCACCGGCAAGGCGGTACGCCTGATCGACGCACTGGGCGACTGGCGGGCCGAGGTGGTCTCGCGCCTGGGCCAGGCCGGCATGGAGGGCGAATGGAGCTCGCCCACCGACGACATTCCGCAGATGCTGTCGGCCCGCGCCTATGTGCAGACGACCCGCATCCTGCGCGAGGCGGTGAGCAACATCATCAAGCACAGCGGCGCCAGCCAGTGCAAGGTGCGCTGCACCATCGCCGAGGGCGACTTCCAGTTCGTCATCCAGGACAACGGCAAGGGCATACCGTTGGAGCTGGATGGCCGGCTGGACCGAGGACACGGCATGTCGAGCATGAAACACCGCGCGAAACAACTGCAGGGCCAATGCCTGGTGGAATCCGGGCCGGGCTATGGCACGGTGATCCGCCTGACGCTGCCGCTGGAGCCGCACAGCTCAAGTTAGCCGGCTGCGCGTTCGATAACTTTTCATTTCATTCAAGGCCCCGCCATGAAGACGATCCTGCTGCTCGAAGACCTGCCGGAGATCCGCGCCTGGCTCAAGGCCCTGGTGATGCAGGTTTTTCCCACCGCGCAGATCTCCGAGAGCGCGCGGGTGCACGACGCCATCGCGCTGGTGCAGGCGGTGCAGTTCGACCTGGCGCTGATCGACCTCGGCCTGCCCGACGGCTCCGGCCGCGACGTGGTGGAGAAGCTGCGCGAGCTGCAGCCCGAGGCGCAGTCGGTGGTGGTGACCATCCACGACGACGACGAGCACCTGTTCCCCGCGCTGCAGGCCGGCGCCTACGGCTACATCCTGAAGGAGCAGCCGCGCGAGTTGATCACCGAGCAGCTGCAGCGCATCAGCCAGGGCGAGCCGCCGCTGTCGCCGTCGATCGCGCGGCGCGTCATCTCGCACTTCGCGCAGCAGGCCAAGCCGCAGGCCGACCTGATGCCGCATGTGTCGCTCACAGAGCGCGAGACCGAGGTGCTGCTGCGCGTGGCCAAGGGCTTCACGCTGCCGGAGATCGGTGTGCAGCTGAACCTGTCGCGCCACACGATCGCCGACTACGTGAAGCAGATCTACCGCAAGCTGAACGTGAGCTCGCGCGCCGAAGCCGCACTCGAGGCCCAGCGCCTGGGCCTCTTCCGCAGATCGTGATGTCAGCCCCCGCATGCCGGGTACGGCAGGCCGCCCCCCCGTGGGGGCCTCGCCCGGCTTCGGGCGGCCGTGCGCCGGGCTCGTGCCCCGACATGGCCGGGATAATCCGGCCATGATCGGAAGACTCACCGGCGTCATCGCCGAAAAAACGCCGCCGCAGGTGCTGGTGGACGTGCACGGCGTCGGCTATGAGGTGGACGTGCCGATGAGCACGTTCTTCAACCTGCCCGGGCTGGGCGAGAAGGTGAGCCTGCTCACCCACTTCGTCGTGCGCGAGGACGCGCAGATCCTGTTCGGCTTCCTCACCGCCGAGGAGCGCACCAGCTTCCGCCAACTGGTGAAGATCACCGGCGTGGGGCCGCGCATGGCGTTGTCCGTGCTGTCGGGCCTGTCGGTCAATGAACTGGCGCAGGCCGTGAGCCAGCAGCAGGCGGGCCGGCTGGTGAAGGTGCCGGGCATCGGCAAGAAGACGGCCGAGCGACTGCTGCTGGAGCTCAAGGGCAAGCTGGGCCCCGACCTCTCGCTGCCCGCGGCCGCGCCGCAGAACGATGCGCAGGTCGACATCCAGCAGGCGCTGGTGGCCCTGGGCTACAACGAGCGCGAGGCCGCCGCCGCGCTGAAGAAGCTGCCAGCCGAGGTGGGCGTGAGCGAAGGCATCAAGCTGGCGCTGAAGTCGCTGTCCTAGGCGCGCGCATCCGCTCCACGAAGCGGCGCGCGGCCGGGCCCATCGGCCGCTCCTTCGACCACACCAGGTCCACCCACAGCGTGTTGCCGTTCGACAGGTTCTCGAACGACATCTCCACCAGCCGCCCCGCCGTCACGTGCGGCTGCACCAGGCTGCGCGGCAGCCAGCCGAAGCCCACGCCCGACAGGATGAGGCTGAGCGCGGCCAACGCATTGTCGGTGCGCCAGCGGTGGCGCGCGAACTCGAAGCGGCTGTCGCCCTGGCCCGGGTCGCGGCCGCTGACCACGATCTGCCGGGTGTCGATCAGGTGGTGCTCGCACAGCTTCTCGCCCGGTGCCATGGCCTTGAGCACCGGATGGCCGGGCGCCATCACCAGCACCATGGTCTCGGCGTCGATCTCCTCGAAGCCCTCGCGGCCGTCCAGGCTGGGCCGCTCGAACACCAGCGCCAGCTGCGCGCGGCCGCTGTGCAGCATCGCCAGCGCGTCGGCCTGCGGCGCCGCCAGCACTTCCACTTCCAGCAGCGGATAGTCCTGCGCCAGGCCCTGCAGCGCGCGACTCCACGGCGCGGTGAGCAGCTCCGGCGCGATGGCCAGCGTGAGCCGGGTCTCCAAGCCCTGCGACAGCGCCAGCGCATGCGCCTGCAACTGCCGCGTCTGCGCCGCCAGCGCGCGGGCCTGCGGCGCGAGCGAGCGGGCGGCCTCGGTCGGCCGCGGCTCGCGTCCGCTGCGGTCGAACAGCACCAGGCCCAGCTCCGCCTCCAGGTTGGCCATGGCCATGCTCACCGCCGACGGCACGCGGCCGAGCGAGCGGGCGGCCGCGGAGAAGGAGCCATGGTCCAGCACCGCCAGGAAGACGGGCACGTTGTCGGCGTTGAAAGCCATGATCTATCAGCCAAGCTGAAGGAAGTTGACTTTAAGTGTCAGCGGTTCACACGTAAAGTGCCGCGCATGCAAGGAATCAAACGCCGGATCGTGTTCATCACACTGTATGAACTCATCGCCATCGCCATCGTCACCGGCGCGGTGGCCCTCATCTTCGAGCAAGGCCTGGGCCACTCCGGCGCACTGGCGGTCATCAGCTCCGCCATCGCGGTGGTGTGGAACCTCACCTTCACCCACCTGTTCGAGATGTGGGAGGCCCGGCAGGCCGTGAAGGGCCGCAGCCTGAAGCGCCGGGTGGCCCATGCCATCGGCTTCGAAGGCGGCCTGGTGGCGCTGCTGGTGCCCGCCTTCGCCTGGTGGCTGGACATCAGCCTGTGGGAGGCCCTGGTGGCCGACCTGGGCTTCGTGCTGTTCTTCCTGGTCTACACCTTCGTTTTCAACTGGGGCTTCGACCGGGTCTTCGGCCTGCCGGCTTCGGCGGCACCGGCGCCGCAGGCCGCCACGCAGGGCTGACGGGCCTGGCGGCTGTCAGTGCTTGTGCACGCCACCCGCCGGGGTGGCCGCACCGCCCGGCGCCTGGGTGCGCACCTGCACCTCCACCTGCAGCTCACCCGCCTTCTCGAACTTCAACGTCAGCGGGAAGCGGTCGCCGTTCTTCAGCGGCGACTTCAGCTCCATCAGCATCAGGTGCAGGCCGCCGGGCTGCAGCGCCACCGGCTGGCCCGCGGGCAGCTCGATGGCCTCCACCTCGCGCATGCGCATCACGTCGCCTTCCATCTTCATGCTGTGCAGCTCCACCCGGCCGGCCACCGGCGTGCTGCCGCCCAGCAGGCGGTCGGCGGCGGGGCTGTCGATGCGCAGGAAGCCGCCGCCGGCCTTCTGGCCCTGCACGGTGGGCCGGGCCCAGGCGTCCTGCACCTTCGGCACCTTCGGCACCTGGGCCCAGGCGGTGGCGGTGGTGGCCACGAGCAGGGCGGCAGCGGCGAGTCGGGTCTTGAGGTTCATGAGGTGTTCTCCTGAGGATTGGCGGGGTGTGATCGGTTCAGTGCTGGTGGCCGCTACCGTCGCCGGGTAGCACCTCCAGCACCGGGGCGGGTGAGCGCGGCGGCTTGTCGCCGGGCACGGCGATGTCGAACCACTCGTGCCGGCCTTCGCTGCCGCACTGCTGCAGCACCTTGATCGGCAGCGGGCCGGGCTGGCTGGGCAGCTGGGCGACGAACGAGAACTCGTCGGCCCAGGCGTCGGGCAGCGGGCCGCCCTCCCAGGTGATCTCGCGCACGCCTTCGGTGATGCGCTTGCCGTGGCTGTCGTAGGGCTGGGCCAGCGGCACCTTGGGTGCCTGCAAGGTCCAGCCGGCCTTGGGCATCGGCCGCGCGCCGCGCATCGCCTCGGGCACGAACACCCGCACCAGCGTGGTGGCGCGGCCATCGCAGCCGTGGCCGATGCGCAGCGTGGCCTTGTAGGTGCTGCCGGCCAGCGCGGCGGGCTGGTCCAGCACCACATGGGCGTGGGCGGCGGTGGTGCTCAGCAGGGCGGCGGCGGCCAGCAGCAGGGTGGTCTTCATCGTCATGGGGCGGCTTTCAAAGGTCGAACTTCAGCTCGGCGCTGTAGGTGCGTTGCGGATAGGGATGGAAATTCCAGTACTCGGCGTTGTTCAGGTTGTCGATGCCGATGGCCGCCGACCACTGCTTGCTGATCGCATAGCGCAGCCGCAGGTCGGTGGTGAAGTAGCGCGAGAAGCCCTGGTAGGCCATGCCGTGGCCGTCGCTGTTGTCCAGCGTGCCGTACTGGGTGCTGCCGTAGCGCGCGCCCAGGCTGGTGGACCAGCGCTCGCCTGGCCGCCAGGTGGCCAGCAGGCTGCCGCGCCAGCGTGGCACCCGCGGCTGCAGCTTGCCCACGCTGGCGGCGAAGCCGTCGTTGCGCAGGATGCGAGAGTCGGCGAAGGTCAGGCTGGCCAGCAGGTCGAAACCCTTGGCCAGAACGTCGGTGCCCTCGAACACGGCTTCGACGCCGCGGGTGCGGATGCGGCCGACGTTCTGCGTGCTGCTGACCAGCGGCTGCGTGCCGGCGATGGCCTGCGAATACAGCGCATCGCGCGTGCTTTCATGGAACACCGAGGCGCGCACCCGGTGCAGGCCCAGGCTCCAGGTGGAGGCCAGCTCGGTGGTCCAGGAGCGCTCGGGTTTCAGGTCGGGGTTGTTGACGGCCGGTGTGTCGGCTGGCGTGCCCTGGAACAGCTCGCCCACGGTCGGAAAGCGCACCGCGCGGCCGGTGGCCAGCCGGAGCGACCAGTCGGCCGAAGGCTGCCAGCCCAGCGCCAGCTTGGGCGAGGTGGCGTCTTCGCTGCGCTCGTCGAAGTGCACCGGCGCGCCGCTGCCCACGGTCTTCTCGCCGCCCCAGGCCCGCCAGTGCTCGAAGCGGGCGCCGACCAAGGCCTTCCACTGCGGCGCGATCGTCCATGCGTCCTGCAGGTAGGCACTGCGCAGCCGGGTGTTGCCGGCAAAGCCGCTGGACGGAGTGGTGGCGCCGCCGTCGATCCAGTCCTCGGTGTTGTCGATCGCCTGGCGCCAGCGGTGCTGCGCCTGCTGCAGCCCGAATTCCCACTGGTGCGCGCCGCCCGGCCGCCAGATGGCATCGAGCGACAGCGTGTCCCAGCCGGTGCCTTGCAGGTCGGTAAGGCGGCCGGCACCACCCGCATCGGCCGCGGGCTTGGCGACGGTGGGCGCGCGCTGCCGGTCCTGCTGGTAGGCATACCCGCTGGCGGCCAGCCGCCAGTCGAAGGCGCCGCCGGTGCGCTGCTGCAGCGTCAGGCCCTGCATCAGGTGCTGCAGGCGGTCGCGGCTCTGGTTGAAGTCGCTGGCGGCCAGCGTGTAGCTGCGGCCATCGATGGCCACGGTGCCGGCGTACACCGGGTTGCCCGCGGCGTCGCGCAGGTCACTCTGCGACTGGCCCACCGCCTGGTTGCGCCACAGCCCGGCCACGTAGGTGGCCCGGAGGCCGGGCGCGACGTCGTAGGCCAGCTTGAGCTTGGCCTGGTCCTGCTGGGTGCGGTATTGCGTGGCGCTGCCCAGAAGCCACCAGGGCTGGCCGCTCTTGTCGCGGCCGGCCACCGCGCCGGTCACCGGCATGGCGGTGGCGGTGCTGCCGCCCTGCAAGAGCAGCCGGGTCGGGAAGGTGAGCGGCTGGCCTTCGCTGTCCATCCGGCTGGCCGACAGCCACCACGACCAGGCGCCGCTGCGGCTGCCCACCGAGGCACTGGTCTGCCAGCCGGTGTAGGTCTCGTGCGTGCCGTACAGGTCGAAGGGCTGGCTGAAGAAGCCGACCTTGGCATGCGCCTCGAACTCCTTCGGCATGCGGGTGACGTAGTCGACCACCGCGCCCACCGAGTTGCCCGGATAGGCAGCCGAGAACGGGCCGTAGAGCACGTCCACCCGTTCGATCTCCTCCGGCTGCACCAGGCCCCAGCGCGGCGTGAACTGCGCGCCGTTGCCCAGGTAGTTGGACAGCAGGATGCCGTCGGCGAACACCATCGAGCGCGCGCTGTTGCCGGTGCCCGAGGCGCGGCTGGACAACACCGCATGGTTGTAGTCGCCGATGTAGCGCTTGCGCACCAGCAGGCTAGGCAGGTACTTCAGCGCATCCTCGCTGTCGGTGGCGTTGATCTTCTCGGCGATCTCGGCCGCGGTGATGCCCTCGATGGTGGTGGGCAGGTGGGTGGGCAGCGAGCTGGGACGGCCGCCCACCACTTCCACGATGGCGGCCTCCGCCGCCTGGCCCCAGGCGGGGCACGACAAGGCCAGCGCACCCAGCGCGGCCCTTTGCATCTTCTTCTTCACGAAAGCGGACTCCTGAACGCATGCCAGGCGCCGCGGCAAGGCGCACGCGGGCTGGCGCAAACGCGGGCCGGCAGCGCGCACTCAGGCGCGGCGGCGGCTCACGGGCGGTGCGGGTTCAGGCGAAGGAAGGTGGGCCGCGCGACAGCGCATGCCGCCACGCATGCAGCGTGTGCGGCGCCTGCAGGAACAGGCGCGGCAGCTCGTGCGCGCGCTCGTCCGGCAGGAAGACGGCCACCGGCGGCGCCGGCGGCAGGGCATGGCCGAGCTGCGACAGCGCGCAGAACGGGCAATGCGCCATCAGGTGGTCGGCCGCCTCGGAAGGGCTGCCCGGCGCGGCCTTGAAGCCGCTGGCCGAGCAGATCTGCGTCCACGGCTGCGGGCCCTGCACTGCGGCCACCGCCTGCGACACCGTGGGCACCAGCGACAGCCACAGCATCGCGGCAAGCGCGAGCCAGGCCGAGCGGCGCAGCAGGTGGAGGCGGAAGGCGGTGATCACGGGGCCGCGATGTTAGATCAAGGCCGCTGGGGATAATGGGCCATGAGCATCCAGACCGACGACTTCGGCGCCGCCGCCCTGCCCTCGCGCCGCGTGGTGAGCGCCGCGCCGTCGTCGCCGAACGAGGAGGCGATCGAGCGGGCGCTGCGGCCCAAGGGCCTGGCCGAATACGTGGGCCAGGCCAAGGCCCGCGAGCAGCTGGAGATCTTCATCGGCGCGGCCAAGAAGCGCTCGGAGGCGCTGGACCATGTGCTGCTGTTCGGCCCGCCCGGCCTGGGCAAGACCACGCTCAGCCACATCATCGCGGCCGAGCTCGGCGTGAACCTGCGCCAGACCTCCGGCCCGGTGCTGGAAAAGCCCAAGGACCTGGCGGCCATCCTCACCAACCTCGAGAAGAACGACGTCCTGTTCATCGACGAGATCCACCGCCTGTCGCCGGTGGTGGAGGAAATCCTGTATCCCGCGCTGGAGGACTACCAGATCGACATCATGATCGGCGAGGGCCCGGCCGCCCGCTCGATCAAGCTCGACCTGCAGCCCTTCACGCTGGTGGGCGCCACCACCCGCGCCGGCATGCTCACCAACCCGCTGCGCGACCGCT
Organism: Aquincola tertiaricarbonis; assembly: GCF_000969605.1. GTDB lineage: Bacteria > Pseudomonadota > Gammaproteobacteria > Burkholderiales > Burkholderiaceae_C > Aquincola > Aquincola tertiaricarbonis. The sequence continues at coordinate 221,191 of NZ_JZUE01000001.1, read as the reverse complement.
TCGGCATCGTGGCGCGGCTGGAGTTCTACACGCCGGAGGAGCTCGCGCGCATCGTGCACCGCTCGGCCGGGCTGCTGAATGCGCCGATCGACGCGGCCGGCGCCGCCGAGATCGCCCGCCGCTCGCGCGGCACGCCGCGCATCGCCAACCGGCTGCTGCGCCGGGTGCGCGACTATGCCGACGTGAAGGGCAGCGGCCGCATCGACAAGCCCATCGCCGACCTGGCGCTGGCCATGCTGGACGTCGACCCGCACGGCCTGGACGTGATGGACCGCAAGCTGCTGGAAGCCGTGGTGCACCGCTTCGACGGCGGCCCGGTGGGCCTGGACAACGTGGCCGCGGCCATCGGCGAGGAAAGCGGCACGATCGAGGACGTGATCGAGCCCTACCTCATCCAGCAGGGCTACCTGCAGCGCACGCCGCGCGGGCGCATCGCCACGCTGGCCGCCTACCGCCACCTGGGCGTGGCCCCGCCGGCCAACGGCGGCGCCGACCTGTTCAGCGGCACCTGAGCGCCGGCTGAGAACAGCGGGCGCCCGGCCCGCCTGTTCCATCGACTGCGGACCGCCGCCTCGCGCGAGGATGGCGGCGTGCCGCTCGTCGGCCGTCCGCTGCCGTTGATCCGCGCTGCCCGACCGCCCGCTCAAGTTGCGGCAGGGCGCACCGAAACCTGGATCGAACGCGGCGAGAGCCGCACCGGCGTCCACGCCCACTCCAGGAACTTCCGCATGCCTTCGCACCGCCAGCACGGCTTCACCCTGATCGAACTGATGGTGGCCGTGGCCATCGTGGCCATCCTGTCGGCCGTGGCCTTGCCCGCCTACAACAGCTACGTGATGCGCTCGCGCGTGCCGCCGGCGCTGGATGCGCTGTCCGCCCTGCAGGTGCGGCTGGAGCAGCGCTTCCAGGACACCGGCAGCTACGCCGGTGCGCCGGGCGTCTGCGGGGCGACGAATCCGACGATCGCCAACTTCACCGTCACCTGCGCACTGAACGGCACCAACGGCTTCACCGCCACCGCCACCGGCACCGGCCCGATGGCTGGCTACACCTACACCGTCAACCAGGCCGGCACGCGCGCCACCACCGCCCACCCCAAGGGCGCCAACACCACCTGCTGGACCACCAAGGGCACCACATGCGACAGCTGACTCACTGCAGCGCAGCCCAGCGCGGGCTGACGCTGGTCGAGTTGATGGTCACCGTGGCCATCAGCGGCATCCTGATGATGGCCGGCCTGCCCTTCCTGGGCGACTACCTGAACAACTCGCGCCTGCGCGAAGCGGGCAACACCGCTCTCAGCAGCGCGCTGTATGCGCAGAGCGAAGCCATCAAGCGCAACGGCCGCGTGCGGCTGGTGATCGACGGCAGCGCCGTGCAGGTGATCGACCGCGTGGGCCTGGCCGCCGCGGCCGAAGGCACCGTGCTGCGCACGACGATCCTGCCCGACGGCATACGGCTGGCCAGCGTCACCATGGTGGACTTCGGCAGCGAAGGCCGCACCTGGCCCACTGGCACCAGGCAGACCTTCAACTTCGGCAAGAGCGGCCTCACCTGCTCGGCGGACGTCCGCTGCCCGGGCCTGGTGGTCGAGGCCGGCGGCTCGGTGCGGTTATGCGCAGACCAGACCAACTGCGGCAACTGAGCCCGCGGCGCCGGCAGGCGCGCGGCTTCGGCATGCTGGAGGCGCTCATCGCCATGGTGGTGCTGGTGTTCGGCCTGCTCGGCATGTCGCGCTTCCAGGCCAAGGTGGTGAAGGCCGGCACCGACGGGCAGGTGCGGCTGCAGGCCCTGGCCATGGCCGACCAGCTGGCCAACCTGGCGCAGATCGACACCGCCGCCAATGCCCCCTGCTACACGCTGCCCGCCGTGGGCGCCTGCGGCAGCCCGACCGGCCGGCAGTCCGCCACCAACTGGCGCACCCGCGCGCTGGCCACGTTGCCGGGCGCGCCCACGGCCACGTCGGTCTACGACGCGAACACCGGCCGGCTGACCATCCGCCTGACCTGGACCGGCAAGCTGCAGCAGGAGCTGGGTGAGGCCGATTCCGTTTCCCCTGCCGTGGAGGTGGTGACCGATGTTCGCCCGACGCCGCTCTGATCGCCGCGCCGCCCAGCGCGGCCTGTCCATCGTCGAGCTGATGATCGGCATCGTCATCTCGCTGCTGGTCGGCCTGGCCGCCAGCAGCAGCGCGATGGTGTTCGGCGCCATGCAGCGCCAGGGCCTGAATGCCGGCAGCGCCGTGGTCAGCAGTGCCACCACGCTGGCCTCGCTGAAGGAGGACGCGGCCCAGGCCGGCCTCGGCTTCTTCGGCAACGGCACCTACATGTGCAACGGCCTGAACCTGCGCGTGGGCACCACGGTGCTGGACCAGGCGGTGTTCTCGCCGGTGTCCATCACCCGCGCCAACGGCAACGACCAGTTCGACTTCCTGTACGCCACTGCCGTGGCCGGCGGCGCCAACGTGGCGCTGCAGACGGCCTCCAACCTCGGCGCGGCCGAGCTGCAGAGCTACCTGCCGGCGGCCGTGAACGATGCGGTGCTGCTGGCCCCGAAGGAGCCCGGCGCGCCCTGCACCGTGCGCACCGTCACCGCCGTGGCCAATTCCACGGCCACCACGCCGCAGCGGCTGACCTTCGGTGCCGACGCCACCCACAACCAGGGTCCCGCCATCACCAATCCCGCGCTGTATCCGATCGGCTCGCGGGCATCGTTGCTGGGCGGCGTGCAATGGCACCGGTACCGCGTGGTCAACGGCAACCTGCAGCTCGAGCTGCCGATGCGGACCGGCGACGACGCCACCGCCGTGCTGGTGCGCAACGTGGTGGCCCTGCGGGTGCGCATCGGCATCGTGGGCACCACACTCACCGACAAGGCGATCACCGACTGGGTGGCGCCCACCGCCGCCGCCCCCGGCGGGGGCACCTGGGGCCAGCCGCGAGCGACGGACCTGGCGCGCGTGCGTGCGCTGCGCGTGACGCTGGTCACCCGCAGCCCGCAACCGGAGATGCCCAAGGGCAGCGGTGGCTGCGAGGCCACCACGACCAACTCGCTTCGGCTGTTCGAAGACGACGCGGACACGTTCACGCCGGCCAACGTCGGCACCACCTCCTGGCAGTGCTATCGCTACCGCAGCAGCGACCTGGTGATCCCGCTGCGCAACTACATCGTGGGGCTGCCATGAGGCGCGCACCTTCCGCCGGCCACCGGCCGCGGCGCCAGCAGGGCGTCACGCTGATCGTGGTGCTGGTGCTGCTGCTGGTGATGCTGCTGGGCGGCCTGTCGATGGCGCGGATGAGCGAGGTGGGCACGCTGGTGGCGGGCAACATCTCCTTCAAGGAACGCGCGGTGCAGGCTTCCGAGGTGGGCATCAACACCGCCTTCCAGCGGGTGGCGGCCCTGGCCAATACCGATGCCGACATCGGCACCTGGTATGCGGCGCAGCTGCGTGCCACCGACGCCGACGGCGTGCCGCTGGACATCGACTGGGCCGCCGCGCCCGAGGTGCGCGTGGGGGCCAACAACGAGTTCAGCGTGCGCTACTTCGTGGACCGCCAGTGCAGCACCACCGCCATCACCGAACCACAGCGCCAATGCCTGCTGCGGCAGGCCGACGCACCGCAAAGCGCTGCTGCCTCCAAACAGGAGGACACCGGCTACGACCCGCCGGCCGGCCGCCAATTCCGCATCACCACCCGCGTGACCTTCCTGGGCCGCGATGGCCGGGACGACGTGGCCACCTTCGTGCAAGCGCTGGTCACCAAGAAGTGAGACTTCCATGAAGCCCCTTGCCCGTTTTGCCGTCGCCTGCACCGCGCTGGCCGGCCTGCTCCTTGGCGTGGCCTCGCATGCCACCGACGTGGCCAAGCGCCCGCTCAAGGCGGACCTGAACGTCAAGCCCAACGTCATGTTCGGCATGGACGATTCCGGCTCGATGGACTGGGAGATCCTGATCAGTGCCTACAACGGCATCCTGAACTGGAACCTGGGCAACAAGACCTACTGGAGCAGCGGCGCCTTCCTGGCCAAGGGCGACTACTACATGAGCTACCTGTTCCCGAACGGAACGGGCATCGGTGCCAAGCAGTTCTACGACGACGAATCCCTGGGCCGCGCCGTGCCGCCTTCGCCGCAGTTCGCGGTGATGCGCTCCAGCGCCTTCAACCCGCTGTACTACAACCCGGCCATCACCTACGAGCCGTGGAAGCCGGCCTACCACGACGGCGCGCTACAGACCTACGCAAACGCCTCGCCCACGGCCGCCAAGTCGCATCCTGCGCTGGCCGCCTCGGTGACGATGGACCTCACCGCCGACCAGACGGCCACGATCTACTACCGCACCGGCATGCTGCGGCCGAACGGCACGGTGGGCAACAACTCGGCCAACGTCGCCACCACCTACTACCCCGCCACCTACTGGGTGGTGGACCCCAGCTGCCCCGGAACCACTCCCGCCTGGAATGCGGTGACGGACTGGAACGCCAGCTGCGTGAAGGCACCCGACGACCGCATGCTGCGCAAGGTGGAGATCAAGCGCGCCAACTACGCGGACGACGCCAGCCATGCCGCCGCGCTGCAGAACTTCGCCAACTGGTGGAGCTACTACCGCAAGCGCAAGCTGATGCTGGCCGGCGCCATGGGCAGCGTGCTGGACAACCTGACCGGCATGCGCGTGGGCGTGATGGCCTTCAACCGGCGCAGCGGCAACGTGTCCATGTACGACAGCGACGCCACCGACGACGCGGCCAACCGCCGCCGCGTGGCGGGCAGCTTCTACACCAACCCGGCGGACAGCGGCACGCCCACGGCCACGGCGCTGAAATACATCGGCGAGCAGTACAAGACCAGCCCCAACGCCATCCAGTACTCCTGCCAGCGCAACAACGCCTTCGTGGTGACCGACGGCTTTGCCAACGACACCGCCGCGCCCCCGGCCTACGACAAGGCCACCTACGGCACCGGCTTCCCGTTCGCGCCCACCAAGGCCAACTCCATCGCCGACGTGGCGCTGGCCTACTACACGCTGGACCTGCGCAACAACCGCCCCACCTCCGGCGCCGGCTACCCGTTGTCCAGCGGCCGCGTGCCGCTGGCCAACCAGGCGGTGGCCAACCCCGACCGCAATCCCAACCTGCACATGAACACCTACGTCATCACGCTGGGTGTGAAGGGCACGGTCTGGCCCAGCATCACCGATCCGTTCACCACCACCTTCACCTGGCCCGATCCGCAGCCGGACACGCCCAGCGCCATCGACGACCTGTGGCACGCCACCATCAACGGCCGCGGCCAGATGTACAAGGCCGACGACCCGACGCAGGCGGCGCGCGCCATCCAGCAGGGCCTGAACGACATGCTGAACCAGCTGGGCGCGCAGTCCGACGTGTCGGTGAACACAGTGAACCTGGCGCGTGGCGACGGCAAGGCCTACCTGGGCAAGTACACCTCGTCCATCTGGACCGGCGACATCACCGCCAATGCCATCAACACCAACACCGGCTCCATCACCGCCACGCCGACCTGGTCCGCCGCGCAGCGCCTGGCCGTGCGGCCGGCCGACCGGCCACGCGTGATCGCGACCAGCGTGGGCGGCGTGCGCAAGGCATTCACGGCAGACAACGTGGGCGCCACGCTGTCGGCCACCGATGGCGCCGGCCTGACCGCCTACCTGCGCGGCGACCGCACCGGCGAAGGCACCAAGTACCGCACGCGGGGCGCGCTGATCGGCCCGGTGCTGTCGGCCAAGCCGGTGGTCTCCACCGCGCCGAAGGTGGTGTTCGCCGCCTCGGGCGAAGGGATGATGCATGCCTTCGACAGCGAGACCGGCGACGAGCTGTGGGCCTACGTGCCCGGCAGCGTGCTGCCCAACATGGCCAGGACGGCCCGGCTCAACTACTACTTCGAGACGCTGCTGGACGGCACGCCCACCATCCGCACCGTGGCCGGCAAGCGCTACCTGGTGGCCGGCCTGGGCTCAGGCGGCGCGGGCTACTACGCCATCGACGTGAGCGAGCCGCGCGACCTGACGGAGACGGGCCTGGCCAGCAAGGTGCTGTGGGACATCGGCCATGGTGGCGACTTCGTGCTGGGCCAGTCGCTGGGCCGACCGCTGCTGGTGGAAACCAGGTCGTACGGCACCGTGGTGCTCTTCACGCAGGGCTACAACGGCAGCACCGACGGCAAGGGCCGCATGTACATGGTCAATGCCGACAACGGTGCCCTGCTGCACACCTTCGTCGCCGATGGCGGCGGCACGGGCGATCTGGGCCTGGCCCAGATCAATGCCGCAGTGGAAGGCGACGGCAAGTCCGTCCATGTGTATGGCGGCGATCTGCAGGGCAACCTGTGGCACTTCGACCTGGAGGCCAAGACCACCGTGCGGCTGGCCAAGCTGCTGAAGAACAGCACCGCCCAGCCGGTGACCACCGCGCCGGAGATCATGTTCAACGGCAGCGACCGCATCGTGCTGGTGGGCACCGGCCGCATGCTCGGCTCCAGCGACTTCGGCCGCGCGTCGGCCGAGACCTTCTACGCCATCAAGGAAGGCGCCGAGCTGGCCGACGCACGCGCCGGCCTCACCCAGCGCACGCTGCAGACGCAGTCCGACGGCACGGTGGACGCGGTGGGCAGCAGCTTCACCTGGACATCGTCACGCGGCTGGTACGTGGACATCCCCGGCAACCTCCAGGTGACCACCGATCCCACCATCGCCTTCGGCGCGGTGAGCTTCGTGGCCAACAAGACGCTGGTGTCGGAGTGCTCGGGCAACTCCACCCTGTTCGTGCTGGACGTGCTGACCGGCCTGAACGTCAAGGGCATGAACTTCGCGGCGATGAGCCTGGGCCAGACCTCGTCTTCCGGCGTGACGCTGTTGCGCACCAGCGGCGACCTGGGCGACCGCATCGTGGCGCAGTTCCAGCGCGGCGACGGCACCTCGCCCGAGCCGCCTCAGGAAGTGCCGCTGAACTTCGGCGTGGACAACCGCAAGAACGCCTGGCGGCAGATCCGCCGCGGCGACAACAACTAGGCCAGCGGCTGGGCCACCCCGTCGAGGTGGCCGGTGTCGCTCCAGCCCACCAGGGTGAGGCCGCCTTCGGTGTGCAGCAGGCGGTTGATGCTGGCATTGCCCACCTGCCAGGTGCGCGGCGCATCCAGCGCCAGCCGCGTGGCGGCGCGGTACAGGCAATCCAGCACGCCGCCGTGCGACACCAGCGCGATGCTCTGGCCGGCATGTCGCAGCGCCAGCCGCTGCACCGTCTGCACGATGCGGCCATAGAACTGTTCCAGCGTCTCGCCGCCCTCGGGCCCGAACCCCGGCTCGCGCCTGCGCCAGCGGCGCGCCTCGTCGGGCCAGCGCTGCTCGATCTCGTCGAAGCTGAGGCCTTCGAAGCAGCCGAACTGCCGCTCGCGCAGGCCGCTGTCGGCCACCACCGGCAGGCCCTTGGGCTCGGCAAAGGCCAGCGCGGTGTCGAAGGCGCGGCCCAGGTCGCTGGCATACACCGCATCCAGCGGTTCGTCGGCCAGCGCCTGCGCCAGCTGCGCCGCCTGCCAGCGGCCCTTGTCGTTCAGCGCGATGTCGGTGTGGCCCTGGATGCGGGCACCGACGTTCCAGTCGGTCTCGCCATGCCGGATGGCGATCAGCCGCGTGGCCCGCTGCTCGGTCACTGTCCGGCCAGCCGCTTGTTGAGCGTGTAGGTGCCCGAATGCATCACCTCGCCCAGCACGTGCGGCGCCATGGCTTCGCGCACCTGCTGGCCGGTGAAGGCGCCTTCCACCGGCAGCCGCTCCACGTCCAGCGCATACAGCGTGAACACGTAGTGGTGCACCAGCGAATCATTGAACGGCGGGAACGGGCCGTCGTAGCCGAAGTACTGGCCGGCCATCTCGGCGTTATCGGCAAACCAGCCGGTGTAGTCGTTCAGGCCGTGGCGCGCGCCGTGGAGCGTGGCCGGGCCCGGCTTGCCGCGGGCGGTGAAGCCGTTGCTGAACTCGCCCTCGGCGATCTGCGTGAGCGAAGGCGGCAGGTCCACCAGCACCCAGTGGAAGAAGTCCACGCGCGGCAGGTCGGCGGGCACCTCGCGGTCGGCCTGGTTCACGTCCTCGCCGCTGCTGGGCACGTCGAAGTCGTGGCACACCAGCGCCAGCGACAGCGTGCCGTCCGGCAGGTCGCTCCAGGCCAGGTGCGGATTGACGTTGTCGGAAAAACCGACGCCACCGGTGGCCTCGAGCCGGCCCGCGGCATGGCGCGGCGGAATCGGTTCACCGTTGGACCAGCTGTCGCTCCAGATCTTCATGTGCTCGCTTCCTTTGCTGTGGCTGTGTTCATTGGCCCCACACCACCGGCACGTCGGCCCGCTGGCTGCGCTCGATCATCTCGATCAGCGGCCACGCGCGCTGGCGCAGCGTGACCACGCCCTCGCGGCTGCCACGCGGCGTGTCATCGGCCTCGGCGTCGGGCTCGGCGGCGGCCTGCCGGCGGGCGTCCTCCTCCTCCACCGCGGCGCGCAGCGCGGCCACGGCGGCGGGCATGTCCGCCACTTCCAGGATGCCCTTGGCCGACGGCTCGCGGCCGATGAGGCGAAGCACCTGGTCCCCGTTCGGGCCCATCATGATCACGTCGCTGGCCGCCTTGGACTTGAACTTGTAGATCATCGGTAGATGTACTCACGATTGAACGGGAACGCCGATTGTGCCCCGCGCATCGTGCCCGTCTCCATCTGCCCGTCGGGGCGCGCGGCCAGCATCTGGTGCAGCGACAACCAGCCGCGCTCGAAGGCCATCGCGCTGCCCGCCAGGTACAGCCGGTAGGCGCGCACGATGCGCTCGTCGGTCAGGCGGCGGGCCTCGGGCAGGTGCTGCTCCAGCGCGTCCGACCAGGCCCACAGCGTGCGCGCGTAGTGCGGCCGCAGGTTTTCCACATCCACCATCTCCAGCCCGCTGTCGGCCATCACCTTCAGCACATGCGAGACGTGCTGCAGCTCGCCACCGGGGAAGATGTAGCGCTCCACGAACTCGCCGATGCCCGCGCCCAGCTGGTGGTTGCGGGTGCCGCCGGCGGTGATGCCGTGGTTCATCAGCAGGCCGCCCGGGCGCAGCAGCCGCCACAGCTTGTCGAAGTACGCCGGCAGCTGCGCATGGCCCACATGCTCGAACATGCCCACCGAGGAGATCTTGTCGAAGGGCTGTGCCTCCGGCAGCTCGCGGTAGTCCATCAGCTGCATGTGCACCTGGCCCTGCAGGCCGCGCTGCTCGATCAGCCGGTTGACGTGCGCATGCTGGTCGCGCGACAGCGTGATGCCGGTGGCCTGCACGCCATAGTGCTCGGCCGCCCACAGCAGCAGGCCGCCCCAGCCGGCGCCGATGTCGAGGAAGCGCTCGCCGGGCTGCAGCATCAGCTTGCGGCAGATGTGGTCCAGCTTGGCTTCCTGCGCCTGCGCCAGCGTCATGCCGGCTTCGCGGTAGTACGCGCAGGAGTACACGCGCCGCTCGTCCAGCCACAGCGCATAGAAGTCGTCGCAGACGTCGTAGTGGAACTCGATCTGGCGGGCATCGGCCTGCGGCGTGTGGCGCGCCAGCGAGCGGCTGCGTCGCAGCAAGCCATGCCACCAGCCCAGCGGGCCGGGCGGCGGGGCGCCGGCGCGCCGGGGGTCGGTGTCCAGCAGCTCGGCGGCCGCGGCCATCACGTCGCGCGGGCGGCCTTCGATCTCCAGCCGCCCTTTCACGTGGTCCTCGGCCACGCGGCCGATCTCGCCGCTGGCCAGGTGCTTCAGCGGCCCCAGCTCCTTCAGCCGCAGGATGAGGGCGGCCTGCCCGGGCCCCAGGCGGCGCCCGCCCGGCAGGTGGACCGCCAGCGGCACCGGCAGGCGGGCCAGCTTGGCTTCGACGACGTTCTCCAGAGGATTCATCGCGGTGCTTCAGAAAAACTGCACGTGTGCAGACTTTATGAAGAAATACCGCGGCCTGCAGCAGCGGCCCGCGACTGCCGCGACCGGTTCAGGGCGTTGGCGGCAGCCGCTCCAGCAGCGCCTGCGGTTCCAGCGCCGGCGCGAACAGGAAGCCCTGGTACATGTTGCAGCCGATGCCGGCCAGGAAGTCCCGCTGGGCGGGCAGCTCCACACCCTCGGCCACCACGCGCAGGCCCAGGGCATGGGCCATCTGCACGATGGCGCGCACGATGGCGGCATCGCTTTCGTCGTCGGGCAGGCCGCGCACGAAGCGGCGGTCGATCTTCAGCGCATCGATCGGGAAGCGCTTGAGGTAGGCCAGGCTGGAGTAGCCGGTGCCGAAGTCGTCGATGGCCAGCCGCACGCCGAGGGCGGCCAGGGCCTGCAGCCGCTCCAGCGCCTCGGCGGCGTCGCGCACCAGGATGCTCTCCGTCAGCTCCAGCTCCAGCAGTGCCGGCGGTAGCTGGGCCTGCGCCAGCGCGCGCGACACGCGGGTGACGAAGCCCGACTGCTGGAACTGCAGCGCCGACACGTTGATGGACACCGGCAGCACCCGCCCGGCACGGTGCCACTGCGCGGCCTGAGCCACCGCCTCGCCCAGCACCCAGTCGCCGATCTGCACGATGAAGCCGCTGGCCTCGGCCACCGGGATGAACTCGCCGGGGGAGATGTCGCCGTAGTGCGCGTCCTTCCAGCGGATCAGTGCCTCGGTGCCCACCACGCGGCCGCTGGCCAGGTCCAGCTGCGGCTGGTAGTGCAGCCGGAAGCGCTGCTGCGCCAGCGCCTGGCGCATGGCGTGGTCCAGCCGCACGCGCTTGCGCACTTCGTCGTCATGCGTGTTGGCGTGATGAAAGCGGAAGCCGGCGCGCCCGCCGGCCTTGGCCGCCTGCATCGCGGTCTCGGCGCGGCGCAGCAGGTCGTGCGCGCTGTCGGCGGCGTCGGGGAACAGCGCCACGCCGATGCTGCAGGTGAGCGTGAACTGCGCGCCTTCGATCTCGTAGGGCGCCTCGGTGGCGCGCAGCACGCGGCGGGCCGCATGCTCGGCCGCCTCGGCGCCGGCATGGTGCACCAGCACCGCGAACTGGTCGCCGCCGACGCGGCCCACCAGGTCGCCGCCGCGCAGCGCGTGCCGGATGCGCTGCGACACCTCCACCAGCACGCGGTCGCCGATGCCCTGGCCCAGGCTGTCGTTGATCTGCTTGAACGCATCCACGTCCAGCAGCAGCAGCGCCAGCCGGCCGTGGCGGCGCTGCGCCTCGGCGATGGCGGCGGCCAGCTTCTGCGTCAGCTGGCGCCGGTTGGGCACGCCGGTCAGGGTGTCGATGGTGGACAGCGTCTCGATGCGCTGGTCGGCGGCCAGGCGCTCGCTGAGGTCGCGGAACGACCAGACGCGGCCGATGGGCCGGCCGCGGCTCCATTGCGTGTGCATCACCCGCTCCAGCACCTGGCCGCTGCGCAGCACGATGCGGTCGGTGGCGGGCACCAGCGCGCCGCGCTCGATGGCCTGCAGCTGCCGCTGGTAGGGCTCGGGCTCCTGCACGTTGTCCAGCATCCAGGCGTACACCGCCTCGTCCTGGCCGCCCGCCAGGTGGTCGGGCAGGCGCCACAGCTGGGTGAAGCGGCGGTTGAAGGCGCGGATGCGGCCGTCCAGGTCGGTGACCAGCAAGCCGTCGGCGGTGGATTCCAGCGTGGCGCGCAGCTCGGCGATCAGCGTGTCGCGCTCGTCCAGCGCGCGGCGCTCGGGCGTCATGTCGCGCAGCGAGACCACCAGCAGCCCCGGCTCGCCGGGCAGGTCCACCCGGTGGATGCGACGCTCCACGTGCAGCGGCTGGCCGTCGGCCTGCAGCAGCAGGGTGCGCGAGAGCAGCTCGGTGTCGCCGCCGGGGCCCTGCAGGCCGGCCCAGAAGGCCAGGTCCTCCGGCGTGTCCAGCAGGGCTTCCGCCAGCTGGCCCACCACGTCGGCCCGCGTGCGGCCCAGCAACGCCAGCGCCGGCGCATTGATGGCCAGCACGCGCAGCGTGTGCGCGTCCACCAGCCAGGCTGGCTCCCACAGCGCGTCCACCAGCGCGAGCGTCTGGCGCGACAGCGGGCCTTCGCCGGGAGCCGCTTGCATGGCCAGCGCCCGCATGCTCACTCGGCCGACCCTTGGTCGGCGAGTTCGTCTTCCCGCTCGGGAAACTCCATCTCCGACTGGGGCACGGGCTCGAAGTAGTAGGTGATGCGCTGGCGCGGCGCCAGGTATTCCATCGCCGCGGCCGGCAGCTGGCCGGCCTTCAGGCTGCGGCGGATGCCCAGCGCGGGCTCCGCCTCCAGGTTGATGTGCAGTGCCTCGTCGCGCGGGGTGCCGCTGTCGTGCACCAGCACCCGCGGCTTGAGCGGCCGCGCCGAGTTCACCGCCACCACGATGGCGTAACGCTCGTCGGTCAGCTGCACTACCGAGCCCGGCGGGTACACGCCCATCATGCGGATGAAGGCATTGAGCATCGTCGCGTCGAACTTGTGCTTGCCCTGCGCGAACATCAGCGACAGCGCCTCGTGCGGCGTCAGCGCCCGCGCCGGGGAGACCGGGTTGCACAGGTTGTCGTAGCGGTTGACCAGCGACACGATGCGCGCCGCGGTGGTCATGCGGTCCATGTTCAGCCGCTGCGGAAAGCCGCTGCCGTCGGCCTGCTCATGGTGCTGGGCGATGGCCAGCAGCGCGCCGGGCGTCAGGCCCATCTTGCGGCCGATGGTCACGCCGTGCGACACATGCTCCCGGTACACCTGCGTCTCGGCGCTGGTGAAGTGGTCCTCCAGGTGGCGCACGCGCGAGGGCAGCTCCACCTTGCCGATGTCGTGCAGCAGCGCGCCCATGCCCAGGTCGTGCATGTCCACCTCCGACAGGCCGAACAGCTTGCCCATCAGCAGCGCGATCACGCTGACATTGAGCGAATGGGCGGCGGCGCGGTCGCCGGCCGTCTCCGTCAGCAGGCGGATCGACAGCTCGCGGTTGGCCAGCATCTTCTGTACCAGCGCCTGGGTGAAGGCCTCGGCCCGCTCGCGCGCGCCCGTGGGGTCGCTGAGCACCATGCCGGTGGCGGTGCGCCAGGACTTCAGGGCCTCGGCGTACTGGCGCTCGCACTGCAGCATGGCTTCACGCTGCAGGGCCAGCGCCAGCCGGCGGCGCCGGCGCTCGGCCTGCTCGGGGCTCTCGGCCTGGGTGACGTCGGCCTCGCCGGCCTGGGAGTCCAGCGGCGCGGATTGCGCGGGGTCGCTGCGCTCGGGGCTCCAGCGCACGCGCGTGAGGCCCAGGCTGCGGATGGTGGCGATCTGCTCGTTGTCCCCGATGCGGAAGCTGCTCAGGGGAAAGGGGTGCGACATCCAGCCGAGGTCGAGGTGCACGAACATCCCGATGCGCAGTTCACTAACGTCGATGGTGGCGGCGGACATGGGCTACGGCACTGACAGAGTTGTTACCGTTGTCGGCGCTTGCGGCGCGGAACTTGATGGTGGCGCACCCCGGCTCAGCGCTGTATGCGGGTTGACAGCACGATCGCCGAGGTGGTGCGCTCCACGCCCTCCAGCGCGCCGATGCGGTCGATCAGCGCATCCAGCTCGCCGATGGAGGCGGCCGCCACCACCGCGATCAGGTCGTACGGGCCGCTGACCGACAGCAGCGTGCGCACTTCCGGAATGCGCCGCAGCGCCGCGGTGATGCCGGCGCCCTGCTTCGGTCCCGCGATCACCATCACATGGGCGCGTACCAGCGCGGCTTCCGCCTCGTCGGGCACCACCACGGTGTAGCCCGCGATGGCGCCGGCGCGCTCCAGCCGCTGCAGCCGGCTCTGCACGGTGGTGCGGGCAATGCCCAGGCGCCGGGCCAGGTCGGCCGCGGGCAGGCGGGCGTTCTCGCGCAGCAGCGCCAGCAGCGCGCGGTCGGTGTCGTCGAGCAGGGGCGGGGCAGGCATTGCGCCAATATATGCCGGCGATGTGACCAGATGGCAGGCGCAAGTCGTCGGTCTGGTGGCTGCATCCGGGCGCAGGCTGGTCGAACATGCCGCCATCATCGAACCCGGGAGAAACCCATGAAGGACGTGCTCGTGATCGGCGCCGGCAAGATCGGCCAGGTGATTGCCGGCCTGCTGGCGGACAGCGGCGACTACCGCGTGACGCTGGCCGACCGCTCCCCCGCCGCCCTGGCGGACGCCGTACCCAGCGGCCCCCGCCTGCAGGCGCTGGCGCTGGACGTGGCCGACACCGCCGCCCTCCAGCAGGCGCTGCAGGGCCGCTTCGCGGTGCTGAGCGCCGCGCCCTGGCAGATGACGGTGCGCATCGCCGAGGCCGCGCGCGCCGTGGGCGTGCACTACTTCGACCTCACCGAGGACGTGGCCAGCACCCGCCGCATCCAGGCGCTGGCCCAGGGCGCCGGGCATGCCTTCGTGCCGCAATGCGGCCTGGCGCCGGGCTTCATCTCCATCGCCGCGGCCGACCTGATGCGCCGCTTCGAGCGGCTCGACACCGTGCGCTTGCGGGTGGGCGCCCTGCCCGTCTACCCCAGCAATGCGCTGAACTACAACCTCACCTGGAGCACCGACGGCGTCATCAACGAATACATCCAGCCCTGCGACGCCATCGTCGACGGCCGCCGCACCGAAGTGCCGGCACTGGAGGAGCGGGAGGAGTTCTCGCTGGACGGCGTGCTCTACGAGGCCTTCAACACCAGTGGCGGCCTGGGCACGCTGTGCGAGACGCTGGAAGGCCGGGTGCGCACGCTCAATTACCGCAGCATCCGCTACCCCGGGCACGCCGCGCTGATGAAGGCGCTGCTGCACGACCTGCGCCTGAAGGACCGTCGCGAGGTGCTGAAGGACATCCTGGAGAACGCGCTGCCCGCCACGCTGCAGGACGTGGTGATCGTCTTCGTCACCGTCACCGGCTGGCGCGAGGGTCGCCTGCAGCAGGACACCTACGCCCACAAGATCTACGGCGCCGAGGTGGCCGGGCAAATGCGCAGCGCCATCCAGCTCACCACCGCCAGCAGCCTGTGCGCGATGCTGGACCTGCTGGCCGAAGGCCGGCTGCCGCAGCAGGGCTTCGTACGGCAGGAAGACGTGGCCCTGGCCGACTTCCTGTCCAACCGCTTCGGTGCCGCCTACGCCCCGCCGGCCGGCGTACCGGCAATGGCCCGCGCGGCCTGACGTTCCGGCGGTCGAGCAGCCTCCCGATCAACCCTGATGCCGCCTCGCCTTGCTGGCGCGGCGGCTTTTCCGTGCCTAGAATGTTCATTAAAAGAACGTTGGTTCTTATAACGAACTTTACGCGCATCCTGAGTGCTGGAGACCACGCCTTGATCAACAAGATCTCGCCTTCCGTCGAAGCCGCCTTGGCCGACGTGCCCGACGGCGCCACCGTGATGATTGGCGGCTTCGGCACTGCCGGCCTGCCCAACGAGCTGATCGATGCCCTGATTGCCCAGGGCGCGAAGGAGCTCACCATCGTCAACAACAACGCAGGCAACGGCGACACCGGCCTGGCCGCGTTGCTGGCGGCCCGGCGGGTGCGCAAGATCATCTGCAGCTTTCCGCGCCAGGCCGACAGCCACCACTTCGATGCGCTGTACCGTGCCGGCCAGATCGAGCTGGAACTGGTGCCGCAGGGCAACCTGGCCGAGCGCATCCGCGCCGCGGGCGCCGGCATCGGCGGCTTCTTCACGCCCACCGGCTACGGCACCCAGCTGGCCGAGGGCAAGGAAACCCGCGAGATCGACGGCCGCATGTACGTGTTCGAGTCGCCCATCCATGCCGACTTCGCGCTGATCCGCGCCGAACGCGGCGACCGCTGGGGCAACCTGACCTACCGCATGACCGCGCGCAACTTCGGGCCGGTGATGGCGATGGCCGCCAAGGTCACCGTGGCCACGGTGCATGAGATCGTCGAGCTGGGCAGCCTGGACCCGGAAGCGGTGGTCACGCCCGGCATCTTCGTGCAGCGCGTGGTGAAGGTGGACCGCGTGGCCACCAGCGGCGGCGGCTTCAAGCAGGCGGCCTGATGCGGTCGCCCGCCGGTTCCCGGCGCGCGGCCGTGCTGGTCGCCGCCTCCGCCGCGCTGGCCGCGGCCCTGCCGCTGCCCGCCACCGCACAGGCCTGGCCGGCCAAGCCGGTGCGCATCATCGTGCCCTTCGCCCCCGGTGGCGGCAACGACGTCTTCGCCCGCCAGCTCGCCACGCAGCTGGGCACGCTGCTCGGCGTGCAGGTGCTGGTGGACAACCGCCCCGGCGCCGGCGGCACGGTGGGCACCGACGCCGCGGCCAAGTCGCCGGCCGATGGCTACACCTTGCTGCTGGGCCACACCGGCACGCTGGCCATCAATCCGGTGCTGTACCCCAAGCTGCCCTACGACGCGCGCAGCAGCTTCGTGCCGGTGGCGCCGCTGGCCAGTGCGCCGCTGGTGCTGGTGGTGCCGTCGTCCAGCCCGATCCGCTCCTTTGCCGACCTGCTGGCCCGGGCCAAGGCCGCGCCCGGCAAGCTGGCCTTCGCCTCCAGCGGCAACGGCACCGGCGGCCACCTGGCCGGCGAACTGCTGGAGGAAGTGGCCGGCGTGAAGATGCTGCACGTGCCGTACAAGGGCACCGCGCCCGCGCTCACCGACGTGCTGGGCGGCCAGGTGGACCTGATGTTCAGCGTCATCCCCCCGGCGCTGCCGCATGTCGACGCCGGCAAGCTGCGCGCGATCGGCATCACCGGCGCACGCCGCAGCCCGCGGCTGCCCGACGTGGCCACGGTGGCCGAGGCGGGCCTGAAGGGCTACGAAAGCTCGCTGGCCTATGGCCTGGTGGCGCCGCGCGGCACGCCCGATGCCGTGCTGAAGACGCTGGGCGACGCCGTGGCCAAGGCCGTGGAGACGCCGGCACTGCGCGATGCCTTCAAGGCCGAGGGCGCCGAGCCGCTGCCCGGCACGGCGGCCGACTTCCAGGCGCTGATGCAGAGCGAATCCGACAAGTGGGGCCGCGTGATCCGGCAGGCCGGCATCAAGCCCGAGTGAACCCGACAGACAGCAGGAGACACACGACATGCCAGGAAAGTGGACCCGCGACCAGATGGCGCGGCGCGTGGCGCAGGACATCCCCGACGGCGCCGTCGTCAACCTCGGCATCGGCCTGCCGACCGCCGTGGCCAACCACCTGCCCGAAGGGCGCGAGGTGGTGCTGCACAGCGAGAACGGCGTGATCGGCATGGGCCCGGCGCCCGCGGCCGGCCAGGAGGACTACGACCTCATCAACGCCGGCAAGCAGCCGGTGACGCTGCTGCCGGGCGGCTGCTTCTTCCACCATGCGGACAGCTTCGCGATGATGCGCGGCGGCCACCTCGACGTGTGCGTGCTGGGAGCCTTCCAGGTGTCCGCCAGCGGCGACCTGGCCAACTGGCACACCGGCGCCAAGGACGCGATTCCCGCCGTGGGCGGCGCGATGGACCTGGCCATCGGCGCGAAGAAGACCTTCGTGATGATGGAGCACACCACCAAGTCCGGCGACAGCAAGATCGTCCCGGCCTGCACCTATCCGCTGACCGGCATTGGCTGCGTCAGCCGCATCTACACCGACCTAGCCGTGCTCGACATCACGCCCGACGGCGTGGCCGTGGTGGAGATGGCCGAGGGACTGAGCTTCGACGAGCTGCAGAAGGTCACCGCCGTGCCGCTGCGGCCCGCCACATCCACCGCCACCGCCTGATCCGACCGCCCCCCCAGGAACCGCCCCATGACCGCCGTTTTCTCGCGCCGTACCTTTGCCGCCCTGGCCGGCCTGGCCACGCTGGCCGCCGCCACCCTGCCCGCCGCACCCGCCTGGGCGGCCGACGACTTTCCCAACAGGCCGGTGCGCATCCTCACGCCGTTCCCGGCCGGCTCCGGCCCGGAAACCGTCACCCGCATGGTGGCCGAGAAGCTGCAGAAGATGTGGGGCAAGCCGGTGATCGTGGAAAACAAGCCGGGCGCCAACGGCTTCATCGCGATCGACACCTTCAAGCGTGGCGACAAGCAGGGCTATGACCTGATCCAGCTGGACAACGTGCATCTCTCGGCCTACCCGCACCTGTTCAAGAAGCTGCCGTACGACCCGCAGAAGGACTTCGACACCCTGCTGCCGCTGTTCAAGACCAACTTCTTCTTCGCGGTGGCGGCCGACAGCAAGTACAAGACCGTCGCCGACATCGTCAAGGACGCCAAGGCCAACCCCGGCAAGCTGAACTACGGCTCCTGGTCCGTGGGCAACCCGGTGCACCTGGGCTCGGAGCTGTTCGAAACCGTCACCGGCACCGAGATGGAACATGTGATCTACAAGGAGACCTCGCTGCTGTACACCGGCGTGGCCACCGGCGAGCTGGCCTTCGCGCTGGGCACCAGCGCCAGCTCCGGCTCCCTGCAGCGGGCGGGCAAGCTGCGCTACATCGCCGTGGCGGCGCCCAAGCGCGTGCCGGCCTTCGCCGACGTGCCGACGGTGGCCGAGTCGGGCGGCCCGGCCAACTTCGAGGTGATCGGCTGGACCACCATCGCCGCACCCAAGGGCATTCCGGCCGAGCGCGCCGAGAAGATCCGCCGCGACATCGAGAAGGCGCTCGCCGAGCCCGACGTGAAGCAGCGCTACGACACCTTCGGCTACGAGCTGTTCCCGCAGACACGCGAGCAATTCGTGCAGTTCATCGGCAGTGAATCGGCACGCTTCGCCGACGTGGTCAAGAAGGCCAACGTCGCGCTCGACTGACGCCCGCCCCACACTGCACCCACCGCATCAGGAGACACCGCATGAGCAGCACCCACGCCTTCATCTGCGACGCCGTTCGCACCCCCTTCGGCCGCTATGGCGGCGCGCTGTCGATGGTGCGCGCCGACGACCTGGGCGCCGTGCCGCTGCGGGCGCTGATGGCGCGCAACAAGGAGGTGGACTGGGCGCAGGTGGCCGACGTGCTGTACGGCTGCGCCAACCAGGCCGGCGAGGACAACCGCAACGTGGCCCGCATGAGCGCGCTGCTGGCCGGCCTGCCGCTGGACGTGCCGGGCGCCACCATCAACCGCCTGTGCGGCTCGGGCCTGGACGCCGTGGGCAGCGCCGCCCGCGCCATCAAGGCGGGCGAGGCCGGCCTGATGATCGCCGGCGGCGTGGAGAGCATGAGCCGCGCGCCCTTCGTGATGCCCAAGGCCGAGAGCGCCTTCTCGCGTGCCAATGCGGTGTACGACACCACCATCGGCTGGCGCTTCGTCAACAAGCTGATGAAGGAGCAGTACGGCGTCGACTCCATGCCCGAGACCGCCGAGAACGTCGCCACCGACTACAGGATCGAGCGCGAGGCGCAGGACCGCATGGCGCTGGCCAGCCAGCTCAAGGCGGTGGCGGCGCAGAAGAGCGGCTTCTTCGATGCCGAGATCGTGCCGGTGACCATTGCTCAGAAGAAAGGCGACCCGGTGGTGGTGAGCAAGGACGAGCATCCGCGCGAGACCTCGCTGGAAGCGCTGGCCAAGCTGCGCGGCGTCGTGCGGGCCGACGGCACGGTGACGGCCGGCAATGCCTCGGGCGTGAACGACGGTGCGGCGGCGCTGCTGCTGGCCAGCGAAGCCGCCGCGGCGAAGAACGGCCTGACCCCGCGTGCCCGTGTGGTGGGCATGGCCACCGCCGGCGTGCCGCCGCGCATCATGGGCATGGGCCCCGCGCCCGCCACGCGCAAGGTGCTGGCGCTCACGGGGCTGACGCTGGACCAGATCGACGTGATCGAGCTGAACGAGGCCTTCGCCGCCCAGGGCCTGGCCGTGCTGCGCGACCTCGGCCTGCAGGACGACGACCCGCGTGTGAACCCCAACGGCGGCGCCATCGCGCTGGGCCATCCGCTGGGCGCCAGCGGCGCGCGGCTGGCCACCACGGCGGTGAACCAACTGCACCAGAGCGGCGGCCGTTATGCGCTGTGCACGATGTGCATCGGCGTCGGACAGGGCATCGCCGTGGTCCTCGAACGGGTGTAAGCCGCCGCGCACGCGCCACGCCGGCCCCCGCAAGGTGGCCGGTTTTTTTTCGTCCCGTTCCCGTGCGCGCCGATGCAGTTTGTGCGCAGCGCGCCCAACCCACCCCTCGACCCCCTGGTGAGCAGCGGCGCGCGTGCCTAGAGTGGCCGCATTGCAGTAGCGACACCGGCGCCGGGCGATCAACGCACAAGAGCATGTCATGAGCGATGACGACTTCAGCCCCGACGATGTCCTGGCCACGCGCCTGGCGCCCGGCAGCGCGGCTGGCGCAGAGCCGGCCCAGCGCGACCTGGTCGCCGGGCTGGAAAAGGGCCTGCAGGTGATCGAGGCCTTCGACCAGGACCGCCCGCGCCTGACCATCGCCGAAGTGGCCCAGCGCACCGGCCTGACCCGCGCCGCCGCGCGCCGCTACCTCATCACGCTGACGCACCTGGGCTTCGTCAGCCAGGACAGGCGGCTGTTCGCGCTCACGCCCAAGGTGCTGCGGCTGGCGCAGAGCTACATGCATTCGGCCCGGCTGCCGCGCATCGTGCAGCCGGAGCTGCACAAGCTGGCCTACGCGATGAAGGAGGCCTCCTCGGCCGGCACGCTGGACGGCGACGACGTGATCTGCATCGCCGCCACCAGCGCCGGGCGCGTGATCTCGGCCACGCTGCAGCCCGGCACCCGCGTGCCGGCGCACTGCACCTCCAACGGCCGCGTGCTGCTGGCCGCGCTGCCGCAGGCGGAGGTCGACGCCTGGATCGCCCGCCAGTCGCTGCGCGCCTTCACGCCGCACACCGTCACGCTGCCCGAGCGGCTGCGCATCGAGATCGCCCATGCGCGCGCCCAGGGCTACGCCTGCGTCGACCAGGAACTGGAGCTGGGCCTGCGCACCATCGCCGTGCCGCTGAAGAACTACCGCGGCGACACCGTGGCCGCCCTCAACTTCAGCGTGCATGCCCAGCGCATGACGATGGACCAGCTCGTCGAACACTGCCTGCCGCCGCTGCGGCAATCCCAGGCCACGCTGCGGCAGCTGCTGTAGCGCACCGCCTTCCCACACCCGCCGAAAGAAGTACCCATGAGTTTCTCCCGCACCCAGGTCGCCATCGTCGGCGCCGGTCCGTCCGGCCTGTTGCTCGGGGCCCTGCTCGCCCGCGCCGGCATCGACGCCGTGGTGGTGGAGCAGCGCAGCGCCGACTATGTGCTTGGCCGCATCCGCGCCGGGGTGCTGGAACAGGTGACGGTGGACCTGCTGGACGAAGCCGGGGTGAGCGAGCGCCTGCATGCCGAAGGGCTGCCGCATGACGGCGTGAACCTGAGCTTCGATGGCGTGCTGCACCGCATCGACCTGAAGGCGCTGACGAACAAGCATGTGGTGGTCTACGGCCAGACCGAGGTCACGCGCGACCTGATGCAAGCCCGCGCCGCCGCCGGCCTGAAGACCGTGTACGAGGCGCAGGACGTGGCGGTGCATGGCTTCGACGGCGCCCAGCCGAGCGTCACCTACACAGTGAATGGCGAGGCGCACACGCTGCACTGCGACTTCATTGCCGGCTGCGACGGCTACCACGGCGTGTGCCGCGCCAGCGTGCCGGCCGATGCGCTGCAGACGCACGAGAAGGTCTATCCCTTCGGCTGGCTGGGCATCCTGGCCGACGTGCCGCCGGTGGCGCACGAACTGATCTACGCCCACAGCGAGCGCGGCTTCGCGCTGTGCAGCATGCGCTCGGCCACCCGCAGTCGCTACTACGTGCAGTGCTCGCTCGACGACCATGCCGATCGCTGGAGCGACGACGCCTTCTGGGCCGAACTGGCCCGGCGCCTGCCGCCGCAGGTGGCGGCGCAGCTGGTCACCGGCCCGTCCATCGAGAAGAGCATCGCGCCGCTGCGCAGCTTCGTCACCGAGCCGATGCGCTTCGGCCGACTCTTCCTGGCGGGCGACGCCGCCCACATCGTGCCGCCCACCGGCGCCAAGGGCCTGAACCTGGCCGCCGGCGACGTCGGCCTGCTGGCACGTGCGCTGGACGAGCACTACCGCGGCAGCAACCGCGGCATCGACACCTACTCGCAGCGCTGCCTGCAGCGGGTGTGGAAGGCCGAGCGCTTCTCGTGGTGGTTCACCTCGTTGATGCACCAGTTCCCGGAGACGGGCAGCTTCGGCCAGCGCATGCAGCAGGCCGAGCTGGCCTACCTGACGTCGTCGCAGGCGGCCAGCACCGCCCTGGCGGAGAACTACGTCGGCCTGCCGCTGCCGCTGTGAAGCGGCACCGGCTGCGGTAACGTCGCCGGCCCGAAACACGTTCCACGGAGCCGACGATGATCCTCGAACACGCCGACATCACCATTCCCCCCGGCCAGCAGGCTGCCTTCGACGAGGCCATCGTGCGCGGCATCGAGACGGTGATCAGCCAGGCCAAGGGCTTCCTGGGCTGGCGCGTGCAGCGCGGCGTCGAGTCGCCCGAGCGCTACGTGCTGACGATCTACTGGGCGCGGCTGGAAAACCACACGGTGGATTTCCGCGAAGGGCCGCTGTTCGCGCAATGGCGCGCCATCGTCGGGCCCTTCTTTGCGAAGCCTCCGGTGGTGGAGCACTTCACGCTGGTCGGAGAGCAGCCGCTCTCCGCCTGAGGCATCGGACCGGCAGGGCACCGGCCCCGCCCAATCAGGCCGGCTGGGTGCCGGCCTGGCCGCCCTGGGCGCGCTTGGCGGCCGCCGCGGCCACCGCCTGGGTGATTTCCTTGCGATAGCGGTTCAGCTCCTGCACGCTGGCGAAGCTGCGTTCGAACAGCAGGCTCAGGTTGTGCAGGATGCGGTCGCCGACCTTGTTTTCCCACACCGCGTCGAACTGGATCTGCTTGTCCAGCCAGGCTTCCAGCCAGCCGGGATCGGGCAGCCGGCTCTGCACCGTGTCGCGAGGGAACAGCTTCTCGTTCACGTGCAGGTTGGTGGGGTGCAGCGCCTGCGCGGTGCGGCGGGCGCTGGCCATCAGCACGCCCACCTTGGCGAAGGCGGCGCGCGCCTCGTCGCCGAATTTGTTCATCGCCCGCTTCATGTAGCGCAGGTAGGCGCCGCCGTGACGGGCCTCGTCCTTGGCCAGCGTCTCGTAGATCTTGCGGATCACCGGCTCGGTGTGCCATTCGGCCGCGCGGCGGTACCAATGGTTCAGCCGCACCTCGCCGCAGAAATGCAGCATCAGCGTCTCCAGCGCGGGCGCCGGGTCGAACTCGAAGCGCACTTCGTGCAGTTCCTGCTCGGTGGGCACCAGGTCGGGCCGGAAGCGGCGCAGGTACTCCATCAGCACCAGCGAGTGCTTCTGCTCCTCGAAGAACCACACGCTCATGAACGCGGAGAAGTCGCTGTCGTCGCGGTTGTCGCGCAGGAACATCTCGGTGGCCGGCAGGGCCGCCCACTCGGTGATGGCGTTCATCTTGATGGTCTGCGCCTGCTCCTCGGTGAGCAGGTCAGGTTGGAACTGGTCCCACGGGATGTCCGTGTCCATGTTCCAGCGGACGGCTTCCAGTTGCTTGAAGAGTTCAGGGTAGAGCATCGCGGTTCCTAGGCAGCCGGCAATTCTAGGCGGCCATCCAAGGCCTCGTGCCGCCAAGCCCTTACCGCCGGTGCCACCGCCTCCAGCGAGGTGAAGGCGGACACCCCCGCGAGGCGCCGGCGCCACGATGCCATGCCCGCACCGCCGGACCACACTTGCGTGGCCGCGGGCAGCGACTCGCGCAGCTGCTGGAGCCCGCGGCCCACCTGCGCCGGCTTCTGGCAGCCGGTGAAGCTCAGCGCCACGACGTCGGCGCGGAAGGCGGTGGCCGCGGCCGCGATGTCCGGCACCGGCGTCTGCACCCCCAGCGACACGCAGCGGCAGCCCTCCACCGCCAGCAGCGCCTCCACCATCAGCAGGCCCATGGCGTGCGGCTCGCCCGGCAGCGTGGTCAGCAGCACGCACGGCCGGCCGCGCGCATCGGGCGCCTGCAGCCGGCCCAGCGCCTGGCGCAGCAGCATGGTCACCGCCTCGGTGTACGCATGCTCCTCGTACACCGCCAGTTCGCCGCGCATCCACGCATCGCCGACCTGCGTATTGGTGGGCACCAGCATTTCCAGGACGAAGCGCGCCAGCCCCAGGCGGGTGAGCGCTTCCGACAAGCCATGCCGCACACCGTCCAGATCGTGTTCGCGCAGACGCTGCAGGCAGCCGTCCGGCGCAGCGCCGCCCTCGGCAGTGGGCGCGGCGGGCACCTCCCGCGGGCCGGCGATGTCGCCGAGCATCTGCAGCAGCGCCGGCGCGGGCAGCGCCACCACACGGCCGGGCCGGTGGCCGGCGTCCAGCAGGCGCTTGATGGTGCGCAGCCGCTCCAGCTGCTCATGGGGATAGGCGCGCTCGCCGGTGGCTTCCCGCCGTGGCGCGGGAAAGCCGTAGCGCCGCTCCCACATGCGCAAGGTTTCCTTGCTGAGGCCGGTGTCGCGCTCTACTGCGGCAATCGACCACACCGGTGCCGCCGTGTCCACGATCTTCAGGTCGCGACTCATTTGTATTAGACAAACTCCGGTTCGTTGCGCATCATAGGTACATACGCCGCCGATTGGCAGTGTTTGTGTAGGACAAAAACATGTTCTTCTCTTTCCGCTCCAAAGCCTCGCAGGCCCTGTTCGGGCTGTGCGCCGTGGCGCTGGCCCCGGCCGTGCAAGCAGCCTGCCCGGCCTTGCTCGACCACACGCTGCCGCGCCTGCAGGACGAAAAACCGGTCAACCTGTGCAGCTACGCCGGCAAGGTGGTGGTGGTGGTCAACACGGCCAGCTACTGCGGCTTCACGCCGCAATACAAGTCCCTGGAAGCGCTGTACAGCCGCTACCAGCAGCGCGGCGTCGTGGTGCTCGGCTTTCCCAGCAACGACTTCGGCTCGCAGGAGCCGGGCAGCAATGCCGAGGTGGCGGCGTTCTGCGAGAACACCTTCGGGGTCAAGTTCCCGATGTTCGCCAAGTCCAAGGTCAAGGGCGGCAGCGACGTCAACCCGCTGTTCCAGCAACTGGCCCAGGCCAGCGGCAAGACACCCACCTGGAACTTCCACAAGTACGTTATCGGGCGCGACGGCCGCTTCGCCTTCAGCGCCGGCAGCCTGACTGATCCGCTGAGCAAGGGCTTCGTGGCGGACATCGAGCGGCTGCTCCAGCAACCCGTGGCAGCCCCGTGACCATGCGCGCAGGCTCGCTTTCGCAAAGCTTTGTTTCTGCCTCGGCGGCCGTGGAACTCGCCGCCGGCACGGCCGTCTATGCCAGAGGATGCGGCATCAACACCGCCTCCGAACGGTTTTGTCTGCGGCGTGGCCTTCCTGTTGATCAGGCTGCAATCCCGAAGCGTCTCTCCTCCTCCTCCCTCCCTCCCTCCTTCGCTTCGGGGCGCCACGCAGCAGCTTTTGTACACGGGCCGGCGGCACATGCCGGCCTGGGAGCCTGAGCCATGCGGCGCGTCGCCGTCATCGGCTCCGGCATCGCCGGATTGGCCGCCGCCCGTGCGCTGGCCCCGCATGCTGCGGTCACGCTGCTGGAAGCGGGTCCCTGGTTCGGCGGCCATGCCCACACGGTCGACGTCACGCTGGACGGCGTGACGCATGGCGTGGACACCGGCTTCCTGGTGTTCAACCTGCGCACCTACCCACGCCTGATCGCGCTGTTCAAGGAACTGGACGTGGCCACCGCGCCGTCCGAGATGTCGTTCTCGGTGCAGGCGCCGAGCCGTGGGCTGGTGTGGAGCGGCAGCGGCCTGGACGGGGTGTTCGCCCAACGGCGCAACCTGTTGCGCCCGGCCTTCTGGGGCATGCTGGCCGACATCCTGCGTTTCAACCGCGTGTGCACCGGCATCGCCCGCCGCAATGCCGACGCGGAGCTGGCCGAGCCGCTCGGCCGCTTCCTCCAACGCCTGCGCTTCGGCAGCCTGTTCCAGGAGGGTTACCTGCTGCCGATGATCGGCAGCATCTGGTCCTGCCCAACCGACCAGATGCTGCAGTTCCCGGTCGGCACGCTGATCCGCTTCTGCCACAACCACGGCCTGCTGCAGGCCACCGGCCAGCCGCCGTGGCGCACGGTGCGTGGCGGCTCTCGCGAATACGTGCGCCGCATGGTGCTGGAGGTCCCCGACGCGCGGCTGGACACGCCGGTGCTGCGCGTGCAGCGGCTGCCGCCGGCCGAGGGCCATGCGGGCGTGCTGGTCACCACCCGGCATGGCACGGAGCGATTCGACGACGTGGTGATGGCCACTCACAGCGACACCAGCCTGTCCCTGCTGGCCGATGCCACCGCGCCCGAGCGGGCGGTGCTGTCCGCCATCCGCTACCACGACAACCGCGCGGTGCTGCACACCGACGCCTCGGTGCTGCCGGCCACGCAGCGGGCCTGGGCCGCCTGGAACTACGAGCGCGCGCCGGACGCCGGCACGGAGCAGGCGGCCGTGTGCCTGCACTACCTGATCAACCGGCTGCAGCCGCTGCCGTGGCAACGGCCGGTGGTGGTGTCGCTAAACCCGGTGCGCGAGGTGGACCCCTCCACCGTGCTGGGTGAATGGCAGTACGCGCACCCGGTGTTCGACCAGGCCGCCATCGAGGCCCAGCGGCGGCTGCCCACGCTGCAGGGAAGCGCCGGCGTGTGGTTCTGCGGCGCATGGACACGCTACGGCTTCCATGAGGACGGCCTGATGTCCGGCCTGGCGGTGGCCCAGGATTGGCTGCTGCGTCACCGCGACGCGCCCGTGCGCGTGGCGGCATGAGTGCCGAACCGGCGGCAGCGCCCTCCCCGGTCTGGCTCGGCGTGGGCAGCGTGCGCCACCAGCGCTTGCGCCCGCAGCCGCACGGCTTTGCCTACGGCACCTACTTCGTGATGCTGGCGCTGCGGCAGTGGCGACGCCAGCCCGGTGGCCCCCTGCCGCGCGGGCGCTTCGGCCTCGTGAGCTTCGACGACCGTGACCACGGCGACGGCCGCGCCGACTGCCTGCAGTGGATCGAATCGGTGCTGGCCGCCGAAGGCATCAGCGACGCCAGCGGCGAAATCTGGCTGCACTGCTTCCCGCGGGTGCTGGGCCACACCTTCAAGCCGGTGAGCTTCTGGTACTGCCACCGGGCGGACGACTCGCTGGCCGCCATCCTGGTGGAGGTGAACAACACCTTCGGCGAACGCCACTGCTACCTGCTGGCCGGCGAGGAGCTGGCCTACGGCCGCGAGCTGCAGGCGCGCAAGGTGTTCCACGTCTCGCCCTTCTGCCGCACCGAAGGCGACTACCGCTTCCGCTTCATGCGCACGCCCGCGGCGTCGGCGGCGCGTCCGCCGCGCACCGTCGTGCGTATCGAGCACCACGATGCCACCGGCCCGCTGATCGTCACCAGCGTGGCGGGCACGCTGGCGCCGGCCACCGCCGCGCGGCTGCGTGCCGCCTTCTTCGGCCAGCCCCTGATGACGCTCGGCGTGGTGGCACGCATCCACTGGCAGGCCTGGAAGCTGTGGCGCAAGCGGGTGCCCTTCTTCCGCAAGCCGAATCCGCCCGAACAGTTCGTGACCCGATGAGCCCGATGACCACCAGCACCCACCTCCTGACCCCGTCCCTGGCCCTGCCCACCGGCGCGCCGGCCGCGGCCCGGGCCGTGTTCAAGCTGCTGAGCCGGCTGCAGCACGGCACGCTGGACGTGCAGTGGCCCGATGGCACGCAGACGCATTTCGGCCAGCCCGCCGGCCTCGACACCGGGCCCCGTGCCGCCATGCGGCTGCACGACTGGCGACCCTGCGCGGCCGCCCTGCGCTCCGGCGACATCGGCTTCGCCGAGACCTACATCGACGGCGGCTGGGACACGCCCGACCTGGCGGGGCTGCTCAAGCTGCTGCTGGCCAACCGCAACGCCATCGAGACCGTGGTGTATGGCCGCTGGTGGGGTCGGCTGGCCTACCGCCTGAAGCACCTGCTGAACCGCAACTCGCGCCGGGGCAGCCGCCGCAACATCCACGCCCACTACGACCTCGGCAATCCGTTCTACCGGGAGTGGCTGGACGAGACGATGAACTACTCCAGCGCCTGGTTCGAAGGCGATACGCAGCGGCCGCTGGCCGAGGCGCAGCGGGCCAAGGTGCGGCGCGCGATCCGCGAATGCGGTCTGCGGCCCGGCCAACGCCTGCTGGAGATCGGCTGCGGCTGGGGTGCGGTGGCCGAGGCGGCGGCGGTGGAATTCGGCGCGCAGGTCACCGGCGTCACGCTGTCCACCGAACAGCTGGCGCATGCACAGGAGCGCATGGCCCGCGCCGGCGCCGCCGAGCGCTGCGACCTGCGCCTGCAGGACTACCGCGACATCGACGACGGCCCGTTCGACGCGGTGGTGTCCATCGAGATGTTCGAGGCGGTGGGCCGCGAGTACTGGCCGGCCTTCTTCCAATCGTTGCGCCGACAGCTCAAGCCGGGCGGCCGCGCCTGCATCCAGAGCATCACCATCCGCGACGACCTGTTCGAGCGCTACGTCAAGGGCACCGACTTCATCCAGCAGTACGTGTTCCCGGGCGGGCTGCTGCCCAGCCCGTCGCGCTTTCGCGAGCAGGCCGACGCGGCCGGCCTGCTGGTGGTGGGCGAGCTGGACTTCGGCCCTGACTATGCGGAGACGCTGGCCCGCTGGCGCACCGCCTTCCTGTCGCGCGAAGGCCCGATCCGCCAGCTCGGCTACGACGCGCCCTTCATCCGGCTGTGGACCTTCTACCTCGCCTACTGCGAGGCGGCCTTCGCCACCGGCAACACCAGCGTCATGCAGTTCACGCTGGAAAAGCGCTGAGCTTCAGCGCAGCCAGCCCTTGCGTTTAAAGAACAGGAACGGCGCCGCCACCGAGGCGGCCATCAGCACCAGCACGTAGGGGTAGCCCCAGGCCCAGTCCAGCTCGGGCATGAACTTGAAGTTCATGCCGTAGATGCTGGCGATCAGCGTGGGCGGCAGCAGCGCGACGCTGGCCACCGAGAAGATCTTGATGATCTTGTTCTGGTTGATGTTGATGAAGCCGACCGTGGCGTCCATCAGGAAGTTGATCTTGTCGAACAGGAAGGCGGTGTGCGAGTCGAGCGAATCGATGTCGCGCAGGATCTGCCGCGCCTCCTCGAACTGCTCGGCATTCAGCATGCGGCTGCGCATCATGAAGCTCACCGCGCGGCGGGTGTCCATCACGTTGCGGCGGATGCGGCCGTTCAGGTCTTCCTCCTTGGCCACCGCGGCCAGCACCTCGCCGGCGGCGCGGTCGTCCACCTCCTGCTTCAGCACCCGCGCGCTCACGCGCTCCAGCGCGTCGTAGATGCCTTCGAGCGCATCGGCGCTGTACTCGGCGTCGGCGTCGTAGAGCTTGAGCAGCACGTCCTTCGCGTCCTCGATCAACGCCGGCGTGCGGCGCGCGCGCAGGCGCAGCAGGCGGAACACCGGCAGGTCCTCGGCATGCACCGAGAACAGCACGTTGTCCTTCAGGATGAAGGCCACGCGGACGTTGCGCGGGGTGACGTCGTCGTCGATCAGGAAGTCGGAGCGGATGTGCAACTCGCCGTTGTCTTCCTCGTAGAAGCGGGCGGACTCTTCCAGGTCGTCGTCGACGGCGTCCTCGGGAATGGTCAGGCCGAAGCGGCTGGCGATCCAGCCCTTTTCCTGCGGCGTGGGCGCGTCGAGGTCGACCCAGACCGGACGCAGGTCCACCAGGGCCTCGGCACTTTCGATCTCTTCCTGGAACAGCCGCCCATTGGCGAGCCTGAAGACGTTCAGCATGCGGTACTCCGGCGCTCTGGGGCGCCCTGCGGGGTGCAACGGTTCGGAATGGCCCGCCCACCCCCGGCATGCCGGTGCGGGCGGTCACCTAGGGTGACTCTGGTCCACGGATCTCTCCAGTCGGTAAGCCCACGATTATGCCCATGAGATCCGACGCTTTCGGTGCCTCGCCCGGGTCGGTTCCGGGCCTTTGCGCCACCCTTGCCGGACCGTCACATCTGCAGAGAACTGCACTGCTTCCATCGGCTTGTCATGCCGCGAATTAGGGGGCACACTGTTTTCGACCGCCCCCGCAAAACCCCGCCTCCGCCGCCCCCAGCTGCCCCGCATCCCTCCCCCCGACCCGAGCCGTTCCCGGGCCTTTCGTCTTCTCCCCCCAACCCTTCCCCAAAGGAGGATCTGATGAACCTGACGATCAGCGGACACCATCTCGAAGTCACCCCTGCGCTTCGCGAATACGTGCTCACCAAGCTGGACCGGGTGACGCGACATTTCGACCAGGTGGTCGACATCAACGTGCTGCTGAAGGTGGAAAAGATCCGGGAGAAGGAGCGCCGACAAATGGCGGAGATCACGGTGCACGTCAAGGGACGCGACATCTTCGTCGAGCAGAGCCACGAGGACCTGTACGCGGCCATCGACCAGCTGGTCGACAAGCTGGACCGCCAGGTGTGCCGCCACAAGGACAAGGTGCAGGACCATCACCACGCCTCGGCCAAGCGCCTGGACGCGAGCGTCTGAACACGCCGCGCCGCGGCGCGTAGCACGAGCGGCCCGCCGGGCCGCTTTTTTCCTTCCGGCGACCATGGCGCAGCGCAGCAAAACAGCAACACCCGAACCCCGGGTCTCCTCTGCGGGTAGCGGGGTACAGGCCGATTTCTATAATCAACGCCCTATTTGCCACAGTTCCTGCGGTTGTCGCTGCCGCCGCAACGTCGGGGAACCTACATGAACCGTCTCGCCGCCATCCTGCCTGCCACCAACGTGTTGGTGAATGTGGAAGCCACCAGCAAGAAGCGCGCGTTCGAACAGGCTGGCCTGCTGTTCGAGAACCAGCACGCAATTGCTCGGGCCACGGTCAGCGACAACCTGTTCGCGCGGGAGCGCCTCGGTTCCACCGGCCTCGGCCACGGCGTGGCCATTCCCCATGGTCGCATCAAGGGCTTGAAGAACCCGCTGGCAGCGGTCATCCGTGTTCAGCAGCCGATTCCGTTCGACGCGCCTGACGACGAACCCGTGGGCCTGCTGATCTTCCTGCTGGTCCCCGAGGCCGCCACGCAGCGGCACCTGGAGATCCTGTCCGAGATCGCGGAACTGCTGTCCGACCGCGAACTGCGCGAACGCCTGAAGACCGAGCCGGATGCCGCCGGCCTGCACAAGCTAATCGCTGACTGGGCACCGCTGAAGTCGGTCGCCTGACGACCGGGCCGTGAAGCCTTCGTCCATCAGCGCGGAGGCGCTCTTCGAGGAGCACCGCACCGCGCTGCGCTGGGAATGGGTGGCCGGTCATGCCCATCCGGAACGCCGCTTCGACGACGCCGCCGTGCGCGACGCACGCTCGGCCGCCGACCTGGTGGGCTACCTGAACTACATCCATCCTTACCGGGTGCAGATCGTCGGCCGCCGCGAGGTGGCCTACCTGAGCCAGAGCGCCGACGAGACCCTGGAGCGGCGCATCTCCCGCATCGTCACGCTGGAGCCACCGGTGATCATCGTGGCGGACGACCAGGTGCCGCCCGACCGCCTGACTGCGATGTGCGACCGGGCGGAAATTCCGCTGTTCGTCACCGCCGAATCGGCCGGCCACGTGATCGACGTGGTGCGCGGTTACCTGAGCCAGCTGTTCGCCGAACGCACCACCCGCCACGGCGTGTTCATGGACATCCTGGGCCTGGGCGTGCTGCTCACCGGCGAATCGGGCCTGGGCAAGAGCGAACTGGGCCTGGAGCTGATTTCCCACGGCCACGGGCTGGTGGCCGACGATGCGGTGGATCTTTACCGGGTGTCACAGACCGCGATCGAAGGCCGCTGCC
Organism: Aquincola tertiaricarbonis; assembly: GCF_000969605.1. GTDB lineage: Bacteria > Pseudomonadota > Gammaproteobacteria > Burkholderiales > Burkholderiaceae_C > Aquincola > Aquincola tertiaricarbonis. The sequence continues at coordinate 189,478 of NZ_JZUE01000001.1, read as the reverse complement.
CCGAGCTGCTGATCAACCTGCTGGAAGTGCGCGGGATCGGCCTGCTGGACATCAAGGCCATCTTCGGCGAGACGGCCGTGCGCCGGAAGATGCGGCTCAAGCTCATCGTGCACCTGGTGCGCAAGGAAACGATGGAGCGCGAATTCGAGCGCCTGCCCTACGAGCCGATGTACGAGGAGATCCTGGGCGTGCCGGTGCGCAAGGTCATCATCGCGGTGGACGCCGGCCGCAACCTGGCCGTGCTAGTGGAAGCCGCGGTGCGCAACACCATCCTGCAGCTGCGCGGCATCGACACCTACCAGGAGTTCATCCAGCGCCACCAGAAGGCGATGGACAACGGCGGCGAGGGCTGAGGCCGCTCAGCTCGGCCGGTGCGGGCACTGCGGCTTGACGCAGGCCGCATACAGCGCCAGGGAATGGTCGTGCAGCTCGAAGCCACGCGTCTGGGCCACGGAGCGCTGGCGCTTCTCGATCTCGGGGTCGAAGAACTCTTCCACCCGACCGCAGGTCAGGCACACGAGGTGGTCGTGGTGCTGGCCCTCGTTCAGCTCGAACACCGACTTGCCGGATTCGAAGTGGCTGCGCGACAGCAGGCCGGCCTGCTCGAACTGCATGAGCACGCGGTACACGGTGGCCAGGCCGATGTCCGCGCCCTCGGCCAGCAGGGCCTTGAACACGTCTTCGGCCGTCATGTGCCGCTGGTTGGCGCGCTGGAAGACCTCGAGGATCTTGATGCGCGGGAGCGTCGCCTTCAGGCCGCTGCTCTTGAGTTCGTCTACGTGGTTCATGGCCGACCCCTGGAATTGGGGACCTTAGAATCCCGGCATGATAGCCAGCCCGCTCCGGCGCACCATGTTTCGAATCGAATACCTCGGCCTCCTGGGGGCACTGCTGACGCTTGGCGGTTGCGCGTCGTGGCAGGAATCGCTGAAGACCAGCGACAGCATCCTCGGCGTCATCACGCCGTATCGCGTGGAGGTGGTGCAGGGCAACGTGGTCACCAAGGAGCAGATGGCCGCCGTGCGCCCCGGCATGAGCCGCGCGCAGGTGCGCAACATCCTGGGCTCGCCGCTGCTGACCGACGTGTTCCATGAGAACCGCTGGGACTACATCTTCACCATCAAGCGCCAGGGCACCGAGCCGCAGCGCCGCAGCGTCGTGCTCACCTTCGACGGCGACCTGCTCAAGACCATCGATGCGCCGGACCTGCCGGGCGAGCAGGACTTCGTGGCCTCGATCAGCCCGGTCAGGGTCAGCAAGAACGAACCCAAGCTCGAACTGACGGAAGAGCAGCGCAAGGCCCTGCCGGTGCCGCCCAAGCCCGAGGCCACGCCCACCGCGCCCGAGCCCACCGGTGCCACCCGCACCTACCCGCCGCTGGAGGCCGCCAAGTGACGGCGCCGCTGCGCATCGCCATCGCCGGGTCGTCCGGCCGCATGGGCCGCATGCTGATCGAGGCGGTGAGCAACGCCGACGACTGCGTGCTGGCCGGCGCACTCGACCAGCCCGGCAGCCCCGCGCTGGGCGCCGATGCCACCGGCTGGCTGGGCCGCGAGAGCGGCGTGAAGGTCACCGACGACCTGCGCACGGCCCTGGCCGGTGCGCAGGTGCTGATCGACTTCACCCGCCCCGAAGGCACGATGGCCCACCTGGCCGTCTGCCGCGAACTGGGCGTGCGCGTGGTGATCGGCACCACCGGCTTCAGCGACGAGCAGAAGGCGCAGATCGCCGAGCACGGCCAGCACATCGGCATCGTGATGGCGCCCAACATGAGCGTGGGCGTGAACGTGGTGCTCAAGCTGCTGGACATGGCCGCCCGCGCGCTGAGCGAGGGCTACGACATCGAGATCATCGAGGCCCACCACCGCCACAAGATCGACGCGCCCAGCGGCACCGCGCTGAAGATGGGCGAGGTGGTGGCCTCCGCCCTGGGCCGCGACCTGAAGGAATGCGCGGTGTACGGCCGCGAGGGCGTCACCGGCGAGCGCGACCCCAGCACCATCGGCTTTGCCACGGTGCGCGGCGGCGACATCGTCGGCGACCATACCGTGCTGTTCGCCGGCACGGGCGAGCGCATCGAGATCACGCACAAGAGTTCCAGCCGCGTGACCTACGCACAGGGCAGCCTGCGGGCGGCCCGCTTCCTCGCCGACAAGCCGCAAGGCGTGTTCGGCATGGAAGACGTGCTGCGCCTGAACGCCTGACCGCCGCGATGGACAGCGGCTTCGGGGCGTTCTGGCACGCCAGCGACGGCGTGGGCCGCACAGTGGCGGCGCTGCTGCTGCTGATGTCGGTCAGCGCCTGGGTGGTGATCGTCTGGAAGGCCTGGGTACTGCGCCGCGCGGCCACCGACATCCAGCGCGCGGTACCCGCCTTCTGGGCGGCGCGGCAGCTGGATTCCGGCCGTGAACGCCTCGCGGCGTTGGACCGTGAGGGCCTGCTGGCGCCGCTGGTGGATGCGGCCACCGCGCCTTCGCAGCCGGGCACGCTGGCCACCGACGCGCACCTGTCATCCCAGCTCACGCGGCGGCTGCGCGATGCACTGCACCGCGGCCTGGCGCACCTGCAGTTCGGCCAGGTACTGCTGGCCTCCATCGGCAGCACGGCGCCCTTCATTGGCCTGTTCGGCACGGTCTGGGGCATTTACCACGCGCTGGCCGGCATGGCGGCCGAGGGCGGCGTGACCATCGAGCGCATCTCCGGCCCGGTGGGCGAGGCGCTGGTGATGACGGCTGCCGGCCTGGCCGTGGCCATCCCCGCAGTGCTGGCCTACAACCTGTTCGGCAAGTGGGTGAGCGGCTGCGAGGCCGAGCTGGAAGGCTTCGCGCACGATCTGCGCGAGATGATGCTGGCGCGCAGCGCCGATTCCTGAAGCCACGCCGCCATGGCTTTCGGCCGCCTCGAACGCAACCCCGGCGCACGGCCGATGAGCGACATCAACATGACGCCGCTGATCGACGTGATGCTGGTGCTGCTGGTGATCTTCATGATCACCGCGCCGCTGATGACCAGCAGCCTGAAGCTCGACCTGCCGAAGAGCGACGCCGGCCAGCCGAGCGAGTCGCCGGCCTTCGTCACCGTGGCCATCGACGAGCACGGCCGGCTGTTCCTCGACGAGCAGCCGCTGCCGCCCGACGGCCTGGCCCAGCGGCTGGCCGATGCGGCGCGCGGCAACCCGCAGCTGGAAGTGCAGTTGCGCGCCGACCGCCGCGTGCCCTACGGCGAGGTGGCCACCCTCATTGGCATGATGCAGAAGGCCGGGCTGACGCGCATCGGCTTCGTGACCGAGCCCACCACGCCCTGAGCAACGGCTTGGGACGTGACCCGTCCCTACAATCGGCCGCATGAACGACAAGTACATGCCCGCCGACGTCGAATCCGCGGCACAGAACCACTGGAACGCACGCGACGCCTACCGCGTGACCGAAGACGCGAGCAAGCCCAAGTTCTACGCCTGCTCGATGCTGCCCTACCCCAGCGGCAAGCTGCACATGGGGCATGTGCGCAACTACACCATCAACGACATGCTCGCCCGCCAGCTGCGGATGAAGGGCATGAACGTGCTGATGCCGATGGGCTGGGACGCCTTCGGCCTGCCCGCCGAAAACGCGGCGATGAAGAACAAGGTGCCACCCGCGCAGTGGACCTATTCCAACATCGCCTACATGAAGAAGCAGATGCAGGCGATGGGCTTGGCCATCGACTGGAGCCGCGAGGTAGCGACCTGCTCGCCCGCCTACTACAAGTGGAACCAGTGGCTGTTCCTGCAGATGCTGCAGGCCGGCATCGCCGAGCGCCGCACGCAGGTGGTGAACTGGGACCCGGTGGACCAGACGGTGCTGGCCAACGAGCAGGTGGTCGATGGCCGCGGCTGGCGCTCGGGCGCGCTGGTGGAAAAGCGCGAGATCCCCGGCTATTACCTGAACATCACCAGGTACGCCGACGAGCTGCTGGAGCATGTGCAGCAGCACCTGCCCGGCTGGCCCGAGCGGGTGAAGCTGATGCAGGAGAACTGGATCGGCAAGAGCGAAGGCGTGCGCTTCGCCTTCCCGCACGACATCCGCGGTGAAGACGGCCAGCCGATCCAGGGCGGCCGCATGTACGTGTTCACCACGCGCGCCGACACCATCATGGGCGTGACCTTCTGCGCCGTGGCGCCGGAGCACCCGCTGGCCACGCATGCCGCGCGCGGCAATCCGGCGCTGGCCGCCTTCATCGAGCACTGCCAGCAGGGCGGCACCACCGAGGCGGAGCTGGCCACCAAGGACAAGGAAGGCATGGCCACCGGCCTCTTCGTGCAGCACCCGCTGACGGGTGATGCGGTGGAGGTGTGGGTCGGCAACTACGTGCTGATGAGCTATGGCGACGGCGCGGTGATGGGCGTGCCGGCGCACGACGAGCGCGACTTCGCCTTCGCCAAGAAGTACGGCCTGCCGATCACCCAGGTGGTGGCGGTGGACGGCGAGCACTACAGCTACGACGCCTGGGCCGACTGGTACGGCGACAAGCAGCGCGGCGTGGTCATCAACTCGGGCAACTACAGCGGCCTGCGCTACAAGGAAGCGGTGGACGCCATCGCGCACGACCTGGCCGCCAAGGGCCTGGGCGAGAAGAAGACCACCTGGCGCCTGCGCGACTGGGGCATCAGCCGCCAGCGCTACTGGGGCACGCCGATCCCCATCATCCACTGCGCCGATTGCGGCCCGGTGCCGGTGCCCGAAAGCGACCTGCCGGTGGTGCTGCCCGAGGACCTGATCCCCGACGGCAGCGGCAATCCGCTGAACAAGTGCGAATCGTTCCTCAACGTCGCGTGCCCCAAGTGCGGCAAGCCCGCCAAGCGCGAGACGGACACGATGGACACCTTCGTCGATTCGTCCTGGTACTTCATGCGCTACTGCGATCCGGCCAACACCCGGCGCATGGTGGCCGAGGGCACCGCGTACTGGATGCCGATGGACCAGTACATCGGCGGCATCGAGCACGCGATCCTGCACCTGCTGTACGCCCGCTTCTGGACCAAGGTGATGCGCGACCTGGGCCTGGTGAAGATCGACGAGCCCTTCAAGCGGCTGCTCACCCAGGGCATGGTGCTCAACCATATCTACAGCCGGCGCAGTGCCCAGGGCGGCGTGGAGTACTTCTGGCCACACGAGGTGGAGAACACCTTCGACGCCGCCGGCAAGATCACCGGCGCCAAGCTCAAGAGCGACGGCTCGGCAGTGGATTACCAAGGCGTGGGCACGATGTCGAAGTCGAAGAACAACGGCGTCGACCCGCAGGAGCTGATCGACCGCTATGGCGCCGACACCGCGCGGCTGTTCGTGATGTTCGCCTCGCCGCCCGAGCAGACGCTGGAGTGGAACGACGCCGGCGTGGAAGGCGCGCACCGCTTCCTCAAGCGCGTGTGGGGCTTCGGCGCGAAGAACGCGGCGGCGATCACCGCGGCGGGCGACGTGGCGGGCGAGCTGTCGCCGGCCGCCAAGGCGCTGCGCCGCGAGGTGCACACCGTGCTCAAGCAGATCAGCTACGACTACGAGCGCATGCAGTACAACACCGTGGTCTCCGGCGCGATGAAGCTGCTGAATGCGCTGGAAGACTTCAAGCCCGCGCCGGGCGACGAGCCGGCGCTGCGCGAAGGCTTCTCGGTGCTGCTGCGCGGCCTGTACCCGGCCTGCCCGCACATCACCCACGGCCTGTGGCAGCAGCTGGGCTACGCCGACCGCCTGGGCGACCTGCTGGATGCGCCCTGGCCCGAGGTGGACGACGACGCGCTGGTGCAGGACAGCATCGAGCTCGTGCTGCAGGTCAACGGCAAGCTGCGCGGCGCGGTGACGGTGCCGGCCGGTGCCGACAAGTCCGCCATCGAGGCCGCCGCCCTGGCGCACCCGGAATTCATTCGCTTTGCCGAAGGCAAGTCCGCGAAGAAGGTCATCGTGGTGCCGGGCCGTCTGGTGAACGTGGTGGTGTGATGCACAGACGCCATCTGCTGCACTCCTCGCTGGCCCTGCTGGGCGGCGGCCTGCTGGCCGGCTGCGGCTTCAAGCTGCAGCAGCCGCCGGTGCTGCCGTTCCGCAGCATCGCGCTCACTGGCTTCAACCCGCGATCGCCGTTGCTGGCCGAGCTGCGCAGCCGGCTGGGCGCCACGCAGGTGACCGAGATCCCCGCCCAGGCCGACGTGGTGCTGCATGCGCTGGCCGACGCCCGCGAACGCAGCGTGGTGGCCACCACCGCCGCCGGCCAGGTGCGCGAGGTGCAGCTGCGCACGCGCTTCAACTTCCGCGTGAACGCCAAGGGCGGCCGGGTGATGCTGCCGCCGTCGGAACTGCTGCTGACGCGGGACATGAGCTACAACGAGACCGCCGCGCTGGCCAAGGAGCAGGAGGAAGCCCAGCTCTACCGCGCGATGGAAGCCGACGTCGCCCAGCAGGTGCTGCGCCGCCTGGCCGCCGTGCAGCCGGGCGCCTGAAGCCACGATGCAGGTACGCACAGAACAGCTCGCCGGCCACCTGGCCAAGGGCCTGAAGCCGCTGTACGTGGTGCACGGCGACGAGCCGCTGCTGGCCCAGGAGGCCGCCGACACGGTGCGCGCTGCGGCCCGCGCCGCCGGCTACACCGAGCGCAAGGTGTTCACCGTCAGCGGCCAGCACTTCGACTGGAGCGGGCTGCTGGGCAGCTCGCAGGCGATGAGCCTGTTCTCCGACCGCCAGCTGATCGAGATCCGCATCCCCGGCGGCAAGCCGGGCAAGGAAGGCTCCGAGGCCCTGCAGCGTTATTGCCAGACGCTGTCGGACGACGTGCTGACCCTGATCCACCTGCCGCGGCTGGATGGCCAGCAGCTCAAGAGCAGCTGGTTCGGCGCGCTCGACGGTGCCGGCGTCACCGTGCGCGTGGAGCCGGTGGAACGGCGGGACCTGCCCACCTGGATCGCGCGCCGTCTGGCTGCCCAAGGCCAGCAGGTGGCGGCGGGCGAGGAAGGCCAGCGGACGCTGGCATTCTTTGCCGACCGCGTGGAAGGCAACCTGCTGGCCGCCCACCAGGAGCTGCAGAAGCTCGCGCTGCTGTATCCGCAGCGGGCGCTGGCCTATGCCGAGGTGGAAGCCGCGGTGCTCAACGTGGCGCGGTACGACGTCTTCAAGCTGGGCGAGGCGGTGCTCGCCGGCCAGGTGGCGCGTGCACTGCGCATGCTGGACGGCCTGCGTGCGGAGGGCGAGGCCGCGGTGCTGGTGCACTGGACGCTGGCCGAGGACATCCGCGCCATCAAGCGGGTGCATGACGCCATGGCCGATGGCAAGCCGCTGCCGATGGCATTGCGCGAGCAGCGGGTGTGGGGCGTGAAGGAACGGCTGTTCGAGCGGGTGCTGCCCGCCCTGAGCCCCACCGACGTGGCGCTGCTGGTGGAAGGCGCCAGCGTGTGCGACGGCATCGTCAAGGGCCTGAAGCACCCCGACTGGCCCACCGACGCCTGGGATGCGCTGCGCCGCCTGGCGCTGATGCTGATGCAGCGGGTGCTGCCGCTGCCGCCGGGCGCCTCGGCCTGCGGGCTGCGGCTGGTGCTGTAAGGCTTGTCGCTGCGGCGGCGTGGGTTCAGTACCCGCGCTGCCGGTCCACCAGATTCGACAGCGGCTGCCCTTGCTGCAGCGCCACCAGGTTGCGCACGGCGATCGCGGCCGCGCTGCGGGCATCCGTCTGCGCGGCCACATGCGGCAGCACCGTGATGCGCGGATGCGCCCAGAACGCATGGCCGTCCGGCAGCGGCTCGGTGGCAAACACGTCCAGCACCGCATGGCCGATCTGGCCGCTGTCCAGCGCCGCCAGCAGGTCGGCCTCCACCAGGTGCGCACCACGCGCGAGGTTGACGATGGCGGCGCCTGGCGGCAACTGGCTGAACAGCGCAGCGTTCAGCACGCCGGTGGTCTGCGGCGTCAGCGGCAGCAGGTTGATGAGCACGCCGCTGCGCGCCAGCAGCGGCGGCAGCGCGGCCTCGCCGTCGGAGCGGCGCCAGCCCGCAGCGTCATAGCCGTGCTGGCGCAGCAGCCGCAACGCGGCGCCGCCCATCTCGCCCAGGCCGAGCACCGTCACCCTCACTTCGCCGGCACGCCGCAGCGGATGTGGCTGCCAGCGGCGTTCGGCCTGCTGGCGTGCGTAATCGAAGAAGCCACGGTGCAGCGACAGCACGGCCCACAGCGCGGTCTCGGCCATGGTCTCGTTCATCGCCGGGTCCACCATGCGGGCGATGGGCACGCCGGCGGGCAGCGTGTCGTCGCGCAGCAGCCGGTCGACGCCCGCCCACAGGGACTGGATCAGGCGCAGCCGCGGCAGTCCCTGCAGCCGGCCCGGCGCCGGGTTGGCCACCACGGCGGCTTCGATCTCGGCCGCAGGAAAGGCCTCGTCGTCCAGCCACCAGCGGGCGCCGGGCAGCGCGGCTTGCAGGTGGCCGCGCCACTCGTCGCGCTCCTGCGCGCTGAAGCTGCCGGTGAGCAGCAACTGCATCGCGTCGCTCCGATGCGGCAAAGCGTCGCCTTCGGGGGGCCGGCCGGCGCCGCTCATGCCGCGGCCGCTTGCTGCAGGCGCTGCAGCGCTGCCGACACCGTCTGCGCCCGGATCGCCGCGCGGTCGCCCGACAGCTGCAGCAACTCAGCCTGCGCCGCCGCGCCGCGCCGGCCGATGGCCAGCCATACCGTGCCCACCGGCTTGCCCGGCACTGCGCCACCCGGGCCGGCGATGCCGGTGACCGCCACCGACAGCTCGGCCGGCGAATGCGCCAGCGCGCCTTCGGCCATGGCGCAGGCCACCTCGCGGCTGACGGCGCCGTGCCGGACGATCAGCCCCGCATCCACGCCCAGCAGCTCGGTCTTGGCCTGGTTGCTGTAGGTGACGAAGCCGCGCTCGAACCAGTCGCTGCTGCCGGCCATTGCGGTGCAGGCCGCGGCGATCAGGCCGCCGGTGCAGCTCTCGGCGGTGGCCAGGCGCCAGCCACGTGCACGCAGTGCATCGGCCAGCGCCGGCACCTGCGCCTCGAAGGAAGTCAGATCCATGACGCCACGGCCCTCCACAAGGCAATGACCAGCAGCGTGCACAGCGCCGCCACCAGGTCGTCGAACATGATGCCGAAGCCCGCGCGCCAGCCCGGCACCGCACCGGCGATGGACTTGAAGCGGCGATCGGCCCAGCGCACCGGGCCCGGCTTGGCGGCATCGAAGAAGCGGAACAGTGCGAAGGCCACCGCCTGCCCCAGCAGGCCCGCCGGCATGATCAGCCACAGCACGCACCAGAAGGCGATGACCTCGTCCCACACGATGGCGCCGGGGTCGGCGGTGCGCAGGTCGCGCGCGGTTCGGGTGCAGGCCCACCATCCCACCAGGAAGCCGATGCCGATGGCCCAGCCCCATTGCGACTCGGTGAGCCACAGGTTCAGCACCAGGAAGGCCAGCCAGGCCCACAGCGTGCCCACGGTACCCGGTGCCACCGGCGACAGCCCGCTGCCGAAGCCCAGCGCGATCCAGGCATGCGGACGCGGCAGCATGAAACGCGCGGTCGCGCGCTGGGGGCCGGCGGCTGGCGCCGCCGGCAGGTCGATCACATCGTCATTCATGTCTTGAAATGGTCGAACGAAGCCAGGCCATGGGCAACGGGCGCGCCCTGGGCGTCTACCACCCGCAGGCCGGGCTCGGCCTGGATGCGGCCCACGCAGGTCACCGCCACGCCGGCGGCGCGGCCCGCGGCCTGCACGGCGGCGGCCTGGTCGGCCGGTGCGATGAACACCAGCTCGTAGTCGTCGCCACCGGCCAGCGTGCACTGCTGCTGCACCGCCACCGGCTGCTGTGCCAGTACCGCGCTGCGCGGCAGCGCATCCGCATGCAGCACGGCGCCCACACGGGAGCGCGCGAGGATGTGGCCCAGGTCGCCCAGCAGGCCGTCACTGACGTCGGCCGCGGCGGTGGCCACGCCCTGCAGCGCCTGGCCCAACGCCACGCGCGGCTGCGGCTGCTCCATCGCGCGGCGCACCTGCTGGAACTGCTCGCCCGGCAGCGCCACGCTGCCGCGGAAGCACTCCAGCGCCAGCCGCGCATCGCCCAGCGTGCCGCTGACCCACAGCGCATCGCCCGGCCGCGCGCCGGAGCGCAGCAGCGCCCGGCCCGGCGGCACTTCGCCCAACACGGTGATGCTGATGTTCAGCGGCCCGGCGGTGGTGTCGCCGCCCACCAGCTCGATGGCATGCGCGTCGGCCAGCGCGAACAGCCCGCGCGAGAAGCCTTCCAGGAAGGCCTCGTCCACCCGCGGCAGCGCCAGCGACAGCGTGAAGGCCAGCGGCCGTGCGCCGCAGGCGGCCAGGTCCGACAGGTTCACCGCCAGCGCCTTGTGGCCCAGCCACTGCGGCGCCACGGTGCTGAGGAAGTGGCGGCCCTCCACCAGCATGTCGGTGGAGATGGCGAGCTGCATGCCGGGCGTGGGCGCCACCAGCGCGCAGTCGTCGCCGATGCCGAGTACCGCCTGGCCGCCGGGCCGCTGGAAATAGCGGGCAATGAGATCGAACTCGCCGAGCGCCATGGCGTCTCAGCGCGCGGCAGGCGGCGGGGGTGGCGTGTCGATGGCCGCGTCGCGCAGCCGGTTGGCCAGTTCCACCGCCGACTTCACATCCATCTTCTCGAACACCCGGGCGCGGTGAACTTCCACCGTGCGCACGCTGATGTTCAGCGCATCGGCGATCAGCTTGTTGGGCCGGCCTTCGATCACCAGCCGCATCACCTCGCGCTCGCGCTCGGTGAGGTCCGCCAGCGCCTTGCGCAGGGTGTCGCTGGCCCGCCGCTGCTCGATGGCTGCCGCGCTCAGCTCGAGCGCATGCACGATGCGGTCGACCAGCGCGTTGTCGGAGAACGGCTTCTCCACGAAGTCGAAGGCGCCGCGCTTGACGGCGGCCACCGCGGTGGGCACGTCGCCATGGCCGGTGAGGAACACCACCGGCAGCGCCACCAGCCGCCCGGCCTCGGACAGGCGCTCGAACAGCGCCAGCCCGCTTTCGCCGGGCATGCGCACGTCCAGCAGCAGGCACGAAGGCGAGGTGGGCCAGGCACCGCCATGCTGGCGCCACTGGCCGTCGAGGAAGGCGTCGAAGGCCTCGGCGCTGGCAAAGCCTTCGGACAGCAGCCGACGGGAGCGCAGCAGCCAGGCCAGGGCATCGCGCACGACGTCCTCGTCATCGACGAGGTAGACCATCGGCAGGCCGAGCGAGGCAGGCAGGGGCAACATGGGGATCACGGGCAGTTGCCGCGATGCTAACCCCGCCGGGCGGGTGGCCGGCCGGCTAGGAAGCGGCGGTCTCGGTGCCTGGCGCGCTGGCCTCGCTGCGCATGCGCGACGGGTCGGTGGCCGGCAGCGTGAACAGGAACTCGGTGCCCTGCAGCGGGCTGCCGTCGGCGGCGGTGCGGGCATGGAAGTCCAGCGCGCCGCCGTGCTGCTCGATCACCGTGCGGCACAAGCTCAGGCCCAGGCCCATGCCTTCGCTGCGGGTGGTGAAGAAGGGCGTGAACAGCCGGCCCGCCACCTCGGGCGCGATGCCCGGGCCGGCGTCCAGCACGCTGAAGCTCACCCACCGGCCCTGCGCCTGCCGCACGCGGATGGTCAGCACCCGCTGCGCCAGCGGCGTGCTGCTCTCCATCGCCTGGATGCCGTTGCGGGTGAGGTTCAGCAGCACCTGCTCCACCATCGTGCGGTCGGCCAGCACACGCGGCGGCGGCGTGGGAATGTCCAGCTCGATGCGGGTGCCGCTCTTGCGGGCCTGCAGCCGCACCAGCGGCATCACCGCATCGATGAGCTGCGAGGCGGAGATGGCTTCGCGCGCCTGCTCGCGCCGGCGCACGAAGTCATGCACGCTCTTGATCACGCGGCCGGCGCGCTCGGCCTGCTCCGCGATGCGCGACAGGCCCTGCTTGAGCATGCCCAGCGTCTGCTCGTCGGGCTCTTCCATCAGGTTGAGCGAGCCGGTGGCATAGCTGGCGATGGCGCTCAGCGGCTGGTTCAGCTCATGGCTCAGCAGCGAGGCCATCTCGCCCACCGTGGCCAGGCGGGCGGTGGCCTGCAGCCGGTCCTGTTGCTGGCGCGAGAGCTCCTCCACCCGGCGCTGTGCGCTCATGTCCAGCACCGCGCTCATCCAGCCCTTCTGCTTGCCCAGGGTGTCCACCAGCGGCGCCTCGTAGATCATCACCGGGAAGCGCTCGCCGTTCTTGCGCATGAACTCGGTCTCGAAGCCCTGCTGGATCTCGCCGCGGTCGCGCACCGCGCCCAGCCGTGCCTGCTGCCGCACGCGGTATTCCTCGACACGGTCGGTCGGCCAGTAGGCCGGCGGGTTGGTGTGCATCAGCTCGTCGGGGCCGAAGCCCACCATCGCGCAGAAGGCCGGGTTGACGTAGGTGATGCGGCCCTCCAGGTCACGCGCCCGCAGGCCGGTGATCAGCGAATCCTCCATCGCCTTGCGGAAGGCCAGCGCCTCTGCCAGTGCCGACTCGGCCCGCGCGCGCTTGCGCACGTCGCGCAGCAGCAGCAGCACCACGCCGAACAGCGCCAGCGACAGGCCCAGCACCAGTGCCGTGGCCAGGTTGGGAATCAGGCGCGGGCTGCCCTCGGCGCTGTCCACCCGCACCACCAGGGAGCTGCCAGGCAGGTCCAGCACCCGCTGCGCCTGGTACACGCCGGCGCCGCGCGGCACGCCGGCACGCGCCAGCCGCGTGCCGTCGCCTTCCACGAACGACACCTCGTGTACCCGGCCCTGCTCCGGCGACATCGCCTCCTCCAGCAGGCCGCCCAGTGCCAGCGTGGCCACCAGGTACTGCGGGGCGCGTGTGGCATTGGCGATCGGGATGCACAGGTCCAGCACCTCCAGCCCGGTGCCGCCCACCTGCGGCACGAAGTAGGTGCGGGAGAACATCGGCGTGCCGGCACGGCGGGCACCGGTGCAGGCGAGCTCGGCCTCGATGCCCATCGACGTGCGCGGCAGCTGGTTGAAGATGGGCGTTCGGTAGGGCGAGTCCATCGCCTCGTCCACCTCGAACTGGCTGTTGCGGCGCTCCACCCGCAGCAGCTCATGGCGGCCGCGCAGCAGGTCGCCGGCTTCGGCCCGCCAGCGCTCGGGCGAAGGCTCGTGCCAGGCCAGGGCCTGCAGCGTCTGAACGCTGCGCTGCATGTTGCGGCGCAACTGGGCCGTCACCTCGCCGGCCAGGTCTTCCACCCGCTCCTGCGCGCGCACGCTCTCGTAGTTCAGCGTCAGCAGCACCAGCAGGGTCTGCGCCACCAGCAGCAGTGCCACCAGCGTGGCCCACAGCAGCGCACGCCTGACGCGGCGCGGCGGCCGGCGCAGGCGGAGCGGAATGCTGCTGGTGCTCATCGCCAACGAGTATGGGTCAACGCCCGGGCAAAGCTGCTACGCAGTTTTGCGCATCAATCGGGAACGTCGCCGGCGCGACACTCGGCGCCCCGAGGGGGCAAAATCGCTGCCCCTTTTGCCGCAACCACGGACCATACGCCATGCCCAGCCAGGAAGAGAAACGCGCAGAACTTCGCCGTGCAGCACTCGAGTACCACGAGTTCCCCACGCCCGGGAAGATCGCCGTCGTTCCGACCAAGCAGTTGGTGAACCAGCACGATCTGGCATTGGCGTATTCGCCTGGCGTGGCTGCGGCCTGCGAGGAGATCGTGGCCGACCCGGCGAACGCCTTCCGCTACACCTCGCGCGGCAACCTGGTGGCCGTGGTCACCAATGGCACGGCAGTGCTGGGGCTGGGCAACATCGGCCCGCTGGCCGCCAAGCCGGTGATGGAAGGCAAGGGCGTGCTGTTCAAGAAGTTCGCCGGCATCGATGTCTTTGACATCGAGCTGAACTGCGACAGCCTGGACAAGCTGGTGGATGCGATCGCGGCGCTGGAGCCCACCTTCGGCGGCATCAACCTCGAGGACATCAAGGCACCGGACTGCTTCTACGTCGAGCGCAAGCTGCGCGAGCGCATGAAGATCCCCGTCTTCCACGACGACCAGCACGGCACGGCCATCGTGGTGGGCGCCGCGCTGATGAACGGCCTGAAGGTGGCCGGCAAGAAGATCGACGAGGTCAAGCTGGTGACCTCCGGCGCCGGCGCGGCCGCACTCGCCTGCCTGAGCCTGCTGGTGAAGCTGGGGGTGCCGCGCAAGAACATCTGGGTGACCGACCTGGCCGGCGTGGTGTACCAGGGGCGCACCGAGCTGATGGACCCGGACAAGGCCGAATTCGCGCAGGAGACCGCGCACCGCACGCTGGCCGACGTGATCGCCGGCGCCGACGTGTTCCTGGGCCTGTCGGCCGCCGGCGTGCTGAAGCCGGCGATGGTGCAGACCATGGCACCCAACCCGGTGATCTTCGCGCTGGCCAATCCCACGCCGGAAATCCTGCCGGAGGAAGTGAAGGCGGTGCGGCAGGACGCGATCATCGCCACCGGCCGCAGCGACTATCCGAACCAGGTCAACAACGTCCTGTGCTTCCCGTACATCTTCCGCGGCGCCCTGGACTGCGGCGCCACCACCATCACCAGCGAGATGGAGATCGCGACGGTGCATGCCATCGCCGAGCTGGCCCAGGCCGAGCAGAGCGAGGTGGTGGCCGCGGCCTATGCCGGCGCCACGCTGAGCTTCGGTCGTGAGTACCTGATTCCCAAGCCCTTCGATCCGCGGCTGATGATGAAGATCGCCGCTGCCGTGGCACGCGCCGCGGCGGAATCCGGCGTGGCCACCCGGCCCATCACCGACTTCGACGCCTACACCGACAAGCTGCAGGCCTTCGTCTATGCCTCGGGCACCACCATGCGCCCGATCTTCAACGTGGCCAAGCGCGCCCAGCACAAGCGCGTGGCCTATGCCGAGGGCGAGGAAGAACGCGTGCTGCGCGCGGTGCAGATCGTCGTCGACGAAGGCCTGGCCCGCCCGACGCTGATCGGCCGCCCGGCCATCATCGCGCAGCGCATCGACAAGTTCGGCCTGCGCCTGGAGGCCGGGCGCGACTACGACGTGGTCAACACCGACCATGACGAGCGCTACACCGGCTACTGGCAGAGCTACCACCAGATGATGGAGCGCAAGGGCGTCACCAAGCAGCTGGCCAAGATCGAGATGCGCCGGCGGCTGACGTTGATCGGCACCATGCTGCTGCACAACGGCGAAGTGGACGGCCTGATCTGCGGTACCTGGGGCGGCACGTCGCACCACCTGGTGTACATCGACCAGGTGATCGGCCGCCGCCCGGGCGTGAACACCTATGCCTGCATGAACAGCCTGATCCTGCCGGGCCGCCAGGTGTTCCTGGTCGACACGCACGTCAACTACGACCCCACCGCCGAGCAGCTGGCCGAGATCACCGTGCTGGCGGCCGAGGAGCTGCGCCGCTTTGGCGTGGTGCCCAAGGCGGCGCTGCTGTCGCATTCCAACTTCGGCTCCAGCAACCAGCCTTCGGCCATCAAGATGCGCGACACACTGGCACTGGTGCAGCATCAGGCCCCGTGGCTGGAGATCGATGGCGAGATGCACGGCGACACCGCGCTCGACGCCGCCCACCGCGCCGAGGTGATGCCGCGCAGCACCCTGAGCGGCGAGGCCAACCTGCTGGTGCTGCCCAACATCGACGCCGCCAACATCGCCTACAACCTGCTGAAGACAGCGGCCGGCGGCGGCATTGCCATCGGGCCGGTGCTGCTCGGCGCGTCCAAACCGGTGCACATCCTGACACCGTCGGCCACCGTGCGGCGTATCGTGAACATGACGGCGCTGACCGTCGCGGACGCCAATGCTGCACGCTGAACGGCTTGCTGGAATGTAAATCGCTTGACAGTTGCCAGGTGCGCCCTCCTGCGTGGCAACCTGCGGCCCACACCGATAGTTAGCGCGCACTCATACCCTGCCGCCGCTGCCCGAAACTGAGGCAGCGGCTTGAGCTTTTGCACCCGAGTCGGTACCATTTGCGCTTTCAGGATTCAGGGTTAACCCCGTGACTCAGGTCCAACGGTCCTCTTTGGTGCAGTCTCTTCGCAAGTTGGGGCTCACGCTGGGGGCCGCGGTGTGGTTGGCAGGCGCGGCTCCGGCCGTGTTCGCCAAGCCCTCACCGGCGGAGCCAGGCGTAGTCGGCAGCACGGTGACTTTGTCGCAGTTGCCTGTGGAAGCGCAGCGCACGGAACGACTCATCCGGTCAGGTGGCCCATTCCCGTACGAGAAGGACGGCAGCGTGTTCGGCAACCGCGAACGCCTGCTGCCCCGGCAGTCGAGAGGCTATTACCGCGAGTACACGGTGAAGACACCGGGCGTCCGCCACCGCGGTGCCCGGCGCATTGTGTGCGGCGGCCAGCCACCCACCCAGCCGGAAGCCTGTTACTACACCGACGACCACTACGCGAGCTTCCGCCGCATCGTGCAGTGAGCGACGTTTCCAGCCCTTGAACCCAGGAGGATCGCGACCATGCTCTTGCAGACCGTCCGTCCGAACATCGTCCAGGCCATCCGCGCCTATCGCGTCGATGACCTCATGAAGTCCGCCCAGGAGGTCGGGCAGCATTTCTTGTACGCGAACTTGGCCAACGCCCAGTCGAAGCAGGAAGTGCTGGAGGCCATCGCCGAGTCGTTCCTCTTCCCGGCGCATTTCGGCAAGAACCTGGATGCGCTCTACGATTGCATGACGGACCTGGTGCACAAGTCGGGCATGCAGCCCGGCTTCGTGGTGGTGCTCGAGCAACTGCCCGACAACGCACGCTTCGACCGCGAGGCCCGCGAGCAGTTGCTCGACGTGTTCCGGGACGCGGCGGACTTCTGGGCCGATCGGAAGGTGCCCTTCCGATGTTTCTATTCTTTTCAGTAGCCCGCTCCCAGGAAAACGGGTCATGGGAGCGGGCTGCTGAGACGGCCCAAGAGACGACGACTGCCAAGCCGAAGAGCACTTCCAAGGCAGCTGCGAACAGCAACTTCGGCATGAACATGCCGATGATGAGCAGCGCCTTCGATACCGCGATGTGGCTGAACGCTGCCTGAGGCAGCGCTCCTTTCGGTTCTCAGTCTTGACGACGGCGGCCTTCGGGCCGCCGTCGTGCTTTGTGCGTCAGCTGATGGCGGCGGCGAGCGCCACGAACTCCGCCACCGGCACTTCCTCGGCGCGGCGTTGCAGGTCGAATTCGCCGGCAAATCCGCGCTCCTCCAGCCATTTGCCCAGCGTGTTGCGCAGCACCTTGCGCCGCTGCGAAAAGGCCACCGCCACCATGTCCTCCAGCAGCTCGAAACGCACGTCTGCCGGCGTGGGCCAGGGCAGCATGCGCACCACGGCCGAATCCACCCGCGGTGGCGGGTCGAAGGATTCGGGCGGCACGTCCAGCACCGACTCCATGTGGTAGCGCCACTGCAGCATCACCGACAGCCGGCCGTAGGCCTTGCTGCCGGGTGCGGCCACCATGCGCTCGACCACTTCCTTCTGCAGCATGAAGTGCTGGTCCTGCACCGCGTGCACCGAGTCCAGCAGGTGGAACAGGATGGGTGTGGAGATGTTGTAGGGCAGGTTGCCCACCACCCGCAGCGGCTGGCCGCGCTGCGCGCCCAGCGCGCCGAAGTCGACCTTCAGCACGTCGGCTTCCACCACGGTCAGGCCGTCCTGCTTGCGCAGCCGCGCGGCTAGGTCGCGGTCCAGCTCCACCACGGTGAGCTCGCCGCAGCGCGCCTTCAGCGGCTGGGTGATGGCGCCCAGGCCGGGGCCGATCTCGACCAGGGCCTGGCCGGGCTGCGGATCGATGGCATCGACGATGGCCTCGATCACGTAGCCGTCGGACAGGAAGTGCTGCCCGAAGCGCTTGCGCGCGATGTGCTTCAAGGCTGCTGCGGCGCTTCGCGCAGCTCGACGTAGGCGCGGGCGCGCAGCTCACGCACCCACTCGTTGTAGGCATCGTCGAACTTCTGCTCGCGCAGGGCATTGCGGGCCTGTTCGCGCAGCTGCTTGGGCTCGACGTTGACCACGCGGCGCTCCAGCACCTGGATGAGGTGCACGCCGAAGCGCGAGGTGATGGGCGGCGACATGCCACCCAGCGGCAGCCGGTTCATGGCTTCCTCGAATTCCGGCACGAAGCTGCCCGGCGAGGTCCAGCCGAGGTCGCCGCCCTGCGGCGCGCTGCCGTCCTCGGAGTTGGCGCGCGCCAGGGCCTCGAAGCTGGCGCTGCCGGCCTCGATCTGGCGGCGGAATTCCTCCAGGCGGCGCACGGCCACCTCGGCCGGCACCTGCGCGGAAGGCCGCAGCAGGATGTGGCGGGCGCGGGTCTGCGTGACCTGCAGCGCACCGCCGTCCTTGC
This sequence comes from Aquincola tertiaricarbonis, assembly GCF_000969605.1. Classification (GTDB taxonomy): domain Bacteria; phylum Pseudomonadota; class Gammaproteobacteria; order Burkholderiales; family Burkholderiaceae_C; genus Aquincola; species Aquincola tertiaricarbonis. Next base: position 171,149 of record NZ_JZUE01000001.1, on the reverse strand, counting down.
GGTCGACCACCTTCAGCACGTGAAAGCCGGCGCCGGTGCGCAGCAGCTCGGGCGCCACCTCGCCGGCCTTCAGCGCGCCCACCGCCTGCACGAACACGTCCGGCAGGCGACTGGCCGGGCGCAGGCCGATCTCGCCGCCCTTGTCACGGTTGGCGTCCTCCGACAGCTCCCGCGCCACGGTGGCAAAGGCCTCGCCGGCCTTCACCCGGGCCATTGCGGCCTCGGCACGGGCGCGTCGCTCGGCCACGGTGGCGACGGAAGCACCTTCGGGCACGGTGACCAGGATCTGCGCGATGTTCAGCTCCGGCTGCGCGGCGGCGGCCTGGCGCTGCTGCTCGATCAGGCGGTCGATCTCCACGTCGGTGATCTTGATGCGCGACTGAACTTCACGCTCACGCACCCGCTCGATCATCATCTGGTCGCGCAGGTTGTTGCGAAAGCGCGAGTACTCGATGCCTTCGCGGCGCAGACGCTCACGCAGCTGCGTGAGCGTGAGCTGGTTCTGCGCGGCCACGCCTGCCACCGCGCGGTCCAGCTCGGGGTCCTCGATGCGCACGCCGCTGTCGCGCGCGAAGCTGAGGATGGCGCGCTCCTCGATCAGCATTTCCAGCACCTGCTTGCGCAGCTCCGGCTCGTCGGGCAGCGACTGGCGGGCCCGGGCGGCCTCTTCGCGCACACGGGCCAGGCGCTGCTCCACCTCGAAGGCGGTGACCAGCTCCTGGTTGACGATGGCGGCGATGTGGTCGGCGGCGCGCACGCTCACGCGGCCCGGGGCAGTGGCCTGGGCCGAGGCGGCCAGGGTGACCCCGCAGCACAGGGTGAAGGCCAGCGCCTTCGAAAGCAAAGCTTGTTTCATCGAACGAGAGGCGGGTTCAGGCAGGGGCGGCGGGATCAGAAGGCGGCCGAGGAGGCCGCGTCGGCGCCTGCATCACGGTCTTCGCGCAGCAGGCGGTAGCCGGGCACATTGTCCTTCAAGACCTTGAGCGGGTTGGAACCGAGACGTGACAGGCCGACCAGCTCCAGTTGCAGCAGCAGACGGGTGGTGGCTTCGCTGCGGCCGGTGGACAGTCGCTCGGCCACCACGCGGCCGATCCAGCAGCCGGCGTCGTACTCCAGGCCGACGATGGAATCGGTGACACGGCTGTCGCGCAGGCTGTAGTTGAGGCGGCCCACGCCATACAGCGTGCCGCTGCAGGCACCTGCGGCCTGCGCGCGTGCGGCGGCGGCATCGCGCTGGTACAGCGGCCATTGCCAGCCCACCTCCAGCTGCTCGCTCAGGCCGCGGGTGAGGCGGTAGCTGGCGCTGAGGGTGCGGAAGGGCCCTGGCGTAAAGCGCGTGGACAGCAGCGAGCGCACGGTGCGCCGGCTGTCGGGGTCGTACTGGATGGCGCCGTCCACCATCCAGCGCGGCGACAGCGTGGCGGTGCCGAACAGCAGCAGGTCGGAGAAGCGCTGCGTGGAGCCCTCGCCTTCCGGCGTGGAATCGATGTTGGGCGTGCCGTCGGGGTTGGCTACCAGCTTCTGGTCGCGGAACTGCACGCGCTGGGCCAGGCCCAGGCGCAGGCGTTCGATGCCGGTGTTCTCGTCCAGCAGCCGGGTGGTGATGCCGGCGGTCAGCGTGTTGGTGTCGGAGACGCGGTCGACGCCGGAGAACTCGTTGTCGCTGTAGACGCTGACGGCATTGAAATCCTTGCCATAGGCATCGAAATTAGGCGTGCCGCGCTGCTCCCGGTAGGGCGTGTTGACGTACAGCACACGCGGCTCCAGCGTCTGCCGCAGGGTCTCACCGAACCAGCTGGCCCGGCGCTCGAACACCATGCCGCCGTCCACGCTCACGGTGGGGATGGTGCGCGATTCGTTGTCATACCGGCCACCGGCCGAATGGTCGATCTGGTACTGCGCGGCATTGAAGGAGAACTTCGGGACCACCCACCAGCCCGGCGCGCGCCAGGGCCGGCTGATGCTGCCCAGCGCATGCAGCCGCGTGCCGGTGGGCAGCGGATCGAGCTGGCCGTTGCTGGGCCGCGTGAAGTGGTTGACCTCGGTCTCGAACGCGGTCTCGAAGCCGCCGGCCAGCAGGCTGCTGCCGCGCAGCCCCAGCTGCGGGCTGCGCTGGTAGGGCGCCACGATGCGGGCGTCATCCTGCTGCAGCACCTGCCATTGCTGCACGCGGGCATAGGCGGTGGCGTCGATGCCGTTCCAGCGGAAGCTGCGGTCGGCCTGCAGGTCGGTGGCCAGCAGCCGCGGCGTCCACGAGCTGGCCTGGGAGGAGAAGTCCTTCCAGTACTCGTCGTCGGACACCCGCAGGCCGCGGATGCGGTAGTGGATGCCCTGCGGCGCATCGCCTTCATGGAACAGCCGCAGCGCATGGCGCGAGGTGTCGGTCACGCGGTCGTCAGGCAGCGCATGCACGTCGATCTCGCCGCGGAAGCTGGGCTCCAGGTAGCGGAACTGCAGGTCGGCCGAGAAGCCGCGCCGCGTCATCACCGTGGGCGTGATGGTGGCGTCGCGGTTGGGCGCGATGTTCCAGTAGTACGGCACGCCGATGCCGACGCCGCTCTTGTTGTCCACGTCCAGCGAGGGCGGCAGCCAGCCGGACTTGCGCTCGTCGGTCAGCGGGAAGCTCAGGCGCGGCGCCGCAAGGATGGGCACGCCGTAGAAGCGCAGCACCGCGCCCTCGGCCACGCCTTCGTTGGCCTGCCGGTCCAGCCGGATGCGGTCGGCGCCCAGCAGCCACGCGGGCGTGCCGCTGCCGTCGGCGCCGCAGGAGGAATAGGTGCCGCCCCACAGCTGGGAGCGCTGGTCGTCGATGAAGTCGATGCGGTCGGCCTTGCCGCCGGCGCCGGTGGAGGGGAAGTAGTACTCCGGCTGCAGGAAGAAACCTTCGAAGCGCTGCAGTTGCAATTGCACCTCGGGGCCGGTGAAGCGGTCGCCGTCGCGGCTGATGCGCACATTGCCCTGGGCCTTGGCCAGGTCGCCCACGCTGTCGTAGCTGAGCTTGTCGGCGCGGATCACCAAGGGGCCGCGCTGCAGCTCGGCATTGCCCTCGGCCTGCGCGTCGATGTCGGGCCGGCCGCTGATGCGGTCGGCCTGCAGGATGACGGCGGGGCCTGCGGCTGTGGAAGCGGCCGGTGCCGGGGCGGAAGCGGCCGGTGCCGGTGGTGCGGCGGCCGGCACGCGCGCCGGGGCGGTCTGGGCGCCGGCCTGCGCGCAGCACAGTGCGGCGGCCAGGGCCAGCGGGGTGGGCATGCAGGCGCGCAGCCAGGCAAGGTGCGATGGATTCGGGCGCGTCAAGAGCAACTCGGGCAGCAGCGGGAAACGTCCGGCGGGCAAGGGGGCCACAGCCGGCCCCGGCGGGGCGGCACGCGGCCGCATCGGCGACACCGGGGCGATTTGTAGAATCGATTATGACCGCCACTTCCCCGTCCGCCATCGCCTGGCCCAGCGCCACGCGGCAGGCCGCTTTCCAGCAATGGCTGGCCCCGCTGGCCGTGCAGCACGGCCTGGACGTGGCCAGCCTGCGGCCGGCTTCGGCCGATGCCAGCTTCCGCAGGTATTTTCGAATCGACGGCGCATCGCACCGCAGCTTCGTGCTGATGGACGCGCCACCGCCGCAGGAGGACGTGCGCCCCTTCGTGAAGGTGGCCGCCCTGATCGCCGGCGCGGGCCTGCATGCGCCGCAGGTACTGGCGGCCGACGAGGCACAGGGCTTCCTGCTGCTGACCGACCTGGGCCGGCAGCTCTACCTCGATGCGCTGTCCGAAGCCACCGCGGGCCAGGCCGATGCGCTGATGCGCGACGCCATCAAGGCCCTGGTGCACTGGCAGGTGCATGTGGACGCCAGCAGCCTGCCGCCTTTCGACGAGGCGCTGCTGCAGCGGGAGATGGCGCTGTTCCCCGAATGGTGCGTGGGCCGGGAATTCGGCGTCACCTGGGGCGAGACCGAACTGAAGCACTGGGCGCATGTGACGCGCCGGCTGGCCGACAGCGCCCTGGCGCAGCCGCAGGTGGCCGTGCACCGCGACTGGATGCCGCGCAACCTGATGGTGTGCGACCCCAACCCCGGCATCCTCGACTTCCAGGATGCGGTGCGCGGCCCGCTGACCTACGACGTGGCCTCGATGCTGCGCGACGCCTTCCTGTCGTGGGAGGAGGAACGCGAGATCGACTGGGCCGCCCGCTACTGGGAGCAGGCGCGCAAGGCCGGCCTGCCGGTGCCGCTGGACTTCGGCGAGTTCTGGCGGCAGGTGGAATGGATGGGCCTGCAGCGCCACCTGAAGGTGCTGGGCATCTTCAGCCGCCTGAAGCACCGCGACGGCAAGCCGAAGTACGCCGAGGACCTGCCGCGCTTCTTCGCCTATGCCACCAAGGTGGCACGGCGCTACCGCGAGCTGGGCCCGCTGCTGCCGCTGATCGAGCCGCTGTCAGGCATGCGCGGCGAGATCGCCTATTCGCTGCGCTGAAGCGGCCGAGCCCTCGCAATCCAGCGTCGGGCAGCCGGCGGCTTCCAGCCAGGGGTCGCGGTCCTCGCCGCCGAAGCTGCTGACCAGGAACTCCAGCAGCGCCCGCGTGCGCGCCGGCACATGCTTGCGCGAAGGCATGCAGGCCCACAGCGTGAAGGTGAACAGCTGCCACTCGGGCAGCACGCGCTCCAGCGCCTGCTCCACCAGTGCATCGCCAGCGATGAAGGACGGCAGGCCGGCGATGCCCAGCCCGGCCAGCGCACCGGCATAGTTGACATCGGTGTTGAGCGAGCTCATCGGCGACGGGCCGGGCCGCACCAGCGACACCGCCTCGGCCTCGGGCTCGCCTTCGCTCCACACGCCGCGGTAGAAGGTCAGGCCGTTCTGCATCTCCGACACCGGCGGGATCAGGATCTTGTGCGTGCTCAGCTCGCGCGGATGGCTGGGCCGGCCGTGCAGGTCGAGGTACTCGGGCGCGGCGCACAGCACCACCTCGCTGCGCGCCAGGCGCCGGGCCACGAACTCGCCGTCCAGCGGGCCGCGCTTCCACAGGATGGTGATGTCCTGCGAGTCGTCGATGTCGTCCACCGCGCCGAAGGCATTGATCTCCACCGTGACATGCGGATAGAGCTTGTGGAAGGCCGGCAGCAGCTGCGCCACCCGGTGCACCGCGAAGGCCGGCGGCACCCGCAGCCGCACGATGCCGCGGGCCTCGCGCTGGGCGCTGCTGGCCAGGGCCTCGGCCTCTTCCACCTCGGCCAGGATCAGCCGCGACCGCTCCAGGTATTGCTCGCCGATCTCGGTGAGCGCAATGCGGCGCGTGGTGCGGTTGATGAGCCGGGTGCCCAGGTGGGCTTCCAGCTCGGCCACCACGCGGGTGACGACGGCCGGGGCCACATCGAGGGAACGCGCGGCGCCGGCGAAGCTGCCTTCATCGATGACGCGCACGAAGGTGCGCATGGCTTTGAACTGGTCCATAGGCGCGCATTGTTGGCCCAAGCGCAATGAACCGCCAGCCGCAGGGGCCAATCGGCCCCCGGGCCGTGCCGGCGTTACAGCGCTGTTACGCGGCGGCCTGCTGGCGGCGGCGTGCAAACACCGCCAGGCCGGCGATGCCCAGGCCGAACATCGCCCAGGTGCCGGGCTCGGGCACTTGCGCGGCCAGGAACTCGGTGCGCGCGGCCAGGGCCTTGTCGGTGTAGTTGCTGAATACACCGTCGATGCCGTAGCCATACCACTCGAGGTACTGGGCATTGGCCGTGTCGTCGAACTTGCTGAAGGTGTAGCCGTGCACCTTCAGGTTGGCTGCATGCGCGGCGGCGATGAAGCTCTCACCCATGCCGGCGCTGCCGATGGACACGCCCACGCCGTCGGCGTACTGGGCGATGTTGGCCAGGCCCAGCGTGCCGATGGCATTTGCGCTGCCCAGCACCACCAGCTGGAAGTCGTAGCCCAGCTGCGTCTGGCGGGTGTTGATGTTCTGGATGGACGAGGCATTGAACGACTGGATGAACACCTTGTCGCCGGTCTTGTAGCCATTGGCCACCAGGGTGTCGAGCACCTTGGTCTCGATCTCGAGGCCCGCGGTCTTCACTTCCGGATAGATGCCGATCTCGCGCCCGGCCAGCGCGCTCTGCTGCTTGGTGAAGTCGATCACCTCCTGGAAGGTGGGCACGCGGTACGGCTCGGCGGCGCTGGGATTGAAGCCGGGGTAGGTGGTGCTGGACAAGCCGCCCGACGGGTTGACCGTCAGCGTCTTGATCTCGGCCAGCGTGTAGTCGCCCACGCGGTAGCCGCCGTTGCGCTGGCCGAGCACCTGTTCCACGTTGGTGGTGCGCGCCAGCGAGGTGTCGTGCATGGCCACCAGCTGGCCGTCCTTGGTGAGCTGCAGGTCGGGCTCGATGTAGTCGGCGCCCATCTTGATGGCGAGTTCGTAGCCGCCGAGCGTGTGCTCGGGCAGGTAGCCGCTGGCGCCACGGTGGGCGATGACCAGCGGCGCCTTGCCGTCCAGCGTCTTCAGCGCGGCCTGGGCCGCGAAGGGTGCGGCCAGCGAGGCGGCGGCGGCCAGGGCCAGCACGGCCCCCTTCAAGTTCATCGACATCGGTACTCCTGTGATGTGTGGTTCTTCGAAGGGGCGCACTGTGCCGGGCGCCTGTGACGCAGCCGTTAAACGGCCGTCACTTCCTGCGCGCGGCGATCGCCTGCTCGGCCTTGGTCACCAGCGGCGCGCCGATGCTGTTCTTCCACTTGTCGTACACCGGGCGCGTGGCGGCCACGAAGGCCTCGCGCTCGGCTGCGCTCAGGCGGGTGACGGACACGCCCAGGCCACTCATGTCCTTGAGCAGCGGCTGGTCGGCTTCGGCGAGGCCCTTGCGGGCGATCTCGATCTCCTGCTTGCCGGCGTCGATGGCGGCCTGCTTGACGATCTCGCGGTCGGCCGGCGTCCAGCTCTGCCACACGTCGCGGTTGACGACGAAGATCAGCGGGTCGGCCACATAGCCCCACATCGTCACGTGCTTCTGGCCCACCGTCTGCAGCTTGGCCGCGGTGAAGATGGACATGGGGTTCTCCTGCCCGTCCACCGCGCCGCTGGCCAGCGCGGGCTGGGCGTCGGCCCAGCTCATCTGCGTGGGGTTGGCGCCCAGCGCGGTGAAGGTGTCGATGAACAGCGGCGAGCCCACCACGCGGATCTTCAGGCCCTTGAGGTCCTCGGGCCGCTTGATGTCGCGCTTGCTGTTGCTGATCTCGCGGTAGCCGTTCTCGCCCCAGGCCAGCGGCACCACGCCGGCCTTTTCCACCAGGGCGAAGATGTCCTGCCCCACCGGGCCCTGCGTGATGGCGTCCATGGCCGCGTAGTCGGGCAGCAGGAAGGGCAGCGAGAACAGGTTCAGCTCGCGGATCTGCGGCGACCAGTTGATGGTGCTGCCGATGGCCATGTCGATGACGCCCTGGCGGATGGCGGTGAACTCGCGCGTCTGGTCGCCCTGCACCAGCGACGTGCCGGGATACAGCTTGATGTTGATGCGGCCGTTGGTGCGCTGCTTGACCAGCTCCGCCCACAGCTCGCCGCCCTTGCCCCAGGGGAAGGCCGGGCCCAGCACCGTGGACAGCTTGTATTCGGCCTTGTAGTTCTGCGCCTGCGCGGCACCGCCGGCCAGGCCCATCACGGCCGCGGCCAGGGCCGACAGCGCCACACCCAACAGTCGTCGTTTCATGTTTCGTCTCCTCCGGTTGATCGGTTGAACTTCAGTAACCCAGCACCCGCGGCAGCCACAGCGCCAGTTGCGGGAACACGATGACGAGCAGCATCACGCTGCCCATCGCGGCCAGCAGCCAGCCCACCCAGGGGATGGTGGCTTCCATGCGCACACGGGCGATGCGGCACGACACCATCAGGTTGACGGCCATCGGCGGCGTGAACTGGCCCAGCGCCACCTTCAGCGTGAGCAGCACGCCGAACCACACCAGGTCCCACTGGTAGTGCTGCGCGATGGGCAGCAGCAGCGGCACGAAGATCAGGAAGATGGACACGCCGTCCAGGAACATGCCCGCGACGATCATCACCACGATCAGCAGCGCCAGCACGCCGTATTCGCCCAGGCCCGAGTTGACGATGGCCCGCGTGACCGGATCGATGATGGACAGCGTGGACAGCGAATACGCGAAGATGCCTGCCAAGGACACCACCATCAGGATGACGGCCGACAGCTCGGCGCCTTCACGCAGGATGGGGAACAGGTCGCGCACGCCGATCGTGCGGTGCACCACCATGCCCACGAACAGGCCGTACACCACCGCCACCACCGCGGCTTCCGTGGGCGTGAACCAGCCCAGCCGCATGCCGCCCAGGATGAGCACCGGCGCCGCCAGGCCCCACGAGGCCTGCACCAGGCTGGGCCAGAAAGGCGGGCGCGGCATGTCGGCTTCCAATGCGCCCATGCGGTGGCGGCGCGCCAGCCACACCGCCGGCACCACCAGCGCGATGCCGGCCATGATGCCCGGCACCATGCCGGCCGCGAACAGCGCCGGCACCGAGGCGCCGGGCACCATCACCGAATAGACGATGAAGGCGATGGACGGCGGGATGAGGATGTCGGTGGCTGCGGCCGCCCCCACCACCGAGGCCGAGTAAGCCGGCGGATAGCCGGCGCGGTTCATCGCCGCGATCATCACCGCGCCCACCGCGGCCGCATTGGCCGGGCCGGAGCCGGAGATGCCGCCAAGGAACATCGCCACCGCGATGGCCACCAGCGGCAGCATGCCGGGCCCGCGGCCCACGATGGCTACCGCGAAGTTCACCAGCCGCTGCGCCACGCCCGAGCGGTCGAAGATCGAGCCCACCAGCACGAACATCGGGATGGCCAGCAGCGGGTACTTGGCCAGGCCCGCGTAGAAGTTCTGCGGCACCGCCAGCAGGCCGAACATCATCGTGTCGGGGTTGGCCAGCGCGATGGCCAGCGAACCGCCCAGCGCCAGCGCCACGCCGATGGGCACGCCCAGCAGCATCAGGCCGATGAACAGCAGGAACAGCGTGGCGGCAATCATGCTTCGGTCGGGCGCAGGCGCCGGTACAGCCCGAAGGCCCGGCCGGCGATGGCCAGCGACAGCAGCGGCAGCCACACCGAGAACCACCAGGCCGGCAGGCCGATGGCGGGCGTGGTCTCGTCGTAGCGGAACTCGTCCCACACCATGCGCACGCTCAGGCCCGCCAGCAGCAGGAAGAAGCCCGCGGTGCACAGCGCACCGAAGCGCCGCAGGCGGCGCCGGCGCTGGCTGCTGCCCACGTCCAGCAGGTACTCGATCTTGATGTGCATGTCCCGCGCGACGGCGGCGCAGCCGCCCACCAGCGTCATCACGATCATCAGGAAGACCGAGATCTCCTCGGTCCACGCGAAGGACTGGTTGCTGAAGTAGCGCACCAGCACGTTGGCGAAGGTGATGAGCACCAGCGCGGCCATGATGAGCACGGCCAGCCAGTCTTCAATGGCCAGTGGCACCTTCACTGGCGGCGGAGCCTCGTCGGGCGGCAAGCCCTGCGGCTCATTCACGGTCGGCTTTCACGAACGGGTCCTGCTGGAAATTGGCGGCCCCGTTTATAGCCGCAGCCCCCGCGCCACCGACGCGGGTTATCACTATCAAGCCCGCCGGGCCGCCCCAAGGGCTTGGGCACCCCCTCGGGGGGCCGCGAGCGCAGCGAGCCTGGGCGCCGACGTCAAGGGCAGGCAGCCATCACCTGCGCCACCGCGGCGGTGAGCTTCTTGCCGTAGGGCACGTGCAGGAACTCGTTCGGCCCGTGGGCGTTGCTCTTGGGGCCCAGCACGCCGCACACCATCATCTGGGCCTTCGGGAAGCCCTGCTGCAGCATGCTCATCAGCGGGATGGTGCCGCCCTGCCCCACGAAGCCCACCGGCGCGTCGAACTGCGCCAGCGAAGCGTTGTTCAGCGCCTCGTACAGCCAGGGCGACAGCTCAGGCGCATTCCAGCCGTTGGCGCCGAACGCCCCGGCGCGGCCGTCGGGCTGGAAGGTGACCTTGGCGTTGTAGGGCGCGTTGTCTTCCAGCAGCGCCTTGAGCTTGAGCGCGGCTTCATTGCCGTCGATCAGCGGCGGCAGCCGCAGGCTGAGCTTGAAAGCGGTGTACGGCCGCAGCACATTGCCGGCGTTCTTCAGCTCGGGGAAGCCGTCGACGCCCACCACCGACAGCGTGGGCTTCCAGGTGCGGTTGAGCAGCGCCTGCACCGGCTCGGTCGTCGTCGGCAGCGTGGGGCTGCCTTCGGCACCGCAGGCCCAGGGGAAGCGCTTCCACACCTCGTCCTTCAGGATCGCAGCGGTGGCGCGGGCCTGCTCGATGCGCGAGGCCGGCACCTCGCAATGGAAGCTCTGCGGCAACAGCTCGCCGGTGCGGCTGTCCTCCAGCCGGTCGAGCACCTGGCGCAGGATGCGGAAGCTCGACGGCACCAGGCCGCTGGCATCACCCGAGTGCACGCCTTCGGTCAGCACCTCCACCTTCAGCACGCCGCTGACCATGCCGCGCAGGCTGGTGGTGAGCCACAGCTGCTCGTAGTTGCCGGCGCCCGAATCCAGGCACACCACCAGGCTGACGTTGCCCAGCCGCGGGCGCAGCAGATCAAGGTAGGCGGGCAGGTCGAAGGAGCCGCTTTCCTCGCAGGCCTCGATGATGCCCACGCAGCGCGGGCGCGGGATGCCCTGCCGGTCCAGCGCCATGATGGCGGTGAGCGAGGCATACACCGCATAGCCGTCGTCGGCGCCGCCGCGGCCATAGAGCAGGCCGTCCTCGTACTTGGGCGTCCAGGGGCCGAGGTCGTTGCGCCAGCCGCTGAACTCCGGCTGCTTGTCCAGGTGGCCGTACAGCACGATGGTGTCGTCGCTGCCGGCCTTGGTGGCGGGCACCTCGAAGAAGATGACCGGCGTGCGGCCTTCCAGGCGCACGATCTCCAGCTTCAGGCCCTCGACCTTGCGGCTTTCCACCCACTCGGCGGCCTCGCGCATCACCTGCTCGATGTGGCCGTTCTTCTGCCAGTCGGCATCGAACATCGGGCTCTTGCACGGGATGCCGATGTAGCGGGTGACCGCGGGCACGATCTCCTCGTCCCACACCTGGGCAGCGAAGCTGGCGATGGCCGAGGTTTCATCCGGTTGCAGGGGCAGGCTGGGGTCGCGGGCATTCATCGTGGCGGTCCTTTCGGCATGGGCTGGATCAGGCGTGCGGGCCAGTTTAGGCCTGCCGCAGGGCATCGACCGGCGGCTCGGCCAATGCCTGCAATGCCTTGTGCACCGCCTGCAGCGCCTGCGTGCGCGCCGGCGGCGGTTCATTGAACAGCTCGTGGAAGCAGCCATCGAAGCACTGCGCATGCACCCAGCGCCGCGGGGCGCGGGCGGCAAAGGCGGCGCTGCCTTCGGGGTCCACGCAGCGGTCGGCGCCGGCATACAGCAGCAGCGTGGGCAGGCTCCAGCGCGGCGCCTGCGCACGCACCAGCACGCCGGCGTCGACGATGAAGCGCAGCAGCCGCGGCGTGATGCGGTCGTGCACCAGGGGGTCGCCACGGTAGGCCTGCACCGCGGCCGGGTCGCGGCTCAGCCACTCGGCCTTGAGCCCGCTGGGCAGCGCCTGCTCGGGCTTGAGCGACATCATCATGCGCAGCAGCCCGCGCTGCAGGCCGTTCAGCCCCGCGTCCAGCGCGGGGGAGGACAGCAGCAGGCCTTCCACCGGCCGGCACCAGGCATGCGGCTGGGCGTTCAGTGCCTCGGCCACGTAGCGCGCGGCCACCAGGCCGCCCAGGCTGTGGCCCAGCAGCACCAGCGGCCCGGGTGACTGGGCGCGGCAGTGGGCCACCATCTTGCCGAGGTCGGACAGCAGGCTGTACGGGCCGGCCACATGGCCGCGGGCACCGCCGGAGGCCCCGTGGCCACGCTGGTCGTAGCCGGCCACGTGCCAGCCCTGCCGGTTCAGCTCGTCGGCCAGCGCGGCATGGCGGCCGATGTGCTCGCCCAGGCCGTGCACCAGCAGCACGGTGCCGCGGGCCGCGCCCGGTGCGGACCAGCGTCGCAGGTGCAGCGGCAGTCCGTCGTCGGTGCGCAATGCAAACATGTGGCCGCAGTGTAGGCAGCCCGCTTGCGCGCGCAGCCCCTACCTTGGCAACCTGGTCGGCAGGCGGGTGTCTAGGCCGGCGGCGCGCGCCAGGCGGTGGCGAAGCTGTTCTTGCCGGTGCGCTTGACCTCGTACATTGCCGCATCGGCGGCTTCGGCCAGGGCCTGCAGCGTGGCGCCGTGGCGCGGCGCGGTGGCGATGCCGATGCTGGCACCCACCTGGGCAGTGCGGCCGTCCACCAGCTTGATGGGCTCGCACAGCGCCGCCAGCAGGTGGGCGGCCATGCGCGCCACCACCTCCTCATGCCCACCGGCATGCTGCAGCACCACCGCGAACTCGTCGCCGCCCAGCCGCGCCACGCTGTCGGTGCCGCGGCGCACCGCATGCTTCATGCGCAGCGCGCAGGCACGCAGCACCTCGTCGCCGGCGGCATGGCCCAGCTCGTCGTTCACGCGCTTGAAGCCGTCCAGGTCGATGTAGAGCAGGCACAGCGCCGGATGCTGGGGCGCGGCCAGCATGCGCTCGACCCGCGCCTCGAAGCCCACGCGGTTGCGCAGGCCGGTGAGCATGTCGTGCTCGGCCTGGTAGCGCACATGGTGCTCGGTGCGGATGCGCTCGGTCACGTCGTACATCACCGCCTCGATCAGCCGCTGCGCACCGGGCCGGCCGCCCTCCGCGGCGTCGTGGCCCTGCACGGAGATGAGGCAGTGCACCCACTGCAGGCCCTGGTCGCGCCGGCGCAGCTCCAGGTCGCCGGAGACGGTGTGGCCGGTGCGCAGGGCCTCGCGGATCATGGCTTCCACCCGCTCGGGCCAGGCGAACACCTCGCGCAGGAAGTCGGTCTCGCGCAGGTCGCGCATCTCGCGCAGCGGCATGCCCACCACGCGCAGCGCGGTGGGATTGCTGTTGAGCAGCCGGCCGGACGGCGTGAGCACGAAGATGCCCGCGCTGGTGGAGTCGAAGATCTCGCGGTACTGCGCCTCCATCGCCTCGATCTCGGCGCGCAGCGCCCGCTCGCGCTGCAGCGTCAGCTGGTTGGCCTGCAGCAGGGCGTTGGCGCCGGCGATGAGCTCGCCGATCTCGTCGTGCTGGTGCAGCGGCGGCGTGGGCAGGCGCTCGCCGGTGCCGGGCTGCATGCGGCGCAGTGCGCCGGCGGTGTGCACGATGGGCGCGGATACCAGCCGGGCAGCCACCGCGTACACGAGCAGCGCCACCAGCAGCGTCTGCGCCACCAGCGGCAGCGCCAGCGTGCGGGCTTCGGCCCGGGCGCTGCGGCGCTGCTCATCGGCGTCGGGCAGCAGCTCCAGCATGCCGATGCGTTCACGCGCATCGAAGGGCGACAGCACCGGCCGCAGCAGCGACCAGTCCGCCGGCGGCCGCGCGGCGGTGCCGGTGTCGACCAGCACGCGGCCCGCGGCATCGCGGATCACGGCGCGCAGGAGCAGCGGATGGCCGACCAGCCCGCCGGCCACCTCGCCCAGCAGCACGGTGTCGCTGCTGAAGGTGCCGATCTGCACCGTCTTCTCGACGGCCGTGGCCAGGTCGTCCAGCGTGCGGCGGGCGTCGGCCTGGCTGCGCTGGGCGCCCAGGGCATAGGCCGCGGCCGCGGCCAGCAGCGCGAAAGCCACCGCGCCGCCGGCCACCGTCAGCAGCAGCCGCGCCTGCAGCCGGCCCAGCGCGCGCCAGCGCCGGCGGCGTGGCTTCAACGCGGCTCCCGCAACACGAGCACGGTGCGGATGCCGCGGTCGGCGGGCTCGGTGGCCACGTAGCCGATGGCATTCGGATTGCGGCGCACGATGGCCAGCATCTCCGCCTCGCCGGGCAGCGGCAGCGGCGGCATGCTCTGGCCGGTGAACATCAGTCGCGACCAGTAACTGTTGACCTGCGACAGGCCCATGCCGGCCAACGCCTGGTAGAAGCGCTCGCGCCCGCTGCTGTCGCGCGGCAGGTCGAAGGGCAGGGCCACGTCGCCATGGGCGAAGACGCGGCTGCGGCCCATGTACAGGTCGAGCACTTCCTTCTGCGTCATCGAACGGCTGGGGTTGTCGGCATGCACCACCACGTAGAGGTCGGCCCGGGCGGGCGCGGCGGCGGCCACGGCCAGCACGCAGGCCAGCAGCCAGCGGGCGGCAAGGAAGAAGCAACGGCTCGGCTGATTCATGCGCGGTGGTCGATCAGAAGATGAAATCGAGCACCACGCTGCCCACCACGGGCCGCGCGGACCGGGCTTCCCCGGTGGTCCAGAACAGGCTGCCGGTGCGCTCCACGCTGAAGCGGTCCAGCTGCAGCTTGAGGGCGGCGCGCGGATGCAGGTCCCAGCGCAGGCCGACCGATACCGAATGCTGGTGGGTGGCCCCGCCGTGCACTTCCCGGTGCACGACGGCGCCGGCGTTGCCCACGGCGCGGGCCACCTCCGGCCCGGCCAGCGGTGCCAGGGCATCGGTCCAGTCGGACAGGGTCTGCCAGCCGGTGCCGAAGCGCCCCACCCCGGCCGTGCCGTACACCGTCACCGGCCCGATGCGCCGGCCCAGGCTGGCATAGCCGAAGCGGCCGCTGATGTACCGCTCCTCGGACAGCGCGCGCATCACCTCCACGGTGGCGATCCAGGGGCCGCCGTCGTCGAAGGCCAGGCCCGCGCCCACGTAGGTGACCCGCCGCGAATCCAGCAGGCCGCCCAGCACCTCGCGCAGCTCGGCTGCCTCGGCCGCCACCGTGGGCAGCGGCAGCGCCGCCACCTGCCCCAGCGTCTGCAGGGCCCGGGTGGCCACCGCGGTGCGCCCCAGGGCCGCGCGCACCGCAGCCACCGTGCCCCGCAGGTGCAGCCCGCCCTGGTCGCGGGAGACGGTGAGGCCCGCCAGCCGCTGGATGTCGTAGCGCTGGCTGCGCTGGCCGGTGGCACCGTCCACGGTGGTGGAGCCGCGGCCGGCGAAGGCATGCACCTTCCAGTGGGCGCCGCCGCCCTGGTGCTGCCAGGTGGCGTCGATGCCGTCCAGCAGATAGATGGGCAGCGGGCCATAGGCGTCGTGGTTGGGGCGCACCCACAGGTAGCTGAAGCCGATGTTGCGCGACTCGGACAGCAGCACCACGTCGTTGTTCGTGCGGCCCAGCCTCAGCGTCAGGTCCGGCCGCGGCCGCCAGGCGACGAAGGCCAGTTCCACCGGCTGCACCTGCACCTGCGGCTGCAGCACCGCCTGGCCCACCATCTCCACCTCGTCGCCCAGGGCGTAGTTGGCCTGCAGCCCCAGGCGGCTGTCGACGTCCATGCGCAGCCCGCCGTCATTGCGCCGCTGCTTGTGCGAGCGGCGCATGCCCCAGTCGTCGGGCGCATTGATGGCGGTCACGCCCACCGTGCCGAAGCCGTGGATGCGCAGGCCCGTGTCGGCCTGGGCATGGGCGGTGGCGTGCGTCAGCGCCAGCAAGGCGCAGCCGATGGTCAGCCCGGCCAGCAGGAAGGGAAAGCGCATGTAGATCTGGTGGATTTGATCCGCCCAGATGATATCTACATGCAATCCCTCGATTGAGGGCCTATATTTCCATCATTGATCGAAGCGGTAGGACACCAGCGATTCGCTGTCCGTCTCGACCACCAGCGGCTTGCCGGCCGGCGGAAAGGCCCGCTGCACGCAGTCCGCGCGCGGGCACACGCGGCAGCCGGGGCCGATGGGCACCACCGGCTGCGGCGCGGCCAGGTTCAGGCCATCGGCGTACACCAGTTCGTGCGCATGCACCAGCTCGCAGCCCAGGCCGACGGCGAACAGCTTGCGACGCGCCAGGTAGCCGCCGCCGCCGCGCTCGATGGTGCGGGCGATGCCGAAGAAGCGCGTGCCGTCGGGCATCTCGGCCACCTGGGTGAGGATGCGGCCGGGCTGGGTAAAGGCCTCGTGCACCTGCCACAGCGGGCAGGCGCCCCCGTGGCGGGCGAAGTGGAAGGCGGTGGCGCTTTGCCGCTTGCTGATGTTGCCGGCCTGGTCCACCCGCACGAAGTACACCGGCACGCCACGCTCACCGGGCCGCTGCAGGGTGCTCAGGCGGTGGCACACCGTCTCGAAGCTGACCTGGAAGCGCTGCGCCAGCAGCTCGATGTCGTAGCGCACCGTGCGCGCCGCGGCCAGAAAGGTGCGGTAAGGCAGCATCAGTGCGCCGGCGAAGTAGTGCGCTAGGCCCTGGTGGGCCAGCGCGCGGGTGTCGGCATCGGCGAAGCCGGCGGCGCCCACCACCGCGTCGATGGCCTCGCGGCAGGCCAGCAGCGCGTACTGCGTGGCCATCTGGTAGGCCTGCTGGGCGTCGCTCAGGTGCGCCGGCACATGCAGCCGCCGGCGGGCGCGCTCGTAGCGGCGAAGGCTGCCGTCGGCGCCCATGCCGGCGGCGGCCACCACCTCCACGCCGCAGGCCTGCTGCAGCAGCGCCCGCAGCGCTGCGGCACGGCGGCCGGGCCGCACCTGGTGCTGCGCCGCGATGAGCTCGGCCTCACGGTCCAGCACGTCGACGTAGTTCTCCAGCTTGTTGAAGTGCTCGCGCACCGCCTCGTGCGGCGGCGGCGCGATGGGGCCGCGCAGGTGGTCGCCGCCCAGCTCGCCGTAGAAGCGGTCGATGGTCTGCGCATGCTCCTCCTGCAGCCGCAGGTGGCGCTGGTGCAGCGCCAGGAAGGCCTGCACCAGTTCGGGCGCCTGCGCCACCATGCGCGCCAGCTGCGGCGCAGGCACCGGCGCGGCGGACAGCGTGCGGTCGTTCAGCGCCGCATCCAGCTCGGCCAGCAGGCGCTGGTGCTCGTGCTCGGGGAACTGCGCCGCATCCCCGCCGAACACCTCGGCCAGCTTGAGCTGCACCGCGGCCGTGACCGGGCGCTGGTCATTTTCGATCTGGCTCACGTAGCTGAGCGACAGGCCCAGCCGCTGCGCCAGCAGCTGCTGGCTCAGGCCACGCTGCTCCCGCAGGCGGCGCACGCGGGCGCCGACGAACAGCTTACGGCCGGCCGGCGGCATGGCTGTCGACTTCACAGGCTTCACAAGAACCAGGCCTCCGGGCGCACTAGGGTTTGCACTTTTCTGCTCTGCAACGCTTGAGGCTTGTGAAGTTGGTGGATAGATTCTGTGTGAAGACCTGCCCCTTCACAACGGAGACATTCCATGGCCCCCAGCTTCACCCCCACCGCCAAGACCGTGCCGCTGCTGATCGGCGGCCAGCTCGTCGAATCGCAGAGCACGCAGTGGAAGGACATCGTCAACCCTGCCACGCAGCAGGTGCTGGCGCGGGTGCCGCTGGCCACGGTGGCCGAGGTGGATGCGGCGGTACAGGCCGCGGCCGAAGCCTTCAAGACCTGGCGCAAGACGCCCATCGGCCAGCGCTCGCGCATCTTCCTGAAGTACCAGCAGCTGATCCGCGACAACATGAAGGAGCTGGCGGCCATCCTCACCGCCGAGCAGGGCAAGACCCTGGCCGACGCTGAAGGCGACGTGTTCCGCGGGCTGGAGGTGGTGGAGCATGCGGCCGGCATCGGCAACCTGCAGCTGGGCGAGCTGGCCAACAACGTGGCCGGCGGGGTGGACACGTACACCCTGCTGCAGCCGCTGGGCGTGTGCGCCGGCATCACGCCGTTCAACTTCCCCGCGATGATCCCGCTGTGGATGTTCCCGATGGCCATCGCCACCGGCAATACCTTCGTGCTCAAGCCCTCGGAGCAGGACCCGATGGTCACCATGCGCCTGTGCGAGCTGGCGATGGAAGCCGGCGTGCCGCCCGGCGTGCTGAACGTGGTGCACGGCGCGGAAGAAGTGGTCAACGCCATCTGCGACCACCCGGTGATCAAGGCCATCAGCTTCGTCGGCTCCACCCGCGTGGGCACCCATGTGTACCAGCGCGCGTCGCTGGCCGGCAAGCGGGTGCAATGCATGATGGGCGCGAAGAACCACGCGGTGGTGCTGCCCGATGCCCACAAGGAGCAGACGATCAACGCGCTGCTCGGCGCCTCCTTCGGCGCGGCCGGCCAGCGCTGCATGGCGGTGTCGGTGGCGGTGCTGGTGGGCGCGGCGCGCGAGTGGGTGCCCGACCTGGTGGCCAAGGCCCGCACGATGAAGGTGGGCGCAGGCGATGCCGCGGGCACCGACGTCGGCCCGCTAATCTCCTGCGCCGCCAAGGACCGTGTCACGCGGCTCATCGGCCAGGGCATCGAGGAAGGCGCGCAACTGGCGCTGGACGGCCGCCAGCCGGCACTGGCCAGCGGCACGGCCGAAGGCAACTACGTGGGCCCCACCGTGCTGGCCGGCGTGAAGCCGGGCATGAAGGTGTACGACGAGGAGATCTTCGGCCCCGTGCTGTGCCTGGCCGAGGCCGAGACGCTGGACGACGCCATCGCGCTGATCAACGCCAACCCCAACGGCAACGGCACTGCGCTGTTCACCCAGTCGGGCGCGGCGGCGCGCAAGTTCCAGGAGGAGATCGACGTCGGCCAGGTGGGCATCAACGTGCCCATCCCAGTGCCGGTGCCGCTGTTCTCCTTCAGCGGCTCGCGCGCCTCCAAGCTGGGCGACCTGGGCCCCTACGGCAAGCAGGTGGTGCTGTTCTACACGCAGACCAAGACCGTCACCGCCCGCTGGTTCGACGACGACGTGAGCGCCGGCGTCAACACCACCATCAGCCTGAAGTGACGGCGCGCCGCGGCCCATGGACTTCGAACTGAACGACGACCAGCGCGCCTTCCAGCAGACCGCACGCGAATTTGCGCAGAGCGCGATGGCGCCGCATGCAGCGCAGTGGGACGCCGAGGCCTTCTTCCCGATCGACACGCTGCGCCAGGCCGGCGAGCTGGGCTTCATGGGCCTCTACACGTCCGAGGCCGCGGGCGGGCTGGGCCTGTCGCGGCTCGACGCCACGCTGGTGTTCGAGGAACTGGCCGCGGCCTGCCCCTCCACCGCGGCCTACATCACCATCCACAACATGGTGACCTGGATGGTGGGCAGCTTCGCGCGGCCCGAGGTGGCCGAGCGCTTTGCGCAGCCGCTGGCGCGTGGCGAATGGCTGGGCTCCTACTGCCTGACCGAGCCCGGCGCCGGATCGGACGCCGCCTCCTTGCGCACCACCGCGCGGCTGGATGGCGAGCATTACGTGCTCAACGGCGGCAAGGCCTTCATCTCCGGCGCCGGCGCCACCGACGTGCTGGTGGTGATGGCGCGCACCGGCGGCCCGGGCGCGGCCGGCATCTCGGCCTTCGTGCTGGATGCGAAGAGCGAAGGCATCCGCTATGGCCGCAAGGAAGACAAGATGGGCTGGAACAGCCAGCCCACGCGCCAGATCGCCTTCGACGACGTGCGCGTGCCCGCGTTGCAGCGGCTGGGCGAAGAAGGCGAAGGCTTCAAGATCGCGATGAAGGGCCTGGACGGCGGCCGCATCAACATCGCCACCTGCTCGGTGGGCGCCGGCCAGGGCGCACTCAACGCCGCGCAGCGCTACCTGCATGAGCGCAAGCAGTTCGGCAAGCCGCTGGCCGAGTTCCAGGCGCTGCAGTTCAAGCTGGCCGACATGGCCACCGAGCTGGTGGCCGCGCGCCAGATGGTGCGGCTGGCCGCCAGCAAGCTGGACGCAGCCCATGCCGACGCCACCACCTACTGCGCGATGGCCAAGCGCCTGGCCACCGACCTGGGCTTCCGCGTGTGCAACGAGGCGCTGCAGCTGCATGGCGGCTACGGCTACATCCGCGAATACCCGCTGGAGCGGCTGCTGCGCGATGCCCGGGTGCACCAGATCCTGGAAGGCACCAACGAAATCATGCGGGTGATCATCGCCCGCCGCATGCTGCAGGACAACGCGACCGATACCCTCCGCTGAACTTGTATGGACAACTTGAACAACGCTGAATTCACGGGCCTGCGGCTCGAGCGCCGCGGCCACACCGCCGTGGTGACGCTGGACAACCCGCCGGCCCACACCTGGACCGAGGCCAGCCTGGGCGCCCTCACCCGGCTGGTGGCCCAGCTCAATGCCGAGCGCGAGATCTACAGCCTGGTGATCACCGGCAGCGGCGAAAAGTTCTTTTCCGCCGGCGCCGACCTGAAGCTGTTCGCCGATGGCGACAAGGGCCGCGCCGCCACCATGGCGCGCCGCTTCGGCGAAGCCTTCGAGGCGCTGGCCGCCTTCCGCGGCGTGAGCATCGCGGCCATCAACGGCTATGCGATGGGCGGCGGCCTGGAATGCGCGCTGGCCTGCGACCTGCGCGTGGCCGAGGAACATGCGCAGATGGCCCTGCCCGAAGCCACCGTCGGCCTGCTGCCCTGTGCCGGCGGCACCCAGTGGCTGGCCTGGACGGTGGGCGAGAGCTGGGCCAAGCGCATGGTGTTGCTGGGCGAGCGGGTGGACGCGCCTACCGCGCTGCGCATCGGCCTGGTGGATGACGTGGTGCCGCGCGGCGGCGCGCTGCAGCGTGCGCTGGCCATGGCCGCGATGGTGGAAAGGCAGAGCCCCACCAGCGTCACCGCGTGCAAGAAGCTCATCCAGGGCGCGCGCCACCAGCCGGCGCACCAGGTGCTGGTGGCCGAGCGCGAGGCCTTCGTGGCCCTCTTCGACAGCGAAGACCAGCGCGAAGGCGTCAATGCCTTCCTGGCCAAGCGCCAACCGGAGTGGCGCAATGCTTGACCTCGACCAGATGACCACCGACGGCGTGGCGGTGCGCGAACTCGCCACCACCAGCGGCCACCGCATCGGCCATGTCACGCTCAACAGCACCGCCACGCTGAATGCGCTGAACCTGCCGATGGTCAAGCGCCTGGCCTCCGCCTTCGACACCTGGGCCGACGACGAGGGCATCGTGGCCGTGGTGCTGGACGCGGCCGGCGACAAGGCCTTCTGCGCCGGTGGCGACGTGGCCTCGCTGGCGCGCGAGATCCTGTCGCTGCGCACCGAATCGCCGGGCACGGTGTCGCCGCTGGCCGAGGCCTTCTTCGAGCACGAGTACCGGCTGGACCACCGGCTGCACACCTACCCCAAGCCCATCGTCGGCTGGGGCCACGGCATCGTGATGGGCGGCGGCATCGGGCTGCTGGCCGGCTGCTCGCACCGGGTGGTGACGCCGCGCACGCGGCTGGCGATGCCCGAGGTGGCGATCGGCCTGTACCCCGACGTGGCGGGCAGCTGGTTCCTGCCGCGCATGCCGGGCAAGACCGGGCTGTTCCTGGCGCTCACCGGTGCCTCGGTGCATGCGGCCGACGCGCTGTTCCTGGGTCTGGCCGACTTCGTGGCCCGCCATGAGGACAAGGCCGCGCTGCTGGCCGCCATGGCCGAAGCGCCCTGGCGCGGCGACGCCGAGCGCGACGGTGCCCGGCTCAGCCACCTGATCGAGGCGCTGGGCACGCCGGATGAGCTGCCCGCGGCCCCGGTGCGCACCCACCTCGACCTCATCAACAAGACCATGGGCCACGACCGGCTGGCCGACATTGCGCCGCGGCTGCGCGGCCTGGCCGACCATGCCGAGCCCTGGCTGGCGCAGGCGGCGCAGGGCTTCATCAAGGGCTCGCCCAGCTCGGCGGCGGTGTCGTACGAGCTGCTGCGCCGCGCGCGCACGCTGTCGCTGGCCGATGCGCTGCGGCTGGAGTACCAGGTGTCGCTGGGCTGCTGCCTGGCCAACGATTTCGCCGAGGGCGTGCGTGCCCTGCTCATCGACAAGGACAAGAACCCGCGCTGGGACCCGCCGACGCTGGACGCGGTGACCCAGGCCCATGTGGATGCGCATTTCCAGCCCCGGCACGACGGACCGCATCCGCTGGCGGATCTTGTCTAGACAAGCTGACACGGACACCGAGGAGACAACATGGACGACAAGCAACGCATCGCCTTCATCGGCCTGGGCCACATGGGCGGCCCGATGGCGCTCAACCTGAAGAAGGCCGGGCATGAGGTGGCCGGCTTCGACCTCAGCGCCGAGGCCTGCAGCCGCCACGCGGCCGAAGGCCTGCGCATCGCGCCCAGCGCCGCCGCCGCGGTGGAGGGCGCGCAGGTGGTGGTGACCATGCTGCCGGCCAGCCGGCATGTGGAATCGCTGTACCTGCCGCAGGGCGAGCAGGCCGGCCTGCTGGCCGCGCTGCCCGCCGGCACGCTGGTGATCGACAGCAGCACCATCGCGCCGGCCAGCGCCCGCAAGGTGGCCGAGGCCGCCCAGGCGCGCGGCCTGGCCTTTCTCGACGCACCCGTGTCGGGCGGCACCGCGGGCGCGGCGGCCGGCACCCTCACCTTCATGATCGGCGGCGAGGCGGCCACGGTGGAACGGGCCACGCCAGTGTTGAAGCACATGGGCGCCAACCTGTTCCATTGCGGCGAGGCCGGCGCCGGCCAGGCCACCAAGCTGTGCAACAACATGCTGCTGGCGGTGCTGATGATCGGCACCAGCGAGGCGCTGTCGCTGGGCCAGGCGCTGGGGCTGGACGCCAAGGTGCTGTCGGAGGTGATGCGCCGCAGCTCCGGCGGCAACTGGGCGCTGGAAAAATACAACCCGATGCCCGGCGTGATGGAGGCGGCCCCCGCCTCGCGCGGCTACACCGGCGGCTTCGGCACCGACCTGATGCTCAAGGACCTGGGCCTGGCGCTGGAAGCCGCCCTCGGCGCCAACGCCTCGGTGCCGCTGGGCGGCCTGGCGCGCCAGCTGTACGCGGCGCACAGCAAGGCCGGGCATGGCGGGGAAGACTTCTCGAGCATCCTGAAGATGCTGACCGGCAACGCTTCCTAGCCGCCCCGGCGCAACGCCTGCCAGCGCTCCGCGCTGATGAAGACGAACGAGTCCTCCAGGAACACGCGCGGCTGAAGGGGCGACGCCTGGTCACCGAAGGTGATCTTCCCGACGTTGCCCGGGTTCTGCTCCATGGCAGACATCACCTTGGCACCGAGCGCTGCCGCATAGCCCATGTTGTAGCCCTCGGGGGCGGCTTGCAGCGTTGCCTGGGCCTTGCGTGGTCGACCGGTCGGATTCAGTGGTGTGCAGACCGTCGGCTTCGGGCCAGCCAGCGAGTCCTGTTCCTTCCTGCGAAGCTGCTCGTAGCTGAGCATCGCGAGCGTTTCGCTGTCGCCTTCGCCCACGACCGACATGCCCAGGTAGGTAGGCAGGAAGTTGCCCGCGGAGTCAGGCACCCGCTGCGTGATCCGCCTGATCAACACACCCTGGGCGCCACGGGCAAAGCGCGCTTCGATCTCATCACTCAGCGCCAAGACATGGCGGGAATCCTCCTGCGCCGCCAGCTTGTCGTACAGGAAGTCGGCCAGATCGGCGACGCGCTTGGCAACGCCCTGGGCGAATTCACCCGCCGCTGCCTGGAATCCGGCGCGGTCACCCATCGCCTTGTCGAACCGCGCGGTCTGGCGTTCACCCAGGCGCTGCTGTCGTTGCGACCAGCGAAGTCGTTCGCCCGCGGAAGGTGGCTTGGCGTAGGTCGGCATGGTGCTGCTGATTGACAGGGAGATCCACGGGCCCTGAACTTAGCGGCGTCGCCGCATGCCGTCATCCTCAAACGGTGCGAGTGCCGCCCCGCGCCGCACGCCGCACCGCCTGCGGCGCTTGTCCATACAGGCGGATGAAGGCGCGGCGCATGCGTTCCTCGTCGCCGAAGCCGCTGGCGCGGGCCACCGCGGCCACGCTGCCGTCGCCGGCCTCGATGCGCAAGCGGGCCGCCTCGGCGCGGATGCGCTCCACCGCCTTGGCCGGCGTCTGGCCGGTCTCCGCACGGAAGGCACGGGCGAACTGCCGCGGGCTCAGGCAGGCCACCGCCGCCAGGTCGTCCACCGTCAGGGCGGCGGTCAGGTGCTCGCGGATGTGGGCCAGCACCGCGCGCATGCGCTCGCTGCCCGGCGACATCGCCAGCAGCGACGAGAACTGCGACTGGCCGCCCGCGCGGCGGTGGTAGACCACCATCTCGCCGGCCACCGCCTGGGCCAGCGCGGTGCCGTGGTCTTCCTCCACCAGCGCCAGTGCCAGGTCGATGCCGGCGCTGATGCCGGCCGAGGTCCACACCGGGCCGTCGTGGATGAAGATGCGGTCGCTGTCCACCCGCACCGCCGGATGCAGCTGCTGCAGCGTGGCCGCATGTCGCCAGTGGGTGGTGGCGCGGCGGCCGTCCAGCAGGCCGGCGTCGGCCAGCGCGAAGGCGCCGGTGCACACGCTGGTGATGCGCCGCCGGCTGCGCGCCAGCGACTGCAGCCAGGGCGTGAGCGCCTGCAGCGCCGGCCCGCAGCGCTGCTCGCGCAGCGGCGCGCCGCCCGGCACGACGACGGTGCCCGGTGCGGCCCCGGACCAGGCGACGGTGTCGATCGACACCCCGGTGACGCTGGCCACCGACCCGCCCCGCCAGGAGACCGCCTGCACCGCATAGGCCGGCCGCCCGCGCCGTGCCGGCGACAGCGTGGCCGCCATCTGGAACACGGTCATCGGCCCGGCCAGGTCGAGCAGCTCGAAGCCTTCGAAGGCCACGATGGCCACCTGGCGCGTCATGGCAGAAAAAGCGGGAAGTTTGGCATTTCTGCCGCAGTGTGGCGGCCACCATGGGCACACGTCAATCCGCCTGCCGTGCCCATGTCCACCCTCGACCCTGCCCTGCCCCGCCTTGCCGCCACCAGCCGCCGCGATGCGCTGGTGCTGGCCGCCTGCCAGGCGCTGTACATCGCCGCCATCTCCATCGACCTGACGCTCACCGGCCTCACCGGCCAGCAGCTGGCGCCGGTGCCGGCGCTGGCCACGCTGCCGTTTGCGTTGATCACCGTGGCCGGCGCGGTGGTCACCTGGTTCGCGGCGCAGCTCATCGCGCGCATCGGCCGCCGCCGCGCCTTCGTGCTGGGCGCGGCCAGCGGTGCGGCGGGCGGCCTGGTGTCGGTGCTGGCGGTGATGCAGCAGCACTTCTGGCTGTTCTGTGCCGGCACCGCGGCCGTGGGCGTGTTCCAGGCCTTCGCCCAGTACTACCGGCTTGCCGCCGCCGACGCCGTGCCCGAGGCGCTGAAGGCCCGCGCCGTCTCGCGCGTGATGACCGGCGGCGTGCTGGCCGCGCTGGCCGGCCCCGCACTGGCCGCCTGGAGCCGCGACTGGCTGTCCCCGTCCGCCTTTGCCGGCGCCTACCTGATGGTGGCGCTGCTCGGCGGCCTGTCGGTGTTGCTGCTGGCCGGGCTGTACCGCGGTGGCGACGCGCCGGTGGCCGCGGCCGCCGCGCCCCCGCCGGCCCTGCCCGCCCGGCCGCTGCGCGAGGTGATGCGCCAGCCGGTCTTCTGCGCGGCGGTCGCCAACAACGTGGTGGCCGCCATGGCGATGATGTTCGTGATGACGGCCGCGCCGCTGGCCGCCGTGGCCTGCGGCCATGCCATCGACGACGGCGCGCGCATCATGCAGTGGCACCTGGTGGGCATGTACGGGCCGGCCTTCTTCGCCGGGGCGCTGATCGCGCGCTGGGGCCTGCCGCGGGTGCTGGCGCTGGGCATGGCGCTGTGCGCGCTGTGCTGCCTGGTCGCGCTGGGCAGCGCCTCGCTGCGGGCCTTCGAGCTGGCGCTGCTGCTGCTGGGCATCGGCTGGAACTTCATGTTCGTGGGCGGCACCACGCTGCTGGCCCGCAGCTACCGGCCGGCCGAACGTGCGCGGGTGCAGGGTGCAGCCGAGCTGCTGCGCTATGCGGCCACCGCCGTGGCCACGCTGGCCGCAGGCCCGGTGCTGCAGGGCGTGGGCTGGGCCACGCTCAACGCAGCCACGCTGCCGCTGCTGGTGCTGGCCGCCGGCATGACGGCCTGGTGGGTGCGCGCCGAGCGGCGCCCCTGACGCGGGGACGGCCGCGTCAGCGCAGGGCCGGCATCGGGCCCAGCGCCTTCAGCGTGGCCGTGCCGCCGATGGCCACCGTGGGCTTGACCATGCCGTAGTAGCCCACGCTGGCCGCGCCGCCGATGGCCACGTTGAGCGACGAGCGCACGCACACCGTGGCCCGGGCACTGCCACCGCCCTGCACCATCGCCGCGCCGGCATCCAGCCGGCCGGCGTCCAGCCCGGCGCTGCCGCCCAGCTGCGCGGTGAGCTCCCGCGCGCTGCCGTCCAGCACCAGCCGGCTGCTGCCGCCCAGGGCCACGCGCAGCCGTCCCACCTCCAGCCGCTGCAGCCGCATGGCGCTGCCGCCGCCGCCGGTGATGCTGAGCTCGCCGCCCGACAGGCCGCTGGCCGACACCTGCGTCAGCCCCGACGTGCTGAGCCCGCGCAGCTGCCGCAGCGTGACGGTGACGCGGGCGGCCTGCGGCTCGAAGGTCTGTTCGTCCTGGATGTGCAGCGTGCGGTTGTCCACCCGCGTGCCGATGAGCGGCAGCACCTCGGGCCCGGCCTCGATCTCGATGCCCTCGGGCATGCCCTGCCGGATGACGATGCGTGCGCCGGTGCGCAGCTCCAGCCGGTCGAAGCCGGACAGCTCCCGGGTCTCGTGCTCGGCCCGCGAAGGCGGTGCGGTGATGGCCAGCAGGGCGGCCAGGAACCCGATGGCGGCGATGCGAGGTGCTCGTACGGCCATGGCAACTCCCTCGTCAGCAAACCCCGATGGTGACACCTTCCGGAGGCATCGACAGCAGCGCCTCGATGAACTGCGGCCGCGCGAACAGGTAGCCCTGCACCAGGCCGATGCCGGTGTGCTGGCGCAGGTAGGCCAGCTCCTGCGCGGTTTCCACGCCCTCGGCCACCACCTCGATGCCCAGCGCGGTGCACAGCGATTCGATGGCCCGCAGGATGCCCTGGCTGCGCGGCCGCTCATGGATGGCGGTGATGAAGGCGCGGTCCACCTTCACCTCGTCGGCGGTGAGGTCGGCCAGCGTGGCCAGCGAGGAATAGCCGGTGCCGAAATCGTCGATCGACACCCGCACGCCCACCTCGCGCAGCTGCGGCAGCGCCTCCTGCTGGAAGCGCTGGGTGGCCAGCAGGGCATCCTCGGTCAGCTCGATAACCACATGCCGCGCGATGCCGGCCACGGCCAGCTGGTCGCACAGGCCCTGGATGAAGGCCGCATCCGCCGCCTGGCGGGCGGACACGTTGATGCTCACCGACACCTGCGCACCGAAATGCGCCTGCAGCGCCGGCAGGTGCAGCGCCACCTCGTCCACCATCAGGCGCGTGAGTTCGTCCAGCAGCCCCAGCTGGCCGGCCAGCGCGATGAAGGCGCCGGGCGCATGCACGGTGCCGTCGGGCTCCACCCAGCGCACCAGCGCCTCGAAGCCCACCACCTGCCCGCTGCGCAGCGACACCTTGGGCTGGAAGGCGGCGCGGAAGTGCCGCTCGCGCACCGCGGTGCGCAGCCGCTGCTCGGTGTCCATGCGGCGGTCGATGGCGCGGCCCATGGCTTCGTCGAACACCGCGGCGCTCCCGCGCCGGCCTTCGCGCGCACGGCCCATCGCGGCATCCGCGCAGCGGCGCAGCGAGTCGTAGCTGTCGCCATGCAGCGGGAACAGGCTGGCCCCCAGCGAGGCGGAGGTGAGCAGCTGGCGGCCGTCGATGTCGAACGGCTGCTTCAGCGCCTGCAGCAGGCGGTCCAGCAGCGGCGGCAGATGCTCGGGGTCGCCCAGCGGGTCCAGCAGCAGCAGGAACTCGTCGCCGTTCAGCCGGGCCAGGGTGTCGCCGCCGCGGATGCACTGGCCGATGCGGCCGGCCACCGCCTTGAGCAGGCTGTCGCCCACCGCATGGCCGTAGGAATCGTTGATCTGCTTGAAGTTGTCCAGGTCCACCACCACCAGCGCGAAGTGCCCGCCGCGCTGGTGCTGGCGCACGGCGGCGCCCACGATTTCCTGCATCAGCCCGCGGTGGGGCAGGCCGGTCAGCTCGTCATGGAAGGCGCGGCGGGTGAGGTCCAGCTCCACCCGCTTGCGTTCCGTGACGTCCACCGCGGTGGACAGCATCAGCGTCTGGCCCAGCAGCTGCACCCGCCGGCTGTTGACCACCAGCGTGCGCACGCGGAGGCCATCGGGCACGGTCAGCTCGCGCTCGCGCAGGCCGCCGGCCTCGAACTGCTGCAGGAACTCGCGCCGCAGCCGCTGCGCATGGCTGGGCGAGCGGCCCAGCAGCTCGAAGGGCACCTGGCCCAGCAGCGCGGGCAGCGGCCGGCCCAGCAGCTCGGCCATCACGCGGTTCATCAGCCGCACGCGGCCGTCGGCCTGCTGCAGGCACACGCCCACGGGCAGCTCGTCCAGCATCGCATCCAGCAGCGCGGCTTCTGGCGGGGTCGGCAACGGCATCGGTGCGGCAGCGCGGCGTCAGGCGGCGGGCCGCGCCGGGCGCGGGCGGACAAGCCATTGGCCGGCCGGGCGGCCGCGGCACTCATGGAAGGCGATCGGTGCGGTCATCGGGTACTGCTTCGGCCCACCGGGGCCCAGCAGGGCGTATCGGCTGCCGCGCGCCCGGCTTGAGGCGGGGCGGTGGCGTCAAGCACCGCCGCTGCCGGCCGATAAACAGGCAGCCCGACGGCCCCTGCCGCGGGATGCAGACCATGTCGACCTCACTTCCCGGGCCCCTCGAAGACGCCGCCGTCCAGCACGGCCGGCGGCTGGGCTTTGCACGCGCCAGCTACCGCGGGCGCATGGTGGGCCTGGCGCTGGGCTTCCTCACACTGGGCTGCGCCATGTGGCAGCAGGCGGCGCCCTGGTGGTTCTGGCTGGGGCCGGCGCTGCACGGCTTCCTCTGGCCGCACATTGGCTGGCGGCTGGCCCGCCGCGCGGCCGACCCGCATGCGGCCGAGCGCCGCAACATGGTGCTGGACCACCTGGCCGGCGGCGCATGGACGGTGGCCATCGGCTTCAGCGCCCTGCCCAGCCTGCTGATGCTGTCGATGATGAGCATGGACAGCGCCATCGCCGCCGGTGCCCGCCAGCTGCTGCGCGGCATGGCCGCCCATGCGGCCGGCATCGGCCTGGGCGTGCTGGCCTTCGGCTGGCGCTGGCACCCGGCCAGCACCATGCTGGACGTGCTGGCCTGCGCCCCGCTGCTGCTGCTGCATCCGGCCGCGGTGGGCATCACCGCCCACCGCCTGCTGGCCAAGCTGCAGGCGCAGCGGGAACACCTGGCCCGGCTGGGCCGCCACGATGCGCTGTCGGGCCTGTTCAACCGCGCGCACTGGATGGCGCTGGTGGAGACGGAGTTCCGGCGCTTCGGCCGCGGCGGCCCGGTGGCCACGCTGGTGCTGGTGGACATCGACCACTTCAAGCGCATCAACGACAGCCGGGGCCATGCCGCCGGCGACCAGGCCATCCAGCGCTTCGCGGCGCTGCTGCGGCTGGGGCTGCGCGGCATCGACATGCCGGCCCGCTACGGCGGCGAGGAATTCGGCGTGCTGCTGCCCGGCACCAATGCGGCCCAGGCGCGCGAGGTGATGGAGCGGCTGCGCCTGTCGCTGCACCGCCATCCGCTGCTGGACGACCAGCCGGTGACGGCCAGCTTCGGCGTGGTGGCGCTGGACCGCCACGTGCGCGATGCGGCCGACTGGATACAGCGCGCCGACCGCCTGCTGTATCGCGCCAAGCACCTGGGCCGCGACCGCGTGGTGGTGGCCGGCGAGCCGATGGACCACGGGGCCGAAGCCCCGTCTTCGTCCTTCCTCGCCTCGCGCTTCGGTCAGTGGCCGGAGGCGGTGGCCGCGCCCAGGCCGGTTTCCGAGCGCACCCGCTGAGCCGGGAAGGCATCGCGCTCCCGCGCGGCCTGGGCGCTGCGGTCCAGCAGCGAGAACAGCCAGATGCCGACGAAGCCGATGGTCATGGAGAACAGCGCCGGCGAGGCGTAGGGGAACAGCGCCGAGCCCTTGGGATTGCCCAGCGTCACCTCCCACACCGAAGGCGACACCACCGTCAGGCCCACCGAGGACACCAGCCCCAGGAAGCCGCCGATCACCGCGCCGCGGGTGGTGCAGTCCTTCCACAGCACGCTCATGAACAGCACCGGGAAGTTGGCCGAGGCCGCGATGGCGAAGGCCAGCGACACCATGAAGGCGATGTTCTGCTTCTCGAACGCGATGCCCAGCACCACCGCCACCACGCCCAGCGCCAGCGTGGTGATGCGCGAGACGCGCAGCTCCGCCTTGCTGTCGGCATTGCCCTTCTTGAACACGGTGGCATACAGGTCGTGCGACACCGCCGACGCACCCGACAGCGTCAGCCCGGCCACCACCGCCAGGATGGTGGCGAAGGCCACCGCCGAGATGAAGCCGTAGAACACATTGCCGCCCACCGCCTTGGCCACCAGCACCGCCGCCATGTTGGAAGCACCGGCCCCTCCGTGGATCACGCCGGTGGCGACGTCCGCGAACTCGGGGTTGGTCAGCACCAGGGTGATGGCGCCGAAGCCGATGATGAAGATCAGCACGTAGAAGTAGCCGATCCAGGTGGTGGCCCAGAACACGCTCTTGCGGGCCTCCTTGGCATCGGGCACGGTGAAGAAGCGCATTAGGATGTGCGGCAGGCCGGCGGTGCCGAACATCAGCGCCATGCCGAAGCTGATGGCGCTGATCGGGTCCTTCACGAAGCCGCCCGGGCCCATGATGGCCTCGCCGATGGTGGCGGCCTCCTGCGGCGCCTTGCCGGCGTTGGTGGCGAAGGTGGTGCGGATGTCCACCGCCCGCGAGAACAGCCGCTCCGGGCTGAAGCCGAACTGGCTCAGCACCATGAAGGCCATGAAGGTGACGCCCGACAGCAGCAGCACCGCCTTGATGATCTGCACCCAGGTGGTGGCCGTCATGCCACCGAACAGCACGTACAGCATCATCAGCGCGCCGACGATGACCACCGCCATCCAGTAGTCCAGCCCGAACAGCAGCTTGATGAGCTGCCCCGCGCCCACCATCTGCGCGATCAGGTAGAAGGCCACCACCACCAGCGTGCCCGAGGCCGCGAAGGCGCGGATGGGCGTCTGCTGGAAGCGGTAGCCGGCCACGTCGGCGAAGGTGAACTTGCCCAGGTTGCGCAGCCGCTCGGCCATCAGGAAGGTGAGGATGGGCCAGCCCACCAGGAAGCCGATGGAATAGATGAGGCCGTCGTAGCCGGTGGCCATCACCGCGGCCGAGATACCCAGGAACGAGGCCGCCGACATGTAGTCGCCTGCGATGGCCAGGCCGTTCTGGAAGCCGGTGATGCCGCCGCCGGCGGTGTAGAAGTCGGCCGCCGAATGGGTGCGCGAAGCAGCCCACTTGGTGATCCACAGCGTGCCCATCACGAACACCGAGAACATGCCGATGGCGATCCAGTTGGTGGGCTGCTTGGCGGCCTGGCCCACGTCGCCCCCGGCGGCCAGGGCGGCCGGCACGCACAGCGCCAGCAGCAGCGCCGCCAGGGCGCGGGAGGTGCTGCGGTTCATCGTGCCACCTCCTTCATCAGCTCGGCGGTGAGCCGGTCGTACACGTTGTTGGCGCGGCGCACGTACAGGCCGGTGATGACGATGGTGAAGACGATGACGCCCATGCCGATGGGA
Source organism: Aquincola tertiaricarbonis (assembly GCF_000969605.1). GTDB lineage: Bacteria > Pseudomonadota > Gammaproteobacteria > Burkholderiales > Burkholderiaceae_C > Aquincola > Aquincola tertiaricarbonis. The sequence continues at coordinate 139,659 of NZ_JZUE01000001.1, read as the reverse complement.
ATGCCCAGCGTGGTGACGCCCGCGCCCAGCGGCTGCGCCAGGAAGGGCTTGTTGAAGGCGATGAGCGCGATGTAGCCGTAGTACACGGCCAGCATCACCAGGGTGAGTATCCAGCCCAGGCCGCCGCGCTTGCGGCGCAGCTCGTGGTACTTGGGATGCGCCTCGATGCGCGCGACGAGCGGGTCGGTCATGGCTGTCTCCTTGTCTGCTGGAGTCCACTGTGCGCGCCCACGTTGACCGCCACCTTACGATGGCCGCAGGGCCGGCTTGAGCCAGGTCAAACCGATGTGAAAGAGGCTTGCCGATGAAGGTGGCCGTGTTCAGCACCCAGCGCTACGACCGCACGTTCCTGCAGCAGGCCAATGACGCGCTGCCGCGGCCGCATGCACTCACCTTCTTCGAAGCGCCGCTGGAACGCGAGACCGCAGCGCTGGCCGCGGGCTTCGGCGCGGTGTGCATCTTCGTCAACGACCATGCCGACGCGGCCGTGCTGCAGCAGCTGGCGCACGGTGGCACGCGGCTGCTGGCGCTGCGCTGCACCGGATTCAACAACGTGGACATCGATGCCGCGGCGGCCGCCGGCCTGCGCGTGGTGCGGGTGGCCGAGTACTCGCCGCATTCGGTGGCCGAGCATGCGGTGGCCCTGATCCTGGCGCTGGACCGCAAGATCCACCGCGCCTACAACCGCACCCGCGATGCCAACTTCGCGCTCGACGGCCTGATGGGCTTCGACCTGCATGGCAAGACGGTGGGCGTGATCGGCACCGGCAAGATAGGCCGGGTGTTCGGCCGCATCATGGCCGGCTTCGGCTGCACGGTGCTGGGCCACGATCCCTGCCAGTCGCCCGACTTCATCGCGCAAGGCGGGCACTACGTCGCGCTGCACGAGCTGGTGGCGCGGTCGGACGTGATCAGCCTGCACTGCCCGCTGACACCCGACACCCACCATGTGATGGACGAGGCGCTGCTGGGCCGCATCAAGCACGGCGCGCTGCTGGTGAACACCAGCCGCGGCGGCCTGGTGGACACCGAGGCCGCCATCGAGGCGTTGAAGACCGGCCGCCTGGGCGGCCTGGGCATCGACGTCTACGAGCAGGAGGCGGGGCTGTTCTTCCGCGACCTGTCCAGCACCATCATCCCGGACGACGTGATCCAGCGGCTGACTTCCTTCCCCAACGTGATCGTCACCGGCCACCAGGCCTTCTTCACGCGGGAAGCGATGGGCACCATCTGCGCCACCACCATGGCCAGCATCAGCGCCTTCGAGGCCGGCCTGCCGCTGGCCGACGAGGTGCTGCCGCCTTAGAACCTGTGAATGAACCGGTCGCGACCGAGCGGCGCGACAGGGCGGCCTGGGTCTAGGCGCAAAGCGCAGCCATAGCTCGGGCTATGGCGAGCATTTGCAACGACGAACCGGGTCGTCAGGGCGCGACGAGCGGGCGTGAGTGGTTCGTTCACAGGTTCTCAGCCCTGAAGCGTGAGCCGCACCGCCGGCAGGCCGGCGATGTCGCCCAGCACCAGCGCGCCCTGCGCAGGCACCGGCACCAGGCCCACGTAGGAGCCGGTGGTCACCACCGTGCCCGCCGGCAGCCGCAGGCCGCGCCGCGCCACGTGGCGCACCAGCCAGGGCAGCAGCCGCAGCGGATTGCCCGCCGGGTTGTGGCCGGGCAGGCCCGGCAGCGGCCGGCCGTCCAGGCTGAGGGACAGCACCGGATCGGTGAGCGAGCGGCCGCGGTCGAAGGCCACCGGCTCGGCCACCACCAGCGCTCCATGGAACATCAGGTCGGCGTGGGCCAGCAGCGGCGGCGGCACCACGCCTTCGGCAAAGCGGCTGGCCACCACCTCGATGCTGGCGGCCATGCGGTCGATGGCCGACAGCACCTCGGCATCGGCCAGCGACTCGTCGCCCGGCCCCATGTCGCGGGCGAAGAAGAAGGCCAGCTCCAGCTCCAGCCCCAGCAGGCGGCCGCCCGGCACGCAGCCGTCATGCAGCGGCAGCACCGCCGCCCCGTGGTGCACCGCATCCGCCGGCAGCGGCGCCCCGGCGATGGGGCCGTCATGCGCCTTGGCACCCACCTTCCAGCCGCCCACGCCCTGGCCCAGCCGCGCCAGCAGCGCATGCTGCAGGTCGCAGGCCTGGGCCTCGTCGGCCGGCAGCGCGCCGGCGGGCAGCGTATCGAGCACGCGGCCCTGCATGCGGGCGTCGGCCAGCAGTTCGATCAGCGGCTGCATGGGCAGCTCAGCCCTTGAAGCCGCCATCGGCCAGGAAGGCCAGCTCTTCCGGCGTGCTCTCGCGGCCCAGCAGCCGGTTGCGGTGCGGGAAGCGGCCGAAGCGCTGCACGATGTCGTGGTGGCCCTGGCCATGGCGCGCATAGGGGTCGCCGAGCGCGCGGTTGAGGTCCAGCGACTGGCGCTGGTCGGGCATGTGCTCGGAGTGCATCAGCGGCAGGTAGCAGAACACCCGCAGCTCCGGCTCGATGTGGTGGTCGAAGCTGCGCTCCAGCAGACCGCGCACGAAGTGGCGGGCCAGCGGATCGGTGGCATACATGTGGGCGCTGCCGCGGAAGCAGTTGCGCGGGAACTGGTCCAGCAGCAGCATCAGCGCCAGCGCGCCTTGCGGCGTGTCGGCCCAGGCGTCCAGCTCGCGGCGCGCGGCGGCGAAGTGCGCCTCGGTGAAGCGCTCGCGGAACTGCTGGTCGAAGGCATCGTTCTTGGCGAACCAGCGGTCGGCGCCGGCTTCACGCCAGAAGCGGATCACATCGTCGGGCACGACAGCGGGCAGGGAGGCAATCGTCATGGCAGGTCTCGCAACGGGCTCGGCCCGAGTATCGGCGCTGCGCACGCCAGGGAATGTCTGGGGGAATCCACCGCGCGCTTGCGCTTATGTTGCGCGGACGTACGCCTTGCCTGCGCACCCCGCCCGATGACACCCGACCCCACCGCTCCCTCCCCCGCGCCGCATGGCGGCAGCCCGTTCGAGATACCGCTGCATCCGCTGCGCTTGACCGACCCGCCGCAGTGGCTGCTGCGCGGCCTGCAGGACTTCCTGCGGGCGCCGGCCATCGGCCTGTTCTTCGGCGGCTGCTTCGTGGCCATGGGCTGGGCGCTGATGAAGGTCTTCCAGTCCGCGCCGGCCTACGTGCTGGCGCTGTCGGCCGGCTTCCTGCTGATGGGGCCGCTGCTGTGCATGGGCCTGTACCGCGTGAGCCAGGCGCTGGAGCGCGGCGAGCAGCCCGACTTCGGCGATGCCCTGCTGGCCTGGACGGCCAAGCCCGGCGCGCTGGCGATCTTCGGCTTCGTGCTGCTGGTGCTGGAGATGCTGTGGGGCCGCGCGGCCCTGGTGATCTTCGCGGTGAGCTTCGACGGCATGCCCGACTTCCAGGGCTCGCTGGCCAAGCTGGTGGAGCCGGAGAACCTGGGCTTCATCGTCACCTATTGCGGCGTGGGCGCGGTGTTCGCGGGCCTGATCTATGCGGTCAGCGTGGTGGCCATCCCGATGATCCTGGACCGCCAGGTGGATGCCATCACCGCCGGCCTCACCAGCCTGCGGCTGGTGCTCACCCAGACCGGCGTGATGCTGTGGTGGGGCGCGCTCATCACCCTGCTGGTGGGCCTGGCGCTGCTGCCGTGGTTCCTGGGCCTGCTGGTGGTGGGCCCGGTGGTGGGCCATGCCACCTGGCATGCCTACCGCGCCGCCGTGGGCACCGCCCCGGACGCCGGCACAACAGGGATTGCCCGAACGTAGTTTCACCAACTGTCGCGCAGGCACGCTGCATCCCTACGCTTGCGGCCTCATAGCAGCACCTGCAGTCGAGGAGACAAGCGATGAACAAGACCCTGGGCACCGCCGTGGCGGTCACCCTGATCGGCGGCCTGGCCGGTTGCGGCAGCGACGACGGCCCCGAGCTGAACAAGCTGCCCGCCGGCTTCACGCAGCACAGCGTGACCGACTTCACCGCCACCACGCCGGGCACCGGCAGCACCGCGGCCACGCAGGACCTGCTGACCGGCGGCCTCGGCAAGGCCGGCCTGATGGTGGCCGCCCCGGCCTACGCCGACCCCGCCGCGCCCACTGCCGCAGAGCTGCGCCGCAATGCGCTGCACTCCAACTACCGCGGCCTGGTGGACTTCACCGCCAACGGCGGCTACGGCCGCTTCTACGGGCCCAACATCGATGCCAACGGCAACGACACCCTCGGTGCCGGCATGGTGCCGGGGCGCGAGTACGTGGCCTCGCTGGACGACGGCAGGGGCAACAAGCGCACCGTGGTGGCGGTGCAGGTGCCCGCCAGCTTCAACCCCGAGGCGCCCTGCCTGGTGCTGGCGCCGTCGTCGGGCTCGCGCGGCGTGTACGGCGCCATCGGCACGGCCGGCGAATGGGGCCTCAAGCGCGGCTGCGCCGTGGCGCTGACCGACGCCGGCAAGGGCATGGGCCTGTACGACCCCACCGACGACAGCGTGCACCAGGTGGACGGCACCCGCGCCAGCCGCAGCGTGGCCGGTGCGTTGTCGCACTTCGCCGCCGCGCTCAGCGACACGGCGCGCGCCGCCTTCAACAGCGCCTTTCCCAACCGGCTGGCGCTCAAGCATGCGCATTCGCAGCAAAACCCCGAGAAGGACTGGGGCAACGACACCCTGGCCGCCGGTCGCTATGCGATGTACGTGCTGAACGAGCAGTTCGGCCGCGCCGCCTGGGACGGCAGCGGCAAGGAGGTGCGCTTCACCCGCGACAACACGCTGGTGATCGCCGCTTCCGTGTCCAACGGCGGCGCCGCGGTACTGCGCGCGGCCGAGCAGGACGCCGACGGCCTGATCGACGGCGTGGTGGCCGGCGAGCCCAGCGCGCAGCCGTCCAGCACCACCGGCTATGGCGTCAGCGTAGGCGGCGTGGCGGTGCCCACCTTCGGCCGCCCGCTGTTCGACTACTTCACCCATGCCAACCTGTACCAGCCCTGCGCCTCGCTGGCGCCGGCTGCGGTGCTGGCCGAAGCCTCCACCTACAACACCATGGGTTCGCCCGCCTTCCGCGCGCTGGCGGCCAACCGCTGCAATGCACTGGCCGCACGCGGCCTGCTCACCGGCGCCACCACCGCCGAACAGGCGGCCGACGCGCTGGCCCGCCTGCGGGCCTACGGCTTCACCGCCGAGCACGACACGATGCACAACGCCCACTATGGGCTGGGCAACGCGGCCATCATCACCATGATGTATGCCAACGCCTACGGCCGCTTCTCGGTGGCCGACAACGTGTGCGGCCTGAGCGTGGCGGCCACCAGCCCCACCACCGGCGAGGTGGTGCCCGTGGCGGCCAACACCAAGGCCGCCAGCTATGCCGCGGGCAACGGCACCGCCAATAGCTCGCCGGCCAGCGTGGTCTACAACAACTCGGTGGGCGGGGCGCGGCAGTGGTCGTTCGGCGTATCGCCCACCAGCGGCACGGCCGACCTGTCGCTCGACTCCGCGCTGTGCCTGCGCTCGCTGGCGCTGGGCACCGACGCGGTGACCGGCGCTGCACTCACTGCCAGCAGCACGCCCACGCTGGCGCAGAGCCAGGCGGTGCGTGCCGGCGTGAACGAGGTGCTGCTGAACGGCAACCTGCGCGGCAAGCCCACGCTGATGGTGGGCGGGCGCAGCGATGCGCTGATCCCGGTCAACCACTCCGAGCGGGCCTACCTGGCCTTCAACCGGCTGACCGAAGGCGCCGGCAGCCCGCTGCGCTACATCGAGGTGACCAACGCCCAGCACTTCGACGGCTTCCTGCCCTTCCCCGGCTTCGACAACCGCTTCGTGCCGCTGCATGTGTACTTCATCGCGGCGATGGATGCGATGTGGGCCAAGCTGAAGAACGGCACCGAGCTGCCGCCCAGCCAGGTGGTGCGTGCCACGCCGCGCGGCGGCCTGCCCGGCGCAGCACCGGCGCTGACCGCGGCCAACCTGCCGGCCATTGCCACCACGCCAGCGGCGGCCGATGCCATCGGCTTTGCCGGCAGCACGGTGAACATCCCCCAGTAGCGCCTCCGGGGCCGCCGGCTTAAGGTGGCCTTCAGGTAGGGCGGCTTCAATGCGTCGGCGGCCATTTCCGGCCGCCGATGCCTTCCAAGGAGCCACCCACCATGTTCAAGCTCACCGCCTCCACCCTGCTGGCCCTGGCCCTGCCGCTGCTCGGCGGCAACGCCACCGCCGGCCCCACTTGCCAGGCGCCGAAGGCGCAGTGGATGAAGGAAGCCGACTTCAAGGCCAAGCTGCAGGCCGAGGGCTACCGCATCAAGACCTTCAAGGTGACCAAGGGCCAGTGCTACGAGATCTACGGCCACGACAAGGCCGGCAAGAAGGTGGAGATCTACTTCGACCCGGTGACCGCCGCGGTGCTGGAAAGCAAGTGAACCTGTCGCCGCCCGACGCTGCCGGCGCGGTGCGGGTCTGGGACCGCTTCGTGCGGTGCTTCCACTGGTCGCTGGTGGCCTGCGTGCTGCTGAACCTGTGGGTGCTGGAAGAAGGCGAGACCGCCCACCGCTGGGCCGGCCACCTGGCCACCGGCCTGGTGATCGCGCGCATCGCCTGGGGCTTCGTGGGCAGCACCCATGCACGCTTCGCCAGCTTCTGGCCCACGCCGCGCCGGCTGGCCGAGCACCTGCGCGACTTGCGGGCAGGCCGCCCGCCGGTGCATGCCGGCCACAACCCGCTGGGCGCGCTGATGATGCTGGCGCTGATGGCGCTGGTGCTGGCGCTGGGCGTCACCGGCTGGTTGCAGGGCACCGATGCCTTCTGGGGCGACGAGACCGTGGCCGAATGGCATGAGGTCCTGGCCGACATGCTGATGGTGCTGGCCGGCGTGCATGCCGCGGCCGCGCTGGTGATGGGCCGCATCGAGCGCGTGCGGCTGGTGCGTGCGATGGTCACCGGCGTCAAGGTGCGCTGGTGACGGTGGCCGGTGCCGCGCCCCGGCGCGCGCCGGCCGGCAACGCCAGTGCCACGCGATTGCGGCCGTCGCGCTTGGCGGCGTAGAGCTGCTCGTCCACGGTGCGCAGCAGGGTTTCCAGGTCGGTGCCCGGCTGGGCCGGCTCGCAGTCGGCCACGCCGAAGCTGGCCGTCAGCCGCAGGGCCACGCTGCCCGCCATCACCGGCTGCGATTCCACCCGCTGGCGCATGCGCTCGGCCAGCGCATGCGCATGGGCCAGGCCGGTGTCGGGCAGCAGCAGCACGAACTCCTCGCCGCCCCAGCGGGCCAGCACGTCGCCCAGCCGGCAGGAGGACGCCAGCAGGGCCGACAGCGCCACCAGCGCGCAATCGCCGGCCGCATGGCCGTGGCGGTCGTTCACCTGCTTGAAGTGGTCCAGGTCCAGCATCACCACCGACAGCCGCACCCCGGACTTGGCCGCGGCCTGCTGCCAGCGCACCTGGGCCTGCTGGATGAAGCCGCGGCGGTTGTTCAGGCCGGTGAGCGGATCCCGCCGCGCGAGGTCGCGCGCCTGCACGCTGTCGCGCTGGTGGCGGCGCAGCCGCAGGGCCAGCATCAGCGCCCAGATGGTGGCCTCCATCACCACGCCCAGCGCCACCGCGTGGTAGGTGAAGTGGTTGAAGGGCAGCCAGCCCAGCACCGCCGCGGTGGTGACGAAGGCCCCGGCAGCGCTGAAGGTCACCGCCGCCAGGAAGCTGCGGCCGGCCGCGATGCGCCGGCGCACCGCCAGCAGCCCCAGCAGCAGCATGCCCACCGAGAACAGCGTGGTGAAGCCGAAGGCCAGCCGCAAGGCCGCCAGCTGCTGGCCGGTGACGATGAACAGCAGCATGCCGGCCGCACCGGCCAGCTGCGCGGCCCGCAGCAGCCGGTCCACCCGCGGCGCGCGGCGCCCGAGGTCCAGCAGGTTGCGGGCGAACATCAGGCCGATGCAGCAGAAGCCCACCATCGTCACCAGGATCACGTAGCGGCCCACGCCTGGCGAGGAGGGCCACAGCCAGGCCTGGCCCAGACCGGTGTGGCACAGGTTGAGCACCAGGAAGCCGGCCACGTACACCACGTAGTCGAAGTAGCTGCGCTCGCGCAGCACCAGCCACAGCAGGCCGTAGCTGGTGATCAGCGCCAGCAGGAACCCGGCGAGCAGGCCCTGCGTGAGCGAGACCACGCGCTCGCGGTGCAGCACCGCCTCGGCCGGCAGCAGCTCGATGGGCAGCACCGAGGGGTCGGTGCTCTGCAGGCGCAGCAGCAGCATGCTGGGCCCGGGAGGCAGCACCAGCTCGAAGGCCAGGCCCTGCACCGGCACCAGGAAGCCGATGTTGCTGCGCTCGTCGCCCGCCTGCCATTGCTGCACCGGCTGGCCATGCTGCAGCAGGTGCACGTCGAGCCGGTCCAGCCAGCTGGTGCCGGTGAGCAGGCGGAAGGTCACCGGCTGGCTGCGCGGGTTGTGCAGCGGCAGCTGCACCCACACCGGCGGCGCACCCAGGCCATGGCTGAGCACCCGCTGCGTGGAATGCCGGAAATCGCCCGCCGCCAGCCGGGCCAGGGCCTGCTGCAGCGTCAGGCCGTTGGTGGCCTCGGCCGGCTCGGCCAGCACCTGGGTGTGCAGGCCCAGGGGGCCGGCGGGCAATGCATCGAGCATGACCGGCGCCGGCATCGTCGGCGGCGTCGCTGCGGCGGCCGGGGCGCCGTGCAGCATGCAGGCCAGCCCAAGCACCCGCACCAGCCAGCGCATCCACAGCGCGCCGTGCAGCGGCAGCCGCTGCATCAGGCTGCCGAGGCCGCCACCGGCCGGCAGCCAGCCCGGCCATCGCCCTTGCCATCGCAGGTCGCCACTGTCACCCCACACGCCCGCGCGCCTTTCGCAGGCATCGCCGGCGGCCCCGTGCCGCGCTCGCCGCGATGCTGGGCGCGGATTGTGGCGTGAGAGCCACGGTTGGTGAATGCTGACCTGGCACGTCGCGGAGGGCACGCGGCGCTTGCCTGTCGGCGCCCACCGACACCCGGCCGCGCCGCCTTCCCACGCGGTGGGGGCGGGCCACCGCCGACCATCGTCTGCCCTGCTGTGCCGCCGCCAACCATGAGCCAACCCATCCACGTCCGTACGGGCCAGGCGCCCGACAAGCTCGACCGCGTGACCTTCCATCAGCGCTTCACGCGGCGCTTCTACGACCCTGCCTTCGCGCCGGAGCAGGAAGCCATCGCGCGGCTGGAGGAGATCGCCTGGCAGGCTTTCCAGGAGGGGCGCAAGGCGCCGATCAGCCGCCCGGCGGGCGAAGGCTTCAAGCACCCCGACTACGACACCTCGGTGGAATGGCTGGAAACACGCGACAAGCTGCAGCAGGCCGAGCGCCGCTGGCGCGACCCGGCCACGCGCGGCCGCGTGCTGCTCATCAACGCCAGCTCGCGCAACGACGGCACCTGCCCGGGCGAGATGTCCAAGACCTGGCGCCTGACCCAGCTGGCGCGCGAGGTCATCGAGCAGGCATCGATGGACACGGACGTGCTGGACCTGAGCCTGCTTACCTCGGAATACGGCCGCAGCATCCATCCCTGCAAGGGCTGCGTGGGCACCGCCATGCCGCTGTGCCACTGGCCCTGCAGCTGCTACCCCAACCACTCGCTGGACCAGGCCGACGACTGGATGAACGAGATCTACGAGCGCTGGACGCTGGCGCACGGCGTGATGATCCTGACGCCCACCTACTGGTACCAGTCGCCCAGCCCGTTGAAGCTGATGATCGACCGCATGGTGTGCGCCGACGGCGGCAACCCCGACGTGACCAGCACCCACGGCAAGAAGGCCGAGGAAGCCAAGGCCATCGAGCAGGCCGGCTGGCACTATCCCAAGCACCTGGCCGGCCGCGCCTACGGCGTGGTGGTGCATGGCGACGTGGCCGGCGTGGAGGCCCAGCGCCGCAACCTCACCGACTGGCTGGACTGGATGGGCCTGGTGGATGCCGGCAGCAAGGCCAGGCTGGACCGCTACATCGGCTACTACGAGCCCTACTGGAACAGCCACGACACGCTGGACGCGGACGAAGCCGTGCAGGAGGAAGTGCGCAATGCAGCGCGGGCCGTGGCCCGCGCCGTGACCGGCCTGCGCGATGGCTCGCTGCAGCCCGCCGACGCCGGGCTGCAGCAGCCGCGCGCCAAGTGACCGACCCGAACCCACATCAACGCAAGGAGACCTGAATGTCCGAGAAAACCGCGAGCGTGCACTGGGAAGGTGGGGGCCAGAAGGGCCAGGGCCGCATCAGCACCCAGACCGGCGCGCTGAACAACTATCCCTACGGCTTTTCCAGCCGCTTCGAGGACGACCGCCGCGGCACCAATCCCGAGGAGATCGTGGCGGCCGCCCATGCCGCCTGCTTCACCATGGCGTTTTCCTTCGCGTGCGACAAGGCCGGCTTCGCCACCGAGCAGGTGGACACCCGCGCCAACGTGCGGCTGGTCAAGGACGGCGACGGCTTCAAGATCGACCGCATCGCCCTGCAGCTCAGCGCCAGCGTGCCGGGCATCGACGAAGCGAAGTTCCAGGAGATCGCCGCCACCGCCAAGCGCGACTGCCCGCTGTCCAAGGCCCTGGCCAGCGTGCCCGAGATCACCCTGGAAGCCACGCTGCTGCAAGGCGGCGGCAGCGGGGGCGGGCAGCAGCGCTGAGCAGGCGGCCGCCGGGCGCGGCGCCGCACGCACTATGCTGCGGCGCTCTGCCACCGCCCTGCCCGGCCCATGACGTCCACCACAGCCCTGACGCCCCCCAACCTGCCCCTGTCCCCCATCGTGGCCGGCGCCTGGCGCATGGCCGACTGGGGCTTCGGGGTGCAGCAGCGGCTGGCCTGGATCGAGCAGTGCATCGAGCTGGGCATCACCAGCTTCGACCATGCCGACATCTACGGCAGCTACACGGTGGAGGCGCTGTTCGGCCAGGCCCTGGCCGCTTCGCCCGGGCTGCGCGAGCGCCTGCAGATCGTGGGCAAGTGCGGCATCAAGCTGGTGTCCGCGCAGCGGCCCGGCCATGCCGTCAAGTCGTACGACAGCTCGCGGGCCCACGTGGTGGCGTCGGTGGACGCCTCGCTGCAGGCGCTGCACACCGACCGGCTGGACCTGCTGCTGATCCACCGCCCCGACCTGCTGATGGACCCCGACGAGCTGGCTGACACCTTCCGCAGCCTGCAGGCCGCGGGCAAGGTGCTGCAGTTCGGCGTGAGCAACCACAGCCCCGCCGAGCTGGCGATGCTGCACCGGCGCTTTCCGCTGGCCACGCACCAGGTGGAGCTGTCCGCCTTGCAGATGGGCGCGCTGGCCGACGGCACGCTGGCGCAGTGCACCGACCTCGGCCTGCGGCCGATGGTCTGGTCGCCGCTGGGCGGCGGCCGCCTGTTCACCGGGCAGGATGCCCAGGCCCAGCGCGTGCGCGGCGTGCTGCAGGCGCTGGCGGAGCAGCATGGCGTGGGCATGGCCACCATCGCCCATGCCTGGATCCTGCGGCATCCGTCGCGGCCGCTGCCGATCGCCGGCTCCAGCCGCATTGCCGCCATGCAGGAAGCCGTGGCCGCGCTGTCGCTGCGCCTGAGTGCCGAGGACTGGTACCGCGTGTGGCAGGCCAGCATGGGCCACGAGGTGCCCTGATGCCGCAGCCGCCCGACGACCAGCGCACGCAGCTCATCCCGCGGCGGGATGCGGATGCGGCGCTGCCGCCGGGCACGCGGCTGGACGAGCTGCGCATCGACGGCGTGATGGGCCAGGGCGGCTACAGCATCGTCTACCGCGCCACCGACCTGCGGCTGGGCCACGCCTGGGCGGTGAAGGAGTACATGCCGGCCACCGTGGCCCAGCGCGATGCCAACGGCGTGGTGCATGCGCGCTCGGCCCGGCACCTGCCCACCTTCCGGCACGGCCTGCGCAGCTTCTTCGACGAGGCGCGCATGCTGGCGGCGTTCGACCATCCCGCGCTCATCAAGATCCACCGCGTGTGGGCCGACAACGGCACCGCCTACATGCTGATGCCGCTGGTGCAGGGCATCACGCTGCATGACGCGCTGCGCCGTGCACCCGCCGGCCCGCCCGAGCCCTGGCTGCGCCGGCTGGCCACCGAGCTGGCCCAGGCGCTGGCCGTGCTGCACGAGCGGCAGTGCCTGCACCGCGACGTGGCGCCCGACAACATCCTGCTGCAGCACGATGCCGCGGCCGGCAGCCCGTTCGATGGGCTGCCGCGCCCGCTGCTGCTGGACTTCGGATCAGCCCGCCGCGTGGTGGGCGATGCCACGCAGGCCCTGACCGCGCTGCTGAAGACGGGGTACTCGCCGGTGGAACAGTACGAAGGCGAGGCTTCGCGCCGCCAGGGCCCGTGGACCGACGTGTATGCCCTGAGCGCGGTGCTATGGAGCTGCATCGCGCTGCGTGCGCCGCCTTCGGCCGTAGCCCGCGCGGTGAAGGACGAGATGGAGCCGGCCAGCCGCGCCGGCGCCGGCCGCTATGCCAACGAGTTGCTGGCAGCCATCGACGCCGGCCTGGCCGTGCGCCCCGAGGACCGACCGCAGGACATGGCCGCACTGCAGCAGCGCCTGAGCGGCAGCTTCCCGAAGACGGTCATGGTGGCGCGCAAGCCGGCACCGCCTCGCGCCGCCGCGGCCTCGCCAGCCACCGCGCAGCAGCCGGAGCGGCCGCCTGCGCCTGCGCCTGCGCCCCCGCCCGCGGCGCGACCACGGCTGCTGCCGCTGGGTGCGGCACTGGCCGCGCTCGGCGCGCTGCTGGCGGCCGGGTTCTACTGGTGGCGTTGAGCGGCCCGCCTGCCCCTTTGTTCACGCCCGTCCTGGAGCCCCGATGGAAGCCCTTCTGAAGACCCTGCATGTGTTGTCCATCGTGGTGTGGGTGGGGGGCATGGTGTTCGCGCACTTCTTCCTGCGCCCGGCCGTGGCCACGCTGGAACCGCCGCTGCGGCTGAAGCTGATGCACGAGGTGCTGGGCCGCTTCTTCGCGGCGGTGCTGGTGGCCTCGCTGCTGGCCTGGGCCAGCGGCGTGTGGCTGCTCGGCCGCATCGCCAGGCGGGTGGTGCAGGCTGGAGGCAACTTCGACATGCCGTGGCACTGGTGGCTGATGGCGGTGGGCGGCACGCTGATGGTGGCCATCTTCCTGCACGTGCGCTTCGCGCTCTTCCAGCGCCTGCGCCGCGCGGTCACGGCGCAGGACTGGCCGGCCGGCGGTGCCGCCATGGCCCAGGTGCGGCAATGGGTGGCCGTCAACCTGGCTATCGGCCTCGCCATCGTGGTGGCGGTGCTGCTGGGCGGAAGCTAGGCGCCGGGCGCATACACGCGCAGCCGGTGGCCATCGGCATCGCAGGCGGTGAAGGTGTAGCCGAAGTCCACCGCGGTGAGCGGCTGCAGCACGCGGATGCCTTGCGCCTGCCATTGCGCATGCACCGCGTCCACCTCGGCCCGCCCGCCCGCCACCGCGAAGCCCAGCTCGAAGCCGCCAGGCGGCGTGGCCGCGGGTTGCACGCCGGCGGCGCCCCACAGGCCGAGCATCACGCCCGAAGGCAGGCGGAACATGCAGAAGGTGTCCTGCGCCTCCACCGGCTGCAGGCCGAGCAGCGCGCCATAGAAGCTGCAGCTGCGGCGGGCATCGGCCACGTAGAGAAGGATGTGGTTGGCTTCGAGCATGGGATCTCCTGGGAAGGATGGTGGGCGCCGCGGGCTGCGGCAGGCCTCCATGCTCTGCGGGCGGCCTGACAGTTCCTGTCAGCAGCGCACCTCACTGCGGCGGTATGCCTTCGCGCTCCCGCCAGGCCTGCAGCAGCGCTTCGCGGCGCCGCGGATAGCGCTCGGCCAGCGGCGCCACCGAGGCGATGCGGTCGCAGCGGAAATGCCGGATGTCGCCGCGCAGCTCGCACCAGGCCACCACCACCTGGGCGCGGTCGAAGTAGCCGAGCGCGAACGGCCACACGGTGCGCTGCGTGCTGCGGCCGCTGCCGTCGCGGTAGCCGATGCACAGCTTGTGCTGCTGGCGGATGGCGTGGCGCACGGTGGGCGTGTGGTCCGTGGCCGCTGCAGCGCCCGCGGGCGGCAGGCGCGCCACCAGCAGCGTGCTGGCCTGCATCTCGGCCTGCAGCGCGGGCGGCAGCACGGCGTTGATCTTGGCGAGCGCATCGCGCGCGGCATCGGCCAGCCGGCTGTCGGCCCGCTGCACCACCCAGCGCATGCCCAGCACCAGCGCCTCCAGTTCCTCGGCCGAGAACATCAGCGGCGGCAGCACGAAGCCTTCGCGAAGCACGTAGCCCAGGCCCGGCGCACCGTCGATGGCCGCGCCCTGTGCCTGCAGCGTGCCGATGTCGCGGTACAGCGTGCGCAGGCTGATGCCGAGTTCGGCGGCGATGGCCGCACCGCTCACCGGATGGCGGTGGCGGCGCAGCAACTGGACGAGGTCGAGCAGGCGGGCGGCACGGGACATCCGGCGCTTATACCGGCCCCACCTCGATGTCGGTGGCGGTGCTGTTGGCCAGCGTGATGCCGTAGTCGTGGCCAAACAGCCCTGCGGTAGCGCCGAGCGGGCTGGCGCCGAACGAACCGAAGGCGGCCAGCGAGGCGTCGATGCGGTCGCCGGTCTGCGTGAACAAGCCGCTGTCGCTCGAGTTGGGAGCGCCGCCAAAGGTGCCGAACTCCACGCCGCCTTGCGTGGCGCCGCCGCTGGGCGCAGGTCGAACTGAAATCAAATGAATTGAGCTGAATCGCATCCAGGGTGCACGCAGCTCTCGGCGGCGCGGTGGGCATGCGGTCTGCAGGACACAATGGGCCCTCGGCAACAGGATCATCGAATGAGCAAGCTGGACAGCTACGAAGATGCGTTGCAGGCGCTTCGCCGCGCCGTGGAAGCGGCCCGGACCGCACGCCCGGCCGGCGACGCGCCGCTGGGGCGGCCGGCGGTGAGCGATGGCGGGCAGATCGACCCCACCGCGGTGGCCTTCAATGTGTTCTCGCGGCTGCTGGACAGCGACGGCCTGCGCGCGGCGCTGTATTCGCTGCTGCGGCGCAGTGATTACCGCTTCGTCAGCATCTTCCGCTTCAAGGATGGCAAGGCCACCTCGGTGGTGCACGTGGACCGCGAGAACCTCGCCGTCACCCAGGCCGCCGAGGTGCCCGACACCGCCACCTACTGCAGCTTCGTGCGCGAGACGGGCCAGCCCTTCGTCACCGCCGACGCCAGCCAGGACAGCCGCACGGCCAGCCACCCCGCCAAGGACGTGGTGCTGGCTTACTGCGGGGTGCCCGTCCTGCAGCCGGATGATGGCCAGCTCATTGGCACCCTGTGCTTCTACGACCTCATCCCGCGCGACCCGCAGCAGCTGGACCTGGAGCTGCTGCTGCAGGTCAGCAGCGCCATCGCGCAGTCGGGGAAGGTGCCGGCGTATCCCAGGTTCCTTCTAACATCAAGTTGACACCGGGGATCCAAGAATCAAGCACTTACGCTGCGTTCTTTGTCCCGCCGTTCGCGCAATAACTTGACATCCCGATCCCCGCTCACGCAACCGCTGGGGGGATACGGTCATGACCTGCCGTCGGGTGTCTAGCGGCCTCCCGTCGACCGGTAGCGTAGTTTAAGAAGGGCAAGCTCTCCATGAGCCATTGCCGGTCATGCCGGAAGAGCCAGGCGTACCCGCAACCCGGGATGGCTCTGATCTCCTTGAGCGGGCGACCGGGCATGGTTGCTAGGGCCTTCGCAAACTGCTTACGATTGACCTCACGTGCTCGTTCATGCCGGGCCGCCCGCCATTCCGAAGCCAGCGCAGGCTCCGAAGAGATCAAACGATCCACCGAGCCAACCGAAAGGCCCAGAAGTTCCCCGACCTGAGCCTTCGGCGCTCCCTGCCGCAACAATCCGCGGGCTCGCTCAAGACGCTCTTGCGTATAGGTCTTGGTGCGAGCCGTGTAGCCCAGGCCGAGCAGCTTCGCCCAACGAACTGCTGTTGTCGCGGTGATCCCGACATGGCGGCCAGCCGCCGAGATGGAAAGGCCTTGACGCCCTACCAGCTCAACAAAGCCACTTCGGGCCGCCTCCGCCTCCGGCAGGTAGACGGACTCCGGAGCAGGTTCAGCCTCTTCGATTGGCTCTGCCTCGTAGGCCGCAACGAATTCAGCCCACGTCGAAAACAGTGTGGAGATCAGCAATAAATGCTTGAGCGGATGGCAAGGGCGAGGTGCACGGCGAGTCGCCGCGCCAATGAGCGTCGACCAGCTTGCGTCACTGCTGCGAATCGCACGCAGCTCTGGGAACCTCTCGAAGCCCTGGAAGTGCTGTCGCACCAGTCGCACGATTTCGGCAAGGCGCAGGCTTCCTCTCGGTGTTAGCAGGGCTTGCTCCCGCAGGACCGCTCGATAGACAAGCGCCAATCGCTCAGCGACGAAGGACGACGGCTGCAGTTGTGCCCACCGCATTGAGAAGTTCGCAAGCCGCTTGAGTCGCTGGAATTGCACTTCGCTAACTGGCGGATAGAGCCGCCACTCCCTGGCCAATCCCCCGAGAGGAAGAATCCAACCGCGGCGGTGCACTGGCGTTGTCGGGTCCCAGGCGATCTCCAGCATCTTGTCATGCTCCACGCAGCAGACCACTGATGGCAACTGATGGGAAACCCGCCAATACGCCCGACCATGCCTCGTCAATTGGTCTTCAAAGCATCTTCGGCAACCTTTGAGCGGGTGGTGACCGCCAACTCGACTGGCCGCGATTCCAAGCTGGAACTTCAGGCTACTGACGGCCCCGCCCTCAGCAGCGCAAAGGACTTGCGCAGAACTTTCACGGGGCCGCGCGGGTAGGAAGTAGCCCAGCAAAGAATGGCGTAGCGCCAACACGCTCGGCGCTGCCAGTTGATCGCCAACGTTCCTTCTGAGAGCGGACAGGTGCGACGGGAAGTCGTGCATCAGCGCCGCGAACGGCTCACCGTATAGTCTTCTGCTCGTCTCGCGTGCGTCGGGCGTCGGATTGAAAACGTGAACCGTTCCCGCCCAACTGTAGAGTGTTTCATCTCTTTCAAGGATGGGCAGGTTCGCAAGGAACCGCAGGCCTTCACTGCTGAAGAGATGATTTTCTGGAGCCATGTCAGGTCGCACTAGACGCATCTACACTGGGCTTTCGCCTTCCCACACCCCGCGCCGGTATTACGCTGTCCAGCCAATCCGAGTCGTGCTCGAGCGCCCAGCGATAGGCTCGGAGCCTCCGCTTTTGGAGTAGGGTACGCGTGCACGCACCACCCTTGATGGTGGCAACCAGGATCTTGCGAATCTCAAGCGGGTCCGCTTTGCTCCACGATCGATGCTCTACTTTCTTCGGAGCTGGTATGACGTGATCTAGCCAGGCTGAATCGTATCGAAGGCACCAACGGTAGACAGCTTGATCGGCGAGCAACAACTGCCCCCTTGTCCTACACCCTGACCGCAATGCGCTGGCGACTCTCTCCCTAATGACCTCTCGATCGGTAGTCGGCGTCAAACGAGTGCGGCGTCCATTTCGCCGGAAGAGACAATCTCTGTACCGGGCCCGAATTGCATCCGGGAACGAGCTCAGAAAACGATTGGTGGTGTTCGGAGCAGCCAGCCCCTCATTCGATAATTTGCGTGCTGAGGCTCCTGCAGCAAGCGCCCTGGCACCTTCGATGGGGTAACCAACCTCAGCCGCCCTCCGACAAAAGTCGCGCATGAGAAGGAGATCCGCCTTATCCATGCGCCGATCCATGAACAGATCTCCATGGTCGTCGGATGCACTCGCGGCCATCATGCACGCGTCTAGGTCTGCAGTTGTCGCGTGCCGGAGAGCAAATGCAAGCACCGCCGCCTGAAGGTACCGCGAGCAACCTGCGTCGATTCCTCGGAACAGGCCGAGTAGCAGTCGCTCGGAGACTTTGCAGGCAAGCGTTGGCCCCAGATCTGCCGCACTGTCCACCTGCCACGAGGCGAGGAAATGCAGCATTGCCTCCCGAATGCCGTGCTCACCAAGCCGCCGAAAGATGATGCGATCGACCAATCGCATTCGAACCAGAGGTCGCAGTTCAGGCGCCTCGCCAACGGTAGCTCTGACGATCAGAGCCTCCAGAGCTTCATAGCCACGGCTGTCGCGATGTAGTGGAACCCTGCTGGTTTCTCCCGAACCACATCTCCGGCATGGGTCTCCTGGCAAGCGATTCGACCTAGTTCCACCCAACGTAGCACCGCATGCCCCGCATTGATCATGCAGGACCGCCTTATGCCACGGACACCGTGTCAGCCCTGGGACCTGATGCAAGACATGCCAGTGACCAACTCCAAAATGACGTTGGTCATAGTTCAAGCACTCCCTGCACACTCGAGGCGTCGACGCCACCAATCGTCCAGCGCTCGCGGAGGGTGAGAACGTGCGCGTCGCTTCTTGATCGCGAGCGATCAACGCGGACAACCATGCCGACTCGTCATCGGCGCTCAGGAAGCTGGCAAAGAACGTGAAAGGCGTGCGTCGCCGAACGATCAACTCGGGATCGACATGTTCGCCGAAGGCTCGGTCGCTAAAAGCGCCTGCGCCCGACGCAAAGATGTTCCCCTGGAACATAGAGACGTCGAGGTACTTCCGAACGTGATCGCTCAAGGTCGATCCCGAATACCGCGCGGAGGCAAGGATCTCCGATGCATATGTGGCATCGCTCGGAACAGTGGGCCAGGCTGAAGGACCGGCGGGTACCGTGGAGGGCCTCATCTCCCAGCTAACGCCGCATGATTCTCCAACTCGGCCAGGAGCTTCGCTCTGAAGTCGTCGCCCAGATAGCCAGCCACACCTCCCGTTGGTGTGCCCTTATTGCGTCCTTCTCGCGCCTTCTTCGACCTGCTTGGTGAAGGCTTCTTGGTGCTCTCGCTCAGCGGTGACGCGGTGCTTTTGGGTTGCGCACTGGGCTGACCGCCAGCGCCTGCATCCTCTGGCACGGAATCACCGGCTAACCAGGCCCTTTGGATCCATGCTGTTGGCAGGTCACCCCAATTTGCGAGTGCAGCGAGGTCGCGCTCCGCGAACACGCCGATCTGTCTCTGCACGCCATGCATCTCCGGTGATTCCGCCGCCGACAAGATCAAGTCCTTTGTGACACGCCGAGCCCCAGTCCGAAGGCCCAGTGCCAGTGTCACTCGCCGCAGACGTGCGACATATCTCAGGACGCCGCCTGTTTTGTCGAAGATCAACTGCGCAATCCCCTCGACCTCATCGTCTCGGTCATCTAGCAACTGGGCGGCTTTCCAAACTCCGTTCACAACGTCCACGGACCATTCTTCGCTGCTCACGTCCGTGATCGGCATGAAGTCAAACCATCCGTACTCGGTCAGCCGCGCTTCGGTTTGCGCTGAGCCTGTCAGCTCGTCAAAAGCCAGTGGGTTGCCAAGTACCGCCACGCCCATACCGGCGTTCAAGAGTCGCAGAAAGAACTGAACGAACTCAGTGCCGAACCTTGATGTAGCCGCAAGGTTTCTGTCTTGGCATTCTTCGATGACCACCAGCCCGCACCGGTGCACGAGCAGGATGTAGATCACAACGACAAGCAACTTCTCGACGGTCCAACCTTTCCCCAGATACTGCTTCGCATAGTCGGTCTCAAGTACCTTGTCAATCTGCTTCAGCATCTCGACCAAAAGACCACCGCGGCTGCCGTCCGAGGGCATGTGAACCTTGAGCCACACAAGCTGCCTCAGGGTGGTCCAACCGTACTCCGGGTTTGCTTCGTGAATGACAACCTGGGGTACAAGCTCAAGGAACCGTTCAACGGTGCGTGACTTGCCATTGCCCGTCCACCCAGCGAACACCAACCCACCGCCAAACTCGGGGGCCCAGGGCAAGTCCTTGAGGGGTTTGCCTACGCTTTCGAAGAACGCAAAGACGCGCCGGCGGTTGTTGGGATTCAGTGGGTTCTGTCGATCAAGACTGGAAAACAGCGCGTTGTGCAGACCTCGTGCACCAGCGAGCATCGTCGGCGTGACCGACACCAGTGATACGACTTCATCAACGAGTTGAAGCCGGCGGCTGTAGCAGACGCCAGGCGCGCCGCCGGCGAATGGATTGCGCCTCAATGCCTTGGCCAAGTCGAGGTCGTCGTCGTAGCGCTGCAGAGACCGAGTCAGCGGGTTTCGCTCGATGAGTTCGAGCCGCGTCAAGAGGGACAGCTGTTCGGTCGGAATCGACATCAGGGTTCCTTTCTGGTCCATGCTGTCACGAAGCACGGGGGCAATGAATCGTCGCTCGCGGGGCGTTTCCGCTAGTCCAGTTGCCAAGAGCCTATGTCACCCTCAATCCGCCTCCTGCCTCAGCTTGGCCATTGCCGCCGCCACTGAATTTCCGACAGGCGCAGCACGGTCAGCGGCCTTCGATTGCTGCGGCTGATCGTGAGGACCGGGGATGTAGTGTTCACTCGTCGCCCTTCTTTCGCGCCGTGTTCGCTCGTCCATGTCTTTAACTAGGGATGCCTTGGAGGGCTTGACCGGCTGGTTCGCAATCTCTTTGCGCTTCTTGGCGCGCCCGGCCCTGTTCGTGGCATCGAGTGACGCGAGCCGGGATGCGCCGTTGTCCAACTCCACGGCACCATGCTCCGTGCGAAAGACTCGATCGCCCGCGTCGATGTGCAGCCACTCCGCGAGGGTGAGCTCTCTCCGCAAAGGGTCGTCCGTCTGAAGGTTCAGCTCCTTCATACCGTCGTCGCCGAACTCCACAAAGACACTCTTCGGCCGGGACGGATTGATCCGCGCGTCGACCCGTTTCGTCCGTCCACCGGCTCTGGCGAGGTGGCCCGAGCTTTTCAGCCAGTTGCTGCTGAAGACCACACCCTGGATCAGGCGCTTGTGAGAGGAAGTGGGATCAAAGAGGTGAACGCCGTTCGAATGCAGGCTGGCCTCTATCGCTGGTAAGCACCGTGCGCGAAGCGCAGTGAGGTCCATCGCCTCCTCGGCCACGTAGCCCTTCTTCAAACACCACCGGTAGATCTCACCGCGGAAGGGCAGAACACCTCCATTTCGCATCTCGACCGTGAGCAGGTGAGGCACAAGCTCTTCGTTGTTCTTCCACAGGATGTGCTTGATGAGTTGCTGCATGAACGCATACAAGGTCACTGCAGCGTCTTGCTTTGGATCCGATGCACCACGGTCCGTGCGCTTGCCCTGGTCCGTTCCTGCGACCTGGTGCTCGACGGCGGCTTGGCGAGTACGGTGCCGCGACTCCTGGAGGGCCTTGTCCTCCCAGGCATAAGCTCGACAGTACTCGCCCGTTTGTTCCATTTCTCCCAGAGCCTTGAAGGCACTCTGGGCCTTCATCTCTCCGTTGTCGGCTTTGACTCGCCGGAACGGGCGAGAGTGCCACTGCCATGGTTCTATGTGTATGCCGTAGAGGGCACAGAACCCGACATGGTCCTCGGCAGCATTCAGGATCGCCAACAGAGAGGTACAGGTGGAGACGTGCTCGAAGCCAACGTAGAGACCAAAGGTATAGCCAAGCTCCTCATCGGTGAGCTCAGTGCGCCACGGTTTGCACAGTGCATGTAGGCTCGACGCAGCGGAGCATGGATAGAAGTCGGCAGGTGACGAGTCGATTTGAGCGACAAGTCCAATCCTGTCCGGTCTCATTGAGCGCGCTTTTGCGCGCCGCTTGTGCGCTGGGCGGCTTTCGGTGTCTCCCCTGTTGACTGCGGACGCCGACAGGTTGCCCTGGCCGCGCGGCCCGTGCCTTCGCAGTTGTCCGATCGACCACAGCTGCCCCTCCGGCTTCAACGTCACGTCGACGTTGGGCCCCTCCTGGCTGAGGCTTTCTGCTCTGTACTCGGTAAGCCCGCGCTCTCGCGCCTTTTCGACCGACATTCCCTTCTTCTTGTGCTTCTTCCAGACGTCCTGCATCTCCTTCCGGTCTCCCGCCGTGGCGGCGAAGCCTCGGCTGCCATCGCTGCGCACGGAATCGGTTTTTCTGCCGGTGGGCACCTTGCTGAACTTCTCTACCCCTGGTGCGCCTCGCTGGTCGAAGGCAGGCATCAACGCCCCAAGCTGCCCGAGCGACAGCATGTAGAGACGGCAAGCCCGCACGACATGGCGCGAGTCGACTCCAAGCTCCTTCGCCCGTTTGCTTGGCCACGTCCGGTAGAGGCCAAGCTCTAGGACGTCGGCAATCGAGAACTCCTTGAACAACGGCTCGACGAACGACCAAGCCCTGTCCCGCTCCGCGATCCACAGGTCGATGTTTCGTCGATCGCCCCGGGTCCCAAGTCCTTTGTCCACTTCGTCCTCGCCATCGCATTCGACGCGAGCCTTCATGTTGGCCAGATCCTGGTCCGTCCAGTACCAGCGCGAGGGTCCGCGGTAGTCCATCAGCCTCAGGCCGCGCTCTCGCATCTCCTCCTGAACCTTCTTGACGGTGAGCCTTTTGGGGCCCGGCACGTACCAATCCGCCACACCGTCTTGACCGCGGCGGGGGAACTTCATGATGAACGCCCAACGTCCCCTGACACGTAGCAGCCGAGCCCACGGCTCCGGATTCGCCTGATCGTCGAACACGACGAGCGCTTTGCCCGGCAGGAGTGCGAGATCGGTCGTCACGCTACTTCAGCAGTTTGGCAAGGCACGCGTTGACGATACGCTCGCCGCCACGGGCCAAAGGCCTGGATCGGACGATGGGCTGCGTCAGGTCCGCGTCGATCCGGCGAGTCCACAGGCAGGCCCGGAGCAACGCCTCAGGATCCTCCTTGCAGCCGACCCGCGCGGCGGCCACGTTGCGCGCTTCGACGACGGGAAGGTCGCCTGCGCAGCAGAGGAATTCGCCGCTGAAATCATTGAGGATGCTGGTCCGCTGAAGACGCTGCAGCTCACTGTAGCGCGGCACGATCCATTGGAGGTTTTCAATGAGTCTCTCGTCGAATGTCTTCTCGTGCACGATCGAGTGGACGCCGTCGCATGCCTGCGCGTAGAGCCGCTCAAGTTCCAGGCGTTCTAACGCGCGTTGATCTGCGAGCAGTGCTGAGGATGGCTTGCAACCCACGAACAATAATTTGCGAAGCGGCAACTGGGGTAGTACCGCGACGATGTCGATCGTCGCGACGAATGGAACTCGCGTACCGGGATACACCCCATGGTCGATGCCTGCGTCGCGGGCGATCTCAAGCAGGCCAGGAACCGTGTCGAGTCTCGCATCGAGATCTGGATCCCAGCCGGCAGCCGGACTTGGGTGTGAGATAGGCCAGGCCGGCAACGCTTCTCGAATCTCTTTGGCGCCGAGCCATCCAAGCAACAGCGCCGTGTTCTCTTCGATCGTGCTAAGAAAGTGGAGCGAGCGAGGTCGGAGCGGCAAGTGGGCCAACACGTGGTGCGAGGCTCTTGCTGGAAGGCGGCGCCGGATGTGGATCCATGGCTTGTATCCCTCCCGGCGGCCTTGGCCGTGTCGAGCTCGCATCTGCCGGTCAAGGCGCCGCAAGACCCATCGTGTGTATTCAGTAAGCCGGTTGATCGCCTGTTTGCAACAGGCACCGGGCACTGCCGCTGGTTCGTTCAAGTTCATAACCTTAGTGGCTAAGCCTAACATTTGCGACACCGTCGGCCTCACGGTCCATCGCAAGATGCCGAGAAAACCGCCAGAGGGCTTGACTGAAGATTCTTGGATGAGGAAACTCAGGCAGAGCTGATGCTTGAATCGTTCAGGCTTCGCCGGAAAGTCAACCTCTTCAAAGGTTGGCCTTCTTCTTTTGTGGCTCGGAAAGAAGACTCAGTTCCCCTTTCTCGAGTTATCCCTGGTTGCGGCACTATCTGTGGAATCTTGCGACCCGGGCTTAAGGCCCAGAGCTACCGCGATCCGATAGGCTTCGCCTCGCATACCCTTGGTTCAGCCCGAGAGAACGCCATACACGAGGGCCAGCGAGAAGCCGTGCTTGGTCGCCCCGCCTGAGATCTCCTCACCATTTGCGACTAAGCACTGCTTCTTCGTGCGGCGAGCGTTAAGGTCGACAACGAAATCGTCCAATTCGATTCAACTTGTTTATATATCATCCACGAGTGGATTCGATAAAACAAGGCAAATAAACCTAGCGGAAACCCTTGCAAGCACAAAGGAAGCGGGCATTTACACTTAGCAGTACTTCTCGGAAGAATTATTGCTACATGTTATGCATTAAAAAGATTCCAAATAACATCGACGAGTAGCTCACGATGAAAATGAGCTATTGATGAATAACTCATCAGTATTGCTTTCAATACTTATCAGGTTTGACACAACCTGACGCCGCGAAACTTCTGGCGCCGTCTCGAATTCACAACACCTATGGGTGTTGGATTCGCCGTAGCACGGTATTCCGCGTGGAACCCTCCGCGGGGTCGCCTGACGAGTTCGATGTGACATCAACAAGCTCCGAGGTTCCGCAGCGCGGCCTGCAGCTGCGAATGGGCGCACAGCCAGCGCTCAACCTTCTCGGCAAGGTGGTCGCTAGGCCCGTCACGCGTCAGCGGCGAGAGCGTCGCACCTGCTAGTACGGCGCGGATCAGCGTCTCGCCTCGACGCCTGGAGACCGTGAACGGGCCGATCGCTCGACCATGGCGCGCGACCTCGCTCTCGATCCGTGCCCAAGCGCTCGTTGGAGCATTTCGCCGGCGGCATGCCCAGCCACAGGATGCGGCCTCGGCCACAACTTCGTCTTTCCCGACCGACCAATGAGTTAGGGAAGGTCTGCACAACGCGCTGCGAAGTGGCGTTTAAGGTGAACTGATGCCGCGGATGCGCCAGGATGCCAGTCATTTGTTGTCTCAGCGCTGCTTTTTGACGCGTTGCGATGCGCTCAGCGCGTACCGCACGGCCGCGAGGCCGCTGCGGACGCACTCATCCCACATCTCCCGTCAACCGCCGCCGTGCCATCCACAGATTGCTCAGCGCGAACAGGTGACGATCTGAGCAGTGTTTTTCTTGAGCCCTCGGTAGCGCACCTTGGTGTAGCCGAACTGCCTTTTGAGGACCCGGAACGGGTGCTCGACCTTGGCGCGGATGGTGGCCTTGGCCCGCTCGATCTGCTCGGCGATGAACTGCGGTTCGATAAACGGGTTGAGCTGGCGCCGCAAGCCGGGCCGCATCGCGACATGCCAGGCAGGGCCCTGGGCCTTGGGCCGCTTGTGCACGCCTTGGTAGCCAGCGTCGCCGAAGGCCGCTTCCTCCTGGCCGTG
Source organism: Aquincola tertiaricarbonis (assembly GCF_000969605.1). Classification (GTDB taxonomy): domain Bacteria; phylum Pseudomonadota; class Gammaproteobacteria; order Burkholderiales; family Burkholderiaceae_C; genus Aquincola; species Aquincola tertiaricarbonis. Next base: position 114,534 of record NZ_JZUE01000001.1, on the reverse strand, counting down.
CAGAAGCGCCCCGGCCTGCGTCACATCGTTGACGCTGGCTGCTGTGCCGACCACGCTGTGCACCAGCCCGGAGTCCACATCCACGCCGATGTGGGCCTTCATGCCGAAGTACCACTGGTTGCCCTTCTTGGCCTGTTTCATCTCGGAGTCACGCTCGCCCTCGGCGTTCTTTGCCGAGCTGGGCGCGGCGATCAGTGTGGCGTCCACCACCGTGCCCTTCTTCATCATCAGGCCCTTGGCCTGCAGGATGTCGTTGACCACCCGCAGCAATTCGGTGGCCAGGTCGTGCTTCTCCAGCAGATGGCGGAACCGCAGGATGGTGGTCTCGTCGGGCAGCCGCGTCACACCGTCATCGAGCATGGCGAACTCCCTGAACACCGGCATGTCATGCAGCGCCTCCTCCATCGCCGGGTCCGACAGCGCGAACCACTGCTGCAGATAGTGGATGCGCAGCATCGTCTCGATGCCGAACGGCGGGCGGCCCGTCTTTGCCTTGGGGTAGTGCGGCTGCACCACCTGCACCAGCGCCGCCCATGGCACCACGCGCCCCATCTCGTCGAGGAACTCGCGCTTACGAGTTCGTTTGGTTGAAAGGTCCAGGCCAAGTCCGAGCTGCTTCATGGGCCACATCGTCGCCGAGCTCGAACGACAAAGCTATGCCTAGTACCCCGTGGTTTTACGAACGTTGCATGACAGTTGGTGTGTGTGGCAGCGAAGTCGCGACTTACAGCGACAACGGGAGCTACCATCGCATGATGGACCGTCAATACAAGTGGTTTGCCTGGCTGCTCCTCGTAGTTGGCGCCGGAGCCTTCTTGGCTAGCGCCAACATGATCTTCGCACTCGATCCTTCCCTCCCGCAGGGACTTGGCTGCCGAGTATTTTGCGGACTGGCACTCATCGCAGCTGAGTTGTTCGGCATTGCCGCTGGGCATGCGCTGCTAGCCACCTTCTATGGTGCATGCGGCCTTGGGTGTCTATGGCTAGCCTCACGGTTGCTACGTTCCATCTGAGCCACGCATCCAAGTTTCATTCGGCCATCGAGAGCGAGTCGCCGCTGAGTTTTGCAGACCTTCCTTAGGAGACAACGGGAGGAAATTTGTCCAACTTCGGCGCATAGCTCAAGTCGTTTCTACAGTCGCGGAGCGTCGATCGCGCCGAAGGTCGAACGCTCTTTGGCTAGCGGCTAAAGGTCGGGGCAAACATCGTCGCCTTCCTACTCATAACCCCGCCTTTAGCCTCGTAGCTGGCCTGCGCTTCAACCAAGTACTCCCGCATGAACAACCTTGCTCGCCTTGTCCCCGTCCTCGCCGCCAGCTGTGTCCTCACGGGCTGCCTGGTGCCCGAAAAGTTCGAGACGGCAGTGCGCTTCAAGCCCGATGGGGGCTACACCTTCACCTACGATGGCACCGCCGTGAACGCGCTGGCTGCGATGGAAATCAAGGGCAAGGGATCGTTGACGGCCAAGGACGACGAATCGCTCAAGGCCGACGGCGAGAAATCGGCCAAGTTGCCAGGTTTCAAGAAGGTCAGCTACAGCGGGCAGGGCCGATACGAGCTTCGGATCGACGAGGAGGTCCCGCCCGGCCAGCAGGTCCGCACGTTCAAGGTCTTCTACGTGGCGCGTGACAAGGCGGGCGTTTACACGCTCGGGGCGCCGGCCATGAAGGAGAAGGACCGCGAGGAGATGCGCTCGCTCGGCATCAAGCTCAATGGCACCGCTGAGGTGAGCCTGCCGAGCAATGCGACGGTCATCGAGCACAACGCGGACCGCACACCAGGCCTGCTGAGCAAGAGCTACGCTTGGAAAGTTGGCGCCGCTGGCGCGCAGCCGATGATCAAGTTCACTTTGGGGCGCTGAACCTGGCCGGCGGGCGCTCGGCAAGCCGACGATCAAGGTAGCCGCCGGTACGGCCGATCAACAACTTGCTCACCCATGCGCGAGCGCTGCTTGACCTTGTGAAGCAACAGCGCATCACGATGCAGGCCCTGGAGCAGTACGCCGACGCTGTGTCGGACGAGCCGGGCGTTGGTCGATGCGTTGCCAGGAAATCGGTCACAAACAAGAGTGGGCAAAGCGAATCGGTCGATACATAACGCGTCGCAATAAAATAGAGTGCGTGCATGCAAGCCCCCATCCGTTTCGCGTCTCACACGACGTTCGCCCTCCTCGTCGTAGCTGCTGCGGCCCTTTCCGCTTGCGGTGGTGGCGGTGGTGGCGGCGACAGCACCTCGACCAGCCCGCTGTCCCCACGACCCCCGACCGTTCCTGAAGTGCCGAGCGTTCCGGTTCCTCCGGTGGTGGCGCCCGCGCCTTCCAAGCCGGTGACGGTGGACCCGGTGACGACGGTTCCTGCTCCAACCTACATGCCTGGCTCTGTGGCTGCTGTAGCCTTCGACCTGTTGAACAGCGAGCGCTCGCGCTGCGGCTTCGGCAAGGTGGCTCAAAACGCGAAGCTGGACACGGCGGCTGGCTGGCACGCTGAATACCAACGTCTGCGTTTCATGGATGGGGAGGCCGGCGGGCACCTTGAGGACGCCAACAAGAGCGGCTTTCAGGCGATAACTCCGAACGAGCGGGGCACGAAAGCCGGCTATGTAGGTGGCTCCGGCGAGTTCATCAGCTATCGGGGCATCGGCACGGCGTCGAACATGGGTGACGCCCTTGTGCGCTCACTGCTGGGCAGCGTCTACCACTTGGCCGGCAGCTTCGACGGCTACCGCGATGCAGGCGTGGGGGTGTCGTTTGCCGAAGGTGGCTTAAACCCGGTTGCGACCCTGAACTGGACTGTTGGGCAGCCTACAGACGTCCCTAGGCAAGAGCCGGCCGATGTGGTGACCTATCCCTGCGAAGGTACGACAGGCGTGCAGCCCAGCATGCGGGGTGAGGCACCGGACCCATTCGCTGGCCTGGGCTTCGCGGCAGACGAGCACGTGGGGCAACCCATCTATGTCCGTGCACCAGCAGGCAAGGAGATCGACTTGCTGAGCGCAACCATCACCAGCAGCACCGGCGACTCGATCCCGGTGTTCCTGTACCACGCCAGCCAGGACCCGCACAAGGTGCTGACCGGCAATCAAGCGTTCGTCATCCCGCGTCAGGGCCTTGCTCAAGAGACGACCTACACCGTGCAAGTGCAGGGCACCACTGACGGCATCGGCTTCGCTCGTACCTTCAGCTTCACCACCATGAAGTGGTGAGCCAGGACTGACCTCAATCCGGACTAGATGATGATGGCCAGCTACAGGCACGCCCGAATGTTACGTTCGAGATGAAGCCTTAGCGCCCCCGCAAAGCGGCGCGTCCCAAGGCTCGCGTCCCACACAGCCCGCGCGCTTGACTTCGGTCGGCCGCGGGTTTTCTATTGCGCTCCTGCCGAACCGCACGTCGTGGTCGGCACGATGGACCATCGCTCATTTCGCTTAACGAACTCTGGCGATCGGCCCGCGGCGTTGCCGAGAACAATGTAGGTGGGTGCCCGGGTTCATGCACAACAATGGGTTTATCGGAGGTACGCATAGCTTCAACGCGGCGCTCGCTGTAGCCCGCACGGCATTGGACGCTACATCAACGGCCGCCGCCGGTCAGAAGGCGTAGTCCTCGGTGAAGTAGAGGGAGGAGCCGCAATTGATAAACGCCCTGGTGCCCCGATGACGGAGGTCACGACCAGCGGTCCGCACGACGCCCGACACCTTGCCGAGTCTCGTCCGTAGGGACTTAAGTCCGATGACGTGTTCCGTGATCGTTTGCTGTCCTTCGTCGAGCGGCAACGTGACCGGACCAGGAATCGGCACGCCAAAGAGGCTGCTCAGGTAGGGAAGAGCGACCGCGGTGGCTTCGGCCTCGGCCTCGCTGAGCTGACTCAACAGGGTTCGAATGAGCTCCTGGTGCGCGGCGAGATTCCTTCTGGCGGCGTGGCTTGCACCAAGTCGCTGCGCAGCCGATACGCGCAAAGCGTCCCGGACCTCCGCTGGTAGTGGGTGACCAAGTTGGTCAATGTCGCGGCGCGCTGCCCGGTATCGCTAAACAGCCGCTTGCACCGACGCCACCGACGGGGCCGACTGGACCGAGGGTATGGATGCGGGAGCCGTCAGCTGGCTGATGATGGCGAGGTCATTCATGCTCATGGGTGGGCTGCTGCAGAAACACAAGAGCCCGGCTGTGCCGGGTTCCGAGCTAGGCGGTAGGAGACCGCTTAGTTGTTGGTGGTGAAGCTCCAGGTCTTGGCGACAGGGGTACCGCCCGACTTCAGCGTTGCAGTGAAGGTCGCGGTGTAGACCGCGCCCTTGGCCAGCGGCGCCAGGGGCACCAGCACGGCGAAGCCTTCGCCCAGATTCGAGTCGGCCGTCAGGGCGACGCCGGAACCGGTCAAGCCCGCGTTCGCCAGGATGCCTGCCGGCACCACGCTGCCGGCCGTGTCCTTCAGCTCGAACTTGGTGACGACAGCCGCCAGGGTGCCGGCCGCCTTGAAGTTCACGAAGTCGGCGTTGCGCACGCTTACGATGACGGGCCTGCCCGCAGTCGTGTTCGGGAAAAGCGTGACCGGCGGGCGCGGCAACTCGTAGCCGACGTAGAACGTCTCGAAGACGCCGGTCTGGCCAGCCGACGGATAAGCGACCAGATCGCCGGCCGCCGCCACCTGCGGGTATGTCTCGCTGGCCGGGGCACCCAGGACCGTGACGCACATCGGGATGCCTGCAGCATCAGTGCCGACGCCCACGCCGACGTTGGTCGCCGGGCTCAGTACCGCCGCGGCGTGGTACACGGTGTTCAGCAGGCCCAGTACGCAGTCAGCGGCCTTCATGGTGGCGCCAGTGCCGCCCACCGCCTCGGTGACGAAACCGCTGGGATAGCCCGCCTTGGTGGCGCGGCTGTCCGCGGTAGCTTCGTAGTAGTCGGCCTTGGTCGGGTCTTCGGCGTGTCCGAGGCCGAGGGCGATGTTCGTCGTCAGGTACTTGGCATGCGCCGCTGCAGCGGTGTCCAGTGCAGCGCTCTGCGAAACGTAGCCGGCACCGGCGACGAGGCGGGTCGCGTTGATGGTGGCGAACGCTTCAGCTTCGAAGCCGGCGCCCGCGTACGGGGAGGTGCCGGCGGATGTCTTGAGGGTGCCCACGCTCGTCACCACGTCGGTCGAGGGCGTCGTCACCGTGCCGCCGCCGGGGTTGTTGACACCACCGCCAGTCGAGCCGCCGGAGTTGGAGTCGCTACCACCACCGCCACCACCGCATGCGGCGAGCGTTGCGGCCAGCGCCAGAACGCTGAGGTTGCGGAGCGTGTTCGTGCGTGCATTCATCGGAAAAATCCAAGAGGGAGGTGGTAAACGCCGGTCGAGTCCGTTGGGCGTCAATGCCAACGAGAATCACATGCGTTGTGATGTGCCAAGCTGATGACGCAGTCCGGCACGCTGTTTGACTGCTTCATCACAAGCGTAATCGGCCAGGTGGCCGAAAAGTTGAGTGGTCACTAACTGAGGCCGTGCCGCGGCCAGCCTGCTTACGACTTTGTACGTGGGGTCGCCTGCTCTCGGGCAATGGCGCCGGACAGAGCTAGTTGGATTCGCTCGCAGGCTCTGCGTCTGGGGCTGTCGGACAAGTCGTAGCGGCCTCTTGCGGCGCACGCGCTGGTTCTATCCGTGCACTGGTATGGGAAAGCGCAGGATCCGCGAAGTGCGCAGCCATCGACTCCTCATGAAGGAAAGTCGCCGGCGCAGTGGTCTCCGTATGGCGTAGAATCGCCACCAAATGGAGGCTCGTATGGACGCAGTCGTTCCCGCTCGTCGCCTGCACACCCGTGGGGGTTTCTGGGCGCTTCCCAGCAGCGTTGTGGAGAAGAGCTGGCGGTCCCAGTGGGATCGCTTGGTCGACCAAGTACGCCTGAGCGACCACCTCACGCTTTACCGCGCCGTGGAAGAGGGTGTGCCGGCCATCACCGTGATCCTCTTGTCCAAGGCCCTGAGCGAGCCGGCCCCTAGTGTGCTCGACATCATCGGTCTTCCGGAAACCACGTACCTGCGCAAGGCAAAGGCCGGCGAGGTGCTCCCCGACGCGGCTGGCCACCGTACCGTCGCGTTGATGCGCGTGGTGGCCACTTTGCGCCAGCTGCTGGAGGAGAGCGGGGACGCCGAACAGGTGAAGGACTTCGACCTCGAAAGCTGGGTCAGTACCTGGATCCGTACTCCGCTGCCGGAACTTGGCGGCGCCACGCCGGCGGCGCTGCTGCGCAACCCGGATGGGCAGCGCGTGGTCGAGACGCTTCTCGAACGCATGCGGGGCGGCCTGGTCGCATGACGGTTTCGCTCTGGCGCATCGCTTCCGATACGCCCGACTGGACCGTTGAGGACCTGGCCGGCAAGGGTGCGGCTCACAAGGGCGGACGCTGGAACGCCGCAGGCGAGCACGTGACCTACACGTCCATGTCGGCCTCGCTCGCCGCCTGGGAGACGCGTGCGCACCTGGGCCATCAGGGCACCAAGCTTCCGTTCAACCGGATCCTTGTGCGCATTGACGTCCCCGACGACGTTTGGGCGGCACGCGAGGTGAAGACCCTCCCGCTGCCGCTCGGCTGGGACGTTGTCCCGGAGGGAAGGGTGAGCACGACCATCGGGTCCACGTGGCTGGCGCGCGGGTCGAGCGCCTTGCTGTGTGTCCCCTCCGTCATCATCAACGAGGAACTGAACGTCCTGGTCAATCCGGCTCACGCAGATGCGAAGCGCCTTGTGACGCACCGTGTGAGACGGTTCTTCTACGATCAGCGAGTCTAGCCGGCGTTGACCGCGCGCCTGACGACCTCTTTGAGCAGGCGCGGCCCGGCATCGCAGCGGGGAAACTGACCACGGGGGCGTTCGTTGCCACGCACGGTCGCCTCGTAAGGTGCAGGTCCAAAGGTCCCATAGTTACCCTAGATGCTGACCGACAAATTGCGCTCTTATTGCCTCGCACGGGCTTTGCCGAAGAGAGGACACACTCTGTGCAAGTGCAGAGCACCGCTGACGGCATCGATTCGCTCGCACGTTGAGGTTCACCTTCATGAAGTGGTGAGCGAAAACTGAACTTAATCCGGGGCCGCATGTGCAGCGGCTCACACACCGCTAGGCTGCACCATCGGCGGCGCATTGCCGCCAACGACCATCGTGTTCCTAGTTGAGATCTTGGTCAAGTTTCGGACCCGCTTGTACGTTGGTCGCCACCTCCGCTATGTGGATTTGGAGGATGGCGGCTGTGCCCGATTGCCGGCCGCGCTCCTGCTAGTGTCGTAACGACGACATAAGTATCCGTTCAACCGGACTTATATCTGCGATTAAGGAGTGTCGCTTCGCTGGTGCAGTGCCTTTGAAGGCAACAAGATATAGTTTTCGGTCGCTACCAAGGATTTGGCGCAGTATTTCGTGGGAGAGCTGGCACTGCCCCGTTGGCCTGCAGACATCTACGTGTATTCCAATCGCCTCTATACGGCCGACGAGCGCGGGGGGCCGACTCATGCTTGCGGCGTGCACACCAGCAGCACGATCCGGCCGGTGACCAGACGCTCACGGATCTTTGCGCTCGCGGCGGCACATGCCGCCTCGTTCTCGTAGGACTGGGTCAACGACGTCACGCCCTGCGGCATCGCAAGCACGAGGATCAACAGGATCGAGGACATGGCGATTCCAGGGAGGCTGCTGGACACCTTCACATCGTGATCCATTGAACGACAAGGCATGTCGCTCGGATGCGATTGAAGGTTGGCCAGATTCGAGGTTGGCTTTGGCAAACTCTTGCTGCCCATTCAATGCCCAGCAAAAATGCTCAGATCTCAATTTGCCGTCGTCAAGGCCGGCACACTACTCAGTGCCGTGCTCCTCGCGGTGTCCGGCTGTGCGTCATCCGGAACGCCTATCGATCGCGACATCGACCTTGTCGTTGTACCGTCAGTTGAGCTTGCAGTTGCAGCTCACAGCCCTTCACTTCCTGTGTCGGCAGAACTGGTTTCGGTGAACGAAGTGGTCAAGATCGATCACAAAGCCAACCTCGGTCGAATCGCCACAAGCGAACAGCAGTCGACATTTCGTTGGCAGTCAGATGGTCGGCTTAGCTCTACCTCCACAGGGCGCTACAAGGGTGGAGACGGGTCGATGAGTGCTTCGATCGCGACTTCCGTCAGTCTCTGCGGACTTGTACCCTTGCTCGGTGAGTCTGGGAGTACGACCGACTCACGACTGACAACTGCGATCCCCGCCGGTGGGGTATTCCTGCCGTTCGACGTCAGCAGCAAGCATCAGATCGGCTCGCGAGTGAGGCTGGTGAGCTTCTCCACAAGCGCCGCGAATCTCTGCAAACCCACGCCAGGCACTTCGTTCACCTATCAGTCCACGCGAGAAGAGCAACGCAAGTTCCAAGGCTCGATGCTGTCTTCGAACACGCTGCACACGATCACAGAGTCGGCCTCGTGCACGGTAGGAAGCGCTGAAGTTTCAGCCAAAGCCCTTGACCCATCGATTGTCGGTAGCTACTTGCTTGTCACTTGCACCTACTCGGTCCCATCGCAGTCTCCGCGCAAGTCTGAATTTGCATATCTGCTCTCCTCAGGCCTATACCTTCCGGTGTTCATCCAGTCGAATGAGTACCAGGCCAACAGCATGCGCTACACCGCCCCTAGATACAGGTAGCGGCCCGAGTTCATGGTAAGCGGGGTCGGCCGCTCAGCGAGCCGGTGGTTGCTGCGCACCGCGGGGTCAGCGAAGCCTCGCCGAACTCGAAGCGATGGGCGGACAACGCGACGCTGTGCGCTGGCTTCATCGTCGCTCCGATTTCGCAGACACCTCGACGAAGCCGGCGTGTGTGCGACACATGCTGTCGTTCACCTGCAGACACTGAGTTCCTCAGCAGCAACAGTAGGGTCAGTCGTTATGCCTCGCATCAACAAAAACTTGTGGAAGCTCGATCCGAGCGACCCGCAGGCCGTTCCGACTGCGCGCATGGCACTTGCCTTGTTCTACTGTGTGCGGCACACAGGCAATCCCTTTCCCGAACACAGCATGGATGACCTCGGCGCTGCGTTCGCTCCAGCATTCCAAAAGCACCCTCGCGCGCTTTTGACCGCGTTGCAAGCGCACAGCAAGGCCCAAAGCGCAGCGGGCCTCGAACCTTGTGTCGAGCCGGGTGAAAAGCCGAGCATGCCCTTCAGCCGCGGCATCCTGAGTGCGCTTGGAGAGGCCATCGCTCGTGACCTGCCGCGATTCCGGACCCTGGTCGACAAGGTGGAGCAGACCCTGCTGACCTTTGTCACCGAGAACGAGTATCCGGGTGACCGGAACCTGGAGATGTTGACCAGGCTCGTCGGTCTAAACGACGGAGAGGCCGGGATGCTCCGCCTCGTCACTGCCTGCTCTTTCGGCCGTATCGATGCATCGCTTTTCCAGTTCGTCAAGCGAGCGGCTCGCGTCGAGCTGGCTGTGGCCACGCTCATGGACCTCAGCGCTGTCGAGGCCGCAAAGTTGTTCAGTTCCAAAGGCCGGTTGACGCGCTGCGGGCTGATAAAAGGTCTCAGCAGCATGCGTGACTGGAGCGAACTCGACGACCTGCTGTCCCTGAGCTCCCTCGGTGAACGCCTCCTGGGCGGCGTCTATGCCAACGAGCAAGAGATGGCGTTGTCCGTCTTGGCTCCCATCGCAAAGCCCGACACCGCCTCGCTCGAGTGGCCGCACCTTGAGCGCCAACGCACGCTCCTGAAGACTGCACTGCGCGGTGCGCTCGACAGCGCCGCGCACGGAGTCAACATCCTGGTCTACGGCCCTCCCGGCACCGGCAAGACCGAGTTCGTTAGGCAACTCGCGGCCGACATCGGCGCGAATGCCTTCGCCGTGAGTGCCTGCGACGACGACGGAGACGAGGCCAGCCGCAACGAACGATTGGCTCATTTGCAGCTGAACCAGAGCTTTGTCGGCCAAGCTGGAAGCTCCATCATCGTGCTCGATGAAGCGGAGGACATCTTCCAGCACAAGTTCAGCCACCCCGTCTTCGGAGAAATCAAGTCCCAGACGGAGGGCAAGGCCTGGATCAACAACCTGCTCGAGCAGAACCCGACACCTGTTGTCTGGATCAGCAACAGCATCTCTCAGCTCGACCCTGCCTACCTGCGGCGGTTCTCGTTCTGCCTCGAGTTTCCCGCCACCCCCTACGCCCTGCGTCGCACGATTGCGCAGCAGCGCCTGGGCGCACTGGGTTGCGACGACGAGACGGTCGAGTACGCCAGTGCCATCCCGGAGATCAGCCCTGCCCACCTGGACATCGCAGCGCGATTCACCTCGATGTGTTCGATGGACAAGTCGGCGGTCAACGACGCTGTTCGCTTCGTCCTAGATTCGCACCTCAAGGCGAGCGGCAAGACGTCCCTGTCGACATCTCCACAAAGGTCGACCCGGTTCGACCTGCGCTACCTGAACGTCCAGGGGAACACGACTCCGGCGGCCGTCATTCAATCGTTGAAGCGCCGAAGCACGGCGAAGGACGCAGGCGCAGGGGTGGCCATGGTCTTCTCCGGACCACCCGGCACGGGCAAGACGCAGCTTGCAGGTGAAATCGCAGCGCAGCTCGGCGTGCGCCTGGTAGTTCGCACCGCTTCCGACATCCACTCGAAGTGGTTCGGCGAGTCGGAGGGCAACGTGGCCGCCATGTTCCGCGACTGTGACCCTCGCACGGAACTGCTCTTTCTGGATGAAGCCGAAGTCCTGCTCGGCGCGCGAGGCCAGGACTCGCATCGGGCCGACAGCGCCGTGACGGCGGAGTTCCTGCGCTGGATCGAACTGTTCCAGGGCATCTTCATCTGCGCGACCAACCACGCGAGCTTCTTCGATGCAGCGTTGATGCGGCGTTTCACGTTCCGCATGGACTTCGCACCACTGCTGGAGCGTCAACGCATCGAGCTGTACGCCGAACTCGCACAAGGCTGGCGACCGGAACCTGAAGACAAATCCCCACCGGTTGACGATGTCACTCGAAGGGAGCTCAAGCACCTCGAAGGCCTGACACCCGGCGATTTCGCAAACGCGGCACGCCGCATCCGCGCGTTGGGGCTTCCCGGGTCTGCCTGGCTGGAGGAGCTGCGAGTCGAACACAGCACCAAGCGCGGCTCCAAGAGCACGCGCATCGGTTTCGTTTGAGCGGTTCGCTCAAGCCCTTGGAGCTTTCATGACACCTCAAACCACCCTCTCGATTCAGCAGGTCGGCACCTTCCTCCTGCAAGTGGCGCCCGTCCGACCGGTGTTCATCTGGGGGCCACCCGGAATCGGCAAGAGCTCGCTGGTCGAGCAGTTCGCACAGGACCTCGGCCTGGAATGCGTGTCGCTGCTCGGCTCGCAGCTCGCACTGGAAGACCTGATCGGCATACCGACCTGACGGTCGTGAGAGACCATGCATTCCTGTTGCCGCAGGGCCGCCGGTTACCGTCTCGCACCGGCAAGCCCGTCTTCCAGTTCAGCTAATCCGCCGGGTTCGCAACCGTCTACCACCAAGGAGATCACCGATGCCGTCTGCCATCTGCTTCATCGAGAAGGCCAACAACATCCGCCAGATCGACCGCGAGGCCCACCGGTACGAAAGTGGGAACTGGGTCGTCGCGGAGGAGAAGGCTGCGTCACTGGTGGGCCGCAGGATTTACTTCCTGGAAACGCAGGCCGGCGAGTCCTTCTACGGCGGCACCATCGAAAGCTTCCGCGTCCTCCCCGACAATCATCCGACAGCTCCGAAGCGGGTTGTGTTCACCTTCATCGCCGACCAGGCCGGTCGCGGGTTTCGTCCAGGGCCGGACGGGTGGAGCACCGAGCAGAAGACCCTGCCCTGATTCCCCGCTGCATTCAGCAGAGCCGCTGCACGCCGGCCCACAGCGCGGGGTCCGTGATCAGCCCGAGGTGCTCGATGTACTGACGCGCCAAGACGTGGCATGTGCGTTGTGTATCCCACAGCTCCTGCGCCACACGGATGCGCTCCTCCTGGGTCTTGCTGTCTGCTGGGAAACCAGACCGTAGTCTCACAGGAAGTATTTGAGATCGAACTGAAGGTCCGGGTCGTGATCCGGCAAGGGCATGCGTCCGTTCAGTTCGAGAACGTGGGTGCCATAGGCGTTCTCGAAAACAAGACCGACCCAGTGCCCATCAGGAGTCGGGTCTGGATTGGCCTTGCAGCGACGGGCGTGGATGTCGGGAACCTTCAGCATGGGAGCTTCCTGCGTTTCGAGACCCACGATGCTCGGCCGGCGTGCGACAGGCTGTGTCACATCCAGCCCGTTGAAGCTCCGCCGCGGCCCTCAGTCGCGCCATCGCATGCAACGTACTACTCCTCCTTCGCACACCCGGCGACCAGCGCCGGCAGCGCGACCGCCGCAGTGGATCGCCAGGCCTTTCTGAAGGTCGTATCAAGGCCATCGGCGGGATTGATGATCCAGACCGGGCAACCACGCTCCACGGCCATGTCGGGAAGGAGCGCCGCCGGGTACACCTCCCCAGAGCTGCCCACCACCAGGACCAGGTCGGCGCCCTGCACATGCCGGCAGGCTTCCGTCCAGTTCGCTGGCGACAGCAGCTCGTCGAACCAGACGACCGCCGGGCGAACCAGACCGTTGCAGCGACGGCATCGCGGTGGAGGGGTCGGGCGATCTTCCTCTGCATCTGGCTCAGCAAGATCCTCAACGGCCGACGGCGTATCCGCGACGTATGGGCGCTGGCAGGCGAAGCACTGCGACCCGAACAGGTTGCCGTGCAGGTGAATCAAATCGGTCGACCCTGCGCGCTCATGCAGGTCGTCCACGTTCTGCGTGATGACCGTCAAGCTCTCGACACCATCGAGCTTCGCCAAGTCCTGCAATGCGAAGTGGCCCGCATTCGGCTTTCGGCGCCTCACGTCGCGCCGCCGCCCTTCATACCAACCCCAGACGAGTGCCGGATTTCGCTTGAACCCCGATGCGCTGGCAAGCGCCGACGGATCGAAGTTGGCCCAAAAGCCGGTGCGCGTGTCGCGGAAGGTGGGGATGCCGCTCTCGGCGGACATGCCGGCACCGGTCAGCACCACGATGTTCCTTGCGGCTCGGGCATCGCGAACCAGTTCGGGTGGGACGTCAAGGGATTGAGAAGATAGAGGGTTCTCGTTCATGCCGGGATGGTGCCCAGGGCATGCGACGCGCTGTATCGCAGCGTGCGCTCGTCCTCTGAATCGACGCGCCCCCGGCTCGGTGCCCGCCGCTCAAGTCCAGGGTTTCGCCTCACGGAGGCCCCGGCGCCTCGCCTGTCTGACTGGATCCGCCTGGCTGCAGCGTGACCGCCGACCGCCGGTGGCTCTACTGTTCTCCCGCTGCGTGAATCGGTCCCACGCATTCACTTGCCGCAGCATCAGCCCGTCTGAGCCGTGCCAGCCTGCCACGCGGCGACGAACATCGGCCAAGAGACGATCCGCCACTTGTGCATCAGCACAATGCGTTCGCCACGCTGAGTCTTGTCGTTGACAGCCAAAGCCGCTGAGAAGCGCTTCCAGCGCCGCCACACCCTCTTCAGCGTCGTCGAGTCGGCATTCGACGGTCACGGCATCCGCCGCCTCGATCAGCTTTCGGAATCCGGTACCAAACTCTTCGGAAGTGGCTGGTCGAGGACAAAGCAGAGCGCGCGACAGTCGTCTTCAAGGGTGTGCCCGGAGGCACCGCCGCCGTGGTGCGTCAGAAGGAGGTCGATCGATGCATTCGCCAGACCCTCCGGTTGACGCCAGCCGATGTCCGTCATCGAACACGCCCAGCGCTTGTGAGTCAAGGCCTGGATCAGCGGCTCGAGGAATAGTCTGTCGAAGGCTGCGGCATGTGCGACAACCACGTCCGAGATCGACAGCACCGCATCGATCTCCGCCTCGTCGAATCGGCAGCCTTTCAGCTCCCGCTTCGTGACCCCGACCATGGCTTCCCCCTTGGGGCTCATGCGCCCTGGTTCGCGACGCTGCGCGGTTCTCATGAGCACGCCTGCACTGCGGCCCGTCTGAACGTCGATGCGCACGCACAAAAAGCTCAAGCCGATGACTCGTGCTGGTCCGGGTCGAGGCCGGTCGTCTCCGTGTCGACGAGCGTGACGTTGACGTACTGGCGTGCGGCACACGGTGCCGCCATGAAGCCGATCAGGGGGCGAGCAAGCCTCTCGGGCTGATCAGTTCGAGGTCTGCCCCGAATCCCCGCAGCCACCACTTCAACTGCTCCGACTCGGTCACCGTCGCCGTGAACTCGTATCCACCGGCCGACTCCCTGACGGTCTGATCCGGCGAGAGCGGCGACTCGGTCAGGTGGACACCCGCCAGCTTCGGCAGGCGGAACACGAGCGAGATGCGCTTTCCGGTGCTGAAGCCGAACCGCCCGTCTTCCTCATAGGCCTGGAGATCGAAGTCTGCCGGGCGCTTGAAGGGCATCCCCGTGTCCTTGGCCGACTGGAGGCGGTGCACGGCCAGGGCGCGCACGTCGTCGTGGCCATCGAACCGGCACGCGAGTAGCAGCCGCGCGCCTTGCTGCGCCAGCCCGAGCGGCATGACCTTGGCGTCCGACCGCTTGCCGCCGGCGTTGACGTAGCTGACCTCCAGCCAGTGGTCCGCGTAAAGCGCCTGGCTAACGGCCTCGAAGACCTCCATGCTGGTCTTCGGCGGCAGCAGCTTCTGGCTGGTCGGGATCACGCGCACCTTGCGTTGCCACGCCTTGGCCGAGTCGGAGGCGCCATGGTTCAGCGTCAGCCGGGCCTGCTGGAAGAACGCATCCATCGATTTCATGAGGTGCGCAGGCAGCAGGTTCTGCAGATGCTGCTGCGCGAGCGTCAGCAGCACGGCCTCCTGCTCGTTGATGCTCGGCAACGAGAATCCGGCGCCGTGCGACTTCCACGAATAGCCATAAGGCTTGTTCCGGGTGTCGCGCTCGATGTCGAAGTGCTCGCTGAGCGCCTCGAGCTGACGCTGGATGGTGCGCAGATCGCGCTCGAAGCCGGCATCCGCCAGCTGGCTTTGCAGTTCGACCGTCGTCACCTTGCGGCCACGCGGGATGCGCTTGAGCAGGTGCAGAGAGAACTGCACGGTGTCCAGGTTGTTGGATCGCTTCGTCATGACGTCGAGGATCAGGGCGCTGCTTCTTCGATCCATGCCTGCCAAGCCTGGACCGCCATCACCATCGCCAGTGTGTCGAGCTCGCAGTAGCGCAGAAGCGCGTTCTCGATGGCACGTCGCGCGGCCGGGTCGATGTCCTCGAACTGCAGACGCGCATAGGCCGACATCGCTGCTCCGCCCGCTCGCAGCTCGGACATGGCTTCGTCGCTCGAGGGCTCGCCCACCGCGTTGAGGTCGGCGAAGACGGGCGGCAGGAGTTCGTAGGGGTCCAGGATGCGCCCGTCCTGTTGCACCCACCAAGCCATGGGCTCGCGGAAATTCAGGCTCGAGATCTCGGCGCCCTGGCCGTACACGGGTCGGCTGTAGATCGACCGAAGCCGGGCCGAGCCGTGCATCAAGGCCGGCAGTACCTTCTTGAGCGATGCGCCGCCCTGCGTCGACGGATGGAAATGATGCAGCGCGGCGAGCTCGCACAGATCCACCATCGCGCGAGGGCCGTCCACCTCACCCTCTGCGATCTTGCGGCGGGTAATCGAGTCGATGAACGCCAGCAACTCCTCGGCATCCGCCGGTGGGGCCACGTCTTCGGCAAGCCGTGCGTGCAACTGGCGCAGCACGGTGTTCTCATGCGACGCCCACCGGAACACGGTGCCTTCGTCGCCGCTCAGCGCAGCGTGCAGCGCCCTCAGGAACGGCACAGTGGGATCCAACCCGGGACTGGCCTCGAGAAGCTGCGTGCGATGCTCCACGCGCCCGTCCGCGTGCATGACGTGGTGCGAGAACTGGAATGCGACCGTCTGGTACGGGCGCTGCCCACGGCGGAAGGGAATGGCCACGGCCGACGTCTCGAAGTCGACGAAGTGCAGCGGATAGCGCCAAGTGCGCATAGCAGCCCGAAGCCCGGCCGCGTTCACGTACTGCTCACCGCCGCCCGGCCATTGGCCGCTGCACTGGAACCATTGCCGCTGCTGCTTGCTCATGCCCTTGGGGCCAGGCTCCGCGTCCGCCAGAGGCAGGTGCTCTGATGTGATGTCGCTTAGCTTGCGGACGCCGCTCTCCAGTAGCTTTTGCTTGTTGCGCGAGTTCCACAGATCGAGGACCGTCCCGCCTTCAAAGTCAGCGGGCTGCCACCCGAACGCTTCGGTCCAGCACTCGTGGAACCCGCTTCGCAACTGGCCAGGCTGAGGAGGTGCCGACGACCTGAATTCGCAGGAACCGCAGTTCGAGCTCGGCTGGGCAGCAATGCGCCGATCGGCGCGGTAGGCATCGGCCAGCTGCGCGACAGCTGCGGGATAACTTATCAATTGTCCCGAGACCACCAGCTCGCCGCCGAGGATTTCATCCACTTGAGTGTCGACCGGCACGGCTCGAAGCAGCGGGGCTCCGAGTTGCCCTTCCGTGCCCGGTTCGATCTCAACACGCGTGCGCCGACCCGCACGCTTGATGCGGAAGCACTGGTTCAGCCCATCCACCGAGGACTGCGCCGACTTGTCGGCCAGCATAAGGAAACACTGGAACGCGATCTCCGGGAACGCCGCCTGTGCCACGTAGCGCTGGAAGGCGATGTCGCGCAGGTACGGCAGCATGCCTCTCGACAACTGGCCCTTGGCACCGCGGAAGTCGGCGTCCTCCATCGGGTCGTAGGACTTCGCCTTGACCTCGATCAGCTCGACCGTGTTGCCGCGCTTGCGCAGGATGTCCACACGCACGAACAGGCCGTGGGCCTCGAACGCGGCTTCGTAGATAGTGACCTCCGGCCGACGCAGCAGCTCGCGGGTCGTCGCCAGCTGGGCGGCATGGCTCGAGTCCGTGACCTCGATGCCGCCGGGGTACATCAGACAGGCCAGTGCCCCGACCTGGAACCCGCCTTCGGCTAGTGCCTGCAGGAAGCTGTTGTCCAGGGCGTTGTTCTGAAACTCCGGCTTGCCGGTGTAAAAGAGCTTGGTCGGGCACTCGAGCGCCAGCTTGAAGCGGCTCTTGGTCAGGTACCGAGGCGCCACCCGCACAGCGTCGGCCGAAACGGCCGCCGAACTCACGGAAGACTTCTCGGGTACAGGCGATATTTCGCAGCGCCCAACAGCTCGAAGAACACCTCTCCGTGCGGGTAGTGACCAGGAGGCGCTGCGTCAGCCCAGAACGTGCTGAGGGCAGTGGCTTCCTGAATGAAAGATCGCGCGACTTCGTCTTCTTCGACCAGTTTCTGCACATCGTCACGTGCACATGCGGGAGAGAACAGCAGAGATGCGCGCTGACGCGCCTCCCAGCTCAGCGATTCCCATGCGGGCTGTCTCTCCTGCAAAAGCCGAAGCACGCGGCGAATGTCTGGATGCTCCCGCGCGTCTCTTTGGGGAATCTGCGTGGCGAAATGCTCACCTTCGATGCGGACCTCGTACGCGGAGAACAGATGACGCTGATCTTCCGTCGCCGCACTGGACAGCGCGGACGCCGCGCTCGGGCTCGCGTAGATGGCTCGGCGGCGGCAGGGCATGCCTGTGGGGCGAAGGTACTCCCAGAGGTTGTCGACGACGTAGGGCACGTTGGCCGGCAACCGGGTCGTGTGGCGCGCAGCGATTGGCAGTTCGCAGTCTGAAGCTGCGAGGGTTTTGACGGCACGGAAGAACATCTGTCGACTCCAGAGGGACGACTCATCTTCGGCGGACGCTGCGACAAGTTGAGTCGCATGACTAGCTTGCAGGCACTCCCCAGCGCAAATTTCCGTGAAGTGGTGCCCGATGGTGCGAACCACATCGCCCGACGCGTGTTGCGCATCCGACCTCTTCAAGCACGCCTACCACCAATGACTGCGAAGGGCTCCTTCTGCAGCGACATCGACTGACAGCATCGATGACTCGGCATTCTTCCCGGTTCACCAACCCTCAAATACACCGTCAAGAAGGGATCGTTGGAACCGATTACCCGTAGAGTTCACCTGCACCTTCACGCAAGGTCTGGGATCCCCTCTGGACAACTCAAGTTCTTCAGTTTCAATATGCCTATCACCGCAGCGATCACCGAGCTCTTCTCTGAATATCACAGCCAACCATTCGCCGTTATGCGTGAAATCGGCCTCCAGGCGCGACTCCACGCGATGTTGCGGGAATGTCTCTTACAAGAGACCTGTCGAGTTCAAGTGCGAGCAGGACGCGCCAATCATCTCACTACCATGTTGACCGAACGCATCCAGATGGAGGTCCGGGTGACAGACAACGAGGGCATTGGCCCTAAAAAGTCGGACATCGTCATCCTTCGGTCTACAAGCGAAGCCACAGCCGACCCTATTACAGCAACGCGCTATCCAAACGGCGTATTCGACATCGTCTCGAAGCTGTGTGTTGCCGATACGTCTGCAGTGATTGAAGTAAAGGCTGCTTGCTCCGCTGATCTTGCAGAGCGCCACAAATTCCGGCTTGATCTTTCGAAGCTTCTTGAACTTGCCGAAGCCTGCCCTCAATGCACCGCCTGTCCGGAACTTCATTTTGTTCTGGTGGACAAGTCTGTCGGCCTGGGCGGCCAACGCTACGGCGCCCAGCCCTTGGCACATCGGATGCCCGTTCGTGATTGGCATTGTGAGGATCAGGAGTTCATTGCAAAACAGACGCCGCGTAGTCAGAAACTTTTCTGGGAGGATTCACCGAGGCTTCAGCTTCTGGACGCTCCCCCTGGCGATTCGCAACCCTACGTGCACGTTTGGGAGCTTGTACACGTCGACGGTGTCGCCACTGACAGCACGCCACTGCATCGCTGGGCAGTTCGAATCTGACATCAAAGCGATGCCGGGGCAATGCGCGCCTACTGTGATTGCATCCATGGACGGTCAAGGAATTTCCTTCGGGCGATCAGGCGGTCAAGGTGATACCTATGACCCGGACGTAGTGTTGATGATCCAAGCCATCGCCAAGGACAACTTCGGCCGTTACTCGCCCAAGTGGAAATCCGGGATCGTTCCTCGTTGGCGAGCCGAGGCAGTCAGGTCCGCACTCACATCACGGCCCTTGTCGTCAGCGCTGATAGGGGCGGACCTCCAGTGTGGGATCGCGCTGGCTCATCCGGTGAGCCAGCCGTGAAGAGCTGGCAACTAGGCGGTTTTAGCTAGCGGCCTTGCCCGGCGCACGGGCAGACTCCTCTTTAGTCTGTGTGATGTTGTTCTCGCTACGCTCCTGGAGACCGACGGATTGGTATCAGTCGGCGAAGTAACGGCGGACACTCTCTCGGTTTAAAAAGTTAAGTCGCTCACATCGTGAGCCGCAAGACGCAGACATCAAAACAGCAGCCGATCAGTCAGACGGCTCGATTCGCGACAGGCAGATCAGATATGCCAATTCCTTTCATCATCCTGGGCGCCGAGCCAATTCCGACTTCGTCGACGGCGAGCGTCTGGCGCGCTGGCGCCGCAACTCGGTTCAACTTCCGAGGATATCGCTTCGACGGCGTACAGCGCCTGGATACGTTGAAGCGCCTGACATCCGCTGGTACAGCAGGGAGTGGATCCGAACTTCACTCGGCCTCCGCATCCCCAACGAGCACCCAAAGCTTCTAGCACTCGCTGCATAACAGTACAAGAAAACCGCCGCACCCCCCAGAAGCTCGCGTCAACGCTCGGAAGTGGTTGAGTTAGCAGAACCTTCTTGGCTGCAAATTCGGCCGCGGGCACGCCAGCTCATGGGACCAGTCGACGCGTTGATGGCCTGCAGATTGACTCGCCTCACCCTGCTTCGCTGGGAGTGCTTGTCATTTTTAAAAGGGCAGCCTTCGACCTTCTTCATCTCGGCGCTTGGCAGACAGTTGACGCGGTGCTGGACAAGTACCTCTACATCGATCGAGACGCGATGGTCGCGCTACGGCGTACATTCAATCGGCATGATGGCCACGCCATGTCGTTGGCCGAGATCGGAAAGAAGCTGGGAGCAAGCCACGAGGCAATCCGACAGAACTTCCTATACACGTAAGACAGCTCGCGAGGACCAGCGAGCGCAAGCGGACAGTCGCAAGCGGAGCGCAACGGCTCCGCCAGAAACTCGGTCTGGACAGCTGACGCTTGGCCTCTTCAAATATAGCAAGCTGGCAAGCCTTCAGCCTACCTCGATACACCGGCGTTCTCCTTGATGGAGACGCGCGTCGAGAACCTAAACTGGACACCTCGCGTTTCAAAGTCCGATGAACGGACGCAGCGAGTCACTTTGCCAGGGAGAAGCCACACGTGAAGGACGTCTTCGACTTCCGCAACCGTCTCGTCGACGAGTACAGCGCGTTCTCGCGCAGCTTTTCCCGAATTGCCGCCGCGGATTTGGCTTCCCGGGTGGAGGAAGAGTACGCCCGCGGCCGCTACTGGCCAGAGCCGCTCATCCAGATCAATCCGAACTACAAGCGTAGCGGCACTGTTCAAGAGTTGGTCGCCCAGGGCAGCCTGCATTCGTCCTGTGCAGAGCTGTTCAAGACCGGCAAGGTGGAAGGCAAGCCCGCCAACCTTCACCTCTACGTACATCAGCTGCAAGCGATTGCCAAAGCGCACCAGCAGCAGAGCTACGTCGTGACCACCGGCACCGGGTCCGGCAAGTCGCTGTCTTTCTTCATCCCAGTCATCGACCGAATCCTCAAGGCCAAGCAGGCCGACCCGACACCCCGCACCCGCGCGATCGTCATCTACCCGATGAACGCGCTGGCGAACAGCCAGCTCGAAGAACTCGACAAGTTCCTGCATGGCTATGCGGCTGGGCAAGAGCCCTTCAGCGCCAAGCGCTACACCGGCCAAGAGAGCAGCGACGAGCGCAAGGCTATCGCCGACAACCCGCCCGACATCCTGCTTACCAACTTCATGATGTTGGAGCTGATCCTCACGCGCTTCGAAGACATCGATCGCCGCGTCGTCGATCACTGCCGAGGCCTGGAGTTCCTGGTGCTGGACGAGCTGCACACCTATCGCGGGCGACAGGGTGCGGACGTGGCCATGCTTGTGCGCCGCATTCGAGAACGCCTGCAGGCCGAACAGCTCGTGTGCATCGGCACCTCAGCCACGATGTCCTCCTCCGAGCGGGAAGACGATCGCAACAAGGCCGTCGCCGACGTCGCGAGCCTGCTGTTCGGCACACCGCTTACGGCGCTAGATGTGATTGGCGAAACCCTTGAGCGGGTCACGAACCCGTCTCGTGACGTTGCGGCCGTCAAGCGATTGCTGCTCGCGGCTCTCAAGAAAGCTGAGCACTCGTGGCCCAGCTTCGACGCTTTCAAGGACGACCCCTTGGCGATCTGGGTCGAGCTCAACCTGGGCATCGACCTCCCGGCCGACCAACCACCTCGCCGAGCGAAGCCGATCACCCTCAATGAGGCTTCATCGCGTCTGGCCGCTGACGCGGGGTGCCAGGTGGAGGTCGCGAAGGAGGGACTTCGCCGCTTCCTGGTAGCCGCTCATGACATGCGCACCCCGCAGGGCCGGGCACCCTTTGCGTTTAAGCTGCACCAGTTCATCAGCGGTCCAGGCAAGGTGCTGGCCACACTGGAAGCTCCGGGCCAGCGGCACATCACCCTCGACGCCCAGCGGTTCGCCCCCGGGCGCCAGACAGAGGGCACCCGCCTCTACCCCGTCCACTTCTGCCGCGACTGTGGTCAGGAGTACCACCCCGTGTGGCGCTCGGGAAAAGGGGCACCCAGCTTCGATCCCCGCGAGATCGATGACATCTCTGGCGACGACGATGAGGATGCGCGTTACGGCTTCCTCTGCCCCGTCCGCCCTGGGCTGACCTACAACAGCTGGGAGGACCTGCCCGAGAGCTGGCTCGACCTGACCAAGGTCGAGCCGAAGGTCAAGTCCACCTACAAGCACGCCGTGCCGGAGTCCGTCAGCGTCACTCCGCAAGGCGCCACGGGGCCCGGTGGGGAGTACTGGTTCATCCCGGGCAAGTACCGCTTCTGCCTGGGCTGCGGGCTCACGCACGAGGCCTACGGCAAAGACATGAACCGCCTGGCCAGCCTGTCCGGCGAAGGGCGCTCATCGGCAACGACGATGCTGACCCTCAGCGCCCTACGTCAGCTGTTCGAGCTGGGAGAGCCTTTTTCGGACCAGCCAGACCCTCGCAAACTCCTGGGCTTCTCCGACAACCGCCAAGACGCCGCCCTGCAGGCCGGGCACTTCAACGACTTCGTCTTCCTGCTCACCCTTCGTTCGGCACTCGTGGCCGCGCTGCAGAAGCAAGGCAGCGTGCTCGACGAAGAGCATCTGGCCGATGCCGTGTTCAAGGCTCTCGGCTTCGACCGCACCGACGCCGGCACGCTCGCGGAGTACCTGAAGACGCCTAAGCTCATGGGCTTGGCCCGCCAAGAAGCCCAGCGCACCCTGCGCTTCATCCTGGGCTACCGCCTGCTTCGAGACCTGCGCCGCGGTTGGCGCTTCAACAACCCCAACCTTGACCAGCTCAACCTGCTGGCCATTCAGTACCGAGGTCTGGACGAGTTCAGCAGCGAAGCGACGCTCTTTGCCGCGAACCCCGTGCTCTCCGCCATGACCCCGGCCCAGCGCACGGAGATGGCCGCCACGGTGTTCAACGCGATGCGGCGCGCTTTGTGCCTGCAGACCCGCTACCTCGACCCGGTCGAACAAGAACGCGCCAAGACCACCGCATTCCAGTACCTCAGCGAGCGGTGGAACTTCGGCGATGAGAACCTTGAAACGTCGCGTTGGTTGATTCTCAGCAAGCGGCCAGACGACAAAAAGGGCAAGCCCCGGACGGACCTGGTGCCTGGCGGGGCGCGTTCGCGTCTCCTTAAGGAGCTGAAGGTGCTTCCCCTGTGGAAGTCGCCCAACCTGCTGGGCAACGTCAAGGGCTGGAAAGACGCCCAGTGGCTGGAGCTGCTGCAACTGTTCCTCATCGGCGCCTCGCACTACGGCTACGCGCAGCGGCATGAGGTCGAGCCCAACCTGATCGGCTGGCGCCTGAACGCCTCCGCCATGGACTGGGTGCTCGTCGACACCCGCGAGGTCGAGCAAGAGGGCAAGCACAACCGCTTCTTCCGGCAGCTCTACCTTTCAGTCGCTGCCACCCTTACCCAGCAGCAGCACACGCTGTTCGACTTCGAGGCGCAGGAGCACACCGCGCAAGTTGATGCGGGCCGGCGTCAGCTGCTCGAACAGCGCTTCCGCTACACCGAGAAGGACCGAAAGGACTGGCTGGAGAACCCCGCCCATGAGGCCCCGCTTGAGCGGCTGCCGGTGATGTTCTGCTCGCCGACCATGGAGCTGGGCGTCGACATCTCGGCCCTCAATACGGTCTACCTGCGCAACGTTCCCCCTACGCCGGCCAACTACGCGCAGCGCAGCGGCCGTGCAGGCCGTTCGGGGCAGCAGGCTCTCGTCATTACCTACTGCGCGGCCTTGAGCCCGCACGACCAGTGGTTCTTCCACCACGCCAACGAGATGGTGCACGGTGTGGTCCGACCGCCTACGCTCGATCTGGCCAACCGCGACCTCATCGACAGCCATCTGCATGCCGTGTGGCTCGCGGCTGCCCAGGTGCAGTTGGACACCAGCATCGCACCGCTGCTCGATCTGGAGAAGCCCGACAAGCCGCTCGTTCCCGCACTCCGAGCGGCGCTGGAGGCGCCCGAGGTCACCCTACGGGCCACGGAAAGCGGGGAGCGCCTGATGCGACAGATTCGTCCGCTGCTGTCGTCCAGCACGTGGTTCACAGACGCGCACGTCTCCGCTGCGATGCAGCAAGCCAGCGCAGAGTTCAACGCCGCCTTCGGCCGCTGGCGGGTGATGGTCGACGCCACGCGCAAACAAATGGACATGGCGGACCAGGTGGTGAAGAGTTACACCACCACGCACCAGGAGAAGCAGAACGCCCAGCGCCGCTACGGCGATGCGGCCAGGCAGTACGCCGTGCTGCTGAAGTCGGGCAACACCCAGAACTCCGACTTCTACACGTACCGCTACCTGGCCAGCCAAGGCTTCCTGCCTGGCTACAACTTTCCGCGCCTGCCGCTGATGGCCTGGATTCCGGCGCGTGGGGGCAACATGGTCAAGGGCAAGGACGATGAAGGCAGCATGGTGAGCCGTCCCCGGTTCCTGGCGCTATCGGAATTCGGCCCCCGCAGCCTCATCTACCACCAGGGCCGCATGTACCGCGTGGTGCGTGCCAAGCTCAACGTCGGCTCGGCAGACCACGTGTCGGGAAACACCACCTTGGCCACGGTGGCAAGCCGCGTATGCAGCCAGTGTGGCTATGCTCATATGGGCGGCGAAGACGGCTCCGAGCCCACCGAGAACCTGTGCGAGAACTGCGGCGCCCTGCTCACCGACCATGACTGGGTGCGCAACCTCTACCGCATCGAGACGGTGGAGACCGTTCCAGTGGAGCGCATCTCCATCAACGACGAAGACCGCCAGCGCCAGGGCTTCGAGCTGCAGACCACCTACCGCTTCTTGCCAGGCCCGGAGGGTCGGATCGCGCTGCAGACCTCGCTGGTGATGGACGCCGCTGGCGACGCGGACTCTCCGCTCGCCAGCCTGAAGTACGCCCCCGCCGCGCAGATCTGGCGCATCAACCGGGGATGGCGCCGCCGCAAGCACAAGGAACAGCTGGGCTTCTACATCAACCCCATCACCGGCCAGTGGAGCCGGAAAGACGAACCCGGCGGCAGCGACGACGCGGCAGAGCCAGCGGAGGAGCTGCTCAACAAGGTTCCCAACCAGTCCATCGTCCCCTTCGTTGAGGACCACCGCAACGTTCTGATCCTGGCCCCCGTCAAGTCTCTCGAAGCCCCGGCCATGGCCACGCTCCAGGCGGCGCTCAAGCGCGGCATCGAACTGGTGTTCCAGATCGAAGAGTCCGAGCTCGTCGCAGAGCCGCTGCCCACCCAGGACGACCGCAAGGCGTTGCTGTTCTACGAAGCCGCGGAGGGCGGTGCCGGTGTGCTCACCCGCCTGGCAACGGAGCCCGATGCCCTGGCACAGGTAGCGGCACAGGCCCTCGAACTGATGCACCATCGCAAGCCCAGCGGCGCCTGGTCGGTGGATGGGCTACCGGATCTTGAGATCAAGCGCAAAGACGGCAGCAGCATCTGCGAAGCGGGCTGCTACCAGTGCCTGCTGTCCTACTTCAACCAGCCAGACCACGAGCACATCAACCGCCGCGACGCGGGCGCCTTAGGCTTGTTGGTCGCACTGGCCAACGCCCGGGTGGCTCCCCAGGCGGCCGAGGTCTCCGCCCCAGCGGCACCATCACAGCCTCCGGCGGCCGCTAGCGACGACAAACACGCCCAGTGGCTGCTCGCCGCCCGGGCTGCAGGCTGTCGCGCGCCCGACGAGGGCCAACTCGCCGTCCTGGGGGGGCGTGCCCAGGTTGCAGCCCGCTACAAGGCCACCCGCACGCTCGTGGCACTCGAGCCCTTGCAGCCCGATTTGGTGTCAGAACTGGCCGATCTGGGCTGGACGGTGCTGGACATGTCGGACCCATCCCAGTGGGCGCAACAATTCAGCACTCATGCCGCCCTGTTCGCCTGACTTCATTTCCGCAAGCTGATGACAACAACCGCCACCGAGTTCCTGCCTGGCAACCTCGTTCGGGCCCGCGGCCGCGAGTGGGTGGTTCAGTCCGACACCCGGCTGGCGGATGGCGCCTCCGCCCTGCGTCTGCGGCCCCTGGGCGGCTCTGACGGCGACGTGATCACACTGTTGCCAGAGCTGGAGGAATTCAGCCCGGTCGAACCGGCCACGTTCGAGAAGCCCGATCCGGCCCAGGCAGGCAACCACGCCGCAGCCCTGCTGCTGCGCGATGCCCTGCGCCTGAAGCTGCGCGCCGGCGCCGGCCCGTTCCGCAGCTTCGGCAATATCGCCGTGGAGCCGCGGGCCTATCAGCTGGTGCCGCTGCTCATGGCGCTGCGGCTGCCCACCGTGCGCTTGCTGATTGGCGACGACGTCGGCATCGGCAAGACCATCGAAGCCTCGCTGATCGTCCGCGAGCTGATGGACCGGGGCGAAATCCAGCGCGTTGCCGTGCTCTGCCCACCGCACCTGGTGGAACAGTGGCAGGGCGAGCTGCAGCAGCGCTTCAACCTGCCCGCCGTGGCGCTGACGGCCGCCAGCGCCAGCCGCCTGGAGCGGCAGCTGCCCCACGGCGTGGGCCTGTTCGATCACCACCCCGTGGTGGTGGTCAGCCTCGACTACATCAAGAGCGAACGCCACCGCGAGCACTTCCTCTCCATCGCACCCGAATGCATCGTGGTGGACGAGGCCCACACCTGTTCGGCCAGCGGTGCCGGCAAGCAGCTGCGCTTTGAACTGCTGCAGCGCTTGGCGGCCAACGCTGAGCGCCACCTGCTGCTGCTGACCGCCACGCCCCACTCGGGCGACGAGGTGGCGTTCTTCAACCTGCTGTCGCTGATCAATCCCGTCTTCGCCGAGCTGCAGCACCGCACGTCAAAGGATGATCCGCTGCGAGAGCAGCTGGCACTGCACTTCGTTCAACGCCGCCGCAAAGACATCGTCGAGTGGCAAACCGCCACCCAAGACGGCCACGGCTTCCCCCGTCGCATGAAGGCCGAGGTCACCTACCGCCTCAGCGGCGCCTGGGGCAGCTTCTTCGACGACGTACAGGCCTACTGCCGTGAGTTGGCCGAGAACGTCGAGCGTTCGGGGGACGCTGGCGGCGCACGGCTGATCTGGTACGCCACGCTGGCCTTGCTGCGCTGCGTGGCGTCATCACCGGCTGCGGCCGCCAAGGCCCTCAACACGCGGCTCGAAGGACACCTGGGCCTGGGAGAGGACGGCGATGACACCGAGGAAGACGCCGCCCTGGCCGACCTGCAAGACGGGGCGGCTGAAGACCTGAGCAGCCTCGACCTGGAGCCCGCTGCCCAACTGCAGGCAGAAGCCGGTGCGCAGCGTCTGCAGGCCCTCATCGCTACAGCAGAGCGCCTCAGCGGCGCGGCGGGCGACCCCAAGCTGGCTGCACTGGTGGCCCACATCGGCGACCTCCTGAAGGACGGCTACGCCCCCGTCGTTTTCTGCCGCTACGTGGCCACCGCCAACTACGTGGCGGCCGAGCTGCGCAAGCACTTTCCCAAGGCCATGGTCGATGCGGTGACGGGCGAACTGGTGCCCGAAGAGCGCCGCGAACGCGTCAACCGCATGGGCGAGGCTGACAAGGAAACCGGCCGAGTCCTGGTAGCCACCGACTGCCTGTCGGAAGGTATCAACCTCCAGCACCTGTTCACGGCCGTCGTGCACTACGACCTGGCCTGGAACCCCACCCGCCACGAGCAGCGGGAAGGCCGTGTCGACCGCTACGGCCAGCGCGCCACCGAGGTGCGATGCACCATGCTCTACGGGCAGGACAACCCGGTCGATGGCTTCGTCCTCAAGGTCATCCTGCGCAAGGGCGATGCCATCCAGAAGGAGCTGGGAGTGCTGGTGCCCATGCCCGAAGACCGCCCTCGCATCAACCAGGCCCTGGTCAAGGCGGCACTGATGCGGCGCAGCACCAACGCCAGCCCGCAGCAAACCTTTGACTTCGGCGAGCCCGAGCAACTGCTCGCACCGCTGCAGACCCGCTGGCAAGACGCGCTGGACAAGGCACGCAGTAACCGCACCGTGTTCGCCCAGCGGGCCATCCGGCCGGGCGAGGTTCTGCCCGAGTGGCACAAGCAGCAAGAGGCCCTGGGCTCGCAGGCCGATGTGCAGCGCTTCCTAGCCAGCGCCTGCGCGCGCCTGAACGCCCCGCTGGAGGCCCACCGCGATCAGCACCGGCTACACCCCCAACACCTGCCAGAAGCGCTTCGCCTACGCCTGGCCGACGAAGGCCTAGTCCCCGAGGGCAGCAACAAGCCGCTGCTGCTGGACACCACAGAGCTGCACCGCAGCCACCCGCTGGTGAGCGTGCTGGCCGAGTACTTGATCGAAACCTCATTGCAGGGCGAAAGCACCCTGGCCGCCCGCAGCGCAGCCACCGTCACCGCCAGCGTGGACCGTGTCACCACCGTGGTGCTGCTGCGGCTGCGCCACCAGCTGGCCTACCAACGCAAGCAGGTGAGCCACCAGATGCTGGCCGAAGAGTGCGTGGCCCTGGCCATCCGCGGGCGGCAGAACCCCGAGTGGCTGACAGGCCCCGAGGCTGCCCGCCTGCTGGAGAGCACCCCGGCCGGCAACCTGCCACGCGAAGCCGCCGAACGCGAGGTGACGAAGGCACTTGAAGCGCTGCAGGCAGAGACCCCGCGGCTCAACGAGCTGGCCAACCAGCGGGCCGCCGAGCTGCTGCAAGACCACGAACGCGTGCGCAAGGCCACCGAGCGCCGCGGCGGCGGTCAGCACCAGGTGCAGCCCTGCCTGCCGGTGGACCTGGTGGGCGTGTACGTGCTGCTGCCTGATACGGTGTAACGCTGCAGCCTGACAACAAGAACATGAAGACCTCTCGAACCACCGGCCTGAACCTTCCGGCACTGCGCCTGGAAGGCAGCTTGTTCCTGCCCGACATCCTGGAGAAGGCCGCGCTGGGCCAGGGCCGCCTGCAGACCGAGGCCGACTACGGCCTGCCGAAGGGCCTGAAGCTGCGTGACGAGGCCAGCCGGGCCTTCCAGATCGCCAGCGCGCAATGGCGCACCTTCGCCGCCTTGCTGGAACGCTCTGACTTCAACCCGCAGCGCGCCAGCGTGCAGTTCGTGAGCGAGCTGCTGCGCGATGCGCTGGCCTACCCCGCCGTCGCCGCCGTCAGCGGCGTGCCCATCGGCGACCGCACCTATCCCATCACCCACCTCGCACACCCGGCGCCGGCGGCAAAGGCCGCTGGCGCCAAGTCGGTGGCCATCGTCGTGGCGCCGCACAACCAAGGCCTGGACGACCCCGATCCGCGCTTTGCGGTGCAGGGCTCTGGGGCCAAGCGTAAGTCATCGTTCCAGCTGGCCCAAGAGTTCCTCAACGCCAGCCCGGCACACGAGTGGGCGCTGGTCAGCAACGGGCGCACCCTGCGCCTACTGCGAGATGCCGCCACGCTCACCCGCCCCAGCTACCTGGAAGTGGACTTGCAAGACCTGCTGGCCGGCCAACGCTTCGTGGAGTTCCGCAGCGCCTGGTACCTGCTGCAGGCCAGCCGCGCAGGCCTGTTGGACCTGGCCACAGAAGACGCCGCCAAGGCGCCGCCGCCCGTGGCCTGGGCCACCTGGCAACAGGCCGGTCAGGAGGAAGGTACCCGGGTCCGCGAGGGCCTTCGCCGCGGCGTGACCGAGGCCCTCATCACCCTGGGACAAGGCTTCGTTCAGAACCCGGCCAACGATGCCCTGCGCGTGAAGCTGCAGACGGGCGTGCTGAAGCGCGAGGACTACTTCGCCCAACTGCTGCGGCTGGTGTACCGCTTCATCTTCCTGTTCACCGTGGAAGAGCGCGGCCTGATCCCTGCTGCGGCTCAACCGGGTGACGACGACGCCACGGTGCAGGCCCGCCACGCCGCCGCCCAGTTGTATGCCGAGGGCTATGCCATGGCCCGCCTTCGCGACCTGGCCCTGCGTCGCCGCGCCCAGAACCGCCACAACGATCTTTGGCAAGCGGTGCGCATCGTCTTCCGCGGCCTGGGCAAGGGCCAACCGCGACTGGGCCTGCTGGCTCTAGGGGGCCTGTTCGCTGACACCCAATGCCCCGACCTCGATGACGCTTCGCTGAGCAACGCCAGCCTCCTCGCCGCCATCAAGAGCCTGCGCTGGACCACCACGGCAGGCGGCTCGCTTTCGCCCATCAGCTACCACAACATGGACACCGAGGAACTGGGCAGCGTCTACGAAAGCCTGCTGGAGCTGGTGCCCGAAGTAGACGTGCATGCCCGCAGCTTCGGCTTCGTCGGCCTCACGAGCGAAGGCAGCACCGCCGGCAACGAGCGCAAGACCAGCGGCAGCTATTACACGCCCAAGAGCCTGGTGCAGGAACTGATCCGCAGCGCACTCGACCATGTCATCGATGACCGCGTTGCCCAGAACCCCCAGCAGCCGATGGAGGCCCTGCTCTCGCTGAAGGTGGTGGACCCAGCGTGCGGCAGCGGGCACTTCCTGCTGGCCGCGGCACGGCGCATTGCCGAGCGCGTAGCGGCGCTGCGATCAGCCGACGGCGCCGTCACGCCCCAGGCCTACCGGCATGCCATGCGTGAGGTGGTGGCCCGCTGCATCTTCGGAGTCGACCGCAATCCCATGGCCATCGAGCTGGCGCGCACGGCGCTCTGGATCGAGGGCTTCGAGGAAGGCCGGCCCCTGGGCTTTCTGGACCACCACCTGCAGGTCGGTGATGCACTGCTGGGCCTGACGGACCTGAAGGCACTCGAGCACGGCATCGCCAAGGATGCGTTCAAGGTGCTGTCCGGCGACGACAAGGCCGTTTGCAAGGAGCTCACCAAAGCCAACAGCACGGCCTTGAAGGATCTGGAAAAGAAGCGCGTGGCCAAGGCCTTTGGCCAGCTGGACGTGGTGCACCAGGCCGACAGCGGACTGGCGGCACTGCAGGCCATCGAGGCCATGCCCGAAAGCGATACCGAACAGATCGCCGCCAAGGCCGCCGCCTACGATGCTTACCTGACTCAAGCACGCACCGGCCGGCTGGCCCAGGCCGCCAACCAGCTGCTCGGCGCCTACCTGCTTCCCAAGACCGCGGCGACAGCCGACACCAGCCCCACCACGGCCACCCTCTACCTGACGCTCCTGGGCGAGCCGCTCAAGCAGGCCCAGCAAGCTGTCCAGGCGGCGGCGAACGAGGCCTGCGCGAAGGCCCGTGTGCTGCACTGGCCGCTGGCGTTTCCCCAAGTGTTTGCGGCAGGCGGCTTCGACTGCGTACTGGGCAACCCGCCGTGGGAGCGCATCAAGCTGCAGGAAGAAGAGTTCTTTGCCTCTCGCCACGCCGCCATCGCCGAGGCGAAGAACAAGGCCGAGCGCAGCCAGCGCATCCAATGGCTGAGCGAAGGCATGCTGGCGCAGCACCTATACCCCGGCGACACGTCGCACCACTCGCCGGCTGAGAGTGAAGCGGAACAGCACCTGTATGACGAATTCATCACCGCCCGCCGCACGGCGGAGGCCACCAGCCTCTTTGCACACGTAAAGGGCGAGGACGGCGGGCGCTACCCACTCACCGGCGTCGGTGATGTCAATACCTACGCCCTTTTTGCCGAGACCATAAACCAAGTCACACACAGCGAAGGTCGAGCAGGTTTCATCGTGCCCTCGGGTCTGGCCACTGACGACAGCACAAAGAGGTTCTTTCAGAGTCTGGTCAATGATGATCGGCTGGTCTCGCTTTTCGGCTTCGACAACGCGCGAAGAATTTTCCCCGCTGTTCACCCAGATACCCCCTTCTCGCTCGTCACGCTGGGTCGTGCGCGCGCGAGTGTGGATCTCGCGCACTACATCCTGGCCATCGATCAGCTCGCTGACTCGCGTCGTCGATTTACGCTCACCCCAGATGAGTTTCGCCTTATCAATCCCAATTCACTCACCTGTCCGGTATTCCGAAGCGAGCGCGATGCCGAACTTACAAAGAAAATCTATCGCAGCGCTGCGTCCTATCTGACGCTACACAAGGAGGGTAACGAGATCAATCCTTGGCGCTTTGACTACATGACAAAGATGTTCGACATGGCAGACAACAGCCATGAGTTTATCGAGCTGTCAACAGTCAACGGAATGCTACGAGACTCACTTCGTCCGCTATATGAGGCGAAACACATCCACATCTACGACCATAGGTGGGCCTCCACCAAGCCCGGAACTGTCGATGCCACCCTGTGTTCTAGTGCTGAAAAAGCAGATCCGCAGTTTTCCGTTCAGACTCGATATTGGATGGCGTCCCCTCGGGTAGAAGACCGTTTGGCCAGCAAAAGTTGGGTGAGGCCATGGCTTATGGGCTGGCGGGATATTACCAATGCGACAAACGAGCGCACTGTGATTGCCACTGTGTTTCCGCGGGTTGCCGTCGCACATACGTTGCGCATCGCATTTATTGATGCAACACCGCGCCTTGCGGCAGCCTTCCTCGCCAATCTCTCCTGTTTGCCGTTCGACTACGTATGCCGCCAAAAGCTTGGCGGGACCCACCTCACAGTGGAAATTCTCAAGCAGCTTCCGACTCTCGCACCCTTACGCTACACCGAGTCTGATCTTGAGTTCATTGTGCCTAGAGTTCTAGCACTGACCTATACCGCATATGATTTGGCAGCATGGGCCGAAGATCTTGGCTTCAAGGGAAAACCGTTCAGCTTTGACATCGACACAAGATTAAGGCTAAGGGCTGAATTGGACGCCTACTTTGCCCGCCTCTACGGTCTCACCCTCGACGAGTTGCGATACATCTTGGATCCCGAAGATGTGATGGGGCCCGGGTACCCGTCCGAAACCTTCCGCGTCTTACGAGAACGGGAGGAGAAGGAGTTCGGTGGACACTTCCGCACTGCAGAATTGGTGCTGCAAGCTTGGGACCGATTGGACTCGGGAGCACTAAGCTGATGCTCAAGCACCTCAAGCTCGAGAACTTCAAGATCTGGCGCAGCACTGGCCCTATGCGGCTTGCACCTTTGACGCTGCTGCTGGGAACTAACTCGTCAGGCAAGTCGAGCCTGATCCAGAGCCTGCTGCTGATGCGGCAGACCGTGAAGGGCAACGACGCCGGGCTCGACCTCAACCTGGGTAACCCCGACGCCGGCGACACGGTAACGATGGGACAGTTCCGCGACCTGCTGTGCCGCCACGGGCAGGCCACCGAGACGACACGAGACAACCAGGTGGGCATCGAGTTTCGCTGGCAGCCCCACGGCAGCGAGACGGCCGACACTACGATGTTCTCGGCCCGCTACCGCGCCGGCCCAGCCGGCAGCGCCGAACTTGAAGCACTGCGACTAGGCCAGGATGGGCAGGGATTTGCCGTGCAGCGACGCAAGGCCGGCATCTATCGACTGTCCCTCGGCAGCCAGGCCAGCCCAGTAGGGCAGAGCGCCGATTTCCGCCCTGAACGCTCTTTCGTTTTCTCAGCGGCCACGCTGAACAAGCTGAGCAAGACGAAGAAGCTCGGCGTGCGGGTCGAAGAGATCCGACCCGTGGGTCCGGCACTGCTGGACGAGCTGAGCCGAATCATCTACCTAGGCCCCGTGCGCCAGCTGGCCCGCCGCGACTACGTGTGGAGCGGCCGCATGCCCGCCCACATCGGGGACGACGGCGGGCGGGCGGTCGATGTGCTGCTCGCCAGCGGCGTCGCACAGCAAAGAAGGCGCGGGGCGGCAACCGACACAGGGCGCATCTTCCGTGAGACCGAGCAGTGGTTGAAGACGCTGGAGATTGCTGATGGTCTTCAAGTGCGCGCGCTGGGCAGCTCGGCCCGCTACGAGTTGCTCGTCAAGCACCGCGACGCTCTGGTCAACCTCAAGGACGTGGGCGTCGGCGTCTCGCAGGTGATCCCTGTGGTGGTAGCAGCCCTGTTCGCGAAGCCTGGCCACATCGTCATCGTCGAGGAGCCCGAGAGTCACCTCCACCCGCTGGCTCAGGCGAAGTTGGCCGAACTACTCGCCAAAGTCAGCGCGGAACGCGGGGTGCAGTTCATCGTGGAGACACACTCCGAGCACCTGTTCCGCCGGCTGCAAACGCTGATCGCCCGGCAAGAGGTGCAGCCCGATCAAGCAGCGCTCTACTTCGTGGAGCGCGACGGCCAAGCGGCCAAGCTGCGCGAGCTGGAGCTAGACGCCCTGGGGCGCGTGGCCAACTGGCCTGACAAATTCTTCGGCGATGCTCTAGGCGAGACGCGAGAACAGACGGCCCTTGCCATCCAGCGCGCCAGGGAGCTCAGGGCACGAGGTGGCCATGATGCTGGTTGACACAAACGTCATGCTTGCAGCCAGCGCAGTGCATGCGCTCTCCCTCGTTGCCGCACGAGCCATGCCTCGCGAGCAGGCTTTGCGTGAACAGGTCTTCGAGTGGCTGGTCGAGTTTGACAAGTCACAGAACCACCTGGTGTTGGACGACGTGGGACTCATTCGGGACGAGTACGAACGCAATCTGCCCCATAACTGGCAGGCGCAGGAGTACGGTTTGCTGGTGCTGCAGAGCAAGCTGGACCGGAACCAGGTTGACTTTGTGCCCATCGATTCCCTGGAGGCCAACGGGGAGCACATTGCCGTGCTTGAGCCCGAGCACGAGGCGCTGGTCTCTGACCGAGCAGACCGCAAGTGGGTGGCCTGTGCGCTGGCAGCGCAGACATTGCACGGAGCCGTTCCGCCGATCGTCTACGCGGCGGAGTCCGACTGGTACTGTGCGGAGCAGCAGCTGCGTGCGATCGGCTTGTGTTTTGTTCGCTTGCTTCCTGACGAGTGGTACGAGGCTAAGCTCTCGGCCACATGACAGGAGACTTCTTCCGCTTTCCACACACGCCCCATCTGGCCTGGCTTGGGCCGGCCGAATCGCGGGCAGACAAGGTGCTGTCATCCTCCGAGGCGGCTTCGCTGACGGCCCACACCTTGACGGTCGAAGAGAAGCTCGACGGTGCGAACCTGGGCTTCTCGCTGGGACCTGAGGGTGAATTGCGCGTGCAGAACCGCGGCACCTACTTGTCAGAGCCCCACGTGGGCCAGTTCACCCGCCTGTCTGCTTGGCTGGCCGCGCACGGCGAGGGCATCGCGGAGGCTCTTCTGGATCACCACGACTCCCCACTCATCCTGTTTGGCGAGTGGTGCGCCGCCCGGCACTCGCTCGCCTACACCCGGCTGCCAGACTGGCTGCTACTGTTCGACGTCTTCGACTCTGGAGCCGGACGGTTCTGGAGCAGTACGCGCCGCAACGCCATGGCTGAGCGTCTGGGCCTGGTGACGACGCCAAGAGTGGCCCAGGGGCATTTCCACATTAACGATCTCATCAAAGGCCTGGACATCTGGCCCAGCCGGTTCCGGGACGGCCCGCTGGAGGGCGTCGTCGTCCGCAAGGAGTCGGCCGACTGGTGCGAACAGCGAGCGAAGCTCGTGCGGGCAGACTTCACCCAGGCCATCGGCGAGCACTGGCGCGGGCGCCAGGTGGAATGGAATCGCTTGGCGACGCCCAGCGGGCACTGACTCCACCCTGTAGCGCCCACCTACGATGAACCTGCTGCAGCGCGCGCTGATCGAGAAGGCTGGCCATGACAACGGCTTTGAAAACGTGTTGCCGTCCTCGGCCGATGGCTGGCTAATTCTGGGGTCTGCGCGGCATGCCACCACCGTGTCGGTGCAAGCCATCGCGCAAGGCTTCGATGCAAGGCTGCTGAGCTCACCGCCCAGCCTGCCCGCCGAGCTGTCCCGCAGCTTTCCTTCGGGCTCCAACGCAACGGTCTCGGAAGCCACGGCGTACCGCGCAGCAGACGTAGCTGCTTTGGCCCGTTGGCTGAGACGGGCCGCGGCGCTGGCCCAGGCGCTGCCCAACCAGGCGATGGCGGGGTTCGTGGCGGACGTAGAGGCGGCGTTGGCAAGCCTGGAGCCTGCTGCGGCCAAGAACACCGAGGTGCAGCGCATGGTGCGCCAGCGGGTGGGGCAGCAAGCCTTCCGCCAAGCCATGCTGGACTACTGGCAGGGCGCCTGCGCGGTCACGGGCCTGGCCGTGCCGCAAGCCCTGAGGGCCAGCCATGCCAAGGCTTGGGCGCTGTGCACCCATGACGCAGAGCGGCTCGATGTATTCAACGGCTTTCTGCTCAGCGCCAATCTGGATGCGCTGTTCGACAGCTACCTGGCCAGCTTTACAGACCACGGCACGCTGCTCATCGCCCCTTCGGTACCACCAGTGGCCCGAGAGCAGCTGGGGCTGACGGCCGGCCTGCAGCTGAGGTGGGTGGCACCACAGCATCAGCCGTACCTCGCTTTCCACCGGGCACAGTGCCAATTGCTCTCTTGGTGACAGTGAGCGCATACTAAGTCACTGGCCGCTGGACCCCGCAGCAGGGAATCAAGTGGGGCTCATGTCGATGGCCTGTAGATCAGTCGCAACAACTAGCGCCCTCCAGTCGCAACACTACGGCGCGAGTCGCAATTAATCTGGCGGCCTACGCCTCCAACGTCAAGTTGCTGTTGAGAATGTCAACTTACTGTTAGCAAGAACCTTCCCGATCTGGCCGCCTAGCGACCCTCACTCCACCGTCACGCTCTTCGCCAGGTTGCGCGGCTTGTCCACGTCCGTGCCGCGCGCACACGCCGTGTGATATGCCAGGAGCTGCAGCGGCACCGTGTGCAGGATGGGCGAGAGCCAGCCGTAGTGCTCGGGCATGCGGATCACATGCAGGCCGGCCTCGCTCTTGATGAACGAGTCGCCGTCGGCGAAGACGAACAGCTCGCCGCCGCGGGCGCGCACTTCCTGCAGATTGCTCTTGAGCTTTTCCAGCAGCTGGTCGTTCGGGGCCACCGTCACCACCGGCATGGCGGCCGTCACCAGGGCCAGCGGGCCGTGCTTGAGCTCACCCGCCGGGTAGGCCTCGGCGTGGATGTAGCTGATCTCCTTGAGCTTCAGCGCGCCTTCCAGCGCCACCGGATAGTGCAGCCCGCGGCCCAGGAACAGGGCGTTCTCCTTGCGCGCGAACTCCTCGCTCCAGGCGATCACCTGCGGCTCCAGCGCCAGCACCGACTGGATGGCGGCCGGCAGGTGGCGCAGGTCCTTCAGGTGCAGCGCCTCCTGCTCGTCGCTCAACCGGCCGCGTGACTGCGCCAGCGCCAGCGCCAGCAGGAACAGGCCGACCAGCTGGGTGGTGAAGGCCTTGGTGCTGGCCACCCCGATCTCCGCGCCGGCCCGGGTGATGAAGGCCAGCTTGCACTCGCGCACCATCGCGCTGGTGGCCACGTTGCACACCGTCAGCGTGTGCTGCATGCCCAGCGAGCGCGCATGCTTCAGCGCGGCCAGGGTGTCGGCGGTCTCGCCGCTCTGGGTGATGGTGACGACCAGCGTGCGCGGATTGGGCACGCTGTCGCGGTAGCGGTATTCGCTGGCGATCTCCACGTTGGTGGGCACGCCGGCCAGCGATTCGATCCACTGCCGCGCCACCAGCCCCGCGTAATAGCTGGTGCCGCAAGCCAGCACCAGCACCTGGTCCACTTCCTTGAACACGCCGTAGGCGCCGTCGCCGAACAGCTCGGGCGACACGCCCGCCACCGCTTCCAGCGTGTCGGCGATGGCCTTGGGCTGCTCGAAGATCTCCTTCTGCATGTAGTGCCGGTACGGGCCCAGCTCGGCCGCGCCGGTGTGGGCGTGCACGGTGCGCACATCGCGCTCCACCGGGCGCAGGCTGCCATCGGCCTGGCGGCCGTTGATCCACACCTTGTTGAGCTGCACGTCGACCACGTCGCCCTCTTCCAGGTAGACGATCTGGTCGGTGACGCCGGCCAGCGCCATCGCGTCCGAGGCGAGGAAGTTCTCGCCCTCGCCGCGGCCCAGCACCAGCGGCGAGCCCTCGCGCGCGCCGACCACCCGGTGCGGCTCGTCGCGGCAGAACACCGCGATGGCGTAGGCGCCGCGCAGCCGCTTGACGGCCTGCTGCACCGCCTCGAACAGGTCGCCGTCGTACAGGTGGTTGACCAGGTGCGCGATGACCTCGGTGTCGGTCTGGCTGGTGAACTCGAAGCCCTTGGCCGTCAGCTCGTCGCGCAGCTCGTCGTGGTTTTCGATGATGCCGTTATGTACCAGCGCAATGCGGTTGCCCGAGATGTGTGGATGCGCGTTGTGCACCGCCGGCGCCCCATGGGTGGCCCAGCGGGTGTGGGCGATGCCGGTGCCGCCGCTAATGGCGTCCTGTGCCACCTGCGCCTCCAGCTCTGCTACACGGGCGGTGCTGCGGGCTCGGCGCAGCTGGCCGTCCTGGTGCACCGCCAGGCCGCAGGAGTCGTAGCCGCGGTATTCCAGCCGGCGAAGGCCTTCGACGAGGATGGGGACGATGTTGCGGGTACTGACGGCGCCGACGATGCCACACATGGTTCAAGCCCTCTTGGGATCACGATGGGCGGAATGCTAGGCGTCATAGCATGAAATTTTCTTGCGAAATTGGCGCTTGAGTGACGACCAGAATTACGTCACGGCCAGCATGGTGATTTGGTGCAAAACGGGCTTTCAATCGAAACAATCTCTCATGCCCCCACTCGACGACATTGATCGCCGCCTGCTCGCGTTGCTTCAATCCGACGCTTCACGTACCAACCAGGACTTGGCCGCAGCAGCGCATGTGTCGCCCGCCACCTGCCTGCGCCGCGTCAAGCGTTTGGTGGACGAGGGCTACATCGAGCGCCGGGTGGCGCTGCTGTCGGCCGAGCGGCTGGGGCCGCAGCTCACTGCGGTGGTGGAAGTGACGCTCGACCGCCAGGGCGCGGAGCACCTGGCGGCCTTCCAGCAAAGGGCGGTGGCCGACGACGGCGTTCAGCAGTGCTACCGTACCTCCGCGGGCCCCGACTTCGTGCTGATCGTCGGGGTGGCCGACATGGCGGCCTACAACCAGCTGGTGGAGCGCCTCTTCACCCAGGACGCCAACGTGCGCAACGTGAAGAGCTACTTCAGCGTGGAGCGCGCAAAGTTCTCCACCGCGATCAGCTTTTGACGATGACCAGGCCCTTGAGGTATTCGCCCTCGGGGAATTCGATGGTGGTCGGGTGGTCGCACGCGCCCGACAGGCGGTCCAGCAGGATGCCGTTGACGCCCGCGTCCATGCCGGCGCCGGCCACGATCTTGTGGAACAGGTCGGCGCTGATGCCGCCCGAGCACGAGAAGGTGAACAGCAGGCCGCCCGGCTCCAGCAGCTCCAGCGCCAGCCGGTTGATGTCCTTGTAGGCGCGGGCAGCGCGGTCGGCGGCGGCGGCCGTCGGCGCGAACTTCGGCGGGTCGAGCACGATGGCGTCGAAGCGGTGGCCGGCGGCCTTCTGCTCGCGCAGGTACTTGTTGACGTCGGCATCGACGAAGGCGCACTGGCTGTCGTCCAGGCCGTTGAGCCGCACGTTGGCGCGCGCCATCTCCAGCGCCGGGCCGGACGAATCCACGCTGGTGACCTGGGTGGCGCCGCCTTTCAGGCCCGCGACGGTGAAGCCGCCGGTGTAGCAATAGCAGTTGAGTACCCGCTGCGCGCCGAAGTGCGCCACCAGCTCGGCAAAGCGCGCGCGGTTGTCGCGCTGATCGAGGTAGAAGCCGGTCTTGTGGCCCAGCGCCACGTCCAGCTGCAGCCGCCAGTCGTGCTCGTGGATCACCAGGCTGCTGTTGTCGTCGGCCTCGCCGGCGGGCGTGCGGCGCAGCCAGCCGCTGGCATGCGGCAGGCCTTCCAGCTCGCGCACGCTGGCGTCGGAGCGCTCGTAGAGCCGGCTGCAGCCGGTGATCTGCAGCAGCAGCTCGGCGATCACCGGCTTCCAGCGTTCGGCGCCGGTGGCCAGGAACTGCGCGCTCAGCGTGTTGCCGTACTGGTCGACCACCAGGCCAGGCAGGCCATCGGCCTCGCCGTGTACCAGGCGGCGGCCGTCGCTGGCGATGGGCAGGCAGTCGCGCAGCGCGATGGCGGTGCGCAGGCGGCGCTCGAAGAAGGCGCGGTCGATGCGCTCATGCTCGTCGAAGCTCCAGGCCCGCAGGCGGATCGTGGATTCG
Source organism: Aquincola tertiaricarbonis (assembly GCF_000969605.1). GTDB lineage: Bacteria > Pseudomonadota > Gammaproteobacteria > Burkholderiales > Burkholderiaceae_C > Aquincola > Aquincola tertiaricarbonis. Next base: position 74,886 of record NZ_JZUE01000001.1, on the reverse strand, counting down.
GGGCTGTAGGCGGCCCACGCGAGGAACTTGCCTTCGTCGGACTCCACGCGCACCGTCTCGCCCGCATCGGCCTTGCCGCTGACGACGCTGCCGGCAAACACCCAGGGATGGCGCCGCAGCAGCGAGCGCTCGCGGCCTTCGCGCAGCTTGATCTTTTTCATGCGGCGATTGTCGCCGCCGCCGTCAGCCGCGCGGCGTGGCGGGCGTGGCCTGCTGGCTTACCGGCACCGTCGCGGCGGGGGCGGCCTGCTGGTTCTTCACCGTGACGGTGGGCGCGGCCACCGGCGCGGCGGCGGACTGGGGTGCCTCCACCGCGCGGTACAGCCCGGTGAGCGCAATGCCCAGCACCAGGGTACCCACCGCGGCAACGGCACAGGAGATGGGGTCGGTCTTGGAGTTCACGTCTTGCTTGTCCTGCACTGCTTCAGGCCGGCAGTGTCGGCGCAGGGGCTGTGCGTTGGCATCGCCCAAAAGAGCCACCCTGGGCGGATCAGCCGCTTCGCTTGCGGGCCCGGGGATGGGCGGCATCGTAGACCTGGGCCAGATGCTGGAAATCGAGCCGCGTGTAAACCTGTGTGGTGGCGATGCTGGCGTGCCCCAGCAGCTCCTGCACCGCGCGCAGGTCGCCGCTGGACTGCAGCAGGTGCGAGGCGAAGCTGTGCCGCAGCATGTGCGGATGCACATGCACCGGCAGTCCGGCCTGCAGCGCGATGGCCTTCAACCGCGAGCGCACCTGGCTGGCGGTGATGCGGGTGCCGCGGCGGCTCACCAGCAGCGCCGGCTCGTCGGGCTTGGCCAGCGTGCCGCGCAGCGCCAGCCAGGCCGCCAGCGCGGTGCGCGCGGCGCCGCCCACCGGCACGCTGCGCCGCTTGCTGCCCTTGCCCAGCACATGGGCAGTGGCCTCGTCGGCCGGCTCGGCGTCGATCCAGCCGGCGGCCTGCGGGCTGCCGCGCACGTCCAGCGCCACCAGCTCGCCCACGCGCAGGCCGCAGCCGTACAGCAGCTCCACGATGCAATGGTCCCGCGCGCGCAGCGCGGGATCGGCGTCGGTGGGCTGGTGGTCGGCCAGCGCCACCGCATGGTCCACCGACAAGGCCTTGGGCAGCGGCCGGCCGGCCTTGGGCGCCCGCACGCCTACCACCGGGTTGTGCGTCACGCGGCCGTTGTCGCCCCACCAGCGGTACAGGCCGCGCCAGGCGGCCAGCACGATGGCGATGCTGCGTGGCGCCAGGCCCTGGCCGTGCAGCTGCGCGGCCCAGCGGCGCACATGGTGGCTCTGCACCTGCAGCAGCTCGATCGGATGGGCCTGCGCGGCGCGCACCAGCCGGCGCAGCGCCTCGGTGTAGAGGACCAGCGTGCGCGGCGCCAGGCGCCGCTCCACTTCCAGGTGCTGCAGCCAGGCCCGCAGGTCGTCGGGCAGCGGCTGGGGCTGCGCCGCGGGCTGGGTCATCCTTGGGGCAGCAGGCGCGCCAGCGCGCCGCCGGCCAGTTCGCTGATGCGGATGAGGAACTCGGTGCCCATGTCGGCGCTGTAGCGCGTGGGGTCGGGCGAGCCCAGCACCACCAGGCCGAAGGCCACATCGCCGCGGCGCAGCGGCACCAGGGCGATCGACATCACCGTGCTGGGGTCGTCCAGCCAGCGCACCGGCTCGAAGCCGGAATTCACGCCGCAGTAGGGCAGCGTCAGGCTGTTGGCGAAGCTGCGGGCGTCGTCGCTCACGCCCTGCGCGAAGGGGAGGTCCGCATAGCGCTCGTCCACGCCCCACACGCGCACGCCGGCCTGCGGAATCAGGAACTGGTGCTTGAGCTGCGACACCAGCACCGCGGGCAGCTCGGCCGGATCGGCGGTGTCCATCAGCGCGCGCGTCCAGCGGTGCAGGCGGTCGGCAATGGCCACGTTGTCCTGGCCGTTGCGGATCATCTCGACGATCTTGTGTTCCAGGCCCTTGATGCGGTCGCGCAGCATTTCCATCTGCCGCTCCTGCAGCGAGACGGCCCGCTGGCCGTGCGGGCTGGTGAGCTGGATGCTGGCCAGCAGCTCGGCGTTGCGCTCGAAGAAGCCGGGCGTGTTGGCCAGGTAGTTGGCGATGTCGGTCTCGGTGATGCCCGACGTGCCTAATGGATTGCTCACAGTTCGATTTCCCCTTCGAAAACAGTCTCGGCCGGGCCGGTCATCAGCACCGGATGACCCGGGCCGGCCCATTCGATGGTGAGGGTGCCGCCCCGGGCTTCCACGTCCACGCGGCCATCGAGCCAGCCCAGCAGGATGCCCGAGACCACGGCGGCGCAGGCGCCGGTGCCGCAGGCCAGCGTCTCGCCGGCGCCACGCTCGTACACGCGCAGCCGGATGCGGCCGCGGTCCACCACCTGCATGAAGCCGGCGTTCACCCGCTGCGGAAACCGCAGGTGGTGCTCGATCAGCGGACCTTGCGTGAGCACCGGCGCGCTGTCGACGTTGGCCACGCGCTGCACTGCATGCGGGTTGCCCATGGACACCATGTGCAGCTCCACCGGATGGCCCTGCACCTCCACCGGCCACAGCAGGCCGTGGCCTTCGGCGCGCGGCGTGAGGCCGGTGGAATCGAAGGGCACTTCCAGCAGGTCGAACACCGGCTCGCCCATGTCGACCGTGACGCGGCCGTCGTCCTGCAGATGCAGCTCGATCACGCGGTTCATCGTCTCCACGCGCACGCTGCGGCGGTCGGTCAGGCCGTGCTCGTGCACGTAGCGCACGAAGCATCGCGCGCCGTTGCCGCAGTGCTCCACCTCGTCGCCGGTGTTGTTGAAGATGCGGTAGCGGAAATCGATGCCCGGCGTGCCGCTGCGCTCCACCACCAGGATCTGGTCGGCACCCACGCCGAAGCGGCGGTCGCCGAGCGCGCGCGCCTGTTCGGGCTGCAGGTCGACGGGCGCGGCGGTGCCGTCGAGCACGACGAAGTCGTTGCCCGCGCCCTGCATCTTGGTGAACTTCAGTCGCATCGGTCGATTATCGGTACAGCTTCGGTTCGCCCTCGGGCCGGGTCTTGAAGCGCTTGTGCACCCACAGGTACTGCGCCGGATTGCGCCGCACTTCCTGCTCGATCCAGCGGTTCATGCGGGCCACGTCGGCCACCGGGTCGTCGGTCGGGAAGTCGGTCCAAGGCGGCAGGAAGCGCACGCGGTAGCCCTGGCCGCCGGGCAGCATCTCGGCCACGACCGGCTGCACCACCATGTCCAGCGCCCGCGCCAGCTTGGAAGGCGCCAGCAGCGTGGCCGCCGGCACGCCGAAGAACGGCACGAAGGCGGCCTCGCGGCGGCCGAAGTCCATGTCCGGCAGGTTGAAGAACATGAAGCCGCGCTGGCGGATGGCGCGCATCAGCGGCAGCAGGCCTTCCTTGCGCGAGAAGATGTCGCCCTGGCCGAAGCGCACCCGGCCGCGGCGCATGGCGGCGTCGAACACCGCGTTGCTCTGCGCCTGGTAGATGGAGCCCACCAGCCGGCTCTGGAACAGCTGGGTGGCCGAGCCCGCCACGTCCAGCCCCATGAAGTGCGGCACCAGCCACATCACCGGGCGGCCCGCGGTCTCGGCCAGCTTCACGTCGCCTTCCACATGGATGAGCCGGCGCAGCCGCTGTGGCGAGGCCCACCACAGCAGGCCGCGCTCCAGCAGGCTGCGGCCCAGCCAGCGGAAGTGCTCGCGCACCAGCGCATCCTGCTCGGCCGCGCTCTTCTCGGGAAAGCACAGCGCCACGTTGCGGCGCGCGATGCGGCGGCGCGAGCCGGCCAGCGCATGCAGCAGGCGGCCGGTCTGGGCGCCGATGAAGGCCTGCAGGCCCAGCGGCAGCAGGTGCAGCAGCCACAGCAAGGCCAGCGTCAAGCGGGCGGAGAGATGGCTCATGTGGGCAGCGAGTCGCGTGGCGTGCGGTAGCGGTGGTAGCCCCAGAGGTACTGCGACGGGGATTGGCGGATCAGGCGTTCCATTTCTCGGTTGACGAAGGCGGCGCAGGCGAGCTGCAGCGCCTCATCGTCCGCGGCTTGGGCGGGCATGGGCTCGGCAGGCGCGCTCACATGCAGCACCCAGCCCTGCGCGCCGGGCAGGCGCTCGGCCCACATCAGCAGCAGCGTGGCACCGGTCTGCAGCAGCAGCCGGGTGGCCAGCGTCATGGTGTAGGCGGGCTTGCCGAAGAACGGCGCCCACACGCCCATGCCTTCGGGCGGTACCTGGTCGGGCAGGAGGCCGATGGTGTCGCCCTTGCGCAGCGCCCGCATCATCTGCCGCACGCCGGCCAGCGAGGCCGGCGCGGTGGCCAGGCCGGGGCGGGCGCGCGCGGTTTCCTCCAGCTCGCGCAGCCAGGGCTGGCGGGCCGGGCGGTACAGCGCGGTCATCGGCCGGCGCGCGCCGAAGCGCTCGGCATAGGCCTGGGCGCACACCTCGAAGCTGCCCATGTGCGGCGTCAGCAGCACCAGGCCGCGGCCGGCCTGCAGCGCGTCGTCGATCAGCTCGGCGCCCTGCCAGCGGCACCAGCGCTCGATGGGCTGCGCGGCCGGGCCCAGCCACAGCCAGGGCAGCTCGGCCGCCAGCCGGCCGGCCTGGCCAATGGCGGCACGCTGCTGCGCGCGGGTGAGGCCGGCCAGATCGGCGTTCTCGCGGCAGCGCCGCCGGTAGGAGGACGAGCCCGCCCAGGCCAGCCAGCCCAGCAAAGAGCCCGCCCCGTGGAGAAGGCGCAAGGGCCGCCTCGATATCCAGCGAATGAAAGAAAGCATGGTTCCTATAATTGGCGCATCGCCGAGTTACTGAACAACTTGCGGGGCGATGCGCCAGGGCCGAAACAGCCCGGGCGCCGGGTTCCAGGCTTTCAGGCCGGGGCTCAACAAATGCTGCTAAAGCGTTCGCCGCTCTCCAGAGTTTCCTGGCCGGCAACGCGCAGGAACCAACCAACTCACGGAGTTTAAGCAAGTGGCGAACGACTTTCTCTTCACCTCGGAGTCCGTCTCCGAGGGCCATCCCGACAAGGTGGCCGACCAGATTTCCGATGCGATCCTGGACGCGATCTTCACCCAGGACCCGCGCAGCCGCGTGGCCGCCGAGACCCTGACCAACACCGGCCTGGTGGTGCTGGCGGGCGAGATCACCACCAACGCGCACGTGGACTACATCCAGGTCGCGCGCGACACCATCAAGCGCATCGGCTACGACAACACCGAGTACGGCATCGACTACAAGGGCTGCGCGGTGCTGGTGGCCTACGACAAGCAGAGCAACGACATCGCCCAGGGCGTGGACCATGCCAGCGACGACCACCTGAACACCGGCGCCGGCGACCAGGGCCTGATGTTCGGCTACGCCTGCGACGAGACGCCCGAGCTGATGCCCGCGCCGATCTATTACGCCCACCGGCTGGTGGAGCGCCAGGCCCAGCTGCGCAAGGACGGCCGCCTGCCCTTCCTGCGCCCCGACGCCAAGAGCCAGGTGACGATGCGCTACGTGGACGGCAAGCCGCACAGCATCGACACCGTGGTGCTGAGCACCCAGCACAGCCCCGACCAGAGCGAGACGCAGAGCAAGATGAAGGCGTCGTTCACCGAGGCGGTGATCGAGGAGATCATCAAGCCGGTGCTGCCCAAGGAGTGGCTGCAGGACACCAAGTACCTGATCAACCCGACCGGCCGCTTCGTCATCGGCGGCCCGCAGGGCGACTGCGGGCTGACCGGCCGCAAGATCATCGTCGACACCTACGGCGGCGCCTGCCCCCACGGCGGTGGCGCCTTCTCGGGCAAGGATCCGACCAAGGTGGACCGCTCGGCCGCCTATGCCGCGCGCTACGTGGCCAAGAACATCGTGGCCGCCGGCCTGGCGCGCCAGTGCCAGATCCAGGTGGCCTACGCCATCGGCGTGGCCCGCCCGATGAACGTGACCGTCTACACCGAAGGCACCGGCGTCATCCCCGACGACCAGATCGCCGCGCTGGTGCAGGAGCACTTCGACCTGCGGCCCAAGGGCATCATCCAGATGCTGGACCTGCTGCGGCCGATCTACACCAAGACGGCGGCCTACGGCCACTTCGGCCGCGAGGAGCCCGAGTTCACCTGGGAGCGCACGGACAAGGCCGCTGCCCTGCGCGCAGCGGCAGGTCGATAGCCTTCGGCGCTGTCGCGCCTGACCCCGCCAGAATCGACGGCACCGCTCACCCCGGTGCCGTTTTTCATGGCGCCCCCCGTCGCCCATGGCCACCAAGCCCGTCACCCTCGACCACCTGCGGCGCCACGCCGTTGCCCGCACGCTGTTCACGCCCACCACGCTGCCCGCGGCCATCCGGCAGCTGGGCTTCGTGCAGGCCGACCCGATCCGCGCGCCCGCCCGTGCGCAGGACCTGACGCTGCGCCACCGCGTGCGCGACTACCGCGCCGGCGACTTGGAACGGCGCTACCCGCGCCTGCCCATCGAGGAAGACGCGCTGGTGAACTACGGCTTCCTGCCGCGCGAGCACCTGGCGCTGATGCATCCGCGCACCGCCAGGCGAGTGTGGGACGGCACGCAGCAGCGGCGCGCCGCCAGCGTGCTGGCCTTCATCCGCGAGCACGGCCCCAGCCATCCGCGCGAGGTGCAGGCCGCCTTCGAGCACGGCCGCACCACCAATGCCTGGGGCGGGCAGTCCAACGAGATCACCCACCTGCTGGACGGCATGCACTACCGCGGCCTGCTGCGCGTGGCGCGGCGCGATGCCGGCGTGCGGGTGTATGCGGTCGCGGCCCATGCCGACGATGGCCGCTCGCCCGCCGAACGCGCCGCGGCGCTGCTGGCCCTGGTGCTGGACAAGTACGCACCGCTGCCGGCGCGCACGCTCGGGCAGCTCGTCAGCCACCTGGGCTACGGCGCGCCGCAGCTGGGGGCCGAGCTGCGCGCGGCGCTGGCCCATGCCCGCGCGAGCCTGCCCAGCGCCACTGTCGACGGCGTGAAGTGGCTATGGCCCGACGGCGAGCGACCGCAAAGCGCCCGCCATGAGCCTGCCGACGAGGTGCGGCTGCTGGCGCCCTTCGACCCCATCGTCTGGGACCGATTGCGCTTCGAGCTGCTGTGGGGCTGGGCCTACCGCTTCGAGGCCTACACCCCGGCGCCGCGGCGCCAATGGGGCTACTACGCGCTGCCGCTGCTGTGGCGCGACCGGGTGATCGGCTGGGCCAATATGTCGGTGCGGCAGGGGGTGCTGGTGCCTGCGTTCGGCTATGTGGGGAGTGCACCAAAAGACAGCGGATTCATCGCCGCGCTGGACGAAGAACTGCAGCGCATGCACCACTTTCTGGCACGCGAGGCGCAGACCTGATCGCGCGCGGCGGCTTCCTACAAAGCAGGAACCTGCGCGCCGATGGGCCGCCAGCCGGCCCGGCGTTGCAATGCGTTGCCGCGCCGGCCCGTCGTCGACGCGCCCTCCCGCTCTTTCGCGTCACCGCTCCACCATCATGACCACCGCCACCAGGAAACGACCCGCGCCCTCCCACATCGAAGTCGCGGAACCGGCCAAGCCCAGGCGCCAGCGCGCCACCGGCCCGGGTGCCGCGCCGCCGCCCTCGCGCCGGTTCAAGATCGACTGCACGCTGGGCTACCAGCTGCAGCAGCCCACCAGCTTCCTGTTCCAGATCCATGCGCAGCACGGGCGCGACCAGCAGGTGCTGGCCGAGGCGCTGACGCTGGATCCGATGATCGACAGCCATGTGTACCCCGATCCGCTGGAGCACCACCGCTTCCTGCGGCTGCAGGCGCCGGCCGGCAACTTCACGGTGCACTATGCGGCCACGGTGCAGGTGGCGCCCCGGGTGTGGAACACCAGCGCGCCCGAGGTGCCGGTGAACGAGCTGCCCGACTGCGTGCTCCACCACCTGATGGCCACCCGCTACTGCGAGAGCGACCTGCTGGGCAATGCGGCCTTCAAGATGTTCGGCCAGCATCCGCCGGGCTACCAGCGCGTGCAGGCGATCTCCGACTGGATCCACGACAACATCGACTACAGGCCTGGCTCGTCCACCGCCACCACCACGGCGGCCGACGTCTTCCGCAGCCGGGCGGGCGTGTGCCGCGACTTCGCGCACCTGGGCGTCACCTTCTGCCGCGCGCTGAACATCCCGGCGCGGCTGGTGGTGGGCTACGCCAAGTTCGAGGAGCCGCCGCCCGACTTCCACGCGGTGTTCGAGGCCTACCTCGGCGGCGAGTGGATGATGTTCGACCCGACGCGCATGTCGCCGGTGGAGGACCTGGTGCGCATCGCCGCCGGCCGCGACGCCAAGGACGTGGCGTTCTCGACCATCTTCGGCCCGGTGCAGATGCTGAACATGGCGCCGCTCATCGAAGAGGATCGGGCACCCGGCGCCGGCTGACGCCGTCGCACCCTCCAACGTCCTGCGTCAGCCCAGCGGGCGCTGTTTCAGCGCCAGGCCTGCACCCAGGGCGAGCGCAGCGGCGGAGAGCACGAAGCCGCGAGCCAGGCCGCCCGGGCCGTCCGCCACCCAACCGGTGATGCTGGGCCCGACGATCTGCCCAGCCGCGAACACGATGGTGAAGGCGCTGATGCCCGCCGGCCAGGCCGCCGGCGGCAGGTTGTGGCGCACGAAGGCGGTGGTGGCCGCCACCACCGACAGGAACACCGCCCCGAACAGCGCGCCCGAGGCGAACACCGCCACCGGATGCGCGCTGACCACCGGCAGCATCGTGGCCGCCGCCAGCAGCCCATTGAGCAGCGCCAGCGGCTGGCCGCCGCGCCAGCGCTGCAGCAGCCCGGCCCACAGCCACGACGAGGCCACCACGCCCAGCCCCAGCAGCACGTAGAAGGCCACGATCAGCCGCGGCGCCAGTCCCTGCTCGCGCAGCAGCGTGACCACGAAGGTCATGTAGCCGATGTAGCCCAGCCCGAACATGAGGTAGCCAGCCAGCAGCCAGCCGAAGGCGGCCCAGCGCACCTGCTGCCCCCCACCCGCCGCCGATGGATGCGCCGCCAGCGTGCCGGTGGTGGCGGCGGTGATGGCGGTGCACAGCGCGGCCAGGGCGCCCAGCGCCAGCCAGGCGTGCTGCCACGCATGCGCCGCCGCGCCGCCCGCCAGCGGCGGCACCACCAGCGCGGACAGCACGATGCCCAGGCCGGTGCCGCCGTAGTACAGCCCCAGCACCAGGCCGGGCCGCGTGGCGCGCTGCGCCAGCCGCGCGGCCAGCAAGCCGCCTGCGACGAACGTGGCGGCGCTGGCCAGCCCGGTCAGGAAGCGCAGCATGAACAGCAGGCCGTCGCCCGCCACCAACCCATGCAGTGCCAGCGCCAGCGCGGCGCCCGCGCCGCCGGCCAGCAGCACATGCCGCGCGTCCCAGCGCGCCAGCGCGCGCGGCAGCAGCAGCGCGCCGGCCAGGTAGCCGGCGGCGTTCACCGTGTTCATCGCGCCGGCGGTGAAGTAGCTCCACCCCAGGTCGGCCCGCATCGGCGGCAGCAGCAGCGCGTATGAGAAGCGCGCCAGGCCGAGCGACACCGCCGCCGCCAGGGCCAGCGAGATGGCGATGCCCAGCCGCGCCGGCTGCGGCGCATCGGCGGCCGGCGCCGGGCTTGGCCGCGCGGTGCTCACCCGCGCCGGCCCTGCAGCAGCCGCTCCGCCACCTCGGCGAAGCCGGCGCCGCGCTCGCCAGCCGTGAGATACGCCGGCCAGGTGTGCAGCTCGGCCGCGAAGCGCAGCAGGTTGGCCACGCCCACGCTGAGCGCGAAGCGGCCGAACATGGCCTGGTCGTTGGTGGAGTCGCCCACGTAGATCCAGCGGTCCGCCTCGGGCGCCAGCGCGCGGCCGAACAGCCTGCGCAGCATCCACTGCGCACCGCTCCACTTGTCGTGCGCGCCGTACCAGCCATTGATGTGGATGGAGCTGACGCTGCAGTGCATGCCCTCGGCGCGCATCACCCGCACCACCTCGGCGATGGCCTCGGGCGGCAGGTGGCTGAACTCGCTGTGGTCCACGGCGATGTCGGTCACGCGGCCGGCGCTGTCGCGGGCCAACGTGGCGCCGGGCACCTCGCGCAGCACGCGGGCGGCGGCGGCCTGCAGCCGCGGCGTGTTGGCGGCGCGGGTGGCCTCGTCCTGCGCGTAGACGGTGTGCCAGCCCCTGTCATGGCGGATCAGCGCCACCGCGCCGTTCTCGGCGGCCACCGCGCGCAGCGGCCAGGTGGCGGCCAACTCGCGGCTCCAGCCCAGCGGCCGGCCGGTGATGGCGATGACAGGCATGCCGGCCGCGTCCAGCGCCTGCAGCGCGGCCAGCGCGGGCGGGTCGATGGCGCCCCCCTCGGTCAAGGTGTCGTCGATGTCGGTGAACACGCCCAGCACACCGGCCAGCGCGTCGGCCGGCGCGGCCGACCAGGGAAGTGAACTGCTTGCAACAGGCATCCGTGCAGTCTTGCACAGGCTGCCCGCGGCCAGCCTCCGTGCAAGCCCACCGGCCTTGGATCGCCTGCAGGAATTCCGCGGCTGATTACAATCCCCGCTTCCGAGGAGCGTTGCAAGGCACATCCAGTGCCCCAGGCTCGGACCCCGCCGCGGCAGGCCTGCCGCCCGCGGATTGCAACAGCGCTCACCCGCACGTGTCGTGTCCAGGGTGAGCCGGTTCCCACGCCTCCCTTGACCGCGATTCGGCGGGCCCGTTGACCTGGAGCCCCCAATGAACGCCGTTCTCAAGCCCACCCAAGACTTCGCCATCGCCGATCCGTCGCTTGCCGCCTGGGGCCGCAAGGAAATCCGGATCGCCGAGACCGAGATGCCCGGCCTGATGGCCATCCGCGAAGAATTCGCGAAGAGCCAGCCGCTGAAGGGCGCGCGCATCACCGGCTCGCTGCACATGACCATCCAGACCGCCGTGCTGGTGGAGACGCTGCAGGCCCTGGGCGCCCAGGTGCGCTGGGCCTCGTGCAACATCTTCTCCACCCAGGACCATGCCGCTGCCGCGCTGGTGGACACCGGCACGCCGGTGTTTGCGTACAAGGGCGAGTCGCTGAAGGACTACTGGGACTACACCCACCGCATCTTCGAGTTCGGCGCCAAGGGCACCGAGGGCGAAGGCCCGAACATGATCCTGGACGACGGCGGCGATGCCACGCTGCTGATGCACCTGGGCCAGAAGGCCGAGAAGGACCTGTCGGTGATCGCCAACCCGACGAGCGAGGAAGAGCGCGAGCTGTTCGCCGCCATCAAGGCCAAGATCGCCGAGGACGGCAGCTGGTACACCCGCAAGAGCGCGCAGATCATCGGCGTGACCGAAGAGACGACCACCGGCGTGCACCGCCTGAAGGAGATGAGCGCCAAGGGCACGCTGCTGTTCCGCGCCATCAACGTCAACGACTCGGTCACCAAGAGCAAGTTCGACAACCTGTACGGCTGCCGTGAATCGCTGGTGGACGGCATCAAGCGCGCGACCGACGTGATGATCGCCGGCAAGGTGGCCTGCGTGGCCGGCTACGGCGACGTGGGCAAGGGCTCGGCCCAGGCCCTGCGCGCGCTGAGCGCCCAGGTGTGGGTGACCGAGATCGACCCCATCAACGCGCTGCAGGCCGCGATGGAGGGCTACAAGGTGGTGACGATGGAATACGCCGCCGACAAGGCCGACATCTTCGTGACGACCACGGGCAACAAGGACGTCATCCGCCATGAGCACATGGCCGCGATGAAGGACCAGGCCATCGTCTGCAACATCGGCCACTTCGACAACGAGATCGACGTGGCGTCGCTCGAGCAGTACGAGTGGGAAGAGATCAAGCCGCAGGTCGACCACGTGATCTTCCCGGACGGCAAGCGGATCATCCTGCTGGCCAAGGGCCGCCTGGTGAACCTGGGCTGCGGCACCGGCCACCCGAGCTTCGTGATGAGCTCGTCCTTCGCCAACCAGACGATCGCGCAGATCGAGCTGTTCACCCGCCCCGAAGCCTACCAGTCGGGCCAGGTCTACGTGCTGCCCAAGCACCTGGACGAGAAGGTGGCCCGCCTGCACCTGAAGAAGGTCGGCGCGATGCTGACCGAGCTGACGGACGAGCAGGCCGCGTACATCGGCGTGAGCAAGCAGGGCCCGTACAAGCCGGACACCTACCGGTACTGATCGGCCCCTGACCTGCACGGCGTTCCGGAATGGCGTCAGAATGGTGCCATTCCGGATCCGGAGCTGCCATGAGCATCAACCTGTCGATCAAGGGCGTTCCCGACGCCTGGGCGCAGCGCCTGCGTGAGCGGGCCGCACAGCACCATCGCTCGCTGCAAGGCGAGCTGATGGCGCTGCTTGGCGCCGCCGTGGGAGACGAGGCAACCCCGATGCCGGTGCAGTCGACCCGGATGCCTGCCGTGCGGTCGGCCGGCCTCGCCGCACGGCCGCTGTCGGTGGCTGAGGCAGCGCAGCGGGCGCGGGGCCGTTTCGGCGCCGATCCCGTGGCCAGCGGCCGCTCGACAGACATCCTGCGCGCCTTGCGCGACGAAGCTGATGGCCGGTGAGCCTGCGCCGCGGGCACTGCTGGTGGCCGAACCGCCGCCCGCCTACCTGGCCCAGCCGCCCGCCGTGGTGGACGCCAGCCTGATCTGCGCGCTGCTGTTCGACGAGCCCGAGGCCGAGCAGGCCCGTGCCGCGGCCGGCGGCTATGCCTTGCATGCGCCTTCGCTGATCGATTGGGAAGTGACCAGCGTCGCCGTCACCAAGATGCGCCGCGGCGCGGCGCCCGAAGCGGCCAGTGAGGCCTTGGCCGACCTGGCGCGGCTGGCTCTGCAGCGTGCGGAGGTCGACTTCACCGTGGTGGCGGCACTCGCCACCCGTTATGCGCTGTCGGCCTACGACGCGGGCTACCTCGCCCTGGCCGATGCGCTGCGCTGCCCGCTGCTCACCTTCGACCGCCGGCTGGGCGAGGCGGCGCAACGCCACCTCGCCTCGCTCGACCGGGAAGCCGACGATGCGCGCTGACCTGCTGATCGTTCAACTCGGCCTGGCGCCGACGCGTTCCGCGGCGCAGCGCTTGATCGAACGCGGGGCCGTTCGGATGCAGGGGGCCCAGGGCCGCGTGCTGCGCAAGTCGGGCGAAGACCTGGCGCCGGGCAGCGTGCTGGAGGTGACCGACGACGCCGAGCTGCGCTGGGTGTCGCGCGGCGGGCTCAAGCTGGAAGGCGCGCTGCAGCACACCGGGCTGGACCCGTCGGGCCGCGACTGCCTGGACGTGGGCCAGAGCACCGGCGGCTTCACCGACGTGCTGCTGTCACGCGGCGCGGCGCGCGTGGTGGGCATCGACGTGGGCCATGGCCAGCTGCATCCGCGGCTGCGCAGCGACCCGCGGGTGCAGGCGCTGGAAGGCGTCAACGCGCGGCACGTGGAGGCCTCGCTCGGCCGCTTCGGCCTCATCGTCGGCGACCTGTCGTTCATCTCGCTGACGCTGGTGCTGCCGGCCATCGCTGCGCTGCTGCAGCCCGGCGCCGGCGAGCTGCTGATGCTGGTCAAGCCGCAGTTCGAGCTGCAGCCGGAGCACATCGGCAAGGGCGGGCTGGTGAAGAGCGCGGCGTCGTATCCGGTGGTGGAGCAGCGCCTGCGCCAGGCCTGCGAAGCCCAAGGCCTGCAGGTGGCCGACTACTTTGAAAGCCCGATCGCCGGCGGCGACGGCAACACCGAATTCTTCGTGCATGCACGAAGCACCTAGCGAGACACCGACCATGAACACCGTGCCGATCAGCTTCGAGTTCTTTCCCCCCAATACGCCGGTGGGCGACGACAAGCTCAAGACCGTGGTGCAGGACCTGGGCGCGCTGAAGCCCGAGTTCTTCAGCGTGACCTACGGCGCCGGCGGCGCCACGCGCGACAAGACGCTGGCCACCGTGAGCGCCATCGCGGCCGCGGGCTTCGAAGCCGCGCCGCACCTGTCCTGCGTGGGTTCCACCCGCGAAGGCATCGCGCAGATCCTGGCCACCTACCGCGCGCAGAACATCCGCCGCATCGTGGCGCTGCGCGGCGACCTGCCCAGCGGCACCGCCACCGCGGGCGAGTTCCGCTATGCCTCGGAGCTGGTGCGCTTCATCCGCGAGACGCAGGGCGCCGACTGGGAGATCGAGGTGGCGGCCTACCCCGAATACCACCCCGAGCAGCGCTATGCCGCGCGCGACCTGCAGCACTACGCCGACAAGGTCAAGGCCGGGGCCAGTGCGTCCATCACGCAGTTCTTCTTCAACCCCGACGCCTACTTCCACTTCGTGGAGCAGACGCGCAAGCTGGGCGCCGAAGTGCCGGTGGTGCCGGGCATCATGCCCTTCCACAACTTCGCGAAGATCGCGCAGTTCGCGCAGCGCGACGGCATCGAGATCCCGCGCTGGGTGGCGATGAAGATGGAAGGCTTCATGGACGACGCAGCCTCGATCCGCGCCTTCGGCCTGGACGTGATCACCGCGCTGTGCGAGCGGCTGATCGCCGGCGGCGCGCCGGGCATCCACTTCTACACGATGAACCAGAGCGCGCTGACCCTGGAGCTGTGCAGGCGGCTCAGGCTCGGCGCCTGAAGCGGCCGGCGCCGGCCACCGCGCCCAGGCCGGCCAGCATCAGCGCCCAGGTGCCCGGCTCGGGCACCGCGCTGACCGACACGGCCCCCAGCGCCACCGCGGCGCTGCTGCGCGAGCTGTTGTCGCCGAAGAACACGACATTGGCCATGTTGTACGGCGAGCCCCCGGCTGCGTAGTTCTGCAGCGTGCCGCTGAACAGCGCCTGGCCACCGGCGCTGAGGCTGTAGCCGCCGCCCTGCACCACCAGGCGGTAGTCGGTCATCGCGGCCGTGGTGTCGAAAGCGGCACCGGCGCCCTGCACGAAGCGGTCCGGGTCGGCCGCATCGAAGCTCGGAACCCACACCCGGTTGTCCCAGAACGAAAGCTCCACCGACTGCGCCGGGTTGCTGGCCACCAGCAGCAGCGAAAAGCCGGCGCGATTGGCGCTGGCGTGGCTTTCGGACAGCAGCTTCAGCGAGAAGTCGACCGCATAGCCGCTGGTGGCGTCCAGCGCCACCGGGCTGAAGCGCGCGTTGCCGAAGGCCACGACGCCCGCGCCGGTGGAGTCGATCGTGAGCACGCCGCCGGCCACCGACTGGCTGCCCGCCACCGCACCTGCGGTGCTGCTGGTGAACCAACCCTGCGCGCTGGGCAGCGTACCGGCGGCCGCGTCGTACAGCACCACGGCGCGCGCGGCCGGCGTGGCGGCCAGCAGGGTCAGGGCCAACAGGGTGGCCGCGGTCGGGATCGGCAGCTTCATCGCATCACTCCTGCATCGGGTTCAGGCGCCGTCGGCGTCCACATCGGTGACCACGCCGTCCTCGTTCAGCATGGCGTCCAGCGGCACGTCGTGGGGCTCGGGCGTCAGCCAGGGCAGGTAGCCGTGGGCATAGCCTACGCCCACGGTGTACGGCTTGGGCTCGATCGCGGCCAGCGTGCGGTCGTAGAAGCCGCCGCCATAACCCAGCCGCAGGCCCTTGGGGCCGTAGCCCACGCAGGGCACCAGCAGCATCTGCGGCTGGAACTGCTCGGTGTCCTTGGGCTTCGGGATGCCGAAGGCGTCTTCCTCCATCGGGCAGCCGGGGTACCAGACATGGAAGCGCAGCTGCTTGGTCTCGCGGTCGATCACCGGCAGGCCGATGCGGCGCTCGGGGGCGCCCTCGGTCCAGCGGAACAGCGCCGGCAGTGCATCGAACTCGCCCTTGATGGGCCAGTAGGCGCCGATCGTCTGCTCCTTGCGGCCCACCAGCCACACCCGCAGCACCTGCTGCAGGTGCATCGCACGCTCATGCCGGTCGATCATCGACAGCCGCTCGGCCTGCAACTGTCGGCGCAGCAGCTTCTTGTCACGGGGCGGGTCGAGGCTGAAGTCGGACGGCTGCATGGCGGCGTGCTCTGGCGGCGGTGGAAATGCGCGATTGTGGCCGCGCCCGGCGCCTAGACTCGGCCCATGCGCAGCACCGCCCCGCTCGACCCCTTCGTCGCCCATTGCGTGGAGCTGATGGCTCCCCTGGGCAGCGTGCGCAGCAAGCGCATGTTCGGCGGCCATGGGCTGTACCTGGACGAGCACTTCATCGCCATCCTCACCCACGAGCGGCTGTACCTGAAGACGGATGCCGACACGCAGCCGCGGTTCGAGGCCGCGGGCTGCGAGCCCTTTGTGTACGACGGGGGCGGCAAGCGGGTGCAGATGGGCTTCTGGACGGTGCCGCCCGAGGCGCTGGAATCACCGGCGCTGATGACGCCGTGGGCCCGCCTGGCGCTGCAGGCGGCGCTGGCCAAGGCGAAGGCGCGGGCGGGCGCGCCGCCCCGGCCCCGCGCCCGCTGATGCCTCAGCCGGCGCAGGTGGCCGCGGGCGCGCCCCACTGCAGCGAGCGGCGCACACCTTCCAGCGTGCCGCCGGCCCGCTGCCAGGCGCTGCGACCGGGCACGCTGCGCGGTGCCGGCGCTTCCAGCAGCTGGAACGCCGCATGGCCGCGACCCTCCACCACCGCTTCCATGCCTGCACCCAGCGCAAAGCCTTGACCCGGCTGCAGCCACACGTCGCCGCCGGCATCCTCCGGCGCGTCGGTCAGCGTGAGCCACAGCTGGCCTTGTGTCACCGCGATCCAGCGGGCGTGGCTGGCGGCCGGGATCCGGCGTGCGGTGCCCGCGGGCAGGGCCACCGTCCAAGCGGCAGCAGCTTGCTGAAAGCTCATCAATTGAGTGCTCATGACATACTCCGGTGGAGGTGGAATGAGGGTAATTCTGGTAGCTTGAGCACCGGAAGTCGAATGATGAGTTGCGGGGTGATTGATGCGCTTCGGTCATGAATAGAGTGCGCCAGCGGCCGCTCGGCGTGGGGCCGCTGCGGGCTTTCGAGGCGGTGGCCCGCCGGCTGAGCTTCAGCGGCGCGGCCGAGGAGCTGCACCTCACCCAATCCGCCATCAGCCGGCAGATCCGCGCGCTGGAGGAAGAGCTGGGCGCGGTGCTCTTCCTGCGCGGCACGCGGCATGTGGAGCTCACCGGCACCGGCGCGACGCTGCTGCGCACGGTGGCGCCGCTGCTCGACCGGCTGGACGCGACGGTGCGGCAGATCCGCGTCACCACGGGCCGGCGGCATGTGAGCGTCACCACCTTCGCCTCCTTCGCCTCGCTGTGGCTAATCCCGCGGCTGCACTCCTTCCAGCGCCTGCATCCGGACATCGACATCCGCATCTCCGCCTCCGACGTGGTGATGGAGATGGACGACCCCGAGCTGGACATCGCCCTGCGTTACTGCCATCCGAAGGACGCGCCGCCCGGCGCCACCAAGCTGTTCGGCGAGGTGCTGACGCCGGTGGTCGGCCATTCGCTGGCGGAGCAGGCCCAGCGCGGCCTGGCACCGCCGCTGGGCGAGCCCGCCGACCTGGCCCGCCACACGCTGCTGGAGGAGGACGACCCGCGCCCCAGCGCCGAATTCCTCACCTGGCGCTACTGGCTGGCCCGCCGTGGCCTGCCCAACCAGGAACCGCTGCGCTGGCTGTACCTCAACTACACACACCAGCAGATCCAGGCCGCCCTGGCCGGCCAGGGCGTCGCGCTGGCCCGGCTGGCGCTGGTGCAGGAATCGCTGCAGCGCGGCGAGCTGGTGGAGCCCTTCGGCGAAGCCGGCCGCGAGCGATCGCCCTTCACCTACTGGCTGGCGCACAGCCAGGCGGCCATGCAGCGCCCGGAGCTCCGGCCCTTCATCGACTGGGTGATCGAGCAGGCGCGCGAGACGCGCCGGGCGGTGGGCGAGCCGGACTGAGCCGCCTTCGCGGCCGTGCTGCGTCAACCGGTGCCGCAACCGCTGCGCTACATTCAAATGCAACTGCCGCCATCCCGTGTCCGGGGTGTCTGCACCCGCCTTCCAGCCCTGACGCCGCCCACCGCCGCGCCACCCCATCACCGCCCGCCCATGCCCAAGCCCCGCCTTCTCGCCGCCCTCACCGGCCTGGCCACCGCCCTGTTGTTGACCGCGTGCGCCCCGGTGGTGCAAGCCCAGGGCGCCGACGGCCTGGTGCTGGAAGCGCGGGAAGCCGCCCGCAAGCGCGATCGCGTGCGCCTGCAGGCGCTGCGCGACGCCGCCCAGTCCACCCGCCATCCGCTGGCATCCTGGGTGGACTACTGGGAGATGGGCAGCCGCCTGGTGGAGCTGCAGCAGGCCGACCTGGACGCCTTCTATGCCCGCTGGCCCGGCAGCTACGTGGAAGACCGGCTGCGCAACGACTGGCTGCTGGAGCTGGGCCGCCGGCGCGACTGGGCCAACCTGTCGCGCGACTTCCCGCGCTTTCGCATGAACGACGACCGCCAGGTGACCTGCTACGCGCTGCTGGCGGCCCACCTGCAGGGCCAGCCGGTGCGCGACGCCGCCCTGCCCGCCTGGCGCGCCCAGCGCGACATGGACGACGGCTGCGCGCTGATGGCCAGCACGCTGTTCGAGGCCAAGGTGTTCACCAAGGAAGACGTGTGGACCCGCATCCGCGATGCGGCGGAATACAACAAGCCCGCCGCCGCCCGCTCGGCCGCCGCGCTGCTGGGCCCGCAGACGGCCACCGCCATCGCCGAGGCCTTCTCCTCGCCCGCCAAGCCGCTGGGCCGCAAGTCGGTGGTGATGGGCCATGACACCGCCGAGGTGACCGCCGTGGCCCTGGTGCGCATGGCCGCCGACGATCCCGACAACGCCGTGGCGATGCTGCGCGCCCGTTGGGGCCGGCTGCTGCCGCAGGGCCAGGCCGGCTGGGTGTGGTCGCAGGTGGGCCGCAACTATGCGCAGCGCCTGCAGCCCGATGCGGTCACCGCCTTTGCCGAAGCCTTCGGCCAGCGCGAGCAGAAGCCCCGCGCCGGCGACTCGCAGTGGACCAACGAGACCCTGTCCTGGGCGGTTCGCGCCGCCATCCGATACCCGGCCGCCGAGCGCTGGGCGATGGCCGCCCAGGCGGTGGACGAGATGGGCGTGGAGGAACAGGCCGACGCCAGCTGGCAATACTGGAAGGCGCGCGCGCTGAAGGCCACCGCGGTGGAAGGCCCGCGCGGCGACAACCAGCGCCGGGAGGCCGAGCAGATCCTGCAGGCCATCGCCTCGCCGCTGACCTTCTACGGCCAGCTGGCCACCGAGGACCTGGGTCGCACGCTGGCGCTGCCGCCGGCGCCCGCGCCGCTCAGCGCCGACGAGAAGGCCGCCGCCCGCAACCATCCCGGCCTGCAGCGCGCGCTGCAGCTCATCGGCCTGGGCCTGCGCGGCGAAGGCGTGCGCGAATGGAACTTCAGCCTGCGCGGCATGAGCGACCGCGAGCTGCTGGCCGCCGCCCAGTGGGCCTGCGAGCGCGAGGTGTGGGACCGCTGCATCAACACCAGCGACCGCACCCGCAACGAGATCGACCTCGACCAGCGCTATCCCACGCCGCTGCGGCAGAACGTGCTGGCCGCGGCCAATGCCATCGGCCTGGACCCGGGCTACGTCTACGGCCTGATCCGCCAGGAGTCGCGCTTCATCATGGATGCGCGCTCCCATGTGGGCGCCTCCGGCCTGATGCAGATCATGCCGGCCACCGCCCGCTGGACGGCCAAGAAGATCGGCCTGGACTACAGCCAGGACATGATCACCGACCGCGACACCAACCTGAAGCTGGGCACCGCCTACCTCAAGCTGGTGCTGGACGACTTCGGCGGCTCGCAGGCCATGGCCGCGGCGGCCTACAACGCAGGCCCCGGCCGCCCGCGCCGCTGGCGCGAAGGCGCCACCAGCGAGGCCGCGGCCTGGGCCGAGAACATCCCGTTCAACGAGACGCGCGACTACGTGAAGAAGGTGCTGTCCAACGCCACCGTCTACAGCGCGCTGATCACGGGCAAGCCGCCCGCGCTGAAGCCGCGCCTGGGCGGGCCCATCGGCCCGCGCACCGGCGGCAGCGGCGACCGCGACCTGCCCTGAGCCGCGCCCATTCCCTCATCCAGCAGTTCCTATCTCCGGAGAACACAACCCATGCGCAACATCCTCGTGCTCGGCGGTACCGGCTTCGTCGGCCGTGCGGTGGCCGAGCGGCTGGTGCGCCGCAGTGGCGGTGCGGGTGGCCGCATCCTGGTGCCCACCCGCCGCTTCTACCGCGGCAACTGGCTACGCTCGCTGCCCACGGTGGAAGTGGTGCAGGCCGACGTCAACCACCCGCAGCAGCTGGCCCGCCTGGTGGCCGGCTGCGACGCGGTGATCAACCTCGTGGCGATCCTGCACGGCAGCGAGGAGGCCTTTCGCCGCACCCATGCCGAGCTGCCACGCCACATCGCCGAAAGCTGCCGTGCGGCCGGCGTACGCCGGGTGCTGCATGTGAGCGCGCTGGGCGCGGCCAGCGATGCGCCTTCGCGCTACCTGCGCAGCAAGGCCGCCGGCGAGGCGGTGCTGGGATCGTCGGGCCTGGACGTCACCATCCTGCGGCCGTCGGTGCTGTTCGGTGCCGAGGACCGCTTCCTGAACATGTTCGCCGGTCTGCAGTCAATATTCCCGCTGATGCCGCTGGCCGGTGCCGACGCGAAGTTCCAGCCCTGCTGGGTGGACGACGTGGCCGAGGCCCTGGTGCGCTGCCTGGACCGGCCCGAGACCATCGGCCAGACCTACGAATGCGCCGGCCCCACCGTCTACACGCTCAAGCAGCTGGTGCAGCTGGCCGGCCAGTGGTCGGGCCACCGGCGGCCGGTGATCGGCCTGCCCGGCCCGCTGGGCCGGCTGCAGGCGGGCGTGATGTCGCTGATGCCGGGCGAGCCGCTGATGTCGGGCGACAACCTCGACTCGATGAAGGTGCCCAACGTGGCCACCGGCAAGCTGCCGGGGCTGCAGGCGCTGGGCATCACGCCCGCGCCGCTGGAGCAGGTGGCGCCGGGCTACCTGGGCCGCCGCCAGGGCATCGCCCGGCTCGATCCGCTGCGCGCCTGCGCACGCCGTTGACGGCGATGCGGGTGTATTGCGTGGGCGGCGCGGTGCGCGACCGCCTGCTGCGCGAGCAGGCCGGCCAGCACCAGGCACCGCACGCCGGCGATCGCGACTGGGTGGTGGTAGGCGCCACCGCCGAGCAGCTGGGTGCGCTGGGCTACGTGCCAGTGGGCCGCGACTTCCCCGTCTTCCTGCATCCGCACACGCGCGAGGAATATGCGCTGGCCCGCACCGAGCGCAAGTCGGCGCCCGGCTACCGCGGCTTCGTCATGCATGCCGATCCCTCGGTCACGCTGGAGCAGGACCTGCAGCGCCGCGACCTGACGGTCAATGCCATCGCCGAGGCCGAGGACGGCACGCTGATCGACCCCTACGGCGGCCAGCGCGACCTGCAGGCCAAGGTGCTGCGCCATGTGTCCGAGGCCTTCGAGGAAGACCCGGTGCGCATCCTGCGGCTGGCCCGCTTCCTGGCCCGCTGGCCTGATTTCAGCGTGGCCCCCGAGACGCTGGCCCTGTGCCGCCGCATGGTGGATGCCGGCGAGGTGGACGCCCTCGTGCCCGAGCGCGTGTGGCAGGAGCTGTCGCGCGGGCTGATGGAGCCGCAGCCCAGCCGCATGTTCGGCCTGCTGCGTGATTGCGGTGCGCTGGCGCGGCTGCTGCCAGAGCTGGACCGCCTGTGGGGCGTGCCGCAGCCGCCGCAGCACCATCCCGAGGTGGACACCGGCCTGCATGTCATGCTGGTGCTGGACACCGCCGCTGCGCTGCGCGCACCCCTGCCGGTGCGCTGGGCCTGCCTGGTGCACGACCTGGGCAAGGGCACCACGCGGCCGGACGACTGGCCGCGCCACATCGCGCATGAAGCCCGCAGCGTGAAGCTCGCCGCCGCGGTGGCCGACCGGCTTCGGGTGCCGGTGGAATGCCGCGAGCTGGCGCAGCTGGTGGCCGGCGAGCACGGCAACATCCACCGCAGCATGGAGTTCGGCGCCAGGGCGCTGATGCGGCTGCTGGAACGCTGCGACGCGCTGCGCCGGCCACAGCGCTTCGAGCAGGCGCTGCTGGCCTGCGAATGCGACGCCCGCGGCCGCACGGGCCTGGAAGACCGGCCCTATCCGCAGCGTGAACGGCTGCTGGCCGCGCTGCACACCGTGCAGGCGGTGGACGTGAAGCAGGTGGCGGCCGAGGCCGTGGCGCGCGGCGTGCAGGGCCCGGGCATCGGCAGCGCGATCGCCGAGGCACGGCAGGCGGCGCTGGAGGCCTGGGCCGGCGCTCAGATGAAGTAGCCGACGCCCATCGCGATCAGGCTCAGCACCAGGCTGCTGGCCACCGGCAGGTACCACTCGCGGCCGAAGAGGATGAAGCGGAAGTCGCCCGGCAGCTTGCCCAGGCCGATGCGCGCCAGCCAGTGCTGCAGGCCGTTGAACAGCAGGCAGGCGATGAGGAAGACCAGCAGCCAGCGCATGCGGCGCGGCGCCTACAGCCGGTGCGAGCGATCGCCCGCCGAAAAGCCGATGGCGTCGAACGGCGCGCCCTTGGCGAAGCCGATCACCTTGAACAGCTCGCCCATCTCGTGCTCGGCCACCAGCTTCTGGCCGGCCGACAAGGCCCGCAGGTCGCCCGCGGCCTGGGCGTCGCCGAGCAGCTGCGCCAGCCCGCAGTTGAGCAGGAAGCGGCCCTGGGAGGTGTAGCCCAGCACCTCCAGCCCGGCGTCCTGTCCGGCCAGTGCCACGCCGGTGAAATTGACGTGGGCGGTGATGTCCTTCAGGCCGGGGTCGGCCAGCGGATCGGTGTCCGCGCGGTGCAGGCGGTGGCACATCAGCGTGCCGCCGATGCGCTGGGGCAGGTAGAACTCATCCTCCGGAAAGCCGTAGTCGATGAGGAACACCGCGCCGCGCTGCAGCCGCTGCGCCAACGTGCGCACGAAGGCCTCGGCCTGCGGATGGATCTCCACCGTGGTGCCGGACACGAAGGCCGCTTCCACTGGCGGGCGCAGCGCGGTGTCGCGGTCGGCGAAGCTGAGCGCGCCGTCGGCATCCAGCGTCACGCCGCGCTCCCACCAGCGCTGGCCGTCGAAGTGCAGCAGCTGCACCGGCATCGCATCCAGCACCTCGTTGCCGACCACCACGCCCTGCATCTGCGCGGGCAGCTCGGCCACCCACTGCACCCGGTCGCCGAAGGCGGCCAGCCGCGCCTGCTGCCGCGCCCGCAGGCTGCCCGACAGGTCGACGATGGTGTAACGCTGCACCCGATCGCCCAGCGCCTGCAGCAGCGATTCCGCCAGCGCGCCGGAGCCGGCGCCGAATTCCCACAAGGCATCGGTGCCGGTCTCGTCCAGCGCCTGGCGGAGCTGGGCGGCGAGCGCGCGGCCGAACAGCGGCGTCATCTCGGGCGCGGTGACGAAGTCGCTGCCCGAGGACGGCATGGCACCGAACTTCACGCTGCCGTTGGCGTAGTAGCCCAGGCCCGGCGTGTACAGCACCGCGGCCATGTAGCGGTCGAAGGGCAGCCACCCGCCGGCGCGGCCGATGTCCTCGCGCAGGTGGGCCAGCAGCTCGCTCGATACACTGGCGGGTTCAACTTCGTGCATGCCGCATTCTAGGAACCATGCTCACGCGCCGCGTCGTACTCGTCACCGGAGCGGCCCGGCGCATCGGCCGCAGCATCGCATTGCACCTGGCGCAGCAGGGCTTCGACATCGCGCTGCACTGCCACCATGCCAACGATGAAGCCCATGCCACCGCCGCCGAACTGCAGGCCGCAGGCGCCCGCGTGGCGGTGCTGCCGGCCGACCTCACCGACGAAGCCGCCTGCCGCGTGCTGCTGCCGCAGGCCGTTCAGCAGCTGGGCCGGGTGGACGCGGTGGTGAACAACGCTTCGCTGTTCGAGCATGACGACGTGGCCAGCTTCAGCCATGCCGCGATGGAGCGCCACTGGCGCGCCAACACCGCCGCGCCCATCCTGCTGGCGCAGGCGCTGCATGCGCACCTGGGCCAGCGCGAGGACGACGCCACGCCGGCTGGCTGCGTGGTGAACCTGCTGGACCAGAAGCTGTGGAACCCCAACCCCGACCACCTGTCGTACACGCTGAGCAAGGCCGCGCTGGAAAGCGCCACCACGCTGCTGGCGATGGCGCTGGCGCCGCAGGTGCGCGTGGTGGGCGTGGCACCGGGCGTGACGCTGCCGTCGGGGCCGATGAACGAAGCCGAGTTCCAGCGCGCGCACCGCATGACGCCGCTGCAGCGCTCCTCCACCCCCGAGGACGTGGCGCGCACCGTGCGCTTCGTGCTCGATTCCCCCGCCATCACCGGGACCACGATCCTGGTCGATGGCGGCCAGCATCTCGCCGCGCAGCCGCGCGACGTCTACTTTCTCGCCTGAATGGCCGCCATGAACCTCCTGCATCCCGAGCTGGCCGACTGCCGCCGCCTTTTCCTGCGCGACTACGAGGTGTGGATCAACATCGGCGTGCATGACTTCGAGAAGCGCGGCGAGCAGCGCGTGGTCATCAACGTCGACCTGTTCGTGCCGCTGGCGCAGTCCACCCCCACCACCGACGAGCTGCACGAGGTGGTGGACTACGACTTCATCCGCCGCACCGTGGCCGAGCGCGTGCAGCAGGGCCACATCCACCTGCAGGAGACGCTGGCCGACGACGTGCTGAAGGCCATGCTGGCCAACCCCCGCGTGCGTGCCGCGCGCGTGTCCACCGAAAAGCCCGACGTGTACCCCGACTGCGACGCGGTCGGCATCGAAGTGTTCGGCATCAAGCGTTGAAAGAACTGCCATGAGCGACATCGCCACCGCCCCCGAGACCGACCGCAAGGCCGCCTTCGAGGCCAACAAGCTCTCCAAGCGCTTGCATAGACAAGTGGGCCAGGCCATCGCCGACTTCAACATGATCGAAGCCGGCGACAAGGTGATGGTCTGCGTGTCCGGCGGCAAGGACAGCTATGCCCTGCTCGACATCCTGATCAACCTGCGCAAGCGTGCGCCGGTGCCCTTCGAGCTGGTGGCGGTCAACCTCGACCAGAAGCAGCCGGGCTTCCCCGAGCATGTGCTGCCGCAGTACCTGGGCACGCTGGACGTGCCCTTCCGCATCGAGGAGCAGGACACCTACTCCATCGTCAAGCGGCTGATCCCCGAGGGCCAGACCATGTGCTCGCTGTGCTCGCGGCTGCGGCGCGGCATCCTGTACCGCGTGGCCAGCGAGCTGGGCGCCACCAAGGTGGCCCTGGGCCATCACCGCGACGACATGGTGGTCACCCTGCTGATGAACATGTTCTTCGGCAGCCGCATGAAGGGCATGCCGCCCAAGCTGGTGAGCGACGACGGCAAGCACGTGGTCATCCGGCCGCTGGCCTACGTGGCCGAGACCGACCTCGAGCGCTATGCGGTGCAGCGCGCCTTCCCCATCATCCCCTGCACGCTGTGCGGCAACCAGGAAGGCCTGCAACGGGCGCAGATCAAGTCGATGATCCGCGACTGGGACCGCCTGTACCCCGGCCGCATCGACAACATGTTCACCGCCATGGGCAACATCGTGCCTTCGCACATGATGGACCGGAAGCTGTACCCTTTCACCACGCTCCAGGCCACCGGCATGGCCGACCCCATGGGCGACAAGGCATTCGACGAAGACGAGGACCCCTGCGGCACGCCGGCCACCTCGGTGGTGAAGCTGCACCCGGGGGCCTGACGAAGGAACCCCTGTCATGAACTCACTGTCCCCCCTGCGTTGGGCCGCCGCCGGTGCCGCGGCGCTGGCGCTGGGCGGCTGCGCATCGCTCAACACCCTGAGCAGCGACGTGCGCAGCTACGGCACTTGGCCCACAGGCCGCGCCCCCGGCACCTATGTGTTCGAGCGCCTGCCCTCGCAGGCCTCGCAGCCGGAGCAGCAGGCCGCGCTCGAGGAAGCCGCCCGGCCCGCCGTGGAGATGGCCGGCTTCAAGCCGGCACCCGATGCGGCGCGGGCCGACGTCAGCATCCAGCTTGGCGCGCGCATCACCCGCTACGAGACCTCGCCCTGGGACGACCCGATGTGGTGGAACTGGGGCTATGGCTACGGCCGCTATGGCGGCTGGCGCCCCGGCTTCGGCCTGGGCTACCGCTTCGACAACCCGCGCTACGAGCGCGAGGTGGCGGTGCTGATCCGCGACCGCGCCACCGGCGCGCCGCTGTACGAGACGCGCGCGGTCAACGACAGCCTGATCGGCGCCGACGGCGAATCGCTGTCGCTGATGTTCGAGGCGGCACTGAAGGACTTTCCCACCCCGGCCGTGAGCCCGCGCCGGGTGGTGGTGCCGGTCAGCCGGTAGGCGCGCTTCAACCGCTGGCGGCCGCGGCCGCCAGCGCCCGCGCATCCGACTCCCAGCCACGCAGCTTGTCGCGGGCATGGCGTCGCTGCTCGGGCGTGGTGCTGTTGTGCAGCTCGGCCATCCAGGCGCAGTTGTAGTCGACCAGCTTGCGCTGGTAGGCCGCATAGGCCGGGCGCGGCGAGCGCATCCAGCGGCCCATCAAGGCCTTGACCTCGGCCTGCGCGGCCGCTGCCGGCTGGGTGCGGCCCTCGGCGGTGAGGGTGCGCAGCGTCTGCAGCGTGTCGCGCTGGCGGGCCAGGCGTTCCTGCTGCCACAGCTCCGCGTCGTAGGGTGAAGCGGCCAGGGCCTTGGCCACGCGCTCGCGCTGGGCGGCATCCAGCCGGCCATAGAGCTTTTCCAGCCGCTCGACGGTGCGCTCCTGCAGCTCTTCCAGGCGCTCGGCCGGATCGGGCTGCAGGTATTCCTCGCGAAATTCCTTGTTGTTGCGCTCGTAGCGCTTCTCGATGTGGCGCAGCTGTTGCGGCCGCAGCGTCACGGCCAGCTCCGCAGCGGGTGCCACCGCCTGCATCAGCGCGGCCTCGGCGCGCTGGCGCAGCTCCGGCTCCCAGCGGCAGAGCGCGGCGCCGGTGGTGTTGTCCATCGCCTGCGCCTGCATGCGGGCCAGCATGCCCGCGTACTCCGGCAGCTGCGTGCTGCGATGCCAGCGGAACCAAGCGTCGATGGCGTCACGGGTGCGCGGGCCCTGCTCGTCGTCCAGGTCGGCATAGCTGTTGATCCACCAGGAGGTCCAGCCCGGCGCCTGGTTGTAGGCCAACTGCACCACGGCGCAGCCGGTGAGGGCGAGTGCCAGCAGGCTGGCACCGATAATCCGCGACCACTTACGCCACGGCATCACAGAGCACGGTTCACGCATGACTCTCCACATCGTCATCATGGCTGCGGGCAAGGGCACCCGCATGAAATCCGATCGGCCCAAGGTATTGCACACCCTGGCCGGACGCAGCCTGCTGCAGCGCGTGCTCGACACCACCGCCACGCTGCAGGCCGAACATACGCTCGTGATCGTCGGTCATGGCGCCGACCAGGTGCAAAAGGCAATTGATGTGCCCGCCGTGCGCATGGTCAAGCAGGAACCGCAGCTGGGCACCGGCCACGCCATCCAGCAGGTGGTGCCCGAGCTGCCCGACGAAGGCACCACGCTGATCCTCAACGGCGACGTGCCGCTGATCCGCGCCGAGACAGCCCGCGCGCTGGCGGAGGCCTGCGGCGGCCAGCGGCTGGCGCTGCTGACGGTGACGCTGGCCGACGCCACCGGCTATGGCCGCATCGTGCGGTCGGCCGATGGCGGCAGCGTGCAGGCCATCGTCGAGCACAAGGACGCCACGCCCGCGCAGCGCGAGATCCGCGAGGTGTACACCGGCATGATGGCCGCGCCCACCGCCTGGCTGAAGCGTGCGGTGATGGCGCTGGACAACCAGAACGCGCAGCGCGAGTACTACCTGACCGACATCGTGAAGATGGCCGTAGCGCAGGGCGTGCCGGTGGTGGCGTCGGCCGCGGCGGCCGAGATCGAGGTGCGCGGCATCAACAGCCCGCGAGAGCTGGCGCAGCTGGAGCGGCTGCACCAGGCGGCGCAGGCCGATGCGCTGATGGAAGCCGGTGTGCGCCTGGCCGACCCCGCGCGCATCGACGTGCGCGGCACGCTGCACTGCGGCCGCGATGTGGAGATCGACGTCAACTGCATCTTCGAGGGCGAGGTGACGCTGGGCGACGGCGTGCGCATCGGCGCGAACTGCGTGATCCGCAGCGCCCGCATCGAGGCCGACGCGGTGATCCACCCCTTCACGCACGTCGAGCAGGCCCAGGTGGGTCCGGGCTCGCTGATCGGCCCCTATGCGCGGCTGCGGCCGGGCGCGGTGCTGGGCACCGAGGTGCACATCGGCAACTTCGTGGAAGTGAAGAACTCGACGCTGGCCCATGGCGCCAAGGCCAACCACCTGGCCTACCTGGGCGACAGCACCGTGGGCGAGCGGGTGAACTTCGGCGCCGGCTCCATCACCGCCAACTATGACGGCGTGAACAAGCACCGCACCGTCATCGGCAACGACGTGCACGTGGGCAGCAACTGCGTGCTGGTGGCCCCGGTGACCCTGGGCGACGGCGCCACCATCGGCGGCGGCTCCACCATCGCCAAGGACGCGCCGGCCGGGCAGCTGAGCGTCTCGCGCGCGCGTCAGCTCACGGTGCCGGGCTGGAAGCGCCCGGCCAAGCTGCCGAAATAGGCCGCCGGCGGCCGGGCGGCAGCGGCGAACGCGCCCCCTTGCGGGGCCGCGAGCGTCAGCGAGCTTGGGGGCCCCGTTCCATCACCTCGGCGGCCAGGCAAAGGTCGTCCCAGGAGCGCGCCTTGTCCATCGGCTGGCGCAGCAGGTAGGCCGGGTGATAGGTGACCACCAGCGGCACGCCCTGGTACTGGTGCACCTGCCCGCGCAGCTTGCCGATGGGCTCGTTGCTGCGCAGCAGCGACTGCACCGCGAAGCGCCCCATCGCCAGGATGACCTTGGGCTGCACCAGGGCGATCTGGCGCTGCAGGTAGGGCTCGCAGCGGGCGAGTTCCTCCGGCTCCGGGTTGCGGTTGCGCGGCGGCCGGCACTTCAGCGTGTTGGCGATGAACACCTGGCGTTCGGGCGGCGCCTCCTCGCGCGTGAGGCCCAGGGCCATCAGCATGCTGTCGAGCAGCTGGCCGGCCGGTCCGACGAAGGGTTCGCCGCGCAGGTCCTCCTGCTCGCCGGGCGCCTCGCCGATGATCATCCAGTGCGCCCGCGTGTGGCCCACGCCGAAGACGGTGTGGCGCCGCGATTCGCACAGCGCGCAGGCGGTGCAGCCGGCCACCATCTCGCGCAGCGGCTCCCAGTCGAGCGTGTCGATGGCGGACGGCGTGCGCATCGGTGGCTCGGCGGATGCCGGGCGTGGCGGGCGGGCGATGGTCGGCACGGGCGGGGGCGCGTCGGCCACCGGCGACTGCGGCGGGTCCGATGCCATGGGCTCGTCCTGCAGCAGCACATCCGCCGGCGCGGCCTGCGGCGGCTGCACGAACACGCGCACGCCCATTTCGGCCAGCATGGCCCGCTGGCGTTCAGTCCACATCGCGCGGCTCCACGGCCAGGGCCATGACGAAGGCGTCCTCCCGCTGGCCATGCGGCGCGGGGTAGTAGCCCTTGCGCTGGCCGATGTGCAGGAAGCCGGCGCGCTCGTACATCAGCCGCGCGCCGTCGTTGCTGGTGCGCACCTCCAGCAGCAGCGTGGGCAGGCCGGCGGCACGCACCTGGGCCACCACCTCGTCGAGCAGCGCCTGGCCATGGCCGCGGCGCTGCCAGCGCGGCGCCACGGTGATGTTGAGCAGGTGCACCTCGTCCACGCCCTGCATGGCCACGCTGTAGCCGATCAGCTCGCCATCGGCCGCCTGCAGCACGGTGGCGCTGTAGCCGGCGGCCAGCGAGTCGATGAAGTTGCCGCGCGACCACGGGAAGGCGTAGGCCTGCTGCTCGATGGCGGCCACGGCGTCCAGCAGGGGCACCGTCATCGGGCGGAACTGCAGCGGTGCTTGCGGCTCGGCGGCCTGGAGGCGTGCGCTCATCGCGGGGCTTTCCTCATGCCAGGGCGGCCTTGGCGGCCTCGCGCTCGGCCGTGGTCTGCGCCACCTTGTCGCGCAGGTACAGCGGCAGGGCCAGCGCCGGGTCGATGGCCTCGCTGGCATGCCAGGCCTGCAGTGCCAGCCGCAGCAGCGCAGCGGCGCGGTCGTGTTCGGCCGGCACGCAGGTGGCGCCGGTGGTGGGCAGCTGGTCGGCGAAAGCCACCAGCGCCGAGCCGGCGATGCAGGCGGGCGGCTGGTCCCGCCACTGCGCGGCCAGCAGCGCCAGCGGCCACAAGGCGGGCGGCTGCACCGTGTGCCAGCGGCCATCGGCCCAGCGGTAGGTGGCGGCGTAAACCTCGTTCATGCGCGCATCCATCGCCACGGTGATGGTGTCGGGCGCGCTGCTGCCGAGCTGCGCGCGGGCATCGTCGGCCACGATGGCCAGGCTGTCGATCGGCAGCACCGGCCTGGCCGCACCCAGCGCCAGGCCCTGCGCCACCGCGCAGGCGGTGCGCAGGCCGGTGAAGGCGCCGGGGCCGCGGCCGAAGGCGATGGCATCCATCGCACCGATGCGCGTGCCCAGCCGCGCCAGCAGCACCTGCACTGCCGGCAGCAGCCGGGCGGAGGCGAGCGCGCCGCCCGGCTCGTCCAGCCCGGACTGGCGGCCGGCGGCCTGCGCGGCCACGGCCAGGCGTTCGGTGGAGGTGTCGATGGCCAGCAGGGCAGGCGAGGCGGCGGTGGCCTCGGCGTGCGGGGGGCACGCGGTGATGGGCGACGACGACATGGCGCCCAGTGTAGGTGAACCCCCCGTGGCGCCCGGCACCGCGGGGGCACTCGCCGGGGTGCGTGCGATGATCCCCGCATGCCTTCCCAAACGCCCTGCCCGCGCCGATCCGCAGCGCCCGCGCGGGCCTGGCTGGTAGCCTGCTGGCTCGTGCTGGGGGCGCCGGCCCTGGCGCAGTCTTCGGCCGTGCTGCCACCCGAAGCCGCTGCCGTGCTGCAGCGTGAACGCATTCCGGCCGAGGCGCTGTCGGTGGTCATCGAGGAGGTGGGTCCGCCGCCCACGCCGCAGCCACGCCTGCGCTGGCAGGCGGAGCGGGCGGTGAACCCGGCCTCGCTCACCAAGCTGCTTACCACCTACGCCGCGCTGGACCTGCTGGGCCCGGCCTGGGCCTGGCAGACGCCGGTGTGGATCAACGGCGAGGTGCAGGACGGCGTCCTGACGGGCTCGCTCATCCTGCAGGGCCGGGGTGACCCCAAGCTGGTGCTGGAACGCCTGTGGCTGCTGCTGCGGCGGGTGCAGCAAGCCGGCGTGCGCGAGATCCGCGGCGACATCGTGCTGGACAACGAAGCCTTCGCGCCGCCGCGCATGCAGCCGGCCGACTTCGACAACGAGCCGCTGCGACCCTACAACGTGCGGGCCGATGCGCTGCTGCTGAACCAGAAGACGGTGAACTACCGCTTCGTGCCCGACCCGCCGCGCGGCGTGGTACGCATCACCGCCGAGCCCGCGCTGGCGGGCACCCGCGTGCAGGCCGAGGCGCCGCTGGCCACCACCGGCGCCTGCGGCGACTGGCGCGCCGCCCTCAAGCCGCGCTTCGACGAGCCGGCGCAGGTGCGCTTCGAGGGCCGCTACCCCGCGGCCTGCGGCGAGCGCCAGTGGCCGGTGGCGGACCCCGCGCCCGAGACGTATGCGGCCCGGCTGGTCGCCCAGCTGTGGGCCGAGGCGGGTGGCCGCCTGACCGGCAGCGTGCGCCATGGCCCGGCGCCCAGCGCCACGCCGCCCTCCTTCGTGTTCGAGTCGCCGCCGCTGGCCGAGGTGGTGCGCGACATCAACAAGTTCAGCAACAACACGATGGCGCAGCAGCTCTTCCTCACGCTGGGGCTGGAGCGCGGCGGCCAGGGCACGCCCGAGGCCGCGCGGCTGGTGCTGCAGCGCTGGATGGCCGAGCGCCTGCGGGTGGACGCCACGCCGATGGGCGAGCTGCTGATCGACAACGGCTCGGGCCTCTCGCGCGAGACACGGCTGACGGCGGATGTCCTTGCAAGGCTGCTGCAGGCGGCCTGGCGCAGCCCGGTGATGCCCGACCTGGTGGCTTCGCTGCCGGCCTCGGCCACCGACGGCACGCTGCGCCGCTCCCAGGTGGCGGCCGGTCGCGCGCACCTGAAGACCGGTTCGCTGCGCGACGTGGCCGGCGTGGCCGGTTACGTGCTGGGCGACAGCGGCCGGCGCTACCTGCTGGTGGCCATCGTCAACCATCCGAACGCCGCCGCCGCGCGGCCCGCCTTCGATGCGCTGGTGCAGTGGACGCTGCGCGACGCCTCCGCGGCCACGCCATGAAAAAGGGCCGCTGACGCGGCCCTCTTGATCCAGCCGGCGTGCCGGTCAGAACGGGTTGTTGTTCGAGCGGTAGTAGGCCAGGTCGCCCAGGCGGTCGTGGAACTCGATGCCGGGGCGGATGTCGTCAGCCCACAGGAATTCGGTGACGGGGTCGCTTTGGGTAACGGCGTCGATGACGGATTCCGTGGTGCAGTCGGGCAGCGCATTTTTGCAGACCGCGGTGTCGACGTTGCTCAGGCTGTAGCTGCCGGGGTAGCGCACCATCTGCTGGATTTCGATATCACCGAACACTAGGCCGATCATGCGGCCGTCCTGGATCAGCGCCAGACGCATCGCCAGGTTGTATGCGGCGACGAGTTCGGTGAGTACGGCCCGGCGTTCAGCCGATTGAGTCTTGAACCGCGGTGCCAATCCCAGGTCGGGGATGGTCACCACCTGCACACGAGGACCTGCCTTGGCGATCGAGTTGATCAGCTCGCCCCAATGCGTGCCGCGTGCCTTCAATTCGGCCAGGAGCGCGGCCTTGTTGTTGCCGTCATACAGCGCGTACTGCTCCAGCACGTCGTGCGTACCCACCATCACGGTAGCCAGATCGTCGTCGGTGAAGGTGCTGCTGATCTCCGTGATCTGCCGCGCAAAGTCTTCCACCTTGGCATTGGCGGTGGCCTTCATCACGCCGTTGTCGGCCGCGCCGGCCACCCGGCAGCCTGGGAACGACAGCCCGAACTCGGCCGCCACGATCTGCGTCCACACCGGGTAGGTGCGGCATTCCTGGTCGGTGGTGTCGGTGGTGGGGGCGAGATTGACGCTGTACTTCTTGCCGTCGGCGGTGACCAGGCTCTGCTCATCGCCAAACGCGATGATGCGCTTGGGCTTGAACTCGTCCACCTGCCCGCCACCGCACGCGGACAGCAGCGCGGCCACGGCCAGGGCAGCAGCGCCGCGCCATACAAACTTGAAATTCATCGGTTCTCCGTTGAGAAGGGTGCGGGATTCATTCGGCCGCGGCCCGTTGCAGGCGGTCGCGCACGCCGTCCCATTCGGGCCCGGGTGGCGGTTGTTCCACCCAGATCAGCGAGACGCCGGCGGCGTCCAGTTCGCGCAGCGTCGCAAACAGCTGCTGCGCGGCGCGGGCGGCGTCGTCCGGCATGCGCCGGTGAAGCACGGCAGCGGTGCCGGCGGGCACGGTGCGGGAATATACCGCCAGCGTTTTGCCGCCCGGTGTGCGGGTGTTGCCGGCCTTGGCGGCCTGGCCGAACACCTGCAGCGCATCGCGCAGCGCCGCCGCCGGCATGAGCCGAACCTTGGCCTGCGGTGCGTAGTGCGATGCCAGCGTGCCCGAGGCGCGCGGCGCCGCCGCATCAGGCGCATGAAGGGGCTGGCCGGCAGCCGCCTCGATCTCCGCCGCCGTGAGCATGCCGGGGCGCAGCAGCACCGGCATGCCGCGGGAGCAATCGACGATGGCCGACTCGATGCCCACGCCGCAGGCGCCGCCGTCCAGCACCGTCATGTCGTCGCCGAACTCCGCAAGCACATGCTCGGCCGTGGTGGGGCTGACGCGGCCGAAGCGGTTGGCGCTGGGCGCGGCCACGCCACGCACGCCCTGCGCCGCCGCGGCCCGCAACAGCGCCTGGGCCACCGGATGCGCCGGGCAGCGCAGGCCCACCGTGGGCTGGCCGCCCGCGGCCGTGGCGGCGATGCCCTCGGCACGCGGCACGATCACCGTCAGCGGCCCGGGCCAGAAGCGCTCGGCCAGGCGCTGCGCCAGCGGCGGCCAGTGCCCTGCAAAGGCGGCGGCGCCGGCCACGTCGGCCACATGCACGATCAGCGGATGGCCGGTGGGCCGGCCCTTGGCCGCGAAGATGCGCGCGGCAGCCTCGTCCACGTCGGCCCGGGCGCCCAGGCCGTACACCGTCTCGGTGGGAAAGGCCACCAGCTCGCCAGCGGCCAGTCGCTGCGCCGCGGCCTCGATGGCCCCTGGTGCCTGCGCGTCCAGTCGCATCACGTGGCCATCAGAAGGGCGCCAGGCCCAGCACGGCGGAGGCCTGCAGCGCCACGCGGCGTGCCTCGTCCGCGGTGGCGGCAGTCACCGTCAGGTGGCCCATCTTGCGAGCGCGGCGGGGCTCGGCCTTGCCGTACAGGTGCAGGTGCACGCCGGGCAGGGCCAGCACCTCGGCCCAGGCCGGCTCACGCTGCGCGCCGGCGGCGTCGAACCACAGGTCGCCCAGCAGGTTGAGCATGACGGCCGGCGAATGCAGGCGCGGCGTGGACAGCGGCAGGCCGCACAGCGTGCGCACCTGCAGCTCGAACTGGGACAGGTCGCAGGCGTCGATGCTGTAGTGGCCCGAGTTGTGCGGCCGCGGCGCCATCTCGTTGGCCACCAGCCGGCCATCGGCCAGCACGAAGAACTCGACGCACAGCACGCCGACATAGTCCAGCGAGGCCGCCACGGCCTGCGCGCATTCCATGGCCTGCTGCTGCAGCGCGGCCGGCACCTCGGGCGCCGGCACCTGCGTCACCGCCAGGATGCCGTCGCGGTGCAGGTTCTGCTGCACCGGCAGCTGCACGCAGGCACCGTCCGCACCGCGCGCCAGCACGACGCTGATCTCCCGGTGCAGCGGCAGCATCTGCTCCAGCACGCAGGGCGCATGCTTCATCGCGGCCCAGGCGGCGGCCAGCTCGGTACGGTTGGCCACGCGCGCCTGGCCCTTGCCGTCATAGCCCAGCCGCGCGGTCTTGAGGATGCCGGGCAGCAGCTCGTCGGTCACCGCCGCCAGCTGCTCGGCCGATTCGATCACCGCATACGGCGCGCAGGGCACGCCGCAGCGCTGAAAGTGAGCCTTCTCGGCCGCACGGTCCTGGCACACGGCGACGGCCGCCGCAGCAGGTGCAACGAAGCGCTGCGCGGCCAAGGTCTGCAGTGCCTGCGCCGGCACGTTCTCGAACTCGGTGGTGATGGCAGCCGACAGCGCCGCCAGCTGCGCCAGGCCTTGTTCGTCGGTGTAGGCGGCCAGCACATGGTGTTGCGACGCCTGGCCGGCGGGGCTGCTGGCGTCGGCCTCCAGCACCGCGGTGGCATAACCCATGGCCTGCGCCGCATGCACGAACATGCGGCCCAGCTGGCCGCCGCCCATCACGCCCAGCGTGGCGCCGGGCAGCACCTGCGTGGCAGCGGTCACTTCAGCTCCTGCGTCATCGCGCGGGCGGCTTCGGTCTGGCGTGCCCGGAAGGCCTCCAGCCTGGTGCGCAGCGCGTCGTCGCGGGTGGCCAGCATGGCCACCGCGAACAGCGCCGCATTGGCCGCGCCGGCGGTACCGATGGCGAAGGTGGCGACGGGGATGCCCTTGGGCATCTGCACGATGGAATGCAACGAATCGACGCCCTGCAGATGGCGGCTGGCCACCGGCACGCCGAGCACCGGCACCACCGTCTTGGCGGCGAGCATGCCGGGCAGGTGGGCGGCGCCACCGGCCCCGGCGATGATGGCCTGCAGCCCGCGCGCCTGGGCGCCTTCGGCGTAGGCGAACATGTCGTCGGGCATGCGGTGGGCCGAGACGACCCGTGCTTCGTGGGGAACGCCGAACTCGGCGAGAATCGCGGCCGCGTGTTGCAGGGTTTCCCAGTCGCTGCTGGAACCCATCACCACACCGACCACGGGCGCTGCGCTGTTCAAGGGCCGCTCCGTGGATTGCAGGAAGCCTTGAATTGTAGGCGTGCGCATTCACCTCTCTCGTTGCCATGATCGACATCACGCTCCAGAACTTCGAGGCCGACCTCATCCAGGCATCCATGCAGCAGCCCGTGCTGCTGGACATCTGGGCGCCGTGGTGCGGCCCCTGCCGCACGCTCGGCCCCCTGCTCGAGAAGCTGGAAGTCGCCTATGCCGGCCGCTTCACGCTGGCCAAGCTCAACAGCGATGACCAGCCCGAGATCGCCGGCCAGCTGAGCCAGGCCTTCGGGGTGCGCTCCATTCCCTTTTGCGTCATGTTCCACCAGGGCCAGCCGGTGGACGGCTTCGTGGGCGCGCTGCCCGAAGCGCAGATCCGCGAGTTCCTCGACAAGCATGTGCCCTCGGTGGACGCGCTGGAAGCCGAGCAGGAGACCGAGGAAGCCGAGGAACTGGCCGCCGAGGGCGACACCGATGCCGCGCTGGCCAAGCTGCAGCATGCGGTGGCCATCGACCCCGGCAACGACGCGGTGCGCGCCGACTATGTGAAGCTGCTGCTGGAGAACGGCCTGGTGCCGCAGGCCCGCGCCGCGCTGGAGCCGGTGGCCAGCAAGGCCATGGTCGATGCACGCATCGCCGCGCTGGGCCACTGGCTGGCCGCCGCCGAGAAGGCACCGCAGGCGCGTGGTGCCGATGCCCTGGCCGCGGCCATCCAGGCCAACAAGCGCGACTTCGAGGCCCGCTTCGAGCTGGCGCAGACGCACTTCGCCGCCGGCCGCTTCACCGCGGCGATGGACGAGCTGCTCGAGATCATCATGCGCGACAAGGCGTGGTCGGACGAGCTGGCGCGCAAGAACTACGTGGCCATCCTGGAGCTGATGACCAAGCCCGCGCCCAAGCCGGCCGCGGCCGAAGCCAAGGGCACGCTGGAAGTCACCGGCAAGATCGCCGCGGCGCCCTCCGATCCGGTGGTGGACCAGTACCGCCGCAAGCTGAGCATGGCGCTGTTCTGACGGCGCCGCGCCCTGCCACTGCTCATGCAGTGGCGGGGTCGATGTCCTTCAGGCCCTCATCCAGCAGCGCCACCAG
Source organism: Aquincola tertiaricarbonis (assembly GCF_000969605.1). GTDB lineage: Bacteria > Pseudomonadota > Gammaproteobacteria > Burkholderiales > Burkholderiaceae_C > Aquincola > Aquincola tertiaricarbonis. The sequence continues at coordinate 37,946 of NZ_JZUE01000001.1, read as the reverse complement.
GCGCTCCTGCTCACCGCGGTGGGCCTGCAGGTCGCTGCGGGCGCGCTCGCGCAACAGCGCGGCCTCGCGCGCCTGGCCCAACCGTTCCATCACCTGCGCCAGCCTCGCCTGCGCCAGCGCGCGGTCGTCCAGGTCGCAGGGCTGGCGCAGGCTGGCCTCGGCGGCCTGGGCATCGGCCGCGGCCAGCCTGGCATCGCCCAGCTGCAGCCGGCACCACGCACGGTCGGCCAGGAAGCAGGGCTTCATGCGCTCCAGGCCCTCGGCCATCGCCGCATCGAAATGCAGCTCGAACAGCGCCAGCGCCTGCGGCCAGCGCTGGTCGTGCGTCAGTAGCTGCGCCTGCATCATCGGCACCAACGACACCAGCGCCGCGGTGCCGATCCCGGCATCGAAGCGGGTGATGGATTCGCTGCTGAGCAAGGCCTGCCGCGTGGCCTCGGGCGACGGCTCGCCGAACATGGCCGTCAGGCGCGCCTGGTTGCCTCGCAGCGAAGCCTGGTTGTGCATCAAGGCCGAGAGATGGGCCTCGTCGCCATCGGCGGTGGCATGGAAGTGCGAGCGGGCATACCAGGGCAACGCCCGCGATTCGTCGCCCGCGAAGTGGTAGGCATAGGCCACCACCAGGCAGGCCCGCGATCGGGCCGAGTGATGGTCGGGCGCGGCACCGGCCAGGGCCTCGTGCAGATGCTGCACCATGCGGCCCATGTCGTGGTTGGCGACGTCCATGTGGGCCAGCCAGGCGGCACTGAGCGCACGCAACGGCGCCAGGTGCGCCGCGCCGGACAGCGCATGCGCACGCATCACCCGGTCGCGCGCGGAGGTGGACAGGTGGCTGTAGTAGTCGTTCAGGCCTTCGGCCAGGCTGAGCCAGGCGCTCACCGCCGCATGCGGCCGCCACGCGAACTGCGTGTGCAGCGCATCGACCAGCACGCGCGCCTGCGCCAGGTGGCCCTGGCGCGCGAGGAAGCAGGCGCGCTCGGCCTTCAGGCAGGCCACCTCGACCGGATTGCGCGCCTTCGCGATGGCGGTGTCGAGCCGGGTGAGGAGACGGGAGCGCATGACGGCCACGCGCTTCGCCTCAGCCGGCGTCGACGAGACGCCGATAGGCTTCCTGGTACTTGTCGGCGGTCCTGGCCACCACATCGGCCGGCAGCGCCGGCGCCGGCGCAGTCTTGCCCCAGGGCTGGCCGTCCACTTGCGCCTGCTCCAGCCAGTCGCGCACGAACTGCTTGTCGTAGCTGGGCGGGTTCATGCCCTCGGCGTAGCTTTCCACCGGCCAGTAGCGCGACGAATCGGGCGTCAGCACCTCGTCCATCAGCGTCAGCGTGCCGTGTTCGTCCAGGCCGAACTCGAACTTGGTGTCCGCGATGATGATGCCCTTGGTGAGCGCATAGGCCGCTGCCTCCGTGTACAGCTGGATGGCGACGCGGCGCACCGCCTCGGCGCGATCGCGGCCGATGACGTCGATCATCTTCTCGAACGAGATGTTCTCGTCGTGCGTGCCCATCTCGGCCTTGGTGGCCGGCGTGAAGATGGGCTCGGGCAGGCGGCTGGCGTTCTTCAGCCCGGCGGGCAGCTTCACGCCGCACACCTCGCCGGTCTTCTGGTATTCGGCCCAGCCGCTGCCGGCCAGGTAGCCCCGCACCACCGCTTCGATGGGCAGCGGCGTCAGGCGCTTGACCAGCATCGAGCGGCCCTGGACCTGTGGCACTTCTTCCGGCGACACCACGCTTTCCGGCGCCTCGCCGGTGAGGTGGTTGGGCACGATGTCCTTGAGCCGCTCGAACCAGAACAGGGCCATGCGCGTGAGCAGCTCGCCCTTGCCGGGAATCGGCTCGCCCATGATGACGTCGAAGGCCGAGAGCCGGTCGCTCGCCACCATCAGCAGCCGGTCGTCGCCCACCGCGTAGTTGTCTCGCACCTTGCCCCGGGCAAGCAAGGGCAGCGAGGCGATCGACGACGTGTGGAGAGCGGCTGTCATGGCACGGCAGGCCCTTGTAAGGGCCGGTGAAAAGGAAGCGCTGATTCTATTCGGCGGCCCCTGGGGTACAGCCGGTTCAGACCACCGTCTGCGCCAGCTTGCCGGTGGCGTAGGCGGCGGCCATGTCGGTGAGCGAGCGGCCCTTGATCTTGCCGGCCTGGCCTTCGCATCCGAACTCGACGTAACGCTGCCGGCAGATCTGCTTGGCCGCTTCGCGGGCCGGCTTCAGCCACTCGCGAGCGTCGAACTTGTCCGGGTTCTCGGCCATGAACTTGCGCACCGCACCGGTCATCGCCAGGCGGATGTCGGTGTCGATGTTGATCTTGCGCACGCCGAACTTGATGGCCTCCTGGATCTCCTCGACGGGCACGCCGTAGGTCTCCTTCATCTTGCCGCCGTACTGGTTGATGATGGCCAGCAGGTCTTCCGGCACCGAGGAAGAACCGTGCATCACCAGGTGGGTGTTGGGGATGCGGGCGTGGATTTCCTTGACGCGGCTGATCGCCAGGATGTCGCCCGTGGGCTTGCGCGAGAACTTGTAGGCGCCGTGGCTGGTGCCGATGGCGATCGCCAGCGCATCCAGCTGCGTGCCCTTGACGAAGACGGCGGCTTCTTCCGGATCGGTGAGCATCTGGCTGTGGTCGAGCTTGCCTTCCGCGCCGATGCCGTCTTCCTCGCCGGCTTCCCCCGTCTCCAGGTTGCCGAGGCAGCCCAGCTCGCCTTCGACCGTCACGCCCACCTTGTGCGCCATGTCGACCACGCGGCGCGTGACGTCCAGGTTGTAGTCGAAGGAAGCCGGAGTCTTGCCGTCCTCCATCAGCGAGCCGTCCATCATCACCGAGCCGAAGCCCAGTTGGATGGCGCCTTCGCAGACCTTGACGCTAGTGCCGTGGTCCTGGTGCATGACCAGCGGGAGGTGCGGATACATCTCGGCGGCAGCCTGGATCAGGTGCTTGATGAAGGGCTCGCCGGCGTACTTGCGGGCGCCTGCACTGGCCTGGAGGATGACCGGCGCATTCACTTCGTCCGCGGCCGACATCACGGCCTGCACCTGCTCGAGGTTGTTGACGTTGAAGGCCGGGATGCCGTAGCCGTTTTCGGCGGCGTGATCCAACAGCTGGCGCATCGAGACGAGAGGCATGGCGAACTTCCTGGGGAGAGTGAGTAATGCATTTGGGGCGCGCGCGGCATGGCGGCCGGCGCCCGATGTGACGGATTTTACGGTCCAGCGGCAGCCATGTACCCCCTTCGTAACCGGGGCGAGCCGCAAGCAAATGCTGCAGTGCGGGATCGGCGGTTGCCAACGAGGCCAGACCCTTCATCCACTCCGTCACCGAAAGGACTTCCCGTGCCGCCTTTGCGCCTCACCCTCGCCGCCGCCTGCCTGGCCGCCGCGCCGATCGCCACCCTGGCCCAGGTCACCGTAAAGAACGACGGCCAATGGCGTGCGCTGGTCACCGCCGGTGCCAGCATCTCGTCGGGCAACAGCGACTCGACCAGCATCAACCTCAACGGCGAAGCCGTGAAGGCCACGCAGATCGACAAGATCACGCTCAACGCCAAGGCGCTGTACGTGAACAACGATGGTGCGGAATCGGAGAACCGCATGGCCGCCGGTGGCCACTACCAGCGCGACCTGAACCAGCGCATCTTCGGCTTCGCGCAGCTGGATGCGTTGCGCGACGAGCCGGCCAACCTGTCGTCGCGCACCTCGGTGGGCGCGGGCGTGGGCTACCACGTCATCCGCCGCGACGACCTCACGTTCGACCTGTCGACCGGCCTGGGTTATTCCCGCGAGCGTTACGTGGAGCCGGAAGTGGTGGACGGCAGCTCGCGGGATTCCTACAACAACCTCGAGCTGATCCTGGCCGAGGAATCGAGCCACCGCCTGACCGACACCACCACCTTCCGCCAGAAGCTGACGCTGCTGCCCAACCTGCGCAACAACGACCAGATGCGCGCCATCTTCGACGCCAGCCTGTCGGTGGCGATGACCAGCCGGCTGGCGCTGACGGCCAGCGTGTCACACCGCTACGACAGCGATCCCGGTCCCGGCCTGAAAAAGGGCGACACGCTGTTCATCACCGGCGTGACCTTCCGCATCGATTGAGCGAAGCGCCCGCGGCCGCCGCCCGGCCGCTCCGAAGGCGGCCGCGCAACCCGCCCGGCGGGTGGGCCTGCGTACCCGCAGGACCGGGTGCCCCCTTCAGCCGACCCGGCACACCTTCAGCATGTTGGTGCCGCCGGGGTAGCCCATCGGCTCGCCGCAGGTGATGGCGTAGGTGTCGCCGGGCATCAGCACGCCGCGCTCGATGAGCAGGGCCTCGGCCTTCTCGAGCGCGGCGTCGCGGTCGGTGAAGGTGGGCATGATCATCGGCTGCACGTTGCGGTAGAGCGCCATGCGACGCTCGCTGGCGGGCTGGCTGGTCAGGCCGTAGATCGGCGTGTGCAGCCGGTGGCGGCTCATCCACAGCGCGGTGGAGCCGCTTTCGGTCAGCGCCAGGATCGCCTTGCAGCCCAGGTGGTGCGCGGTGAACAGCGCGCCCATCGCGATCGACTGGTCGATGCGGCCGAAGCGCTTGTTGGTGAAGTCGGCGTCCAGCCGCACGTCCTCGGCGCGCTCGGCCTCAAAGGCGATGGCGGCCATCTGCTCGATGGTTTCCACCGGGTACTTGCCGGCGGCCGTCTCGGCGCTGAGCATCACCGCGTCGGTGCCGTCCAGCACGGCGTTGGCCACGTCGCTCACCTCGGCGCGGGTGGGCACCGGGTTGACGATCATGCTCTCCATCATCTGGGTCGCGGTGATGGCCACCTTGTCCATCTCGCGGGCCATCTTGATCATCTTCTTCTGCAGCGCCGGCACCGCGGCGTTGCCCACTTCCACCGCCAGGTCGCCGCGCGCGACCATGATGCCGTCGCTGGCCTTGAGGATCTGCTCCAGCACCGGGATGGCCTCGCTGCGCTCGATCTTGGCGATCATCGCGGGCTTGTGGCGCCACGGCTCGCCGGCCATGTTGGCCAGTTGGCGCGCCATCTCCATGTCGGTGGCGTTCTTGGGGAAGCTCACCGCCACGTACTCGCACTGGAAGCTCATCGCGGTCTTGATGTCCTCCATGTCCTTGCCGGTGAGCGCCGGCGCCGTGAGGCCGCCGCCCTGCTTGTTGATGCCCTTGTTGTTGGACAGCTCGCCGCCGATGCGCACGATGGTGTGCACCTGGTCGCCGTGCACGCCCTCCACGTCCAGCACCAGCAGGCCGTCGTTGAGCAGCAGCACGTCGCCGGGCTTCACGTCGCGCGGCAGTTCCTTGTAGTCCAGGCCCACGCGCTCGTTGGTGCCCAGCTCGGTGGTGCCGCCGTCCAGCACGAAGCGCTGGCCCGGCGTCAACTCCGTCTTGCCACCTTCGAACTTGCCCACGCGGATCTTCGGGCCCTGCAGGTCGGCCATGACGGCCACGGCCTTGCCCACCCGCTTGGCCACTTCACGCACCATGGCGGCACGGTCGATGTGGTCCTGCGCCTTGCCGTGCGAGAAGTTCAGCCGCACGACGTCAACCCCCGCGCGGATCATGCGCTCCAGCACTTCGGGTGAAGAAGACGCGGGGCCCAGCGTGGCGACGATCTTGGTTTGACGGTTCATGGAGATGGGTCAGCTCGGTTCAGGAGGCTTGGTTCAAGGGGTCAGGCGGCGTTGGCGGCGTCGGCCGCCTGGGCGGCCACCTCGGCCACCGCCAGCGCCGTCATGTTGACCAGGCGGCGCACGGTGGCCGAAGGGGTGAGGATGTGCACGGGCCGCGCCGCGCCCAGCAGCACCGGGCCCACGGTCACGCCATTGCCGCTGGTGACCTTGAGCACGTTGAACAGGATGTGCGCGGCGTCGATGTTGGGCAGCAGCAGCAGGTTGGCTTCGCCGGTCAGCTGGTTGTCGGGCAGGAAGCGGCCACGGATGTCTTCCGACAGCGCGGCGTCGCCATGCACCTCGCCTTCGCACTCGATGTCCGGATGCTTGCCGCGGAACAGCGCCGCGGCCCGGCGCATGCGCTTGGCCGAGGCGCGGCTGCTGGAGCCGAACATCGAATGCGACAGGAAGGCCGCCTTGGGCTGCACGCCGAAGCGGCGCAGCTCGTCGGCCGCCATCGAGGCGATCTCGGCCAGTTCCTCGCTGCTGGGCTCCTCGTTCACGAAGGTGTCGGCGATGAACAGCATGCGGTTTTCCAGCAGCACCGCGTTCATCGTGGCGAAGGTGTTGGCGCCCGGGGCACGGCCGATCAGGTCGCGCACATGGTCCAGGTGGTGCTCGAAGCGGCCCACCAGGCCACAGAGCATGGAATCGGCGTCGCCACGGCGCACCATCATCGCGGCGATCAGCGTGTTGGAGCGGCGCACCGCGGCCTTGGCCATGTCGGGCGTGACGCCCTCGCGGCCCATCAGGCGCTGGTAATCCTCCCAGTAGGCGCGGTAGCGGTTGTCGTTCTCGGGGTCGACCACCTCGACGTTGACGCCGGGCTTGAGGCGCAGGCCCGCGCGCTCGATGCGCATGGCGATCACCGCCGGCCGTCCGATCAGGATGGGCTTGGCCAGGCCTTCGTCCAGCACGATCTGCACCGCGCGCAGCGTGCGCTCGTCCTCGCCTTCGGCATAGGCCACGCGGGCCGGCAGGGCCTTGGCGGCGGCGAACACCGGGCGCATCACCATGCCGGTCTGGTAGACGAAACGGGTCAGGGACTGGCGGTAGGCCTCGATGTCGGCGATGGGCCGCGTGGCCACGCCGCTGGCGGCAGCGGCTTCGGCCACCGCGGGTGCGATGCGCAGGATCAGCCGCGAATCGAAGGGCTTGGGAATGATGTATTCGGGGCCGAAGTGCAGCTCCTGGCCGGGATACGCGGCCGCCACCTCGTCGCTGATCTCCGCCTTGGCCAGCGCCGCGATCTCGCGCACGCAGGCGAGCTTCATCTCCTCGGTGATGCGGGTGGCGCCGCAATCCAGCGCGCCGCGGAAGATGTAGGGGAAGCACAGCACGTTGTTGACCTGGTTCGGATAGTCCGACCGGCCGGTGGCGATGATGCAGTCGGGCCGCGCGGCCAGCGCCAGCTCGGGGCGGATCTCCGGCTCGGGGTTGGCCAGCGCCAGGATCAGCGGCTGCGGGCCCATGGTGGCCACCATCTCGGGCGTCAGCACGCCAGCGGCCGAGCAGCCCAGGAACACGTCGCAGCCCTTGACCACGTCGGCCAGCGTGCGGACGCTGGTCTTCTGGCAGTAGCGCTGCTTGCTTTCGTCCAGCTTGCCGCTGCGGGCGTCGTCGCGCTCGAACTGGATGACCCCGCGCGAATCGACCACGAAGATGTTCTCGCGGCGGATGCCCAGGCCCACCATCACGTCCAGGCAGGCGATGGCGGCAGCGCCGGCGCCGGAGGCCACCAGCTTCACGTCAGCCAACTGCTTGCCCACCAGCTCCAGGCCGTTGAGCAGCGCCGCGCCCGAAATGATGGCCGTGCCGTGCTGGTCGTCGTGGAAGACCGGGATCTTCATGCGCTCCTTCAGCGCACGCTCGATGTAGAAGCACTCGGGCGCCTTGATGTCCTCGAGGTTGACGCCGCCGAGCGTGGGCTCCAGCGCGGCGATGATCTCGATCAGCTTGTCCGGGTCCTTCTCGGCGAGCTCGATGTCGAACACGTCGATCCCGGCGAACTTCTTGAACAGGCAGCCCTTGCCCTCCATCACCGGCTTGGCCGCCAGCGGACCGATGTCGCCCAGGCCCAGCACCGCGGTGCCGTTGGTCACCACGCCCACCAGGTTGCCGCGCGAGGTGTATTCGGCGGCGGCGTTCGGGTCTTCCTCGATGGCCAGGCAGGGATAGGCGACGCCGGGCGAATAGGCCAGCGACAGGTCGCGCTGGTTCATCAGGGGCTTGGTCGGCGTGACCGAGATCTTGCCGCGCGAGGGCGAGCGGTGGTATTCGAACGCGGCCTCGCGCAGGGCCTGCTCGGCAGGGGAAAGTTCTTGTGCCATGGGGTCTCCTCGGATCACTGCGCGAAGTGTTGAAAGCTTCACGCAAGGTTCGCAGGGTACTGCGGAACACCAGGCACCCGCCCGCATTCCCCCCGCGAATTTGTCTTATGCAACCCGGGCCGCGCCAAGAACCGCTGCGACCCACCCCGGGTCACGCTTGCTTCAGCCTGCAGCGCGCTTCTGCAGGATCTCGAACGCGGGCAGCGTCTTGCCTTCCAGCACTTCGAGGAAGGCGCCGCCGCCGGTGGAGATGTAGCCCACCTTCACGTCGTACTTGGCGATGGCCGCCAGGGTGTCGCCGCCGCCGGCGATGCTGAAGGCGCTGCTCTCGCTGATGGCCTTGGCCACCGTCTCGGTGCCCTTGGCGAAGGCGTCGAACTCGAAGACGCCCACCGGGCCGTTCCACACGATGGTGCCGGCGGCCTTGAGCTGCTGCGCCAGGATCTCGGCGGTCTTGGGGCCGATGTCCAGGATCAGGTCGTCGTCGGCCACGTCGGCCGCGTCCTTCACCGTGGCGGGCGCGTCGGCCGCAAAGGCCTTCGCCGTCACCACATCCACCGGAATCGGCACAGCCGCGCCGCGCGCCTTCATCGACTCGATCACCGCCTTGGCCTCGCTCACCAGGTCGGGCTCGGCCAGGCTCTTGCCGATCTTCAGGCCGGCGGCCAGCATGAAGGTGTTGGCGATGCCGCCGCCCACGATCAGGCCGTCCACGTTCTTCGACAGCGCCTGCAGGATGGTGAGCTTGGTGCTCACCTTGGAGCCGGCCACGATGGCCAGCAAGGGGCGCTTCGGGTTGGCCAGCGCCTTGGTGATGGCGTCGATCTCGGCGGCCAGCAGCGGGCCGGCGCAGGCCACCTTGGCGTACTGCGCGATGCCGTAGGTGCTGGCCTCGGCCCGGTGCGCGGTGCCGAAGGCGTCGTGCACGAAGATGTCGCACAAAGCGGCCATCTTGCGCGCCAGTTCCTCGCTGTTCTTCTTCTCGCCCTTGTTGACGCGGCAGTTCTCCAGCAGCACCACGCTGCCGGGCTTCACATCCACGCCGTCCACCCAGTCCGCCACCAGCGGAACGTCGCGGCCCAGCAGCTCGCCCAGGCGCTGGGCGACGGGCGCCAGCGAATCCTCTGGCTTGAAGGCGCCTTCGGTCGGGCGGCCCAGGTGCGAGGTGACCATCACCGCCGCGCCGGCGTCGAGCGCCATCTGGATGCAGGGCACCGAGGCGCGCACGCGCGTGTCTTCGGTGATGCGGCCGTCGTCGTCCTGCGGGACGTTGAGATCGGCGCGGATGAAAACCCGTTGGCCGGCGACGCGGCCTTGCGCGATGAGATCGGAGAAGCGGATGACGTTCATGGGGCCCTCTGACTGAAGGCCGCGATTCTAGGAGCGGCAATGCGCCCCGCCCCGCGCCGCGCGTTACCAGCCGAGAACGAAACGCAGCACCAGCATCACCGCCGTGCCGATGAGGATGGTGCCCAGCATGCCGCGCCGCCACCAGAAGTAGAGGCCGCCGGCCGCCGCGCCGAACAGCCGTGCATCGCGCCAGGTGCCGATGAGCTCACCCTGCGTCATCACCAACTCGGGCACCACCACCGCGACCAGCGCGGCCAGCGGCGCATAACGCAGGCCCTCGCGCAGCCAGCCGGGAATGGGCACTTCCTTGTCGGGGATGAGGAAGAACGAGCGCGTGAGCACCGTGATGGCACCCAGGCCGATGATGGTCAGGATGGTTTCCCAGGTGCTCATCGCCCGTCTCCGGTGGCCTGCCGGGGCTGTAGGTGCTCCAGCATCACGCCCATGGCCACCGCCGCGGCGATGGCGATCACGATGTTCAGCTTCAGCGGCAGCGCATAGGCCGCCACCGTGGCCAGGCCCGCCACCGCCGCTGCCACCCAGGTGCTGAAGCTGCCCAGCAGCGTGCCGGTGAGCGCCACCAGCGCCATGGTGCCGGCGAAGGCCAGGCCCCATTGCGTGGGAATCTGGTCGGCCAGCACGATGCCGATGATCGACGGCACCTGCCAGGTGATCCAGTTGCAGGCCACGCCGCCCCAGAAGTACGGCAGCTGGTCGGGCCGCGACTTCTGCGGGTCGGGAAACTGCCGCATGAACACCACGTAGTTGAGGTCGGCGGTGAAGTAGCTCAGCGTGACCCGTAGCCGCCGCGGCAGGTGGCCGAAGTACGGCCGCCATTGCGTGCTGAAGACGACGAAGCGCAGGTTGATGCACAGCGCCGTGGCCCACACCACCCAGATCGGCGCACCGGCGGCGATCAGCGGCAACGAGGCCAGCTGCGCGCTGCCGGCGAAGACCACCAGCGACATCAGGATGGCCAGTGGCACGCCCAGTCCGCTCTTGGCCATGGCCACCCCGGCCACCAGGCCCCAGGCGGCCAGGCCGGGGGCGATCTCCAGCATCTCGACGAGCCCGCGGCGGAAGGCCGGATGTCGCCAGGTAGGCAGCTGCGGCGTGCTGCTGCGCGCGCTGCCGTTTGTTTCGGAAGTCATTCGCGCCATTGTCGGCGCTCGCTGCGCCAGGGCGTCAGGTCTCGCTCTTGTGACCCTTCGCGGGCTTGGCAGCGGGCTTCTCGGCAGCGTCGTCTGCCGCGGCCTCCTCGGCGCCGGAAGCCGGCTTGGCGGGCGTATCCGCGCGGGCGATCTGCGGGGCCACCGGCTCGATCTGGTTCTCGCGCATGTAGTCGTTCATCTCGCGCCAGCCGGCGAACACGGCGGCCTTGTCGGCCTTCTTGTTCAGCGTGTAGCAGTCCTCGATGGCGCGGGCCGCGTGGCGGCAGGCGGCGCCGATGGCCTTGCCCTCGGCCTCCTTGCGCTGGGCCAGCAGTTCCGGCGTCTCGATGCCCAGGCGCTCGCAGCCGGACAGGGCCAGCGCCATCAGCACGAGCAAGGGAGCAGAGGGGCGGAACATCGGAGGGTGGGAGGGTGGGGCGACCCTCCCGTTTTCGGCCCCCGGCGCAACGACTTGAACGCCGCCAGGGGCCGGATCACGGCGCTTTTCGGCCGGCCGTGCCGGCGTCAGCGCGCCATGGCCAGCAGCCGAGCCACCCGTTCCTCGGTCGACGGGTGGGTGCTGAACAGGCCGCGCAGGCCGCCGCCGGACAGCGGATTCATGATCATCATCTGCGCGGTCGCAGGATTGCGCTCGGTGGTCTCGAACGGAATGCCGCGGGCGTAGTTGTGGATCTTCTGCAGCGCGCTGGCCAGCGCCTGCGGGTCGCCGGAGATCTCGGCACCGCCACGATCGGCCTCGAACTCGCGGGCGCGGCTGATCGCCATCTGGATCAGGCTGGCAGCCAGCGGCGCCAGCAGCATCACCAGCAGCCCGGCGATGGGATTGGCCGGCCGGCCCTCGCTGTCGCGGCCGCCAAAGAACATCGCGAAGTTGGCCAGCATCGAGATCGCACCGGCCATCGTGGCGCTGATGGTGCTGATGAGGATGTCGCGGTGCTTCACGTGCGCCAACTCGTGCGCCATCACGCCGCGCAGCTCGCGGTCGCTGAGCACGCGCAGGATGCCCGTGGTGGCCGCGACCGCGGCGTTGTCCGGGTTGCGCCCGGTGGCGAAGGCATTGGGCGCGTCTTCCTGGATCAGGTAGACCTTGGGCATGGGCAGCTGCGCGCGCTGGGCCAGCTCGGCCACCATGCGGTAGAACTGCGGCGCGGTGGTCTCGTCCACCTCGCGGGCGTTGTACATCTTCAGCACCAGCTTGTCGCTGAACCAGTAGCTGAAGAAGTTCATGCCCAGCGCCACGGCCAGCGCGATCAGCATGCCGCTGCGGCCGCCAAGGAGGCCGCCGATGGCCACGAAGAGCGCCGTGATCGCCGCCATCAGGACGGCGGTTTTCAGCAAATTGAACATGTGATGCGTCCTTTCGTCGTGCCGCGTGGCACCTTGGCTGCGATAGATGCGGCCCCGGGCCGGGAGTTCAATCGGCAGCCGGTGCGAGCACGCTACCCACGGCCACCGGCCGCGCCTGCAGCAGCGCCGCAACCGGCTGCCGCTTGCCGCCCGGGCGCTGCACCACCTGCAGGGCCAGCGCGCCTTGGCCGCAGGCCACCAGCCACTCTCCGGGCCCGGCCGCCAGCACCGTGCCGGGCGTGCCCGCCGGGCCGGGCCGGGCCTGGGCTTGCCAGAGCTTCAGCGTTTCGCCCGCGCATTCGAAGCTGGCGCCGGGAAAGGGATCGAAGGCGCGCACCCGGCGGGCGATGGCCTCGGCCGGCAGCCGCCAGTCGATGGCGGCCTCGGCCTTCTCGACCTTGTGCGCATAGGTCACGCCCTCCGCTGGCTGCGGCGTGCGCTGCAGGCTACCGTGGGCCGCGGCTTCCAGCGCCTGGACGATGAGGTGGCCTCCGAGCGCAGCCAAGCGGTCGTGCAGCGTGGCGGTGGTGTCGTCGGGCGCGATGTCGATGCGCTCGACCAGCAACATGTCGCCGGTGTCCAGGCCGGCATCCATCTGCATGATGGTGATGCCGGTGTGAAAGTCACCCGCCTCGATGGCGCGATGGATGGGCGCCGCACCCCGCCAGCGCGGCAACAGCGATGCATGGATGTTCAGGCAACCCAGGCGGGGCAGGTCGAGCACCCACTGCGGCAGGATGAGGCCATAGGCCGCGACCACCAGCACGTCGAGCGCGGCCGCCTCAAGCGCCTGGCGGCCAGCTTGCGCTTCGTCAGGGTACTTGCCATCCAGGCGCAGGCTGCGCGGCTGCGCCACCGGGATGCCATGCGCCAAAGCGAACTGCTTCACCGGCGACGCCTGCAGCTTCATGCCCCGGCCGGCGGGCCGGTCGGGTTGCGTCAGCACCAGCGGCAGCTCGTGGCCTGCCCCGTGCAGCCGGGCCAGGGCCACCTGGGCAAATTCCGGCGTGCCGGCAAACCCGACGCGCAAGGGCGCGGCGGTCACTTCTCGTCTTCCCGCGCCTTCTTCAGCATCTTGCTCTTGATGCGGTTGCGCTTGAGCGGGCTCAGGTATTCCACGAACACCTTGCCCATCAGGTGATCCATCTCGTGCTGCACGCACACGGCGGTCAGGCCCTCCGCCTCGAATTCATAAGGCTGGCCATCGCGGCCCAGCGCGCGCACCTTCACGCGGGCATGCCGCTCCACCTTGTCGTAGATGCTGGGCACCGACAGGCAGCCCTCGTCGCCGACCATCATCTCCTCGCTGCGCTCGATGATCTCGGGGTTGATCAGCACACGCGGCTGGTCGTGCGTCTCGGAGGTGTCCATCACGATCAGCCGCTCATGCACATCCACCTGCGTGGCGGCCAGGCCCACGCCGTCGGCCTCGCGCATCGTCTCAAGCATGTCGTCGGCCAGCTGGCGGATGCGGTCGTCCACCTCCTTCACCGGTTTGGCGACGGTGTGCAGGCGGGGGTCGGGATAACGAAGGATGGGAAGCAGGGCCATGGCTGATGCGTGTACGCCGGCAGGACGGCAACCACGGTGCCGCGGCTGCGTTTGCGGAAGGTGCCACAAATGGGCACTTTCGTTGCGATATCAAGGGTCTATGGGCACAATCTGCGGCAACATGTGAGCATTTCCGCGGCCCGGTCAAGGCCACGTTCGCTGGTGCAGTCGCAGACCGTTCGGCAACCCGTGATTTTGCACCGTCGGTTTCGGTCGTGATGCAAGCCCCCGGAGATCCCCACTCATGATTCGTCGCCCCTTGCGCCCGCGTCCTGCCGGCTTCCTTCGTGCAGGCGCCGGCTTGCTGGCACTGGCTGCCGCGGCTGCGGCGATGGCGCAGCCCGCCACGCTGCCTGTCACCCCGGCCCAGCGCAGCACCGCGCAACAGGTGGCCCAGCAAGGCGTGCCCTTCGACGAACTGGCCGCCGACGCGCCCGACTCGTACACCGTGAAGACCGGCGACACGCTGTGGCGCATCTCCGGCCTGTTCCTGCGCAAGCCGTGGCGCTGGCCCGAGCTGTGGGGCATGAACCTGAGCGAGATCCGCAACCCGCACCTGATCTATCCCGGCCAGGTGGTCTACCTGGACCGCAGCGGCGAACGCGCGCGCCTGCGCCTGGGCCAACCCGTGGGTCGCACCGATGGCACCGTCAAGCTCTCGCCGCGGGTGCGCAGCGGCCCGGTGCAAGGCGACGCCATCTCCTCGGTGCCGCTGCACCTGATCGCACCCTTCCTCAATGAAGCGGTGGTGTTCTCCGGCGACGAACTCGGCACGGCGCCGCGCGTGGTGGCCGCCCCGGAAGGCCGCGTGCTGATGGCCCGTGGCGACCTCGCCTACGTGCGTGGCGAGATGGGCGGCATGCGCGATTGGCGCGTGTTCCGCGAAGCCAAGCCGCTGCGCGACCCGGAAACGCAGCAGGTGCTGGGCTACGAGGCACGTTTTGTGGGCACGGCCGAGTACGTGCGGGCCGGCGACACCATCGCCACCCCCGACGGCAAGGCCCAGGTGGTGCCTGCCACGGTGCGCGTGATGAGCAACCGCGAGGAAGTGGGAATCGGCGACCGGCTGGTGCCGGTGCCCGCCCAGGACTTCAGCAGCTATGCACCGCATGCACCGGCCACGCCGATGAGCGGTCGCATCATCTCGGTGTACGGCGATGCGTTGAGCGCCGGCCAGAACCAGATCGTCTCGCTCAACCGCGGCTCGGCCGACGGCCTCGAGCGCGGCCATGTGCTGGCGCTCTGGCAGCGCGGCGACACCGTGGTGGACCGCAGCGACCCGCAGCGCGCAGTGATGAAACTGCCCGACGAGCGCAACGGGCTGCTGTTCGTGTTCAGCGTGTTCGAGCGCGTGTCGTATGCGCTCATCCTCCAGGTGCAGGCGCCCGTCCGGGCCAGCGACCGCTTCACCCAACCCGACTAGGCGGCGCGCCATGTCCGACCCTCGGGAAGTGGGGGCATGGCTGAGGTTGACTGCCGGGTCCGGGCTCGGACGCGCCAAGGCGCGGCGGCTGCTCGCGGCCTTCGGCAGCGCGCCTGCGGTGCTGGATGCAAGCGAGGCCGCGCTGGCCCAGGTCGCCGGGCCGGCCGCCGCCGCTCTGCTCACCGCGGAGCCTGACGACTTCCACCGCCGCCTGCTGGCCGACACCCTGGCCTGGCTGGATCGGAGCGAGGGCCGGACGCTGCTGATGCTGGGCGACGCCGCCTACCCGCCGGCATTGCTGCACACCGCCGATCCGCCGCTGATGCTGTGGGCACACGGCCGGCTGGAGCTGCTGCACCGCCAGGCCATCGCCATCGTGGGCAGCCGCCATCCCACCGCGCAGGGCACCGACAACGCCCGCGCCTTCGGCACCGCGCTCAGCCACGCCGGCTGGACGGTCGTCTCCGGCCTGGCGCTCGGCATCGACGGTGCGGCCCACCAGGGCGCCCTCACCGGGCCGGGCAGCACCATCGGCGTGGTCGGCACCGGGCTGGACCGCATCTATCCCAGCCACCACAAGGCGCTGACCCACCGCATCGCGCAGGAGGGCTTGCTGCTCTCCGAGTTCGCGCTCGGCACGCCGCCGCTGGCCGAGCACTTCCCGATGCGCAACCGCATCATCGCCGGCCTGTCGCGCGGCACGCTGGTGGTGGAGGCCGCGCTGCGCTCCGGGTCGCTTATCACTGCGCGCATGGCACTCGAAGCAGGACGCGATGTCTTCGCCATCCCCGGCTCCATCCATGCGGTGCAGTCCCGCGGCTGCCATGCACTGCTCAAGCAGGACGCGAAGCTGGTGGAACAGGTGGAGGACGTGCTGGAGGAATTGGCCGGCCTGGCGCCCTTGCCTGCGCGGGAAACCGACCTGCCCGACGATCTCCAGGCGCCGGACGACGACCCGCCGCCGGCCGAGTCCGACCCGGTGCTGGCTGCCCTGGGCCATGACCCGGCCACGCTGGACGCGCTCATCGCGCGCTGCGGCTGGCCGGCGCCGGCGCTCAATGCGCGCCTGCTGGAGCTGGAACTGGATGGCCTGGTGGTGCGGCTGCCCGGTGGGTTGTTCCAGCGCCGCGCACTGGCCTGAAATTCCGCCGTCGGCCGGCTCCAGACAGCCTCGAAAAGGCCGGATTGTTTCAGCCGAACGGGCTGAAACCCCTGGGGTATAGTCAATTCATGTTCGACGTCCTCGTCTATCTGTACGAAAACTACTGGCGTCCGGACGCCTGCCCGGACCACGACCAGTTGGCGCGGAAACTGTCGTCGGCCGGCTTTGAATCGGATGAGATCCAGGAAGCGCTTTCCTGGCTGGACGGCCTCGCCACCGTGGCCGAGTGCTACAGCGGCGAGCAACGCCAGACGAGCATCCGCGTCTACACGCCCGCCGAGCAGGACCTGCTGGGTGAGGAATCCATCGGCTTCATCAGCTTCCTGGAGTCGGCCGGCGTGCTGCCGCCGCCGATGCGCGAGATGGTGGTGGACCGCGCCAGTGCCATCGGCGTGGCGCCGATCGAGCTGGACGACATCAAGATCATCGTGCTGATGGTCTTCTGGAGCCTGGGCAAGGAGCCCGACACGCTGGTGCTGGACGAACTGTTCGTCGCACCGGAGGACCGCCTGATCCACTGACGGCGGCTGCCGGCCGCCGCTGCGTCAATTCAGCAAGCGGGCCGGGTCCACGTCCAGCCGCGCCAGCGCATTGCGCGTGGCACGCACCGTCAGCGCCTCGTCCTGCGCCGGCAGCAACAGCCCGGCCTGCAGGAACGCCGCCAGCCGCTGCTGCTGGAACAGCACGCAGCGCCCGCTGGGCGTGACGAACAAGCTCAACTGCCGACGCAGCCCCTGCCAAGCGAGCTGCACCGGTTCGTTCCGCCCGCGGAAGTCCAGCATGAACCAGCTGCCCACCTGCAGCTCCCGCGCCCAGGCCAGCATGGCAGGCGTGGGCACCGAGCCGCCTTCGGTCGCCACTTCCAGCTCCGAAGTCTCGTGGCCCGAGAGGTCCAGCACCGTCGATTCGTCGATCTGCACGTCCTCGGTGTCGGGCAGCAGTTCCTCCAGCGTTTCCAGCCGCTCCATCAGCTCTTCGAAGCGGTCGTGGGGAATCGCCGCGGCCTTGGCGGTGAAGGCGGCGGCCAGCGAGTTGTTCAGCGCACGCACCTGCTCGTCCTGCTTGTCCGGCGTGACCCCGGCCGAAGCCATGCCCTCGCGCAGCGTCTTCAGCAGCGGCGGCAGGCGGCGGATCACCTCCGCGCGGTCCTCGCGCGACACCTTGGCGCTGGCCGACCAGATGAGGTCGGCGGCCGCGCGCTTCATGGCCTTGGTCTCATCGCTCTGCACGCCGAACTTCACGGCGGTCATCGCCAGCACGTCGGCCCACACCTGGAACAGGAACTGGCGCACGCCCTCCTGCACCGGCACCTCGTTGAGCATCTTGCGCAGCTCGATGGTGTACTGGATGGCCAGCGTCTCGCGCTGCTCCACCTGCTGAGCGAGCGACACGCCCTTGCGAGTGGCCTCGTTCTCGTTGCGGAAGTAGTGCTCCAGGAACTTCTCGAACTCGGTCAGCACCGTCTGGAACACGCGGCGGCCGGTGTCGGGATAAGCCTCCACCACCTGCACCACCCGCTTGATCTCACGCTCCAGCGCGTCGCCTACCGCGCGCGACGACGCATCGAAGCCCATCACGCAGGCGCCCATCCGGTCGATCAGCTTGCGCGCCGGATGGTCGGTGGTGGCAAAAAAGTCGGGCTCGGTCACCGCCACCCGCAGCACCGGCATCTGCAGCCGCGCGAACCACACGCGCACGCTGGCCGGAATGCTCTCCTCCGTGAGGATGGCCTGGAACAGCAGCGCGACGATCTCGATGGTGGCGCGCTCGACCGGCGTCTCGGCGGCCTTCTTCAGCACCTGCTTGCGCTGCTGCAGGTCCTCCAGCAGCGTGGGCGCGCTCACCGTGCCCGCTGCACCACCCGCCACGCCCACCTGCGACGCGCTGAAGCGCCGCTGGATGCCCTGTTGCGCCAGCCCGATGGCCGCCGTCAGGCCCGGCGAGGCCGTGCGCGCGGTGCTGCGCTGCGTGCTGCCGGCAAATTCCGGCAGCTGGCGGCCCACCAGGCGGTTCAGCCGGCCGAGCACGGCTTCCGCATGCTCGCCACCGCGCGGCAGCGGCGCCGCGGAGGTGAGCATGCGGGTTTCGTCCGAGTTGCCCAGGCCGGGTCCGCCCGATGGCAGGCGTGCCTGCTGGGTGCGCCCACCCGAGAAGCCGGTGCGCGCGGTGACCGAGGCGTCGGCCTGACCCGGCAGTGCGCCGGGCACGGTGCCGCCGCTGCGCTGCGGCAGGCTTCCGTAGCCGGTGGCGCCTTGTGGGCTGCGGCGGATCATCGGCCGCAGATCAACCTGGGGCAGCACCTGCTGGCTCGCCAGCCACTGGTTGCATTGGTGATAGGCCGCCTGGCCCAGCGCCGCCAGTTCCTCGTGCAGCACGGGCTGCAGGTCTCGCCACGAAGCCACGGACAGGCCGGCGCTGCACCAGGCGTCCACCGTGATGCGGGCCAGCACATGCGCCCGCAGCATGTCGTTGGCATCGAGCTCCTCGCGCCGCTCCAGCAGCGCTACCCGCGAGCGCAGGTCGGTGAACTCCCAGGAGGCACGGTCCATGATGGCCAGCGCCAGGCGCGAGCCAAGGATCTCGCGCTCGATCGTGTCGTCATCCACCAGCGACAGCTTCTGTTCGCTGTCGCGCGGCGCCCGTGGCAGGTCGCCGGGGCGCGACGCCGAGACGCCGTACAGCATCGCGTTGCGCAGCGCGCCGACGGTGGCCTGGTGCCAGGCGCCGCCGCGCTGCTGCAGCGCCGCGACGGTATCGCGTCGGCGTTGCGTGGTGGTGTAGTCGGCCGGCTTGTCCTGCTGCTGGCGGGCCAGCGCCTCCACCGCCGTCAACACACCGACGAAGCCCTTGACCAGCTCTTCCGTATAGAGACGCCGAACCTGGTTCGCGAGTGCGGAGTAGTCGGCTGCGGTCGCCATGCGTGGGTGCGTAGGTTCGCTTGTGAGGGCGAACTGACTCTACACCACCGCCCCGGCGTTCGGGTCGTCGGGGTCGGAGGCCTTGGCGGGGCCGCCCTTGACCAGGTCTTCGCGCTTGATGCCCAGCCACATGGCGATGGCCGCGGCGACGAACACGGACGAGTAGATACCGAAGCAGATGCCGATCGTCAACGCCACCGCGAAGTAGTGCAGCGAAGGGCCGCCGAACAGCAGCATCGACAGCACCATCAGCTGCGTGGAGCCGTGGGTGATGATGGTGCGGCTGATGGTGCTGGTGATCGCGTGGTCGATCACTTCCGCGGTGTTGAGCTTGCGGTACTTGCGGAAAGCCTCGCGCACCCGGTCGAAGATCACCACCGACTCGTTCACCGAGTAGCCCAGCACCGCCAGGATCGCTGCCAGCACGGTGAGCGAGAACTCCCACTGGAAGAAGGCGAAGAAGCCCAGGATGATCACCACGTCGTGCAGGTTGGCAATGATGCCGGCCACGCCGAACTTCCATTCGAAGCGGATGGCCAGGTAGATCACGATGCCGATGATCACGAAGGCCAGCGCCTTGGCGCCGTCGATGGCCAGCTCGCGACCCACCTGCGGCCCCACCACCTCGCTGCGCGACAGCTCCAGCGGCCGCGCCTCGCCGGCGGCGCACTGCTGACGGGTGGCCGGGTCGCCGGCCACTGTGACGGCGATCGATTGGACGGTGCCCCCCTCGGCCTTGCACAAGCCTTGGAACACCCGGTCGACCACCTCGGTCTGCTTGACGTCGCCACGCAGCGGCAGGCGGATCAACACGTCGCGCGAGGTGCCGAAGTTTTGCACCTGAACCTCGCCGAAGCCCATGCCTTCGACCGTCTCACGCACCTTGTTGATGTCGGCCGGCTGGGCGTAGGCGACTTCGACAACAGTGCCGCCAGTGAACTCGATCGACAGGTGCAGCCCGCGCGTGACGAGGAAGAACACGGCCGCCACGAACATGATCAACGACACCGCATTCAGCACCAGTGCATGGCGCATGAACGGGATGTCGCGGCGAATGCGGAAAAACTCCATCTGTCGCTCCTTCAGGCCTGCGCCGCTTTGCCGGGTTCAGCGCTGGGGCGCCAAACCTGGCCAATGGACACCGACTTGAGCTTCTTCTTGCGGCCATACCAGAGATTGACCAGCGCACGCGAGAACACCACGGCCGAGAACATCGAGGTAAGGATGCCCAGGCAATGCACCACCGCGAAGCCGCGCACCGGTCCCGAGCCGAAGGCCAGGAGCGCGACGCCGGCGATCAGCGTGGTCACGTTGGAGTCGAGGATGGTGCCCCAGGCGCGTTCATAGCCGACCAGGATCGCCGTCTGCGGCGCGCTGCCGTTGCGCAGCTCCTCGCGTACACGTTCGTTGATCAGCACGTTGGCGTCGATCGCCATGCCCAGCGTCAGCGCAATGGCCGCCATGCCGGGCAGCGTCAGCGTGGCCTGCAGCATCGACAGGATCGCCACCAGCAGCAGCAGATTGAACGCCAGCGCCACGGTGGAGAACACGCCGAACAACAGGTAGTAGCAGCACATGAACACCGCGATGGCGATGAAGCCGTACAGCACGCTGTCGAAACCCTTGGCGATGTTCTCGGCGCCCAGGCTCGGGCCGATGGTGCGCTCTTCCACAATCTCCATCGGCGCGGCCAGCGAGCCCGCGCGCAGCAGCAGTGCGGTGTCGTTCGCTTCCTGGGTCGTCATGCGCCCGCTGATCTGCACGCGCCCGCCGCCGATCTCGCTGCGGATCACCGGCGCGGTCACGACCTCGCCCTTGCCCTTCTCGAACAACAGGATGGCCATGCGCTTGCCCACGTTCTCCCGCGTGATGTCGCGGAAGATCCGTGCGCCCTTGGCGTCCAGCGTCAGGTGCACCGCCGGCTCCTGGTTCTGGCCGTCGAATCCGGCCTGCGCATCCGTCAGGTTCTCGCCGGTGAGGATCACCTGGCGCTTGACGATCAACGGGGCGCCGCCGCGCTCGACGTAGCGTTCGGTGCCGAACGGCACCGGCGCCGAACCGATGGCGGCCGCAGCCGCTTCCGTGCTGTCATCCACCAGACGCACTTCCAGCGTGGCGGTGCGGCCGATGATGTCCTTGGCCTTCGCCGTGTCCTGCACGCCCGGCAACTGCACCACCACGCGGTCGGCACCCTGCTGCTGGATCACGGGCTCCGCCACGCCCAGCTCGTTCACGCGGTTGTGCAACGTGGTGATATTCTGCTTGAGCGCCGCCTGCTGCACCGCGGTGGCGGCTTGCGGCTTCAGCGAACCGGTCAGCTGCAGATCGCCACTGCCAGCGGTGCCCTGCGTCCACTGCAGGTCCGGCAGTGAGGCCGTCAGCTCGGCAAGCGCCGAGTTCAGCGTGGGCGCATCGCGGAACGACACTCGCACGACGTTGCCGTCGCGCACGATGCCTGTGTGGCGGATGTTCTTCTCGCGCAGCAGCGAGCGGATGTCGCCGGTCAGCGCCTCGGCACGCTTCGTCAGCGCCGCCTTCATGTCCACCTGCATGAGGAAGTAGACGCCCCCGCGCAGGTCCAGGCCGAGGTACATCGGCAAGGCGCGCATGGAGGTGAGCCATGCAGGAGAACGGCTCACCAAGTTGAGTGCGACGATGTAGGCCGGATCGTTGGCGTCGGGGTTCAGCGCGCGAGACAACACGTCCTTCGCGCGGATCTGCGTGTCAGTGTCCCGGAAGCGGGCGCGCACCGAATTGCCGTCGAACTGAACGAAGTCCGGCGTCAGCTGTGCGTCCGCCAGCGCCCGCTCTACCCGCTGCACCAGCGAGCTGTCCACCTTCAGCGTGACCTTGCCGCTGGACACCTGCACCGCAGGTGCCTCGCCGAAGAAATTGGGCAGCGTGTACAGCAGCCCGATCACGAATGCGATGGCGAGCATCGCGTACTTCCACCACGGATAGCGGTTCATCGACAGACTCCCCTGGCGCGGGAGCCCGCGCCGGGTTTAAACGAACGGTGGCGGGGTTACTTGATGGTGCCCTTGGGCAGCACCTGGGTGATGGCGGTGCGCTGCAGCTGCACCTCGACGCCGCTGGCCAGTTCCACGTGCACGAAGCTCTCGCCCACTTTGTTGATGCGGCCGAGCAGACCACCCGCCGTCACCACTTCATCGCCCTTGGCGATGGCATCGATCATCGCCTTGTGTTCCTTCTGCCGCTTCATCTGGGGACGGATCATGATGAAGTACAGCACCACGAACATCAGCACCAGCGGCAGCATGCTCAGCAGGCTGGAACCCGCGCCCTCGGCGGCGGCAGGTGCGGTTTGGGCAAAGGCTTCGGAAATGAACACGGCGGTCGGTCCTTGAGACAAAGGCCCGTTCGATGCGGGCCCAATCGAAAAAAATCCATCCGAAGCAAAAAGCTTCGAACAAAAAAACAGGCCCCGCACTTACGTGGGGGCCTGTCTCGGATTCTGGTTGCGGGGGCAGGATTTGAACCTGCGACCTTTGGGTTATGAGCCCAACGAGCTACCAGACTGCTCCACCCCGCGACGGAAGCTGACAGTATAGCGTGCTTTCGGCGTCTTGCCAGCCCCTATCGAACAAAGTTCGAAAATAGTGGGCTGCAACGCCGAAGTGACTTACTCGGCAGCGTCGGTGGCTTCTTCAGCCACGGCGACGTCGGGACGATCCACCAGCTCGACGAAGGCCATCGGCGCGTTGTCGCCGACACGGAAGCCCATCTTCAGGATACGGGTGTAGCCGCCCGGGCGCGCCTTGTAGCGCGGGCCGAGTTCGTTGAACAGCTTGGTGACGATATCGCGGTCACGGGTGCGCGAAAAAGCCAGGCGGCGGTTGGCCAGCGTGGGTTCCTTGGCCAGCGTGATCAGCGGCTCGACAACGCGGCGCAATTCCTTGGCCTTGGGGACCGTGGTCTTGATGGCTTCGTGCTGCAGCAGCGAGTTGGCCATGTTGCGCAGCATCGCCAGGCGGTGGGAGCTGGTGCGGTTGAGTTTGCGAAGTCCGTTGCGGTGGCGCATGGTGCGTTCCTTTACTTATTGAACCCCGGCCGGATCAGGTACCGGGGGTTGCACATGACAGCGTTTGATTAACGCTTGTCCAGGCCCTGGGGCGGCCAGTTCTCGAGGCGCGCGCCGAGCGTCAGCCCGCGCGATGCCAGCACTTCCTTGATCTCGTTCAGCGACTTGCGGCCGAGGTTCGGCGTCTTCAGCAGCTCGGTCTCGGTGCGCTGGATCAGGTCGCCGATGTAGTAGATGTTTTCGGCCTTCAGGCAGTTGGCCGAACGCACCGTCAGCTCGAGCTCGTCGACCGGGCGCAGCAGGATCGGATCGAAGTTGCCACCGGCTCGCGGTGCCGAAGGCGCCTGGAAGATCTCGCCGTCTTCGTGCGGCAGCTGAGCGAACACCACCAGCTGCTCGACCAGGATCTTGGCCGAAGCACGGATGGCTTCCTCGGGGCTGATCGCACCGTTGGTCTCGATCTCCATCACGAGCTTGTCCAGGTCGGTACGCTGCTCGACGCGGGCGTTCTCGACGGCATAGCTCACGCGGCGCACCGGCGAGAACGAAGCGTCCAGCACGATGCGGCCGATCGACTTCGTGGGCTCGTCACCGAAGCGGCGCAGGTTGCCCGGCACGTAACCACGGCCCTTTTCGACCTTGATCTGCATATCGAGCTTGCCGCCCTTGGCCAGGTGCGCGATCACGTGGTCGGGGTTGATGACCTCGACGTCGTGCGGCGTCTGGATGTCGCCGGCAGTCACGGGGCCTTCGCCCTCCTTGCGCAGCACCAGGGTCACTTCGTCGCGGTTGTGCAGACGGAACGTCACGCCCTTCAGGTTCAGCATGATGTGGACCACATCTTCCTGAACGCCGTCGACAGTCGAGTACTCGTGCAGCACGCCGGCGATGGTGACTTCCGTCGGCGCGTAACCCACCATCGACGACAGCAGCACACGGCGCAGGGCATTGCCCAGCGTGTGCCCGTAGCCCCGCTCGAACGGCTCGAGCGTCACCTTGGCACGGCGATCGCCCAGCGGCTCGACTTGGATGGCTTTGGGTTTCAGCAGATTGGTTTGCATTGAGTGGTGTTCCTGTCAATACCCTCGGCTCGTTACACCGATAAGGCTGATGGACATGTCGGGCCATGCGAGGCCGCTGCGTGCCCGGCAAACACAGCGGCCGAAAACAAAACGCGCGCGCGCGGCCACACGGCCGCACGCGCGTCAGTCGCCTGGATCAGCGCGAGTAGAGTTCCACGATCAGCGCTTCCTTGATCTCGGCGCCGAATTCGTCGCGATCCGGGGTCTTCTTGAAGACGCCTTCCAGCTTCGACTCGTTCACTTCGACCCAGGCCGGCATGCCGATGGATTGAGCCAGCTTCAGCGACTCGGTCACACGCAGCTGCTTCTTGGCCTTTTCACGCACGGCGACCACGTCGCCCGCCTTGACCATGTACGAAGCGATGTTCACGACCTGGCCGTTGACGGTGATCGACTTGTGCGACACCAGCTGGCGAGCTTCGGCGCGGGTCGAGCCGAAGCCCATGCGGTACACCACGTTGTCGAGGCGCGATTCCAGCAGCGTCAACAGGTTGGTACCGGTGTTGCCGCGGCGGCGTTCAGCCTCCTCGAAGTAGCGGCGGAACTGGCGTTCCAGCACGCCGTACATGCGCTTGACCTTTTGCTTCTCGCGCAGCTGCAGACCGAAGTCGCTGGTACGCGAACCGCTGGTGCGGCCGTGCTGACCCGGCTTGCTGTCGAACTTCGCCTTGTCGCCGATGGGGCGACGCGCGCTCTTCAGGTAGAGGTCGGTGCCTTCACGGCGCGAGAGTTTGGCCTTGGGGCCGAGGTAACGTGCCACTTGGTTTTCCTTGTTTATCTGACGCGACCGATGTTTGTCGCGTGAGTCCGCGCCGACGTCACGGCACGAACGGTGGGCTGAAGGACAAACGTCGGCAGCGCCCTGGAGACGCTACCGACGTCCTTGGAACGTCGCTTAGATGCGGCGACGCTTCTGCGGACGGCAACCGTTGTGCGGCACCGGCGTCACGTCGGAGATCGACGTGATGCGGATGCCCAGCGATGCCAGTGCACGCACCGACGACTCACGGCCCGGGCCGGGGCCCTTGATCCGCACGTCGAGGTTCTTAATACCTTGTTCCTGCGCTGCACGGCCTGCGGTTTCCGCAGCCACCTGGGCCGCGAACGGGGTGCTCTTGCGCGAACCCTTGAAGCCCTGGCCGCCGCTCGAGGCCCACGACAACGCGCCGCCCTGGCGGTCCGTGATCGTGATGATGGTGTTGTTGAACGACGCGTGCACGTGAGCGATGCCGTCCGCAATGTTCTTGCGGACCTTCTTGCTCACACGACGTGCTGCGCTGTTGTTGGGTGCCTTGGCCATGTCTTAATCCTTCAATCCGTTGCCGACCGCGTCGATCACTTCTTGACCAGCGCGCCGGACTTGCGCGGACCCTTGCGGGTGCGGGCGTTCGTCTTCGTGCGTTGACCACGCACCGGCAGGCCACGGCGATGACGCATGCCGCGGTAGCAGCCGAGGTCCATCAGGCGCTTGATGTTGATCGACTGCTCGCGACGCAGGTCGCCTTCGATCGTCATGCGGCCGATCTCGTCCCGGATCTTCTCCAGGTCGGCGTCGGTCAGGTCCTTGACCTTCTTGTTGAACTCGATGCCAGCAGCGACGCAGATCTTCTGCGCGGTCGTGCGACCGATGCCGTAGATCGACGTCAGGCCGATCTCGGTGTGCTTGTGCTGCGGAATGTTGATACCAGCAATGCGTGCCATGGTGTCCTCTTAATCTGGTTCGGCGCTGATCAACCCTGGCGCTGCTTATGGCGCGGGTCGGTACAGATCACACGCACCACGCCCTTGCGGCGGATGATCTTGCAATTGCGACACATCTTCTTGACCGATGCTGCAACTTTCATGGTCTTCTCCTTATTTCGCGCGGAACACAATGCGTGCCCGGCTCAAGTCATACGGGGTGAGCTCCACGGTGACCTTGTCGCCGGGAAGAATGCGGATGTAATGCATGCGCATCTTTCCGGAGATATGTCCGAGAACCACGTGGCCGTTCTCGAGCTTCACACGGAAGGTTGCGTTGGGGAGGTTTTCGAGAATCTCCCCCTGCATCTGGATGACATCGTCTTTTGCCATACGGTCTCGCGCTTCAGCTTGCCTTGAAGTTGGCCTTCTTCAGCAACGACTCATACTGCTGACTCATCACATAGCTCTGGACTTGCGCCCAGAAGTCCATGGTCACCACTACGATGATCAGCAACGACGTTCCACCGAAATAGAACGGCACGTTGTACTTCAGCACCAGGAACTCGGGCAGCAGGCACACCGCCGTGATGTACACCGCACCGGCCAGCGTCAGCCGCGACAGGATGCGATCGATGTACCTCGCGGTCTGGTCACCCGGCCGGATGCCCGGGATGAAAGCGCCACTCTTCTTCAGGTTGTCAGCGGTCTCGCGGCTGTTGAACACCAGGGCGGTGTAGAAGAAGCAGAAGAACACGATCATCGCGGCATACAGCATCACGTAGATCGGCTGCCCCGGCGACAGCGCCCCGGAGATGTCCTTCAGCCACTGCAGACCCTCGCCGGTCGCAAACCAACCCACCACCGTCGCCGGCAACAGGATGATCGACGACGCGAAGATCGGCGGGATCACGCCGGACATGTTGAGCTTGAGCGGCAGGTGCGACGACTGGCCGCCGTACACCTTGTTCCCGACCTGCCGCTTGGCATAGTTGACCAGGATCTTGCGTTGACCGCGCTCCACGAACACCACCGCGAAGGTCACCAGGATGATGACGGCGATGATGAACAACGAAGCGATGATGCTCATCGCACCGGTGCGCACCAGCTCGAACAAGCCGCCCACAGCGCTCGGCAGGCCAGCGGCGATGCCCGCAAAGATCAGGATCGAGATGCCGTTGCCCAGCCCACGCTCGGTGATCTGCTCACCCAGCCACATCAGGAACATCGTTCCGGCCACCAGGCTGACCACCGTCGTCATCCGGAAGCCGAAGCCGGGCGCGAGCACCAAGCCGGGCGAACCTTCCAACGCCAGCGCAATGCCCAGGGACTGGAAGATGGCCAGTCCCAACGTGCCGTAGCGCGTGTACTGGGTGATCTTCCGGCGGCCCGACTCGCCTTCCTTCTTCAGCGCTTCGAGCGTGGGCACGACGTAGGTCATCAACTGCATGATGATCGACGCCGAGATGTACGGCATGATGCCCAACGCGAACACGGTGAAGCGCGACAGCGCCCCGCCCGAGAACATGTTGAACAGGTTCAGGATGCCGCCGCTCTGGCTCTTGAACAGCTGCTGCAGCTGCACCGGATCGATGCCCGGCACCGGCACGTGAGCGCCGATGCGGTAGACGACCAGTGCCAGAAGCAGGAACACAAGCCGGCGACGCAAGTCACCGAACTTGCCGCTCTTGGCCAGCTGATTGGCGTTGGTTGACACTCGAGGTTGTCCTTGCAGCTCGCGCTATCAGGCCAGCGAACCGCCTGCGGCTTCGATGGCAGCCTTGGCGCCGGCAGTCGCGCCGATGCCCTGCAGCGAAACCTTCTTGGTCAGCTCGCCCGACTTGATGACCTTGACCACCTTCGCCAGCTCGCCCACCAGGCCGGCTTGCTTCAGCATCACCAGCGTGACCTCGTCGGCGGCCAGCGCTTCCAGATCGGCCAGCGTGATTTCGGCGTTGTACTTCAGCGAATGCGACTTGAAGCCACGCTTCGGCAGGCGGCGCTGCAGAGGCATCTGGCCGCCTTCGAAGCCGACCTTGTGGTAGCCGCCCGCACGGGACTTCTGACCCTTGTGGCCGCGACCAGCGGTCTTGCCCAGACCGGAGCCGATACCACGGCCGACCCGGCGCTTCGCATGCTTGGAGCCGCTTCCCGGCTTGATCGTGTTGAGTTGCATCACAGCACCTTCACGAGGTAGGCGACCTTGTTGATCATGCCGCGCACGGCCGGCGTGTCTTCCAGCTGGCGCTCACTGTTGAGCTTGCGCAGGCCGAGGCCGCGCACCGTATCGCGGTGCGACTGGCGGGTACCCGCGACGCTCTTGACCAACTTCACGGTCAGGGTTTTCTTGTCGGACATGAAAGTTCTCCGGTCCGCAGGCTCAGTTGAAGATTTCTTCGACCGTCTTGCCACGCTTTGCAGCGACCGAGGCAGGCGTCGTCGAGTTCTTCAGCGCGTCGAGCGTTGCACGAACCATGTTGTAGGGGTTGGTCGAACCGAAGCTCTTGGCCACGATGTCGGTCACGCCCATCACTTCGAACACGGCGCGCATCGGGCCGCCGGCGATGATGCCGTCACCCGGCTTGGCCGGGCCCATCATGACCTTGGCTGCGCCGTGAACACCACGCACCGTGTGGTGGATGGTGCCGTTCTTCAGCGAAACCTTGACCATGTTGCGGCGGGCCGAGTCCATGGCCTTCTGCACCGCAACCGGCACTTCCTTGGCCTTGCCCTTGCCCATGCCGATGCGGCCGTCGCCGTCACCGACCACGGTCAGCGCAGCGAAACTCAGCGTGCGGCCGCCCTTGACCACCTTGGTGACGCGGTTCACCGCAATCATCTTTTCCTTCAGACCGTCGTCGTTCGCTTCGGTCTGGGCGCGAGGTTGAAACTTCGCCATGTTTAGTTCCTCAATTCAATCAGAACTGCAGGCCGGCTTCGCGCGCAGCGTCAGCCAGTGCCTTCACGCGGCCGTGGTAGGCAAAGCCAGCCCGGTCGAAAGCCACCTTCTCGATGCCCGCGGCCTTCGCCTTCTCGGCGATGCGCTTGCCCACGATCGAGGCTGCTGCAGCGTTGCCACCCTTGCCGGCGGCGCCCAGCTGCTCGCGGACTTCCTTCTCGGCGGTCGAAGCGCTGGCCAGCACCTTGGTGCCGTCGTCGGACAGCACGTTGGCGTAGATGTGCAGGTTGGAGCGGAACACCGTCAGGCGTGCAACGCGTTGGATCGCGATGCGGACACGCGTCTGCCGCGAGCGGCGCAGGCGTTGTTCCTTCTTGGTCGTCGTCGTCATGATGTGGCCGCTCCTTACTTCTTCTTGGTCTCTTTGAGGACCACACGCTCATCGCTGTAGCGGATCCCCTTGCCCTTGTAAGGCTCGGGCGGACGGAAGGCGCGCACTTCTGCCGCGACCTGGCCGACCACCTGGCGGTCTGCACCCTTGATCAGGATCTCGGTCTGCGTCGGGCAGGTCACGGTGATGCCAGCCGGCATTTCCTTGACCACCGGATGCGAGAACCCGATCTGCAGGTTCAGCTTCTGGCCCGTGGCCTGGGCACGGAAGCCCACGCCGACCAGGTTCAGCTTGCGCTCGAAGCCCTTGCTGACGCCCGTCACCATGTTCGCCACCAGGGCGCGCACGGTACCGCTCATCGCATTGGCAGCCGCCGACTCGTCGGCGGGCGCGACCAGCAGGGCACCGCCCTCGGTCTTCACCTTGACCAGACCGTGCACCGGGCGGGACAGCGAGCCCAACGCGCCCTTCACGACGATCTGCTCGTCCTTGATGGCCACGTCCACGCCTTGCGGGACGACGACCGGCATTTTTCCTACGCGGGACATTTCAGACTCCCCTTACGCGACGTAGCAGAGCACTTCGCCGCCGATACCGGCTTGGCGCGCCTTGCGATCGGTCATCACGCCACGCGGCGTCGTCACGATGGCAACACCCAGGCCGTTCATGACCTGGGGGATGTCGTGGCGGCCACGGTAGACACGCAGACCAGGGCGGCTCACACGCTCGATGCGCTCGATCACCGGGCGGCCGGCGTAGTACTTCAGCGCCACTTCGAGTTCGGCCTTGCCGTCGCCCTTGACGGCGAAGTTCTCGATGTAGCCCTCGTCCTTCAGGACTTGGGCAATGGCCACCTTCAGCTTCGAAGAAGGCATCGTCACCGTGGCTTTCTCGACCATCTGCGCGTTGCGGATGCGAGTCAGCATGTCGGCGATCGGATCACTCATGCTCATTTCTGGATCTCCTTCGAGTGCCGATTACCAGCTGGCCTTGATGACGCCAGGGATGTCACCCTTGAACGCCAGGTCACGGATCTTGCTGCGGGCGAGGCCGAACTTGCGGAACGTGCCGCGCGGGCGGCCGGTCAGCTCGCAACGGTTGCGCTGGCGGGTCGGGTACGCATTGCGGGGCAGCTGCTGCAGCTCGAGGCGGGCGGCGTAGCGCTCTTCCTCAGTACGCTTGAAGTCGTTGATGATCGCCTTCAGGTCGTTGTACTTCTTGGAATACTTGGCGGCGAGTTGCTCGCGCTTCAGCTCGCGTTGGATCAGGGAAACTTTAGCCACGGGGCACCTCAGTTCTTGAACGGGAAGCGGAAGGCGGTCAACAGGGCCTTGGCTTCGTCGTCGGTCTTGGCGGTGGTCGTGATGCTGATGTTCAGACCGCGCAGCGCATCCACCTTGTCGTAGTCGACTTCGGGGAAGATGATCTGTTCTTTGACGCCGATGTTGTAGTTGCCCCGGCCGTCGAAAGCGCGACCCGAGATACCACGGAAGTCGCGCACACGCGGCAGAGCCACGGTGACGAAACGGTCAAGGAATTCGTACATGCGGGTGCCACGCAGCGTCACCATGCAGCCGATGGGCACGCCGTCGCGGATCTTGAAGCCGGCGATGGCCTTCTTCGACTTGGTCACCACGGGCTTCTGGCCGGCGATCTTGGTCAGGTCGGCCACCGCGTGGTCCATCACCTTCTTGTCCGACACCGCCTCGCTCACGCCCATATTCAGCGTGATCTTGGTGATGCGGGGCACCTGCATCGGCGACTTGTAGCCGAACTTCTCGACCAGGCTGGGGGCGATGGTTTCGCGGTAGATCGCCTGCAGGCGAGCGACGCCGACCGGCGACGATTCACCCGCCGGCACTGCCACCGACTTCTCGGCCTTCGGGGCCTTGCTCGCCTTTTGGGCTGCTTTGTCTTGCGCCATGATGTTTAAGCCTTGATCTCTTCGCCGCTGGACTTGAAGACGCGGACCTTCTTGCCGTCATCCAGCAGCTTGACGCCCACGCGATCCGCCTTGCCCGTGGCCGCGTTGAAGATCGCGACGTTGGACTGGTGGATCGGCATCGTCTTGTCGACCACGCCGCCGGTGGTGCCCTTCATGGGGTTCGGCTTGACGTGCTTCTTCACCACGTTCACGCCTTCGACCACGATGTGGTCGGCGTCGACGCGCTGAGCGACGACGCCCCGCTTGCCCTTGTCGCGACCGGTCAGAACGACGACCTGGTCACCTTTGCGAATCTTGTTCATGGCTTGCTTGTCCTTGCTAGCAGGCGTCAGAGGACTTCCGGCGCGAGCGAGACGATCTTCATGAAGCGCTCGGTACGCAGTTCACGCGTCACGGGGCCGAAGATGCGGGTGCCGATGGGCTCCAGCTTGGCGTTCAGCAGGACGGCAGCGTTGCCGTCGAACTTCACCAGCGAGCCGTCCTGGCGACGCACGCCCTTGGCGGTACGCACGACCACGGCGCTGTAGACCTCGCCCTTCTTCACGCGACCACGCGGTGCAGCTTCCTTGATGCTGACCTTGATCACGTCGCCGATACCGGCATAGCGACGCTTGGAGCCACCAAGCACCTTGATGCACATGACGGACTTCGCGCCAGTGTTGTCCGCGACGTCAAGCCGCGATTGCATTTGGATCATGTTGTCATCCCAACTTGTCGGGCTGATGGCGCGCCGAGAACTTCAGCGCTGCCCGCCAGGCAGTCTTGGGCCCGTGGTGTGGGCGGATCCGCTCATCGGCTTGTTCGCTCGACCTGCTGCGCTGCGCATGACGCTGGCGGCGGGCTCGAAAACAAACCAGATTTGCGGCGAAGGCGCGATTATCGCGTCGAAGTGCCGGGCCTGTCAACAGGCCCGGCGAAAATCATTGGGCGACCGCCTGGGCGGTGGCGCGCTTGACCATGGTGTCGGCGTCGCTCACCTCGAACTTGCCCGGCGCCTCGATGTCCAGCGACTTCACGACGCCATCCACCACCAGCATGGAGTAGCGCTGCGAGCGCACGCCCATGCCGCGGGCCGTGAGGTCCAGCGTCAGGCCCACGGCCCGGGTGAATTCACCGCTGCCATCCGCGATCATGCGCACCTTGCCGGCGACGCCCTGCTCGCGGCCCCAGGCTCCCATGACGAAGGCGTCGTTGACCGAGATGCACCAGATTTCGTCCACGCCAGCGCCGCGCAGCGCATCGGCCTGCGCCACGTAGCCCGGCACATGCTTGGCCGAACAGGTTGGCGTGTACGCGCCCGGCAAGGCGAAGATGGCCACGGTCTTGCCGGCCAGCGCCTTGTCCAGCTCCACGGGGTTGGGGCCGAGGGCGCAGCCTTCGGTTTCCACGTCGATGAATTCCTGCAGCGTGACCGAGGGAAGCCGGTCTCCGATCTTCAGCATGGGATGTGCTCCGTCAAGTGAATGACACCATGGAAAACGGCCGGCCGCCATCGAGATAGCGAACCGGCCGTCGTGGGCAGCAGCAGCGCTTAAACCGCTTCCGCCTTCTTCACCAGGCGCGTGACGCGCCAGGACTTGGTCTTCGAGATCGGACGACCTTCGGTGATCTCGACCACGTCGCCCATCTTGTACTCGCCCGCTTCGTCGTGGGCGTGGTACTTGTTGGAACGCGCGACGATCTTGCCGTACAGCTCGTGCATGTGACGACGCTCCACCAGCACGGTGACCGTCTTCGAGCGCTTGTCGCTGACGATCGTGCCGATGAACGAACGGGGCACGCGGTTCGGCGTGACCTTCTCTTGCGTCTGCTCGGTGGCTTGCTCGCTCATTTCGCGGCCTCCTTCTTCTTCTCGTTCAGCACCGTCTTGGCACGTGCGATGTCACGACGGGTCTTGCGGAGAACGGTGTGGTTGCTGAGCTGCTGGGTCGCCTTCTGCATGCGCAGGCCGAAATGGGCCTTCAGCAGGTCGGAGACTTCCTTCTCGAGCGCCGCCACGTCCTTGGTACGCAGTTCGGATGCTTTCATGGTGTTTCCTTCGATCAGGTGCCGACCTGGCGCACGACGAACGTGCAGCTCAGGGGCAGCTTGGCCGCTGCAAGCGTGAACGCTTCGCGGGCCAGGGCTTCGGGCACACCATTGATCTCGTACAACACCTTGCCGGGCTGGATCTCGGCGACGTAGTACTCGGGGTTGCCCTTGCCGTTGCCCATGCGGACTTCGGCAGGCTTTTGCGAAATCGGCTTGTCCGGAAAGATCCGGATGAAGATCCGACCGCCGCGCTTGATGTGACGCGAGATCGCGCGGCGAGCCGCTTCGATCTGGCGCGCCGTCAGGCGGCCGCGCTCGGTGGCCTTCAGGCCGAATTCGCCGAACGACACGGCAGCGCCGCGCGTGGCCACGCCGGTGTTGCGGCCCTTCTGTTCCTTGCGGAACTTACGACGGGAAGGTTGCAGCATTTTTATTCTCCTTTGGCACCGGGCACGGCCGTGGCCGTGCGCGGCACGCGCTTCGCGCCGACCGGGCCGCGCGCGTCACCCGAAGGTGCGGCGCCGTCACGGCGTTCGCCAGGGCGGCCACGGCCACCCGGGGCACCACCAGGACGCGGGCCACGGCGCGGGCGACGATCGTCTTCCGGTACGTCCGACTTGAGCGCGGGCACTTCACCGTTGGCGAGGCGATCGCCGCGGTAGACCCACACCTTCACGCCGATGACGCCGTAGGTCGTCTTGGCTTCGGAGAAGCCATAGTCGATGTCGGCCTTCAAGGTGTGAAGGGGCACGCGACCTTCGCGGTACCACTCGCAGCGGGCGATTTCGATGCCGTTCAGGCGGCCCGACGACATGATTTTGATGCCCTGCGCGCCCAGGCGCATCGCGTTCTGCATGGCGCGCTTCATGGCGCGGCGGAACATGATGCGCTTCTCGAGCTGCTGGGTGATCGAGTCGGCGATCAACTGAGCATCGACTTCAGGCTTGCGCACTTCTTCGATGTTCACCGCGACCGGCACGCCGAGGCGGCGGGTCAGTTCGGCCTTCAGGTTTTCGATGTCCTCGCCCTTCTTGCCGATCACCACGCCCGGACGCGCCGAGAAGATGGTGATGCGGGCGTTCTTGGCGGGGCGCTCGATCAGAACGCGCGACACCGCGGCGTTCTTCAGCTTCGCCTTCAGGTACTCACGAACATCCAGATCCTCGGCCAGCATCGTGGCGAAGTTCTTGTTGTTCGCGAACCAGCGCGAAGCCCAGGCACGGGTGACGGGCAGTCGGAAGCCGGTCGGATGGATCTTCTGTCCCATGGTCTTCCTTTAGTTGCCGACGGTCACGTAGATGTGCGCGGTCGGCTTGCTGATGCGGTTGCCGCGGCCCTTGGCCCGGGCGGAAAACCGCTTCAGCGTGGCGCCTTGCTCCACGTAGATCGACTTGACGCGCAGTTCGTCGATGTCGGCACCGTCGTTGTGCTCGGCGTTGGCGATGGCCGACTCGAGCGCCTTCTTGATGATGCCGGCGGCCTTCTTGGGCGTGAACGTCAGGATGTTGAGCGCCTGATCGACCTTCTTGCCGCGGATCAGGTCGGCCACCAGCCGACCCTTGTCGCAGGAAAGGCGCACGCCGCGAACGATTGCTTGGGTTTCCATCGTCGCTGTCCTTTACTTCTTGGCCTTCTTGTCTGCCGGGTGACCCTTGAAGGTCCGCGTCAGAGCGAATTCGCCAAGCTTGTGGCCGACCATCTGGTCGCTCACGTACACCGGCACGTGTTGCTTGCCGTTGTGCACGGCGATCGTCAGACCGATGAATTCGGGGAGGATCGTCGAGCGGCGCGACCAGGTCTTGATCGGCTTCTTGTCCTTGATGGCCACCGCCTTCTCGACCTTGGCCTGAAGGTGTTGGTCGACGAAGGGGCCCTTCTTGAGAGAACGTGTCATGGCTGTCCTCCGCCTGTTTACTTCTTGCGACGCGAGACGATAAACGTCTGCGTGCGCTTGTTGCTGCGGGTACGGTAGCCCTTGGTCATCGTGTTCCACGGCGACACAGGCACCTGGCCTTCGCCGGTACGACCTTCACCACCACCGTGCGGGTGATCCACCGGGTTCATCGCCACACCGCGGACGGTCGGGCGGATGCCCTTCCAGCGGATCGCACCGGCCTTGCCGTACTGGCGCAGGCTGTGCTCTTCGTTGCTCACTTCACCGATGGTGGCGCGGCAATCGATGTGGATGCGACGGACTTCACCCGAGCGCAGCCGAAGCTGGGCGTAGGCGCCTTCACGGGCCATCAGCGTCACCGATGTGCCGGCCGAGCGTGCGATCTGCGCGCCCTTGCCGGGCAGCAGCTCGACGCAGTGGACGATCGAGCCCACCGGGATGTTGCGGATCGGCAGCGTGTTGCCGGCCTTGATCGGGGCCTCGGCACCGCTCATCAGCGTGGCGCCGACTTCCAGACCGCGCGGGGCGATCACGTAGCGGCGCTCACCGTCGGCGTAGCACACCAGCGCGATGTGGGCGGTACGGTTCGGGTCGTATTCAATACGCTCGACCTTCGCCGGGATGCCGTCCTTGTTGCGACGGAAGTCCACCACGCGGTAGTGATGCTTGTGGCCACCGCCCTTGTGGCGGATGGTGATGTGACCGTTGTTGTTGCGGCCGGCGTTCTGCTTCTGCGGCTCGAGCAGCGATGCTTCCGGCGCACCCTTGTGCAGGTGCTTGTGCACCACCTTCACCACGGCACGGCGGCCAGGCGAAGTCGGCTTGACCTTGACGACAGCCATTACGCGCTCTCCCCGGAGAAGTTCAGTTCCTGGCCGTTCTTCAGGCACACATAGGCCTTCTTGACGTGGTCACGGCGACCGATCGAACGACCGAAACGCTTGACCTTGCCCTTCTGGTTCACGGTCTGGACGGAGTCCACTTCGACCTTGAACATCAGCTCGACGGCAGCCTTAATCTCCGGCTTGGTGGCGTTGCGCAGCACCTTGAACAACACCTGGTTGTTCTTCTCGCCGACGCTGGTGGCCTTTTCCGAGACGATCGGGGCGACCAGCACTTGAGCCAGGCGGCCCTCATCGAATTTTTGCGGAGCGGTGCTCATGCAAACATCTCCTTGAGCTGCTCGATGGCCGCCTTGGTCACCAGCACCTTCTTGTAGAAGACCAGCGACAGCGGATCAGCGTAGCGCGGCTCGACAACCAGCACGTTGGCCAGGTTGCGCGAAGCGAGCAGCAGGTTCTCGTCGACGCTGTCGGCGATGACCATGACCGAATCCAGGCCCATGCCCTTGAACTTCTGGGCGAGCTGCTTGGTCTTCGGCGTGTCGACGGTGAACGAGTCCACCACGGCCAGGCGACCGTCGCGCGCGAGCTGCGACAGGATCGACGCCATGCCGGCGCGGTACATCTTCTTGTTGACCTTCTGAGTGAAGTTCTCGTCAGGGCTGTTCGGGAAGATGCGACCGCCCCCGCGCCACAGCGGCGACGAGGTCATGCCGGCGCGAGCGCGGCCGGTGCCCTTCTGGCGGAACGGCTTCTTCGTCGAGTGCTTGACGACGCCGCGGTCCTTCTGGGCGCGGGTACCCTGGCGTGCATTGGCCTGGTAGGCCACGACGATCTGGTGCACCAGCGCTTCGTTGTAGTCACGCGCGAAGACGGTATCGGGCGCGTCCACCTTCTCGGTGGCCTGGCCTTGTTCGTTCAGGAGCTCGAGTTGCATCACTGGGCTCCCTTCGCAACCTTGGCCTTGATGGCCGGACGCACGACCACGTGGCCGTTCTTGGCACCCGGGACGGCACCCTTGACCAGCAGCAGCTGACGGGCTTCGTCAACGCGCACGATGTCGAGGTTCTGGGTCGTCACGGTCTCGTCGCCACGGTGGCCGGACATCTTCTTGCCCGGGAACACGCGGCCAGGATCCTGCGCCATCGAGATCGAGCCGGGCACGTTGTGCGAGCGGCTGTTACCGTGGGACGCGCGCTGCGAACCGAAGTTGTGGCGCTTGATGGTGCCCGTGAAGCCCTTACCGATCGAGGTGCCCTGCACGTCGACGATCTGGCCCGCGGCGAACAACGTGACGGGCACGGTGGCGCCCGGCTTGTATTCGGCCGCCACTTCGGCGGGCACGCGGAATTCCTTGAGCACTTCGCCTGCCAGCACGCCCGCCTTGGCGAGGTGCCCTGCTTCAGGCTTGGTCACGCGCGAGGCGCGACGGGTGCCAAACGCCACCTGGATGGCGCTGTAGCCGTCGGTTTCGACGGTCTTGACCTGGGCGACGCGGTTGTTGGACACGTCGAGCACCGTCACGGGAACGGCGTCGCCGTCGTCCGTGAAGATGCGCATCATGCCCACCTTGCGGCCCAGCAATCCGAGCCGATGGCTCGCGCTTGCGGTCGTCATGGTTCTTCTCCAGCCCCTTGCCTGATGCAAGAAGCCCGGTTGCACAACACCCGACATCGATTGGCCGGGTTGACTTGTTTCCCGCGATCACGCCGTGGACGAGCCACGGAAGTCGCGAAAAGCCTGCGAGTGTAGCAGACCCGAGGGTCTGCCACGCTCACACACCACGTCGAGCGTGGTTTTGGGGTTACTGCAGCTTGATCTCGACGTCGACGCCGGCGGGGAGGTCGAGCTTCATCAGCGCATCGACCGTCTTGTCGGTCGGGTCGACGATGTCCATCAGGCGCTGGTGGGTGCGGATCTCGAACTGGTCGCGCGACGTCTTGTTGACGTGCGGCGAACGCAGGATGTCGAAGCGCTGCATGCGCGTGGGCAGCGGCACGGGGCCACGGACGATGGCGCCGGTGCGCTTGGCGGTGTCGACGATTTCCAGGGCCGACTGGTCGATCAGCTTGTAATCGAATGCCTTCAGGCGGATGCGGATCTTTTGCTTTTGCATGACGGTTCCTTCAAAGAGCGTTGCGGCCCGCGGGCCGCGGAGTTGTGGAACCCGGGCTCGCCAGAGCCCGGGCCGTCACGCAATTACTCGATGATCTTGGCAACGACGCCGGCG